>NZ_MDKE01000070.1 GCF_001870485.1 Oceanisphaera psychrotolerans | reverse complement strand
CCGATGATAGTGTGGCAGCTGCCATGTGAAAGTAGGTCACTGCCAGGCACCCAATCAAAAAGCCCGATTCGAAAGAGTCGGGCTTTTTCCGTTGTTGGTCTATCATCTCCTCACTCCCTGACTACTTCCCCAATCACCGCTTTAGCTCGTTAATTGACCGCTTAGTGAGATGACACTCATTCATCGTTATCTATCAGACATAAATGCTTGCCGGAAAGCGTAAAAAGTCATAGCGTTAGGTTGTAATAAAGCTGTCATTGCACCGTGCTTTAACTGGGCAATGACCATGATATGGGCTAAGCCCGAGGGAGCATGTCTATGGACGACAATGACCGTAAACGCTTTATTCTTGATACCAACGTACTGCTGCACGAACCCCTCTCCATTTATTCTTTCAAGGAACATAACGTCGTCATTCCCATGACGGTGCTCGAAGAGCTGGATCGGATCAAAGATCGGCAAAAAGATGTCAGTCGCGATGCGCGGGTGGCCATTCGGACGCTGGAGGATATTTTTCATGATGCAACCCCGGAACAGATTGTGGCCGGGGTGCCGTTAGGGCTCAAGGACGATGAGCCTCTGGCTCCATTGCCATTATCACCGACAGACATCTGCCGGAAGGCTATGCGGTGTTTACCGATGACGAAGCCGATAATCGCATTATCAATACCGCGCTCTATCTGCAAAAACATACCACGGAAGGCATGGCGGTACTGGTCACCAAAGACATCAATATGCGGCTCAAGGCCAAGGGCGCCGGCCTGCAATATGTGGAGGACTACCGCTCTGATCAGCTGATCGATGATATCCGTTTGTTAGCGAAGGGGTTCTATCATCAGGAAAGCAGTTTCTGGGAAAAGGTGGGCGAGTGCGAAAGCGAAACCCACGGCCGAGAGGTCATCCATACGGTAGCCGAGGAGCTGTTGCCGGGAGCCCACATCAACCAGTATCTGATCGATGATACCAACGACTTTGCCGGCCGGGTACTGGATAAGGCCGCTGGCAAGGTTCGTTTCGTCGATCTGGGGTGGGAGCGGATGATGGGACGGAAGGCATGGGGCATTCATCCCAAGAATATTTACCAGCCATGGCACTGGATGCGTTGCTTGACCCCAATATCGAGCTGGTGATCCTGACGGGGCCTGCGGGCTGTGGCAAGACCCTGCTGGCGATGGCATCGGCACTGGAGATGACCATCGAGAAAGGCATCTATGATCGGGTGATTGTCACGCGTAACACCCCGGAGATTGCCGAGAGTATCGGCTTCCTGCCGGGCACGGAAGAAGAAAAAATGGCCCCCTGGCTGGCGGCCATCACCGACACTCTGGAAGTGCTGCACAAGCAGGATGAATGCATGGACGGCTCGCTCAGCTACATCATGGGTAAGGCCAATATCCAGTTCAAATCGGTCAATTTCATGCGTGGGCGCAGTATTCAGAACACCTTTGTGCTGCTGGATGAATGCCAGAATCTGACCGCCTCCCAGCTCAAGACCATCATCACCCGCTGCGGTGAAGGCACAAAGCTGGTGTGCTCGGGCAATCTGGCCCAGATTGACTCTAACTATCTGACCCCGGTGACCTCCGGGCTGACTTACATCGTCGAGCGCTTCAAGGACTTCGAAGGCAGCGCCAACATCTACCTCAATGGAGTGGTTCGCAGCCGCCTGGCTTCCTTCGCGGAAGAAAACCTCTAACGGCCGAGATAGGCCTTCAGTTCTTCGGTGCGGGGAGCGGACAGCAGCTCCCTTGCTCCCTGCTCCAGAATGTGCCCGTCATGCACGAAAGCGATGCTATCGGCTACTCTGGCGGCCTCGTCCGGATGATGGGTGACCAGCAGGACGGTGAGCTGCAGCTGATCGGTTTGCGAGCGTAGCAGCTCCAGCAGTTCGAAACGCAAAGCCGGATCCAGGGCGGAAAAGGGTTCATCCAGCAGCAGTACCGGCTGTCTGCGTGCCAGGCAGCGAGCCAGCCCCACCCTTTGTTGCTGCCCGCCGGAAAGGCTCGAAGGCTTACGATGCAACAGCATCTCGATACCTACCTGACCGGCGACCTGTTCAACGGTGGCCTTTTGTACCGGTGTCAGCCGCAAGGTAGGGGACAGGCCGATGGCGATATTCTGATATACCGTCATGTGCCAGAACAGGTTGTTGTCCTGGAATAGCGTGGTGATGGGTCTTTGTGCCGGGGTGAGTGACAATAATTCGCGGCCATCGTGCAGCAGTTGTCCCGAATCAATGGGGGTAAAGCCGCCGACCATGGCCAGCAGGGTGGACTTTCCGGCTCCGCTGGGGCCGATAAGGGCGGTGATTTCACCGGCGTCGGCGGTGAGAGAAAAGCACAGCTCCTGCTCCGGGTAACGGGAGCAGAGGTTATTCAGTTGCAGCATCTTTGCCTCCCAGCACGCCTTCTATCAAGCCAAATAATCCCAGACTCAGCAGCAACAGCACCAGGGCGGTGGCGGCGGCATCTATCATCTGATAGTTGCCCAGTTGTTGATACAACAGCCAGGGCAGGGTTTGCAGCGACTGGCTGCCGAAGAGGGCAATGGCGCTGAGATCGCCGAGCGACAACATCATCGCCAGCGCCAATGCCAGCGCCAGCGGTTTGCGCAACTGGGGCCACTCCACCAGCCTTAGCCGGGCCAGCCCCTGAATATCGAGGCTGGTGCAGAGCCGATCATACTGGCGGGCGACGTGGTCCATTGGCTGCTGCAAGGCGCGCAGTCCATAAGGCAGTGCCATCAACGCGTTGACCAGTAAGACCAGCACCGGGCCCAGAGTAAACACATCGGCAATATCGCGCAGCAGAATAAAGAGCCCGGTGGAGAGCACCACTGCCGGTAGCACCAGGATAACGGAGCCGGCGGCTTCCATCATGGCGGCGCTCCGCCTGCGCTGCAGCTGCAGCCGCAGATAGCGGCTGCTGCCGAGCAATCCCAGTGTCAGCAGCAGCGACAGCAGCGCCGCGCCACCGGCAATGATCACCGAGGTGAGGGTGGTCTGCCACAACAAAGATGAGCTCAGTGCCGCCCACAGTCGAGGATTGAGTCCGCTGCCGATAATGGCCAGCAAGGGAGGCAGGAACAGTCCCAGGCACAGGGTCAGTACCAGGGCATCCCACAGGCGTACCCCGATAACCCCCCGGTCCGGGCGAATCGCGACTTCCGCTCTGGCGTGCTGTTCCGGTGAGGCCCTGGTCAGCCCGTATTGCAACCACAGAAAGCCGCTGCAGAACAACAGTTGCAGCAAGGCGAGCATGCCGGCCAGCGGCAGATCGAAATCGAAACGCAGAGCCTGATAAATGGCCACTTCCAGAGTGGTGGATTTTGGGCCGCCGCCCAGGGCCATCACGGTGGCGAAACTGGTGAAACAGAGCATGAAAATCATGCTGGCCAGGGCCGGCAACGCGCCTCTGATCATCGGCCACTCCAGCCAGCGGAACAGCTGCCAGCCACTAAAGCCGAGCTGGCTGGCCATCCGCCAGTGACTGGCCGGTATGGCCTCGATGGCCTGCAACAGGATACGGGCCGCCAGCGGCATGTTGAAGAACACGTGGGCCAGCAGTATGCCGGAGAGGCCATAGAGGTAACCGACAGACTCGAACCCCAGAGACTGCAGCAGCTGGTTCACCCAACCCTGGCGGCCATGCACGGTGACGATGCCAAATACCACCAGGATCACCGGCAGCACCAATGACAGCCCGAACAGCCGCAATAACAGCCCCCGGCCCGGAAACTGACGCCGAGACATCGCCTGAGCCAGAGGAATGGCCAGCAGCAGACTCAGCAGAGTAGACAGCAGCGCCTGATAGAAGCTGAACCAGACGACATGATGCAGGTAGCTGTCATGGAACAACCGTGACAGGCTGCTCTGGCTGCTTTGCACCAACAGGGCGGTAATGGGCCCTGCCGTCAGCAGCAGGATACCAAGCAGGCTGAGGCCGCCTGGTACCCACCAGTATTTCCGGGACATCAGCGGGTGACGGCACCCAGCCACTGTCGGAGCCAGCCGCTGCGTTGCTCGGCCACTTCTTCGGCACTGAAGCTGAGGCTGTGTTCGGGGCTAACCAGGGCATCGAACCCGGCGGGCAAGGGAGTTTCGATCACCGGGTACATCCAGTTGCCGGCAGGAATGTGCTGCTGAAAGGCGGGGCTGATCATAAACTGCATAAATTGTGCGGCCAGTTCTGGCTCTTTGCTGCTATTGACCCGGGCGGCGACTTCCACCTGCAGGTAGTGACCCTCCTCGAAGCCGGCGGCCCGATACTGGGTGCTTTGCTCGGCCTCGATGTGATAGGCCGGAGAGGTGGTGTATGACAGCACCAGATCCGCTTCGCCCTTGAGGAACATGCCGTAGGATTCGCTCCAGCCTTTGGTGACCGATACGGTCCGCTTGGCCAGGTTCTGCCACACCGCCGGTGCCTCATCGCCATACAGCTTCTGTACCCACAGCATCAGTCCCTGGCCTGGTGTGCTGGTACGCGGATCCTGATACAGCAGAGTCAGTTCGGGCCGTTCGAGCAGCTCGGCGAAGCTCTGCGGAGGTTGCTCGAGCTTGTCGGCGTTGTAGATAAAGGCGAAATAACCATAGTCGTAGGGCACAAAAGTGGTGTCGGTCCAGCCGCCGGGTACGGTGATGCCGTCCAGCGACTGGCCATGTTCTGCCAGCAAGCCGGTGCTTTTGGCGGACTGCAGCAGGTTGTTGTCGAGCCCCAGCACGATATCGGCCCTGGTATTGCGGCCTTCCAGCCGCAACCGGTTGAGGATGGAGACACCGTCATCCAGTGCCACCCACTCAAGCTGGCAGTCGCATTCGGCTTCAAAGGCCTGCTTGATGGCCGGCCCCGGCCCCCAATCGGACGCAAATGAGCTATAGGTATAGATGGTCAGGGTCGGTGTTTGCGCTGCGGCCTGACCGGCAGCAAGCAAAGACAGGGCAATCAGGAACTTGTTCACGGGCCACTCCTTGTAGATGGGGGGAAGGCCGAGAGCTTGGATTCCTGCGCCGGCACGATCCGGGGGAGGATGCACGAGTATGATCTCAGCGGCTGGCCGCACCCCGTTTAGAATGGACGCTATTGTAGGGCGATTCGTTTTGCTAAACCAGTTTCTTGTCAATCACAGTCTCGTAAGGAAGGTGAAGGATGATACCCGCTCATGAGGAACAACGACTATTCAGCCGAATGCAGCTCAACGCCAGGATTATTCTGGCCACGACCAGCGCCAGAGTAGAAGGGATTTGCCGTAATCTCAGTGCCGAAGGGGTCTTGATGGAGGTCGCCGCTGGTCAATGTCAGCTGGGACAGGAATGGCGGCTGGTGCTGCCATCGGTGGATGCCGGTGTAGAACCGTTGATGGCGGTGGCGACCGTGATACGGGTGGATACGGGAGACAGGACGGATATGGTGGCGCTGGCATTAAGCGAAGTGTGCTGAGCTTTCCGCTTAAACAGCAACGCCGCTTGCGCCGGCGTTGAAATATTTTTTGCGAGGGGATTACAGCCAGCTGGGCTGCTTGGCCTCATAGGCGTCGATCTGATCCTGATGCTGCAGGGTCAGGCCGATGTTGTCCAGACCGTTGAGCAGGCAGTAGCGGCGGAACTCGTCGATTTCGAACGAGAACACGTGCTCGCCGGCGCGCACCTGCTGGGCTTCCAGATCCACGGTGATCTCTGCGCCCCGGTTGGCGTTGAGGTACTGGAACAGGGCCTCTACCTGCTGCTCGGTCAGCCGTACCGGCACCATGCCGTTGTTGATGGCGTTGCCGTAGAAGATGTCGGCAAAGCTCGGGGCGATGACCGCCTGCAGGCCGAAGTCGGCCAGTGCCCAGGGCGCGTGCTCGCGGCTGGAGCCACAACCGAAGTTTTCCCGGGCCAGCAGGATCACCGCCTGATCATAGGGCGCCTGGTTCAGTACAAACTCCGGGTTGGGCTGCTCGCCGGCATCGTCGAGAAAGCGCGAGTCGTGAAACAGGTGCTTGCCGAAGCCGGACCGGGTCACCTTCTGCAGAAACTGCTTGGGAATGATCTGATCGGTATCCACGTTGGCCGCATCCAGAGGGGCGGCAATACCGGTTAATTGCTTGAATCCGCTCATGTTATACCCCTTATAATTCCCGAATGTCGACAAAGTGTCCGAATACCGCGGCGGCGGCGGCCATGGCCGGGCTCACCAGATGAGTGCGACCACCCCGGCCCTGACGGCCTTCGAAGTTACGGTTGCTGGTGGCGGCGCAGCGTTCGCCCGGCGCGAGCCGGTCGTTGTTCATGGCCAGGCACATGGAGCAGCCCGGCAGGCGCCATTCGAAGCCGGCCTCGATGAAAATCTTGTCCAGACCTTCGGCTTCGGCCTGGGCCTTCACCTGTTGTGAACCGGGAACCACCAAGGCCTGAACGCCGGTGGCCACCTTGCGGCCCTGGGCGATGGCGGCGGCGGCACGCAAGTCTTCGATACGGCTGTTGGTGCAGGAGCCGATGAATACCTTGTCGATGGCGACGTCGGTGAGCTTGCCACCGGCGGGAATATCCATGTATTGCAGCGCCTTGACCGCCGACTGACGCTCGGTGGGATCGGCAATGTCTGCCGGTACCGGAATGATGCCGTTCACCGGCATGACCTGACCCGGGTTGGTACCCCAGGTCACCTGCGGGGCGATATCGGCGCCTTCCAGCTCGACCACGGCGTCAAATTCGGCTCCGTCATCGGACTTCAGCGTCTGCCAGTAGGCAACGGCCTGCTCCCATTCGTCACCTTCGGGTGCGAAGGGCTTGCCCTGGAGGTAGTCGAAGGTGATCTGATCGGGAGCCACCAGGCCGGCCTTGGCGCCGAGCTCGATGGCCATGTTGCAGATGGTCATCCGCGCTTCCATCGACAGCGACTCGATGACGCTGCCACAGAACTCCACCACATAACCGGTGCCGCCGGCGTGGCCGACCTTGCCGATGATGGCCAGTACCACGTCTTTGGCGCTGATGCCCGGCTTGAGCTTGCCGTTGACCTGAATCTTCATGGTTTTGGCGCGCCCCTGTTTCAGGGTCTGGGTGGCCATGACGTGCTCCACCTCGGAGGTGCCGATACCGAAAGCCAGGGCACCGAAGGCGCCGTGGGTGGCGGTATGGGAGTCGCCGCAGACGATGGTGGTGCCGGGCAGGGTCAGGCCCAGTTCGGGGCCGATGACGTGCACGATGCCCTGATATTTGTGGTGCAGATCATACAGCGGCACACCGAATTCTTCGCAGTTGCTGGCCAGCGTTTCCATCTGGATACGGGCCATTTCACCGGAGGCGGCGATGTCGTTGGTTTCGGTGGACACGTTGTGGTCCATGGTAGCCCAGGTTCTGTCCGGGCGACGCAGCTTGCGACCCTTTTCGCGCAGGCCGTCGAAGGCTGGGGCGAGGTCACTTCATGCACCAGATGGCGGTCGATATAGAGCAACGGCGTTTCGCCGGCCTGGTCGCGCACCAGGTGGGCATCAAATACTTTCTGATAGAGGGTCTTGGCCATTAGTTTGCTCTCCTGATACGGCTGGCGATCTGTTCACCCATCTGGGCGGTGGTCTGCACCGGGTGGGCGGCATCATTGCTGTAGAGGTCGCCACTGAAGTAACCGGCGGCCAGGGTTTCGCTCACGGCGCGTTCGATGGCCTGGGCGGCTTCTTCCTGCTTGAAGCTGTAGCGCAGCATCAGGGCGGCCGACAGGATTTGGGCGATGGGGTTGGCAATGCCCTGACCGGCGATATCCGGGGCGGAGCCACCGGCCGGTTCGTACAGGCCAAAGCCCTTGTCGTTCAGGCTGACGGAAGGCAGCAGACCCATGGAGCCGGTGATCATCGCCATTTCGTCGGAGATGATGTCGCCGAACAGGTTGGAGCACAGCATCACGTCGAACTGGGACGGATCCTTGATCAACTGCATGGTGGCGTTGTCGATATATATGTGGTTCAGGGTCACGTCCGGGTAGTCTTTGGCGACCTCGATGACGACTTCACGCCACAGGATGGAGGCCTGCAGCACGTTGGCCTTGTCGACCGAGGTGACGATACCGCGACGACCGCGGGCCGCCTCGAAGGCCAACCGGGCGATACGTTCGATCTCGAAGCGGTGATAGACCTCGGTGTCGAACGCCTTTTCGTTGGCGCCGGTGCCTTCGCGGCCCTTGGGCTGACCGAAGTAGATGCCGCCGGTCAGTTCACGCATGCAGACGATATCGAAGCCGCGGGCGCTGATGTCGGCGCGCAGCGGCGAGAAACCTTCCAGTCCCTGATAGATGCGGGCCGGCCGCATGTTGCAGAACAGCTTGAAATGACCGCGCAGGGGCAGCAGAGCGCCGCGCTCCGGCTGTTCGTTGGGGGGCAGGTTTTCCCACTTGGGACCGCCCACCGAGCCGAACAGCACCGCATCGGCGGCTTCACAGCCGGCCAGGGTCGTCGCCGGCAGGGGAGTGCCGTGGTTGTCGATGGCGATGCCACCCACATCAAAGTGATTCAGTTCCAGGCTGAAGCCGAACTCCGTCTGTACCTTGTCCAGCACCTTGAGGGCTTCTGCCATCACCTCGGGGCCGATGCCGTCACCGGACAACACGGCAACCTTGTAGCTTGCACTCATACTCACACTGTCTCCATACGAATTTTATTCTGAATTTCTTCTTTCTTTTCGGCGACCTGCTCGGCTCGCCAGATGCTGTTGATAACATGCACCAGCGCCTGGGCGGAGGATTCGACGATGTCGGTGGCCAGTCCCATGCCGTGGAACTTGCGTCCTTTATATTCGGCAACGATATCCACCTGGCCGAGGGCATCTTTGCCTTCGCCCTTGCTCTGTAGCTCGTACTTGTCGATGCGGATGTCGTAGCCGGTGACGCGATTGATGCACTGGTAAACTGCATCGACCGGGCCGTTGCCCACGGCGGCCTCGTTGACAACTTCGCCGCCCACTTCCATGCGTACGCTGGCGGTGGACATGACGTTGCTGCCGGACTGCACGCTCAGATACTTGAGCTTGAACTGCTCGGGTTCTTCGTGGATCTGGCTGAAGAACACCAGCGCCTCGAGGTCATAGTCGAACACCTGACCCTTGCGATCCGCCAGTGCCAGGAAGCTGGTATAGAGGGTATCGAGATCATAGTCCTGCTCGCCATAGCCCATCTCGGCCATACGATGCTTGATCACGTGGCGGCCGGAGCGGGAAGTCAGGTTGAGCTGGTTTTTCGGTAGGCCGATGCTTTCCGGGGTGATGATCTCGTAGGTGTTCTTGTTCTTCAGCATGCCGTCCTGGTGGATACCGGAGGAATGGGCGAAGGCATTGGCACCGACGATGGCCTTGTTGGGCTGGACCGGCATGTTGCACAGATTACGGACCAGCTGGCTGGTGCGATAGATTTCCTGATGCTTGATATTGGTGTGCACCCCGAGCAGTTCGCCCCGGGTCTTCATGACCATGGCCACTTCTTCGAGTGAACAGTTACCGGCCCGTTCGCCGATGCCGTTGATGGTACATTCGATCTGACGCGCGCCTTGCTGCACCGCCGCGATGGAGTTGGCTACCGACATACCCAGGTCATCGTGACAATGGACGGAAATAACCGCCTGGTCGATGTTGGGCACGCGGTTGAACAACGCCTGGATGATAGCGCTGAATTCGCTGGGGACGGTGTAACCCACGGTATCGGGGATGTTGACGGTAGTGGCACCGGCCTTGATCACCGCTTCGACCATGCGGCACAGGTTGTCGATGGGGGTACGGCCCGCATCTTCACAGGAAAACTCAACATCATCGGTGTAACCACGGGCATGCTTGACCGCGCCAACACTCATTTCCAGCACAGAATCGAAGTCTTTGCGCAGTTTGCTCTGTACGTGAATGTCGGAAGTGGAAATAAAGGTATGAATACGGAATTGATCCGCGACGCGGAGCGCTTCACCGGCGGCATCGATATCCGCCTTGAGGGCGCGTGACAGGGCACAGACTCGGCTGTTCTTGATGTGGCGTGCTATGGTCTGTACCGATTCGAAATCGCCGGGAGACGAGATGGGAAAGCCCACCTCCATGACATCGACCCCGAGGCGTTCCAGTGCCAGGGCGATCTGCAGCTTTTCTTTGACCGTCAGGCTGGCGGAAAGCGCCTGCTCACCGTCTCTCAAGGTAGTATCAAAAATAATGACTTGGTTCGACATGTCGCTTTCCCTCTATTGAATCCGTGCCTTCCGCAACAGATATAAAAAACCCGTGCGGATGGCACGGGTTTTTTATTTGAGAATATGTGGATGATGAATTCCAGCTACGCCCGACCCGTGCGCTTGAGCACATCTGAGGTTAGTAGTAGTAGCTGAATGGTTTTTTGCATATCACTCATCACCGAGGAAGAATTCCGTTAACAAGGCTATACCAATAACGGGAATCGCTGTTGATGTCAATATTTTAGATCCTTAACCCCTGGAATATTGATTGGTGGGGATGATGGCTTATTCCGGATTTAGTGGTGCTTTATGCTGTAATTTTAATTTTATTATTATTTTTATGTCTGCATGTGGCGACATATGCAGATGGATGGGCTGGGTTGGCCCGGCGGGGTTTTTATTGAATAAAAGCGCTTAATAGGGATGTCATCTCTCTGTATTAAAATCCGGGTTGTTGGTGGGTGCGACTATGGCTCGGGCGAGAGCATGAACGACGTTGCGCCCGGCATTTTCCTTGGGTGAACAAGATAACATCACTTTTTGGCCGTGGAATGCTCAATAGCGGCATGCCGATTGAGCAGGCCGAGGTGGTCCGGCGATCATGATCAAATTGGCCCCGTTTTCCTGACGGTGACCATGCTATAAAAAAGCGGGAGTTCTGCCAGCATAGGTCGGACGGCGCTTTTTACAAAGCTCGTGGACAAGCGATTTAAAGCAGGTTAAGGTGATTTTTGATCCTTTTTCTGCTTATTTGTATCCTGACTGGCAGAAGTGTTTGTTTTATAAAGATAAAAACTGCTTACTTTGTCATGTTGCGGCCGTCCGGCCGGGTTGCCCTGACGGCGAAAGATGGCAAGGTGAACGGAGCAGAGCCTGGAGGGCTTATCATGGAGATGTTATCAGGCGCGGAAATGGTAGTGCGGGCGCTGGAAGATCAGGGAATCGAACATATATTCGGTTATCCCGGCGGTTCAGTGCTTGATATCTATGACGCCTTATTTGAAAACAGTAAAATTGAACACGTGCTGGTACGCCATGAGCAGGCGGCGGTGCACATGGCCGACGGTTATACCCGTTCAACCGGTAAAGTCGGCACCGTGCTGGTCACCTCGGGGCCGGGAGCAACCAACTGTATCACCGGTATCGCTACCGCCTATATGGACTCCATTCCCATGGTGATCCTGTCCGGTCAGGTACCCACCTTCTATATCGGTGACGATGCCTTCCAGGAAACCGATATGATCGGTATTTCCCGGCCTATCGTGAAGCACAGCTTCCTGTGCAAAAAAGCTTCGGATATCCCGCTGGCGATCAAGAAAGCCTATTATATTGCCGCCACCGGACGCCCCGGCCCCGTGGTGGTGGATCTGCCGAAAGATGTGCAGAATCCGAAAGAAAAGCATCCCTATGTCTACCCCAGCTCGGTGGAGATGCGTTCCTACAATCCGACCGGGGTGGGCCATAAAGGCCAGATCAAGAAGGCCATGAAAGCCCTGGCCGAAGCCAAGCGTCCGGTGATGTACGTCGGTGGTGGTGCCGTGACGGCCGAAGCCAGCGCCCTGGTGATTCAACTGGCGGAGATGTTCAATCTGCCGGTCACCAATACCCTGATGGGGCTGGGCAGTATGCCCGGTACTCACAAGCAGTTTGTCGGCATGCTTGGCATGCATGGTACCTATGAAGCCAACAAGACCATGCACAATTCGGATCTGATCCTGGCTATCGGCGCCCGTTTCGACGACCGGGTGACCAACAACGTCGAAAAGTTCTGCCCCCATGCCACCATAGTGCATGTGGATGTGGATCCCACTTCCATCTCCAAGAACATCAAGACTCATATTCCCATCGTCGCTCCGCCGATACGGTGCTGGCGCAAATGCTGGAAGCCATTCGCGAACTGGGTCTGAAAACGGACGCGCAGGCAATGGAAGACTGGTGGGCCCAGATTGAACAGTGGCGTGCCCGTCAGTGTCTGCGTTACGAAACCAGTGAGCAGTACATCAAGCCGCAGCAGGTCATCGAATCGGTCTACCGCATCACCAAGGGCGAAGCCATGGTCAGCTCCGATGTGGGTCAGCACCAGATGTTTGCCGCCCTCTACTACCCGTTCGACAAACCGCGCCAGTGGATCAACTCCGGTGGTCTCGGCACCATGGGCTTCGGCCTGCCGGCGGCCATGGGCGCCCAGCTGGCCCGCCCCGATGCGGTATCGGTCTGCGTGACCGGTGATGGTTCCATTCAGATGAATATCCAGGAGCTGTCCACCTGTATGCAGTACAACATACCGGTGAAGATCATCTCCATGAACAACCAGGCTCTCGGCATGGTGAAGCAGTGGCAGAAGATGTTCTACGAAGGACGCCAGAGTCACTCCTACATGGACTCGCTGCCCGATTTCGTCAAGCTGGCCGAGGCCTATGGCCATGTGGGCATTCGGGTGTCCGATCCCAAAGAGCTGGATGCGGCGCTGGAGAAATGTTTCTCCCTGACCGACAAGCTGGTGTTTATGGATATTCAGATCGATCCGGAAGAGCATGTCTATCCCATGCAGATTAAAACCGGAGCCATGGATGAAATGTGGTTAAGCAAAACGGAGAGAACCTGATGCGGCGTATTATATCCCTGTTGCTGGAAAATGAATCCGGGGCGCTGAGCCGGGTCGTGGGTCTGTTTTCCCAGCGGGCTTACAACATCGAAACCCTGACGGTGGCACCCACCGAAGATCCCACCCTGTCACGGATGACCATCGTCACCACCGGCGATGAGCGGGTGATAGAGCAGATCACCAAGCAGCTGAACAAGCTGGTGGATGTGCTCAAGGTGAGCGACCTGAGTGATGGCGATCATATCGAGCGGGAAATCGTGCTGGTCAAGGTGCGCGCCGACGGCGCCAACCGCGATGAAGTCAAGCGCACCGCCGATATCTTCCGTGGCCAGATCGTCGATGTGACCCCCCATCTGTATACGGTGCAACTGGTCGGTACCAGCGACAAGCTGGACGCCTTTATCCGCAACATGAGCGAAACCACCGAGGTGGTGGAAGTGGTGCGCAGCGGCGTCTGCGGCGTGTCGCGCGGCGAGAAATCCCTGCGCGCCTGAGTGACTGGCGCCCGATGTTGAAAAACCGCCTGCGGGCGGTTTTTTATTGTCTGCAAAGGTCGTGGCCAGCCAGGAGCGCACTATGCTTGGGGCAAGGAGGTGACGATGCGTTACTGGTGGTTAGGGTGTTTGTGCTGGTTGTGGTTGTCGTCGGCCCAGGCAGACAGCATGCGTTGCAATAACCGGTTGATCACCGATGGTGATCCCGTGGCCCTGTTGTTGCTCTACTGTGGTGAGCCTCTGGTACGGGAGACGGCCTGGCGGCACTATCGCAACCATTATGGTCGCTGGTATCAGGAGCCGGACGGGGAGCGCTGGACCTATCATTTTGGCCGCTACCAGTTCATGCAGATTGTCACCATCAGAAGGGGGGAAATTGTCAGCATCGAAAATGGTCCCCGGGGCTGACCGGACCGGTCAACTGGATATCCTCCCTGTTGGGAGCTGGCTCTCAGCTGACTTCAAAAATAGTTGACATCTTTCATCATCAGTTGAGAATCAGAACCAGATATTTGGGTGGGAGCCAGAAATGCCAGCGGAAAGTGGGACAGCCCGTTCCCTTAAAAACAGCGCAACCAAGAGCAGCTCCAGTCAGCAGGAGCGGCAGCTGCTGGACCTTTACGGCAGTCTGGTCGAGGGGCTGGCCGAGATGTTCGGCAAGCACTGTGAGGTAGTATTGCATTCGCTGGAAGACCCTGACCACTCGGTACTCAAGATTGTCAATGGTGGCCTCAGTGGCCGCCAGGTCGGTGCGCCGATGAGCGAACAGACCCAGCAGTTGTTGCACGAGCTGGAGCGGCAAGGGGTGGCGCAGACCCGTTTTACCCAGAGCCGGATCGGCACCCCGGTGAAGTCCTCGACCCAGCTATTGCGTAACCTGCAGGGTGAGACCATCGGCCTGCTGTGTATCAACCTGCATCTGGGGGCCCCGTTCCACGAGTTGATGGCCGACTTTATGCCCAAGGTGGCGGAGCGCGCCGAGGTCTCGCCGGAAAACTTCAACAATAATGTCGAAGAGCTGGTGACCCTGACGGTGGAACGCACCATAGAAGCGATCAATGCCGATGCCCAGGTAGCCAACAACGCCAAGAACAAGCAGATCGTCACCATCCTGTTTGAAAAAGGCATTTTCGACATCAAGGACGCTATCGCCATGGTGTCGGAAAAGCTCAATATTTCCAAACACACGGTGTATCTTTATATTCGACAAAAAAAAACGCGATGACGAAGAGCCATCGCATAATCAGGAGAACCCATGACTAAAACTATCATCGCCACCGACAATGCCCCGGCCGCCATTGGCCCTTATGTTCAGGCTACCCGCATCGGCAACATGGTTTACACCTCTGGCCAGATCCCGCTGGATGCGGTGAGCATGGATATCGTCGAAGGCGGTATCGAAGCCCAGACCAAACAGGTAATGGACAATCTGATGGCGGTACTGGCTGAAGCCGGTGCCGATGCCTCCAGTGTGCTCAAGACCACCTGCTTCCTGTCCGACATGAACAACTTCCTCGCCTTCAACGAAGTCTATGCCAGCTACTTTACCCTGGGTGCGCCGGCGCGTTCCTGCGTGGAAGTGGCTCGTCTGCCCAAAGACGTGCTGGTAGAAGTAGAAGCGGTTGCCTACGTCGAGTAAGTCTTGTCCGGGGCAACCATCGGTTGCCCCATTCGGTTCGGATCCCGCCATGAAACCAGCCTCCCTGCAGTTTGCACTATTGGTCACCGGCCCCTGCTACGGCACCCAGTCGGCGGCGGATGCCTATCGCTTTGCTCGTGCCGTGCTGCAGCAAGGCCATGTGGTCAGCCAGATTTTCTTCTATCAGGAAGGGGTGCATAACGCCAGTCAGCTGGTACAGCCGGCCGGTGATGAGCACCATCTGCAGCTGGCCTGGACTGAGCTTGCCCGGGAGCACGATCTGACGCTGGATGTTTGTGTCGCGGCAGCGCTGCGCCGGGGGGTGAGTGATCAGAACAATTCCACTCAGGCCGGACTGGCACAGTGGAACCTGGCACCGCCTTTCCGCCTCAGTGGGCTGGGTTCGCTGGCGCAGGCGGCACTGAGTGCCGACAGGGTGGTGCAATTCTGATGATTTATGTTTATGAATAAGGTCGCCTTTATTTTTCGTACGCCGCCCCATGGTTCGGCCTCTGGCCGGGAAGGGCTGGATGCGGTGCTGGCCACCTCGGCCCTGAGTGAAGACATCGGGGTGTTTTTTATCGACGACGGTGTCTATCAACTGCTGTCCGGGCAGGATCCGGCTCGGGTGCTGGGGCGTGACTATGCACCGACCTTCGGTCTGCTCGCGCTGTACGATGTGGAGAACGTCTATCTCTGTGCCGAGGCACTGGCCGAGCGGGGCCTGTCGGTGGAAAGGCTGACGATAGAGGCGACGGTGCTGCCATGGCATGAGCTGCAACAGCGGTTGGCCGATTACAATGTACGGCTGAGTTTCTGAGGTCATCATGTTGCATACGGTAAAAGATTCCCCCTTCGGTCATCGAGCGCTGGAACAGGCGCTGCATCATCTGCAGCCGCAGGACCGGCTGGTGTTATGGCAGGATGCGGTGATCGCCGCTACCGTGCCCGCCTGGCAGGCGCGGTTGCAAACACTGGCCGACAGTGACCGGCTGTACGTGATGCAGGAAGACCTGCAAGCCCGGGGGCTGCACCCCGGGGTGGGTGAGTCCATTGCCATGGAACGGCTGGTCGAACTGGTGGCAGAGCTGGGCAGTCCCCAGGCCTGGTGAGGCCATCGGCATAAATCATCCGCCAGAAATTGTATAAATCTTGACTCGCCAGCACGGCAAGCATAGAATTTTGCGTCCCCGCTTTTGGGGATAGATTTTTCACAACTGTAGAACGATACTTTTCAGGAGCTGTTAATGGCAACAATTAACCAGCTGGTTCGCAAGCCTCGCCAACAAGCCGTTGCTAAAAGCAACGTGCCGGCGCTGGAAGCTTGCCCGCAAAAACGCGGTGTATGTACCCGCGTATACACCACCACCCCGAAGAAGCCGAACTCTGCACTGCGTAAAGTGTGCCGTGTTCGTCTGACCAACGGCTTTGAGGTTAACTCCTACATCGGTGGTGAAGGCCACAACCTGCAGGAGCACTCCGTAGTGCTGATCCGCGGTGGTCGTGTTAAAGATTTGCCCGGTGTGCGTTATCACACCGTACGTGGCGCACTGGACACCTCAGGTGTTTCCGCTCGTCGCCAGGCCCGTTCCAAGTACGGTGCCAAGAAGCCCAAGTCTTAATGGTTCTCCGTTAAGTAAGGCCAAACATTTTATTTTTTAACCTGTTGTGTTTTGGGTTATCCCTGAAGTTACGGAGAGTTTGCAATGCCAAGACGTCGCGTAATCGGCCAGCGTAAAATCCTGCCGGATCCCAAGTTCGGATCCGAGCTGCTGGCAAAATTCGTAAACATCGTAATGGTAGATGGTAAGAAATCTACTTCTGAAAAGATCGTTTACGGTGCTCTGGAAATCGTTGCTGAAAAAACCAGCAAAGAGCATCTGGCGCTGTTCGAAGAAGCGCTGGACAACATTCGTCCTACTGTTGAAGTTAAATCGCGCCGTGTAGGTGGTTCTACCTACCAGGTGCCGGTTGAAGTACGCCCCGTGCGTCGTAATGCCCTGGCCATGCGCTGGTTGGTAGACTCCGCACGTAAGCGTGGTGAAAAATCTATGGCTCAGCGTCTGGCTGGCGAGCTGCTGGATGCCGCTGAAAACAAAGGTTCTGCGGTCAAGAAGCGTGAAGACGTGCACCGCATGGCTGAAGCTAACAAAGCGTTCGCACACTATCGCTGGTAATCGGATGGGCGCGGCCAAGGCCGTGCCCCTTTGATTGCTGACTAAGGACACTTGACCTTAGCAAGAGGATTTCATTGTGGCTCGTATAACTCCCATTGAACGCTACCGCAATATCGGCATCAGTGCGCACATTGATGCCGGTAAAACCACGACCACCGAGCGTGTGCTGTTTTACACCGGTGTGAGTCATAAAATCGGTGAAGTCCATGATGGTGCCGCCACCATGGACTGGATGGAGCAGGAGCAGGAGCGTGGTATTACCATCACCTCTGCTGCGACCACCTGTTTCTGGGATGGTATGGCACATCAGTACCCCCAGCACCGGATCAACATCATCGACACCCCCGGACACGTTGACTTCACTATCGAAGTTGAACGTTCCATGCGGGTGCTCGACGGTGCTGTCATGGTTTATTGCGCGGTGGGTGGCGTTCAGCCCCAGTCTGAAACCGTTTGGCGTCAGGCTAACAAGTACAAGGTTCCGCGTATTGCGTTCGTCAACAAGATGGACCGTACCGGCGCCAACTTCTTACGCGTGGTTGAACAGATCAAGTCTCGTCTGAAAGGCGTGGCAGTACCTGTTCAGCTGCCGATCGGCTCTGAAGAAAGCTTCAAAGGCGTTATTGACCTCATCAAGATGAAGGCCATTAACTGGAGTGAAGAAGACAACGGTACCACCTTTGTCTACGAAGACATTCCTGCCGAGATGCAAGAGCTGGCCGAAGTGTGGCATCAGAATCTGGTTGAGGCAGCTGCCGAAGCCAATGAAGAACTGATGGACAAGTACCTGGAAGGCGGCGAGCTGTCAGAAACCGAAGTCAAGGCTGCCCTGCGTCAGCGTGTGTTGAACAGCGAAGTAATTCTGGTTACCTGTGGTTCTGCGTTTAAGAACAAAGGCGTACAGGCCATGCTGGACGTGGTGGTTGACTACCTGCCTTCACCGGTAGAAGTTGCCGCCATTACCGGCGTTAAAGATGACGGCGAAACGCCGGATACCCGTGTTGCCGACGATGCGGCTCCTTTCTCCGCCCTGGCGTTCAAGATTGCGACCGACCCCTTCGTAGGTAACCTGACCTTCTTCCGCGTGTACTCCGGTGTGGTTAACTCCGGTGACACCGTGCTGAACTCTGTCAAGGGCAAGCGCGAGCGTTTTGGTCGTATCGTACAGATGCATGCCAACAAGCGTGAAGAGATCAAGTCCGTCTGTGCCGGTGATATCGCCGCCGCTATCGGTCTGAAAGACGTGACTACCGGTGACACCCTGTGTGCCCCGGACGCGCCGATCATTCTGGAGCGGATGGAGTTTCCCGAGCCGGTTATCTCGGTGGCCGTGGAACCCAGGACCAAAGCCGACCAGGAAAAAATGGGTCTGGCTCTGGGTCGTCTGGCGCAGGAAGATCCGTCTTTCCGCGTCTGGACCGACGAAGAATCCGGTCAGACCATTATCGCCGGTATGGGCGAGCTGCACCTGGACATCATCGTTGACCGTATGAAACGCGAGTTCAAGGTAGAAGCGAACGTGGGTAAACCCATGGTTGCCTACCGCGAAAGCATCCGTGGCTCTGTGGAGCAGGAAGGCAAGTTCGTACGTCAGTCAGGTGGTCGTGGTCAGTTTGGTCACGTCTGGATCAAGATTGAACCGCAGGAACCCGGTGCTGGCTACAAGTTCGAGAATGCCGTTGTCGGTGGCGTTATTCCCAAGGAATTCTGCCCGGCCGTAGACAAAGGTATTCAGGAACAGATGAAGCAAGGTGTTCTTGCGGGCTATCCGATCGAAGACATCAAGGTCACTTTGTACGATGGCTCCTATCACGATGTTGACTCTTCTGAAATGGCCTTTAAAATCGCCGGTTCCATGGCGTTTAAAGCGGGCTTCATGAAGTGTAACCCCGTGCTGCTTGAACCGATGATGAAGGTTGAAGTGGAAACGCCGGAAGAGTACATGGGTGATGTGATCGGTGACGTGAATCGTCGTCGTGGTATCATCGAAGGCATGGAAGACGGTCCTACCGGCAAAGTTATTAATGCCATGGTACCGCTGTCTGAAATGTTCGGCTACGCTACAGACCTGCGTTCACAGTCGCAAGGTCGTGCTTCTTACTCCATGGAGTTTGCCAAGTACGCCGAAGTACCTAGCAGCATGGCAGAATCGCTTATTGCTGCTCGTAAAGGTTAACTAATCTTTGTTTAAACTCCCCACCCGTACAGCGAGTGGGATCAAACTAGGAAGGACTAGTCCGTGTCTAAAGAAAAATTTGAACGTAACAAACCGCACGTAAACGTTGGTACTATCGGCCACGTTGACCACGGTAAAACCACTCTGACCGCTGCCATCACCAACGTGCTGGCCAAGCAGTGGGGCGGCTCCGCTCGCGCGTTCGACCAGATCGATAACGCTCCGGAAGAAAAAGCTCGTGGTATCACCATCGCTGCTTCTCACGTTGAGTACGACACCGAAGCACGTCACTACGCTCACGTTGACTGCCCTGGCCACGCCGATTACGTTAAAAACATGATCACCGGTGCTGCTCAGATGGATGGCGCTATCCTGGTTGTTGCTGCGACCGATGGTCCTATGCCGCAAACTCGTGAGCACATCCTGCTGGCCCGCCAGGTAGGCGTACCTTACATCGTTGTGTTCATGAACAAGTGTGACATGGTTGACGATGAAGAGCTGCTCGAACTGGTAGAAATGGAAGTTCGTGAACTGCTGTCCGAGTACGACTTCCCGGGCGACGACATTCCGGTTATCCAGGGCTCTGCTCTGAAAGGCCTGGAAGGCGATGCCGAGTGGGAACCCAAGATCTTGGAACTGGCTGCTGCTCTGGATTCTTACATCCCCGAGCCTGAGCGTGCCGTTGACGGTGCCTTCCTGCTGCCGATCGAAGACGTGTTCTCCATCCAGGGCCGTGGTACCGTTGTTACCGGTCGTGTTGAGCGCGGTATCGTTAAAGTTGGTGAAGAAGTGGAAATCGTTGGTATCAAGGATACCGTCAAGACCACTTGTACCGGCGTTGAAATGTTCCGCAAACTGCTGGACGAAGGTCGTGCCGGTGAGAACGTAGGTGTTCTGCTGCGTGGTACCAAGCGTGAAGACGTTGAGCGTGGTCAGGTTCTGGCCAAGCCGGGCTCCATCAAGCCGCACACCGACTTCGAATCCGAAGTATACGTGCTGTCCAAAGAAGAAGGCGGTCGTCACACTCCGTTCTTCAAAGGCTATCGTCCTCAGTTCTACTTCCGCACCACTGACGTGACCGGTACCATCGAACTGCCGGAAGGCGTTGAAATGGTTATGCCTGGCGACAACATCAAAATGGTTGTCAGCCTGATCGCTCCTATCGCGATGGAAGACGGTCTGCGTTTCGCCATCCGTGAAGGTGGCCGTACCGTAGGTGCCGGCGTTGTAGCCAAGATCGTTAAGTAATAACGTTTCTTGATTGCACAAAAAAGGAGGCTTCGGCCTCCTTTTTTCGTTTACCGCTTGCAAACAGAAAAGCATTGGCCTTATCTAATGTTTTTCTGTTTGCGGTAGTGGATCCCGCCATTGTGGTTTCAAGCAGCCCTGAGTAATCAAGCGAGGTGTTAGCTATATGGATATCAGACAAGTCACTCCCTCTTTCGCCGTGGCCGGGCAAATCACCGCCGCCGATTTACCCCAGTTAAAAGCGGCGGGTTATCACACGCTGATTTGTAACCGACCCGATGGTGAGACCGATGGGCAGCCGGCGGCGGAAACTATCGCGGCCGAGGCGCGAGCACAAGGGTTTGACTGGTACTGGATCCCCATTACTTCCGGTCAGTTTACCGAAGAGGCGGTGGCGGCCTTTGCCCGGGTGCTGGCGGAGCCTCGTCAGCCGGTGCTGGCCTTCTGTCGTACCGGAACCCGTTCCATCACCTTGTGGGCCCTGGCGCAGGCTGGCAAGCAACCGGCGGCGGAGTTGTTGCAGCTGGCGACTGCAGCCGGCTACGACCTGTCTGCACTGGCGCCGCGACTGGGCGCAACCGCGGGGTAGAGCTGCCTCGGATCTTCTTTTCCTGGGCGGGAAGGGCGCTGTCAGCGGCTCTGTGGCCATCGCCTGATGCTGTCGGGCTGTGGCGGCGGATACCGGGGCGTTAATACGGGCAAGGAGCGATCCCCGGATCTGTGATTGAAGCCGTTTTTTTCGACAAATAACCACTTGCATTGATAACCGCTATCATTTAGATTCATTATCTCTAAGCGGAGGGTTTGTCTATGTATGTGTGTTTGTGCAAGGGTATTACCGAACGTCAGCTAAAAGCCGCGGTTGCAGAAGGCAACACCGAATTCAGAGATCTGAAGCAGGAACTCGGCGTCGGGGCTCAGTGTGGTAAGTGCATTCCGGTTGCCCTGGCCATACTGGCAGAAGAAAATGCCAAGGCACAGCTCTACTACGAGGTGGCTTGAAAACGCCACTTAGTACCTGCTCACCCGCCGCGACAAGCCCCGATAAGGGGCTTTTTTGCGTTTAGGGCTGCTTATTCGCCGCAGTTTTGGCTAGTATGGATCTGACTTTTCAGCAAGGACATGGATATTGATGAAAGAAACGCAAAGGATATTGCCGGCCCATAAAAATGTGGCGCTGGTGGCCCATGATCACAAGAAAGAGCAATTACTGGAGTGGGTCGGCCGTCGGGCCGAAGCGCTGAAACTGCATCACCTGTACGCCACCGGCACCACTGGCAGCATGCTCAGTCAGCAGGTGGGGCTGCCGGTGCGCTGTCTGATGTCCGGGCCCATGGGGGGGGACCAGCAACTCGGCGCCCTGATCGCCGAAGGCAAAATCGATGTGCTGATCTTCTTCTGGGATCCGCTTAATGCGGTACCTCATGATCCGGATGTGAAGGCGTTACTGCGCCTTGCGACGGTGTGGAATATACCGGTAGCGACCAATATAGCCACCGCCGACATGCTGATGGACAGCACCCAGATGAGCCGGGATTTCAGTATTCAGATCCCCGATTACGCCGGTTATTTGCAGGAGAGAACCGGGCAATAAGCCCGACGCCTGATCGGGCCGTCAGCTGCGGTCCAGTTGTTTGTAGGCGTATCTGGGCCTGTTGTTCAATATCTGGTTTTTCTGCTCTTCGGTCATATTGGCAGGATTCAGGCCCAGTACCTTGAAGGTGAGCAGCGGACGGGCCGCGATGGTGATCGTCAGGGGTTTGATGGCACTGAGCCCCGCATCGCCGGGCTCACCAAAGGCGTAGGTCAGAATGCCCTGTTCCAGCAGATTTTTGACGGCGGGCTCGGTCACCGGCAATTTTATGACACTTTTACGCTGTATGACGAACTCTCTCAATACCGCCTTTTCACTGGCGTCGAGGTAGTCCAGTAACTCTTTCAGCAATCGTTGCTGCATCAGGCGCTGTTTGCGATAAAACACATGCTGAAACAGCATGATAGCGGCATGAGACAAAAAATAGGACGCGGCCGCAATCATCCCCAGTACAAACAGCAGTCGATAATCACCCAGCCAGAGACCAACGGTGCCGGAAAACAGGCTGGCTGGCAGCAGGGTGATCAGGGTGCAGCTCAGCAGCAGCCAGCACATAAACCAGTTAAGCGGTGAAATCTGTCTTACATCCAGCATGCCTTTCTCCACATCTCCAGACGCCTGTCTGTCATGGCAGCAACCAAAGCAAAACCCATGCCATGCTCACGCCATAAAAAGGGAACAACGTGGCAAGCCAGGGCGGATACCCTGACGGCGAATAAGCGGGCAATAAATTACCTTTATAATCATTGTGCACAAAAAATATTAACATTGTGTCTGTTTTGTGTTTTATTGGTACTCAATTAATCTCTATTATTACAGCCGACAGGGAGTCCAGGTAATGAGTACAGTTACACTTGAACAGGCACTGACGATCACGCGTGGTGCTTTTCAGCATGCGCTGGAGGTTGCTGCCGCGCCGCTCACCGTCGTTGTGCTGGATAACGCGGGTCGCCTGGTGTCGCTGCAACGTCAAGACGGCTCCAGTTTGTTGAGACCGGATATCGCTATCGGTAAAGCCTGGGGTGCCATCGCCCTGGGCCGCAGCTCTCGTGGTCTTGCCGAAATGACGGCGGCTCGTCCCGCCTTTATGGCGGCTGTGAACGTCCTGGCTCAGGGGAATATTCTGCCGGTACCGGGTGGGGTACTGATCCGTGACGCGCAACAGCACATTCTGGGTTCGGTAGGGGTCACCGGTGATCTTTCGGACGTCGATGAAGCCTGCGCCGTGGCGGGTATCTCTCTGGCCGAACTGGCTGCCGATTGCAGCTAACACGACGGCTGATATCCTGGGTAAAGGAGTTATTTTGGTCGAGGGGTAACCTTGGTTACTCATTTTTCGGCGCCCGCGGATGTGGGCGCTTTTTTTTACTCTTTTCTACTGGATTCCGGTATGGTTAACAAAAATAGCTTCTCATTTTATGGCCTGGAGCCTGAAAATCAGTATGTCCCGGATCAGAGTTAAGAACGAAGAAATCATCATCCGTGCCGCGAGCCGGGTGTTTGCCGAAAACGGTTATGCCGCCACCAAGACCGCGGCCATCGCGGAACTGGCCGAACTGCCGAAACCCAATATCTACTACTACTTCGGCAGCAAGGAAAAACTTTATCGTGCCGTGCTCGAAAGCGTGACCGAGCCCCTGCTGGCCGCCTCGGCGCCCTTTATCGAATATCGGGATCCGGTGATGGCGCTGACTGCCTACATCAAGTCCAAGCTGATGATTTCGAAAGACTACCCCTATGCTTCCAAGGTCTTTGCCAGCGAAATCATGCACGGTGCCCCTCACTTGCCGGAAGATATCATTGCGCGACTGAGCGAGCAGACGCGTACCCTGAGCGCCAAGCTGACCGACTGGATGGGGCAGGGGCTGATGGCGCCGGTTGATGCTCATCATCTGCTGTTTGCCATCTGGGCATCGACCCAGACCTATGCGGACTTCAACTGGCAGATCACCATGGCGTTGGGCAAGGAGGAGCTGGACGATGACGATTTCGAACGGGCGGCCCAGGTGATCACCCGGCTGGTGATAGCCGGATGCGGGGTGCAATCTTTGCCGGCCTCCTGACGAGGCCCTGCCTTCCCCGTTCGATGACGTCGGTACCCGCCGGCTGACGTCATCGGGCTGCTCCCGCCGCCGACTGTCATTCCCGCCCTTATCCGGCAGTGCTCCCGCTACACTTTATATCAAGGCCAATAGTGCGTCGTTAATCTCCGTATCCATCGTTGATGAATCATCAGCCATGGCCACCGGTTAACGGCCAGACCCGGCATCGGTGTTACCCGATAGTAAAATATTTGTTGACTACCCGGTCAAGTTTAACTTTAATTACACGTAAAGATACTATCATTCCGGTGGTGGGCAATGTGTGCGGTGTACTCGCTGAAGGAGGCAAGCCTTGATTAAGTTTCTGCTTAACCAGGAGTTGCGGGAGGAACAAGACCTCTCGCCAAATATGACGGTGCTCAATTACCTGCGTACTCGCGTGGGCAAGACCGGGACCAAAGAAGGCTGTGCATCCGGCGACTGCGGCGCCTGCACCGTGGTGCTGGGTGAGCGGGAAGGCGAGCATATTCGTTATCAAACGGTAAACTCCTGTTTGACCTTCGTTTCGGCGCTGCACGGCAAGCAGCTGATCACTGTGGAAGATCTCAAGTCGACAGACGGCAGTCTGCATCCGGTGCAGCAGGCGATGGTGGACTTTCACGGTTCACAATGCGGCTTCTGCACCCCCGGCTTCATCATGTCCATGTTTGCCCTGAGCAAAAACAAACCGGCGGCCGACAAGCACGACATTCTCGAAGCCCTGGCCGGTAACCTGTGCCGCTGCACCGGTTATCGTCCCATCGTCGATGCCGCCAGAGCCATCGCCGAGCAGCCGCAGCTGGCTGACGAGTTCTCCCGTTACGAGGCCGAGGTACTGGCACGGCTCGATCAGATCCAGACCGACACCCTGGTTACCCTGAACGGAAACGGCAAGGTGTGCTTCTCTCCCACCAGCAGCGATGAGCTGGCGACGCTACTGATGCAGCACCCGGACGCTCGGCTGCTGGCCGGGGGGACCGATCTGGCGCTGGAAGTGACCCAGCTTCACCGCGAGCTGCCGAAGATGATTTATGTGGGCAATGTGGCCGACATGAAACGACTGGAAGAAGGCGACCGGCAGCTGGTGATCGGCGCCGCCCGCAGCCTGAGTGACAGCTATGACGCCCTGAGCCGCGTCTTTCCCGACCTCGGTGAACTGCTGCACCGTTTTGCTTCCCTGCAGATCCGCAACCAGGGCACCCTGGGGGGCAACATCGGTAACGCCTCGCCCATCGGTGATGCACCGCCGGTGCTGATGGCCCTCGATGCCCGGCTGATACTGCGCAAGGGCGACCGGCGTCGTGAACTGCCGATAGAGGCCTACTTTCTGAGCTACAAGGTGACCGCGCTGGAAGCGGGCGAGTTCATCGAGCAGGTGATAGTGCCCAAGCCGGTGGCCAACCAGCACTTCAGGGTCTACAAGCTGTCTAAACGACTGGATGACGATATTTCCGCGGTGTGCGGCGCCTTCAACCTGACCATTGAAGGCGGCACCGTGACCGATGTGCGCATCGGCTTCGGCGGCATGGCGGCGGTGCCCAAACGCGCCGCCGCCTGCGAACAGGCGCTGCTCGGCCAGCCCTGGAATCATGCCACCGTCAAGGCGGCGATGCAGGCGCTGAACGGTGATTTCGAGCCGTTGTCCGATTTTCGGGCCAGCAAGGAATACCGCAGTAAAACCGCCACCAACCTGCTCTACAAGTTTTTCATCGAGCAGCAGAGTCTGAAACTGGAAACCAGGGTGACGTCTTATGTCTAACAAGCAACGTAACACACTCACCATCGACGAGATGATGGAGCGGGTCAAACAGAGCCTGCAGACCGGCGTGGGCAAGAAGGTGCCGCACGACAGCGCCGCCATGCAGGTGGCCGGCGAAGCCCAGTACATCGATGATCGGCTCGAATTCCCCAATCAGCTGCATCTGTATGCCCGGCTGTCGGAGCGGGCCCATGCCCGCATCACCAAACTCGATGTTGCTCCCTGCTACCAGTTTGATGGCGTGACCATCGCCATTACCGCCGAAGATGTGCCGGGCGAGCTGGATATCGGCCCGGTGCTGGCCGGCGATCCGCTGCTGGCGGATGGCAAGGTCGAGTATGTCGGTCAGCCGATACTGGCGGTGGCGGCGAAAGATCTGGAAACCGCGCGCAGGGCGGCGATGGCGGCCATCGTCGAATACGAAGATCTGCCGGCGGTGCTGTCGGTGGAGGAGGCGCTGGAAAAAGAGCTGTTCGTGACCGAGAGTCACAAGCAGCAGCGTGGCGATTCCGCCGCCGGGCTCCGCAATGCGAAGCATGTGATCGAAGGCAGTCTGCATATCGGCGGTCAGGAACACTTCTATCTGGAAACCCAGGTCAGCTCGGTGGTGCCTACCGAAGACGGCGGCATGATGGTGTTCACCTCCAGCCAGAACCCGACCGAGGTACAGAAACTGGTGGCCAGCGTGCTGGACGTGCCGATGCACAAAGTCGTGATCGACATGCGCCGCATGGGCGGCGGTTTCGGCGGCAAGGAAACCCAGGCCGCCGGCCCCGCCTGCATGGCGGCGGTGGTGGCACGCCTTACCGGTCGTCCCACCAAGATGCGGCTGCCGCGGGTCGAAGACATGATGATGACAGGCAAGCGTCATCCCTTCTTCAACCAGTACAAGATCGGTTTCGACGATAACGGCCGCATCGAGGCGGCGGAGATTACCGTTGCCGGTAACTGCGGTTATTCGCCGGATCTGTCGCCCTCGATTGTCGACCGCGCCATGTTCCACTCGGACAACGCCTACTATCTGGGCGAGGCCACCGTGATCGGCCATCGCTGCAAGACCAACACCGCCTCCAACACCGCCTATCGTGGTTTCGGTGGTCCCCAGGGCATGATGACCATCGAGCACGTGATGGACGAGATTGCCTCGGTTCTTGGCAAGGATCCGCTGGAGATCCGCAAGATCAACTTCTACGGCAAGGACGATCGCAACGTCACCCACTATCACCAGCCGGTGGAGCACAACATCATTCACGAGCTGGTGGCGGAGCTGGAACAATCTTCCGACTATGCCGACCGTCGTGCGGCGATCAAGGCCTTCAACGCCCGGAGCCCGATCCTGAAAAAGGGCATCGCCATTACCCCGGTGAAGTTCGGTATTTCCTTCACCGCTACCTTCCTCAACCAGGCCGGCGCTTTGGTGCACATTTATACCGACGGCAGCATCCATCTCAACCACGGCGGCACCGAGATGGGACAGGGGCTGAACATCAAGGTGGCCCAGATCGTGGCGGAAGAGTTTCAGGTGGATATTGATCGTATCCAGATCACCGCCACCAACACCGACAAGGTGCCCAACACCTCGCCTACGGCGGCCTCCAGCGGCACCGACCTGAACGGCAAGGCGGCGCAGAATGCGGCGCAGATCATCAAGCAGCGGCTGATCGACTGGGCGGCGGGGCACTTTCAGGTCAGCCCGGAAGAAGTGGTGTTCAAGAACAACTTCGTGCGGATCCGCAATCAGATCCTGTCGTTCCAGGAGTTCGTGCAGCAGGCGTACTTCAACCAGATTTCCCTGTCGAGCACCGGTTTCTACCGTACGCCGAAGATCTATTACGATCACGCCACCGGATCCGGTCGTCCCTTCTACTACTTCGCCTACGGTGCCGCCTGTTCCGAGGTGGTGGTGGATACCCTGACCGGCGAATACAAGATACTGCGCGCCGACATCCTGCACGACGTGGGTGACTCGCTGAACCCGGCCATCGACATCGGCCAGGTCGAGGGCGCCTTCATTCAGGGGGCCGGCTGGCTGACCACCGAAGAGCTGGTATGGAACGACAAGGGCAGGCTGATGACCAACGGCCCGGCGGGTTACAAGATCCCGGCGGTGGCCGATACGCCCCTCGACTTCCGGGTCAAACTGCTGGAAAACCGCAAGAACCCGGAAGACACCGTATTCCATTCCAAGGCCGTGGGCGAGCCGCCCTTCATGCTCGGCATCTCGGTATGGTGTGCGCTGAAAGATGCGGTGGCCAGCGTGTCGGATTACAAGAAATATCCGCATATCGATGCCCCGGCCACCCCCGAGCGGGTGTTGTGGGCGGTGGAGCAGATGCAGGCGCTGGTGGAGCAGAACGAAGCCGTGACCGAGGATGTGCTGGCTAAGTAACGTCGGGCATAGTCTGGTCAGGTTGCATAAGTCGGACAAAGGGCCCGCTCCGTCGACTCGCTGTGGGAGTTGCCGCTCACTGTTTCAGCCTGCTGCGAACATTCACAGGATGTTCGGTCAGGCTGTAACAGTTCGTCACGGCGAGGCAAGCTCACCCCATGTACGCTCTCTGTTTCATCCCTGAAACAGAAGGTCGGAGGAGTAGACCCTTAATCCGACGTTTCTCCTGAGATAAAGCCTGCGTTTGCTGTTGGTGGTAGAGGCGGTAGTAGAGGTGAAGTTATGTTCAAGGACAACTGGATTCAGGTGCTGGCCGAGCTGGAACGCAAGGGCGAACCCTGCGTGCTGGTGACGGTGGTCGAGCACAAGGGCTCTACGCCTCGCGACAGCGGTACCAAGATGCTGGTGACCGAACAGGGCTGCTACGCCACCATCGGCGGTGGTCACCTGGAATACAAGGCGTTGCAGCTGGCGCGAAACATGCTGCTGCAGGGCGAGCCTCAGATGAAGGTGGAACGCTTCAATCTCGGTGCCAGTCTGGGGCAGTGTTGTGGCGGCATGGCTACCATCATGCTGGAGCCGGTGGTGCGGGCGCGCCATCATCTGGTGCTGTTCGGTGCCGGTCATGTGGCCAAGGCATTGGTGCACATACTGGCCACGCTGCCGTTTCGCATAACCTGGATAGACGAGCGGGAGGCGGAGTTTCCCGCCGAGCTGCCCGCCGGTGTGACCAACATCGTGAGTGAGGATCCGGTGGCCGAGATTAACGGCCAGCCCGCCGGCAGCTTCTATCTGGTGATGACCCACAATCATCAGCTCGATTTGGAACTGTGTGCCCGCATTCTCAAGCGGGGCGATGCCCGTTATTTCGGCGTCATCGGCTCGCGCACCAAGCGCAAGCGGTTCGATTACAAGCTGAAAGAGCGGGGCTTTGATGAGGCGGCGCTGGCCCGAATGATCTGCCCCATTGGCTTGCCCGAGGTGAGCGGCAAGCATCCGTCAGAAATTGCGGTATCGGTGGCCGGCGAGTTGATTGCCGCCTACCAGCAGCCGGTGACGGTGCCCGGTATCGCGGCGAAACCCGAGGCGGACGACGCTGTACCGTCTTCGTCCTCATCATACCCAGTTTAAAGGAGCAGCCTTTACATGACGCAAGCGACCGCGTATCGCGCCGCCATTCTGCACAGCCTGGCCGATCCGGCCCAGGTCGGGCTGGACGCCAGCCATGCCTATTATGAAGACGGTGTGCTGGTGGTGGCCGACGGCCATATCTGTGATATCGGCCCGGCCGAACAGGTGCTGGCGCGCCAGCCGGCGAATCTTGAGGTGCTCCGCTTTGAAAACAAGCTGATCACCGCCGGTTTTATCGATACTCATATTCACTTTCCCCAGACCGAGATGATCGCCTCCTATGGTGAGCAGCTGCTCGACTGGCTGAACAACTATACCTTTCCGGAAGAGCGCAAGTTTGCCGACCCCGAGCATGCTCGTCGGGTGGCGAGCTTTTTTCTGGATGAACTGCTGCGCAATGGCACCACGACCGCCATGGTGTTCGGTACCGTACACAAGGCCTCGGTAGACGCCTTTTTCAGCGAGTCCGACCGACGCAACATGCGCATGATCGCCGGCAAGGTGATGATGGACCGGCATGCCCCCGACTATCTGCTCGATACTCCCGAGTCTGCTTATGCCGACAGCAAGGCATTGATCGAGCGTTGGCACCAGCAGGGGCGTCAGCTCTATGCGGTGACGCCGCGCTTTGCACCCACCAGCACCGCCGACCAGCTGGCCGTGGCGGGTCGCTTGCTGCAGGAATATCCGGATGTCTATCTGCAGACTCACCTGTCTGAAAATAAACAGGAAATCGAATGGGTCAGGGAACTGTTTCCCGAGCGCAAGGGTTACCTGGATGTTTACGACAATTTTGGGCTGCTCGGCACGCGTTCGGTGTTTGCCCATGCGGTGCACCTGGAGCAGGAGGAATGCGAGCGTATGGGGGAGACCGATTCGGTGATTTCCTTCTGCCCGACTTCCAACCTGTTTCTGGGCTCGGGGTTGTTCGATCTGCCCGCGATGGAAGCCCGGCAGATCCGGGTTGGCCTGGGCACCGATGTGGGCGGCGGCACCAGCTTCTCGATGCTGCAGACCATCGCCGAGGCCTACAAGATCCAGCAGTTACAGCAGCACAAGCTGCACCCGCTGAAGGCGCTGTATCTGGCCACCCTCGGTGCGCCCGGGCGCTGAGCCTGGACGACCGTATCGGCAATCTCGAGGTCGGCAAGGAGGCGGATTTTGTGGTGCTGGATCTGCATGCGACCCCACTGATACAGACGCGAATGAATAATGCTCACAATCTGTTCGAACAATTATTCGTGCTGATGATGCTCGGCGACGACAGGGTGATAGCCGAGACTTATATTTACGGTGACTGCCAGTATCGGCGGGATGACACTCCCAAGCCGCTCTGAGTCTGATGAAACATGAAAAGCGCCGGTTCACGGCGTTTTTTGTGTTCAGTCACAGACTTTTATATTACGGCTGTCGTATTGCTCAAAAGCCAGTAATATTGTATACGAGATTATAAAAATTTAACCAACAGGCAAGCATGCGGCATCCCCCTTGGCGTATATGCAGGCCATAACCGGAAACCAACATCATGAGTTCACTCAGTCAACTGGAGCCAAGACCCGTCAAGTCGAGCTCAAATACCCAGGATGATATTGTTTACGAACATATCTTCGACGCCATTCTCGAACAGCGGCTGGCGCCGGGCACCAAGCTCAGCGAAGAGGCCCTGGGCGAAATCTTCGGCGTCAGCCGGACCATTATTCGTCGCGCCCTGTTGCGACTGTCCCACGAGCAGGTGGTCAGTATCAGGCCCAATCGTGGTGCCGTGGTGGCGGCACCGAGTGTGGACGAAGCCCGTCAGATCTTTGCCGCCCGTCGGGTGGTAGAGCTGGCGGTGATCGAACTGGCAGTGAAGAACGCGACTCCCGAGAGTCTGCAGCGTATTCGTGCCATGGTGCAGGAAGAGCAGGACGCCTTTGCCCGTGGCGACAGGGGCAGCGGTATTCGTCTTTCCGGTGAGTTTCATCTTGAACTGGCCCACATGGCCAACAATACCCCGCTGCTCAACTTCCAGCGCAGCGTGGTGTCACAGACCTCGCTGATTATCGCTCAGTACGAAGTGGGGCATCAGGCGCACTGCTCCTTCAACGAGCACGAAGCGTTGCTGCAGGCTATCGAATCCGGTGACCCGAAGCAGGCCGTCGCCATGATGAAAGAGCATCTGGATCATATCGAAGGCAAACTGAATCTGGACAACGAAGCCGCGTCCACCGATCTGCATGTGGTGTTTTCCGGTGTGGTGAAAAAAAAGCCCGGCCGTAGTCGTTAATCCCCCTGAGTGCGGGGCAAATCAACGGCCCCGCTGCTTTTATCTTCCTGTTTTCCTGCTTTTTCTCCTGTTCAAGCCGCTGCTCTGCTGCGGTGCTTTTTGCCGATGCTGTGCCTCGAAAATACCGTGGTCCAAGTCAAGACGTCCAACTGGCGCTACCGACATCGTCGCCGGACTCCTAATGTTGTGAACATGTAAACAACAGCCACGGCTGTTGAATCTATGGTCATCGCACAGCCCGTTTGGGGTTGCCAAGGGAGAATGTCATGTCAGCCGAAAATCAGAAAACCGTTGCCTTGCTGGAGCAGTTGTTTGCCGCCTTCAACCGTCACGATATCGAAGGTGTCATGGCCTGCATGAGTGAGGATTGTGTGTTTGAGGGCGCCGCCGGTGCCGAAGCGTACGGTACCCGTTTCAACGGTGCCGCCGAGGTGGCCGCCGCCTTCGTCAAGGTGTGGACCACCTATCCCGATGTCAGCTGGCAGGGTACCAGCCATTTTGCCGCCGGTGACAAGGGCGTGTCCCAGTGGACTTTCTGTGCCACCTGTCCGGATGGTAAGCGTATCGAGGCTGATGGCGTCGATATCTTTACCCTGAAAGACGGCAAGCTGGTGCTGAAGCAGGCCTTCCGCAAAGACCGTCCCTTGCTGGATCCCCAGTAATCATCATCAGGGCTTCACCTTCTCATCCGGGGAACAAGAATATGGATATTGCCAACAAAACCCAGGCGGATCTCCGCCAGCCGGCTCAGGCCAAAAGTGTGCTGAACAGTTATGATCCCACCTACGATCCGCTGGTGGCGGCCACGCCGGGGCGCGGCCAGCAGTATGCGCCCACCTACTGGGTGGCCACTGCCGGCACACCGCCGGAAGATGATGGCCCCATTACCCAGGATGTGGACGTGGACGTGGCGATCATCGGCAGCGGTTTTACCGGCCTGACCTGCGCGGTTTTTCTGGCCAAGGAGCACGGCATCAAGGCCACGGTACTGGAAGCCAACCAGATCAGCTGGGGCTGCACCAGCCGTAATGGTGGTCAGGCTCAGAACGCCTCGGGCCGGTTGAGCCGTTCCCAGTGGATCCAGCGCTGGGGTCTGGATACCGCCCAGAAGATGCACGAGGAAGTGCGGGAAGGCTTCGATACCTTCAAGGGGCTGATCCGGGATGGCAATATCGACTGTAACCCTCAGGATGGCGGTCACCTGTACATCGCCCACCGGGAGAAGGCGCTGCGCAAGCTGGAAGCCGAAGCAAAGGTGCTGCGGGAAAAATTCAACTATCACACCGAGATCCTCGATAAAGACACCCTGAGCCGCAACTATGTCAACGAGGCCGAAGCGGTCGGGGCCATGCACGAGCCGGACGGCATCGGTGTGCACCCGCTTAAACTGGCCCAGGGTTATCACCGTATGGCGCGCGAGCTGGGGGCGACCATACATCCGTCCAGCCCGGTGATCGGCTGGGAAACCAAAAATGGCATCCATTACCTGAAGACGCCGGGGGGTATTGTGCGTGCCCGGGCCGTGGCGGTGGCAACCGGGGGCTATACTTCCCAGGGGCTGCACAGCCAGTTGCGCAACAAAATCATGCCGATACTGTCCAACTCGCTGGTGACCCGGCCGATGACGGATCAGGAAATTGCAGACTGTAACTTCCTGACCAACGAGGTGATTACCGATACCCGTACCCTGCGCCATTACTACCGCAAGTTGCCGGATAATCGCTTGCAGATTGGCAGCCGCAGCTCCATTACCGGCAGTGATGCACCCAACCCCAAGCATCTGCAACTGCTGATCGACGGCATGCATCGCAAGTTTCCGGCGCTCAACGGCATCAAGGTGGATTACTCCTGGTGGGGCTGGGTGGATGTGAGTCACGACATGATGCCGCGCATTGCCCAGCCCGACGAGAAAGAACAGGTATTCTACGCGCTGGGTTACGGCGGCAATGGGGTCATGTTCTCGGCTCACGCCGGTCGGCGCATGGCCCAGCGCGTCGCGGGTATCAAGGAAGGCTTCGAACTGCCGATTTACAATTCGGCATTGCCGGGCCATATGTTCGCTCCCTTCCGTCGGCTGGGGCAGAGAATGCTGTATCACTGGTACCAGCTGCGAGACGAGCATTTATAAGCTGAGCTGAAGGCGTTCGGTGCCGGGGCTTTACTTTTGCACACATTGGGTTACAAATGGGTAATCTAATGGCGCAGGGTGCCCCGGCATTGTTGTAGCCTGATTTCTCACTTGCAGACAGGTAAGTCGCTTCATGTTCCCGCTGTTTCATTTCTCCACGGAAAAAACCACCAGCCTGCAGCAGCAACTGCGCGAGCAGATTGCCGCCGCCATTCTTAACGGCAACATTCCCCCGGACAGTCCACTGCCCTCCAGCCGCAAGCTGGCCAAACAACTGAGTATCGCCCGCAATACGGTGGTGCTGGCCTATGAACACCTGCTGGATGATGGCTATCTGATTGCCAAGGAACGCAGTGGCTATTTCGTCAATCCCGACATCCTGTCCCGCCGGCCGGAGCTGCCGCAACCGAGCAAAAACAAAGAGGGCGGCCATCTGCCGGACTGGAGCCGAAAATTCAAGATTAATCCGAGTAGCCAGCACAATATTACCAAGCCCAAAGACTGGCAGAAGTATCCCTATCCCTTTATTTATGGCCAGTTCGACACCAACCTGTTTCCCAACAACAACTGGCGCGAGTGCTGCCGGGATGCGGTGAGCGTGCCGGCGATCCGGGACTGGGCTTCGGATCGTTTCGATGCCGATGACCCGTTGCTGATCGAGCAGATCCGCACCCGGCTGCTGCCACGGCGCGGAGTCTGGGCCTCGGCGGATCAGATCCTGGTGACGGTGGGGGCCCAGCAGGCACTTTATATGCTGGCCCGGCTGCTGCTGGATAAAGACAGCACCATCGGCATCGAAGAGCCGGGCTATGTGGATATCCGCAATATCGCCACCATGAATCCGGCCCGGGTACGCAGTCTGCCGGTCGACGAGCAGGGACTGATGGTCGATGAGCGGCTCGATGGCTGCGATGCCATTTACACCACCCCCAGCCACCAGTGTCCGACCACGGTGACCATGCCGCTGGAGCGCCGCTACGCGCTGCTGGAAAAAGCCTGTGAGCAGGACTTTCTGATCATCGAAGATGACTACGAGTGCGAAAGTAACTTCAAGACCAATCCGATACCGGCACTGAAGAGCCTGGATACCAACGACCGGGTGCTGTACGTCGGCAGTCTGTCCAAGACGCTGGCGCCGGGGCTGCGACTGGGCTATCTGGTTGGTCCCGCCGATCTGATCCGCGAAGCCCGGGCCTTGCGCCGGCTGATCCTGCGTCATCCGGCGGCCAACAACCAGCGTTCGGTGGCGCTGTTTCTGGAGCGGGGCTATCACGACGCCTTGATCATGAATATCGCCAAGGCCTACGAAGAGCGTTGGCAGGCGATGGGGGAGGCGCTGAATGAATACCTTCCTTCGTCCAGCCGTCAGCCCAGCTTCGGTGGCTCCTGTTACTGGGTACGGGGGCCGGAAGGGCTGGACTGTCGGTTGCTGCGCAAGGAGGCGGCCGACAGGGGCATTCTGATCGAGCCCGGTGATATTTACTTTCAGGAGCAGCCGGCGCCGCTCAATTATTTCCGCCTCGGTTATTCCTCGATACCGGCCGACAAGATACGGCCGGGCATCAAGGCACTGGTTGAGCTGATCGAGGACATGGTCTGAGGCCTTCGCCTGCTTGCCGGTAGCCAGCGGTTTACTCCGGTGATGATCAATGTTTATAAAGTGTTAATTAAAAGGCGCCCAGTGGCGCCTCTTTACATTTTAAATCATTGAATAGTAATTGATTTTCTGCTGGCGTAACGCTTGTTATGTAACTGGTCCTACTCAGTTACCCCCCCAGTTCCTACTCTACTCCTCAGTGAATCGCATCAACGCCATCAGGCGTCATCCGCGAAAGTCAGTTCGTCCGGGAGGGGAAGCCTGGGGGAGAGACCAAGATGACCGTGCGCTTGCGATTCGCCCTGAATCAATAATAACGAACGTAAACCTGCTTGAACCGAACATTGGATTGAACACTCCGGGGTGGCGGAACCTACCGCTACCGACAGGACACAGCAAAAGGAAGACAGCTATGCCACGTATGACTCCTAGTGAAGCTCTGGTCGAAACTCTGGCGGCCAACGGTGTAACCGATGCCTTTGGCATCATGGGTTCTGCCTTCATGGATGCCATGGATATTTTCGCTCCGGCCGGTATCCGCCTGATCCCGGTAGTCCACGAGCAGGGTGCCGGCCACATGGCCGACGGTTATTCCCGTGTCAGTGGTCGCCATGGGGTCTGTATCGCCCAGAACGGCCCCGGCATCACCAACTTTGTTACCGCCATCGCCGCCGCCTACTGGGCACACAGCCCCGTGGTCTGTATCACTCCCGAAACCGGCTCCATGAGCCAGGGCCTGGGTGGTTTTCAGGAAGCACAGCAGCTGCCGTTCTTCGAAACCATCACCAAGTATCAGGGGCATGTGGCCAACCCGGCTCGCATGGCCGAGCTGACCGCTCGCTGCTTCGACCGTGCCATGCTGGAAAACGGTCCTACCCAGCTGAACATTCCCCGTGATTTCTTCTACGGCGACATCAACGTGGAAATCCCCCAGCCGATCCGCATCGAGCGTGGTGCCGGTGGTGAGCAGAGCCTGCAGGAAGCGGCAGAGCTGCTGGCCCAGGCCAAGAACCCGGTCATCATCTCCGGTGGCGGTGTGGTCATGTCTGGTGCGGTTGAAGAGTGCAAGGCGCTGGCCGAGTTCCTCGGTGCCCCTGTGGTGAACAGCTACCTGCACAACGACTCCTTCCCCGCCAGCCACCCGCTGTGGTGTGGTCCCCTGGGTTACCAGGCTCCAAGGCCGGCATGAAGCTGATTTCCCGTGCCGACGTGGTACTGGCGCTGGGTACCCGCCTCGGTCCCTTCGGTACCCTGCCGCAGCACGGCATGGATTACTGGCCGAAAGACGCCAAGATCATCCAGGTTGACTGCGATGCCAAGATGCTGGGTCTGGTGAAGAAGATTTCCGTCGGTATCTGTGGCGATGCCAAGGCCGCCGCGGTATCCATGCTGGGTCGCCTGGAAGCGATGAATGTGCACTGCCTGGAAACCAAGGGCGCCCGTGCCAGCGAAATCGCCGCCGAGAAAGAAGCCTGGGAAAAAGAACTGGACGAGTGGATCCACGAAAAAGACGACTACTCGCTGGACATGATTGCCGAGCAGGCCGAAGAAGAGGGCAACTTCCTGCATCCGCGCCAGGTACTGCGCGAGCTGGAAAAAGCCATGCCGGAAGACGCCATGGTGTCCACCGATATCGGTAACATCAACTCGGTGGCCAACAGCTACCTGCGCTTCGAGAAGCCGCGTTCCTTCTTCGCCGCCATGAGCTTCGGCAACTGTGGTTACGCCCTGCCCACCATCATCGGTGCCAAGGTGGCCGCGCCCGAGCGTACCGCCATCTCCTATGCCGGTGACGGCGCCTGGGGTATGTCGATGATGGAAATCATGACCTGTGTGCGTGAGAACATTCCGGTAACTTCCATCGTGTTCCATAACCGTCAGTGGGGCGCCGAGAAGAAGAACCAGGTCGACTTCTACAACCGTCGTTTCGTCGCCGGTGACCTGGAAAACCCGAGCTTCGCGTCCATCGCCCGCTCCATGGGTGCCGAAGGGGTCACGGTTGACCGTCTGGAAGACGTAGGTCCGGCGCTGAAGGCCGCCTGTGCCGCCCAGAAGGAAGGCAAGACTACCGTTATCGAAATTCTCTGTACCCGCGAACTGGGCGACCCCTTCCGTCGTGACGCCCTGTCCAAGCCGGTACGTCACCTGGACAAGTACAAGGACTATTGCTGATAGCGCTGGCTGCCCACCCGGCGGGCAGCCATGCCGGATGAGATTTATCCATCGGCGATGTCGTTGAACGGTGATAACAAGGGCGGTGTGAACCCGCCCTTTTTTTCCTCTGCTTCATTATCGTTTTTATGAAGAGTCCAACACGGGATATAACCCGAGATCACTGCCCTCAGTGGTGTCCGGTTGTCTTCTGTCAGTCAGGAAGGAAGGGAATCATGTTGAGTACCAAGCCAAAGGAGTGCCCCGCCCGCTTGCTGGCGCAGGCCCGTCAACAACCCCGAGTCACCACAGTAGTGATTAACCCCGTCAACGAGGTCTCGCTGGCCAGCGCCCGCATGGCCAGCGAACAGGGACTGATCGAACCGATACTGGTGGGAGATATCGAGACCATGCGCCGTCAGGCCGAGGCGCTGGACTGGCCACTGGAGCAGGTGCGCCTGGTCCATGCCGCCGATGAAACCGAGGCGGCCCGGCTGGGGGTGGCGCTGGTCAGTCAGGGTGAGGCGCATTCCATCATGAAGGGGCATGTACACACCGACATTCTGCTGCGTGCCGTGCTCAACAAGGCGGCGGGTCTGCGTACCGACAGCCGGCTGAGCCATGTGTTCTACATGACGGTGCCCGGTACCGATAAGGCGCTGTGTATCACCGATGCGGTGATCAACGTGCAACCATCGGTACTCGACAAGCTGCATATTGCCCGTAACGCCGTCGGCTTCATGCATGCGCTGGGTAATCACGAACCCAAGGTCGCCCTGTTGTCGGGCACCGAGGAGGTGAGCAAGAGCATGCCATCGAGTCAGGACGCGGCCGAGCTGGTCAAGCTGGCGGCCATGGGGGCGCTGCCCGGCGCCGTGGTGGAAGGTCCGCTGGCGTTCGACAATGCGGTGTCGCCGGAAGCGGCGGCCATCAAGGGCATCAAGGGGAAGGTTCCCGGACAGGTGGATATTCTGCTGGTGCCCAACCTGGAGTCGGGTAATTTCCTGTTCAAGCAGATGGTGTATTTTATGGGAGCCACTGCCGCCGGTCTGGTGCTGGGTGCCCGGGTGCCGATCATCCTGACCTCGCGTGCCGATCCACCGGAGGCTCGCCTGGCCTCCTGTGCCCTGGCGTCCCTGTATTGCGCGCATCAGACGGCGACTGTTATGGTGCCGGTATCCTGAATTCAGCTTTTGTGAAGGAGTCGATTATGTCGCTCAGCCGTTATGGTTTTATTGTAAAAGGAGCGGATCTGGAGCTGTTCAAGCACCATGGCCGCATCAAGAGTGAGTTGTTCGATATCGCCGTGTCCGGCGTACAGAGCCTGGAAGAAGCCATCATGGCGGCCCAGGAAATGCTGACCCGTCGCATCGAGGTGATTGAGCTGTGCGGTGGTTTCAGTGCCGAGGAGGAAGCGCAGATCCGCGAGGCGATCAACGATCATGTGCCCCTGGGCCGGGTGCAGTACCGTGAGCAGGATCAGAGCCGGGTCGACTGGCCCTGAATCTGCTTCGACGGATCCCGCGCTGGATCCGCCATCAACGAAAAAAGACGAGACTCCGGTCTCGTCTTTTTTTGGCCTTGCCGTTAGGGCGGGAGTCAGTGCTTCTGGATCGCCGGTTCGGCAGTGGCGACTTTTTCCGGGCGCGGCACTATCAGGGTGGGGATACGCGACTCCCGCAGTACATTCTTGGCCACGCTGCCAAGCAGGGTATGAAACCAGCCCTTCTCGTGAGCGCCCATCACGATCAGATCGCAGTCCAGCTCTTTCGCACGTTTGAGAATGGTCTGGGTAGGATAGCCTTCCACCACCTCGCAGCCGACGATTTTGGTGCGCATGTCCTTGTCTTCGGGGGCGATGACCTCCCAGAAATAGTCCTGGCGCTGCTGTAGCTGCTCCCGGGCACTGTTAATCCGGTGGTGTAAAAACTCCTCGCGACTGCTCTGGTTGAGAATGTAGGACTGCAGGGTCAGTCGTTCGTCGCTGGACAGTTCTTCGACCACCTTCAGGATATGGATATCGGCACCGGTCTTTCTGGCCAGGTAAACGGCATACTGGAAGGCGTACGAGGCATTCTTGGACAGGTCGGTACAGTAGAGAATTTTGTTCACTTCCGGCAACATCGGCGCATTCCTCATGGTAAATGCAAAGACAGGGCCGACAGGTGCCGACCCTTGTTCAATGATAGTCAGCCTGGCGCTAATACCCCAATAGCCGGGGCAGGAGCAGGGTGATCTGTGGTATGTAGGCGATGATAAACACGGCCAGCACCGACGTTATGGCGAATGGCAGCGCACGCAGCGATATTTCCTCGATGGAGGTACCGGACACACCGGAGGCGATAAACAGGTTTTCGCCCAGCGGTGGGGTCTGGAAGCCGATGGACAGACAGCACACCACCACAATACCGAAGTGAATGGGATCGATACCCAGGTTATAGGCCACCGGCAGCAGTACCGGGGTCAGTATCATGATGGCGGCCAGGGTTTCCATGAACATGCCGACAAACAGCAGGAAGAAGATGATCAGGGCCCAGATAATGTACAGGTTGGTGGTCATCTCCAGCATGGAGGAGGCGACGATGGCCGGGATCTGGTTTTCTACCAGCAAACGGCCAAAGACGGTGGCGGTGAACAGGATCAGCAACACACGGCCGGTGAGCCAGGTGGTGGTTTCCAGCGAGCGCATCACATCCTTGAATTTCAGCTCCCGGTGCACGAAGAAACCGATCACCAGGGTATAGAAGATGGCGACAATGGCCGATTCCGTCGGCGTAAACAGACCGCTGTAAATGCCCCCGAGTATCACGACCGGTGCCAGTACCGACCAGAATCCCTTGCGCAGGGCGGTACGGGTTGTGGCGGCCGACCAGTTTTCGGTGGTGCCTTTATAACCATGCTTCCTGCACAGGAAATAGTTCATGATCAGCAAGCCTCCGGCCAGCACCATGCCCGGCAGGAAGCCGGCGATAAACAGCTTGGGGATGGAAACCGACTGGAACTGGCCGTGTGCGGCAATGGCCTCGGGAGGCGGCATCATGCCCATGGCCGAAATACCGAAAATAACCATCGGGATCGAAGGCGGGATCACCACGCCCAGACCACCGGAAGAGGCGGTAATGGCCGAGGCGTAACCCTTGCTGTAACCGCGATCCACCATGGCCGGTATCATCAGCATGCCGACGGCGGCGGTGGTGGCCGGGCCGGAGCCGGAAATGGCGCCGAAGAACATGCAGGCCATTACGGTGGCGGCGGACATGCCGCCGGTAAAGGGGCCGGCGAAACTTTCGGCCAGATCCACCAGCCGCCTTGAGATGCCCGCCGCCTCCATCAGGGCACCGGCCAGAATAAAGGCCGGCAGCGCCATCAGGGGAAAAGAGCCCACAGAGGTAAAGGCGATTTGCACGAATTTGATGGGGTTCTCGCCGAGATAAAGGAAAGAGGCGAGAGCGGATACCCCCAGAGACACACTGATGGGAGCGCCAAGCAGCAATAACAGCAGGAAGCTCCCGAATAATATCATGACGACAGATGATTCAACCATGGGTTTGCTCCTGCCTTAACTCGATTTGTTTTGTTGGTCGGAGGATTCGATCAGTTTCTCGACTTCCAGAGATTCCGGATCCCGGATATCGATGCCTTTGACCAGCTTGTAATAATTGACCTGCAAAATGCGCAGCGTCATCAATGCGAAGGCAATGGGCAGAATCATATAGACATATTTCATCGGGAAGCCCAGGGTCTGGGATTTCCAGAACAGATTCATCTTGTTGAATACAAAGTCATAACTGAGGAAGACGAAGTAACCGTTGAAGCATACCCAGATCAGATCCGCTATGGCCTCTGAAATGACGGCAACGACAGGAGGAAAGAATTTGAACTGAAAAGTCACCCTGTTGTGGGCCGCCAGTTTGGTGGCATAGCTGGCGCCGAAATACACGAACCACACAAACATGTAGGTTGACAACTCTTCGCTCCAGGAAATGGAGTAATTGAATACCTGGCGCGATACGATTTGTATGAACAGCAGAATAACAAAAGAAGCGAGCAGCGTTCTGCAGATGACATTTTCTATATTATCGATGATCTTGAATAGCAGTTTGCCAATGGTCATGGCGATACCTCTCTGAGAAGAATGCACCCGCAAGAAGCCGGGTGCATTCTGGTTGAAGCAACGGTTTAGATGGTGTCGCGTCCCAGGGAAGTCAGGATTTCATTCAACTTTTCTTTGCCACCGAGCTGTTCATAGTACTTGGGCCAGACCTGTTCGACGGCTTTATCCATCCACTCTTTTTCGCCATCGGCCGGGGTGGTGATCTCCATGCCTTTGCTGGTCAGCTCGGCCTTGATCTTGTCTTCCTGCTCAACCAGCCACTTGGCGCTGTGCTCGGTGGCTGCCTTGCCGGCTTCCAGAATGGCCTGCTGTACATCGGCGGGCTGAGATTGGTAAACGGCTTCAGACACAACCAGCGGTTCGATGGAGAACAGATAACGGATGTCGGTGATGTACTTCTGTACTTCATCAAACTTCATGGAATAAATGGTGAGATACGGGTTGTCCTGCCCGTCGACCACCCCCAACTGCAGACCGGTAAAGGTTTCGGACCAGGCCATGGGGGTGGGATTGATGCCCCAGGCGCGATAGGTATCGATCATGATTTCGTTCTGAGGAACGCGGATCTTCAGATCCTGCAGGTCTTGAAGGCTGTTCACCGGGTGTTTGGAGTTGGTCAGTACCCGGAAACCGGTATAGGTCCAGCCGACGATGCGAACACCGGCGTCGCGGATGGTATTTTCTGTCAGCTCCTTGCCGACCTCACCCTGGGTCAGTTTCACCGCGTCATCCAGGCTCTGCATCATGTAGGGCAGGGTGAGTACGCCGACGGTGGGAGAAAAGGGAGTGACGTTGTTGATGGCGAGGATGGAGAAGTCGAGCAGCCCCATGGAAGCGTCGTTGACGGTGGCCTGCTCGTCGCCCAGCTGGCCGTTGAGGAACAGCTTGGTGTCATGCTTGCCGCCGGTCTTTGCCTTGAACTCTTCGGCAAATTTCAGTCCCAGTGCGTGCTGTGCGCTGCCGGCGCCGTCACCCACCGCCACTCTGAAGGTGGCGGCCTGAGCCAGTGAACTGGTGACTGCCGCCGCCGTCAGGCAAAGTGCGACTGTGAGGGGTTTTACAAAGCGTTGTTTTAAAATCATGGCTTCTTGCTCCAGTTTCTGATGCTCCGCCACTGAGGGGGAGCGGGGACCTTCCGTGATGCCAAGCAGGTGAAAGCTTTCACTCTGCCTACAACTGGCTTTATTCATGCCGCCTCATGCCAAAATCACGGGCCGGGTGACCCCTGTTTCTGGTCAGGATGAGACGAATGACCCACTGACAATAGTCGAAGCTGGCGCTTGAAATGGTTAGGGCCACATGAATCATCAGACTGGGACCAGTATTAAAACCCCTTAATTTTAGGCAGTTACGAGCACATCAATGTAAAGTATTTGTTATCTTTTTGTTCCCTAATCTCGCATTGATTTGCCGATCAGTGCCAGCACTTCGTCGAACACCTTGTTGTCCAGAGACCGGCTCAGATCCAGTAACTGGCTGTGCCGATAATAATCACTCAGGTCCAGCCCCACGCCCAGGGCGCAGAGCGCAATCCGTCCCTCCCGTTCCAGCCGGCCACTGACCTGACGCAGGTGCAGATCGAGAATATCCTGTTCGTTGCACTGGCGAGTGGCGGTATCCATGGGGCAACCGTCGGAGATCACCAGCAACAGTCTATCCCGGGCCTGCTGTGCCAACAGTCGTTGTTCGGCCCACTGCAGCGCCTCGCCATCCAGCCCCTCGCGGAACAAATCATCCTTGAGCAGCGCCGCGATATCCCGGCGCGCCCGTCGCCAGGGAGTATCGGCGTCCTTGTAAATCAGGTGACAGCGTTCGTTCAACCGGCCGGGGTTGGCCGGGCGTCCCTGGCGCTGCCAGCGTTTGAGTGGCTGGCCACCGTTCCAGTGCCCGGTGGTGAAGCCCAGTATTTCCACCCTGGCACCCACTCGCTCCAGCGCCCGGGCCAGGGTATCCACCAGCATGCTGATGCTTTCGATATGGTTACGCATGGAGCCGGAGTTATCGATGAGGAAGGTCACGACCGCATCCCCCTTCGGCTCCAGTTTGTCCTGCTTGAAGACGCGCCGGTCGGCTATCGAGGTGACCAGCGTCGAGAGACGACGACCGTCGAGCTGGCCTTCCTCTTCGCCGAAGCGCCAGCCCTGGCGTTGTGGGCGAGCCAGCAACTGGCGCAGTTTCTTGGTGAGCACATTCAGGTTCAGGCCCTGCTCTCGGATCCGGTTATCCAGACCTTCACGCAGTCGGGTCAACAGCTCGGGCCGTACCCGCTTGTGGGCTGGCCATTCCCGATCGAAACCGCGGTCGTAAACCCGGTAGTCCAGATTATCGGCGGCCTCGCGCAGACGGTTATTGTAGGCCTGTTCGGCCGAGAGCAGGCCGGCCTCATCGCCGCCATCCAGATCCAGCAACAGACCGAACGCCCGTTTGGTATCTTCGGTGAGCGCGTCTTCCTGCTTACCATCGGCGCCTTGCCGCTGGCCGAGATCATCGATCAGCTCGTTCATACACAGGGCGATGGACAGGGCCTGCTCGGCAAAGGCGGCCTGATCATGGCGGTGGCGGCGGATCAGGCCGAAGGCGGGACCGATTTCCCGCAACAGGAACATGCGGGTCGACTCAATCATCATCTCGGTGGGCTCGTCCAGCGGCCCGCCGCCAAGCTGAACCCAGCTCATCTGGGCCAGGGTGAACAACAGCAGTCCGATATGGCTTTCGGTCTGGCCCGAGGCCTGGAATTGATTGCTCCAGGCCTCAAAGCGGTGATGCAGATTATGTCGGCTGCCCGGGTGCCAGGATTCGACCAGAGACTCGACCCGGAGCTGCTCCAACAGTTCGAATATCAGGCGGGCGACGGGCGGCGTCGGCAACCATTGCCGGTGAAGGTCGGCATCGTTGTGGCGCAGTCGCAGGGCGATGGCATCGGCGACGCCACGAAAGGAGCCGAGGTCGTCCAGTCCCTGCTGTGGGTGCAGATGAGGCGCGCGCAGCGGATAGGGCCGTCCCTGCCATTCCAGCCGGTGGCCGCGGTAACGCAGGGCATGCTGGTCCGACAGGGCGCGGATCAGGGCGGCGCTCAGTTCTTCGAGTCGTTGCTGCCGGCGTTCTTGCTGGGCCTGATCCGAGTCCGGAGTACCCGGAGTAGTGTGGGGCTTGGTCATCTTGGGGCTTCCTCACAAGGCGAGAGAGGGAACCGACGGGAAAGGATTCGCTTGGCCGGCCATCTGCGTCATGAACCGTGCCGCCGAGTCTCCATGCAGGAGTGGCGGCGAGCCGGGAAGTCAGCCGTTTTGCCTCCCTCACGCAGCATGCGGGTATCCACCTTGATTAACGTCGGTTCAATCCGATCATATCGATTACATCAGGGCCAGTTTGAGCGACTGAGACTCTTCCAGTTCCTGATCGAAACAGCGCTGGTAATACTCGGCCACCAGCGGGCGTTCGGCCTCGTCACACTTGTTGAGGAACGACAGCCGGAACGCCAGTGCCGGATCGCCGAATATCTCGGTATTTTCGGCCCAGGCAATCAGGGTGCGCGGCGACATCAGGGTGGACAGATCGCCGGCGGCAAAACCGGAACGGGTCAGCTCGGCCACCGCCACCATGGTGCTGATCAGCTGGTAGCCACGCTCGTCGGCGTAGCGGGGAACCTTGCCCTGCACGATGCTGATTTCGTCTTCCCGGGGCAGGTAATCCAGACTGGCCACGATGTTCCAGCGGTCCATTTGCGCCTGGTTGACCTGCTGCGTGCCGTGATAGAGGCCGTTGACATTGCCCAGGCCCACGGTATTGGCGGTGGCGAACAGCCGGAAGTAGGGATGAGGGTTGATCACCTGATTCTGGTCGAGCAGGGTGAATTTGCCATCCTGTTCCAGTATCCGCTGGATCACGAACATCACGTCCGGGCGACCGGCATCGAATTCATCGAAGATCAGCGCCACCGGCCGGCGCAGGGCCCAGGGCACTATGCCTTCCTGAAACTCGGTGATCTGCTTGCCGTCCTTCAGCGCTATGGTGTCCTTGCCCACCAGATCCAGCCGGCTGATATGACCGTCCAGATTGACCCGCACGCAGGGCCAGTTCAGCCGGGCGGCGACCTGTTCGATATGGGTGGATTTGCCGGTACCGTGCAGGCCCTGAACCAGTACCCGGCGATTGCGGGTAAAGCCGGCCAGTATGGCCATGGTCACGTCCGGGTTGAAGCAATAGGCCGGATCGATGTCGGGCACGTGCTCGTCCTTGTTATCGAACACCGGCACCTTGAAGTCGGAATCGATATTGAACAGTTCGCGTACCGAAACAAGCCGGCTGGGATGGTCGTGAATAAGACTGGTCATGGTATTGCCCTCGTTTGCGGCGACACGGGTAAACAGAGTGTTAACAGTGTATCTGCCGGTCCGGCCCCGGGCAGGGGCCAGTTAGCACGGGGGGATGTAGCCAGTGGGCCGCCGGCAGGCCCCTGAGCTGCCGGCAGTGTTCAGACTTTCTGTCGCGTGATGGTGCTACCCTCGAGCGGCTTTTCACCCGGCGGGGCGATATGGCATTCCTGGAAAATTCTGGCGGTACAGGTTTTGCAAACCGCCGGATCCAGCTGGTTGTAGATACGGTGAATGGCCTGGCCCTTGTTGATGAAAATATGATCCTCACCCAGTTGCTCGATCAGGTTGTTGCGCTTCAAGGTCCGCAGCACCCCCTCCTTGAGGTTGCCCAGATAGAGATCGCCCCCGGCGGCCCGTCGCCGCTGAGACTCCTGCAACAGCATTTCGGCACCGACGATATCCACGAAATTCATGCCGTTGCCCACGATCAGCAGGCGGGGCTCGCGGATATTCTGCAGGTATTCTTGCACATGGTTTACCGCCCCGAAAAACAGCGAACCTTCGATGCGAATGATGCGCAGCTGCGGACAATAGGGCAGGCGTCGTTGCTCGGCGCTGACAAAGAACGGGTGCCTGGCATCCGGGTCCGGCAGGATGGACACGATGCGCGGGGTCGAGGTTCGTTTCAGATAAAACACCAGTGACAGTATCACCCCCGCATAAATGGCAAACTCCAGTGCCACCAGCAAGGTGGCGGCAAAGGTGACCAGCAGGACCGTGGTTTCGGACCTGGCCGCACGGAAGATCAGTTTGATGTGACGCACATCGATCAGGTTCCAGGCCACCACCAGCAGCAGACCGGCCATGGCCGGGATGGGCAGCCAGGCGGTGATGCCGGAAAAAAGCAGCAGTATCACCAGCAGGAACAGCGAGGCAAATACCGCCGCCAGGGGGGTTCGGGCACCACTGGTATAGTTGACGCCGGTGCGGGTAAATGAGCCGGAAGAGGCATAGCAGGAGAAGAAGGCGCCGACCAGATTCGACAGGCCCTGGCCGATAAACTCCTGATTGTCATCCAGTCGCTGATGGGAGCGGCTGGCGATGGCCCGGGAGATGGAAGAGGCTTCGACCAGCCCGAGCAGGCTGATGGCCAGGGCGCCGGAGGAAAGCGCGCTGATACTGCCGAAGCTGAGATCGGGCATGCTCAATGGTGGCAGGCTGGCGGGAATGGCCCCCACCATGGCGATATGCTGTTGCCCGGGGTCGAGTAACAGCGCCAGTCCGCTGGCCAGCGCCAGGGCCAGCAGCATATTGGGCCAGCGCGGACGGATTTTCTTGATCAGTATGCAACTTACCAGGGTCAGCAGACCCACCGCCAGACTGTAGGGATCGGCCTGGGACAAATGGCTCAATACCTGCCAGCCATTGTCGGTAAAGCTGCCGTCGGTTGGCAGCGACAATCCCAGCAGATTCTGTAGTTGGCTGGCGGCGATGACCACGGCGGCGCCGGCGGTAAAACCAATCACCACCGAGTGGGAAACGAAGTTGACCAGCACGCCGAGCCGGGCCGCAGCCATCACCAGTTGAAAGACCCCCTTCATCAGGGTCAGGGTCAGCGCCAGGGCGATGAATTCGGCCGTCCCCGGTTCTGCCAGCGGGCTGACCGAGGTGAATACCACGATGGACATGGCGGCGGTCGGGCCGGAGATCAGGTGCCAGGAAGAGCCGAACAGGGCGGCGATAATGGCCGGTATGATGGCGGCGTAGAGTCCGTATTCCGGCGGCAAGCCGGCGATAAGGGCATAGGCCACGCCCTGGGGCAACACGATAACGGCGTTGGTCAGCCCGGCCTGAGCGTCTGCCCGCAGGCTGGTACCATTGACCAGCGGCGTCCACTGCAGGAACGGCAGCAACCGGGTCCAGATATCCGGTTTGCTCAGGGCCTTGTTTGCCATCTTTATTCTCCCTTGTGTTGTCGTGCATCCGTTGCCGTCAGGAACCTGGCGGCGGGCGATAAGGTTTGGATCTATCGATCGAGGATAACTGGCCATTGTTGCACTGTTAACATCCGGATAACGTCACGGCAGAAACGATTTTACAATGAGCCGGCGGCGGTGGCGCAGTTCGTATTTTTTATTATATCACCGCAGCCGTCATCCCTTGCCGAAGTGGAGGTGCCATTCTGCACCGCCAGCCAGGCAGAAAACAGCTGGGAGGGGCATTATGGCATTTATCTCGTATCACCCGGCAACCGGGGCTGAGGTGGAGCGTATCGATACGCTGTCTGCCTCCGAACTCGAACGACGCGTACAGCAGAGCTGTCAGGCCGCACAGGCGTGGCGGCATAGCGCCTTTGCCGAACGCAGCGCCTTGCTGAACCGGCTGGCGTCACTGTTGTCCGCCAATCGGGAGCGACTGGCACTGTGCATGACCCGGGACATGGGCAAGCTGCTGAGCGAAGCCCTGGCCGAGGTGGACCGCTGTGCGCTGGAGTGTGCCTACTTTGCCGCCCACGGTCAGGCCATGCTGCCGCTGGCGCGAAGCATGACCACCTTCGAACCCATGGGTACGATACTGCTGCTGAGCTCCTGGCGTTTCCCTTTGTGGCAGGTGTTTCGCGTGCTGGCGCCAACTCTGATGGCCGGTAACGTCATGCTGCTGAAGCTGGCCGAGAACCTGCCGCACTGTGCCCGGGAAATCGAATTGCTGCTGGCCGAGGCCGGTGCGCCCGATGGGCTGGTGTCCAGCCTGTTGATTACCAAGTCGCAGGTTGCCGCGTTGATTGCCGACGACCGGGTGAAGGCGCTGGCGTTCAGTGGCAACCGGGAAGATGCCAGCCGGGTGGCGGCACTGGCCGGACAGCAGTTGAAGCCGATAGTGCTGGAACTGGATGAAACCGAGCTGCATATCATCCTGGATGATGCGGATCTGGATATGGCGGTGGAGGCGGCACTGCGCTCCCGTTTTCGCAATGCCGGCCAGCTGGGTCATGCGGCGAGAGGCTTCATGGTGACTCCGGGCATTGCCGATGACTTTGTGGCCCGGCTTTCGGCCCGGCTCGCCGAGTTGCAGCCGGGAGAGCCGGACAAACTGAGTACCACGCTGGGGCCGCTGGCCACCCGGTTACAGCGGGATGAATTGCACCAACAGGTGCAAGCGGCACTGGCCGATGGTGCCCGGGTCGAACAGGGTTGTGAGTTGCCGGCCGGGGAAGGCTGGTATTATCCCGCTTCCCTGCTGGATCGGGTACAACCCGAGATGCCGGTGTTTCGCCGGCAACTGAGTGGTCCCCTGGCCTGCGTGCTCCGGGTGCCGCACATGGATGCGATCAGCGAGATGTGTCAGGAGCTGGGGCCGGACGGCACCGTAAGCATCTGGACCCGGGATCTGACTCAGGGCGAACGGCTGGCGCGACGGCTGCCGTTTGGATCCAGCCTGGTGAATATGGATCCTTATCAGGGCAAGGGCTATCCGTCCGGATTCAGCCCGGCGCCGGAGGGGCGGTTCAACATCAAGGCCTTCTGCCACCTGAAGACATTGCTGATATCGGTCTAGCAGGCTGGTTCCAGCCGGTATTAACATCTGGCCCTGTCATTTCTGGCAGGGTTTGCTTACAATTCCCGCTATTATGTATTGCGTGAGTTCTCCCGCCAGGAATGGCCCCGTCTTTATCTACTGTCACGGATCCGACGCCCCTAGTGCAATACACTGCTACTTGCTTGTTGTAGCAGTATATTTTTAGTCGTATTACTTTTTTGGGCAAACAGATGACAGCAACGTATCCAACCCTGGAACAGATGGGAATCACTTCTTTCGACAGCATCAGCCGTTACAGCCTGCGCCGCGAGGTCCGGGCCGATGTGCTCAAGGTCTATTATCGCCGGCCGAGCGGATCTTTCCTGTCGCGCAGCAAGAAGTTCACCTTTGCCCGCGCCAGGACCAATGTACCGGTCGAATTTCAGAAAACCGAAGCATGGCACAAGCTGGAAGACACCAGCCCGATCCTTCGTCAGGCGTTGGCAGAATTGCAGGCCTTGCTGCAGCCCGCCGAGGTGCCGGCGGGTGATGACGTAGCGGCGCAGGATACCAAACAGCAGTTGCTGGCCGATCTGGCGCATATGGAGCAGGTGATGAAGGCGAAGCTGGACGAACTCCGCCGGCAGATTGAAGCACTCAGCTAATGCAGAAAGGGCGGCTCGGCCGCCCTTTTCGATGCTGCTGTTCTGGTGACGGCGACTCAGGATGCCTGAGCCTGTTGCTGTCTCAACATCGACTCCGCCATTTTCTTGCCAAACAACTCCATGACCGCCTCTTCATCGCCATTGGCATCGCGTAATGCCCCAACCATGGCTTCCAGCGTCGGCATCGTCTTTTCGATCAGTTGCTGCACATACACTTCCGGCGTGACCCGGGTAAAGGCTTCGTACTCGGCAAACAGACGGGCGGTGGCATCGTTCAGATGGATGGTCACTTCCTTTTGTTCCGACATAAACCGGTTCCTTATTGGTTGAGATTGGGTACAGATACCAATCTAAAAGGCACGGCGGTTGACGGCTAGCACCAGCGTCACCAGAACGATAGGGCCAGCTGGACTCATCGTTCAGGTTGACTGGTTCTAATCGCGGGGGCAAACAGCCGCTAGGCTGTGTTAACAGCTTGTAATGTCATTTCAAGGTCGGTTTTGCTACGCTGTCTTCTTTCCGGCCAATAGGGATTATCGGTATGCCAGTTTCCACGACATTGACCGCCATGGGCATCGATGACATCGATGCCATCAGTCGTTTCACCATCAGCCGTCATCATGATCATGAGGTGCTGAAGGTCTATTTCGAACGCCCCGCCGACTCCTGCCTGCCGGCCAGCCTCAAGTTTCGTTTTCCCTGCGATAACCATTCCGAGGTTCAGGCCACGTTGCAGCAGGTTCGTGCCGAGCTTGAGCAGATACTGGAACAACGCCAGCCCGATCCACGAATGGCGATAGTACAGAATCTGGAGCAGCTCGAGCAGGTCATGGAGGACAAGATGGCGGAACTCAAACGAAGGCTGGCCGAACTGCCGGACTGACTACCGGCATCGTCTGGCCACCATAAAAAAACCACCGGTCTGAGCCGGTGGTTTTTTGTTTGTCCGAGCCATTACATCGTGGCGTTACATATAAATGAACTTGGCAATGAAGATGGCGCTCAGCACATAGACGCCGACCGAGACCTTGTGCGCCTGACCGGTGGCCAACTTGAGAACGGCGTAGCTGACAAAGCCCATGGCGATACCGTTGGCGATGGAGAAGGTCAGCGGCATCATCAGGGCGGTGATGGCGGCCGGGGCCATCTCGGTATAATCGTCCCATTCGATCCTGGCCAGGCTGCTCATCATGGCGAAGGCCACGTAGAGCAGGGCACCGGCAGTGGCGTAGGGCGGTATCATGCCGGCCAGCGGTGACAGGAACATCGACAGCAGGAACAGCGCGGCAATGGTGACCGCGGTCAGGCCGGTGCGGCCCCCGGCGGCCACGCCGGCGGCGCTTTCCACATAACTGGTTACCGGCGGGCAGCCAACGAAGGTACCGATGACGGAAGAGGCGCTGTCGGCTTTCAGGGACTTTTTCAGGCCTTCGATGGAGCCGTCCGGCCGACGCAGGTTGGCCCGCTCGGCCACGCCCATCAGGGTGCCGGCAGTGTCGAACATGTTCACGAACAGAAACGACAGGATCACGGTGATCATGCCTACATCCAGCGCACCCATGATATCCAGTTTCATGAAGGTGGGGGCGATGCCGGGGGGCATGGCGAAGACGCCGTTGTATTCGACGATGCCCATCAACAGACCCGCCAGAGTCACGCCGATCACGCCGATTAATACGGCGCCGAATATCCTGCGATGTACCAGAATGGCGATGGTCAGGAAACAGACGGCGGCGAGCCAGGCACTGGGTTGCGTCAAATCGCCGAGGGTGATCAGGGTGGCCGGGCTGGCGGTGACGATACCGGCCGTTTTCAGGCCGATCAGGCCAAGAAAGAGGCCGACACCGGCCGTCATGGCATAGCGTAACGATTCGGGAATGGCGTCGAGCACCCATTCACGAATTTTCCAGAAGCTCATGGCGGTAAAAATCACGCCGGACCAGAACACGGCGCCGAGCGCGACTTCCCAGCTGTAACCCATTTCGCCGACCACGGTGAAGGCGAAAAAGGCATTCAGGCCCATACCCGGCGCCAGACCGACCGGCCAGTTGGCGTACAGACCCATGAACAGAGTGGCAATGGCGGCACCGATACAGGTGGCCACGAAGACGGCGCCGGCATCCATGCCCGAGGCGGCCATGATATTGGGGTTAACAAAAATGATGTAGGCCATGGTGATAAAAGTGGTCAGGCCGGCAACCAGTTCGGTTTTGACCGAGGTGCCATGGGCACTCAATTTAAACCACTTTTCAAGCATGCCCCCGGAAGTTGGGATGGATTGCGGGGTTGACTCATGTTTGGCATTTTCCATGACCGGAAGTCCTCGAGTAGATGGAATGACAGACAGCCAATGCCGAACGATATGTGGTGACCTTCGGCGTTGGCTGGTGCTGTATGCTACCCGTTAGCTGCCTCTGTAGGTAGAGTAGCTGTAGGGTGAGATAAGCAGTGGTACATGATAGTGTTCCTGGCCTTCGGCCAGGCCGAAGCGAATGACGACGTCATCCAGAAAGGCTGGCTCCAGCAGTTCAACACCTTGTCTCTTCATATAGGGACCGGTATGAAACACCAATTGGTATTTGCCGGGCACATAGTCTTCGCCTTCCAGCACGGGGGCATCGGTACGGCCATCGCTATTGGTGTACACAGTATTGATCAAAGTAGTGTGCTCACCTTCAACCCGATACAGTTCGATTTTAATATCGGAGCCGGGCAGGCCCTTCGAAGCGTCGAGGATATGTGTGGTTAATCTTCCCATGGTTCGTTACCTTGCGCGTATTACGCGTCTCCGTTCATTCAAGGTACTGTCTTCGCGGTTTTCCTTGTTCCATATTGTGGCCAGGAGAGTGCGGTGACAGGGTTAGTTTTATATCAAGATAATATCGCCTAGTCTACATTTAATTAACATAATCAAGCATAATGATCACAATTTCCGGTGACATTGCATTATTTATTATCCTGACCAGGCAGGATTGTCTTTACTTTGGTGGTTCAAAGCAAGATTTTCGGTATGATGTGATACAAAAATCAAACCTGTTATTTACACATATTGATTTTATTGTATACAATAAAATCAATATTATGACTGGCCAGCCCCTGCTGCATATCTTGTCTCGGCTGGTGTCTCAAACCTGCGTTTCAAGGAGTTTTTTCGATGAGCCAACACAACGACTATCCTCGCGATCTCGTCGGCTATGGTGCCAACCCGCCTCACCCCAGGTGGCCGAACCAGGCCCGTATCGCCATCAACTTTGTGCTGAACTACGAAGAAGGCGGTGAGCGTAACGTGCTGCATGGCGATGGCGAATCCGAAGCTTTCCTGTCCGAAATGCCGGCCGCGGTGTCGTTTCCCGATGCCCGTCACATGAGCATGGAGTCTATCTACGAATACGGTAGCCGTGCTGGTGTGTGGCGTCTGTTGCGCCTGTTCAAGCGTTACGACATTCCCCTGACCATCTTCGCCGTGGCCACCGCCATCGAGCGTTATCCGGAAATCGCCAGGGCGTTCATGGACGAAGGTCACGAGATCTGCTCCCACGCCTACAAGTGGATCAGCTACCAGTTCATGAGCGAAGAAGAAGAGCGGGAGCATCTGCACAAGGCGCTGGAAATCTTCGAGCGAGTCTGTGGTGAACGGCCGCTGGGCTGGTATACCGGCCGTGACAGCCCCAACACCCGCAAGCTGGTGATGGAAGAGGGCGGCTTTATGTACGACTCCGACTCCTACGCCGACGATCTGCCTACTGGGTCGACAACAATGGTCAGGGCCACCTGGTGATCCCGTACGTGATGGACACCAACGACATGCGCTTCGGTCAGGGGTGCTACAACAACGGTGAAGAGTTCTACCAGTACCTGAAAGACGCCTTCGACGTGTTGTACGAAGAGGGGGCCGAGGCGCCCAAGATGTTGTCCATCGGCATGCACTGCCGCCTGCTGGGGCGCCCTGGCCGGATGGCGGGTCTGGAGCGTTTCATCAAGTACGCCCGCAGCCACGATCAGGTGTGGTTTACCCGCCGTATCGATATAGCCCGGCACTGGCACGAGCACCATCCCTATAAAGGAAACAAGTAATGAGCCGTTTTACTACCTGTACTCCCAGCACCATGAGCCGCGACGAATTCGTGGCCGCGTTCGCCGACATCTACGAGCACTCTCCCTGGGTGGCCGAGCAGACCTTCGATCAGGGGCTGACCGCGGAAGATGACCACATCGAACAGCTGCACCGCCGCATGGCGGCGGTGATGAGCAATGCCGACCAGCAGGCGCAGCTCGATCTGATCAACGCTCACCCGGATCTGGCCGGCAAGGCCGCCCAGCGCGGCGAGCTGACCGAAGCCTCTACCAGCGAGCAGGCCGGCGCCGGCATCAGCGAGTGTACCGCCGAAGAGTTTGCCCGTTTTACCGAGCTGAATAACGCCTACAAGGAAAAGTTCGCCTTTCCTTTCATCATGGCGGTGAGAGGGTCTGACCGGCACCAGATCCTGGCGGCATTCGAAGAGCGTATTCACAATGACTACGACACCGAATTTGCCCGTGCAGTTAAAGAAATCAACAAGATAGCTCAGTTCCGTCTGAGCGCTATGTAATAAGGGACGGGGTGGTTTCACCCCGTTGTTATGCTTTTCGGAGGGAGCAATGATCAAGACCCTGAAGATAGAGCCGCTGACTCGGGAAGCGTTCGCCCCTTTTGGCGACGTGATCGAGTCTGAAGGTCGCGATTACTTCATGATTAACAACGGTTCTACCCGTCGTTACCACAAGCTGGGTGATGTGCAGCTGGACGAACAGGGCGAGGGCATTATCAATATTTTCCGGGCCGACACCCTGGCGTATCCGCTGCCGATCAAGATGCTGGAACGTCACCCGTTCGGTTCCCAGTCCTTTATCCCGCTGTCCGGCCACGAGTTTCTGCTGGTGGTTGCCCCTGTTGGCGACGGCAGCATGAATATCGACCCGGCGACCGTGCGCGCCTTCCGCGCCGGCGGTCGTCAGGGCGTCAACTATCACCGTGGCGTCTGGCATCATCCGATCATGGCACTGCACGATGGCGACGAGTTCCTGGTGGTCGATCGCGCGGTCCCGGCAACAACTGTGACGAATTCTACTTTGACGAGTCCATCCGGCTGACCGTAGAACTCGACTAAGCCGTGTATTTTTCCTCTTGCCGCAGGCAAGAGGAAGCTCCAATTCTTGCTCGCTTCACGCTTCACGCTTCACGCTTCACGCCTCGCTATTGATACGGATCTTCTCCGTTGAATTCGCGGGTGAAAATATCCCAGAACACCAGGAACAGCGCCGCCACCAGCGGGCCGATCACGAAGCCGTTGATGCCCATCAGGCTCAGGCCGCCGAGGGTGGAGAACAGCACCAGATAATCGGGTAACTTGGTATCGCGGCCTACCAGCAACGGGCGCAGGACGTTATCGGCCAGGCCGATCACCAGGGCTCCGAAGCCGACCAGTACCGAGCCGGCAATCCAGTTGCCGGTGGCATAGAGGTACAACGCTACCGGCAGCCACACCAGGCCGGCGCCTACCGCCGGGATCAGCGACAGAAAGGCCATCACCACTCCCCACAGCAAGGGGCCGGGAATCGCCAGCGCCCAGAAGATAAAGCCCCCCAGGCGCCCTGGACCATGGCCACCAGAATGTTGCCCTTGACCGTGGCCCGGGTGACTTCCGAAAACTTGCTGAACAGCCGGCGTTCACGTGCATCCCCCAGCGGCAATGCCTTGACCAGCAGTTCGATCAGCTGGTGGCCGTCGCGCAGCAGAAAGAAACTGAGGTAGAGCATCAAGGCCACGTTCATCACGAAGGCGAAGGTACTCTGGCCGGCACCGATGGCTTTTTCTGCCAGCAGCTTGCTGGTCGCCACGGCGCCTTCGGACAGCTTCTGCCGGATACTGTCGATATCGATGCCCAGTCGCTCCAGCAGCTCGGGTATCAACGGAAAGGCGTCACGCATCTGTTCCAGCCACCCGGCCGGGTTGATCTCGCCCTTGTCGATACGTTGATAGAGCGCCAGCCCTTCCTGAATAAAGGAGGTGGCGATCAGCAGCACCGGCAGCACCACGATGAACATACAGAGGAGCAGGGTGAGCAGGGCGGCACGATTGGGTTTGGGGCCGATCAGACGCAGAATGCGCTCCTGCAGCGGGTTGAAGATGACCCCGATGGCGCAGGCCCAGAAAATGGCGCCCCAGAAGGGCTTGAGCAGCAACCCGAACAGCAGGCTGACCAACAGCAGCATAAACAGAAAAGAGCGTTGTTCGAGTTTTTCGCGCATGGTAGTGGTGATCCCTGATAAGACACTGAACCCATGGTAAAGAAGGGCGGAGGCCGAAGCCAGTGGTTCGGCGACAAAGGCTGGCGCCAGCACAGGACTTGTCCTGGCTGCCAGCCTTGATCTCCCCTCGTGGCAGCAAGGGGCTGGCGCCGGCATCTGCCATTCAGACCAGACATGGCTCGCTCTTCAGGCCGGGATAACGGCAGGGCTCGGCGCAGCCCGAGCGTCTTGTCTTTCCTGTGGTGATCGACCCCGTTATGATGCTGGCATGAATCTAGCTACCGAACACGACATGAATACGACCATTCTCGCCGGACCCCTACTGCGCCGGGCCAGCTGCGAGCGACTGGTGTTCTGGCTGGCCAGCCGGACGCCGGTACAATTCCGGCTGCTGTTGCCCGACAGCCCGCCCCAGGACATCACCGGCGACCGGCAGCAGCAGTTGCAGGTGGGAGAGCGTTGTTTTATCCAGCTGCTGGACATCACGCTTGAAACCCCGCTGCCGGCCGACACCTTGATTGCGTACGATCTGCAATGGCGTGAGTCGGCACAGGATGACTGGCACGGCATGGCCGATTGGGCCGCCGAACTGTGTTATCCGGAGGAGTGCCTGCCGAGTCTGGTGATCCGCAGCCGGTTGGACGAGGTATTGCACGGCTCCTGTCGCAAACCCCATCACGCCGCGCCCGACGGACTGGTGGCGGCCGATGCCTGGCTGCAGCAATGCCATGCCCAGCCGTTGAGTCGCCCGGCGGTGCTGATGCTGAGTGGGGATCAAATCTATGCGGACGACGTGGCCGGGCCCATGCTCACCGCCATTCATCAGTTGATCGACGAGCTGGGGCTGTATCCGGAAACCCTGGAGGGCGCCCTGGTCGCCGACAGCGCCGAGCTCTTCGCCAGTCCGCTCAACTACTATCGTCGCAGCGAGCTGTTGCCCAGCATCAAAGGCAACCAGACGCTGCAGCAGCGTTTCTTCGAAGGGGCGCGCAAGCCCATCTTCACCACCAGCAGTGCCGACAACCATCTGATCACCCTGGCCGAGGTGCTGGCCATGTATCTTCTGGTCTGGTCACCGGAGCCCTGGCGCGGCCTGTCCGACGCGCAGCCGGAACTGAGCCCGGAACGACAGCAGCAATATCAGACCGAACGGCAACGGCTGGCCGCCTTTGTGGAGGGATTGCCGGCGGTGCGCCGCCTGCTCGCTCACCTGCCGACCCTGATGATCTTCGACGATCATGATGTCACCGATGACTGGAACCTGACCGCGGCCTGGGAAGAAAGCGCCTATGGTCATCCTTTTTCGCGCAGGATCATCGGCAATGCGCTGGTGGGCTACCTGCTCTGTCAGGGTTGGGGCAACGATCCCGATGCCTTCAAAGATGAACCGATGGCTTTGCTCGATGCCTGGTGCAAGCGGCCGACCGCGCAATCCCAGGATCGACTGATCGATCATCTGTTGAAATTCGAGAGCTGGCACTACAGCCTGCCGACCAGTCCCAAGTTGCTGGTGCTGGATACCCGCACCCGGCGCTGGCGGGCCGAGTCCAACTTTGGCCGGCCCTCGGGGCTGATGGACTGGGAGGCCCTGACCGAGCTGCAGGGCGAGCTGCTGCATCACGAGGCGGTGGTGATCGTGTCGCCAACACCGGTATTCGGGGTCAAGCTTATCGAGGTGATCCAGAAGATCTTCACCTGGTTTGGCAAGCCGCTGCTGGTGGATGCGGAAAACTGGATGGCCCATAAGGGCACCGCCAACGTGATCCTCAACATCTTCCGCCATGCCCGGACCCCGGCCAACTACGTGATCCTGTCGGGAGACGTGCATTACTCCTTCATGTACGACATCAAGTTGCGGTATCGCGGCGGGGAGCCCCATATCTGGCAGATCACCAGCAGCGGTATCAAGAACGAATTTCCGGCCCGGCTGCTGGACGTGCTGGACCGGCTCAACCGCTGGCTGTATGCCCCCCGCTCGCCACTGAACTGGCTGACCCGGCGGCGGCGGCTGGAGATCACGCCTCATCCGCCGGTATCGGCGTCGAGGGGCGAGCGGCTGCTGAATCGCTCCGGCATCGGCTATGTCCGGTTCAACGAGGCCGGCGAGCCGATACTGGTGCGGCAGATCACCCATGAGGGGGCGGTCGACTTTGTCGCCGAGCAGGCGGCGGAGCCAAAGGCGACCCTGAGCAGGAAAGAGCGCTGAGTGTTCGGCGAGGCGCTGACTAGTCCTCGGGCAGCCCCAGCGGTTGGCCATAACTGAATTCCACGTAATTGCCGTTGGGATCCTTCACCCCGCAGTAATAACCCACCGGCCAGGGTTCGTCCCGGGGCGGCCAGATCAGGCAACCGGCGGCCCTGGCCCGACGAGCGAGCTCGTCCACCGCCGCCCGGCTGGGCAGGGCGAAGCCGAAATGACGATAGTCGTGGGCAGACAGCTGCAGATCCTCGCCGCCGTTCATCAGCACGAAGATGAATTCCCGCTCCCGGCCGGGCTCGGCGAGCCAGACGATGGTTTGCGGCGGCTTTTCCCGTCGGTGGGTTTCGACCATGCCGCAGAAGCCACAGTAAAAGCGGATGCAGGCATCGATATCCCGTACATGCAGGGCAATATGGGTGAGGCGGGGGTAATGCTGCTCAGGCATGATGACCATCTCCTTGAAGCGGGTTGCCCGTTGAGTATGGCGGCAGCCGGCCACGGTTGCCAAAGACCGGCCCGACGGGTGCGCCGGCCGGCGGCGGCTGTTAAAGTAGCCGGGCAATCCATCACCGACAACAAAGAAGCATGAGCAATATCACCGGCACCCTGATTAAAATGCCCGCCACCCTGGCGGCTCCTGTCACCTACCAGCTGGCGTTGGGCGAGCATCGCATCGATCTCAACCCGCTACTGGGGCAGACGCTGACCCTGACACACACCGGCAACATCTACTGCGATGCCTGCGGCCGAAAAACCAGCAAGAGTTATTCTCAGGGGCACTGCTTTCCCTGCATGAAGAAACTGGCCCGTTGCGACATGTGCGTGATGAAGCCGGAGACCTGCCATTATTTCGAGGGCACCTGCCGCGAGCCCGAGTGGGGCGACAGTCACTGCATGGTGCCGCACATCGTCTACCTGGCGAATACCTCGGGCCTCAAGGTGGGCATTACCCGCCACACTCAGGTGCCGACCCGCTGGATTGATCAGGGCGCCACCCAGGCGCTGCCGATTCTGCGTGTGGCCACCCGTCAGCTTTCCGGTCTGGTGGAAGTGGCGCTGGCCGAAATGGTGGCGGACAAGACCAACTGGCGTGCCATGCTCAAGGGCGGCGACGCCGACAGGGATCTGAAAGCCGACGCCGCCCGGCTGCTGCCGGAAATACAGGACAAGATCGGCGATTTGCTGCTGAAATACGGTGAAGACGCGGTGACTGTGCTGGACGAGGCGGTGGTGGAGCTGAGTTATCCGGTGCTGGAATACCCGACCAAAATCGCCAGCCACAACTTCGACAAGAACCCGGTGGTCTCGGGCACCTTGCTCGGCATCAAGGGCCAATACCTGATGTTCGACACCGGGGTCATTAACCTGCGCAAGTTTACCGGCTACGAAGTGACCCTTGGCTGAGATGACCGTCAGGGGTTGAGGTCACCGGGAGACGCCCCGTCGCTCCCGGTCTCGGCGGCCCGGCCCGTTACGAATAACCGTGATTGTAGAGTTCGATCAGGTACTTCCAGAAGAGCTCGACCTCGGGCTTGACCGTATGCCGGAACCGGTAAAGCAGTATCTTCAGCTCCACGGCATGGAGTGGCTCGTCCAGTATCACCAGCTGTCCGTGCTGCAGTTCCCTCTGGATCAGGCTGGACGGCAGCCAGGCGACGCCGTAGCCCTGTACCGCCATGGCTTTCAGGCCTTCGGCCAGGGCGTTCTCGCACACAATCGTATATTCAATGTCGGGCGGTATCTTGGAAAGACACTGCTCCCCGATGATGCCGCCCAGATAGGAATCATCGGGGTAGGCCAGCAGTTTGAAAGGAGTATGATTGTCGATCGAATAGAGCGGGGTGCCATTGGTATTCACTGCCGACACCGGCACCAGCTTGTCGGTACCCACCTGAATACAGATGGTATCGTTACGTGATAGCTGGGTGATGTTTTCGCCGGATGAGAAACTGAGCAAAAAATCCCCCATACCCGCCATGAAGGACTCCATCACATCGTGCAGGTTACCGGCATTCAGCTTGACCAGGGTGGTGCCGACCAGCGGCTCCAGGGTCTGGATCCAGTGGGGAAAGAAGGACACCGCCGGTGAATGCTGGGAAAAAAACACCAGACTCTGACGTGACTCCTGCCCCTGCAATCGCTCGCGTACCCGATAAGTGTCGTGAATCATCCGTTTGGCTTCTTCCACGAATGCCAGGCCGGTTACGGTCAGGGTGGTCGGATGTTTTTCCCGGTCGACCAGGGTGATACCCAGCCAGTTTTCCAGTGAACGGATGCGCCGGCTAAAGGCCGGCTGGGTGACGAAGCGCGCTTCGGCTGCCTTGGAAAAACTGCCGTGCTCGCTCAAAGCCACAAAGTCCTTCAACCACTTCAACTCCATTAAAATCAATCCTTTGTATAATTTTCATACCGGGTATACCGAAAAGTAATCGTTTGCTAAGCCAAGATAGCATTGGTCGGGCTCGGGATCCTATTTCAGTATGGGGCTGTTACCGGATTGTACCGACGATGTTTTTAAAACTGACAAGGTTTTTCAAACTGACAAAATAACAGAGGAGTGTTACCCATGCTTTTGGCCCGTTACCCGCGTCTTCATTTCGCCCATCTTGATACCCCCCTTGAGCCGATGCCTCAGCTGACCAAGCTGTTGGGCGGCCCCACCCTGTGGATCAAGCGTGATGACTGTACCGGTCTGGCTGGCGGTGGCAACAAGACCCGCAAGCTTGAATTCCTGATGGCCGATGCCCTGGAACAAGGTGCCGACACCATCATTACCCAGGGGGCTACCCAGTCCAACCACGCTCGTCAGACCGTGGCCATTGCCACCAAGCTGGGGATGCCCTGCCACATTCTGCTGGAAGATCGCACCGGCTCCGAGGATGTCGATTACGTCTACAACGGTAACGTCATGCTGGACCAGCTGTTCGGCGGCCAACTGCGCAAGTATCCGGGCGGCACCGACATGAACGCGGCAATGGAATCACTCGCCGCCGAGCTGAAAGCCGAAGGCAAGAAGCCCTATATCATTCCCGGTGGCGGTTCCAATGAAATTGGCGCCCTGGGTTATGTCAACTGTGCGCTGGAGCTGTTGGGCCAGGCCAATGATCGCAGCCTGCGCATCGATCACCTGGTTCACGCCACCGGCTCGGCGGGTACTCAGGCTGGTCTGGTGACGGGTCTGTACGGCAGCAACAGCCAGATCCCGGTGCTGGGCATTGGCGTGCGGGTACCTCGCGAGCAGCAGGAAGCCAACGTATTCCGTCTGGCCGAGCGTACCGCCGAAAAACTGGGCATCCCCGGCGCCATCAAGCGCGAAGACGTGGTCGCCAACTGTGATTACGTGGGCGAAGGCTACGGCATTCCTGCCGAAAGCACCCTGGAAGCCATCGAGCTGTTTGCCCGTCATGAAGGCATTCTGCTGGATCCGGTCTACTCCGGCAAAGGCGCGGCGGGTCTGATCGATCTCATCCGCAAGGGTCATTTCAAGAAAGGGGAAAACATCGTGTTCCTGCATACCGGTGGTGCCCAGGCGCTGTTCGGTTATCGCGATGTCTTCAATCTCCCTAAATATTGTTAATGACGTGCCCGGTTCCTCCTTCCGGAGGGGCCGGGTCGGCAAGAGCAGGGCGGCATGCCTTGCGAATGACTAGAGCTTTCTTTTTAACAGGTGTCATACCATGGAATATCTTAAAAGAGCGGCGGCAGAAGCCGATGTAGCGCAGGAAGATGAGCGCATTCAGGCAGTGGTCAAGGACATGCTGACCCGGATCAAGCAGCAGGGTGAGCCGGTGGTGCGTGAATTTGCCAAGCAGTTTGATAACTGGCAGGGCGACTTCATTCTGTCCGACGAGAAAAAGCAGGCGCTGATTGAGCAGGTGCCCCAGCGGGTGAAAGACGATATCGATTTTGCCCATCGCCAGATCAAACGCTTTGCCGAAGCGCAGCGCGACAGCCTGCAGTCCTTCGAGATTGAAACCGAAGAAGGCGTGCGCCTGGGCCAGCAGGTACTGCCGGTCGAGTGTGCCGGTTGCTACGTGCCCGGTGGACGCTATGCCCATGCCGCCTCCGCGCTGATGAGCGTGGCGACCGCCAAGGCCGCCGGCGTGCCCTTTATCGTGGCCTGTTCACCGCCTCGTGGTGACAGCATCAACCCGGCCGTGGCTTATGCCATGCATGTGGCGGGTGCCGATGTGATACTGGAAATGGGTGGCGTGCATGCCATCGCCACCATGGCCTACGGCCTGTTTACCGGCAAGCCGGCCGATATTCTGGTGGGGCCGGGCAATGCCTATGTGGCCGAAGCCAAGCGTATGCTGTTCGGTGAGGTGGGTATCGATGTGTTCGCCGGTCCGACCGAATCGGCCATTATCGCCGACAAGAATGCCGACCCCATGACCATTGCCGTCGATCTGGTGTCCCAGGCCGAGCACGGCCCCAACTCCCCGGTCTGGCTGTTTACCGACAGCCGTGAGCTGGGTGAGAAGGTACTGGAAATCATGCCCAAGGTGATCGCCGACATGCCCAATGCCGATGTCTGCGAGGCGGCCTGGCGTGATCACGGCGTGGTGATCCTGGGCGACAGCCGAGAAGAAGTGGCCAGGATCAGCGACGAGTGGGCCTGTGAGCACCTGCAGATACTGGCCGACGATCTGGAATGGTGGAAAGCCAACCTGAACAACTACGGCTCCCTGTTCCTGGGCGAAGGCAGCACCGTGTCCCACGGTGACAAGTGCTCCGGCACCAACCATATACTGCCGACCAAGAAGGCCGCCCGTTACAGCGGCGGGCTGAACGTGCAGAAGTTCATGAAGGTGCTGACCTATCAGGAACTGAGCGAAGAAGCCAACCTGGTGTTCAGCGCGGCCGGCTCCCGGATCTCCCGTACCGAAGGCATGGAAGGTCATGCCCGGGCCTGTGACTGGCGCCTGCGCAAGTACTTCCCCGAGACCGAGTGGGACTTCAACGTTTATAACCAGAAGCGTTATTGCTGAGTGAGACAGGCAGGTGCCCGGCACCTGCCCGGAGAGATGTCATGATCAAATTCAACAAGTCTTTCACCCAGCAGGAGCCCATCCCTGAAGAGGGTATCGAGCAGGCCATCGCGGTCATGCGCAGTGGCCGTCTGCACCGGTACAACTCTCTGGCCGGGGAACCGACGGAAACCGAGCTGCTGGAGCAGGAGTTTGCCGAGTACCTGGGTAGCCGCTATTGCCTGGCTTGTGCCTCGGGTGGTTATGCGCTGCATATCGCCATGCGCACCGTCGGCGTTCAGCCGGGTGACAAGGTGTTGTGCAATGCCTTTACCCTGGCGCCGGTGCCCGGTGCCATCAACAATGCCGGTGCCGTTCCGGTGCTGGTGGAAACCACCGACGACTTCACCATCGATCTCGCCGATCTCGAGTTGAAGGCGGCGGCCGACGATGTGCATTATCTGCTGCTGTCCCATATGCGCGGCCACTTGGTCGACATGGACCGGTTGATGAGCATCTGCGATCAGCATCAGGTTATCGTTATCGAAGACTGCGCCCACACCATGGGGGCCAGCTGGAATGGTCGCAAGAGTGGCACCTTTGGTCGGGTTGCCTGCTTCAGTGCCCAGACCTACAAGCATATCAATTCCGGTGAAGGTGGCTTCCTGACCACCGATGACGACGATGTCATGGCCAAGGCCATCATCTACTCCGGCTCCTATATGCTGTTTGAGCGTCACTTGGCGGCGCCGCCCAAGGAAGCCTTTGCCCGTATCCGTTTCGAGACCCCCAACTACAGTGGTCGCATGGACAATCTGCGAGCGGCGATACTGCGTCCCCAGGTCAAGAACCTGGATGAGCAATGCCGGCGCTGGAACCAGCTCTATAACGCGGCCGCCGAGGGATTGAGCCAGATAAAGGGAATCCGTTTGCCGGTTCGCCCCGCAGCGGAATATTTCGTCGGCAGCTCCATCCAGTTTTCCCTGCCGGATTATGATGCGGCCACCATCGCCCGCTTCATTGCCCGCTGCGAAGAGCAGGGGGTGCCGCTCAAGTGGTTTGGTGATGCGGATCCCAAGGGCTACACCAGCCGTTTCGACAGCTGGCAATACATGGGGCAGATGCCCGACTTGCCCGAGACCCGGCGCGTGCTGGCGACCATGTGCGACATGCGCCTGCCGCTGACTTTTGTCGAGGAAGACTGCCGGCAGATCACCCGGATTATCGCGCAAGTGTTTGAAGAGGTTTGCGGCTCATCGGGGAACGAATAATTCCCTGCACAGCTGAACAGATTCCAGTTTCATGGATGTAAACACACATAAAATACATTGAGGTAATGAATATGTTCTCTATGAAGAAATTGGCAAAATGCCTGACTATTTCTCTTGCCTGCGCCTCCGCCGCCCTGCCGGCGCTGGTGGATGCCAAGACGTTACGACTGGGCATGGGCGATCCGCTGGATTCGGATGGCGGTGTCTTTTCCAGTCGTTTCAAGGAATTGGTGGAGTATTATTCCGGCGGTGATCTCGAGGTGACTCTGTATCCCAACGGTGCCATGGGTTCGGAAACCGAGATGGTGCAGAATGCACGTCTGGGCTCTCTGGACATGGCCCAGGTCGGGATCGCCAATGTCACGCCGTTCTCCAAGGAGCTGGGGATGCTGACCATGCCCTACGTGATCAAGAACGCATCCGATGCGGTGACGATCACCACCGGCCAGCTGGGCGACCACTGGAATCAACTGGCGCAGAAGCAGGTCGGCGTCAATATCCTGGGCTGGACCTACTCCAACTTCCGCCATCTGACCAACTCCAAGCGTCCGGTCAGGAGCCTGGAAGACGTGAAGGGACTGAAGATCCGGGTGCCGCAGAGCCCGATTATGCTGGCCTCCTGGGAAGCCTGGGGTGCCAACCCCATCGCCATGGCCTGGACCGAAACCTTTACCGCCCTGCAGCAGCAGGTGGTAGACGGTCAGGACAACCCCTATATCGTCAACAACACGATGAAGTTCTATGAAATTCAGGATTACGTGACCGAAATCCATCATCAGTACTCGCTGCAGCCCCTGCTGATCGGCAAGCGTACCTTCGACAAGCTGAGCGATGAAGAGCGTAATATCCTGACCCGCGCCGGTCTGGAAGCCCAGCAGCATGTGTTGATGTTCCAGATTTCCGAAGCCGACAAGGCCAAGCAGAACATGATCGATAACGGCATGGAAGTCTTTACCCTGGAGGATGAAGATAAATGGATTGAGCTGGCCAAGGAAAAGGTCTGGCCCCAGTTCTACGACTCCATCGGTGGTAAGGAAAACTTCGAAGCCGTGCTGGAGCAGTTGAAGTAACCCTGATGTTGAATGCTGTTAACCGGTTTTGACGATGTAGGTTGAAAGTTGAATAAGGGAGCGGGGTCTGTACTCCGCTCTCTTTGTCGGAGCGTTACCATGTTTAAACTGTTAAAGCAGATGGACAAGCTGGAAAACTATGTCTGCCAGCTGTTGCTGTGTTTGTTTGTGGTCCTGCTGTTTGCGCAGGTCATTTTTAGGGTGTTCTTCAGCTACGGCATTCCCTGGAGCGAGGAGCTGTCCCGGTTTGCCTTTGTCTGGTTTGTTTTTCTTGGCGCCTCTTACGCGGCAAGGTTGTCGGCTCACAATAGGGTGACCTTTCACCTGAGAATGATGCCGTACAAGATGAGGAATGCGGTTGAGCTGCTGGGTGATATTTTCTGGATAGCCTTCAATACCCTGATGACCCTCAAGAGTATCGAGGTCATCGACTCCATGATGGAGTTTACCTATTTCTCTCCGGCACTCGATTGGTCGATGGCTTACCTGTACATGATTTTCCCGATCTCGTTCACCCTAACCAGCCTGCGTATTATCCAGGTGAACTACCTGAAACTGGTCTGCGGCGTGAAATTTGATGATGTGGATGAGCCCAATCTGGAAGAAAACGTGATGAGCACACCGGCTTCTAAAGAGTGAGTACCATGACGGCCGACCCTTGGTTTGAACTATGGATTTTTTGGGGTAAGAGGATCAGATAATGACAGCTCCCTTTATTTTGTTTGGTATGTTTTTCTTTTTGCTGGTCATCGGTGCTCCCATCGTGGTGGCCCTCGGGGCCTCGGCGCTGACCGTCTATCTGGCGGCCGGCGATGATTTTGTTTCTCTGGTGCAGACCGCATGGAACGCGGTGGATTCCTTCCCCATCATGGCGCTGCCCGCTTTTATTCTGTCCGGCGCCCTGATGCAGAGCGCGGGTATTTCTCGCCGACTGGTACACATTGCCGAGGTAATGGCCGGGCCCATGGCCGGCGGCCTGGGTTTTTCCGCCATTCTGGCGAGCATGTTCTTCGGCGCCATTTCCGGCTCCGGCCCGGCCACCACCGCGGCGGTGGGTATGCTGATGATCCCTGCCATGGTCGATCGTGGTTACGGACGCAGCTATTCGGCGGCGCTGACGGCATCATCCGGTGGCCTGGGCGTGGTGATACCACCCAGCATTCCCATGGTGATCTATGGGGTGACCGCGAGTGAGTCCATTACCAAGCTGTTCATGGCCGGCATACTGCCGGGGATCATGCTGGCCGGTGGCCTGATGATTGCCAACTATGTGATCAGCAAGAAAAAAGGTTATGTTTCCGGCAATATTCATCCGCCGGGCGCCCTGCGCAAGGCCTGCAGGGACGGTATCTGGGCGATACTGGCACCGGTAGTGATCCTCGGTGGCATCTACTCGGGGCTCTTTACCCCCACCGAAGCCGCGGTAGTATCGGTATTCTATACCCTCTTTGTCGGCATCTTTATTCATAAAGAGCTCTCTCTGGATGGCTTCAAGGAGTCGCTGAACTCCACCACCTGGCTGACCGGTCGCGTGTTGATCATCATGTTCACCGCCACCGCCTTTGGCCGGATCCTGGTAGAGAACGACATTCCGGGCATGATTGCCCAGTCGCTGCTGAATCTGACCGACAGCCTGGCGCTGATCTGGATCATCGTCATCGCTTTCCTGATTTTCGTCGGCATGTTCCTGGAAACCCTGGCCACCATCATGATAGTGACGCCGGTACTGTTGCCGGTGATGGTCAGCCTGGGCGTGGATCCCATCCACTTCGGTATCGTGCTGGTGTGTTGCTGCGAAATCGGCTTTTCCACCCCGCCACTGGGGGAAAACATGTTTATCGGCTCCAGCATTGCCAAGGTATCCATCGAGGAAATTTCGGCCAAGGCGATTCCCTTTGTGCTGGTGGAAATCTTCGTGGTGGTGCTGCTGGCCTTCTTCCCCGAGCTGGTGCTCTGGCTGCCTGAACTGTTTGGGTACTAGCGTCCACGAACATGAACCGGGTAGCGTGACAATTGACGACAGGTGGGTATGAGATGAGTGAAAAATCGGTTGGTGTGATAGGGGGCATGGGGCCGGAAGCCACGGTGGATTTGATGCACCGGGTGATTTCCGCCACCCCGGCGAAGGATGATGTTGACCATATCCACATGCTGGTCGACAACAATCCCAAGGTGCCTTCCCGCATCAAGGCCTTGATCGAGGGGACGGGAGAAAGCCCGGGTCCCTTCATGGCCGAGATGGCCCGGGGCCTGGAGCGGGCCGGCGTGGATTTTCTGGTGATCCCGTGCAATACCGCGCACATGTATTACCCGGATGTGGTGTCCGCGGTGTCCATCCCGGTGGTGAACATCCTCGATGTAACGGTACAGCAGGTGAAGCGTTGTCAGCCGAACATTCGCAAGGTTGGCATGCTGGCGTCCACGGCAGTCGAAAAGATCCGTCTGTATCATGACAAGTTTGATGCCGAGGATGTGGAAACCCTGTTTCCGTCTCCGGAGCATCAAGCCAATGTGATGGACCTGATCCGGCGGGTGAAGGCAAAGACGCATGATGCCGATATTCTGGCCAGATACAACGAGGCCGCCGCCGGGCTGAAGGCAAGCGGCGCCGAGTGCATTATCCTGGCCTGTACCGAACTCTCGGTTATATCCGACAAGCTGACCATTGATTTGCCAGTCTATGATGCCTCTCAGCTACTGGCCGAGCACATAGTGCACACCGTAAAAGGCTAAGCACGACAGCGGCAGCCCTGCACCGGGTTGCAAGTCGGCCATATGGCCAGCCGTGAAATATGGCGAAGCGCTGTCTTTGCCGTACGCCAGGAGCGCATTAATGCACAGGTATGGTGCGGGGTGCAGAAATGGTGCGGCCAATGCACTGAAATGATGCAGTAAGGAATCTGCAGGGGGATACGTCCGGGAGGACGTATCCCCCTGCAATCTTTCCCCCGTAATAGTCTGATCTCACCCATGGTAATTGCTATTAAAACAATGACTTATCGTTGTCTGTTTCTGTTTTTCGGTTGTTTTTAAAGTTGGCACACAAAATGCTTAAGTCTCGAGGTGGTGAAAGTTATTTTCTTTCAGAAACCTGAGACCAAGGGCATGGGCAAATACAGTCAGCATGTTCGTCTTGAAAGATAACTGAGAAGGAGTTCAATCATGAATACAGCAACGGCCAAGGCCAACATAAGCAATGCCAGCTGGTGGAAACGGCTACAGGTCTGGCAGAAGGTGTTAATCGGACTGGTTCTGGGGGCGGCCACCGGCTTCCTGTTGGGTGAGGATGCCGCCGTTCTGCATCCTATCGGCAAGGCCTTTATCGCCGCCATCAAGATGCTGGTGGTCCCGCTGATTTTTATCTCTCTGGTGTGTGGGGTTACCGCCATCAAGGATGTGACCCGCATGGGACGGATCGGCATCAAGACCTTTGTGACCTATATCGTGACCACCGCCATTGCCATCCCCATTGGTCTGGCCCTGGCTATCTGGCTGGAGCCTGGTGTTGGCATGGATCTGGGTGGTGCCGCAGGTATTGAGGTGGCGTCCGCACCCAGTATCATCGATACCCTGCTGGGTATTATCCCGACCAACCCCTTTAACTCCTTCGCCACCGGCAATGTGTTGCAGATCATCCTGTTTGCGATTTTCCTCGGTATTGCCATCAACCTGGTCGGTGAAAAAGCGGATCCGGTGAGGAAGGTGTTCGACTCCTTTGCCGATGTGATGTACAAGCTCACCGATCTGGTGATTGCCTTCGCCCCCTATGGTGTTTTCGCCTTGATTGCCACCACCACCGGTCAATACGGTCTGGACGTGTTATTGCCCCTGGGCAAGGTGATCATTGGTGTTTACCTGGGCTGCATCATCCATGCGGTCGTTACCCTGGGTGGCGGTTTGGCCTTGTTGACGCGCCTGAACCCCATCCAGTTTTTCAAGGGAATTTTCGAGGCCCAGCTGGTTGCCTTCAGCACCACCACCGCCGCCGGTACCCTGCCCGTGACCATGGCCTGTGCCCGTGAAAACCTGGGCGTTTCCAAAGACGTGTCCAGCTTCGTGCTGCCGGTGGGCACCACCATCAATCTGGACGGTACCGCCCTCTATCAGGCCCTGACCGCGGTATTTATCGCTCAGGCCTACGGCATCGATCTGGGGATGGCCGAATACGGCATGATACTGCTGACCGCCATCCTGGCGTCCATCGGAACTGCATCCGTACCCGGTGGCGGCCTGATTGTGCTGTCGCTGGTGCTGAGTTCGGTCGGCCTGCCGCTCGAAGGCATTGCCTGGTGGCCGGTATCGACCGGATCCTGGACATGGCGCGTACCACGGTCAATGTGACCGGTGATGCGGCGGTATCCGTGCTGATCGCCCACAGCGAAGGCGAACTGGATAAGGACGTCTACTACAAGAAAGCGGTGTGATTGTTTAATACCCGTTTCAACCCATGGGAGCACCGGGCTGTTTCGGTCTGGTGCTTTGGTTGAATGTGCCTTTGTCAGAAGGAGAGTGGTGCCAGTTCCCCTGAACAAACCGGATCGCTGCATCAAATTGGAACTGACCAAGATAAAACTTAGGATTAGAAGATGGTTGATATTGTTATTTCGGAATTTATGGACGAAGCCGCGGTCGATGCATTGAGAAACGATTTCTCGGTGCATTATGATCCGACCCTGGTGGATCGTCCGCAAGAGTTAATGTCCCTGTCGGCGTCGGCACGCGCCCTGATCGTACGTAATCGTACCCAGGTGAGGGGGGATCTGCTGGCGGCATCACCCAGCCTGCGGGTTGTCGGCCGACTGGGTGTGGGCCTGGACAATATCGATATGCCAGCCTGTAAAGAGGCGGATATTCACGTGTTCCCCGCCACCGGCGCCAATAGCGAGTCGGTAGCCGAATATGTGATTACCGGCCTGCTGATGCTGTTGCGCGGCGCTTATCACTCCAATGCGGCCATGCTCGCCGGAGACTGGCCACGTACCCAGTTGGCTGGCCGGGAGATCAATCAACGTCACCTTGGACTGGTGGGGTTTGGTGGTATATCCCGTTTGGTGGCCCGCAAAGCCAGGGCGCTGGGGATGCGAGTGTCGGCCTTCGATCCTTATATCCAGGACAATGATGCGGTATGGGAGCAGGAAGAGGTTACCCCTCTGTCCCTGGACCAGCTGTTGAGACAGGTAGATGGGCTCAGCCTGCATGTGCCCCTGGTCGAGAGTACCCGGCACCTGATCAATGCCGACTCGCTTTCCGTTATGAAACCGGGTGCGGTACTGATCAATACCGCCCGTGGTGGTGTTGTCGATGACAGCGCCCTGGCCGAAGCCTTGAAAGAACAGCGTTTGGCCGGTGCCATGCTGGATGTGTTTGAAACCGAACCCATGACCGCCGATAACCCCTTTCATGGCGTGCCAAATCTGGTATTGACGCCTCATATTGCCGGTGTGACCGAAGAGTCGAATGTGCGGGTGAGCAGTGTGACGGCCGAAAATGTGCGGCAGGCATTGCAGGAGGCGTAATACCGGCAAGGTATCAGCTGCCCCTGTAGGTAGAGTAGCCGTAGGGCGACACCATCAGCGGTATATGATAGTGGTCCGGGTCGACATGATTCACTACTTCGTTCAGAAAAGCGGGCTCCAGTCGCTGAGTCCGCTCATCTCCAACCCGATAGAGTTTAACCTGATGCCGGCGCCGGGCAGTCTCCTGGCTGCTAACTACAGGTAGTGCCATCGTTATTACAGGTAAAACCATCAGACACAAAAAAGGGTTAGCGGCTGTTAACCTGCTAACCCTTGGTATTTGGTGGCCCCTCCCAGACTTGAACTGGGGACCTAACGATTATGAGTCGTGTGCTCTAACCAACTGAGCTAAGGGGCCGGAAGTGGAGCTGATTATAGGGAAAGCGCTCTTGACTGTCCAGTCGGGGGGCTCTATATCCGCTTGATTTTTAAACGGTTGATATTGTGAGCGGCGCAAGAGAAAGGGCGCCGAAGCGCCCTTTGATTGTCTTTATTGCCGGTTCACTGGCCGTTATTCGTCGAGGAAGCTGCGCAGCACTTCGGAGCGGCTGGGATGGCGCAGTTTGCGCAATGCCTTGGCTTCGATCTGGCGGATACGCTCGCGGGTAACGTCGAACTGTTTGCCCACTTCTTCCAGCGTATGGTCGGTGTTCATGTCGATACCGAAGCGCATACGCAATACCTTGGCTTCCCGCGCGGTCAGACCGGAGAGCACGTCCTTGGTCGCATTGCGCAAGCTTTCGCTGGTGGCGGAGTCGGCCGGCAGGGACAGGGTAGTGTCCTCGATAAAGTCACCCAGATGGGAGTCTTCATCGTCACCGATGGGCGTTTCCATCGAGATCGGCTCTTTGGCTATTTTCAGCACCTTGCGGATCTTGTCTTCTGGCATCGCCATGCGATGGGCCAGTTCTTCCGGCGTCGGCTCACGACCCATTTCCTGCAGCATCTGGCGGGAAATGCGATTGAGCTTGTTGATGGTCTCGATCATGTGTACCGGAATACGGATGGTACGGGCCTGATCCGCGATGGAGCGGGTAATGGCCTGACGGATCCACCAGGTAGCGTAGGTCGAGAACTTGTAGCCGCGACGATATTCGAACTTGTCGACCGCCTTCATCAGACCGATGTTGCCTTCCTGGATCAGATCCAGGAACTGCAGACCACGGTTGGTGTACTTCTTGGCGATGGAGATAACCAGACGCAGGTTGGCTTCAACCATTTCCTTCTTGGCACGACGAGCCTTGGCCTCGCCGATGCTCATGCGGCGGTTGATGTCCTTGATCTGCGAGATGGTCAGGCCGGTTTCTTCTTCTACCAGCTTGAGCTTGCCGATGGAACGACGCACGTCCTCGGCCACTTCTTCCATCTTCACGGCCCAGGTCTTGCCGGTGGCCAGCTGCTTGTTAAACCATTCCTGCTCGCTTTCGTGGTGAGCGAAGGCCTGCACGAAGGTCTTCTTCGGCATTTTGCACTGTTCAACACACAGCTTCAGGATCAGGCGTTCCTGGATACGGACGCGTTCCATCATGTTGCGCATGTTGTTGACCAGGCGATCGAACTGCTTGGGTACCAGGCGGAACTGACGGAATACATCGGCCAGAGCAGTAATCTGCTCGTCGGCATCGGCAGAATTACGCCCTTTTGCGGCAATGGTGGCGCGGGTTATTTCGTACTGTTCGCGCAGGTCGCCGAATTTTTCACGCGCTAGTTCCGGATCCGGGCCGGTGTCGGCTTCGGACTCGTCGTCATCATCTTCTTTGTCATCATCGTCGTCTTCGTCGTCCAGCTCTTCTTCACTCAGCTCGGAGCCGATGTGAGTAGCGGTGGGGGCGACGGCGTCGGCTTCGTCAAGATCGAGAAAGCCGGAGATGATATCGCTCAGCTTGATGTCGCCGGCTTCAAAACGGTCGAACTGATCGAGCAGGGAAGTAATGGTCTCGGGGTATTCGGCCACCGAGCTCTGCACCTGGTTGATACCGTCTTCGATCCGCTTGGCGATGTCGATTTCGCCTTCACGGGTCAGCAGTTCAACGGTACCCATTTCACGCATGTACATGCGTACCGGGTCGGTGGTGCGTCCAATTTCGGATTCAACAGAAGCCAGCGCCTGGGCGGCGGCTTCGGCGGCATCTTCGTCGGCGGTGGTTTCCGACATCATCAGGTCATCGGCATCGGGGGCACTTTCGACCACCTGAATGCCCATGTCGTTGATCATCTGGATGATATCTTCGATTTGATCGGAGTCGACGATCTCTTGAGGAAGATGATCATTTACCTCGGCATAGGTCAGGTAACCCTGTTCTTTACCTTTGGCAACGAGAAGCTTAAGCTGTGACTGCGGGGTTTGCTCCATAGAACTCGTCCGGTTAGATGTTGCAAGAGGGTGTAGGCATCAGGCACTCTTTTATGGCGCGCAAGTAGCCGATTATAACAAAATTTGACCAGCATCGCTATGCTGGCTGTGCATGCCAACACGCCTCGTCTTCATATAACGTGGGGGTGTTGCAGCGTTCAATGGTTCATCATTACCCGTATCCGGGCCTGTCTTACGATATTGGGGCATCGTGCCCACTTTTCAATGTTCAGCCGTTGCTGCCTTTGCTTTCGCTGAGCAGCAGCAGTAATTCCTGTTTTTCTGCCGGGGTCAGCCCATGCTGGCGGCTTTTCTGCTGCAGGGTTTCGATGCGGCTGGCCAGATAATCGTTGATCAATACCACGAAAATATCCTGCAGCTCCTGCTCGATGTTGTCTCCTGCAAACAGGCTTTCGGCCATTGCCAGCCTTGCCAGTGCCGATTCGGAGCCGTGGCCGCGCCAGTGTTCGAGTAATTGGGCGGTCGTCATATCGGGCTGGCGCTGCACAAGGGCTAACAGCTCCTGCAGCAGTTCCATGCCGGGTAACGGCAGCTCTGCCAGTTCGGGCATGACGGGCAGTTTCGCCGCGGCAGCCGGATATTGTAGCACAAGGGCGATGGCCCGGCGAAGGGGGGTCAGCTTTATCTTTTTTTGGCTTTCCCGTCTGGGGGCCGGTTGCGGGCCATTGCCCTGTTGCAGGCGGCTGAACAGTTCCCGGACCCGGCGTTCGTTTTCACCCCAGTTCAGCTGATGAGACAGGCGGGTGATCAGATCTTCGCGGGTAAAGCCCTCCGGCACTTTAACAATGGCTTCCGCAGCCTTGTTGGCCAGCTCGTGCTGGCCGGCATTACCGCTCATGCTGTCCTGCGCCAGACGTTCAAACAGAAAATCGCCGAAATCCTGAGCCCGGCTCAGCTGCTGCTCGAAGGCGGTTGCCCCCAGTTTGCGCACCAGGGTGTCGGGATCTTCGCCATCGGGCAGAAACACGAACTTCAGACTGCGGCCATCCTGCAGCAGTGGCAGCGCATTTTCCAGCGCACGCCAGGCGGCCTCACGGCCGGCCCTGTCACCGTCGTAGCAGCAGATCACCTCCCGGGTGGTGCGGAACAGCAACTGCAGGTGTTCGGAGGTGGTGGAGGTGCCTAGGCTGGCTACCGCATAGTCGATGCCGAACTGGGCCAGGGCCACCACATCCATGTAGCCTTCGACCACCAGGATACGCTCCGGATTGCGGTGGGTCTGGCGAACTTCATAGAGCCCGTACAGCTCTCGCCCCTTGTGAAACACCGGGGTTTCCGGTGAGTTCAGATACTTGGGGGTGCCGTCACCCAGCACCCGGCCGCCAAAACCGATCACCCGGCCGCGTCTGTCGTGAATGGGGAACATGATACGGTCACGAAAACGGTCGTAGACCCGGCCATTGTCGCTTTGCAGCAGCATGCCGCCTTCGATCAACTGCTGTTCGGCCTCGGAAGTACGGGCAAACTGGCGTTTGACGCTGTCCCACTGATCCGGCACGTAGCCGATGCCGAAGTGTTTGACGACCTCGCCGCTCAGGCCCCGGCCCTTGAGGTAGTTGATGGCATCCCTGGACTGCCGTAGCTGCCCTTGATAGAAGCGGCTGATGTCGTTGAGCTGACCGTAGAGATCCTGACGTACCGCCTTTGCCGCCGCCTGCTGGGCAGGGGATAGGGATGAGCCGCCGTTTTCCCGCGGCACAGTGACCCCGTGCATGCCGGCGAGTTCGTCGATGGCATCGAGAAATTCCAGTCCGTCATATTCCATCAAAAAGCCCAGTACGGTGCCGTGGGCGCCGCAGCCGAAGCAATGATAGAACTGTTTATCGGGACTGACGGTAAAGGAGGGGGACTTTTCGTTGTGAAAGGGGCAGCAGGCCTGATAGTTCTTGCCGGCTTTTTTCAGCTTTACCCGCTGATCGATAAGATCGACGATGTCGGTTCTGGCCAACAGATCGTCAATAAAAGATTGGGGGATTCTGCCTGTCATCATTCACCGGAAAGCGAAAAAAACAAAGCCGTGCTTCATGATGAGGCACGGCCCGTCGGCAGGGAACAGCGTGAGCGATTAAGCCAGTCTGGCTTTGATGCTGGCGCTGACCTTACCCATATCTGCACGTCCCTGGATCTGCGGTTTGAGCACCGCCATCACTTTGCCCATATCCTGCATGCCGCTTGCGCCGGTGTCGGCGATGGCTTGCGTCAGCAAAGCGTTCAGTTCGTCCGCTGTCAGAGGTTGCGGCAGGAATTCCTGCAGCACCACGATTTCCTGGAGTTCACCATCGGCCAGTTCCTGACGCCCTGCCTGCTCAAACTGGCTGGCGGCGTCTTTACGCTGTTTCACCATTTTGGTGACGATGGCGATGATGGCGTTATCATCCAGAATTTCGCGGCTGTCTATCTCTTTTTGCTTGATCTCTGCCAGCAGCATACGCAAGGTGCCGAGGCGCGCCTTGTCTTTGGCACGCATGGCATTCTTTTGCTGCTCTGACAGCTGGTCTTTTAAAGACATGAGATCAGATACAACTTAGTACAGACGGGTACGACGTGCGTTTTCACGAGCCAGTTTCTTGGCATGACGCTTAACAGCAGCAGCCTTGGCGCGCTTGCGTTCGGTAGTCGGCTTCTCGTAGTGCTCGCGACGACGCACTTCAGACAGGATACCGGCCTTTTCGCAGGAACGCTTGAAACGACGCAGGGCTACGTCGAAGGGCTCGTTTTCACGTACTTTAATTACTGGCATGTGCCTCTCACCTCGGTTAACTGGCCTGTCACCGACCAGTATGTCTAATAAAAATGGTGCGAAATTCTACTCTGAACCGGAACCTAAAGTAAAGTCCGGCAGCCCTTCGCTGGTTAAAAAATCGCGGGGAGGTTAACATAGACCTCTCTTTTTCGACAGCCTTGAATGATTAGACCGACATGCGTGTATTAGGAATAGAAACCTCCTGTGATGAAACCGGCATCGCCATCTATGACGACCAACTCGGTATCATGGCTCACCAGTTATACAGCCAGGTGGCTCTGCATGCGGACTACGGTGGCGTGGTGCCCGAACTGGCCAGCCGGGACCATATCCGCAAGACCATTCCACTGATCGAGGCGGCCCTGGCCGAGGCGGGTTGCAGCCGGGACGATATCGACGGCGTGGCCTATACCGCCGGCCCGGGGCTGATGGGTGCCTTGCTGGTCGGTGCCACCATCGGGCGCAGCCTCGCCTTTGCCTGGAACAAACCGGCGGTGGCGGTGCATCACATGGAAGGTCACCTGCTGGCGCCGATGCTGGAAGAGCGGGTGCCGGCCTTTCCCTTTGTTGCCCTGCTGGTCTCCGGCGGTCATACCCTGCTGGTACGGGTAGACGGCATCGGTCGCTACCAGATCCTGGGCGAGTCGGTTGACGATGCGGCCGGTGAGGCCTTCGATAAAACCGCCAAGCTGATGGGGCTGGATTATCCTGGCGGCCCCCGTCTGGCCAGGCTCGCAGAGCTGGGTCAGCCCGACCGCTTCAAGTTTCCGCGTCCCATGACCGACCGGCCCGGGCTGGATTTCAGCTTTTCCGGTCTCAAGACCGCCACCGCCACCACCATCGCCGCCGAAGGCAACGACGACCAGACCCGGGCCGACATCGCCCATGCCTTTCAGCAGGCGGTAGTGGATACCCTGGCCATCAAGTGCAAGCGCGCCTTGCAGCAGACCGGGCTCAATCGTCTGGTGGTGGCCGGCGGCGTCAGTGCCAATGTGTCGTTGCGCCAGCAACTGGAAACACTGATGACCGGGCTGAAGGGTGAGGTGTTTTATCCGCGTAACGAATACTGTACCGACAACGGGGCCATGATTGCCTTCGCCGGCCTGCAACGACTGAAAGCCGGCGAGACCGAGCCGCTGGCGGTACGAGCCCGGCCGCGCTGGCCGCTGGACGAGCTGGAAGCGGTGAACTGAACAGATGGTGAAGCGTGAGGAGGAGCCGTGTCACTCCTCACGATTGCGCTTGAACTTGTCCAGAATCGGCGTTTCCTGATGATGATAGAGCCGGCTGATATTGCGGTGATGGCGGAGGATGATCAGGCAGGAAAGCAGGGCCACCGCCAGGGTATATTCCGGTTTGATGAAGTAGACATACAGTGGTGCCAGCAGCGCGGTAATGAGTGAGGCCAGTGAGGAATAGCCAAACAGTCCCAGACTGACCAGCCAGGTCAGCAGCAGCAGCCCGGTCATGTCCATGCCCAGCGGCAGCAGGGTGCCGAGGGCGGTGGCCACCGCCTTGCCGCCGCGAAAGTGAAAAAACAGCGGGAACATGTGCCCCAGGCAGGCGGCCATGCCAATCAAGGCCAGATACAGTGGACTGATATGCAGAAACCAGCCCAGATACACCGGTAGTGTGCCCTTGAGGATATCGAGCAGCAGTACCCAGACCGCGGCACTGCGGTTACCGGTACGCAACACATTGGTGGCACCGGGGTTACCCGAGCCATACTTACGGGGATCCGGCAGGCGGTAAAGACGAGAGATCAGCACGGCACTGGAGATGGAGCCCCCCAGGTAGGCAAGCATGATCATAAACAGGGTGAGGGCCGTCATTCTCGGTTTATACCTCGAGGTCGATCCGTTACTATTGCGGGCTTGAAATCGCGCAACTGGTTAACCAAGCCTGAGCGGCCCGGTCGCCGAAGATAATCACAGCTTAACAGAAGATATAAACGATGGATAAAGTGTTTGTACAAGCCCTGGAAGTGCTGACGACCATCGGCGCCTATGAGTGGGAAAAGAGCATAAAACAGAAGATCCGCTTCGATCTTGAGATGAGACATGACAACCGGCCGGCGGCATTGGGCGATGATCTTACCAAGGCGCTCGATTATGCGGCCCTGTCCCAAAAAGTGACGCGTCACGCGGAACAAAATCATGTGGAACTGGTCGAAACCATGGCCGAACAGATCGCCCAGTTGATCCTGGCGGAGTTTCCGGTCCACTCGGTAAAGGTCAGACTGACCAAACCGGGCGCGGTGGCCAATGCCGCCGGGGTTGGCGTGGAAATAGAGCGTTTTGCCGACGACAGCAGCATGAGCTGAAATGTCATCAGTGTGTCATCGGACCCGGCTAGCCTCTTGATGTATCCGGTGAAAGGAACAATAACAACATGGAAGCGCACGTCATACTGCTTGCCCTGATCCAGGGTTTTACCGAATTTCTTCCCATCTCCAGCTCGGCTCATCTTATTTTGCCATCGGTGTTGCTGGGCTGGCGCGATCAGGGCATGGCCTTCGACGTGGCGGTCCATCTGGGCAGCCTGCTGGCGGTGCTGTATTACTTCCGCAAGGAAGTGGCCACCCTGGCCCTTGCCTGGTCTCGCTCTCTACGTGGAAAAGAACATAATGCCGAATCGCGGCTGGCCTGGAGCATCGTGCTGGCGACGGTGCCTGCCTGTGTGGTAGGGGTGCTGTTCGGCGGCGTGATCGCCGAGTATCTGCGTTCCGGCTGGGTCATTGCGTCGGCCACCGTGGTGTTTGGTTTGCTGCTGTGGGCCGCGGACAAAATGGCGCAGCTGCGTAAAGATGAATATCAGACCGGCTGGCGGGGCGCCCTGCTGTTGGGGTGCGCCCAGGCACTGGCCCTGATCCCGGGCACCTCGCGCAGCGGCATTACCCTGACCGCCGGGCTGATGCTGGGCATGACCCGGCAGGCCGCCGCCCGGTTCTCGTTTCTGATGTCCATTCCCATCATTTTTCTGGCCGGCAGCCATCAGGCGACCGGCTTGATCGAATCCGGGACCCTGATGCCCTGGTCGACCATCGGCCTGGGCGTGGTGGTCTCTTTTGCCAGCGCCCTGGCCTGTATTCATCTGTTTCTCGCCCTGCTCAACCGTATTGGTGTCATGCCTTTCGTGTGGTATCGGCTGGGGCTGGGCGCGGTGCTGTTCTGGGTGATGGCCGGGCAGCTCTAGGCGGTCAGCCACAGCCTGAGTTGCTGCAGGCGGGCGGCAGCAATGGCCTCGCCGATGGCCGGCCCTTTGAGTCCCCGGGCAACAAAAGGCGCGGCGGTAATGGTTCTCAGCTCGCACAGCCATTGCCACAGCTGTTCCCGCTGCGGGTAAGGGCGTTGCTCGAAACCGGTTCTGCCCTGCAAGTCTGCCTGGGCACACAGCAGCAACTGGGCAAAGCGTTCTGGCTTGCGCCAGGCGTCGGTATGCTGGAACAACGCCAGTATGGCCTCGGCCTGTTCCGGCGCCGGGTTGGCCAGCCGATGCAGGCAGATATGCCAGCGGCTCATGAGGATGGCCAGCTCCTTGTGCGCAGCAGGCGCCTTGATGCGAGCACAGAGTGCCTCGATAGGAGTCAGCCCCAGCTCGCCATGATCATGGTGGCTGGGCCACCGGTCCGACGGGGTCAGCGCCTTGCCGAAGTCATGGCAGAGCGCGGCAAATCGACAGGGAATATCAGCCCCCAGTTCGGCGCTGCGTTTGAGTACCATCATGGTGTGCAGGCCGGTGTCGATTTCCGGATGCCACTGTTTCGGACCGGGCACGCCGAACAGCGCCTCCACTTCCGGAAACAGCTCCTTGAGTGCACCGCACCGACGCAATACCTCGAAAAATACCTGGGGGTGCTCGCACGCCAGGGCTTTTTCCGTTTCTTTCCAGACCCGCTCCGGGGTCAGGGCACCGAGCTCACCGCTGGCGGCCATCTGTTGCAGCAGGAGCAGGGTCTCATCGGCCAGGGTAAAGCCCAGGCCATGAAAGCGGGCGGCAAAGCGGGCGACCCGTAACACTCGTAACGGATCTTCACCGAAGGCTGAGGAGACGTGGCGTAATATTCTGTGCTCGATATCGGCCACGCCGCCATAGGGATCATGCAGCTTGCCCTGTTCGTCCCGGGCGATGGCATTGATGGTCAGGTCCCGACGCATCAGGTCTTCTTCCAGCGTCACTTCGGGGCCGAATTCGCAGATAAAGCCGGTATAGCCTTGCCCCGATTTGCGTTCGGTACGGGCCAGTGCATATTCTTCTTTGCTTTGCGGGTGCAGGAAAACCGGAAAATCCTTGCCTACCTGATGGTAGCCAAGCGTGATCAATTGCTCGGGGGTCGCCCCCACCACCATGTAATCGCGCTCCCTGACCTCCAGCCCCAGCAGCTCATCGCGTACCGCGCCCCCCACCAGATAGACTTCCACGAATTCAGTCCTCCTCTCGAAAAAGGTCATTATAACGACTGAAGATGAAAAAAGACGCCGCAGCGTCTTTTCTTGTTACCTGTTGCCGCTCCCGGTCAGCCTTCACCCAGCGACAGCAGGGTGGCGTTACCGCCGATGGCCGTGGTGTTGTTGGTGATGGTCTTCTCGGTGATGAAACGGGTCAGGTAGTGCGGACCACCGGCCTTGGGGCCGGTGCCGGAGAGGCCCTGACCACCGAACGGCTGTACACCGACCATGGCACCGATCTGATCCCGGTTGATATAGGCGTTACCCGCATCGATGCTTTGGGCCACATAGTCGGCAAAGGACTCGTTACGGCTGTGGATACCCAGCGTCAGGCCGTAGCCGGTCCCGTTGATCTCGGCAATGACCTTGTCTATTTCCTTGGCCTTGAAACGCACCACATGCAGTATGGGGCCGAACTGCTCTTTCTCCAGTTCGCCGATGGAGCCGATTTCCAGTGCCGTGGGCTGAATATAAAAGCCTTTTTCACAGCCGTCGCTCAATCTGGTCTGGGCGATAACCTTCTTGCCGGCGGCGCTCATGCTGGCCAGGTGGGCTGCCAGGCCGGCCTGGGCGTCCTTGTCGATCACCGGGCCGACGTCGGTCGACCACAGCGCCGGATCGGCGACGCTCAGCTCGTGCATGGCGCCTTTCAGTATGTCCAGCACCCGCTCGGCGATGTCTTCCTGCAGATAGAGTACCCGCAGGGCGGAGCAGCGCTGGCCGGCACTCTGGAAGGCGGCGCGCACAACGTCCTGCACGACCTGCTCGGGCAGGGCGGTGGAGTCGACGATCATGGCATTCTGACCGCCGGTTTCGGCGATCAGCGGGATGATGGCGCCCTTTCGCTTGGCCAGGGTCTGGTTGATCAGCATGGCGGTTTCGGTTGAACCGGTGAAGCAGACACCACCGATGCGCGGATCTGCGGTCAGCGTGGCCCCCACGGTGGCACCATCGCCGGGCAACAGCTGCAGTACATCGGCGGGAATACCGGCCTTGTGGGCCAGGGTAACCGCCAGATGGGCGATCAGGCTGGTCTGCTCGGCGGGTTTGGCCAGCACGGTGTTGCCGGTGGCCAGGGCGGCACTAACCTGGCCGAGGAAAATGGCCAGCGGAAAGTTCCAGGGGCTGATACAGACGAAGGGGCCTCGTCCCTGGGCGAGCAGCAGGTTCAGCTCGCCGGTATAGCCGGGCAGCTTCCGGGGCGCCATCAGTTTGCGGGCCTCAATGGCATAGTAGCGGCAGAAGTCCACCGCTTCCCGTACCTCGTCGATGCCGTCCTGCAGCAGCTTGCCGGCTTCCCGGGTACAGAGGGAGATAAGCTGGATATGATGTTCTTCCAGCAGGTCTGCCAGCTTGTCCAGCGCCTGGGCGCGCACGTCCACCGGGGTGTCGCGCCAGCCCTTGAAGGCGGCCTGTGCCTTGCCGATGGCCAGGTCTACCATGGCCTTGTCGGCAAAATAGATCTGACCGACCTGTTGGCCGAGATCCTGAGGGCTCAGTACCGCATTGGCGGAGCCCGTGGTCAGAGTCTTGCCGCCGACGATGGGGCCGCCCTGCCAGGATTTGATACTGAGTTCATCCAGCGCCTTGAAGAAAGGCGCACGAATGCCCTCGATATTCATGTTCAGGCCCCGGGAGTTGGCTCTGTCGGGGAAGATATCCAGCGGCAGCGGTATCCTGTCGTTGGCCAGACTCTTGTATTCCGCTAGGCTGGTCAGCGGATGGGTGATCAAGGTGTCGATGGGGGTGTTGGGATCCACCAGTTTATGCACGAAGGAGGTATTGGCGCCGTTTTCCAGCAGGCGGCGCACCAGATACGGCAGCAGATCCTTGTGGGCTCCAACCGGCGCATAGATGCGGCACACCAGTCCCGGTTTCTCGTTCAGCACCGTGTTGTACAACTCTTCGCCCATACCGTGCAGTCGTTGAAATTCGAAGTTGCGCTCCCCGGACATGGCCATTATCGACACCACCGTATGGGCGTTGTGGGTGGCAAACTGGGGATAGATGGCGCCTTTGGTCGCATCGCTCAGCAGGTAGCGGGCACAGGCCAGGTAGGAAACATCGGTCGAGGCCTTGCGGGTATAGACGGGATAACCGTCGATGCCGGCTTGCTGGCAGTGTTTGATTTCGCTGTCCCAATAGGCGCCTTTGACCAGCCGCACCGGAATTTCGTCTCCCTGGCTGCGGGACAGTGCCGTCAGCCAGCACAGCACCGGCAGGGCGCGCTTGGAGTAAGCCTGTACTACCAGGCCCAGGCCGCCCCACCCTGGTTAACCTCCGAGCGGTAGAGGGATTCGAAAAGATCGAGTGATAATTCCAGCCGGTCCATTTCTTCCGCGTCGATGGTGATGAACACATCCAGTTTGCGGGCCTGCTCCAACAGCCCAAGCACGGTGCTGTACAGCTCGGTCAGTACCCGCTCCCTGTTGGCTTCTTCATAGCGGGGGTGCAGGGCCGACAACTTGATGGAGATGGAGGGTCTGGGCACCTTGGGGTTGTTCAGCTTTTCGGCCCCGACGGTACTGATGGCGTTGGCGTAATCGCGGCGGTATTTCTCGGCATCGTCGGCGGTCATGGCTGCTTCGCCGAGCATGTCGTAGGAATGGGTATAACCGAGATCCCGGGACTTGCGACTGGCCTTGAGGGCTTCCTTGATATCCCGGCCCAGCACGAACTGCTTGCCCATTATCTTCATCGCGGCGTACATGGCCGAGCGCACCATGGGTTCACCCATGCGGTTGATCATCCGGTTGAGCACATTGGCCGGATTACCGTCCAGTTTCTTGTCCATGCGCACGATTTTACCGGTCAGCATCAGCCCCCAGGTGGAAGCATTGACGAAGGTGGAGTCGCTCTGGCGAAAATGCCTGGCCCAGTCGGCGCCGGACAGCTTGTCCTTGATCAGTTCATCGGCGGTATGGCTGTCGGGAATACGCAGCAGAGCTTCGGCCAGACACATCAGGATGATGCCTTCCTGGGTATCCAGACTGTACTGCTGCAGGAAGGCATCGATACCGTCACCGCCGTCACTCTCTTCCCGGACCTTGGTCACCAGCTTGCGGGCCTTTTCATTGATTTGCGCCAGGGTCTGGCTGCTGGCGGGCACCTGCTCCAGCAGGGTGGCCAGGTAGGTGTTTTCGTCGACGACATAGTTATGGGTGATGTCCTGGCGCAGGGCCTGGAGATCTCTGGGGGCATAGCCGGGGGCAAAGACGGTGGCGGCAGTAAACATGACGATGCTTCCTGATGTTGCTTGGGACGATGGCAGCCCGGCGGGCGACCGCTCAATGTTGGTTGATGTATACAATTGACCTGTTGAGAAACGTTGTCCCGGAGCCGACGCCGGGTCACTCGCTATCTATGGTCTGAACATCTATTTAAAATGATGAAGATCCATTTAAAGGGCTGTTTTTGTATACAATCTGGCCGATGTGATCATTCTATGAATATAGACGAAGTATTGACCAGCGGGCGCCGGTGCCATTATTGCCGTGTCTCGGAGGTGGTTCCTCACTTGCCGGGTGAGGGGGGCCGGATATCGCTGCAAGATCCAGCAGGTGCACACCGTGGTCTTGTCAGCAGATCAGGCCTCCCTATAATGCCCGCTCGTTCCTGTCTGTGGTAAGCAAACCAAGTGCACTATCAACGTCTTCCCAAGGGCCGCTTTGCCCTGTCTGTGGTCTATCTGATCACCGGCGCCTCCATTGCCGCCTCCATGGTGTTTTCCCTGTTGCTGTTCCTGTCACTGGAGCAGGGCCTGCTGATGAAACTGATGTTTGGCGGGCTGGCGCTGGTGTTCGAGGTAGGTAAATTTTATATCTGGTATGAAATGGGGGAGCGAGTCAGCCGTGGCGACTCGATAGGTTCCCTTAAGGCGCTCTGCTTCTACGCGGTGCTGGCCGGTCTTTCCATTGCCGGCAGTGTTGGCGGTATCAACGCGGCCACCAATACCCTGCTGAAAGGGGATGAAGCCAAGGCGGCCGAGGTGCAGAGTTATAACGACAAGATAGTGGCCCTGGAGCGGGAAATCGAGATCAACGAGCAGGCGGCGCAGGCTTATATCGACATGAAGCGGATTGCCAACGGCATGACCGAGATGCTGGCCCGTAATCAGGGCCTGCGGGCCCGGCAGGATGAGCTGCGCCGGGCCCGCGACCGGGTCGCGGTGACTAGTCAGAGTTCATTGATGGGCCTGATGACCAGCTTGGCCGATGGTCTGGGCTGGCCGCTGGCCCGGGTTCAGTTTGGGGTGGTTGCCGCCCTGTCTGTCCTGCTGGATTTCTTTGCCGCCTTTTTTATTGCCCTGCTGGGTGAAGAAACGCGTTTCCGGCGCAGCCTGAAAGCGGTAACGGCAACAGAGCCAGCCAGTCAGGCTGAAGAGCCTGAGGCGTCACCTGTGCCGGCCCGGCCCGATTATTACCGGGAGCTGGTGGCCAGGTTACAGGCCGGTGAATTGCGCTGCGCCAAGGGGGCCGTGGCCCGGGTGCTGGAGAAACCGCTGGATGAGGTGGAAGATATCTTTCACTGGCTGCAGCAAGACGGCATCGTCTACCGCAAGCCCAACCGGCACTTCGCCCTGAGCCAGCAGGTCGATTAAACTAACGACATCGCTCGTTTAACGAGCCACAATAAAGGCGCCCCAGGGCGCCTTATTGTTGCTTCACTATTGTGGCTTCACTCTACCTCAGTTCATCCAGCGGCCCTGATTGCGCCTGCGACGCAGCGGGATCATCGGCAGTAGTATCCCGAACAGCACACCGGCACCGGCCACCAGGCCGCCGTTCAGCAGCCAGTCCAGACGCATTTTGTGTTCCTTGTCATCCATCAGGCTGCTCAGGCGCTGGTTTTCACGTTCCAGCTTTGCATGCTGCCGGCGCAGCTCGTTGAGCTGTTCGTGCACCTGACTCAGTTCCTGCTCCTGCTGCTGCAGGCGGGTGGTTTTATCCAGCATGTCCTGTTCATGGCGTTCGTCGACGGAGCCGAGCAGCTGTTTGGTGTTGGTCAGCTCCTCTTCCAGCGACGGCAGCCGGGAACGAAAGCTTTCTTCGCGCTGTATAAACTGGCCGTCTACCCAACCGGTACGCCCTTCGCCGTCGCGAACCTGCACATACTCGGTGGTTTTATCCTGATCCAGCTGTACCACCGGTTCGCCCGCATTGATGGAGCCGATAATACGGTACTTATTGCTGGGTCCGGCATGCAGATAGGCATAGACGTTATCTGAAATATAACGGGGGGCGGCCGTGGCCATACCGAGCCATGGCAGGTAGCACAGCAGTGCCACAAGAAGTTTCGATTTCACCTGGAATTCCTTCACTCTCAACGATGGAGTCATGGTAATCGGCAAGAGAGGGGAGGACAAGAACAGGGGGACGCTTTGTCCCCCCGATGTCGGTGCTTAGCTGAACAGTGACCGAATGATATAGAAAAAGACGATGGCCAGAATGGCACCGGCAGGCAGCGTGACTATCCAGGAAACCACTATGTTGCGCAATACGTTAAGATTGAGCGCCGCGATCCCCCGGGCCAGACCCACCCCCATCACCGCACCCACCAGGGTTTGCGTGGTGGAAATCGGCAGGCCGGTGCCTGATGCGATCACCACTGTCGCAGCGGTGGCCAGCTGGGCGGCAAAGCCACGGCTGGGCGTCAGGTGAGTAATGCCGGTACCGACGGTGGCCATCACCTTGTGGCCAAGCGAAGCCAGGCCGATCACGATACCGATACCGCCCAGGGGCAATATCCACCAGGCGATACTGGACTGGGACGCAATCTGTCCCGAGCTTTCGACGATGCTGACCACGGCAGACAGCGGGCCAATGGCATTGGCCACATCGTTGGAGCCGTGGGCAAAGGCCATGGCACAGGCGGTAACCACCATCAGGATACCGAACACCTTCTCCACGTTGGAGAAGTGCATGTCCTTGTCGTCCAGAGGGTTGTATTGCTGACGCTGGATATAGAAGCCGCAGAGCACGGCGCTGATCAACGAAACGATGACCGACAGCCCCCAGCTCTGGACGTCGGTCATCTCGAGACCGACATGCTTGAGGCCCTTCTTCAGGGTCACCAGGCAGATCACCATCACCGTCATGAAGATGTAGATGGGAACGTATTTCTTGGCGGCGGCCAGCGGGTTGTCGGCGTTGAAGATCAACCGTTGCACACTGATGAAGGTGAAGTAGGCGAGCACGCCGGACAGGGCCGGGGTGACAATCCAGGAGCCGACCACACCGGCGACCTTGTCCCAGTGTACCGCTTCCGAGCCCAGAGCCACCAGGCGAAACCGATGATGGCGCCGATAATGGAATGGGTGGTGGAGACCGGCCAGCCAAAGTAGGACGCCAGCAGCAGCCAGGTGCCCGCAGCCAGCAGTGAGGCAATCATGCCAAACACCAGCAGGTCCGGGTGGCCTTCAAAGGCGCTGGAGTCGATGATACCGCTACGGATGGTGGAGGTGACTTCGCCGCCGGCCAGGTAGGCGCCGGCGAACTCGAAGATCATGGCGATGATGATCGCCTGCTTGATAGTCAGTGAGCGGGTACCAACCGAGGTCCCCATGGCGTTGGCCACATCGTTGGCGCCGATACCCCAGGCCATAAAAAAGCCGAAGAGCGCCGCCACCAGAATCAGCGTGGTGCCGTAGTTAGCGATGATATCCATTGTTATACCTTGTTTATTTCGCTCAGGAACGGGACAGCATCAGTTCTAAACGGGAACCAACCCGTTCGGCCTGATCTGCCAGGTCGCCAACCCACTCGAGGATCTTGTACAGGAACATGATGTCGATGGGGTTATAACCGTCTTCGATGGCCTGCAACTGCTTGCGCAGCTTGGCCTGCATCACATCGGTATCATCCTCGATCAGATCGAGCTGGTGGATCATGTCGGTGACCAGATCCATTTCCCGCCCCTTGAAACCGGTTTCCAGCAGTTCGTCGAGCTCGTCGATGGCCTTGGCAGCCTGTGCGGTAGCTCGATACACCGGTTGAGGTAATCCATGAAGGCCGTCTTGAGTTGCGGCGGAATACTCATCCGGCGGCCGACGATACGGCCGGAGATGTCTTTTGCCTTGTTGGCAATCTTGTCCTGCTGGGTGAGCAGTTCCAGCATGTCGGTACGTTCAACCGGCATGAAGAGACCGCGGGGGAGCTTGAGGCGGATTTCCCGCTTCAGCGCATCGGCTTCCCGTTCAAGCTGGGAAATGCGTCGCTGAATCAGCTCGGCCTGTTCCCAGTCCTGCTCCCACATGGAGTCGAAAAAAGGCACCAATTGCTGCGCAGCCTCATGGACTTTCATCACATGCTTCTGCAGAGGCTTGATTGGAGACTTGGCAAAGAGTCCTAAAATAGTATTTACTGGCATGGCCAACCCTGTGTCGGTGAAAAAACACTCGATACATTAAAGTGGCGCGAATGGTAACTTAACTACAAAGGCAAGAAAACAGCATTTTCATAAAACTGTCATGCTACTCTGATGGCTGTTTTCCTTTTCCACCATCAAATCAGAAGGTTGGTATTTCCGGACGCCCTTATGGATACAGAAATCGAGCTCAAGTTTCTTGTCTCACCCGAGGTCGGCAGCCGCCTGCCAACGCTGTTGCAATCTTACCAAATCCTCAAGCAAGACCAGCAACATCTGGCCAATACCTATTTCGATACCGTCGATCTGGCGCTGCGCCGTATGGATGCCGGTCTGCGCATTCGCAGTCAGAACGGCGAAATGGAGCAAACCGTCAAGCTGGCGGGCAGCCAGGTGGGCGGCTTGCATCAACGGCCGGAATACAATGTGCCCCTGACGGTGCATAGTCCGGATTTGTTGCTGTTCCCGGCCCGGATCTGGCCCGAAGGAATGGATCTGGAACGGCTTCAGCACTCTCTGCAACCGCTGTTCAGCACCAACTTTCTGCGCCGGCGCTGGGTGCTGGCCATCGACGGCACCGAAATCGAGTTGGCGCTGGATGAGGGCGAGGTGCAGGCGGGGGAGTGGCGTGAGCCGATTCACGAACTGGAGCTGGAGCTGGTCAAGGGCGATGCCTCCCAGCTGTTCGATCTGGCCGAAACCCTGATCAAAGAGGGGGGGCTGCGGCTGGGGGCGGTTTCCAAGGCCCAGCGCGGTTACCGCTTGGCGGGGCTGAGCCCCAGGCCCCGGCTGCGGATGCTGGAGCCGCTGGCATTGCAGCCCGAGGATGCCTGTGAGCCCACCATGGTCGCCCTGCTGCACAAGGGGCTGCGCCACTGGCAGCAGCATGAGGAAGGCTGGCTGGCCGAACCGGATCTCGAATGGCTGGTTCAGCTGAGAGAAGGGGTTTCTCTGGTCCACCAGACCCTGCTGCTGTTCGGCGAGCTGGTGTCGCACCGGGTCAACAGTGGCTGGATCGATGACCTGCTGTGGTTGCAGCAGCAGCTCTCCTGGCTGGACCGGGCCCAGATGCTGGCGCACCTCACCGCCGACAAGGGCCATTACCTGCGTCGGCTGGACTGTCAGAAAACACTGCTCAGCACCTTGACGACTGAGCAGGCGCAGTTACCCGGAGAAGATCAGTTGCGGGCGCTGTTTTACAGCCCTCGTTACGGACGGCTGATGTTGCGTCTGACCCATTGGCTGTACCGGCAAGACTGGCGGGCGGGACTGGCCGCCGAACAGACCGCCCGGCTGGCCGCCCCGGTGGCCAGCCTTGCCCGGCAACGGCTGGATGACAGCTGGCATACGCTGTGTCACAGCGCGCTGGGTAAACCGGAATTGAATGGTGAGCAATATATCCAGCAAAAGGGCAAGCTTAGACGGAACCTGATGGTCGGACTTTGTTTCAGCGAGCTGTACCCGGAAACGGAGCGGATGGCGTTTCGCATGCCCTGGCTCGACATACTGCGTGGCATCGAAGACCTGGATATGCTGTCGCCCCTGCGGGACCTGCGCGACGAGCTGGATGGGCAGGACAGTGCCGAGCTCGATGAATGGCTGGAACGCAAGCAGCGTTTTCTGCTGGAGGCGCTGGAGCAGTCCCGGGCCCAGGCATTGTTGCTGGAGCCTTACTGGCGCTGAAACGGCTCTTGCTGAACACCGAATTATTCTTGTCATTCCCGCGAAGGCGGGAATCCAGAACTTGTGGCGCAGAACGGTCAGACTGAGGGGCGTCTGCAACGGCACTGGCCCCCCGCCTTCGCGGGGGTGACGATACTTCGCGGGGATGAAGATAAAGGTAAATCAGCCCCAGAATCGACATTAGCGATAGAATATTGCTTATCGCGATGGTTGACCTTGAGGCAGGCCACTCAGGGCTTCAGCATCTGCTGGCTGTAGGCCAGCAGCTCATCCATCACCCGGTGTTTGATTTCCAGTTGCTGTTCGGGCTGCAGGCCGTAGCGTTCAGCCAGATAGAAATAATCTTCCGGGCTGAGTGACACCGTCAAGCGCGGGCGCTTGGGCTTGTCGGCGGTGGGCAAGGTCAGAATATGGCGGATCTGATCCGAAGGACTCAGGCCGTTATCCAGCGCCTCGCGCCGGATCTGATACTGCAGGGTTTCATCCATATCGAAGGCGACCTGCACCGCCTTGGCGGCGCGCACCGAGCTTTGCCATTTCTGCGGCAGCTTGCGTTGGCTCATGATTGCCCCCCCAGCCGTTGCTGTAGTCGTGCCAGAACCTGGTCGGCACTATGTGCTTCGGCGGCGTGCGGCGTGGCTTCGGGCTCCGAGTCAGCCGCCTGCTGCTGCTCGCGTGCCCGTATGTCGGCCAGCGCCTGCTTGGCGTTGACCAGGGTCACCGCCGGGTGCCGGCGAATGGCGCTCATGGTCTTGCGCACGCAGGCGGTGGTTTTGGCCATGGCCAGCTGGCGGCAGAGATCGTGATAATGACGCTCGGCGCTCAGCCAGCGTCCATGATAGTAGCTCTGCCGTTTTAGCAGGTCGGCCAGTTCGGCCTGACCGCTATACTGCCGGTCTTCCAGGCAGGCTACCTCGGCGGCTCGTTGCCGAGCCTGTTCCTGCCGCCCTTGCGACAGGGCGGCCAGTGTCGCCTGTTCCCGCTCGGCGTGCAGTTGCTGCAATATGGATTGTTGCCGACGCAACTGCTCGATATCGAGGTCGAGCTGGCGACACTGACGCGCCAGCCCCTGCAGGTGTTGCTCGGCATGGCGGCAATCGCGCAATAGCTGCACACAGACCCGGTCCGGGTCCAGGCTGCCATTTTCCGAGTTCTGCAGACTGCGCAGTACCTGGCCCAGAGTGCTCATCGGCCGGCCCTCATAATAAAAACTCCGCCATGTCCTCGATCACCTCCAGGCAGTTGTCGCTCAACACCGCCAGCTCGTGCTCGATATCGTCCAGCGCGGAGTTGAGTGACAGGGCGCCGAACACCACGTACCAGTCATCGAGCCGGGCAAAGGCCGACAGTGGCATGGGAATATTCATGTCGAGCATGGCCTCGAGCATGGCCTGGCGGCGATCCGGGGCGACCTGACGCTCGTCCCACAGATAGCTGATACAGAGAATCTGATCGTCGGAGACGGAAATAAACAACGGCAGTTCTTCTCGTCCCTCGACGGTGACCTTGAGCACCTCGACATCGCCGGAGATGGGAAAACACTGAAAGCGGAAGCCGGTGGTCGATTGCTCGTCGAGCCGTTCGAGGTGGTGGCCGATAACTGAAAGATCCATCAACAGGTCCTGACATAATAAGTCCGCTACAGACTAAATCAGCCATTACCCTCAGTGCAAGCGCGCGCTTCGATACCTGCGACCTGTGACAATCTGCACCGGCGCACTGTGCAACGACCACAACAATGATAATCTGCAGTCAGACGCTGCCGACAAGGATATGTACATGGTTGATATGCCCTCCCTGCTGAAGACCCAGGCCGACAAGCACTGGTCCCGTTTTGAAGATCGCGCCGCCGGGCTGATAGCCGGCCTGAGCGAGCAACGTTGTTCCCAGTTGCGCACCCTTTTTGCCTGCAGCGATTTTGCCGCCGACAGCCTGTGCCAGCAGCCCGAGCTGGCGCTGGAGCTGGACGACGAGCAGGATCTGCACAACGCCAGTCGTTCTGGTCGTTATCAACCGGAGCTGGCAAATCTGCTGGCCGAGGTGAACGACGAGCCGGGCCTGCAGCGCACCCTGCGCCGCTTTCGCCGGCGCGAACTGTTGCTGATCGCCTGGCGGGAAATGCTGCTGGGTGCCGAGGTGGAAGAAAGCTTCGAACACATTTCGGCGCTGGCCGATGCGCTGATTGTGGCCGCCTATCGCTGGTGGTACCGGCGGCAGTGCGCCGAACTGGGCACGCCGACCGATGCCGAGGGTAACGCCGTGCCCCTGCTGATCCTGGGCATGGGCAAGTTGGGAGGGCGTGAGCTGAATTTTTCCTCCGATATCGATCTGATTTTTACCTTTCCTCATAACGGAGTGACCCGGGGCGGTCGCCGCGAGCTGTCCAACCAGCAGTTTTTTATCCGGCTGGGACAGAAGCTGGTCAATGCCCTGCACCAGACGACCGTCGACGGTCAGGTGTACCGGGTCGATATGCGACTGCGGCCCTTCGGTGAGTCGGGGCCGCTGGCGGTCAGCTTCGCCGCCATGGAAGACTATTACCAGCATCATGGCCGCACCTGGGAGCGTTACGCCATGGTCAAGGCGCGCATACTCAACGACGAGGGCGAATATACCGCCGAGCTGCGCGCCATGCTCAAGCCCTTCGTGTTTCGTCGTTATATCGACTTCGGGGTGATCGACTCCCTGCGCCAGATGAAGGCGATGATCGCCGCCGAAGTGCGGCGCAAGGGGTTGCAGGACAACATCAAGCTGGGGGCCGGCGGCATCCGCGAGGTGGAATTTATCGCCCAGGTATTTCAGCTGATCCGTGGCGGTCGTGAGCCGGCGCTGCAGGTGCGCCACCTGCCCCACGCGTTGTCGGCGGCCTGTGAATCCGGCGCGCTGACGGTGGAAGAAAGCGAGCTGCTGCACCAGAGTTATCGTCTGCTGCGCCGGGTCGAGAACTTCCTGCAGGCCTTCGCCGATCAGCAGACCCAGACTCTGCCGCAGGACGACCTCAATCGTTGCCGACTGGCCTGGCTGATGGGGCATGCAAGCTGGGAGGCGTGTTATCAGGAGCTGCGCCAGGCCATGGCGGCCGTACACCGGCAGTTCGAGGGACTGATCGGGGACAGCACCGAGGCCGAAGAAGAAGGGGTGGCCCAGATCTGGTTCGATCTCTGGCAGACCGACTGGGAAGAGCAGGAGCTGATCCCGGTGCTGCAGGAGCAGGGCATGGCCGAGGACAAGGCGACGCGCCTGGCGCGGGCGCTCAACACCTTCAAGGAGGAATGTCCGCGGCGGGCCATGGGGCCCCAGGGGCGACAGGCGCTGGAAAAATTGATGCCGGTGTTGCTGGATAAAGTCAGCCAGTCGGATACCCCCGGCATCCTGTTTTCCCGGCTACAGAAGCTGCTGCTGCAAATCGTCACCCGCACCGCCTATCTGCAATTGCTGGTGGAAAATGCCGGCGCCCTGACCCAGCTGATCCGGCTGTGCGAAGCCAGCTCGCTGGTGTCTGAACAGCTGGCCCGTTATCCGATACTGCTGGATGAGCTGCTGGTACCCCAGGCGCTGTACAACCCGATGCCGCTCGATGCCTACCGGGGCGAATTGCGTCAGTTCCTGCTGCGGGTGCCGGAAGAGGATGTGGAGCAGCAGATGGAGGCGCTGCGCCAGTTCAAGCAGATCCATCTGTTGCGTATCGCCGCCGCCGATATCGCCGGCGCCCTGCCGTTGATGAAGGTGAGCGATCACCTGACCTGGCTGGCGGAAGCCATCGTCGAGGAGGTGGTCAATCAGCCTGGACCCAGATAAGCGAGCGCCACGGGGTACCCGAGGTGCTGGCGGACAGTCCGCGCCGGGGCTTTGGGGTGGTGGCGTACGGCAAGCTGGGCGGCATCGAGCTGGCCTACAGCTCGGATCTCGATCTGGTGTTCGTGCAGGAGGCCGGGCTCAAGGGCCAGACCAATGGCAGCAAGCCGCTGGATGTGCGCCAGTTCTATCTGCGTCTGGCCCAGCGCATCATCCATCTGTTCAGCACCCGCACCCCCAGCGGGGTGCTGTACGAGCTGGACATGCGGCTGCGGCCCAGCGGCAACGCGGGGCTGATGGTGAGCCCGCTGGATGCCTATCAGCATTATCTGCAGAACGAAGCCTGGACCTGGGAGCATCAGGCATTGGTGCGCAGCCGGCTGATCGTGGGCGATGTGGCCCTGCATCAGGAGTTCGAGCGGATCCGGCGGGAGGCCCTGAGTCTCACCCGCGATCATGTGGCCCTGGCGGAAGAGGTGATCAAGATGCGCGAGAAGATGCGCAGTCACCTGATCAAGGCCGGCCCCGGCGAGTTTCATCTCAAGCAGTCGGCAGGCGGGCTGGTGGATATCGAGTTTCTGACCCAGTATCTGGTGCTGGCTCATGGGCGTGAGTATCCGAAGGCTCTGACTCGCTGGTCGGACAATATCCGTATTCTGGAGTCGGCGGTGGAAGTCGGGTTGCTGGAGGATGACGAAGCCCGGCGGCTGAGGACAGCCTATTGCGCCATTCGCGACAGAGGCCACCGCCTGAGTCTGTCGGACCAGCCGGGCCTGCTACCGGACACCGAACTCACTCAGGAGCGGGACTGGGTGATCACCAGCTGGAATAAGTGGCTGGGAGCGGAAAGAGGGTTGTCGTAAGAAGTAAGCCGGAAGTTTAAGACCAGCTTCCGGCTTTGCATCTGGTCGGTATGCTTTTTCGGCAGGGCTTGAGGCGTCCGGCATCCCTGACGGTGCTACTGCCCGGTTCACTCTTTGTATAAGTAATGCGGCCCTGATGGCAGAGTCGTTTCTCATCAATTGATAGTGTTTTATTTCGAAACTCACATCATTAAATCGAAAGTTATTACCAGGATTTGGCGTTTATCTTTCTATTAATAAGCTATATATCGACTTGATGTTGCAGGCTGTGCACATAAAATTAATACATAGGCATGGATTTGCTTGGTGACTGCATTGCTGCATTATAAGTCGGAGTCAGGGATGGGCGAAGATTTATTTAACCTTGTCCTCGTTGTTTGTTTTTGGATCTGACTGATTTGGCTCTTTTAGAGGTAGCTATTTTAATCGTTGTATTAAAAGTCTGATTCTGGATTAAACAATAGGCAGGTTGTTATGCTGGCTGTTTTCACAAAAGAAATGATATTTCTGCTTGCGGTTCTGGTGTCTGGGTGCTCCACGATGGCTTCATCTCCATCACCCAAGGTTGATGTTATCTTTGCCGAAATCAGGCTGGTTGATGAAATAAAAGAGCGCAAGGACGCATTGGGTCTTTCACGCTGCACACACAATGTATGTCAGATACAGATACGGCGGGATGTATATCCCCTTTGCATTACTCATGAGGTGATGCATGGGTTTAGTGGTAGCTGGCATTCAACGAATGATAGTACGGAATATTGCCTTGTCGAACGCTGAATTTCAGGTGATAAAGTTATCATGTAGATATTAGGCGTCAATGAAATGACATCGAGGCTGTTGAAATCAATGACCGCATGCCATCTTTTTTAATATGTGCATAGCAGGCTTCCAATCCCATTGATTAAGTATGTTGAAGAGACACACCTGTTGATATTTCACTTATCAGGCGATTTATTGTGAACTATAAATGGGCTTGAAGCCGAAAGCTTGAAGCCTCATCCTGTCTGTTCCTTCTTTCAGTACCGATACGGCACGCCTTTCGGCGTGGTCTTGAAGCGGCGGTGCAGCCACATGTACTGCTCCGGGGCGAGGCGGATGGCGGCTTCCAGCACCCGGTTGCTGGCGATGGCATCCTGCACGTCGTCACCGACCGGAAAGTCGGCCATGGGGGGCTGGATCAACAACCGGTAACCGTCTTTTTCGCGCAGGGTGAAGCAGGGCAGGGTAACGGTTTTCTTGACCCGGGCCAGGGTAGCGGTGCCGGTGATGGTCGCGGCTTCTTCGACCGCGAAGAAGGGCACGAACACGCTGGCATGGCGACCGTAGTCGTGGTCCGGCGCATACCAGAGCGCATCGCCCTGGCGCAGGGCCTTGAGCATGCCCTTGATGTCGAGCCGGTCCACCAGATACTTGTTGGAGCGGCAGCGGCCCTGCACCTGGGCGTATTCCAGCACCGGGTTGGTGTTGGGACGGTAAACGCCGACGCCGGGCCGATAGAGGCCGAACTGGCGGGCGTTGAGCTCCAGAGTGAGAAAGTGGGCCGACAGCAGCAGCATGCCCTGGCCCCTGGCCACGGCCGCGTCCACATGCTCGGTGCCTTCCATGCGGGTGATGGCACCCATGCGCCAGTGGGGCCAGAACCAGGCCATGCCGGTCTCGAACACGGCGCAGCCCACGCTCTCGAAGTTGGCCTCGAGAGTGCGTTCCCGCGCACTCGCGTCCAGTTCCGGCAACGCCAGTTCCAGATTACGGCGGGCGACCCTGACCCGGGATTTCAGCAGTTTCATCGACAGCCTGCCCAGGCCGCGGCCCAGTGCCATCTGGCGCGCCAGGGTAACAGTGTCACCAGCAGCCACAGCAAGCCGAGGCCCAGCCAGTTCAATGCATAGCGCGGGTGCAGCAGCGCCAGGGTAAAGGGGGGGAGCCGAGAGTCGTGCATCGCAATCGCCATTATCAAGGTTCGTCATTATCAACATGTGACGGAATTCTAATTAACTCGGCCGCGAATGGCCACCAAAGGCCGGTCGACGGGTGCGATTATGGGTGGCTGTGATAATATTTCCCCTTTCCCATGTTCAAAAGAGTCGGAACCATGAAGATCAAGTTGCCGGAATTCGATAGTGCCAGGGTGTTGGTGGTAGGAGATGTGATGCTGGATCGTTACTGGTCTGGCCCCACCGGACGTATCTCGCCCGAAGCTCCGGTGCCTGTGGTCAAGGTTGAGCACAACGAAGAGCGTCCCGGCGGCGCGGCCAACGTGGCACTGAACGTGGCCGCACTGGGTGCCAAGGCCCGGTTGCTCGGGCTGACCGGGGCCGACGAGGCGGCAACCTCGCTGCAGGACAAGATGCAGGGTGTGGGAGTGGAGTGTGACTTCGTGCGTCTCACCAGCCACCCCACCATCACCAAGTTGCGGGTGATGAGCCGCAACCAGCAGTTGCTGCGGCTGGACTTTGAAGAAAGCTTCGCACCGGAAGATGCCGCGCCGCTGACCGACAAGACCCGAGCCGCCCTGAGCCAGGCCGGGGTGGTGGTGCTGTCGGATTATGCCAAGGGCGCCCTGACGCAGGTGCAATCGCTGATCCAGGCCGCCAATCAGGCCGGTGTGCCGGTGCTGGTGGACCCGAAGGGTTCCGACTTCGAAAAGTATCGTGGCGCCACCCTGCTCACCCCCAACATGAGTGAATTCGAAGCGGTGGTAGGCAAGGTCAGAGACGAAGAGGAGCTGGTGGCCCGCGGGCGGGAACTGGTGAAACAATTCGATCTCAAGGCGCTGCTGGTCACGCGGTCCGAACATGGCATGACCCTGATCCACGATGATCAGGACGAGTTGCACCTGCCGGCCCAGGCCCACGAGGTGTTCGATGTCACCGGCGCCGGCGATACCGTGATCGCCACCCTGGCCACCTGTCTGGCCGCCGGACTGCCGCTGGACGAAGCCTGCGCCCTGGCCAACGTGGCCGCCAGCATAGTGGTAGGCAAGCTGGGTACCTCCACCGTTTCCGCCATCGAGCTGGCCAATGTGCTCTACGGCGCCCCCGAGTCCGGTATGGGGGTGGTGAGTGAGCAGCAGTTGAAATACGTGGTGGATGCCGCCCGTCGTCGCGGCGAGAAGATCGTGATGACCAACGGCTGCTTCGACATACTGCATGCCGGCCATGTGTCCTACCTGAATCATGCCCGCCAGCTGGGTGATCGGCTGATAGTGGCGGTGAATACCGACGCCTCGGTGCGCGCCCTCAAGGGGGATGGTCGCCCGGTGAACACGGTCGACCGCCGGATGGCGGTGCTGGCCGGTCTGGGAGCTGTGGACTGGGTGGTGCCCTTCGGTGAAGATACCCCGCGCCGGCTGATTGCCGAGACCCTGCCGGATGTGCTGGTCAAGGGCGGCGATTACCAGCCGGAAGAGATTGCCGGCTTCGAGGAAGTGACCGCCAACGGCGGCGAGGTGAAGGTACTCAACTTCGAGGACGGTTGTTCCACCAGCGCCATTATCGAGGCGATCCGCACCCGGTAATGAATGCGCAGCCACAGGCTGAACAGCAACAACAAGGGCTTCCCCGCACAGGGAAGCCCTTTTTATTTAATGCCAGGGGTGCCAGGCTCCTTCAGCACGGCCGGGGAGCCAACACCGGTTACTGTTCCAGCCAGAGCTGTCCGTCTTTGGCGACGACCGGCCAGACCTGTACGGCGGTATCTTCCTGCTCCAGGCAACGGCCGTTGCGCAGGGAGTAGTGGTGCTTGTAGAGCGGGGAAGCGACACAGGGCTCGCCCTTGATGTCGCCCAGTATGCCCCGGGACAGTACCTGAGCCTGGCCCAGGGGATCCCAGTTGTCGAGGGCGAAATAGCCCAGGCCCGGCAGGTTGAACAGGGCCAGCTGTCGCCCCTCTACCAGAGCGGCCATACCACCGTACTCGGGCAGCTCATCCAGTTGGCAAAGACGCATGAGACTCATGATAGCTCCTTGATTTCAATCATTTCGGTGGGACGGATCTGACCGCGTCTGCGCTCGAAGACGATGCTGTCGTCGGCCTGGTCGGTGTTGACGAAGCTCCTGAAGCGCTTGAGCTTTTCCGGGTCATCGAGGGTGGTCTTCCATTCGCACTGATAGCTACCGATAACGTGGGTCATGCGTCCTTCCAGCTCTTCCGCCAGGCCGAGTGAGTCTTCGATCACGACCTGCTTCAGGTAATCCAGGCCGCCTTCCAGGTTTTCGGTCCATACCGAGGTGCGCTGCAGGCGATCGGCGGTGGCCACGTAGAACATCAGCAGCCGGTCGATGTAGCGGAGCAGGGTATCGGTATCCAGGTCGGTGGCGAACAGATCCGCGTGGCGGGGGCGCATGCCGCCATTGCCGCCGAAATACAAGTTCCAGCCCTTCTCGGTGGCGATCACGCCCACGTCCTTGCTCTGGGCCTCGGCGCATTCACGGGTACAGCCGGACACGGCAAACTTGAGCTTGTGGGGGGAACGCAGGCCCTTGTATCTGTGCTCCAGGGCCACGGCCATGTCCAGCGAGTCCTGCACGCCGTAGCGGCACCAGCTGGAGCCGACACAGGATTTCACCGTGCGCAGCGACTTGCCGTAGGCATGGCCGGTTTCAAAGCCGGCGTCGATCAGCTCCTGCCAGATCAACGGCAACTGCTCCAGGCGGGCGCCGAACAGGTCGATGCGCTGACCGCCGGTGATCTTGGTGTAAAGATCGTAGCGCTTGGCCACCCGGCCGATGGTCAGCAGCTGATCCGGGGTGATCTCCCCCGCCGCACCCGGGGCACCACCGAATAGGTGCCGTTTTTCTGTATATTGGCGAGAAAGGCGTCGTTTGTGTCTTGCAGGCTGGCATGTTTGGGTTCCAGTACATGCTCGTTCCACAGGGAGGCGAGGATGGAGGCGGCCGCCGGCTTGCAGATATCGCAGCCCAGGCCCTGACCGTGTTTGGTGCGCAGTTCTTCGAAGCTCTTTATCCGGCCGACCTTGATCAGATGGAACAGCTCCTGACGGCTGTAGGCAAAGTGCTCGCAGATACTCTTGTCGGCGGTGATGCCCTGTTCTTCCAGCGCCTGGTTGACCACCTGGCCAAGCAGGCCGCTGCAACCGCCACAACCAGTGCCGGCCTTGGTGCAGGCCTTGACCGCAGATACATCGCAGGCCCCGCCCTGAACGGCGTCGACGATGGCCCCCTTGGTGACATTGTGGCAGGAACAGATGGTGGCCGTCGCCGGCAGGGCTGCCTTGGCTGCACCGCCCTCGGCACCTTCCGGCACCAGCAGGGCCAGCGGATGGTCCGGCAGCGGCATGTCGTTGAGGTAGGTTTGCAGTAGGCTGTCGTAGTCGCTGGTGTCTCCCACCAGTACGGCGCCGAGCAGGCGATCACCCGCTTCATTCAGCACCAGCTTCTTGTACAGATCCTTGCTCCGGTCGAGCAGCAGCACTTCCTGACTGCCCGGGGTCTGGCCGTGGGCATCGCCGATGGCGCCGACTTCGACTCCCAGCAGCTTGAGTTTGGTGCTCATGTCGGCACCCTGGAAAGCCGCTTTTGTGCCCAGCAACTGGGCTGCGGCTACCCGGGCCATCTGGTAGCCGGGGGCCACCAGACCGAACAGCTTGCCTTCCCACAGGGCACATTCGCCGATGGCCAGTATGGCCGGATCCGAGGTCTGGCACTGATCATCGATGCAGATGCCGCCGCGTTCGCCCAGCGTGAGGCCGGTGCTGCGCGCCAGGGCATCCTGGGGGCGGATACCGGCGCTGAACAACAGCACATCGGTTTCCAGCACGGCCCCGTCGGCGAACTCCAGGCGATGACGGGCGCTTTCGCCATCGATGATGTGGCGGGTGGTTTTCTCGGTATGTACCTGCACGCCCAGACGGACGATTTTTTCCTTCAGCAGGGTGCCGCCCTGCTCGTCCAGCTGGACCGGCATCAGTCGCGGGGCGAATTCCACCACATGGGTTTCCAAGCCGAGCAGGCGCAGGGCGTTGGCCGCCTCCAGGCCGAGCAGGCCGCCGCCGATCACCACCCCGGTTCGGGCCTGTTTGCAGGCCGCCTGAATGTCGGCCAGATCATCCAGGGTACGATAGACAAAGCAGTTTTCCCGCTCGTTGCCCGGAATGGGCGGTACAAAGGGAGTGGAGCCGGTGGCCAGCACCAGCCGGTCGTAGTTCAGGGTATGGCCGAGGGAGGTGGTCAGGCTTTTGGCCTCCCGGTCGATGCCGGTGACTTCCTCGTTCAGGCGCAGGGTCACGCCATGGTTGGCGTACCAGTCGGCGCCGGCCATGGACAGTTGTTCCGGGGTCTTGCCATCGAACACTTCCGACAGGTGCACCCTGTCGTAGGCGGCATGTTTCTCGGCACCGAACACGGTGATCTCGTACTGCTCCAGACCCTGCTGGTCGATCAGCTGCTGTATCAGGTGGTGGCCAACCATGCCGTTGCCGATCACGATAAGTTGTTGTTTCATCATCTTTAATCCTTAAGCCACCTTGGACTTGCTGGTGATTTGGCTGACCTTGTTGTGGCCTTCGTACAGGAAGCTGAGTACCCGCCGGCGCAGTTTGTGATACAGGGCATCGTCACTGAGCTGGACCCGGTTGCGCGGGCGATCCAGAGGGATGTCCAGGATCTCGCCGATGGTGGCCGAGGGGCCATTGGTCATCATCACGATGCGATCCGACAGCAGCACGGCTTCGTCCACATCGTGGGTGATCATGATCACCGTGTTGCCCAGCTCGGCCTGGATTTCCATCAGCGAGTCCTGCAGGTGGGCCCGGGTCAGGGCATCGAGGGCGCCGAAGGGCTCGTCCATCAGCAGCACCTTGGGATCCACCGCCAGCGCCCGGGCGATACCGACCCGTTGCTTCATGCCGCCGGAGATCTCGCCGGGCAGCTTGTGCGCCGCATGGTTCATGTGCACCAGCGCCAGAAAATGCGCCACCCGCTCTTTGCGTTCGGCCTTGCTTTGCCGGGTAAAGGTATTGTCCACCGCCAGGGCGATGTTCTGCTCCACCGTCAGCCAGGGCAGCAGGGCATGATTCTGGAACACCACGGCCCGTTCGGGGCCGGGGCCGTCCACTTCCCTGCCTTCCAGGATGACGCCGCCGGTGCTGGGGGCGTAGAGTCCGGCCACCAGGTTGAGCACGGTGCTCTTGCCACAGCCGGAGTGGCCGATCAGCGAGACGAATTCACCTTTCTGCAGCTTGAGGTTGATGTTCTTCAGGGCTTCGAATTCACCCTTTTCGGTGCGAAAACGCATGTCCACACCGCTCAGTTCCAGGTAATGCTTGCTCATGTCAGTCTCCTTAGCGGCTGGCGCTGCTCTTGTCCCAGGACAGTTGTTGCTGCAATGCCAGCATCAGGCGGTCGAGCAGGTAGCCGATCAGGCCTATCACCACGACCGCGACCATGATGCGGGCCATGGAGTCGCTGCTGCCGTTCTGGAATTCATCCCATACGAATTTGCCGAGGCCCGGGTTCTGGGCCAGCATCTCGGCGGCGATCAGGACCATCCAGGCCACCCCCAGAGACAGGCGCATGCCGGTAAAGATCATCGGAATGGCGCTGGGCAGCACAATCTGGCGCACGTGGGTCAGGCTCGACAGGCGCAGCATCTTGCTGACGTTGATCAGGTCCTTGTCCATGTTGGCCACTCCCACGGCGGTGTTGATCAGCATCGGCCACAGGCTGCACAGGGTGACGGTGACCAGAGAGATCAGGAATGACTTGGATACCAAGGGCTCGGGGGACACATAGAGGGCGCTCACCACTATGGTCACCAGTGGCAGCCAGGCCAGGGGGGATACCGGCTTGAGCAACTGCACCACCGGGTTCATCGCCTGATACAGCTTTCCGTTCAGCCCCAGGGCGATACCGGCCGGGATGGCGATGGCCATGGCCAGCACAAAGCCGGCGGCGACCGTTTTCAGGCTGGTAACGATCTGATCGAAGAAGGTGGGGCGACCGGTGAAGCTCCGCACCCGTACCTTGGCGTCGGGGTTCTCGGCCTTGATGGCCAGGTTACGGGCGATCTGCCGGTCGTAGAAGGCCCGCTCACGGTCGCGCTCGGCCTGATGCTCCTGCACCAGATTGGAAAATTGCTGCCCGGTTTGCACCGGGCCGGGCAGGGTACCGAGGGAAGTGGTGACCTGCGCCGCCAGCAGGTGCCACATCAGCAGGAATCCGGTGATGCCCAGCAGGGGGATCAGGGTCCTGGACAGCTGGCGCAGTGAGAACAAGGCGGTCAGTCGGGGTAGGGTGATACTGTTCATCATGATGCCTCCTTAGAGCTGGCTATCGCCGGTCAGGCCGATGGCAAACTGGTCGATGTAGGCGTTGGGGCTGCGACCGTCATAGGTCTTGCCATCGATAAAGTCGCTGGTGACGGGGCGGAAGCGTCGCGGCTGTCCAGCCCGGGGAAGTCGTCGGCAGACAACTTGCCTTCGGCGATCAGCGCCTTGGCGGCCTGGGTGTAGATATCCGGGCGATAGACCCGCTTGGCTTGCTCCAGATACCAGTCATCGCTCTGGGCCTGGGGGATCTGACCCCAGCGGCGCATCTGGGTCATGAACCAGATGGCATCGCTGTAGTAGGGATAGGTGGCGTTATGACGGAAGAAGACGTTGAAGTCCGGTGCCTGACGCACATCCCCCGGCTCGTACTCGAAGGAACCGGTCATGCTGGCGGCAATCACCTTCTTGTCGGCACCCACGTAGTAGGACTGGGACAGGATGCCGACCGCTTCCTCGCGGTTGCCGTTGTCGTCCGCATCCAGCCAGTGGGCGGCGCGCAACAGCGCCTTGACCAGGCGGAGATGGGTGTTGGGGTTGGCGTCACTCCAGTCCTTGCTGACCGCAAAGACCTTCTCCGGGTTATAGGGCCAGATGTCGTGGTTGGTGATCACCGGCACGCCGATTTTCTTGAGCACGGCCTGCTGGTTCCAGGGCTCACCCACGCTGTAACCGTCAATGGTACCTGCCTCCATGGTGGCGGGCATCTGCGGTGGCGGGGTCACCGACAACAGTACATCGGCCTGCAGCAGGCCGCTGTTGTCGCCCTTGTGCGGGGCGTAGAGACCGGGGTGGATGCCGCCGGCGGCGAGCCAGTATCTCAGTTCGTAGTTATGGCTGGATACCGGGAATACCGTGCCCATTTGCAGCGGCTTGCCGGCCTGCTGATATTCCGTCAGGGCCGGTTTGAGTGCCGAGGCGGAAATAGGGTGTACCGGCTTGCCGGCCTCGTCCAGCTCGAGGTGGGGCTTCATCTTGTCCCACAAGGTGTTGGATACGGTGATGGCATTGCCGTTCAAATCCATGCTGAAGGCGGTGACCAGCTCGGCCTGGGTACCGATACCGAGGGCCGCGCCAATCGGCTGGCCGGCCAGCATATGGGCGCCGTCCAGTTCTCCGGAAATGACCCGATCCAGCAGTACTTTCCAGTTGGCCTGGGCTTCGAGGGTGACATACAGGCCTTCATCCTCGAAAAATCCTTTCTCGTAGGCGATGGCCAGCGGGGCCATATCGGTGAGCTTGATAAAGCCGAGGGTCAGCTCGTCTTTTTCTGCCGGACCGATATTGCTCTCGGCTGTGGCCTGGGATGTCAGGCCGAGGCTCAGCGCCCCGGCCAGGACTGTCTTTTGCCATAATTTCATCTTGATACTCCCTGTCATTTGAAATCCTGTGTCGCGGCTGGAGAACTTTGAGTCGCTCCGAGCGAACTTCTTGTTAAGGGGTATCAAGATGCGTGCCAAATTTTATGTTATTGATTGTTGGTGATTTTTGTTTTTTTTGTAACGTTAAAGGCCCTGGAAATATTCCTGTTTCACCAAGATAAGGCAGGGTTGCACTATTACTTACCAGTACCCGCCAGCAAAAAAAAAAAACTCCCATGCAGTACATGGGAGTCAGCCAAATGGCAGAGTATGGAGACGCGTCAGAAGGAAAGGCCTGTCTTCAGGCCGGTAAAACAGGGGATTAGGCTACAGCCAGAGTGTCCAGGCTATTCAGGGTGGCGGTCAGTTCGGCTCGCAGGCCGACCACTTCGCCGATCACCATCAGTACCGGGCCCGATGGCGTCAGGCCGGCGGCGGTTTCCGACAGTTGTCCCAGTGCGGTGATGCACAGCTGTTGAGCCCGGGTCGTGCCCGATTCGATCAATGCCACCGGCAGTTGGGAAGGGCAGCCTTCTGCCAGTAACTGCTGCTGGATCACGTCGGCCTGCTCCAGGCCCATGTAGAACACCAGGGTCTGGCCGGCCTGGGCCAGGGCGGACCAGCCCCTGAATTCGCCGCCTTTTTGCAGGTGGCCGGTCACCAGGGTCACGGCCCGGGACAGCCCTCTGTGAGTGAGCGGGATCAGGCTGGAGGCGGCACAGCCCAGGGCGGCGGTGATGCCGGGCACCACGCTGAACGGGATCTGATGTTGCTGCAGGTAGAGGGCTTCTTCGCCACCGCGGCCAAAGATAAAGGGATCGCCCCCCTTGAGTCGCACCACCTGTTTGCCGCTCCTGGCCAGGCGCACCAATACGGCGCAGATATCCTGTTGCAGTGCACTGGCCTTGCCGCAACGCTTGCCCATTTCCAGCCGCTTGACCCCGCCGGGGATCAGCGCCAGTATTTCCGGGCTTACCAGGCTGTCGTAGACACCACATCGGCTCGTTCCATTGCCCGCAGGGCCTTGATAGTCAACAGTTCGGGATCGCCGGGGCCGGCGCCCACCAGGGTGACATGCATGTTCTGATTCATGATTTTTCTCCTTGAGGCTGCTCCTGACAGGCTGCCATCAACTGCTTCAATTCGGGTACGCAGGAGCCGCAGCGGGTGCCGCATTTCAGTTGCTGCTGCAATTCGTCAAGCTGCTCGACGCCATCGGCGATGGCCTCGCGGATACGCTCTTCGGTTACGCTCCAGCAGCTGCATACCAGTCGCCCGTTGCCGGCCAGAGCCTGGCTCAATTGGCCGAGCAACAGGCTGGGTTGCAGGGTGCTGCCCAGCAGGGAAGCCAGTGGTTCGGGGTTAATCTGCCAGGGGGACTGGCCGAGCAGCAACAGGTGCTCGATCTTGCCTGCATCCAGTCCGACCAGCAGCCGGCCCTGGGGCAGGGGCCAGTCCAGCCAACTGCCTTCGCTGGTCAGGGCGGTCCTGGCCTCGTTCATCGAGGTCTGTGAATCGATCAGGCTCCAGCATTCACCAGCCTCCAGCGGGCGTCGACTCCACCATTCCGGCAGCCAACGGGGAGCATCCAGGCCTATCCAGCTCGCCTGCCATTGATGACGTACCGCGGCGACCTGCACCCGGTTCTGCTTGAAGGCCGGCTGACCCGAGGTGGGGCAGCCACGGGCGCCGACCAGATCGTTGACCCTTCCGCCCGAGCTGAACTCACCACTCCAGTGCATGGGCACGAATACCTGGCCGGGGGTGATGCTGTCATCGGCGACCACCCGCAACAGGGTATGGCCACGCTCGTTATGCAGCTGGATCAGCAATGCCTTGTCGAGGCCGGCCCGGGTCAGGGTATCCGGGTGTATCTGCGCCTGGGGTTCACTGGCTGTGGCCATCAACCTTGCTACATGGCCGGTGCGGCTCATGGTATGCCACTGATCCCGCAGTCGGCCGGTATTGAGTAGTAGCTGGGTTGTGGCCTGTGCAGCTGACTCCCGGGGATGAGCCGGGTGCAGGTGCGCCTTGCCGTCCGGAGTAGAGAAGCGGCCATCGACAAACAGCCGGGCCGGGCCCGACAGCTGGCCCGTCAGGGGCCAGCTGCGTGGTGTCATCAGTTGATATTGCTCGTCGCTCAGGCGGCTCAGGGCCGAAATATCGAACAGTCGCTCGCCATCGTTCTCGAAGCCGGACAGGGCCGCGTGCTCGCGGAAAATGGCGGCGGGCGAGTCGAAATCGAATGCCTGTTCAAAGCCCATGGCCCTGGCTACCTGACAGATGGCCCACCAGTCGGGCTTCGCGGCGCCGGGCGCCGGCTTGAACGGACGCTGACGGGAGAGGGTACGGGCCGAGTTGGTAACGGTGCCGTCTTTTTCACCCCAGCCGGCGGCGGGCAGCAGGACCCTGGCCAGCCGGGCGGTATCGGTGTTCGGGCTGATATCCGACACCACCAGCAATTCGCACTTTTCCAGGGCGCGGCGGGCACGGGCGCTGTCGGGCAGGGACACCGCCGGGTTGGAGCCCATGACCCACAGCGCCTTGATCTCACCCCGTTCGAGGGCGTCTATCATCTCCATGGCCTTCAGGCCCGGACCCGGGGCCAGGTTGTCGGTTTGCCAGAAGCGGGCCACCCTGTCCCGGTTGGCGGGGGCGAAGTCCATGTGGGCCGCCAGCTGGTTGGCCAGGCCGCCGACTTCCCGGCCGCCCATGGCGTTGGGCTGGCCGGTGAGGGAAAAGGGCGCCGCTCCCGGCTTGCCGATACGCCCGGTCAGCAGGTGGCAGTTGATGATGGCATTGGCGTTGTCGGTGCCGCGTTCCGACTGGTTGATACCCATGCAGAACAGGGTCAGGGTTTTCGGGTGTTCGAGGAAGAGCCGATAGAAACGGTCCAGCTCGGCGACACTCAGGCCGGTGGCGTCGGCGACCTTGTCGGTCGTATATTCGGGACCACTCAACGCCAGACTCAGTTCGGCAAAGCCGGAGACACGCTGCGCTATAAAAGAGTGGTCCAGGCAGGTGCTGTCCAGGATGCGGCGTGCGAGGCCGTTGAACAGCATCAGATCCGAGCCGGGGGTTATCTGCAGATGCAGATCCGCCTGCTGGCTGGTGGCGGTGCCCCGGGGGTCTATCACTATCCACTGCTGATGGGGATTGGCGGCTCTGGCCTGCTCCAGTCGACGAAACAGTACCGGGTGGGTCCATGCACTGTTGGCACCGACCAGCACCACCAGCTCGGCCTCGTCGATATCTTCATAACAGGCGGGCACGGCGTCTTCGCCAAAGGCTCTTTGATGGGCGGCGACGGCGGAGGACATGCACAGACGGGAATTGGTGTCGATGTTGGCGGAGCCGATAAAGCCCTTCATCAGCTTGTTGGCTACATAATAGTCTTCGGTCAGCATCTGACCCGAACCATAGAAGGCCACGGCCTGGGGACCATGCTGCTCGATAATCCTGCTGAAACCGGCGGCGACGGCAGCAATGGCCTCGGGCCAGTCCAGTTGCCTGTCGTCTACCCGGGGATAGAGCAGGCGGTTGGGCAACGTCTGACTCTCTCCCAGTGCCATGCCCTTGACACAGAGCGCACCCTGGTTGGCCGGGTGCAGGGTATCTCCGGTGACCGCACCCTGCTGTCGATCTTGACGCCGCAGCCAACGCCACAGTAAGGGCAGGTAGTGTGGATTGAAGCTGTCATAATGGCCCCGTGATTAAATGCGTTACATCTATCAAGCAAGGCCTGTGCCATTAGCGTTTTTTTGTTATTAATCAGTTATTCATATTCATGCGGAGGCAGCCGCCTGCACAATAATAAGGCATAAAGAGGCATGATGGTGCAAGCAGACGGAACCCCGACCGTGGTGGTTCAAGGTGGGGCGGCACGCTCGGGCGGCGCCATAATGGAGTGGGACCAGGTCTCGATGAAGTGCTTGCTGGCGAGCCGATCCTGCAGCGGCAGCAACGCCGGCGACAGGGGAATGAGGGTGATCGGGCCCTGAGCCTGCACCGCCAGCCTGACGTCACCCGAGTCTGGCTCCAGCAGCGGATGCAGACCGCTTTGGGCGAGCAGCGCCTGACCGCGGGCCGACAGCATGAAATCGAGCAGGTCGCCGGCTGCGGTGGGATGCGGCGCCGAGTTGGGGATCAGTGCCAGCCGCATCAGCATCAGGGTATAGTCTTCGGGCGCCAGTGCCTCCAGCTGCGGGTAACGCGCCAGTGCCGAGGAAACATAGGAGCCGAGCAGGTTATAGCCGATGGCCATCCGGCCCTGAGCCAGACTGTCCAGCATACCGTTGCTGGTGTCGTCGAGGCGAACGGCGAGGCTGCCGAAGGCCTCCAGCAGGCGGCCGTACATCAGCCCCTGCTGACTGTCCTGGCTGGCCAGTAGATAGCCGACGCCGCTGGTGGTGATATCGTAGGTGGTGATGCGGCCGGCAAAGCGGGCGGGATCCCGGCGCAGCAGTGTGAGCAGTTCCTGCCGGCTGCGGGGCACGGAGTGCGGGCCGAGCAGGGTCCGGTTGAAGACCGTCAGCACCGGCTCGAAGGTAAAGGCGAACAGTTCATGGCGCCAGTGAACCTGGCTGGGCAGCGCCAGGGTACGGCTCGAACGATAGGGGCGGGCGTGGCCGTCGTTGACCAGCTTGAGCTGCAGATCCATGGCCGAGCTAATCAGCAGATCCGCCGGCGAGTCGGGGCCTTCGGTCAGAAAACGGTCATGCAATTCCCGGGTATTCAGATCCACCAGCCGGATGCTCAGCTGGGGATGCGCCTGCTGGAACTGCAGCAGCAGCGGTTCCAGATGGCGATAATCGGTGGCACTGTAAATCACCAGCTGTCGCTGCGAGCTTGCCTGCGCCGGCAGCAGGAATTCCTGCGCCGCCTGCACAGGCAGGACCAGAAGCAACAGGCTCAGTACAGGTGTGAGCAGACGTGGCAGTATCATGAGCGGCTCCGGTGGGACTCAAAGTGGATCTCGACCTGCAAGCCGCCGGGCTCGTTGTCCTGCAGCAGGATGCGGGCGCCGTGGTGCTCCGCCACATCCCGGGCGATGGCCATGCCCAGACCACTGCCCCGATAGCGGCCGCTGTGGCCCCGGTAGAAACGCTCGAATACCTTTTCCTTCTCGGTCATGGGGATACCCGGCCCCCGATCCCGGATAAGGATGGTCGGCTCGGGTGACTGGCGCAGCAATATTTCCACCTGGCTGTCGGGAGGAGAGTGGGCCACGGCATTATCGATCAGGTTGTTCAGCATCTGGGTCAGGGCAACCTCGTCTCCCTGTATCCACAAGGGCGTATCCGCGGCCTCGAAGGACAGCGCCACCCGCCGTTGCAGGGCCGGCACCGCCAGCAGCAGGCAGACCTCTCTGACCAGGGCATTCAGCTCTACCGGTATCAGCTCCTGGCTGTGAAAACGATGGTCCAGCATTGCCTGATTCAACAGGTGATCGACGGTGAGCGCCAGTTGATCGCATTGCGCTATCAGACCGTGCAGCAGTGTACGTTGTTTGCCGGCATCCTGTTCGTCCCGGGCGTTCTCGCTCAGGGCGCGCAGGCTGGCGAGGGGCGTGCGCAGCTGGTGGGCGGCGACCGAGGTGTTGTCCTCCAGCCGGGTCAGCATCTGCTGCTGACGGGCAATGAAATGATTGATGGTATTCAGCAGCGGCAGGGTCTCGCTGGGCACCGGCAGTGACAGGGGTGTCAGATCCCGGGGTCGTCGCCGGGCCAGCGCCCGGGCGATCAGGGTAAAGGGGCGCAGGGCGTAATAGATACCGAGCCACAGCAGCAGCAGGGCGCACAGCAACAAGCCGAAAATCAGCTCCAGGGCGGGATACAGAATCTCGTCGGCGAGTTGCTGGCGGGCCAGCCGGGTCTGGGCCAGCTCGATCTGGATTTCATCATGCGGCAGCCGTTCGGTATTCAGCCGGATCAGTCGGGCGATCCGAACGGGCTCGCCGTCAAATTCGGCATCGAAGAAGTCCGGCTGTTGCAGGGTCAGTTGCCGTTGTGAGGGGGAGCGGGGCGGCGGCGCTGGCAACGACCGATAGCCGGTCAGGAAAGTCCCGTTGATGCTGATCCGGTAGAAGACGCGGTCCTGTGGCGCCAGCGCCAGGGTGGCGAAGGCGGAAACCGGAATATCCACGACCACCCCCTGCTCGGTGTGGCGCACCGCATTGGCCATCTGCAGGGTGGCGCTGTTGAGCATGATGTCGTAGCTGCGATCGGCGGTTTTCTGGCTGTAGGAGATCATCAGCCCCATCGCCAATAACGCCAGGCCGACGAGCACGGTGCCGCTGAGCAGCAGCAGGCGCCGACGCAGGGCCGGATGATGGCCCGGGGCCTTGTTCACGGCTGCATGACCCGGGCGACATAGCCGAGGCCGCGCAGCGTCTGTATCTGGAGCGAGCTGCCGGCCAGCTTCTTGCGCAGGCGGGCAACATAAAGTTCGATGGCATTGGCGGACGGGGTTTCATCGGCATTGAACAGTTTTTCGGTCAGCTCTTCCTTGCTCATCACCCGCTCCAGACCGCTCAGAAAAATCTCCAGCAGACGAAATTCCCGATTGACCAGCGGGCAGGGCTGTCCGTCGATGGTGACCGTTTTGGCGTCGCGGTTGAACACCAGGTTGCCGTGTTCGCTGATATTGGAGGCATAGCCCTGCTTGCGTCGCAACAGGGCTCGCACCCGGGCTTCCAGCTCGCCGAAGTCGAAGGGCTTGGTCAGGTAATCGTCGGCGCCCAGATCCAGCAGCTTGATGCGATCATTTATCTGATTCCGGGCGGTGAGGATCAGCACCGGAGTATCGGTCTTGCGCTGGCGCAGCTCGGCCAGCACCCCTTCGCCGCCGAGGCCGGGCAGGTTGAGATCCAGGATGATCAGATCGACCCGCTGGTGGCGCAGCCAGTCGGCAGCCTGACGGCCGTTACCGATAAGGTCGGTGCCGTGACCCAGCTTCTGCAACCGGTCGGCGATGGCTTCACCCAGCACCATGGTGTCTTCTATCACAAGAATGCGCACGATTTATTCCTCTGTTGGTCGGTGACAGCTTGGTGACAGCTTTGAGGGGTAGCATGCTTGACGTTAACAACGTGTTCACACAAAGAACACAAAAACATGGAATTGTCCTCAAGGAGATAACAAGATGAAATCAACCCCTCTGGTTCATGCTGTTCTGGGTGCTGGTCTGCTGGTAATGGGCGCCGGCTCTGCCCATGCCGAGTTTACTCCCAATAAACCGGAATGTATCGCTCCCGCCAAGCCGGGCGGCGGTTTCGATCTGACTTGTCGCATCCTGACCTCCAGCCTGGACAAGTCCGGCCTGCTGAAAGAGCCGATGCGGGTCACCTTCATGCCCGGCGGCGTGGGTGCCGTGGCCTATACCCACATGAACAGCAACCGTCGTACCGACGACAACGCCGTGGTGGCGTTCAGCTCCGGCTCTTCCCTCAACCTGGCGCTGAGCAAGTTTGGCAAGGATCTGGATGTGGATGATGCCCGCTGGATTGGTGCCGTCGGTACCGACTATGGCGCCATCATCGTCAAGGCCGATGCGCCCTGGAACAGCCTGCAGGAGCTGGCGGACGAGATCAAGTCCAACCCCAGCCTGGTATTCGGTGCTGGCGGCACCGTGGGCAGTCAGGACTGGATGAAGGCGGCTTTCCTCTATCGCAGCCTGGGGCTGGACCCGCGCACCATGCGTTATGTGGCCTACGAGGGCGGTGGCGATGCGCTGGCGGCGGTGCTGGGTAACCATATTCAGGTGTACCCGGGCGATGTGTCCGAGATCAAGGGCCAGCTGGACGCGGGCATAGTGCGGGTACTGGCGGTGTTGTCACCGGAACGGCTGGAGGGCGACTTTGCGGCTATCCCCACTGCAACGGAACAGGGCTTCGATATGGAATGGCCCATCATGCGCGGCTTCTACATGGCGCCGGAGGCGTCTGACGATGCCTACAACTACTGGGTAGAGCAGTTCAATGATCTGTATCAGACCGATGCCTTTACCCAGGTGCGCAACAATCAGGGCCTGTTCCCGCTGTCGATGGCCGGTGATGAGTTTGAGGCCTACATCAAGGCCGAGGTCGAGAAATTCCAGAACCTGTCCCGCGAGATGGGACTGCTCAAGTAAGAGGTGGCCGCATGGCAGATCGTGTTTTTTCTCTGGTACTGATGTTGGCGGCGGTGGCCCTGGGGGCTGCCGCCTGGCAACTCGAGGTACCCTTTCAATATGAACCCGTGGGCCCCAAGGCCATTCCCCTGATCCTGGCGGTGCTGCTGTTTGGATGCACGGCCTGGCTGGCGGTCAAACCCGATCGCCTGAAGGAGAAGTACGGCCGCAGCATGTTCGGCCGTCACCTGCTGGTGGTACTGGGGCTGCTGGTGTATGCCTGGAGCTTTGAAGTACTGGGTTTCATGATATCCACCGTGCTGGTCGGTACCGTCTTTGCCCGGCTCTTCGGGCTGGGCTGGGGTAAGGCCGCGCTTTATTCCTCCGTCCTTGGTGGTGTAGGTTATGTACTGCTGAGTCGGGTGCTGGAACTGAATGTGCCGGTTGGCGCCGTGTTTGGAGGTTAATAGTATGGATGTCTTTTCTAGCCTGGCCGAAGGCTTTGCCGTCGCCCTGACGCCGATGAACCTGGCGCTGGTACTGGCGGGCTGTTTTTTCGGTACCCTGATGGGCGCCCTGCCGGGCATAGGGCCGATCAACGGCATCGCCATCTTGTTGCCGCTGGCCTACTCGATGGGTCTGGAGCCGGCGTCGGCCATCATATTGCTGGCCGGAGTCTATTACGGCGCCGAATACGGCGGTCGTATCTCGAGCATACTGCTCAACGTGCCCGGAGATGCGGGTGCCATCATGACCACGCTGGATGGTTATCCCATGGCCAAACGGGGCGAGGGTGGCCGGGCGCTGGCGCTGTCGGCGGTGTCGTCTTTTGCCGGCTCCATCGGCGCGCTGATCCTGCTGGTCATCTTTACTCCCATGCTGACCAAGCTGGCGGTGACCTTCGGCCCGGCCGAGTTCGTGGCGTTGATGGTGTTCGCCCTGTGCTGTCTGGCCTCCATGGTCGGCTCGCGTCCGGTAAAAACCGTGATTGGTGCCGTCATCGGTCTGGCGCTGGCCACCGTCGGTGTCGACTCGGGCACCGGTGTACTGCGTTTCACCTTCGGTCTGACCAGCCTGTTTGATGGCGTCGACTTTCTGGTGGTGGTGATCGGCATGTTCGCCATCAGCGAAATTCTGTTGCTGGTGGAGCATCACTACAGCGGTAACACCAAAATAGACAAGGTGAGCAAGTCGTTCGTCAAGGCGGCAGATCTGGTGGCGGTGCGCTGGACGGTGCTGCGTTCCACCCTGATTGGCTTCGTGATCGGCGTGCTGCCCGGCACCGGTGCCTCGGTGGCGAGTGCCGTGGCCTATGGTACCGAAAAGCGCATGGCCGGTGAAAACAATGAGTTCGGGCAAGGCGACGTGCGTGGCCTCGCCGCTCCCGAGGCGGCCAACAACTCGGCGGCTGTGGGTTCCATGGTACCGATGCTGACCCTGGGTATCCCGGGCTCCGGCACCACCGCCATTCTGCTCGGCGCCCTGTTGCTGTTTGATGTAACGCCGGGTCCCTTGCTGTTCAGCCAGAAGCCGGATATCGCCTGGGGTCTGATCGCCTCCATGTTCGTGGGTAACATCGCCCTGCTGGTGATGAACCTGCCGCTGGTCGGTATCTTCGTGCGCATGCTGAGCGTGCGTCAGGCCTACCTGGTGCCGGTGATCGTGATGCTGACCTTCGTGGGCATCTACTCGATCCACGGGGCCAGCTTCGATCTGTTCTTCATGATAGTGCTGGGCGTATTCGGCTTTATCCTGCGCAAGCTGGATTTCTCGCTGGCGCCGGTGATCCTCGGTCTGGTGCTGGGTGAGGTACTGGAAGACAACCTGCGCCGGGCACTGTCAATCAGTGCCGGTGACTGGAGCATACTGTTCAACAACGGTGTGACCCTGAGCCTGTGGGGCTTCAGCATCCTGGTGCTGGTACTGCCCTGGGTGATGGGCCGACGCAAGCGTCGCCGTGAAGCCTTGCTGAAGCAGGAGGCGGCGCAGGCATGATGGCCTGGCTCCGTACCTGTGCGCTGGGTGCGGCGGGAGGAGGACTGGCCCACTGGGCCGGTTTTCCGTCCGACTGGCTGCTGGGAGCCATGCTGCTGGTGGCCCTGTCAGCCGCGCTGGGGGTGGAGGTACACCTTCCCAAGGCCCTGCTGTCTCCCATTCAGGCGGCTCTGGGCGTGGCCGTCGGCCTGCGCCTGGAGCTTGATTTCCCCGGCCCCGTTTCGCTGTTGTTCAGCGTCACGGGGCTTTTGCTGTGTCTGGCTACCCAGATCCCGCTGACCCAGTATCTGCTGCGCCGCATTGGCTGGTCGCAGCAGGAGGCCATGCTGGCGGCCTCGCCTGGAGCCTTGTCGGTGATGGCGGCACTGGCCACCCGGCTGGAAAATCCGATTCGGGTGATACTGTCGCAAACGGTACGGGTGATTGCCCTGGTGGCCACGGTGAGTGCCGCCATGCTGCTGGAATGGGTGCCGGCGGTCGATACGCCGGTGGTACGGGAGCTGTCACTGCCGGTCAGCGTACTGCTGATCCTGATGGCATACGGGGCGGGATACCTGGGCGACCGGCTGCGGCTGCCGGCCAGCTATATTCTGTCCGGGGTACTGACCGCGTGCGGTTATGCGGCCTGGCAGGGCGGCGCCTCGGTACCGGCAACGGGCATTATTCCGATCAGCATGATACTGCTGGGGGGGCTGGTCGGCAGCCGGCTCAAGCCATTGCCGGCCCGGGAAATGGGCTATCTGCTGCTGATCGGCATCCTGATCAGCCTGTCCAGTTCGGTGGTGTCATTGATCTGGGCGGGGGCGGTAGCCTGGTGGCTGGAGATACCGGTGTTTCAGGTGTGGCTGGCCTATGCCCCGGGCGCGGTGGAGGCCATGATCTATCTGGCGCTGGTGACCGGGCTGGAGCCTTCCTGGGTCATCTTCCACCATGTGCTGCGTATCCTGGTGCTCAGTGCCAGCGCCGGCTGGCTGATGCGGCAGGCCGGCAGCGGCGAGTCGACCGAGGACGAAAAAGGGAAGGCGTGATGCCAAGCCATTCCCCTTTCGTGTGCATGGCTTGAGGCGGGGAAAATGGGCGACGTA
>NZ_MDKE01000069.1 GCF_001870485.1 Oceanisphaera psychrotolerans | reverse complement strand
TTCAACCTTGGGCTCGGCGGCTTCGGCCCTTGGGCTCAACGGCTTCAACCTTGGGCTCGACGGCTTCAACCTTGGGCGTCAGCGGCTTCAACCTTGGGCGCTACAGCTTCGGCTTTGGGCGTGGCGGCTTCAACTTTCGGCTCAACGGCTTCAACCTTGGGCTCGGCAGCCGTGGCGTCGATTTCAGCCGTTTCCGAGGCAACCCACTTTTCTTCACCCTGAGCGGCGATCAAGGCAGCAATGCTGTCCTGACGACGCTGACGGCGGCTGTCTTCATTGATGCGCTTGCGCTTGGGCATGCCACCGCTACGCTGATGATGCGAGGCTGGCTTGTCGGCCACGCTCTGCTCGGTAACGGGCTCCTGCGCCTTGGGTTGACGTTGTGCCGGGCGCTCTGCCTGCTCGGCGGAGACTTCGGTCGGACGGCCTTCGCTGTCGAGTCGGACCTTCTTGCGCATCTGACGGCGCTGACGGCGCTCGGCAACCATCTGTTCTTTCTGCTCGGTTACCTGGGCAGGCTGGGCCTGCTGTGGCTGAGGAGCCGGGGTGGGAGCCTGCTCAACGGCGGCCGTTTCTTTTTGTGGCGCCTGTTGCTGTTGCGGCTGCTCGCGGCGTGGCTTACGACGCTCACGACGCGGTCTGTCGGTCTTGGCCTCGTTTTGAGGTTGTGACTGGGTCTCTGTCGCCGCCGGGGCGGCTTTGTTGCCGCGCTCCTCATCCCGCGGTCTGCGGTTGTTGCGCGTATTGCGACGATCACCACGTTCACGGCGTTCATTGTTGCGGTCGCTGCTACGATCGTTATTGCGCTCGTTGTTGCGTGCCTGGCGAACCGGTTTTTCAACCGGAGCCTTGACTGGCTCGGCCGCTTGCTTGGGTTCGGCAGAGCCCTTGAACCAGCTGGCCAAGGCACAGAACATGCGGCTCAACAGGCCGGGTTCGGCGGCAACCGGCGTGGTGGGTTCGGCCTTGGCTGCCACGGGCGTCGGTGCAGGAGCGGGTGCCGGCGCGGTAAAGCCTTGCAGTGCCGGCTGCTCGATTTTAGGGGCGGCCTGGCTCTGGCGGGGGCTGTAGGCGGGTTTCTCCACCGTGGTTTTGAGATCGAAGCTGGTGACCTCTTCCACTTCGCTGGTGCGAACACGCGCCACGTCAAAGTGCGGCGTTTCAAGCTGCTCGTTGGGGATGATGTAAATCGTTACCTTGTAGCGATTTTCCAGTCTGGCGATGGACTTGCGCTTTTCGTTGAGCAGATAGGCGGCGACGTCGACCGGCACCTGGGCATGGATCTGCCCGGTGTTGTCCTTGAGTGCTTCTTCTTCGATCAGGCGCAGTATGGCCAGAGCCAACGACTCGTTGTCGCGGATGGTACCCTGGCCCAGGCAGCGAGGACACACATGGGTGCTGGACTCGCCGAGAGAAGGACGCAGACGCTGACGGGACATTTCCAGCAGGCCGAAGCGAGAGATACGACCGAGCTGAATGCGGGCTCTGTCCTGGCGCACCGCGTCGCGCAGGCGGTTTTCCACCTCGCGCTGGTGACGTACCGGGGTCATGTCGATAAAGTCGATCACCACCAGGCCACCCAGGTCGCGCAGGCGCAACTGACGGGCGATCTCTTCGGCCGCTTCCAGGTTGGTCTGCAGTGCGGTTTCCTCGATATCGCCGCCTTTGGTGGCTCGGGAGGAGTTGATGTCGATGCTGGTCAGTGCTTCGGTCGGGTCGATAACGATGCTGCCGCCGGAGGGCAGGCGTACTTCCCGCTGAAAGGCCGACTCGATCTGGCTTTCAATCTGGTAGTGGCTGAACATGGGCACTTCGCCCTCGTACAGCTTGACGCGGTTGACGAAGTCGGGGCGAACCAGCTCGATATGCTGCTTGGCACGCTCGAAAATCACCGGGTTGTCGATCAGGATTTCGCCGATATCACGACGCAGGTAGTCGCGGATGGCGCGTACGATGACGTTGCTCTCCTGATGGATCAGGAAAGGAGCGTTACCACCTTCGGCGGCTTCCTGGATGGCGGACCAGTGAGTCTGCAGTACGTGCAAATCCCACTCCAGCTCTTCGCCGGACTTGCCGACACCGGCGGTACGCACGATCAGACCCATGCCGTCGGGCAGCTTGAGATGCGCCAGGGCTTCCTTGAGTTCGGTACGTTCGTCACCTTCGATACGGCGGGAGATACCACCGGCGCGGGGGTTGTTCGGCATCAGTACCAGATAGGAGCCGGCCAGGCTGATGAAGGTAGTGAGGGCGGCACCCTTGTTGCCACGCTCTTCCTTGTCGATCTGAACGATGACTTCCTGACCTTCCTTGATGACCTCCTTGATATTGGGGCGGCCCTGATAGCTGTAACCGGCGGGGAAGTAGTTGCGGGCAATTTCCTTGAGGGGGAGAAAACCGTGGCGGTCGGCACCGTAGTCGACGAAAGCGGCTTCCAGGCTGGGTTCTACCCGAGTGATCTTGCCTTTATAGATGTTGGCTTTCTTTTGTTCGTGACCCGGGCTTTCAATATCCAGGTCGTAAAGTTTCTGCCCATCCACCAGGGCGACACGCAACTCCTCTTCTTGGGTTGCGTTGATTAACATTCTTTTCATTGAGTACTCTTTATTTTAAGTATTTAACTGTTTCTACAGTGTTGGTATTCCCTGGTTCGGCCGTGTTATTCCGACGGACACCGGCCTCGAGTCTGTGAGCGTAAGGGATACAGCCTCCCGGCTGGGTACGCATGAGGCGCATATTCAGGTGTCTTTCACGTTAAGGGGGAGCCCAAAGGTCGCGAACAAGACGGAAAACCAAGGGTGTTCAGGCTGTGCTCACCGATCCCGGAAAGCACGAAAAACGGAGTCATTATCACACTTTAACTACAACCTTAGCAAGACGCCTTTTTTACAGCAAAAGGGGAGCGGCTGATGTTAGAATGGCGGCCATGAAACAAGAACAACACACAGTGCGTCTGCTCACCATAGAGGCTGAGCATGAAGGGCAGCGCATCGACAATTTTTTACGGACTCAGCTCAAAGGCGTTCCCAAAAGCCTGATTTATCGAATTCTGCGCAAAGGCGAGGTAAGGGTTAACAAGAAGCGTATAAAACCGGAATACAAACTGCTGGCCGGCGATGTGATCCGGGTGCCACCGGTGCGGGTAGCGGAGCGGGATGACAGCCTGCCTTCGGCCAAACTGAACCAGGTACAGGCGCTCGACAACGCCATCCTCTATGAAGATGATGCGTTGATCGTACTGAACAAGCCGTCGGGCATCGCGGTGCACGGTGGCAGTGGCCTGAGTTTTGGCGTGATCGAGGGCCTGCGGGCACTGAGGCCCGAAGCGCGGTTTCTGGAACTGGTGCATCGTCTGGATCGGGATACCTCCGGTATTCTGCTGGTGGCGAAGAAGCGCAGCATGTTGCGCAGCCTGCACGAGCAACTGCGTGAAAAAACCATGGACAAGCATTATCTGGCACTGGTGCGCGGCCAGTGGCAGCCGCACCAGAAGGTGGTGAACGCACCGCTTAAGAAGAACGAGCTGTCTTCGGGTGAGCGAGTGGTGCGGGTAGATAAGGAAGGCAAACCTTCCGAAACCCGTTTTCGCATTGTGCAGAAGTTTGCCCAGGCGACGCTGGTGGAATGCAGCCCGGTGACCGGACGTACCCATCAGATCCGGGTGCATACCCTGCATGCGGGGCATCCCATTGCGGGCGATAATAAATACGGTGATCAGCAGTTTGATGAAAAAATGCAGGGCATGGGCCTGAAACGGCTGTTTTTGCATGCCTGTCGGATCCGCTTCTTCCACCCGGGGCAAGAGCAGAACATGGTACTGGAAGCTCCCCTGGAGCCGGCGCTGAAAAAGCTGCTGACACGGATGGCGCAATCATGAAATATCAACTGGTGATTTTCGACTGGGATGGCACCCTGATGGACTCGGTGGCACGCATCGTGTCTTCCATGCAGGGGGCTGCTCTGGACTGTGCCTTGCGGGTTCCCACGGCGGAGGCGGTGCGCGACATTATCGGCCTCAGTCTGCACAAGGCCTTTCCACTGTTGTTCGGTTCTCTGACCGCAGAGGAAGAAGCGGCCATGTTTGCGGCATATCGTCGTCATTATCTCGAGCTGAACGAAACGCCGTCTCCCTTGTTTGCCGGTGCCGCCGATACCATCAAGGGTCTGCATGGCAATGGCTACCGGCTGGCAGTGGCCACCGGCAAGCAGCGGGTAGGGTTGGATCGGGTGCTGGCAGAAACCCGGCTCGGCGACTACTTCCATGCCTTGCGCGGAGCGGATCAGGCGCAGTCCAAGCCGCATCCGTTGATGCTGGAACAGATCCTGGACGAGCTGAAACTCGACCCGGCAGAGGCGGTGATGGTGGGGGACTCGAGTTACGATCTGGCGATGGCCGAAGCCATTGGCATGGACAGAATAGGTGTCACCTATGGTGTCCATGATAGCACCAAGTTATGCCAACATACTCCGTTAACGCTGATCGATGATATCCGCCAGCTTCCGAACTGGCTGTAAAACAACGGTGATTGGGGAGTAGGGACTGGAGACTAACAGCAGTTGGCTTCAGTTTACCTATACCTGATGTTTTTGTAGGCCCGAATTCATTCGGGCGATCCTGCCATAGAGAATGGGATTGTCCGTTGAAACGGGGCCTACAAAAGCGCTTCGTCCGATATTTTATTGTCGTTCCCATACACCAGACGGGCATGGGCAAACAAACCCGCGAGTGGCTCGGGCTGGTTCCAGCTTAACGCTTAGGTTACCGCTGTATTTTCAAGGGACTTCTACCCCGAAGCGGCTCAACAGCTCCACCAGGGCGATCAGCGGCAGTCCGACCAGGCTGTTGGGGTCTCGTCCTTCCATCCGTTCAAACAGGCTGATGCCGAGTCCCTCGCATTTAAAGGCACCGGCACAGTCCAGCGCCGGCTCCTTGTCCAGGTAGCGTTCGATTTGTGCCTCGCTCAAGGGACGAAACACCACCGAGAAAGGCTCCACCAGCGAGTGCTGGGTGCCACTGGCCGCGTCGAGTACCGTCAGACCGGTATAAAAGGTGAGGCGCCGGCCACTGGCGGCCAACAGCTGGTCCCGGGCGCGCTCCCGGCTGACGGGCTTGCCGAGGATGCGTTCTTGGTTGACGCAGACCTGATCCGAACCAATGATCAATCCACGGGAGCAGACTGAGGCTACCGCACGGGCCTTCTGTTCTGCCAGGCGTAACACCAGTGCCGGCGCGGCTCGCCGGGCAGGGGCGTTTCGTCGATGTCGGGGCTGATGCTCCGAAAGCGCAGCCCCAGCTTGTGCAACAGCTGTTGGCGATAAGGGGAAGAGGAGGCGAGAATGAGTTCGGCCATGGTCGGGTCGCTCTGTGTCAATAATAATAAAGGTGCGCCATTGTAAGCCCTCAGACCGATGACGTCTTGCCGGTGACGGTGGAAAGGACCCGTGGTGGTTCAGACAACGGGGCCGTTATTGTACGCCGGAGCACTTTTCCCTTTGACTCCAGTGACCTGTCGCTATAATATGCGCGCCTTATGGAAAAGGTAAAGTTGCCCATTAAGGTTGAACCCGCTCGCTGCGCGCAGAAACGCCTCGATTATCAAGGCGCCTACGTCGCAGCTCTGATGCCCAGACTGGCGGAGTCAACCCAAGGTATCCATGGTGATATTGACGTTTCTCTGAGCTTTGGTACAGATGCCCAGGGGCTACGCGTGATGTCGGGCCAGGCCCGTGCACAAGTGTCGCTCCAGTGCCAAAGATGCAATGAGCTGTTTGATACCACTATAGAGTCCGAGTTTACATACACACCGCTGCGTCCAGACGCAGAGGTGCCTGAGTTGCCGGAAGACTACGACACTGTTGAAGTGGATGAAGTAGGCGAAATCAATCTGGTTCAGCTCGTAGAGGATGAAATCATCCTCAACCTGCCACTGGTGCCGACTCATGAAAATGAGCACTGTGCCGAAGGCCGGTACGATCTGAGCTTTGGTGATATTCCCACCACCGATGAGCGTCCGAATCCTTTTGCGATTCTGGAAGAGTTGAAACGTAAATAACTGATTTAGGAGTGAGGTCAAATGGCCGTACAACAGAACCGTAAAACCCGTTCCAGACGTGGCATGCGTCGTTCACACGATGCACTGAGCACTGCTGCTCTGTCTGTGGACCAAACCACCGGTGAACTTCATCGTCGTCACCACGTGACTGCCGATGGCTTCTACCGTGGTAAAAAGGTAATCGCCAAGTAAGGGTTGCCTTTTGTCGCAGCTGACCGTTGCGTTAGATATGATGGGGGGCGATTATGGCCCTCCCGTTACAGTGCCTGCCGCCGTGCAGGCACTGTCGCTTCTGCCTGAGCTCAATCTGGTTCTGTTTGGTTCACAAACTGAGCTGTCCCCCTGGTTACGCCGCTTTCGGCTAGCATCCCATACCCGAGTACGGGTACAGTTTTGCAGCCAGCAGGTGGGTAATGAACATAAAGCAGCTTATGCTCTGCGTCATCTGACCGATTCCTCCATGCGGCGAGCGCTGGATGCCCTGGCATCCGGTCAGGCCCGTGCCTGCGTCAGTGCCGGTAATACCGGTGCGCTGATGGCGATGGCAATGAAAACGCTCAGTACCTTGCCCGGAGTGGACAGGCCCGCCCTGATCACCCGATTGCCGCAGACCGGTGGGGGCCATGCACTGCTGCTGGATGTGGGGGCCAATCTCAACTGCGGGGCCGAGCAACTGGTCCAGTTTGCCCTGATGGGTGAGCAGGCGGCACGACATATCCTGAATATCAGCCATCCTCGTATCGCCCTGCTCAATGTCGGCGCCGAAGCCAACAAGGGCAATGAGGCAGTACGTGAAGCCGGGCTGCGTTTACAACAGGTGGACGCGTTACACTACAGTGGTTATATCGAGGGGGACGATCTGTTCTCCGGCCAGGCCGATGTGGTCGTCTGTGATGGTTTCGTCGGCAATGTGGCGCTGAAAACCAGTGAAGGGGTAGCGCGATTGTTGCTCGGACAACGGCAGCAACGTGGTTTTTTAAGTAAAATACTGACTTTTTGGTTAAAAAAACGGCTTTCCCATCTGAACCCCGACCAGTATAACGGCGCAAGTCTGATAGGATTGCGCGCCAGTGTGGTCAAAAGCCACGGGAGTGCCGGCTCACCTGCCTTCTTAAATGCGATCTTGCAGGCCGTTTCCGAAATTGAACATGACCTGCCCGCGAGCATCGCGCATCGTTTTGACACTGCCCCACGGGACAGTCACGCAAGATAACGCCTATGAACAGTAGAATATTGGGAACTGGCAGCTACCTGCCTGAAGCGGTACGTACCAATGCCGACCTGGAACAAATGGTAGAAACCAGCAATGACTGGATTGTCGAGCGTACCGGTATCCGGGAGCGCCGTATCGCCGGGGCGGGAGAAACCGTCGCCACCATGTCTTATGGCGCCGCCCTGCGTGCGCTGGAAGCTGCCGGTATCGACGCGCAGCAGCTGGACATGATAGTACTGGCTACCACCAGTGGCGATAACGCCTTTCCGGCCGCCGCCTGTGAAGTACAGGCCATGCTCGATGTGCCCGGGATCCCGGCGTTCGATATCGCCGCCGCCTGTGCGGGTTTCAGCTACGCGCTGAGCGTGGCGGATCAGTTTATCCGCGGCGGCCAGGCCCGCCATGTGCTGGTGATTGGCGCCGACGCGCTGTCACGCATGTGCGAACCGGGCGACAGATCCACCATCATCCTCTTCGGTGACGGTGCCGGTGCCGTGGTACTGGGGGCCAGCGAGCAGCCGGGCATTCTGTCCACCCATCTGCATGCCGACGGCCGTTACGGCGAGCTGCTCAAGCTGCCCCAGCGTCAGCGCGGAGTCAGCGGTGGCGAGATGGATGCCTACATGAGCATGAAGGGGAACGAGGTGTTCAAGGTGGCGGTTTCGCGCCTGAGTGAAATCGTGACCCAGACACTGGACGCCAATGGTATCGACAAGTCCGAACTGGACTGGCTGGTGCCGCACCAGGCAAATTACCGTATTATCAATGCCACCGCGCGCAAGCTGAATATGCCAATGGAACGGGTGATCCTGACGCTGGACCGGCACGGCAACACCTCGGCGGCCAGCGTGCCCATCGCCCTCGACGAAGGCGTTCGTGACGGGCGCATTCAGCGCGGTCAGCTGGTGCTGCTGGAGGCCTTCGGTGGCGGTTTCGCCTGGGGCTCGGCCCTGGTTCGCTTCTGAAGACAGTTTCGTTTTTAAAGACTGATACGTTTTTAAACAAGGACAAACAATGACATTTGCCATTACCTTTCCCGGACAGGGATCTCAGGCGGTGGGCATGCTTGCGGGCGTGCTGACCGAGCATGATATTGTGAAACAGGCCTTTGCCGAGGCGTCCTCCGCGCTGGGTTACGACCTGGCCGAACTGGTGCTCAATGGTCCGGCCGAAGAGCTGAACAAGACCTGGCGTACTCAACCCGCCCTGCTGACCGCCTCGGTTGCCCTGTGGCGCCTGTGGCAGCAACAGGGTGGCGCTGCGCCTGCGGTGATGGCCGGACACAGCCTGGGCGAATACTCGGCGCTGGTCTGTGCCGGTGTGCTGAGCCTGGCCGACGGCGTCAAGCTGGTCGAGCTGCGTGGTCAGCTGATGCAGGAAGCCGTACCCGAGGGTACCGGTGCCATGTCCGCCATCATCGGTCTGGACAACGACACCATTATCGCCAACTGCGCCAAGGCAGAAGAGGGGGAAGTGGTGTCGGCGGTGAATTTCAATTCACCCGGACAGGTGGTGATCGCCGGTAACAAGGCGGCGGTAGAGCGGGCCAATGTGCTGATGAAAGCAAGCGGCGCCAAGCGTGCCTTGCCGCTGCCGGTCAGCGTCCCCTCTCACTGTGCGCTGATGCGCCCTGCGGCGGAGCAGCTGGAGCAGACCCTGGCCGGCATGACGTTCAACGAGCCGGTGGTTCCGGTGATCAACAATGTGGACGTCAGGATGGAAACTTCGGCGGCGGCCATCAAGGATGCGCTGGTACGCCAGCTCTACAGTCCGGTACGCTGGACCGAAACCGTGGAAGCCATGGTCGAGCAGGGCGTGACCCTGGCGCTGGAAGTGGGTCCGGGCAAGGTGTTGTCCGGCCTGGCCAAGCGTATCGACAAGCGGGTTGAAGGCCTGGCCGTCAACGATGACGCCAGCCTGCAGCAGGCACTGGCGGCAGTACAGGCTTAACTATACAACGCAGAATTGATGAGGGATGGCAGAGTGACAGCTAAGCCGACCGTGACATGCCAGGAACGGCATGTCCGAGCCCCCAGGGAGGGTTTATGGCGTGTCGGCGTGCTGCACTCTGCCAGCCCTTTGCACAATCGAAGGAGTCATTATGAGTTTTTCCGGTAAAGTGGTACTGGTCACCGGCGCCAGCCGGGGCATCGGTCGGGCGACCGCCGAGCTGTTCGCCAGCCGTGGGGCGACCGTTATCGGTACCGCCACCAGCGAAAAGGGTGCAGAGGCGATCAGCGCTTATCTGGGCGACAATGGTGCCGGTCTGGTACTGAACGTGACCGATACCGAGTCCATGAATCAGCTGCTTGATACCATCAAACAGCGTTATGGCGACATCGATGTTCTGGTCAACAATGCCGGCATCACCCGCGATAACTTGATGATGCGCATGAAAGACGACGAATGGCAGGATATTCTCGATACCAACCTGACCTCGGTGTTCCGCCTGTCCAAGGCGGTACTGCGTGCCATGATGAAGAAACGTCACGGTCGCATCGTGACCATCGGCTCCGTGGTAGGTACCATGGGCAATGCCGGTCAGGCCAACTATGCTGCTGCCAAGGCGGGATTGATTGGTTTCAGCAAGTCTCTGGGCCGGGAAGTGGCTTCTCGTGGCATTACCGTTAATGTGGTGGCACCCGGATTTATTGAAACCGATATGACACGCGCATTGAATGAAGAACAACGAGCCGCTATCTTGTCACAGGTTCCGGCACAACGTTTGGGCGACCCGAAAGAAATTGCTTCTGCCGTGGCCTTTTTGGCGTCGGAAGAGGCAGGTTATATCACTGGTGAAACGCTGCACGTAAATGGCGGCATGTACATGGTGTGATGAAAATCTCCGCAGTTAGTGGCTGTTTGACGGAAATTGCTGCATTTTTGGCATTTTTTCTGGTTAGACCAGACTCAAATAGTCTTGCAAACTACGGTTAATTTAATACACTACCGCAACGACACGCACTTGCGTATTTCTAAAGGAAAATACTGGTCATGAGCAACATCGAAGAACGCGTAAAGAAAATCATTATCGAGCAACTGGGTGTGAAGGAAGACGAAGTCAAATCCGAAGCCTCTTTCGTTGATGATCTGGGCGCTGACTCCCTGGACACTGTTGAGCTGGTAATGGCTCTGGAAGAAGAATTCGACACCGAGATTCCTGACGAAGAAGCGGAAAAGATCACTACCGTTAAAGCTGCGATTGATTACATCAACGCCAATCAGGAATAATAAACCTGTACCGAAGTGGCAATCGCCACTTCGGTTCTTTCCCCGTTTTAACCCCCATTCGGAGACGCTCCTGTGTCCAAACGCAGAGTCGTGGTGACTGGCCTCGGTATGCTCTCTCCTGTCGGTAACTCGGTCGATGCCAGTTGGCAAGCCCTGTTGGCAGGCCAAAGCGGCATCAGTAACATTGAGCACTTTGATACTACCGATTACAGCACCAAATTCGCAGGCCTGATCAAGGACTTCGATCCCGAAGCTCATGGTATCGCCAAGAAAGAAGCCCGTAAGATGGATTTGTTCATCCAGTACGGGGTGGCTGCCGGCTTGCAGGCGATGGCTGATTCCGGCCTTGATATCACCGAGGCTAATGCCGACCGTGTTGGTGTGTCCATTGGCTCCGGGATCGGTGGTCTGGGACTGATCGAACAGAATCACACCAACCTGATGGCCAGTGGTCCTCGCAAGCTCAGCCCGTTTTTTGTGCCGTCCACCATCATCAACATGGTGTCCGGTCATCTTTCGATCATGAGAGGCTTGCGCGGCCCCAACATTGCTGCAACCACCGCCTGCACCACCGGTACTCACAGCATCGGCCTGGCGGCGCGGATGATTGCCTATGGTGACGCCGATGCCATGCTGGCAGGCGGCACCGAAAAAGCCTCTACTACCATGGGGATGGGTGGCTTTGCCGCCGCCCGTGCATTGTCAACGCGCAATGACGAGCCGCAAAAGGCGAGTCGTCCCTGGGACAAAGAGCGCGATGGTTTTGTGCTGGGCGACGGTGCCGGCGTGATGATGCTCGAAGAGTACGAACACGCCAAGGCCCGTGGCGCCACCATCTATGCCGAGCTGGTTGGTTTCGGCATGAGCGGCGATGCCCATCACATGACGGCACCGCCCGCCGATGGCAGCGGTGCAGCCAAGTCGATGGCCAATGCCATCAAGGATGCGGACATCGCGCCCGAGCTTATCGGTTACGTCAACGCACACGGCACCTCGACCCCGCTGGGTGATGTGGCCGAGCTGCGCGGCGTAAAACAGGTGTTCGGCGATCACGCCCACAAGCTGATGGTCAGCTCCACCAAATCCATGACCGGTCACCTGCTGGGTGCCGCCGGCGCGGTGGAAGCCATTATCAGCGTGCTGGCACTGCGTGATCAGATAGCCCCGCCCACCATCAACCTGGATAACCCGGATGATGAGTGTGATCTGGATCTGGTGCCACACCAGGCCAAAAAGGGTCAGTTCGAGTATGCCCTGTCCAACTCCTTCGGTTTTGGCGGCACCAATGGCTCATTGATTTTCAAACGCATATAATGGCCTTTTGGCCAATCCAAGCCCGGCCCTAGCGCCGGGCTTTTTTATTGGGTGATCATGCAGACCATTATCACAGACCCCATTACTGCAGACGCGGCATCGCCGGCGGCCCTGAGCCGGGGCTGGCAGTTGGGTGATGCGCACTTTAGCACCCTGCACGCCAGAGCCGGCCGCTTGTGCCACTGGCCCTATCACCAGGCGCGTCTGGCGAATGCCTGCAGTCGGTTGCAGATGCCGGCGCCGGACTGGAATCGGCTTTATGCCGACGCGCAGGCGGCGCTGGATGGCAGCGATCAGGTGCTGCGCATCACCCTGATACGGGGCCCCGGCGCCCGCGGCTACGGCATCGCCGGTTGCGGGAACACCACAGTGGTGCTGAACAGCTCGCCTTTTCCCGCGCATTACTATCAATGGCGGGAGCAGGGCATCGCCATCGGCGTGTGCACCGGTCGTCTGGGGCTGAGTCCCTTGCTGGCGGGGTTGAAAACCGTGAACCGTCTGGAGCAGGTGCTGCTCAAGGCGGAGCTGGAGGCGAACGGCTGGCCCGAGGGCGTGGTACTCGACGGCGAGGGGCGGGTGATGGAGGCGGTGACCGCCAATCTGTTCTGGCGCGAAGGCGATCGGGTCTGTACCCCGGATTTGTCGAGCGGTGGCGTTTGCGGTACCTTGCGCGCCTGGTGTCTTGATTATCTGGGCACAGGGCTGGCGATGGTCGATGCCGATTTACCCCGGTTGCTGGCGGCCGATGAAGTCTGGCTGACCAATGCCCTGATGGGCGTGGTACCGGTGACGGCAATCGGCGAGCGATGTTTTGCATCCGACTTTAACATGGCGAGGGAATTACAGCGGGCTTATGAAGAGAAAGACTAAATGGTTGGGCCGGGTGTTGCTGGTCGCGGCGCTGAGCCTGGGTGGGCTGGCCACATACGGCTATCAGCAATGGCAGCAACTGGAGCAGATGACAATCGCTCCTTCCGATGAACCGCTGTTTGTGGTGGCGCGGGGAGAAACGACTTTCCGTCTGATCAATCGCCTGAGCGAGAAGCCGGTACCCGAGTTGTACCGTCGATTATGGCTGCGTTTTCATCCCGAACTGGCGGCGGTACGTCAGGGCACCTACAAATTCGAGCCGGGTACCCGGCTGCGGGAGGCGCTGATGACCATGGTGAACGGTGATGTCTATCGGTTGCAGGTGACCCTGGTGGAAGGGCTGCGGCTGAGTGACTGGCTGCAGCGCTTGGCCGAGGCCGAATATCTCGATGTGCAGCTGGCAGAAACCGACACCTCGGGACTCGCCGAGCGGCTGGGGCTGGAACCGGGCAAGCTGGAAGGGCTGTTGTTGCCGGAAACCTACAGCTATACCCCGGGCGACACCGATATTTCCATCCTGCAGCGGGCCCATCAGGAGATGGAGCGTTTTCTGGAAAATGCCTGGGCATCGCGGGATGACAACCTGCCCATCGATACGCCCTACGAGGCATTGATCCTGGCGTCCATTATCGAAAAGGAAACCGGTATCGCCGAAGAGCGACCATTGATTGCCTCGGTGTTTGTCAACCGTTTGCGCCGGGGCATGCGGTTGCAGACCGATCCCACCGTGATCTATGGCATGGGGGATGACTATGACGGCAACATCCGCAAGCGGGATTTGCAGACTCACACCCCCTATAACACCTATGTGATCCAGGGGCTGCCGCCGACCCCGATTGCCATGCCGAGCAAGGAGGCCATCATGGCCACGTTGCAACCGGCCGACAGTAAGTATTATTACTTTGTGGCCTCGGGCGAGGGCCGTCATCATTTTTCCAAGACACTGCGCGAACACAACAACGCCGTTCGTCGTTATATTCTGAATAGGTAACCCATGAGCCAGTTTATTGTGATTGAAGGACTCGAGGGCGCGGGCAAGAGCACGGTACAGCGCCATGTGGTGGCCTGGCTCGAAGCCCGGGGACTGCCGGTGGTGATGACCAGAGAGCCGGGGGGAACACCTTTGGCCGAAAAGATGCGTAGCCTGGTGAAGGAAGTGCACGAAGAGCCGCTGACCATGGAAGCCGAGTTGCTGTTGATGTATGCGGCCCGGGTGCAGCTGGTCAGGAATCGTATCGAGCCGGCACTGGCGGCCGGTACCTGGGTGGTGGGCGACCGGCACGACTGGTCCTCCCAGGCCTACCAGGGCGGTGGCCGGGGTATCGATACCGCCTTGATCACGCAGATCAAGCAGGCGGTACTGGGTGATTTCAAGCCCGATCTCATTCTGTACCTGGATATCGATCCGGCTCAGGGGCTGGACCGGGCCCGGGCCCGGGGGGAGCTGGACAGGATCGAGCTGGAGCAGCTTGGTTTTTTTGAGCGTACCCGAGCCCGTTATCTTGAGCTGGCCCGCCAGGATGCTCATTGTGAGCTGATCGAGGCCGGCCGGAGCGAAGCCGAGGTAAAGGCCGCAGTACTGAGTTGTCTGGAGCGTCGTCTGTGTATCCCTGGCTAAAGACCCACTGGCAGCAACTGCTGACCCTGGTACGGCAGGATCAGTTGGGACATGGTCTGTTGCTGAAAGGCGTGGAAGGGATTGGCAAAGGTGAGTTGGCGGCAGCACTGGCGAAGGCTTTATTATGCCAACATGCAAATGTGGCAGAAAACGAACAGGGTGCCCCCTGCGAACACTGTCATTCCTGTCAGCTGATCAAAGCCGGCAATCATCCGGATCTGCATGTCATCACCGGCAGTCAGCGCAGCATCGGGGTGGATGCCATCCGCCAGCTCATACAGGTTCTCAATGAAAGCGCCCGTTTGGGGCATGGCAAGGTGGCGGTGATCGAACAGGCGGAAAAGATGACCGAAGCCGCCGCCAATGCGCTGCTGAAAACGCTGGAAGAACCGGCGGGAGAGGCGACGTTGTTGCTGATCAGCGCTCATCCCGAACGGTTGCTGCCGACCATTCGCAGTCGTTGCCAGCAATGGCTGCTGCCGGTGCCCGAGCCGGACCTCGTCTTGCCGTGGCTGGCCGGTCAGGGGCTGGAGCCCAGCCTGGCGGCCCTGAATGTGAACCAGGGCTCGCCGCTGAACACCCGGGATTATCTGACCGCCGGCACCGATCAGCGGCGTCGTGACTTGCTGCAGCAGTTTGTCGAACTGGCTCGTCAACCGCGGACCCTGACCGAGGTGCAGAGTGGCCTGCTGGAGCAGCCGGTGCATCTGCTCTGGCTGCAGTTGCTGCTGCAGGATGCCCTGCAACTGGCGTTGGGCTTGTCCCCGGCCGGACTGCGCCTGAGCGACAGCGAAACCCTGAGTCGAACCCTGAGCCAACTTGGCCCGGATCGGCTCCATCAGGCGCAAAATCGCCTGCTGCAATTGCGCCAGACCCTGCAGTCCGGAACCGGCAGGCCGGTGAACGCCGGTCTGCAACTGGGCCAGTGGCTCAACGACTGGTTGATTAACATAAGGTGAGGGGTGAGGCGGAAGTACCATCCCCCTTAACGCCTCGCCCCTCAGGCTTCACCTTTCACGTTCTATTCAAAGGAGACGGTTTTGCTGGTTGATTCCCATTGCCATCTGGACAAGCTCGAATACGGAAAAAAACATCGCGACATGGCCGAGGTCATTCGCAAGGCTGCCAACCGCGGCGTCGATCACATGATGTGTATCAGCGTCGGCTTGTCATCCTTTCCCGCCATGCTGGAGGCGATCACGCCTTTTCCTCAGGTGTTCGCCTCCTGTGGCGTGCATCCCTTGCATCAGGATGACGAGCAGAATGATCCGGCGCTGTTGCAGCAGCTGGCGGCGCATCCCCGGGTGGTGGCCATCGGTGAGACCGGCCTCGACTATTTCTATGCGCCGGAAACCGCCGAGCTGCAGCGGCGCTCGTTCGAGCAGCATGTGGCAACGGCGGTGGCACTGAACAAACCCTTGGTGATCCATACCCGTAATGCCCAGGAAGATACTCTGAACATTCTGCGCCGGGGCGGGGCCGACAAGGTTGGCGGTGTGCTGCACTGTTTTACCGAATCGCTGGAAATGGCCGAGGCGGCCATCGAGCTGGGGTTCTATATCTCCATCTCTGGTATCGTCACCTTCCGTAGTGCCGAGGCCCTGCGGGACGTGGTGAAGGCGCTGCCGCTGGAGCGACTGCTGGTGGAAACCGACTCGCCCTGGCTGGCTCCGGTACCCTTTCGCGGCGAAGAAAACGAACCTGCCTATACCCGCACCGTGGCGGAGTTTATCGCCGAGCTGAAAGGCGTATCGGTCGAACGGGTTGCCGAGCAGACCACCGCCAACTTCTTCGAGCTGTTCAAACTGGCCAGGCCGGTCAACAGCTGAAAGTAAGGGGAGAGGAGTGAGGCGGGAAGCATCAATACGCCCGGCCTCGCTCCTCACCTTCACGCTTCCCCCTCAGCCCTCACATCGCATCCCTGTTTCCTTTCTGTCCGTCCGTCCTCTATAGTAACTTTGTTTCATTTGTGTCTTGTCTTCGGGAGGTCATACCTTGCTTGCCTGGCATTACTGGCTGATAGCCGCCTTGTTGTTGTTGTTACTGGAGCTGTTGGGTACCGGTTTCTTCGCCTTTGCGCTGGGACTGGCGGCGCTGGCCGCCATGGTGGCCGCCTGGCTGGACATGAGCCTCACCTGGCAGTGGTTTGTTTTTGCCCTGGCGGCAGCGGTGCTGGCTCCGTTACTCAAGCGGTTGTTTCGTCGTTTTGCGCCGTCGCGCCGGACCAGCTTTCTGGCCGGAGAGAGCCGTCAGCAACAGGGAGATATTGTGCAACTGGCGTCCGGTGAGTTTCGCCTGAAGCTGGAAGGCGACTTGTTTCTGGTTCGCAGTGCTTCGGGGGCGACATTGACGCCCGGCACTCGGGTCGACATCCGCCGTTTCGATGGTATTACCGCCATTATCGATTGAATAGGGGAAAGTTATGGATGCGATGTTAGTGATAGCACTGGTGTTTACCGTATTGATCCTGGTGCTGATCATCAAGGGGCTGATGATCATTCAGCAGTCGGAAGCGGTGGTGATCGAGCGCCTCGGTAGTTATAACAAGACCCTGACTCCGGGCGTGAACTGGATTATTCCCTTCGTGGACAAGCCCCGTTCGATCAAGGTGCGGCGCTATCAGGCTATCGGTGGAGAAAATGTCGCCGTGGTCCAGGAAGAAACCCGCATCGACCGGCGTGAAACGGTGCTCGACTTTCCCGGTCAATCGGTGATCACCGCCGACAACGTCAGCGTGACCGTCAACGGCGCCCTTTATTTTCAGGTCATCGATCCGGAGCGGGCCGTCTACCAGACCGAGAACCTGATTCAGGCGATCGAAATTCTGGCCAAGACGTCGCTGCGTTCGGAAATGGGCAAGATGGAGCTGGACAAGCTGTTCGAGTCCCGTCAGGAAATCAACGACAAGCTGCAGCTGGTGATGGACGAAGCGGGTAACAAATGGGGCGTCAAGGTCACCCGGGTCGAGATACAGGACATCCTCATTCCGACCGAAGTCGAAGACGCGATGCGCAAGCAGATGGCGGCCGAACGGGAGCGCCGGGCGCTGGTTTTGCGCGCCAGTGGTGAGCGGGAAGCCGCCATCGCCAAGGCTGAAGGTGAAAAACGTTCCAGCATCTTGGTGGCCGAAGGCAACAAGGAAGCGGCCATCCTGATGGCCGAAGGTCAGCGGCAGGCCATCGATCAGGTACTGGCCGCCGGTAACGAGAAACTGGAACCGCAACTGGTGGTCGGCTATTTGCTGGGGCTGGAATACCTGAAGACGCTGCCGGAAATCGGCAAGGAAGGGGACCGTATCTTTCTGCCTTATGAGGCCAGCAGCGTGCTGGGGGCGGTGGGCAGCATCGAAGCGCTGCTCAAGGGGCCGTCAAAATAAATCATGGTCGAAACAAACGATGATGAACGGGAAGCGCAGGCTTCCCGTTTTTTGATTGCTCCATTCATATCGGACAAAGGGCCCGCTCCTCCGACTTTCTCAAGCACATCCTTGTGACGCTCAGCATATGACATCCCTGTCATATGACGGTCGGTGGAGCAGATCCCTTTCTCCTCCTTGATGCATCGGTGTCGCCTGTTGGCACCGTTCGCGGGTAACTCGGAGCTCAAGAAGAGGCAAGCTCTGTTGCCTATGGGTTCAGGGCCCACATGATGATCAAAAAACGCTGAACGGATACTTCATCAATTTTACATAATCATGTCAGTGGCGTAATCAATCACTCTCGCACAGCAGACGATAGGCCAGCATTGATAGCAGGGCACAACCGCTCATGGTCAGCAGCATGTACAGCGGCGAGCTGTCGGGCAGGGCCGCGACCAGCGCCCCGATCAGGGCGGCGGTACCAAAGCGCAGGGTACCGGCCAGCGACGAGGCGGTACCCGCCAGATTCGGCAGGCTGCTGAGCAGGCTGGCCATGGTATTGCTGCCGATGGTGGAAATCAGACCCACATAGAGCATGATGGGTACCACCACCGACCAAAGTCCCCAACCCAGCAAGGGCCCGATGGGCATCAGCAGTCCGGCCAGCAGTTGCAGGCCAAGCGCCAGCCGTAGCATGGTTTTAGACCCCAGTCGTCGAACCCATTTGCCGTTGAGGGTGGTAAACAGCATCAGACTCAGCACGTTGAGACCGAACAGGTAGCCGGTATGCTGGGGGGAGACGCCGTATATTTCGATATAGATAAAGGAAGCCCCGGTGAGAAAGGCAAACATGCCGGCAAAGGAAAAGGCACCGCAGAGCATGAAGCCAAGGGCCTGTGGAGTGGAGAGCAGACGCAGGTAGCTGCGCAGGATAGACATCAGATGCAGCGGCTGACGGCGTTCTGCGGGCAGGGTTTCCGGCAGTCGCAGGCTGCATATCAGTGCCACCAGGGCGGTGAAGCCGGCCAGCACCCAAAAAATGGAACGCCAGCCAAACCAGTGGGCCAGATGGCCACCGAGCATGGGGGCGATCAAGGGAGCCAGTGTCATCACCAGGGTGATATAGGCCATGGTGCGGGCGAAGTCTTCCCGATCGAACAGATCCCGCACCAGCGCCTGTACCACTACCGCCGAGGCGGCGCCTGCAAAGCCCTGGGCTGCGCGCAGCCAGGTCAGGCTCTCGACGCTGGAAGCCAGGGCGCAGAGCAGGGCTGCCAGGGCAAAGACCAGCATGCCGCCGAGCAGGACCGGGCGCCGTCCGCGGGCGTCAGACAGCGGGCCGAACAACAGCTGGCCGAGGGCAAAGCCGCCGGTGTAGGCCGCGAGGGTGGCCTGTACCCGATGGGAATTACTGTTCAGAGCCTCGGCGATGGCCGGCATGGCCGGGAGGTACATATCGATGGCAAGTGGGGTGAGAGCAGAAACGGCGCCCAGCAGAATAATCAGCGGTAGGGTGGCACTGGATGGCATAACGCAGCAGGTTCCTCCGAGGTAACAACGTGGCTCCGAGCCTCCTGTTGTTGCAAAAGAAAGTTACCAAAAGTAACCAACAAAAAAAGCCAGGTACGAAATCCTTGTACCTGGCCTAGGGGAATGGCTCATATGCTGAGCCGTGCGCTAGTGTGAAGGCACCAAAAGGCACACTTCGATTAAACTATCGGCCAGAATGCGTCGGCTCGCCAGCAAGAGGCCAAAAAAGTTCCTGTTCCCATCGGCAGAGTCGTGGTCGATGGCCAGAGGTCGGCAGGGCACTCCCCCGGTTTCGGCTGGAGACTTTACACTAAATCGGCGGCGTTGGCTGCATGACTGGATTCATTCAGGTTTCTCATTCCGGTGCCATGGCAAGCAGCCGTTTTCAGACCAGATGCCTCTTGCAACCAGGGTGACATAATATTACTGTATATATATACAGAATAGGAGTCAGATATGGCAGTCACAATACAGTACCTGGTGGTAAGAAACGGAATCGATAAAATGACGTTTACCAATAAAAAAGACGCAGACGCCTACGACCGTCTGCTCGACCTGGCCGAGCATCTCGATGATTTGCTGGCCGATGGCCCGGTCAGCCTGAATGAAGCGGACCGGGAGGCACTGGCCCTGTACCTGGCTCAACATCAGGACCAGTTGAGCGGTCCCAAAAAGAAGCCGGCCAAAAAAGCCGGCAAGGCGGCGGACAAGACCGGGGCCACCCCATCTGCTCCGGCATCCACCGAGGATGACGACAAAATTCAGGCGGTGGCCTGAATTTCGCCATGGCACCCGTCATGCGGCCTCAGTAATAGAGGGTGCGGTATAAACCGGGTTGTTCCAACAGCTCGTGATGGGTGCCTGACTGGGTGATCTTGCCGTCTTCGAATACCAGTACCCGATCCGCCTGGCGCACCGAGCTTAAGCGGTGCGCCACAATCAGGGTGGTTCTGCCCCGCAAGAAGCCGGCCAGTGCCTGATGCAGCTTCTGCTCGGTTTCGGTATCCAGCGCCGAAGTCGCTTCATCCAGGATCACGATGGCCGGGTTCTTGAGTACCATGCGGGCGATGGCCAGGCGTTGTTGCTGGCCGCCAGAGAGTTTGACGCCTCGCCTTCCCACCTGAGTATCCAGCCCCTGCTCCATGGTTGCGATCACCTCGTCCAGCTGCGCTACCCGCAGCGCCTGCCATAGCGCCTCATCATCGTGCATGTCACCCAGGCTCAGGTTGGAGCGTACCGTGTCGTTGAACAGAATGGGCTGTTGCAAGACTGTGGCCACATGTTCGCGGATGGTCGGAAAGCCGATTTTTTCGCTACTGACGCCGCCGAAGCAGATATCACCGGCATCGGCCGGATACAGGCCCAGCAGCAGCTGAATGAAGGTAGACTTGCCGCCGCCACTGGCGCCGACCAGCGCTACCTTTTCACCGGCCCGGATCTGCAGACTGACATCATCCAGTACCTTGCGCTCGCCGTTATAGGAAAAACTGAGGTCATGCACCGTTATCGGCAGGGTAGTGACGCCGTTGAACGGGTTGATGCTGCCCTGTGGCTCGGGCTTGCCCCCGAGCGATAACATCCGGTTGATGCGCTTGAGCGCGGCGGTAGCGGCATAGTAGGAATACTGCATGTTGAGCAGATCCTGCACCGGTCCCATCATGAACCACAGGTAACTGAACACCGCGAAGATCTGGCCTACGGTCAGATCGGTATAAAGCACCATGATCATGCCGGTAGCCCTGAACAGCTCGACTCCGGACAGAAACAGCAGAAAACTGGCGCGGCCGGCCGCCTCGCTCTTCCAGGCGTAGTCGATGGCGGTATCGCGCACGCCGCGGGCCCTGTCGATGACCCGCAACATATAATGTCGTTCCCGGTTGGCGGCCCGAATTTCGTGGATGCCGTCCAGCGTTTCCACCAGCGCCTGCTGGAATACCTCGAAGGCACTGTTCTCGTTGCGCTTCAGGTGCTTGACCCTGGCTCCCAGACGACTGGAGAAATACACCACCACCGGATTCAGCAGCAGAATAAAGAGCCCCAGCTGCCAGTTGAGCAGCAGCAACACCACTGCCGTGCCTACCACACTCAGTATGCTGATCAGCAGTCGGCTGAGGGTTTCACCCAGAAATTTATCCAGGGTTTCCACGTCGGTGACAAAATGCGAGCTGACGCTGCCGGCGCCGATGCTCTCGAAAGTGCGCAGAGGAGTGCTGGTCAGCTGGCGAGCCAGACGTCGCCGGATCTGAAAGGTCAGGTGCTTGGCCACCCTGGCAAACTGCCGACCTTGAATGATATTGAACACCAGTGACAATGAGCGCAGCAGCAGGGTAATGACCAGTACCGCCAGAATATAGCCGACCCCGCTCTGCCAGTGCTCCGGCAGCAGCCAGTCCAGGCCGCTCAGCAGGCGACCGGGGCTGTCCAGCAGTACTTCGTCGACCAGCAGCGGCATCAGCAGGGGCACCGGCACGGCCAGCAGGGTACCGCACAAGGCAAACAGATGAGCATGGATCAGCAGGGTTCGATGGCGTTTCATCATCCGGATCAGGGTCGGCCACTGCAAAAGCGGGGCATTCAGCGTTTTTTTATCCATCAATCACCATCATCGGGTTTTCATTTGGAGAAAGGGCAGGTAAGTTAAGCAAAAATTAACGGTACTCTCTTTTTATGTCTGAAAAATCTGCATTTTACCAAAGCCTCACCGCCCAGGCACTGGCCCTCTGCGAAGGGGAACCCAATCGTATTGCCAAGCTTTCCAACCTTTCTGCCTTGCTCAATCTGGCGCTGGAAGAGATCAACTGGGTCGGTTTTTACCTGCGTGAGCAGGACAGTCTGGTACTGGGCCCCTTCCAGGGCAAGCCGGCCTGTGTACGGATCCCGGTAGGCAAGGGGGTCTGCGGTACCGCCGTTTCCACCGCCAGCGTGCAACGCGTTGCCAATGTACATGAATTTTCCGGCCATATCGCCTGTGACAGTGCCAGCAATTCTGAGATTGTGTTGCCGCTGGGTCAGGGCGATGATGTCTGGGGCGTGCTGGATATCGACAGCCCGCTGTACGGACGTTTTGATGAGGAAGATGAAGCCGGTTTGCGGCAGTGGGTCGCCGCGGTGTTGCCACTGCTGTAACGCCGGGGTCGCTTTTGTCTGTGTGCGCTTTATAATATGCATGTTTCAATGGGCGGTGCGCCCTCAGGTCTTACACCAAGGTATTTCATGGAAAACTCGGAAAAATTGAAAAACAGTAAAGAAGTCATCGCCTATCTGGCCGAATGCTTCCCTCAGTGCTTTGTCGCGACCGGTGAAGCCAAGCCGCTGAAAATTGGCATCTTCAAGGATCTGGCCGAGCGTCTGGCGGAAGACCCCAAGGTATCCAAGACCTTGTTGCGCACGGCGTTGCGCCAGTACACCTCCAGCTGGCGTTATCTGCATGGCCTCAAGGCCGGCATGAGCCGGGTGGATCTGGATGGCGAGCCTGTGGCGAACTGACCCAGGAGCATGTCGACCATGCCAAGGGTGCACTCAAGGAAAGCAAAGAGAAGGTGTTTGGCCCGCGCAAGGAAAAGCCCGCCGCCAAGAAGCCCCGTCCCAAGCCGCGCAAGGTGGATCCGGCCAGCCTGACCGTAGAGCAGAATGTGAAAGTATTGCTGGGCAAGTCACCGGTTCCCGCTACCATTAAAGAAGTGACCCGCGATGATGTTCAGGTGGAACTGAGAACCGGGATGTCGATGCGCGTCAAGTTTGAGCATCTTATTCTTTAAGGAGTAGGGTTTGACCAGTCACGTAACTCGTTTGTCTCTGGTAGCCGCCGGCATCATGGCTGCAGGGATGGCCTGGGCTGTGCCCCCGGCCATCGATGCTTCCGCCATTCCTGTCCTGGCACCGGAAAGTCAGCATGCGGCTGCCAGCAAGCGGGTTACCGCGCTGTTCACCCGTTCTCATTACCAGCAATTTCAGCTCGACGATGCCTTTTCGGAGGCCATCTTCGATCGCTTTATTGAAAGTCTGGATTACGGAAAAAACATCTTCACTCAGGCCGATATCGCCCGCTTCGAACGTCATCGCCACAGCTTTGACGATCTGTTGAGAGTGGGCCGGCTCGATACGGCGTTCGAGATGTATAACGACAGCCTGCAACGGCGCTACCAGCGCCTTAGCTATGCACTGACGTTGCTTGATACACCGATGACCTTTGATGGTCAGGAACAGTATCAGTTCGACCGTAGCAAGGCCGACTGGGCCAAGGATCAGCGTGAGCTTGACGAGCTCTGGTATCGGCGCGTCAAGTATGACGCCCTGAGTCTGGCGCTGGCCGATAAAGACTGGAATGAAATCCGCGATACCCTGGGCAAGCGCTACAATAACGCCATCAAGCGTCTGGCCCAGAGCGAAAGTGAAGATGCCTTCCAGAGTTTTGCCAATGCCTTTGCCCGGGCCATAGAGCCGCACACCAGTTATCTGAGCCCCCGCAATGCCGAACGGTTCGAGACCGAGATGAATCTGTCTCTCGAAGGTATCGGTGCCGTGCTGCAGGCCGAAGACGACTATACGGTGATTCGCTCTCTGGTGCCGGGTGGCCCCGCTGCCAAGTCCGGCGAGTTGCAGCCCGAGGATCGTATTATCGGGGTGGGACAGAGCGCGGACAAAGTCACCGACGTGATCGGCTGGCGGCTGGACGAGGTGGTGGACCTGATCAAGGGCCCCAAAGGCACTCGGGTCTGGTTGCAGATTCAGCGTGGCAAGGCGGTGACGGTTACCCCCAAGATCATCGAACTGACCCGTGATACGGTGCGGCTCGAAGACAGGGCGGCGAGCGGCAAGGTGTTGAAGGTGGACGGCGACAACATCGGCGTGATCGAGATTCCGAGCTTCTATGTCAATCTCAGCGTGGACGTGGCCGAGGAAATCAGCAAGCTGAAAGAGCGGGGCATTAAGGGACTGGTCATCGACCTTAGAGCCAATGGTGGGGGGGCCCTGACCGAGGCGTCAGCCTTGACCGGGCTCTTCATCGACAGCGGTCCCGTGGTGCAGATCCGTGATGGCCTGGGTCGTATTTCGGTGAATGGCGATGAGGACGACCAGCTGGCTTTCGATGGTCCCATGGCGGTGCTGGTCGACCGTTATTCGGCCTCGGCGTCGGAAATTTTTGCCGCCGCCATGAAAGACTACGGCCGAGCGGTGATCCTGGGTGAAAACACCTTTGGCAAAGGCACGGTGCAGCAGCATCGCAGCCTGTCGCGTATTTACGATCTGTATGAAAACCCCATGGGCTTTGTCCAGTTCACCATTGCCAAGTTCTACCGCATCAATGGTGGCAGTACCCAGAACAAGGGAGTACAGCCGGACATTCCGTTCCCGACACCGATTGAACCAGATGAAACCGGTGAAAGCATGGAGAAAAACGCGCTGCCCTGGGATCAGATTGCCAGTCTCGACTTCAAACAGCTTGGGGATCTGAAACCCCTGCTGGGCAAGCTTCGTCAGCGCCATCAGGCCAGAATCGAGCAGGATCCGGAGTTTACTTATATCTTTGAAGACATCAAAGAATACAAGAAACTGAAAAACAAGGATGCGATCTCACTTAACCTCGCCGAGCGCAAAGCGGAGATGGAGGAGCAGGACGCCAAATCCCTAGCTCGCCTGAACGACCGTCTGCGTCGTGCCGACAGAGAGCCGGTTGCTTCGCTCGACGAAGCCCCCAGCGATTTTGAGCCGGATGACGGCTATCTTAAAGAAGCGGCGCGTATTACCGCCGACCTGGCCAGATTACTCGGCTGATCCCCCGCCCGGGCCCGGTTTGACCGGTTCCGGGCTTTTTCATTAAAGTCCCCTCCGATGATGTTAACGAGATCTCCGCTATGACCCAAATAAAACCCCAAGTGCAATATCGCGAAGATTATCAGCCGCCCCATTACTGGATTGATACCCTGGATCTGGACATTCAGCTGGATGAGCATGCCACCGAGGTGGTGGCCATCAGCCGGGTGCGCCGTAATGGCGAACACGGCGAGCCGCTGGTGCTGGATGGCGAACAACTTGAACTGCTGCAAGTTGCCATCAATGGAGTGGACACCACGCAGTACCAGCAGACCGATACGGCGCTTATCCTGTCCCAGTTGCCGGAAGAGTTCGTGCTGACCATCAAAACCCGACTCGACCCGGCCGCCAACACCGCGCTGGAGGGCTTGTACAAGTCGGGTTCCGCGTTCTGCACCCAGTGCGAAGCACAAGGGTTTCGCCGTATTACCTATTATCTGGACCGGCCCGATGTGCTGGCGCGATTCACCACTCGGGTCACCGCCGAGGCGGCGAGTTATCCCTATTTGCTGTCCAACGGTAATCGTATTGATCAGGGCGTGCTCGATGACGGCCGACATTGGGTGCAATGGCAGGATCCCTTTCCCAAGCCGGCCTATCTGTTCGCCCTGGTGGCAGGCGATTTCGATGTGCTGCGCGACAGCTACACGACCCAGAGCGGACGCGAGGTGGCACTGGAAATCTATGTGGACAAGGGCAACCTGCATCGGGCCGGACACGCGATGGACAGCCTCAAGGCCTCCATGGCCTGGGACGAGCAGCGCTGTCATCTGGAATATGATCTCGACGTCTACATGATAGTGGCGGTGGATTTTTTCAACATGGGCGCCATGGAAAACAAGGGCCTCAACGTCTTCAATGCCAAGTTTGTGCTGGCCGATGCCAACACCGCCACCGACAGCGATTATCTGGATGTGGAGCGGGTGATCGGTCACGAATATTTCCATAACTGGACCGGTAACCGGGTCACCTGTCGCGACTGGTTTCAGCTGTCGCTGAAAGAGGGGCTGACCGTATTCCGAGATCAGGAGTTTTCTTCCGATTTGGGTTCGCGAACCGTTAACCGAATTCAGAATGTACGTCTTATCCGCGGCCCCCAATTTGCGGAAGACGCCGGTCCCATGGCGCACCCTATTCGTCCGGATGCGGTGATCGAGATGAACAATTTCTACACCCTGACCGTGTACGAGAAGGGCTCGGAAGTGATCCGCATGCTGCATACCCTGCTCGGCGAGCAGGCGTTTCAGCGTGGGCTGGCGCTGTACCTGCAACGCCACGATGGCCAGGCGGCCACCTGTGACGATTTTGTGGCGGCGATGAGCGAGGCCAGCGATCGGGATCTGAGCCGCTTCAAGCGTTGGTACAGCCAGTCCGGGACTCCGGTGCTGACCGTCACCGATGACTATGATGCCGAGCAGCACACCTATACCCTGACCGTGCATCAGCACACACCGGCCACCGGAGATCAGCCGCAAAAACTGCCGCTGCATATTCCGCTCAGCCTGGCACTCTACAGCGACCAGGGGGAGCCGCTGTCATTGCTGGCAGAGGGCGAGGCGATTGGCCCGGTACTGGATGTGCTCGAAAGCGAGCAACGGTTTGTGTTCGAGCAAATCCCTTCCCGGCCCACGCCGGCACTGCTGCAAGGGTTCTCTGCACCGGTCAAACTGAACTACCCCTACAGTGATGACCAGCTGACATTGCTGGCCAAGAGCAGCATCGACGAGTTTGTGCGCTGGGACGCGGTGCAGATGCTGATCAACAAGGCGGTGGTGGACAACCTGTCTCGGCTGCAGCGTGGTGACGCCGTGGTGGTGCCGCGTACGCTGATAGATGTGTTTCGCACTACCCTGGAAGATGCCGCCCTGGATCGGGCCCTGCAGGCGCAAATGCTGAGTTTGCCGGATCTGGGCAGCCTGCTCGAGCTGTTCGAACAGGTGGATATCGGCTTGCTGGGCCAGGTGCACGAGCAGTTGCACGCCGGCCTGTCCGAAGCGCTGCAACCGCTGTGGCAGCAGGCCTATGAGCAGAACCTGACCCCCGAATACCGTATAGATCATCAGGATATCGCGCGGCGGGCGATGAAAAATGTCGCCCTGGGATATCTGGCGCAGGCCGGCGATGCCGAGCGGGTACAACGGCAATATCAACAGGCCGACAACATGACCGACACCCTGGCGGCGATGAAGGCTGCGGTGCGGGCGGGCCTGCAAGGGGCCGAGACCATGCTGGCCGACTTCGAAGCCAAATGGCGGCATGATGGTCTGGTGCTTGATAACTGGTTCCGTCTGCAGGCAACGGCGCCGGGCGAGGGGACGCTGGCGCAGGTACAGCAGCTGATGGGTCACCCTACCTTCAGCCTCAATAACCCTAATCGGGTACGAGCACTGATTGGGGCATTCGCCGGGGCGAATCCGGTACAGTTTCATCGTCTGGATGGTGCCGGCTATGACCTGCTGGTCTCGGTGCTTGAACAGTTGAACAAGAGTAATCCTCAGGTGGCCTCCCGGTTGATCACGCCCTTGATCCAGTTTTCCCGGCTGGACGATGCTCGTCAGGCCATGATCAAGGCACGGCTGCAGCAGCTGATGGCATTGCCGGCACTGTCGCGGGATCTGTTCGAGAAAATCAGCAAGGCCCTGGCCTGATGCAGCGGCTGCGTTTTCGTCTTGCCATCACCAGAACGCAGCTGCTGCAGTACTATCAGGGCCGCACTGCGGCCCTGTCGGTCACCACCGAACAGGGACTGCGCCTGCAGGTGGCCCTGCATCATTTTCGCGCTTTTGTCGGCCACGATGGTCTGAACGGACGCTTTGAAATCGAGCTGACCGAGCAGCACCGGCTGCATCGACTGAGCCGGTTATCCTGACGGCAGGGTACTAAACAGCTTGTTATCCCTGTTGTCACGCGGGTGACGGCGAGGGTGACGCCTGGACAGGATCTGCGCTTTTCACCCCTTCAGTGACGGTGCCGTAAATCAAGCCGGCGATAGTTATGCAACCCTCCGATATGCGTCTTTGCTGCGTTATTCGTTAATCACTCATACTCAATAAATAACTCGCCTAATTATTCAAAATAACTTTGAAACAATTCATTTACGTTTAGATGATTATCTCGTGAATGTTTTTTTATACTTTGTATATATTCTGCACACTAGTGATCGGGTCGATATTTTGAGACCTTTTTACGCTGCTTTGCTCGCATTCGAAATATACCAGGCTTACACTGTCTCGGTCCCGTTGGGGCTCCACTTCCCCCATGGTCATTGCCTGTATCCGAGGAACACGACGCCATGATATTTAAAGACGCAGCAACGTCTGTTTTGCTTGAAAACGTCAATCAACTGGTAGAAAACAAATTTCCTGAGCATACCGCCCCCCTGGTGAAAACTTTCGTCAGCAAGCTCTATAGCGGTATGACCCATGATGATCTGAATCATCGTAACGATAGCGATCTGTACGGTGCTGCGGTCAGCCTATGGGGTTCTTTTGAGGCCCGCCCCGATCAGGCTTCTTATGTCCGGGTCTACAACCCCGAGCTGTCTCGCCACGGTTGGCAGTCACCTCACACCATTGTCGAGCTGATCATCAAGGATGTGCCGTTTCTGGTGGACTCCATCCGGATGGCGCTGACCCGCCTGGGCATTACGTCACACCTGATGCTGCACCAGCCGATGCATCTGGTACGTGACGAGCAGGGTAAACTGCAGCAGATCCTGACCGGCGATGAACAGAAAAAGCAAAACCGGGTAGAAACGGCCTTCCTGATCGAGATCGACAGGCAGTCTGATCCCGATGCCCGTGAGCGGCTGCGTGACGAGCTGTTGTCGGTGGTTGAAGAAGTGGCGCTGGCGGTGGGTGACTGGCAGCCGATGGTGACCCGGCTGGCCGACATCATCAAGGAACTGCCCAAGCAGGCCAAGGCGTTGAACCCGGACTCCCTGAAAGAAACCCTGGCCTTTCTGAGCTGGGTGGCCGACCACAACTTCACTCTGATAGGCTACCGTCGCTACCATATTTCCGCCATCGAAGGTGACTATGAGCTGGTGCCCGATCTGGACTCCAGCCTGGGTTTGCTGCGTCGTATACAGCAGGGCGATGGCCTCAAACTCAGCAGTCTGACGACCACGGCGCGCGAAGCGGCGCTGAGCAAAGACATGCTGGTACTGACCAAGAGCAATCACAAGTCCCGGGTACACAGACCGGCCTACATCGATTATATCGGCGTCAAGCGTTTCGATGAAAAAGGCAATGTAGTCGGTGAAGATCGTTTTATCGGTCTGTACGCTTCCAGCATCTACAACACCAGTGCCATGCAGATACCGTTGATCGGTGCCAAGCTCAAGCGCATCATCGATGCCTCCGGTCTGGACCGCGGTTCTCATGCCTACAAGGCGCTGCTCAATATTCTGGAAACCTACCCGCGGGATGAACTGATCCAGGCCACTGAAAAAGAGCTGCTCGAGATCGGCCTGGGCGTACTGGGCATGCAGGAACGGGACATGACCCGGCTGTTTGTGCGCCGGGATCTGTTCGGCCGTTATTTCTCCTGCATGGTGTATGTCACCAAAGAGCGTTACAACACCGCCCTGCGGGAAAAAACCCAGCGTATTCTTCAACGTTACTTCGGCTCCGAGGAAGAGGTGGAGTTCACCACCTATTTCTCGGAAGGCGTACTGGCCCGCACCCATTACCTGATCCGGGTGCAGAATAACTCTATGGACATTGATGTGAACGAAATCCAGGCAAACCTGATTGAAGCGGCCCGCAGCTGGGACGACAAGCTGGAACAGTCGTTGTCCGCCAGTTTCGGCGAGGCCGAGGGCAATCGTCTCAAGAATAAATACCACAATGCCTTCCCCCGGGCCTACACCGAAGAGGTGATGCCCGGCTCCGCGGTGGCCGATATCGAGAAACTGGAAGCGCTGAGCGACAACAACCCGCTGGGCATGCTGTTCTATCGAGCTCAGGAAGAAGAGCGTGATTCCAACCGGGTGCGTCTCAAGTTGTATCACCGTGCCGAGCCGATTCACCTGTCCGACGTCTTGCCGATGCTGGAAAACATGGGTCTGCGGGTGATCGGTGAAACGCCACATGAAATCGAGTGTACCGATGAAACCTTCTGGATCCTCGACTTCTCCATGTATTACACCGGCGCCCCCCTCGATCTGGACAACAGTCAGGAGCGTTTCCAGAAAGCCTTTGCCCAGGTATGGAACAACGAGCTGGAAAGCGATGGCTTCAACCGCCTGGTACTGGCTGCGGGACTGACCGGTCGTGAAGTGACCATACTGCGTGCCTATGCCAAGTACATGCGCCAGACCGGTGTGACGTTCAGCCAGAGTTATATCGAAGAAACTCTGTCCCGTTATCCGGAACTGGCCAGTCTGTTGTTCAGCCTGTTCCAGCGTCGGTTCTCACCCAAACTCAAGCAGGATCCCAAGCTGCAGCAAAAACTGCATCAGCAGCTGATCGACGAGCTGGACAAGGTTGCCAACCTGGACGACGACCGTATCATTCGCCGTTACATGGAGATGATAGAAGCGACCCTGAGAACCAACTTCTACCAGCCCGCCAAAGACGGTAGTGACAAGGCCTACATCTCGCTCAAGATGGCGCCGGAAACCATCAGCGACATGCCGTTGCCGTTGCCGAAATTTGAAATTTTCGTCTATTCACCGCGGGTGGAAGGGGTGCACCTGCGCTGGGGCAAGGTCGCCCGGGGCGGCCTGCGCTGGTCCGATCGCCGGGAAGACTTCCGTACCGAAGTGCTCGGCCTGGTCAAGGCGCAGCAGGTGAAGAACACCGTTATCGTGCCGGTCGGCGCCAAGGGCGGTTTCGTCTGCAAACAACTGCCGGTCGGTGACCGTGCCGCTTTCCTGACAGAAGGCCAGAATTGTTACCGCATCTTTATTCGTGCCCTGCTGGACGTAACCGACAACATCATTCAGGGTGAGGTGATTCCGCCCAAGAATGTGGTACGTCACGACGAAGACGACTACTACCTGGTGGTGGCGGCTGACAAGGGCACCGCGACCTTCTCCGATATTGCCAACGAAATCAGCGCCGAATACGGTCACTGGCTGGGCGATGCCTTCGCCTCCGGCGGCTCTGTCGGTTACGATCACAAGAAAATGGGCATTACTGCCCGTGGTGCCTGGGAGTCGGTCAAACGTCACTTCCGTGAAATCGGCATCGACTGCCAGAAGACCGACTTTACCGCCGTGGGTGTCGGTGACATGGCCGGCGATGTGTTCGGCAACGGCATGCTGTTGTCCGAACATACCCGCCTGATCGGCGCCTTCAACCATCTGCACATCTTCATCGATCCGGAGCCAGATGCTGCCAGCACCTACAAGGAGCGGGTACGGCTGTTCAACCAGCCCGGTTCCAGCTGGGATGATTATGATCGCAGCCTGATCTCGGAAGGCGGCGGCATCTTCCTGCGTTCGGCCAAGTCCATCAAGCTGAGCCCGCAGATGAAGAAGCTGCTGGGCACCCAGAAAGCCAGTCTGACGCCGACCGAGGTGATCCGTCACCTGCTGATGGCCGAATTCGATCTGCTGTGGAACGGTGGTATCGGCACCTACGTCAAATCACGTCGGGAAACCGATGCCGATGTGGGCGACCGCGCCAACGACGCGGTACGGATCAACGGTGAAGACCTTCGCGCCCGTATTGTGGGTGAGGGTGGTAACCTGGGATGTACCCAACTGGGTCGAATTGAATATGCCAGCAAGGGCGGACGCATCAACACCGACTTTACCGATAACGTCGGTGGGGTGGATTGTTCGGACAACGAAGTCAACATCAAGATCCTGCTCAATTCCCTGGTCGACAAGGGTGAATTGACCAAGAAACACCGTGATCAACTGCTGTATGACATGACCCAGGACGTGGCTGATATCGTGCTGACTAACGCCTATCGTCAGTCCCAGACCATCTCCATTACCGAACATCGTGGTGCCAGTCCGCTCAAGGAGCACCAGCACTTCATGCACTGGCTGGAGCGCGAAGGGAAACTGGATCGTAATCTGGAATACCTGCCGAGCGACGAAGAACTGGCCGAGCGCATGGCCTCCGGTCGTGGTCTGACCCGGCCCGAGCTCGCCATCCTGGTGGCCTACGGCAAAATGGTGCTGAAAGATCTGCTCAACATATCCGAGCTGACCGATAACGACTACATCGCCCGGCTGTTGCCGTCGAGCATGCCGGCCCAGCTGGTGGAGCGGTTCGGTGAGGCGCTGATGGAGCATCCGCTGCGCAGTGAAATCATTGCCACCCGTCTGGCCAACATCATGGTCAACGACATGGGCTTCAACTTCGCCAACCGGCTGCAGGATGAAACCGGCGCCAGCATGTGCGACATCGCCATCAGCTTCATGATTGCCCGCGAAGTGTTCGGCATGAACGAGTTGCTGCGTGATATCGAAGCGCTGGACAACAAGGTATCCGCCGATACCCAGCTGGACATGTTCCATCAGGCGCGGCGCATGGTTCGTCGGGCGACCCGCTGGTTCCTGCGCGCTCGCAACCGCAATCTGAGCATCGAAGAAACCATTGCCCAGTTCAAGCCGGTCTATACCACGCTGGCGGAACATCTGTATCAGGTGATGGTGGAGTCCGAAGTCAAAGAGCACAAGAACGAGGTAGAAAAGCTCGAGAAACAGGGAGTCCCGACTTCCATCGCCGAGCGAGTGTCTCAGATGAGCAGTCTGTTCTCGGCCCTGGATCTGGCCCAGGTAGCGGCCGAGCAGGATCGGGATATCCGGGTCGTCGCCGAGCTGTATTTCCACCTCGGTGCCGAGCTGGAACTGCACTGGTTCCTCGAGCAGATCAACAAGCAAGCCGTGGGCAACCACTGGCAGGCGCTGGCCCGGGCCGCCTTCCGCGAAGATCTGGATTATCAGCAGCGCAGCCTGACCTCGGTCGTCCTGAAGCACTGTAAAGGTAAGGATGAATGCGCTAATATGCTTGATCAGTGGCTTAACGAGCATGAGCAGCTACTGAATCGCTGGCGCCATCTGCTGGCGGACTTTAAAATGTCCGGCAGTCACGAGTTTGCCCAGTTCTCGGTCGCCTTGCGCGAGCTGAACCTGCTCCAGCTCAATTGTATGAACGCCGTCTGATCTAACGGTGTAAAACACAAAAGCCCCGGCCATGACCGGGGCTTTTTTATAAGGAAAAATACGTGTACTCACTGGCTAAATCCCTGCTTTTTCAATGTGACCCCGAACATGCCCACGAACTGACCATCAAGGGGCTGGCCAAGACTCAGCACGGCCCGCTGGCGGCGCTTTATCGCCGTCCGAAAATTCATAACCCGGTACAGCTGATGGGGCTGACGTTCGATAATCCGGTAGGACTGGCCGCCGGACTCGATAAAAACGGGGACTGTATCGATGCCTTTGCCGCCATGGGATTCGGCTTTATTGAAATTGGTACCGTCACGCCTCGGCCTCAGGACGGAAATGAAAAACCCCGGCTGTTTCGCATCAAACAGGCTGATGCCATCATCAACCGCATGGGCTTCAATAATAATGGCATCGACTATTTAATCGAAAATGTCCGACAGTCCCGTTATAAAGGTGTGCTCGGAATCAACATCGGAAAAAACAAAGATACCCCCATCGAACACGGCAAAGACGACTATTTGATCTGCATGGAAAAGGCCTATGCCCATGCCGGTTATATTACCGTCAATATTTCTTCACCCAATACGCCGGGTCTGCGCTCGCTGCAATACGGCGAGGCGCTCGACGATTTGCTGTCATCGCTCAAACAGAAACAACGCCAACTGGCCGAGCAACATCACAAGCAGGTACCACTGTTGGTCAAGATAGCACCGGACTTGTCGGAAGAAGAAATCGAACAGGTCGCCGACAGCCTGGTACGCTTCGAGCTCGATGGGGTTATCGCCACCAATACCACCCTGGATCGGGAGCTGGTGTTCGATCTGCCTCATGCCCATGAAATGGGAGGATTGAGTGGTCGTCCGGTACAGAACAAAAGCACCCAGGTGATAAAGGAACTATCGCGTCGGCTGAATGGCCGTTTGCCGATCATCGGGGTAGGGGGGATCGATTCTCTGACGGCCGGCAGAGAAAAAATGGCTGCAGGTGCCAGCCTGGTACAGGTGTATTCCGGCTTTATCTATCAGGGACCGGCGCTGGTTCATAACCTGGCGAAAAATCTTTAATTATTTATTGTCAATGATAATTTGCTCCCTACTCCAAAATGCAATATACATTAAGGTATTGGGGAGCAAATTTTATTTCGCTATCAAAGGTGTGACTGGGATGTTACTACAACCAAACGATTGCTGGCGCTGGTTTATGGGCGATAATCGACACCTGATGCTGGATTTGGGTGCCGAAATGCTGTTCAGCACGCCTTATTCCGAAAAACAGCTGGTGTGCCCGGAAGATATGGAGCAGTGTTTTTCGGTGGAAGATACCGGCCTGTATTACAGTTTTCTCGATAAGCTGACCTCTATCCGTGCACCGGCGCAACGGGTACAAGCGGCCTTGAACGGCGTGGCCGTGGCCCGTTTTTATAAACCGCTGATGCCACAAAGCTGGTTTTTCGAGCCTCAGGCCGATTATCATCAGCCACAATTGGGCGAGCTGATTGCGCTCGATATACAAACCGAGTTGCTGACCATGATGGTAGTGGACACGTCGCCGTCGGCAACGACCTGCATGTCATTATCGGCAAACCAGCTACTGGCGGAGACCAAACAATTACCGACCTTTGGTGCCATCAAGGTGATGAACGATCGGATTATCAGCCTGGAGAGATCGTATCGGGAAGAAGAAATCAGGAAAGTGGGTTAAACAAAATAAAGATCAACGGCAAGAAAAACAACGATGGGGTTTTATCGTCTGGCAGATAAACTAATTTGATAGCTGATAGCTGATAGCTGGATAATGAATGAGAAAAGAGGTAATTCAGGGGGAGGGTAGGCGTACATAACAAGTTGGTTGCGGGAGCCGGATTTGAACCGACGACCTTCGGGTTATGAGCCCGACGAGCTACCAGACTGCTCCATCCCGCGTCCTCAGGCTGCGTATACTAGTGATCCGTATCACTGAATGCAAGGGCGATGGCAGAACTTTGTTTCGTATGATGGATAATGCGTCAACCTGCCGATATTGCGTGCAATAAGCGGCAATTTTTACAGACCGACAGCGGTTTAAGGTATAATGTCGCCCTCTTTTATCTGAAAAGCCTGACTATGCTGCCGTTTTTTGCTACCTGCCCCAAGGGCCTGGAATCCTTACTCACCGACGAACTGAAAAACCTGGGCGCCACCTCGCTTCAGGAAACCGTGGCCGGTGTGGCCTTCAAGGGTGAACTGGCCACCGCTTACCGTGCCTGTATGTGGTCTCGGCTGGCCTCGCGTATCATGTTGCAACTGGCCGACTTTACCATGCGCGATGATATGGACCTTTACCTGGGCGCGGCCAACATCGAGTGGGAGCAGCATATTCAACCAGGGCAGACCTTTGCCGTGGATTTTTCCGGTGGTAACGATGCCATCACCAATACCCAGTATGGTGCGCTCAAGATCAAGGATGCCATCGTCGACCGGCTGACCAAACGCCGGGGCGAACGGCCGAACGTGGACAAGCGCACCCCGGACATCCGTATTCTGGCGCACCTCAAGCGCAACCAGCTCAGCATTACCCTGGACCTGTCCGGCCCGGCCCTGCACCAACGGGGTTACCGTCAGCAGGCCGGTGAAGCACCGCTGAAGGAAAACCTGGCCGCCGCCATCCTGTTGCGTAGCGGCTGGGATCTGAATACGCCGCTGGTCGATCCCATGTGCGGCTCCGGTACCTTATTAATAGAAGCGGCATTGATGGCGGCCGATCAGGCGCCGGGTCTGTTGCGGGTGCGTTTCGGCTTCATGGCCTGGAGCGGCCACGACCGCGCCCTGTGGCAGGAGATCAGCGCCGAGGCGACGGTACGCGCCACCCGCGGCCTGAAACAGGCCAGCACCCAGCTATATGGTTTCGATCAGGACAAGCGGGTACTGGCGTTCGCCCAGGAAAACGCCGAGTCAGCCGGGGTAGCGGGGCTGATCCGCTTTGCACCGGGCAGCGTCACCAGCCTGATCAACCCGGCCGCCACACCCGGCTGGCTGATTTCCAATCCGCCTTACGGTGAGCGACTGAGCGAGTTTCCGTCCCTGCTGGGTCTGCATCAGCAATTGGGCGATACCCTGCGCGATCAGTTCAAGGCTGGCACGTCAGTCTGATTTCCAGCTCTCCCGAACTGCTCAGCTGCCTGCGTCTGCGCCACGAAAAAATCTATAAGCTGTTCAACGGCGCCCTGGCCTGTGAATTGCGTAATTATAAAATTGCCGAAGATGCCAAGGCGGCGCGGCCGCTGGCGGAAGACTTTGCCAACCGGCTGGCCAAGAACATCAAGGCGCTGGAAAAGTGGGCCCGTAACGAGCAGATTGACTGCTACCGGCTCTATGATGCGGACTTGCCGGAATACAATGCCGCCATCGACCGTTATCAGGACTATATCGTCATTCAGGAATACGCCGCGCCCAAAACCATTCCCGAATACAAGGCCCGGGGTCGTTTCTACGATCTGGTACAGGCGACCATGGCGGTCACCGGGGTAGAGGGCAGCAAGGTGATACTGAAAGTCCGGTCGCGCCAGCAGGGCAGGGAGCAGTACGAAAAACTGGACCGCCGCGATCAGTGGATGGAAGTCCAGGAGCACAACACCCGGTTGCTGGTGAACCTGTACGATTACCTCGACACCGGCCTGTTTCTGGATCACAGGCCCATCCGCAAACAGCTGGGTGAGCTGGCCAGGGGCAAGGATTTTCTCAACCTGTTTGCCTACACGGGCACCGCCACCGTGCATGCCGGTCTGGGCGGCGCCAGATCGACCACCACCGTGGACATGTCCAGAACCTATCTGGGCTGGGCCGAGCGCAACATGCAACTCAATGGTCTGACCGGTCGTCGCCACCAGTTTGTGCAGGCCGACTGCCTGAGCTGGCTGAGCAAACCCGGCGACGATTATGACCTGATCTTCGTCGATCCGCCGACCTTCTCCAACTCCAAGCGGATGGAAGATGCCTTCGATGTGCAGCGCGATCATATCGAGCTGCTGGGCTTGCTGAGCAAACGACTGCGTCCGGACGGCCTGCTGATCTTTTCCAACAACAAGCGTCATTTCAAGATGGACATGGCCGGGCTGGAAGAATTGGGCCTGGTGGCGAAAGACATTACCAAGTCCAGCCTGCCGAAAGACTTTGCCCGTAACCCGCAGATCCATAACTGCTGGGAAATTCGCCGGAGTCAATGATGAGCCTGACGCTGTTTTCTACCGATGGTTGCCACCTGTGCGAACAGGCCTGGGCGCTGCTGGAGCAGTGCGGCCTGAGCGGTGACACCGAGCAACAAGATATTATCAACAACGAGCAATGGCTGGCCGCTTATGCGGTACGGATCCCGGTGTTGCGCCGCCAAGACGGTGCCGAACTGGACTGGCCCTTTAGTGCCGCCGATATTATTGCCTTTAACCGAGTAACGTCATGAGTTTGTTAACCCTGCAAAACGCCCAGCTGGCGTTTGGTGATGCCCCGTTACTGGATGGGGTGGAATTCAATATTCAGGCCGGAGAACGGGTCTGTATCGTGGGTCGTAACGGCGCCGGCAAGTCGACACTGATGAAAGTGATTGCCGCCGAACTGCAGCTGGACGACGGTCGTCGCCAGCTGCAACAGGGCATCAATATCGCCCGACTCGAGCAGGATCCCCCCAAGGTCGCCGACGATCAGACCGTGTTCGACTATGTTGCCGGTGGTCTGGCCGAGATGGGGACTCTGCTGGCCAAATATCATCATCAGCTCGAGCGGGTCTGTCACGATACCTCCGAAAAAGCCATGAACGAGCTGATGCGACTGCAAGAACAGGTTGAGCACGCCAATGGCTGGCAGTTCGACACCCGCATCAACCAGAGCCTGACCCTGCTCGGCCTGAACGGGGACACCCGGCTGAACGACCTGTCGGGCGGCTGGTTGCGCAAGGTGGCTCTGGCCCGCGCACTGACCAACGATCCGGACATTCTGCTGCTGGATGAGCCGACCAACCACCTGGATATCGACGCCATCGCCTGGCTCGAAAGCTTTCTGGTGGATTTCAGAGGCGCCATCGTCTTCGTCAGCCACGACCGTGCCTTTATTCGCAAGATGGCCACCCGTATCGTGGATCTGGATCGGGGCAAGCTGTCCAGCTGGCCCGGCAACTACGACGATTATCTGGTCAACAAGGAGGAAGCGCTGCGGGTGGAAGCGGAACAGAATGCGCTGTTTGACAAGCGCCTGGCGCAGGAAGAAGCCTGGATCCGTCAGGGCGTCAAGGCACGACGCACCCGTAACGAAGGCCGGGTAAGAGCCCTCAAAGCCTTGCGCAACGAGCGCAGTCAGCGCCGTGAAAGCCTGGGTAAAGTCAGCGTGACCCTGGACGATGTACGCCGTTCCGGCAAAATCGTGTTCGAGGCCGAGAACCTGGACTTCGCCTACGAAGGCAAGCCCTTGCTCAAGAACTTTTCGACGCTGGTGCAGCGTGGCGACAAGATTGCCCTGGTGGGTCCCAACGGTTGTGGCAAGAGTACCCTGATCAAGTTGCTGCTCGGTAAGCTGGAAGCCCAGCATGGCAGCCTCAAGTGTGGTACCAAGCTGGACGTGGCCTATTTCGATCAGTACCGGGAACAGCTCGATCCTGAGCGCACCGTGATGGATAACCTGGCCGAAGGCAAGCAGGAAGTAGAAGTCAATGGCCGCAGCCGCCATGTGCTGGGTTACCTGCAGGATTTCCTGTTCGAGCCCAAGCGAGCCCGCACCCCGGTCAAGGCGCTGTCGGGCGGTGAGAAAAACCGGCTGCTGCTGGCGCGGCTGTTCCTCAAGCCCAGCAACCTGCTGGTGCTCGATGAACCGACCAACGATCTGGACGTCGAAACCCTGGAACTGCTCGAAGAGTTGCTCGCCGACTACAAAGGCACCCTGTTGCTGGTGAGCCACGACCGGGACTTCATCGACAACACCGCGACTCATTGCTGGCTGTTCGAAGGCGAGGGCAAGGTCAGCGAATTTGTCGGTGGTTATCAGGACATGCAGCATCAGTTGTCCTACCAGACCGAAGTGGCGGCGGCGAAAGAAAAAACCGACAAGCCGGCGGCCAAGGCTGACAACAAGCCCAAGCCTGGCAAGAAACTGTCGTACAAGCTGCAGCAGGAGCTGAGCGGCCTGCCGTTGAAACTGGAACAGCTGGAGCAACAGATAGCGTCATTGCAGCAAGCGGTGAATGCCCCGGACTTCTTCACCCAGTCCGAGGAGCAAACGCAGTCGACCCTGCAGCAACTGGCCGAAGCGGAAGCCGAGCTGGAAGTGGCCTTTGCCCGCTGGGAAGAGCTGGAAGCCATGGCTGCCGGCTAAGTCACCGATCCTCGCTTTTTAATCCGGACATGCCCGCTATTCGCGGGCATGTTGTTATCTGGCTGTTCATCATTCATCAATTACTATCAATCACCATCAATGGCATTTTACACGGTCATTGATGCGATACGGCCTGCCATGATCGGAGTGAGATTGCTCACATTTTGATATTTTTATCTTCACTAAAATGTCATAGAAATCAGTCGTTAACACGGTCGCCGTAGACCATGCTCAAAAATTAGCCTTGATCTCGAGGCTCAACTCATTTATTCATAAGGGACGGCGGTGGTAACGCCGCCGTGCACTTTTTGTTGATTATATGAGGGTTGTATCTATGAAGAGACAAAAACGTGACCGCTTGGAAAGAGCGCGTACCCGCGGTTACCAGGCCGGAGTCAGTGGTCGAGCCAAAGAGCAATGTCCCTACAATGATTTTGATGCCAAAGGTCACTGGTTGGGTGGCTGGCGAGATGCCATGGAAGACAAGGGCTCGGGCCTCTTCATAAAGTAAGTTAACGATACCTTCAACAAAAAGGCCCCGACATGTCGGGGCCTTAACGTTTTCTGCTGCCGTCAGGGGATCGATCAGAAGCTGGAGGTATCGGTAAAGAGACCGACTTTCAGATCCTTGGCTTCATAAATCACGCGGCCGTCCACTTCCACGATACCGTCGGCGATACCCATGACCAGCTTGCGCCAGATCACCCGCTTGAGGGTAATTTTATAGGTCACTTTCTTGGCCGTCGGCAGGATCTGGCCGGTAAATTTCACTTCACCCACGCCCAGAGCGCGACCCTTGCCGGGGCCGCCTTTCCAGCCCAGGAAGAAGCCGACCAGCTGCCACATGGCATCCAGACCCAGACAACCGGGCATCACCGGGTCGCCGGGGAAGTGGCAGTCGAAGAACCACAGATCGGGGGTGATATCCAGCTCGGCGATGATCTCGCCCTTGCCGTGTTCGCCACCCTCGTCGCTGATGTGCATGATGCGGTCCATCATCAGCATGTTGGGCGCCGGCAACTGGCTGTTGCCCGGGCCGAATAACTCACCCTGGCTACAGGCCAGCAGTTCTTCTCTGGTAAAGGAATGTTTACCCAGTTCTTTTTGTGAAGGCATTTCACTATTCCATTTTGTTCAGGCAGGGCCTGGATTGCAATTGGCGTCACTTTAGCGAACAGTTGTTCACCATACAAGTCCGATCACTTCAGCGTCGGAACAAGCGCCGTAAAAAGCCGCTTTCCACGGTATGGCCGTTAAGCTCGTCGAGGCGATCACGAATACGGCCGAACAGCGTATCCGGTTGCTCGACATCACCGGCCACACTGCCGGTCAGTAGTTCGATGGCCTGTTCGACATGGGCCACCGGATAAATGTGGAACTGACCGGCCTGGATGGCGGCACTGACTTCATCCGACAGATTGAGCTGCAGCCGGTTACTGGCGGGGATCAGAACCCCCTGTTCGCCGGTCAGTCCCTGAATCTTGCATAGCCGAAAGAAGCCTTCTATTTTCTCGTTCACACCGCCCACCGGTTGCACATGACCAAACTGATCCACGGCACCGGTCACCGCAAAGTGCTGATATATCGGCTCCTTGGCCAGGGCCGAGAGCAGGGCGCACAGGCCGGTCAGCGAGGCGCTGTCGCCGTCGATTTCATGGTAAGACTGCTCGAACACCAGGTTGGCGGACAGCGGTGAAGGGTGCTCGGCACCGAACAGGTTGGACAGATAGCCGTGGATGATCATCATCGCCTTGGCATGAATATGACCCGCAAGATCGGCCTTGCGCTCGATGTCCACCACGTCGCCATCGCCCAGGTGCACGGTGGCGGTGAGTCGCACCGGCTCGCCGAAGTCGTAAGGGTGGCCGGTGATCTGAATCACCGACAGGCCGTTGATCTGGCCCACGATCTTGCCGCTTGTCTGCAGCAGATACTGGCCATCGCGCACGCCCAGATCCGATTGTTCCACCAGAAAGCTCAGACGGTGGTCCTGCTCCTGCTGGGCCAGTAGTACATGGGCTTCGGTAATCAGTTCGCTTTGTTCTCGTCGGGCGATGACATCCGACAGCTGCATCATGGCCACCAGCTGGGATTCGACCAGCGACAGCCGGTGCTGGTGCTCGGTCAGTCGGCAGCCATAGCGACACAGCCGCAGTATGGCGCTGCCGTCCATGTCCAGCAGCTGGTGCTTCTGCCGCAGATGGGACAGGAAGCCGAGGTAAGAAGGTAAATCCTCGCGCACATCCCACTCGGGAATGATGTCTGCCCGCAAAAAGGCCAGGGTATCCAGCTCCCGGTCGAGCAGATAGAGCTCGGCCACCGACAGACGATCGCCCACCAGGATCAGGTGAATATCCAGCGGGGGCGGCTCGGGCTGAAAATAAAACGACGCCATTTCTGCCGACCGGCTCCATTCCACCCGGCGAGAGGCGAGGGCATTTTTCAGGCGAAACCAGAGATTGGGCTGATCGAGCAGCTCTTCGATCGGCACGATCAGGTAACCACCGTTGGCCTGATGGATCAGCCCCGGCTCCAGCAGATGGTGGTGGCTGAATACCGACCCCTGTTCGGTCTGAAAGTGAATGGCACCAAACAGCTGTTCGGGGGTGAACTGACGGGCATAGACGATGGGAATGGTCTGGTCGTGTCGGTGCACCATCAGGTTGATCAGCACCGGGTGGCTGAACCCCTGACCGGCGGCCACATGCTGGGACAACAGCGACAGGTAGTCGGCTATCTTCTCGTCGTTGCCCTGCTTTTTCAGGATCCGCTGCACCACATGTTCGGCTTCCAGGTGGCGCGATGACAGCTCCAGCAACTGACCGACCAGCTCGCAGAACTCGATGCCGGTGCCGGCCTTCAGCCTCAGCCAGATGGGTTTTTGTGGGTGATGCAGGTTCTCGGCGTAACACAGATCGAACAAGTCGGCATGCTTGGCATGCTTTCTGACCAGATCCTGGACCAGCTCTTCATAATCTGCACCCGGAAAACCGTTGAGTAACAGCACCGGATTTACCGCATTCAATTCCGACAGGGTGGAGAAGGCGGAATCTACCCGGGCTTGCAGCGCGCTGAACGGCAGGCAGGGCACCTCGTTCAGGGTGGCGAGTTCGGGCAGGTTAAAAACGGGATTCAGTTCGACGGGACTCAGTGGTTGCACTCAAAAACTCATCAGCGTTGGTAAATTGCGGTCAGTATACTGCAGCGGAGCCCGGGGTCGACAGCGTGATGGAGAATATGCGGTAAAAAGCGCATATTCGTGCCGGTTTAGACGCTGCACTGTATGTAAATCAATCATCAACCGGGCGATATCACGGAGACATGGCTACCGATCGTTGTCATCGGTATTGCCGGTAATGGTCCAGCTGCACCACGTTATTGCGTACGGGCTGGTCCGGGTAAGGGCAGGGGAAGTCACCGACCCGGGTGTCGGGATAAGACGCAGCCGCCAGACCGCTGCCAAAGCGAAACAGGGCGTCGTCCAGCAGGCGAACCACCGGCCGGAAGGACGGAGCTCGGTTGCTGCCGGCCTTCTTGTGCCTCTGGTTGATATGCAGCCCCAGGCCGTAACAGTGATTATCATCCAGGTAGTCCAGGCCCTCGTGGGTCAGGGTCTGCTTCAGCCACTGTCCGGCATCGGCAACATGACCATTGACGCTGAGATCGTTGTTGTTGAACCAGTGGACCTGACGGGGCTGAGTGAGGTAGTTATCCGTCATCAGCGGCAATTCGTCGTCGTTGATGGCGCCACTTTCCAGTGCCAGATGCAGGGCTTCGTTACCCCAGCGTTCCAGCAGCACCTGTTCCAGCTCGTCCTGTGTCGGCCGCAGGCTGAAGGGCAGCAGGATGGCGTAGCGACTATAGGCCTCTACCGCGATCACCGTATGGTGGCGCCGAGCGCCCTTGTTGCCGTGTTCTACCAGATGACATTGCCAGGACACCCGGGCAAACCCGGTGCTCAACGGTTGGGTTCCCACGCGCTTGCCATCCGGGCTGGGAATTTTCGGCAAGGTGACGCCCAGCCAGTTGGTCAGTGCATTGCTGGCCGAGATAAAAATGTCCATGAGTTTCCTTATTGCTCGATACGGGGGCTTATACCTGCCCAATCCTCTTGGTACGACCATGTCGTGCCAAGAGGCGTGTTCGGGCGAATTAACGGCCTTTATTGCGTTTTATACGTGATAACGACCGGAATATCATCAGGCTGGCGCCTATTGCTGTTCGACCTGTTGGCATGACGGCAGGTGCCGTTATCAGCTAGCACCGACGGAAAACCCCGAGTCCTCGATTATGAATTGCGTTAACTCATTCTTTTCCTTGATAATAGCGCTCCATGCCATCGGCTCTGAAGAGGGATCATTATTGTGTCCACTACACTCGGCGCCTATCTCCGGCAGTCAACCCTGGATGCGCACCGCAATCTGGACCGCCATCGGGTATTACGCCCCCTGCTCAAACCGGGATTGCGCCAGGAAGAATATACAGGCGCGCTGCTGGCGCTTTATCCCGCACAATGTCAGCTGGAAGAGGCCATACATCGGGGGTTGCACCGACTGCAACTGGATTATCCCTTATTATCTCGTGTTTCGGCACTGGCGGGTGACTTGACCACCCTGGCGCAGCGGTTGCCGGTACATGACGGAACGGCGTGTCTCGACGTTGGTCGTCCCGGCCAGCTAATCGGGTTGTTGTATGTGCTGGAAGGGGCCAAGCTGGGCAGCCGGGTCATCGCGCACAACATTCATCGCACCCTGGGTACACAGGTGCCGAGCCGCTATTTTTCGGTCGCGCAGGAGGAAGACAACTGGAGAGATTTCTGGCGCTTTGCCGAATGTCACTGTACCGAAGAGGAATGGCTGTCGGCAGCTTCGGCTGCCAACAGCGCTTTTCGGCTGTTTCTGTCTTGCCTCGATGCTTATCAGGCGGCGGATACCGTCATGGGTACTCGTTGCTGATCTCTACCTGATGCGGGAAAGGATACTGTGCCCCTCAAGATAACCCCAGAACTGGCTGCGCTGCAGGCGCAGTGCAATCGTGAAGCGGTACATACTCCCGGCGCCATTCAGCCGGCGGGTTGTTTGTTTCACCTTGATCATGCCTTGACGACGACCATACAGGTCAGTGCCAATATCGGGCAGATTTTAGGTGTTAGCGTGACACAGGCGCTGGATGCGACGCCTTCCGGGCTGCTCGGCGCCAGACTGATCAACCGGCTGCGACGAGAACTGCAGGCAAATGAACGGTTGTCCGGCAGCCTGCTCATCAGCCGGCAGATTGAGGGCCATCGCCGGAGATTCCGGGTCATTGCCTATCGTCACCAACAGCGGGTGGTGATTGAGCTGGAACCGGTTCGCAGCGTGGAAGAACTGCGGCTGCTGCCGGCGGTGAATGAACGGCTGGCACGTATTGCCGGTGCCGAGACAACCGACAGTCTGCTGCAGGCGCTGGTGCAGGCGGTTCGCTCTCTGACCGGACATGACCGGGTCATGGTGTACCGGTTTGATGCCGACTGGCACGGGACCGTGGTTGCCGAAAGTCGCAGTGAGCAGGTTTTCGGCTACCTGGGACATTCGTTTCCTGCCAGCGATATACCGCCACAGGTGCGTGCGTTGTATCGCATCAACCCGGTACGCAGTATTCCCGATGCCACCGTGGCTGCGGTGCCGCTGGTACCGGCGATGGATACCTCGGCGGAGCCGCTGGACCTGTCTCCGGGCGTATTGCGGGCGGTGTCGCCCATGCATCTGCGTTACCTGCACAATATGGGCGTGAAGTCGGCGCTGTCGATTGCCATTCCGGGTGATCAGGATCTGTGGGGGCTGCTCGCCTGTCATGGACTCGAGCCGCTCGCCTTGTCCCCCCTGGTGCGTGATGCGGTCTATACCCTGGTACACATGGCCACCCAGCGACTGTTTTTGCTCCAGGCCCGAGATGAAACGGCCTATTTGCGGCGAGTTCAGGATTGCCGGGAACTGCTGGCGGATGATCAATTGGGTTTTCAGGATCCGCTGGAGCTGTTGCAGCGTCGGGGCCAGGAATGGCTGACTTTATTCAGCGCCAGCGGCGTGGCGTTGCTCCATCATGGACAGGCTTACAGCACCGGTCTGGTACCGGAGAACAACGCCTTGCTGCGAACAGGTCGCTGGCTCAACACGCATCATCAGGGATGCGGGATCTGGTGTAGCCAGCATCTGGCCGGTACTCCGCTGGCCACGGAGGTCGAGCTGACGGGTTATGGGGGCCTGCTGGCCGTGCCGCTGCCACTAGAGGCGGCACAGCGCGGCTGGTTGTTGCTGTTTCGTGTCGAACGGTTGAAAAATTATCGCTGGGCCGGCCGGCTGGATGCCTTGAGCCATTTCGAGAATGGCCAGCGCCTCTTGTCACCCCTGCGTTCATTCGAGACCTGGGTGGAGGAGGTGCAGGAGCAGAGCGAACCCTGGCTACTCAGGGAACAGCGGGCGGCACTGGATATCGGCGAAGATGTCACCGTCGCGATTCTGGTCAAGGCCATCAGTGACCTCAACGCCCGCCTGACCCAGGTCAACCGGAGACTGGAAGGCATCGCCACCACCGACGCCCTGACCCAGATCTGGAATCGTTATCGTATCGAGCAGGCGATCGAGCACGACATCAGTCTGGCAGTACGTGTTGGCCGGCCATCGGCGCTGCTGCTGCTTGATGTGGATTTTTTCAAACGCATTAACGATCATCACGGTCATGAGGCCGGTGATGCAGTGCTGGTCACCCTGGCGGCGGTCATCAACCAGACCCTGAGAGACAGTGACTATCTGGGACGCTGGGGTGGAGAAGAGTTTGTCATCCTGGCATCCGGTTGCAGTCTTGCGGACGCGAGAACACTGGCCGAACGGATCAGGCAAGCCGTCGGGGCCACCGATTTCGGCAGCGTAGGTACCGTGACGCTCAGCATAGGTGTCAGTCTCTGGCGACCCGGTGATAGCCGCAAGAGCCTGGTCACCCGTGCCGATATGGCGATGTATGCCGCCAAACAGGCGGGGCGGAACCGGGTAATGACCGAAGAGGATCTGTGAGGCTGGCGCCGGTATTACCGGGAGCAGCGGCCGAACACCAGGGCCTTGAGCCCGGCTTCCAGGTCTATGTCTTCAAACTCGGGGGGATTGTCCAGCCGTTCGACGAAGCGTAATGCTGGCGCCTGCTCGGCCATGTTGTCGATTAAAAAGCGGCTGGGAATATCGGGATCGTTGACACAGGCCAGCACCTGGCCGCTCTCGGTCAGCAGCTCGGGCAACCGTCGCAAAATCTTGTGGTAATCCTGGGTGAGGGCAAAGCTGCCCTTCTGAAATGAAGGCGGATCGATGATGATCAAATCATAAGTCCCCAGCTTGCGTACCTTGCCCCAGGATTTGAACAGTTCATGACCGAGAAACGTCACCTTGCTCAGGTCGTGATCATTGAGCCGATGATTGTCCCGGCCCCGGCTCAGCGCCGCCCTGGCCATGTCCAGGTTGACCACCTGCTCGGCGCCACCCTGAATGGCCGCCACCGAAAAGCCGCAGGTATAGGCAAAGAGATTCAGCACCCGCTTGCCCTGCGCCTGTTGCCGCACCCAGCTGCGTCCGAGGCGCATATCTAGAAAAAGCCCGTGATTCTGGTTGCGGCCCAGCTCCAGCTGATAGTACAGCCCCAGCTCCCGTACCTGGGGGCGAGACTCGAGCTCGCCCCAGAGTACTTCTATCGGTGCACCTTCCCGACTGCGATGTTGCAATAACAGGGCACGGGCACCGCGCTGATGCCATGCTTCCTGCTCGGTCAGCTGCAGCAACAAGGCCTTGAGCCGAGACAGAAATTCGGGTTCCGGCTCCTTGAACAGAGACACCAGCAACTGACCATCCAGCCAGTCTGCGGTCAGTTGCTCCAGCCCCGGCCAGCAGCGCCCGCGGCCATGAAACAGCCGTCGGATTTCATCGGGGTGTGCATTCAGCCCGTGATCCAGGGCCTGATGCAACTGGTGATAAAAGACGGGCAGGGCGGTGACATCCATGAGATTCTCGGGCAGGCGAAACAGGGACGTTATTTTAGCGAGCCGATGGGGATAAGGCTACCATTGCCCGGGACCGGTTCTGGGTCAACGGACATCCGCTGGCCAGCGGATAGGGAGGGGTGGGCTGTCGCACAGCTGATGCCACCTGCGCCGGCGGGCAGGCTGATGTGCCAGGGTGCCGTCATGGGCTGATAGGTCTGGCCGTTGATGTTCATCAGCTCTGCAATCTGGATTGAGGCGCCCGCCTGTTCGATGGCACAGTCCAACGCTGTGCGTATCAACGCCGCGCCAATGGGGCTGCATCGGTGCATTACGAAGGGCGGGGTCGGGGCCTCTGTACTTCTGCCGATGATGGTGATGCCGCGGGTGTCCAGCAAGGGCCAGCTGTGGGCGTCGATGGCCGCCAGATCCGCCCAGCCATGGCGCAGATAATCCAGGCTGCTGGCATGGGCTCCACTGATCAGCACCTGGTCACAGTCAATCCCGCTGGCGGCTGCCCATTCAAACAGGGCGGCACCGCCGGAGCGGGAGCTGGCCGAATTAATCACGAAGCGTCCAGAGCCCCTATGCTCCCGACCCCTTGCGGTGACGATATGGCTGAAATACTGGCCCGGAGTACCGTCCAGATCGGCGAACACCGGCCGGGCAATCGGCACCAGTTCCTGTGCCTGGGGAGTGAACAGGTCCGGCCCACAGCACTGGCTGAGCAGCAAGGCGGGGTGGGCCCATTGCTCGACCAGCGGGGTGTGTCGGTTCAGTGTCTCGGGCAACGGCAGGCGGTCGGGCAACAGGGGCGCGCTCAATCGATGCAACTCGTTTCTCAACACCGACCAGAATGCATCCAGCTTCGGCTGCCGTACCGGCAAATCATACCAGGGTAAACTCGCGATCAGGCTCACGTGACCGTTTCCTTATGCATCGGGGACAAGAGATTCAACGTGGCGATTTAAACTGCTTGATGCTGCGCTTGCTGGCGCTGCGACGGTTGGCCTGTTTGTCCCGCGGAGGTCGTTTACGCTCGCCGCTGGCTGGTTGATCCGTGACCGGAAAACCGTCCAGTGCCTGCAGCGGCAGCCCCGCGCCCGTCAGGGTCCGGATGGCGGTCAATGCCTCCGCCTCGGCGTGGCAGACCAGCGATATCGCCAGCCCTTCCCGGCCGGCTCGGGCGGTGCGCCCCACCCGGTGTACATACACCGGCGCGCTGGCTGGCAGGTCCAGATTGATGATCACCGGCAGCGCCGCGACATCGATACCCCGGGCCAGCAGATCGGTGGCAACCAGCACCCGTAACCGGCCCGTTTTAAATTCGGTCAGCGTCTGTGCACGTACCTGTTGTTCCTTGTCGCCGTGCAAGGCGGCGGCATCGATACCGGCCTTGTTGAGTTTTTTTGCCAGCGCATCGGCGCTGTCCCGCGCATTGATGAAGACCAGCACCTGCGACCAGGCACCTTGTCTGAGCAGGGCGATCAGCGCCTGCGCTTTGCTGCCCTTGTTGACCAGATAACAACGTTGTTCAACCTCATCAACCAGGCTGTTGCCGGCATGGGCCTCGATACGGCGAGGGTCGATGAGCAACCGGGTGGCAATATCCTCCAGTTCGGCGGGCAGGGTCGCCGAGAACAGCTGTGTCTGCCGTTGTTCCGGCAGCCTGGCCAATATCCGCTGAATGTCGGGCCAGAAGCCCATTTCCAGCAGGCGATCAGCTTCGTCCAGCACCAGTTGCGAGACCGCATCCAGGCTGATCAGTTGTTGCTCCAGCAGATCCAGCAGGCGACCGGGCGTGGCCACCAGCAATTGCGGCCCCGTGGCGAGTTCGGCCAGTTGCTGCTCTTGCTCCACGCCGCCACAGAGGGTCACGATGCCAATGTTCATGGCCCGAGCCAATGGCTGCAGCACGGTACTTGTCTGCGTTGCCAGCTCTCGTGTGGGCACCAGTATCAGCGCCTGTACCGGGGCTGGCGCTGGTTGTATTCCCTGCACCTGTACTCCCTGAACCAATGGCAGGCCAAAGGCCAGGGTTTTGCCGCTGCCGGTCCTGGCCAGTGCCAGGACATCCTGGCCGGCCAGTGCCACCGGAATGGCCAGTTGCTGAATACGAGTCGGCGTATGCCACGGCAAGGCGGCCAACAGGTCAGGATGAAGCTTGAGCTCGGCAAAGGTCATGGGAATACCAATAGAGAAGGTGGAGCGGAAGTCTAAACAGCTGACGCAGACAAGTAAACCGCCTTGATTAATGACGATAAAGCAGCATAAACGTCTGCCTTGCCTGGTGCAGCCCCGGGAAAATTCGAGACCAGGCAGAATATAAAACTGAAATAGAGTGAAGTTGCCCGGCAGGGAGGCCAATCCGGCATTGGCCCCTGCATCAGATCACCCTCGGCTTGCTGTCCGGACCTCCATCCAGGGGCAGCAGGTGATTCAGTTTTCCCTGAGCGTGGTCAGTTCCTTGATATGGGCAGGGGTAATACCACAACACCCGCCAATGATGCTGGCGCCGGCCTGAATCCATGACCGGGCGAAGTCACGGTAGGCCTGTGGTGTTAACTCTTCCCTGAGCGCGCAGAGTCCGTTATTGGCCTGGTGCTCATGACCGATGGGCGAGAAGCTGTTGGCATAGGCGCCAAGCCGGATATGTTGCTCATCACCGGACTCGGTAAGTGACCGTCTGGCGGTGACAATGGCCTGCTCCATGACTTCGGCACGGCTGCAGTTGAACAGAATGGCGGAGATCCGGGTTTTATCCAGCTGGCGCACCACATCAAACACCTTTTCGCCGGAGCGCAGGCGGGGCGCTCCGTCCGGCTCGTCCTGAATGGTAAAGGCCATCCACAGTGCTTTATCAGTCGGTAAAACCCGGTTGGCAATCAGCTCGGCCTCGGCAAGGCATGACACGGTTTCGGCCAGCCAGAAGTCCACATATTCATTCTGGTTTTCTATCATGGCATCGATTAGGGGCTGTGCCGCTGCCGATGAAAACAAATCGGGTCGATACGAACCCAACACCGGGGGGATACAACCGGCCACCGACGCCGCCGGATAGTGCTTTGCACAGTCCCGGGCCAGGCCGGCCGCCCGTTTTATCAGCTGGCTGCCGGACGCGTTAAAGCGTTCTGCCCCGATATGAAAAGGGACCAACGCATAGGTATTGGTGGTAATGACCTCGGCCCCCGCCGCCAGAAAGTGTTCATGAGCCTGTGACACAAATTGCGGAGCTTCAATCAAGGCCTGAGCCGACCATTCCGGCTGTTTGAAGGGCGCACCGATACGCTTGAGCTCGCGCCCCATGCCGCCGTCCATGATGATCGGGATGTTTGGTTCTATTTTCATGTAATAACTATGTTTTTGTCGGCTAATTGCGGAATGATACCCTTTATTTGCATAGTACGACAGGGAAGAGGCTGGCGATATAACCGGGGCTGGCGAGGGTCCTTTCCCGGTTATATTGCATTGGCTGGATAGCAGGGGGCAACCCGTTATCGGGAGTCCAGTTTATCCTGCACACTGCTGACCTTATCGGCCATGGTCTGCTTGCGGTCTACCCGGGTGCCTACTTTCATGTGACTGGTAATGCGCACGGCTCCGGCCGCATGAAGATCTTCGTGGCAGCGTTTGACCGCGGCCATCACGTCTTCCCATTCACCTTCCACGTTGGTGCCGTAGCCGTGCATGGTGTGGGTGAGGCCGGCGTCTTCGAAAATTTTCTGGCACATGGCCACATAAGGTGAAACTGAGGTTCCCACGCCGCCGGGTGACACCATGATATCCATCAGTACGTACATTGCATCTTCCTCTATGATGACGGTGATAGGGTACTATTCGAGCTTGCCTGCCACGCAGGAACAAGGGCCAATCAGTACTTTTGGATTGGCCAGCCTGACGTAAATGTGCCGACCATTTTTTGGCCATTCGGGCAAATGGTCGGTCAAAGTGTGAGGATTCCCTACGTTAGCGTATATGGTCGGGGATCAAGGCAGCAGTCAGTGCCGGAGCCGAAGATATTGTAAGCAGGTAGCGCTGAGGAACAGCATTAACACATAATTATTATGCCAACATGCATATTATTACCAATAAACAACCTCACATAAGCATCTCAGCGCTATATCAGTTTTCACACCAACAAAAACGGAAAGGTCGCGACCATACTGGCACTGGCTGGGCTGCTTGCACATTGAAGATCGAGGCTTTGATTAACATTAGCTGTCTGAAGGCAAGCGGCGACTGGGGGAGGGAGTGACACCGTTCCGCCAGCGTCTGCACCATCTGCGAAAAGCTGCTCTCCAGCTGATTCATCAGGGCGGTATTGGGCTCCCTGGAATAAGTAACTGGTTGGCGTCTGGCGTCAGAAGCTTCTGCAATCTGACGGCTTGCCCTGCTTTACAGGCTGTTCCGATCCGTGAAGAATCTTCCCTGTATAAATGACGTACAAAGATTATCACGATAATGTTTGACGCCACCCTCTCGCTTCCGTAGAGTGCACGTCAGCAAGAGTTTCAAGTTAGCGCGGCCTTTGTATATTGTTTGTTCCTTACGGTACTGCAGTCACCAAACTTCCTTTCTTTGATATTTGTTGCATTTTCCGAGCATAAGCTCGTCACTAAAATAAAGGTAAGATAAAATGGCTAACGGCACCGTAAAATGGTTTAACGAAGCAAAAGGTTTTGGTTTTATTACTCCCGCTGATGGTGGCAAAGATTTGTTTGCCCATTTCTCCGAAATCGTCGGTGGTGGCTTTAAAACACTGGCAGAAGGCCAGGCAGTATCCTACACCGCTACTGAAGGTGCCAAGGGTCCTCAAGCTTCACAAATTCAGGCTCTGTAATTACCCTCCGGTAATTCAAGACCTAAAAAACCCGCTTCGGCGGGTTTTTTTGTGCCTGAAGTTTGGTAAAAAATCAGGCTGTCAGCTGGTCCACACTATGCGATATATCCGGTCTGACCGACATCGCAAAAATGCTGGCGCTGGCAACGTATTCAGCGGTGATCTGGCGAGCCTTGCAGCTTCGGTTTGCCTGGTTGTTGGTCACCACCAGATCAACAACCGGCTACACCAGGATCTTGCCGACCATAGCTCCCTATATATCACAGGGCTACAGTGGCTGTTAACAGTGATAAACAGGGCAGGGCGCTTGTTTTTTATGACATGCAAGCCCCAATCATAGGCTTGATCGGGAGTTTAAATAGCCATTAGTCAGTCCGCAAACATGGACATTGCTGCGTTATGGTAAATATTAAAGTGAAGTACCAGAGGAAAAGGGTATGCGGCCGGGATAATTGCATAACTCGGTTTATGGGGAGCCTGGATGTGAAGAGGCATTAGTAACCGTCGGAGCGAAAGCTTTAAAAAGCCTCGTAGCGGACTCGAGATGCAGAGTGAGCTCATCCTCGTTGTCTTCAGCCAGCGCCGTCAGCCACATAGAATACCAAGTCATCACGCCGCCTGGAGGAGATCTTTCGGTTTTAGGAAATACCGGCTCACCGGAACCAATTTTAATAGTGGACTTCAGATGCGTGTGAGTTCTGCTTTACGACGAGATTTTGTTAACTTTAAAATCAAGGAGTTAGCTTGAATTTCCAGTTAAGGAAAATAGAAATTCCGCTTGATTCTGATATTAACCGAAAAATTCCAGTTAACTTTGAGATTTACCGAACAGGAAAAAGAAGTTAACGGCGGTGAACAGGGCAGGGTGGGTGTCTTGCTGCTCCAGATACAAAAGGCCCGGTCATGGATAGCGCTGAGCGGGAATCTGGATAATCATAGCCAACCTGACATGACAATACGGGAACCCCGCGTTATGGTAAATGCAGTTTGTCGAAGTATCACCTCTGAGTCCAGACCAGAACCATGACATGGCGCTGAACGGGTTTTTATTGTTATCAGTAATGGATGGCGCCAGTGTAAATAGAAACAGACTGTGTTGAATCCCAGACTGAGCACCATAACCCAGAAGCAAACCAGGCAGTGAGCCGTGCCAGTTGAGTCTCCGGCTGTGGTCATTTGGGACAATGGTGGCCACGCGCATTTTCGATCAAAGCCTTGAGCAGGCACCGAAGCTGCGGATAGCCTGAGACGGTGTTGCTGTAATATGGCTGAACCCGGGAAACTCCAGCGACCATGAAATGCTGTTGCCAGCCAAAGCCAGTCTCGATGTGGACTTGGCCGTCGACCAACCGGATCTTCCTGAAGGATGAAGACCTGCGGGATTGTGTCGAACGGGTCTCGACGCACACAAAACCGGTCGTGTGCAGTCGGGGCTGAAAACGGATTCTGACATCGCACACGCCAATGCGTCGACGGGCCGCCGGTCACCACTGGCGACCCGTTTTTCATTTCGAACACCGACAACCTTGCACGGCGCCGCCAGGCAAGGTGGCTCGGGCGTGGATCTCACTGTGTTGTAAAAATCTCACTTTTAGCTGAAACCCACACTGATCTTCGTGAACTTAATATCCGTGGAAGTTTATTTAACATAATATACATTATGCGAAGTTGTATATTGCAGGGAAAATCTGTTTCGACGACCCCAACTTATTGGTGTCAGTCCTGAATATCAAGCCTGTCCAATCGTTTGCCGGCGGCACTTTCATGACGTTCCACCTTGCCGGTATGCAGATACTGCGACGTGGTGTCGATGCTGTCGTGGCCGGCGTCGGCTTGCACATGAGACAGTGGCCGGCCGTTGTAGTTGATGTCGTGGGTAATGCCGGTGTGACGAATGCTGTGCACGGTCAGGCTGCGCATTTCACTGGCATCCTGCTCGAAGCCGTCCTGTTCGGCGGCATCGGCGGCGGCGGCCATCAGTTCGTCAAGCTGATCCCGTAACTGCCGAATCCCCAGATTGGCATTGAGCAGGCCCTGGTCTCGTCCCCGGCCGGCGGCTTTGTGGCGTACAAACAACGGAGTGGCGTCGTTGGGGGCCGGCAAGGGTGACAACTTGAGATAACGGCGGTAGTGCTGCAGGGCCTCGAGCAATTCACGGGACACGGCCACGGTACGTTTTTTACCACCTTTACTCACCGGAATATGAAAGCTCCAGATCCCGGTGTGGCCGTCGCGGCGAAACTGGCTCATCACCGGCGAAAAACCGGGCCGGGCCGCCACTTCGGAGATACGCAGATAGCAGCCGTACATCAGGGAAATCAAAAACAGGGTACGCTGATGCCGTTCGGGAGCTTGCTCCGCCAGCAGGCGTGCGGTACTCATCACATAGGACCATTGCAGATCGCTGAATACCCGTACGTCGTCTTCTTCGCCGACTCCGGACAATACCACCGGGCTGGAGCCGAAGCGGCTGTGGCGCATCCACATTACCGCCGGGTTACGCTCGGTGACTTCCTCATTGATCAGATACCCATAGAAGGAAGACAGTATGGCCATCTTGGTTTTCAATGCCTTGTCGCTCAACCGGTATGGCTGTTCGATGCCGTCGATCTTCTTGCCCAGGAACGGCCGCCATTGTGGATTGGGCTGACGTTCGCCCCAGTCCTTGTTCAACACAAACTGGGCGACGTTACGGTAGGCAATCAACGGTTTTGGCGGTGCCAGACAATAGTCTACGTAACGGTTGATGCCTCGCCGGTTCAACTCCACCGGCGACACCTGCTCAACGTCGAAGCACCAGTGCAAAAACGTGGTCAGCTCGCTGCGGTAGGTTTTGTAATTATTCTCGTTGAACCGGCTCTCCAGCAGCCAGTCCATGGCGTGTTCATAGATGAAGGCCGCGTCAGCCACCCGGCTCAGGGTAACATCGGCGATATGCTGGTTAACGACGCTGTTACCCTCTTCCAGGTACTGGGGGGCATCAAACAGCGGTAGTACGGGGGTGTTCATAGGGCAGCTTTTTCTGATGTTAACTGTATGGATGAACAGTATAACGCATTCACAGCCACTAATGCCGATAACTGCATTTATCGCATTAGTGGCTATACACCGGCTCAAACACACTTGTTCTATGCTTAAGGCTTAATCATTTTCCCGGAACTGAGTGATGAACAGATACACCTTGCTTGTTGGCGCCGTAATTGGTTTTTCCAGTCAGGCGGCGGTGGTAACCGAGCCGTTAACCTATCAGGTTGATGGTCAGGAATTTAAAGGTTACCTGGCGTTCGATGACAGCCTGGCCTCCCCGGTGCCTGGTGTGCTGGTGGTACACGAATGGTGGGGACAGAACGATTATGTTCGTCTCCGGGCCGAGATGCTGGCCGAACTCGGTTATGTCGCCCTGGCGTTGGATATGTATGGTGACGGCAAACAGACCGGCCATCCAGAAGAAGCCGGTGCGTTCGCCAAGGCATCACTGGCTTCCCTCCCCCTGGCGGAACGGCGTTTCAACGCGGCTCGCGAGGTCTTGGCCGGCCATCCGCGGGTGGCCGGCAGCCCCATCGCGGCCGTGGGGTACTGTTATGGCGGTGGTGTCGTGCTGCACATGGCTCGCTCCGGTGCGCCTCTGGCTGCGGTGGCCAGTTTTCATGGCTCCCTGACTCCCAAGGCGGATCCCCTGCCCGCCGGCAGTAACATTCGTATCGCGGTGTTCAATGGCGCCGCCGATCCTATGGTACCCGGCGAGCAGGTCGCCGCCTTTCGACAGGAGATGGACGCAGCACAAGCCGATTACCTGCTGGTGAATTACCCCGGTGCCCTGCACGCCTTTACCAATCCGGATGCCGATCGGGTGGCGGCGGAGTTCAATATACCGGTAGGTTATAATCAAGCGGCCGATCAGGATTCATGGCGTCGGTTGCAGGATTTTTTGCAAGACAGTTTTGAATGAGTGATCTCCCTGTTGCCGTCATGGGCGGTGGTCACCCGGCGGCGTTTCAGTGTGCCACTTCAAACAGAAACTTCAGCTGGCGTGATTCGCCTTTATATTCGATGTCCAGAACCCAGGCCCATACCATACGGGCCTCGGTACAGGCTCCCACCAGGGCCTGACCTTGCCAGTGACCGGGAGCATCTTCGCTTATCAGGGCCGGCATCGTCCCCATATACATGGTTTCTCCTTCCAGTCGGCTGCGGGTCACCTTCACATCGGGTTCGGAAAAGGTCAGTTCCATTTGAAACGGTGATTCCGGCTGTAGCCGGTCGGCCTTTAACCGGGCCTCGGCCCACAGCTCCCCTTGCTCCACCCTGCAGTTTTTGCGACCTATGTCGCAATAATCAACATTCTCTTTCGCTAATTCAGCCTTGTCGTTGCTCTCGGTGCAGGTTCGCAGCCAAAATGCAGCCGATAAAATGCCCAATACCAGCAAAATCTGCGCCAGTTTAGGGCCAGTCAAACGATCTCTCATGCCAATTCAGTTCCTGTATTGCATACAATCCACTCCGCTGCTTGATCTGGATCAAGACAGTCCCTTATGACTTATGGGGGTCTGAAGTGGTAATCATATTACTGTTTATACTGTTATTTTTGCAGCCACTCATTTATCATCTGCGCCGTGTATTCTGAGCCTCCCGATCTGCTTTGTTAACATAAGGTTAACTAAGCGGTTCAGGTTGCCGATACCACCAATGAAAAACGGTTGTCTTCAATCCTTCCGACGTGATCACCCTGTGTGAGCGCAAACCTGAATAACAGCAGTGGAAGCGGAACTATAACGATGAGTCAAACTAATAATCAACCAAACTACAACTATACTGTAGTTCGCCAGTTTACGGTCATGACCGTAATCTGGGGTATTGTCGGTATGTCGTTGGGTGTGCTCATTGCAGCACAGCTTATCTGGCCTGCCCTCAATTTCGAAACACCCTGGCTAACCTATAGCCGATTGCGTCCATTGCACACCAATGCGGTTATTTTTGCATTTGGTTGTAGTGCGCTGATGGCCACCTCCTTCTATGTCGTGCAGCGCACCTGTCAGGCTCGCCTCTTCGGTGGCCCGCTGGCGTCGTTCGTATTCTGGGGCTGGCAGGCAATTATTCTGGCGGCGATTATCACCCTGCCTCAGGGTTATACCTCCTCCAAGGAATATGCCGAACTGGAATGGCCGATCGATGTCGCCATCGCCGTGGTATGGGTAGCCTACGCTATCGTCTTTTTCGGAACCCTGTACAAGCGTGCCACCTCCCACATCTATGTGGCGAACTGGTTCTACGGTGGTTTCATCCTGACCGTGGCGGTATTGCATATCGTCAACAGCATGGCGATTCCGCTGACGGGCATGAAGTCCTACTCCATGTATGCCGGCGCCGCCGATGCGATGATCCAGTGGTGGTACGGTCATAACGCCGTGGGCTTCCTGCTGACCGCCGGTTTCCTCGGCATGATGTACTATTTCGTGCCCAAGCAGGCCGGTCGTCCGGTGTATTCCTACCGTCTGTCCATCGTGCACTTCTGGGCGCTGATCACCCTGTATATCTGGGCCGGTTCGCACCATCTGCACTATACCGCCCTGCCCGACTGGGCTCAGTCACTGGGTATGGTCATGTCACTGATCCTGTTCGTACCCTCCTGGGGCGGTATGATCAACGGCATCATGACCCTGTCTGGCGCTTGGCACAAACTGCGTTATGATCCCGTTCTGCGTTTCCTGATCGTGTCCCTGTCGTTCTACGGCATGTCCACCTTCGAAGGTCCGATGATGGCGATCAAAACCGTGAACGCCCTCTCCCACTACACCGACTGGACCGTGGGCCACGTGCACTCCGGTGCGCTGGGCTGGGTTGCCATGGTGTCTATCGGCGCGGTTTATCACCTGATCCCCAACCTGTTCAATCAGGAACGCATGTACAGCACCAAGCTCATCAACATGCATTTCTGGCTGGCGACCATCGGTACCGTATTGTACATCGTGTCCATGTGGATCAGCGGTGTGATGCAGGGTCTGATGTGGCGTGCGGTGAACGACGATGGCACCCTGACCTACAGCTTTGTTGAAAGTCTGCAAGCCTCTTATCCGTTCTACTTTGTTCGCTTCCTGGGCGGCTGCTTCTTCGTGACCGGCATGTTGCTGATGGCTTATAACAGCTATCGCACCATTAAGGCGCCAAAAGGCTCCCTGCAAGCTATTCCCCAACCGGCATAAGGAGACTTGTGAATGAAAAATCGTCATGAACTCGTCGAGAAAAACGTTACCTGGTTGGCGGTACTCACCGTAGTGGCCATCAGCTTCGGTGGCCTGGTAGAAATCGTCCCGCTGTTTTTCCAGCAGCAGACCAACGAGCCGGTAGAGGGCCTGCGCCCTTATACCGCGCTGGAGATGGAAGGTCGTGATATTTATATCCGCGATGGATGTCATGTGTGTCACAGCCAGATGATCCGCCCCTTCCGTGCCGAAACCGAGCGCTACGGTAACTATTCCGTGGCCGGCGAAAGCGTGTGGGAGCATCCGTTCCTGTGGGGCTCCAAGCGTACCGGTCCGGATCTGGCTCGTGTCGGTGGTCGTTACTCCGACGAATGGCACCGGGTGCATCTGCTCAACCCGCGTAATGTGGTGCCCGAGTCGAACATGCCTGCGTTCCCCTGGCTGGAAACCAACACCCTGGATGGCAAGCAAACTGCCGCCAAGTTGACCCTGTTCCGGGACAGCTTCGGTGTTCCCTATACCGATGCGGACATTGAAGGTGCCGAGGCCGCGGTGAAGGGCAAGACCGAAATGGATGCCATCATCGCTTATCTGCAGTCTTTGGGCCACGCCCTTAAATAACCGGAGTCGATTATGGATATCAGTACCCTGGAGGCGCTCAAGCCAACCCTGATCAGTTATCAGACACTGACCTTGCTGGTGTTGTTTATCGGCATCGTCTGGTGGGCTTACGGCAAGCGTCGCAAAGACTCATTTGATGCGATAGCCAGCTCTATTTTTGATGAAGACGAGGCGAACGGAACCTCTTCGGGTACTGAGCAGGATCGCGCAGGAGCTAATAAAAAATGAGTACATTTCTAAGTGTGTTTGTAACCGTGATCAGCCTGGGCACCATTTTTGGTTGCCTGGCCCTGCTGATCTGGTGTTCCCGGGACAAAATGGGAATGGAAGAAGGCGCGCCGACCGGGCATACCTTCGACGGTATTTCAGAACTGAACAACCCGCTGCCCAAGTGGTGGAGCTACCTGTTTATCTTCATGGTGGTGTTCGCGCTGTTCTACCTGGCGCTGTATCCGGGTCTGGGCAACTTTAAAGGCCTGCTGGGCTGGCAGAGTTCCAACCAGAATGTTCGCTCGCTGGAGGAATACCATGCCGCGTCTGCCGACGCGCGCGAGCAGGGCAAGCTGGTGCAGTATGAGCGGGAAATGGTCAAGGCTGATGAAGTCTTTGGTGCCAAGTTCCGTGAGCTGGCCTATGAACCGGATGGCCAGACCTACCGTGCCATTGCCGATATCGCCATGGACGAAAATGCCACCAAGGTGGGCCAGCGCCTGTTCCTGCAAAACTGTGCCCAGTGTCATGGTTCTGATGCTCGTGGTGGCCGCGGCTTCCCGAATCTGACCGATGCCGACTGGCTGTACGGCGGTACCCCCGAGCAGATCAAGACCACGCTGCTCCATGGTCGCCAGGGTGCCATGCCGGCCTGGGAAGCCAGCCTCGGTGAAGACGGTGTGCGTGAAGTCGCGTCCTATGTGCTGAGCCTGTCCGGCCGCAAGGTCGATGCGGTGGAAGCCCAGAAGGGTCAGGCCCGCTTCGCCGTCTGTGCCGCCTGTCACGGTATGGACGCCAAGGGTAACCATGCCATGGGCGCCCCCAACCTGACCGACGGTATCTGGCTCTATGGCGGCTCTCGTGCCGCGGTGGAAGACAGCATTCGCAACGGTCGTAACGGCGTGATGCCGGCCTGGAAAGACATTCTGGGCGAAGACAAGGTTCACCTGTTGGCGTCTTACGTCTACAGCCTGAACAACGTGAAATAAGGCCCGCCGGGCTTTGATTAAAAAGCCCCGCTGGTTGGGGGCTTTGATTAAAAAGCCCCGCTGGTCGGGGCTTTTTGTTATATTAGGCACCGCTTTTTTGTCGTAGGAATTGGTTATGCAACGTCCCTGGTATCAGCAGTTCTGGCCCTGGTTTCTTATCGTGTTGCCGTTGTGCGCGGTAGCCGCCAGCCTTTATACCTTTCACCTGGCCAGTTCCGGGGCCGACAGCATGGTGGTCGATGACTACTACAAAAAAGGCCGAGCCATCAATCAGGATCTCAGCGAGGTGAAAAAAGCCGAAGAGCTGGGTCTGGTGGCCGAGCTGCGTTATCGGGACGGTCAGCTCGAACTCCACATGCAGGGCCGTCATAACAATGGTGAAGCGGTACGGGTGCTCTTCAACCACCCCACCCTCGCCAAGCAGGATCAGCAGTTGCTGCTGACCAGCGATGCGGCCGGTGTTTATCGCGAGCGGCTTGATCGCCCGCTGATAGACGGCCAGTGGAACCTGCAGATTGAAGCGTTCGATGGCCACTGGCGTATGCAAAAACGCATCAGCCTGCCGATTTCGGACCGGCTGATCATCCGCGCCGGGAGTTGATCATGGACGGCTGTTTTCACTGTGGTGAAGCCATTCCTGCCGGCAGCCGGCATCAACTGGAGCTGGATGGGATCAGTCAGTGTTTCTGCTGTCCCGGTTGTCTGGCGGTGGCCGATACCATTATCGAGTGCGGACTGGGCAGCTACTACCAGCACCGCACCGGTCCTGCCCCCAAAGCCGATGCGGTCCCCGACGAGCTGAAACAGCTGCAGCACTATGATCTGGCCGAGATACAGCAGGACTTCGTCAGTGAAAAAGACCAGCTTAAAGAAGTTCAGCTCTCTATTTCCGGCCTGAGTTGTGCCGCCTGTGCCTGGTTGATTGAACGTCATCTGGCACGGGTTCCGGGGGTGGCTCTTATCCAGGTCAATACCACCACCGAGCGGGCCCGGCTGCGCTGGCACGACGAGCAGGTTTCCTTGAGCCGGCTGCTGACGGCCTTTGCCGATATCGGCTATCAGGCTCGGCCCTTTCAACCCCATCAGCAGGAGCAGCTTTATAACCGGGAGGTTAAATCCTACCTGCTGCGCATGGGGGTGGCCGGCATCGCCAGCATGCAGGTGATGATGGTGGCACTGGCGCTGTATGATGATCTGTTTCCGGACACCGATGCCGCTCTGGTCGAGTACTTCCGCTGGATAAGCCTGTGGCTGTCTGTTCCGGTGATGGCGTACTCCGCCCTGCCCTTCTACCGCAATGCCTGGCGCGGTCTCAAAAACCGGGCATTGAACATGGATCTGCCGGTGTCGCTGGCGATGGTGTTTGCCTTTGTGGCCTCGGTCTATGCCACCGTGACCCAGACCGGCGATGTCTATTACGAATGTGTGTCCATGTTTGCCTTTTTGCTGCTGACCAGCCGTTTTCTGGAGATGCGCGCCAAACGTCGGGCCTCGGAAACCACCGCCAACCTGACGCTGTTGATCCCCATGCTGGCCCGGGTCGAAACCGACGATGGCGAGCGGGAGCTGGCCGCCAAAACCCTGCAGACCGGTCAGATAGTACTGGTGGCTCCGGGCGGTCGGATCCCGGCCGATGCCGAAATCCTCGATGGCCGCACCAGCGTGGATGAGTCGATGCTGACCGGCGAACACCTGCCGGTCAGCCGCCAGCCCGGTGACCCTGTCTTTGCCGGCACAACCAATGTCGAAGCGCCATTGCGACTGCGGGTACTGCGCCCGCTGGCCGAAGCCCGGGTGTCTGAAATTCTGCGCGCCCAGGACGACGCCCTGGCGGAAAAGCCCAGGGTGGCCATTCTGGCCGATCAACTGTCCCGCTACTTCGTGGCGGCGCTGTTGCTGGTCACACTGACGACCTATCTGGTGTGGCTGCAGCTCGATGCCGACAAGGCATTCTGGGTGATGCTGTCGGTACTGGTGGCCACCTGCCCCTGTGCCTTGTCGCTGGCCACTCCCACTGCGCTCACGGTCGCGACCTCCCGCCTGAGCCGCTCCGGCATTCTGGTACGCCGGGCCCATGTGCTGGATACCCTCCCCCGGGTCAGCCGTATCGTGTTTGATAAAACCGGCACCCTGACCAAAGGCGAGGTTGCCGTCAGCTCGGTAGCCCTGCTGGCCGAGCTGAGCGAGTCTGATGTCCTGGCGCTGGCCGCCGCATTGGAAGCCCAGTCGGAACATCCCATCGCCCGTGCCTTTGCACCCTACCGGCAGCAGGGATTAATGGTGACCGAACGGGAAAACCGGGTCGGTCGCGGTGTCAGTGGCCTGATTGACGGCCATCGCTGGCGGTTGGGCAGTGGTGCCTGGCTGGCACCGGATAATCAGGATGCGGAGCTCTGTGTCTATCTGGCCAATGAACGAGGGCTGGTGGCGCGTGTCGTGCTGACCGATCCGCTTCGGGAAGAAGCCGACACGCTGATTCGTGACTGCCGGGCGAAGGGCATTGCCACCACCATCCTCACCGGCGACAGCTCCGGTCAGGCCGAACAGGTAGCCGAGCGGCTGGGTGTCGACAAGCTGGTCAAGCATGCCAGCCCCGATGACAAGCTGGCCTACCTCCGACGCTGCGGCCGGGCCGGCGAGATATGCCTGATGGTGGGGGATGGCATCAACGATGCGCCGGTCCTGGCCGGCGCCCATGTGTCCTTTGCCATGGCGGGTGGCACCGACATCGCCAAGAACAGCGCCGATGCCCTGCTGCTCTCCGACAACCTGCAGCATATACTGACCGCCCGTCATATCGCCGCCCGCTGTCGACGGGTGATCAAGCAGAATTTCAGCTGGGCGCTGGGCTATAACCTGGTGGTATTGCCGCTGGCGGCCATGGGCCAGGTCTCCCCCTGGTTCGCCATGGCCGGCATGTCGGCCAGCTCGCTGATCGTAATGACCAACTCACTAAGGCTATCCCGGCTATGAACGATATCGAAATCTGGTACCTGATGATCCCCATTGCCATGGTCTTTGCGGCTATCGCCATCGTCGTGTTTTTCTGGTCGGTAAGAAGCGATCAGTTCGAAGACCTGGACCGGCAGGGCAACAATATCCTGTTTGATGATGACAAGGATGCCCATCGCCAGGCCCAGCGCGACCACGACAAGGACCCGCATGACCACTCAGCTTGATGCCTGGGCGGCGTTGCTGATTGGCCTGCTGGGTGCCGGCCATTGCATCGCCATGTGTGGCGGGGTGGCCGCCGCCTTTTCCATGGCCGTTCCGGCCACTCAGCGCCGCTGGCAATGGCTGTATCTGCTCAGCTATAACGCCGGTCGTATCCTCAGCTACGGCCTGGCCGGCGCCTGGTCGGTGGCGTGTTCGCCAGTCTGGCCGATGTCAGCCTGGGCAAGCAGGGGCTGGTGTGGTTGCGATTGCTGGCCGGCGTGATGACCATATTGCTCGGCTTGTATCTGGCGCGCTGGTGGTTTGTATTACTGAAACTGGAAAAGCTCGGCAATGGCCTCTGGCGTCATCTCAAGCCCCTGGCCGGGCGCTTCATCCCGTTCAAGCACCCCATGGCGGCCCTGCCCTTCGGCATGGTCTGGGGCTGGCTGCCTTGCGGGCTGGTGTACTCGGCGCTGACCTGGAGCGCGGTGTCGGGTGGCGCCCTGGAAGGCGCCCGGGTGATGGCCTTGTTCGGTCTGGGTACCCTCCCCACGCTGCTGGCGCTGGGCGGGCTGGCCGGTCAGTTACGGCACTGGCTCAACCACCCCGGCTTTCGACAGCTTTCCGGTATCTTGTTGATTTTTTATGGTTTGTTCACTCTGTTTCAGGCTTTTTCGCTGCTTTAACACGCTATTAAGGCCCTGGCATTGGTGCTATGATTGAACGGTGATACCACAACAGTGTTGAGCCATGGAAAATCAGAACAGAACAATGAAAACAGCTACCAGCGGTTGTGCTATCCACTGTCAGGATTGCAGCATCAGTCAGTTATGTATCCCACTCGGACTCAATTCCGACGAGCTGGATGAGCTGGATAATATCATCGAGCGCAAGAAGCCGATTCAGAAAGGACAGGAGCTGTTCAAGGCCGGCGACCCTCTGCAGGCGCTGTATGCCATTCGCGCCGGCTCGATCAAGTCTTATACCATTACCGAGCAGGGCGATGAACAGATCACCGCCTTTCATCTGGCCGGCGATCTTATCGGCTTCGACGCCATCAATAACGGTAATCACCCCTCTTTTGCCCAGGCGCTTGAAACCGCCATGGTGTGCGAGATCCCCTACGAGGTGCTGGATGAACTGTCCGGCAAACTGCCCCGCCTGCGGCAGCAAATCATGCGACTGATGAGCAACGAAATCAACGGCGATCAACAGATGATCCTGTTACTTTCCAAGAAAACCGCCGAAGAGCGTCTGGCCGCCTTTTTGCACGGCCTGTCGACGCGCTTTTCACAACGGGGTTTTTCTGCCCGCGAGTTTCGCCTGACCATGACCCGGGGTGATATCGGCAACTACCTGGGACTCACCGTCGAAACCGTCAGTCGTCTGCTGGGCCGTTTTCAGAAAAACCACCTGATCGAGGTGGAGGGAAAGTATATCCGGATTCTGGATCTGCCGGAGCTGGCCCAATTGGCCGGCTCACCGACCCCGACCTGAGTTTCACTCCTATAGAAGGGACTCGTTATGATTAAATATCAACATATTCTGGTGGTGGTTGATCCTGTAGCCGAGGTTCAGGCGGCGCTGCACCGGGCTGTTTCCGTCGCCGCCCTCGAAGAAGACGCCATCGTCACCCTGTTTCTGCCCATCTACGACTTTTCCTATGAAATGACCTCCATGCTGTCCAGCGACGAGCGCGACGAAATGCGTGAAGGTGTACTCCAGGGCCGGGAAGAATGGTTGAAAACCCTGCTGAGGCCCTATGCCGACAGTAAGATCCGTTTCGAACTCAAGGTGGTATGGCACAGCCGGCCGTTCGAGGCCATCATCCAGCAGGTGCAGACAGGCCATCACGATCTGGTGGTGAAGAGCACCCACAAGCATGCGCTGATCCAGTCGTTTATCTTTACCCCTACCGACTGGCATCTGTTGCGCAAGTGTCCCTGTCCGGTGTTGCTGGTCAAGGAACAGGACTGGCCCATGGGGGGCAACGTCCTGGCGGCCGTCAACTGCTGCAGCGACGACAAGGCGCAGGAAGCGCTGAACAACAGGATCATTCACGAAAGTGCCGAAGTCGCCCGCTTGCTGTCGGCGACCCTGCATCTGGTAAATGCCTATCCCATCACGCCGGTGAACATGGCGCTGGAGCTGCCCGACTTCGATCCCCATGCCTACAATGCGGCGGTGAAAAAGCATCATGAGCGCGCCCTGTATGAATATGCAGTGCGCTTTGATCTGGAGTCCAGCTCGCTGCATCTGGACGAAGGATTGGCGGAAGAAGTGATCCCCCGCTGTGCGGACGATATCAACGCCAGCCTGGTGATCCTGGGCTCGGTCGGTCGTACCGGGCTGTCTGCGGCCCTGCTTGGCAACACCGCCGAATACGTGATCGACAAACTCCACTGTGACGTGCTGGTGTTGCGCCCCGACGTCTGATCCCCGACTGGCGCCTTGCCCTCGGGGCGCCAGTCACTATAATAGCCCCAGTTTTTTTGCCGGGGTTACCATGTCCGAACAAGCCATTTCCGAACAAGACTCGTCTGTTCAAACTGCCAAGCAAGTATATAACTTCAACAAGCTGCACAAGCGGTTGCGCCGCCACGTGGGCGAAGCCATTGCCGACTTCAACATGATTGAAGACGGCGATCGGGTCATGGTGTGCCTGTCCGGCGGAAAAGACAGCTATGCCATGCTCGATATTCTGCTCAATCTCAAGGCTCATGCGCCGATCAACTTCGATATTATCGCGGTGAATCTGGATCAGAAACAACCGGGTTTCCCCGAGCATGTGCTGCCCGCCTACCTGGATCAGCTGGGCGTGGAATACAAGATAGTGGAAGAAGACACCTATTCCATCGTGATGGACAAGGTACCGGAAGGAAAAACCACCTGCTCGCTGTGCTCCCGCCTGCGCCGGGGTATTCTGTACCGCACCGCCACCGAGCTTGGCGCCACCAAAATCGCCCTGGGCCACCACAGAGACGACATTCTCGAAACTCTGTTGCTGAACATGTTCTATGGCGGCACCATGAAGTCGATGCCGCCCAAGCTGGTCAGCGACAACGGCAAACATGTGGTGATCCGTCCGCTGGCTTACTGCAAGGAAAAGGATCTGGTGCGTTTTGCCGAGGCACGCAAGTTTCCAATCATTCCCTGCAACCTGTGCGGCTCCCAGGAAAACCTGCAACGGCAGGCCATCAAGAACATGCTGCAAGACTGGGACAAACGCTTCCCCGGCCGTATCGAAAGTATGTTCCGCTCGCTGCAGAATCTGGTGCCTTCTCACCTACTGGATCATCAGCAGTTCGATTTCAAGAGCATCAACAGCGACTCGGGCGTGATTGACGGCGGCGATATCGGCTTCGACAAGCCGGAGGTGGCGCCGCGCTTCATCGATGAAGATGAGGAAGACGCCGGCCCGGCATTGGGCGAGCGGCTGGATATCATCGAAGTGAAATAACAAAAAGGCGCCGCGGCGCCTTTTTTGATGGTCATGGTTTGTTGATGACACCAGGCAGTATTTTATACTGCCTGGTATCGATTTACCCCGAGCAAATACTTTTCACTCCAGCATTTTACGCTGTATATTTGGCTTATTCTACGTGATTATCTGGTTCAACACCGTCCATCACGTATGACGCCTCACGGTTCAGAACCAGGGAGTGATTCGTACCGCCGGCAGTGACAGGGTACGCTCGCCAGCCAGTTCGGCCCCACTCAGCTTCAGTTGCTCTGCTCCGTTCAGCTGTTGTCCCGGCTCGGCCGGACGCAGCTGTACTCCCTTCAGCTCGGGTACAAAGTATTTACCCGGCCAGCCGGCCATTTTCTGCAGCAGGGTGTGCATCTCGTGCTGCACCAGGCGTAGTTGTGCCATGGACGTCTCGCCGGCGGCCAGGTTTGCCTGGATCTGAACGGCAATGTCACATTGCTCGGGGTGGTCTACTTCCAGCTCGACCACCGCCTTGTCCAGATCCAGCTGTTTATCATAGGGCAGCACAAACTGGCCGTGAGGCAAAACGACGACCTGCCCTCGCGGCATATCATCCACCCGCACGGTGCCGGACTCGATGGTGCAAACCCCCTCGCCGTCGGTACGGCTCAGGTAAAATCCCAGCTCCGCCTGCTCGACCTTGGCCTTTTCCACCTTGGCCATGTGCTTGTAAAAAGCACTGTAACCGAGCATCAGCGGGGTGGCCTGGACCGTGGTAGCGGTCAGCACCAGCATGGCAATGATCAGAGAAGTCTTCATGCGTCGAAACGATCCTTGGGAGACTCGGGAGAAGGGAAAGTCGGGTTTTGCTGGTGGTCCGGTATGCCTTCAACACCGCAGGCTTCGCGATAGAGAATGCCCTTTACCACGATATAGAGTGGCGCCACCCAGACCAGGCCGATGCCGAAGGTCAACACGGCGCCCATGAACAGCACCACCATCAGCAGATGGACAGACAACAGGGCCAGCCACTGGCGGGCAAAGAGCCGCAGCGAGGTGATAATGGCCTGTACCGGGGTCAGTCCTTTTTCCAGGATCAGCGGAAAGGTGAACATCAGAGCCACGCTCATCACCAGCGTCGGTAACATCGACAACATGGGCGGGAGCCCCAGAGACTGACCCAGGGGCAGAAACAGGCTGCTGATGATGCCCATGAGCATGCTGGTCAGGGCCAGGGGCAGCAGATAGCGGAAGTAGTCGAAGATCTGATTGGGGCGAATGGGCCTGTCCACCGCCCGGTGGACGCCCATCATGTCCAGGCCGCCACTCATGGGAGCCATCACCATGGAGATCAGCAAGCCCAGCAGGGTGGTATTCCATGACGCTTCCTCGCCTTCGCCGCTCACCGTCATCAACAGCTGATTCAGCAGCAACCAGCAGCCGACCACACCGATGGTGGCCAGCAATATCGGCATCTTGGCACCCTGAATACGTTGCCAGGCCTCCTGAAAAACAGCCTTGGGAGACAGTGTAAAGCCCTGCTCCAGCGATTGTTGCAGCCGGGCAAATCGTGGTTCATTCATAATTCGGTCTCTTGCTTGAAGTGGTGCCATTATAACGGAGGAAGGGAGCCGAGGCAGTAACGCTAAGCCATTATTGGCGCAAGGGAATTCAAACCCTTGTTCGCGAGTGATTAAACAGTAAAAGTGTTCGGCTCGAGCATAAATATTCGTTTTGAGTTGCCATGGCCCGGGTCTAGAATGCCGCTCTTTTTGACGGAAAAACGCAGCGCGTTTTCATCGAGGTGTATAAGGGTACATGGCGGAACACACTATTCCCCTGGTCTCTCTGACGGGTGTCAGTAAAACATTTGACGGCAAAGCTATCATAGACAACCTGGATTTATCCATTTATGACGGCGAATTCCTCACACTTCTTGGTCCCTCGGGCTGTGGTAAAACCACGGTGCTGCGACTGATTGCCGGGCTGGAGCAGGCGGACAGCGGCCGCATTACCCTGGCCGATGCCGACATGACCCGGGTGCCGGCCGAGCACCGGCACGTGAACACCGTGTTTCAGAGTTACGCCCTCTTCCCCCACATGACGCTGTTCGACAACGTGGCCTTTGGTCTGCGCATGCAGAAGTTGCCGATGGCGGAGATCCGCCCACGGGTGATGGAGGCGCTGACGATGGTGCAGCTGGAGCAGATGGCCAGCCGCTATCCGCATCAGCTTTCCGGTGGCCAGCAACAGCGGGTGGCCATCGCCCGGGCCGTGGTCAACCGCCCCAGGGTGCTGCTGCTCGACGAGTCGCTCAGTGCCCTCGACTACAAGCTGCGCAAGCAGATGCAGAGCGAGCTCAAGCAACTGCAGCGCCGGCTCGGCATTACCTTCGTGTTCGTGACCCACGATCAGGAAGAAGCCCTGTCCATGTCCGATCGTATTGTGGTGATGCAGGGCGGCAAGGTGGTGCAGGACGGTACCCCGCGCGAAATCTACGAGTCGCCTGCCAACCTGTTTGTGGCGCGCTTTATTGGCGAAATCAACATCATGGACGGCGAGCTGCTGACACCGGCCGATGATCGCCCCGGTGCCTGGCATGCCCGGGTGGAAGGCAGGGAGTGCGTGGTGCATAGCCAGCAGGCGTTCAGCGCCGGCGACAGGGTGTGTGTGCTGTTGCGCCCGGAAGATGTGCGCATGGCGGTGATCCCTGCCGGGATCACCGACGCCGAGAATACCGGTGTGCCGGGGCGCATCATCGAGCGACTGTACAAGGGAGCTACGCTTGAATCCCGGGTAGAGCTGCCATCGGGCCGGCAAATCCTGATCGCCGAGTTCTTCGACGAAGACGATCCGGACTTCGATTATCGCCTGGGTGAACAGGTCAGCCTCAGCTGGGTAGACAACTGGGAAGTGGTATTGCCCCATGAACCACACTGACCGCCTGCACCCGGATAATGTGCCAGCCAGGGCGCCTGGCACCAACGGCTGGCGAGCCAATGGTTTCAGAAATCTCGCGATCACGCTGATCGTCAGCTGGCTGCTGTTATTCGTGTTTCTGCCCAACCTGATGATCATCATGACCAGCTTCATGACCCGGGATCACAGCAGCCTGATAAGCCTGGTGTTCAGCCTGGACAGCTATGGCCGGCTGCTGGATCCGCTGTATGTGAAGGTGCTGGGACATTCGCTGCTGATGGCCGGCCTCGCCACCCTGCTGTGTCTGATCGTGGGCTATCCGTTCGCCTTTATCATCGCCAGACTGCCGGCCCGCGTCCGGCCGCTGATGCTGTTTCTGGTGATAGTGCCGTTCTGGACCAACTCGCTGATCCGCACCTATGCACTCAAGGTCGTACTGGGCACCAAGGGCCTGCTCAACACCCTGCTGTTGAGTGTGGGGCTGATTGAGCAACCGCTGCGCATCATGTTTACCGAGGTGGCGGTGATCATCGGCCTGGTCTACATACTGCTGCCCTTCATGGTGCTACCCCTGTACTCCGCCATCGACAAGCTCGACGGCCGGCTGCTGGAGGCGGCCCGGGATCTGGGCGCCGGTGCCCCGGCCCGCTTTTTCCGGATCATACTGCCGCTGACCCTGCCGGGCATCGTGGCCGGTTGCCTGCTGGTGTTTCTGCCGGCGCTGGGCATGTTTTATGTCTCGGACCTGCTGGGCGGGGCCAAAAACCTGCTGATCGGCAACATCATCAAGACCCAGTTCCTCAACATCCGGGACTGGCCTTTCGGTGCCGCCACCAGTGTGACCCTGACGGTATTGATGGCGGGAATGATGTATCTGTATTACCGGGCGGCAAAGATGCTGAACAGGAAGGTGTCGATCGATGATTAACTGGCTCAAGGGCGGCGTCTTGCTGCTGGTGTTCGCCTATCTGTATATTCCGATTGGCGTATTGATTGCCAACGCCTTCAACCGCTCCCGCTACGGTATTCGCTGGGAAGGGTTCACCCTCGACTGGTTCAGCCGCCTGGCCGGCAACGCCAGCCTGATGGAAGCCGCCCGGCACTCGGTGACCATCGCCCTGGTGTCGGCCAGTGCGGCGGCGCTGATCGGTACCCTGGCGGCGGTGGCCCTGTATCGCTACCGCTTCCGCGGCAAGGGCTTCGTCGGCGGCATGCTGTTTGTGGTAATGATGTCGCCGGACATCGTGATGGCCATCTCTTTGCTGGCGCTGTTTGTGGTGCTGGGCATTTCACTTGGCTTCTGGTCGCTGCTGTTTGCCCACATCACCTTTTGCCTGCCCTTCGTGGTGATCACCGTCTATTCGCGGTTCAAGGGCTTTGATGTGCGCATGCTGGAAGCGGCCCGGGATTTGGGGGCCGGCGAGGCGGTGATCTTTCGCAAGATCATCCTGCCGCTGGCCGGGCCCGCCATTGCCGCCGGCTGGTTGCTGAGCTTTACCCTGTCGCTGGACGATGTGATCGTCAGTTCTTTTGTCACCGGTCCGAGTTATGAAATTCTGCCGCTGAAAATCTACTCCATGGTCAAGGTGGGGGTCTCCCCCGAGGTGAACGCCCTGGCCACCATCATGCTGGCGGTATCGCTGGCGCTGGTGGTGATCTCTCAACTGCTGTTAAGGAAGAAACGCTGACATGAAATTCTGGTTCCGTCCCCTGGCCCTGGTTGTGGCCGCCACCTTGCCCGCGATCGCACACGCGCAGGATCGTCTCTCTGTCTATGCCTGGGCCGAATACCTGCCCGACGATGTGCTGCAGGCTTTCACCGAAGAAACCGGCGTCAAGGTGGATTACGCCAGCTTCGACTCGAATGAGGCGCTTTATGCCAAGCTCAAGCTGTTGCAGACCAGCAAGGCGAGCGAAAGCTACGATCTGATTTTTCCGTCCAGCTACATGCTGAGCAAGATGGCGCGCGAAGGCATGCTGCAACCACTCGACAAGAACAAGCTGCCGCACTTCAGTCAGCTTGACGACAGCATGCTGGACAAGGACTTCGATCCGGGCAACCGCTACAGCATGCCCTACGCCTTCGGCAGTACCGCCATCGCCGTGAACCGGGACGATCTGGCCGATGCCGAGGTGAAGTCCTGGCAGGACTTGTGGGACAGCCGCTGGCAAGGACAGCTGATGCTGACCGACGATATTCGCGAAAGTTTTCAGATGGCGCTGCTGACCCTGGGCTATTCCGCCAACAGCCGGGAGCCGGCCGAAATCGAGGCCGCCTATCAAAAGCTGGTGCCGCTGCAAGACAACGTACTGCTGTATAACTCCGACAATCCGCGTATGCCCTATGTGACCGGGGAAACCTCGCTGGGGCTGCTGTGGAGCGATCAGGCTTACAAGACCCAGCAGGACGGCATTGCCCTGGAATACGTGTACCCGGAAGAAGGCGCCATCTTCTGGGTAGACAGCGCGGCCATTCCCGCCGACGCCAGGTCGGTGGACGCCGCCCACCAGTTTCTGGATTTTCTGATGCGTCCGGAGATTGCGGCCCAGATCATTCAGGAGCTCGGCATTGCGGTGCCGAACAAGGGCGCCAAGCCCTTGCTGCCGGCCGAAGTGGCCACCAGCCCGGTGCTGTTCCCCTCCTCCGAGGTGGTCGGCAAGGGGCACTTCCAGGATGATCTGGGGGATGAAACCCTGGCCATCTACGAAGAGTACTGGGTAAAACTTCGCTCCCGCTAATCATGACAGCCCGCTGACAGCGGGCTTTTTAATGCGGGATAAAGATGTTGATCAGAATCGGTTACCTGCGGCCGCCGAGCAGCTCGTCGACATAATCGACGACTTTCACGGTGGCCTGGCCGTAACGGTGCTCGTCGAAATGGTTGTTGACCTGGCTCGGCTCCAGATTGATTTCTATGGTGTGGGCGTTATGCATGGCCGCTTCATGCACCAGGCCGGCGGCGGGATAAACGTTGCCGGAGGTGCCGATGGCGATAAACAGGCTGGCCTCGCTCAGAGCCTGGTAGATACGATCCAGCTGCAGTGGCATTTCACCAAACCACACCACATGAGGCCGGAGCGGCTCGGGAAACTGGCAGCAATGACACAAATCCGTGACATGCAGCTGACCGGTCCAGTCAACGGTCTGATTGGAATGCGGGCAACGGGCCTTGAGCAGTTCGCCGTGCATATGCAGCACATTCTGGCTGCCAGCCCGTTCATGCAGGTCATCGATATTTTGCGTCACCACCGTGACCTGCTCCGGCCATTCCGCTTCCAGCCGGGCCAGAGCCAGGTGAGCGGCGTTGGGGGTCACGGTTTGCAACAGGTGTCTGCGGGCGTTGTAAAAACGATGCACCAGCTCCGGGTCTCTCTGGTAGCCTTCGGGGGTAGCCACATCTTCGATATGATGCTCTTCCCACAAACCATCGCTGGCCCTGAAGGTTCTGATCCCCGACTCGGCCGAGATGCCGGCGCCGGTGAGAATGACGATATTTCCTTTGCGCACTGTCCGCATCCCTTTGGCTGATGATACTGAGCCTAGGCTAACAGTATCCCTACCCCGCAGACAATGCGTCCTTAGTCTTAATGAGTAAAGGTATAAAGCGTCAGGGGCAGGAGAAAGACAAATACTTGATCAGAAATAAAAAAGCCAGGCACTGGGCCTGGCTTGGGTCTTATTCTGAATCGTCGAGCTGTGGTACGTTTTCTACCCTAGCCTTGAGCTTCTGGCCGGGTCGAAAGGTCACGACCCGGCGGGCCGAAATGGGAATATCTTCCCCGGTTTTGGGGTTGCGCCCGGGCCGTTCACCCTTGTTGCGCAACTCGAAATTACCGAAACCGGAAATCTTGACCTGTTCACCCTGCTCCAGAGCCGAGCGTATTTCTTCGAAAAACGCTTCCACCATGTCTTTGGCATCACGCTTGGTCATGCCAAGTTCGGTGAACAGATGCTCTGCAATGTCGGCCTTGGTTAACGCCATACGCTCAATCCCTCAAGGAAGCACTAAACTCGTCAGAAAGTGCCGAGACAATACGCGCCACGGTGTCGGCAATCTCTTTCTCTTCCAAAGTCCTGTGGGTATCCTGCAACACCAAGCCGAGTGCGAGACTCTTCTTGCCGTCGGCAATTCCCTGCCCTTGGTATACATCGAACAAGTTTAATCCAACCAATTGATCTCCGCCAACTTTCCTAGCTAAATCAAGGATATCGCCGGCGGCAACTTCATTATCGACCACCAGCGCCAGATCGCGGCGGTTGGCCGGGAAACGGGACACTTCCACCGCTTCCGGCACCCGGCGTCCGGTGAGGGCCGCCAGCTCGATTTCAAACACATAGGCCTGGGACTTCAGACCCAGCTTGCGCAGCAGACTCGGATGCACGGCGCCGAGCAGACCAACCTGTTTGTTGTCGCGCAGCAGTGCCGCAGACTGCCCCGGATGCAGGGCACCGATATCGGTACGGGCAAAGGAGAAGCTCAGCTCGTGGGCACTCAGGGCCAGCAGGGCTTCGACATCGCCCTTGATATCGAAGAAGTCCACGCCCTTGTCGGCCATGTCCCAGTGCTCGTCCACCACCGGGCCCAGCAGCAGCCCGGCCAGAACCGGGGTCTGGCGCACGCCGTTTTCGGCACTGGCGTCCGGGACAAAGGTCAGCCCCTGTTCGAACAGGCGCAGCCGTGATTGCTGGCGGTTCTGGTTGTAGACCGCCGCCTGGATCAGACCCGGCCACAGGGACACCCGCATCACGGACATGTCGGCGGCGATGGGGTTGGGCAGCACCATGGTCTCGGCGTCCGGGAACAGCCGTTGTTGCTGAACGGGATCCACGAAGCTGTAGGTAATGGCTTCCTGATAACCCAGATCCACCAGCGCGTCTTTCAACCGGTTCAGGGGCAGTTTGGCTTCCTGATGGCGAGACATGGTCAGGCCGGCCACCGGGGCCACATCGGGAATGTTGTTGTAACCGTAGATGCGCGCCACTTCTTCCACCAGATCTTCTTCGATACTGATGTCGAAACGGTAGCTCGGCACCACGACCTGCCAGCCGTCGGCGGTGACGGTCACATCCAGGCCCAGACGAGACAGCATGTCGGTCACCTGGGAGGCTTCGATGTCGATGCCAATCAGACGATTCAGTTTGGCATGACGCAGGGTCACGGTGTTGGCCTGGGGCAGCTCGGACTCGGCTGCGGCTTCCACTACCGGGCCGCTTCGCCGCCACAGATGTCCAGCAACAGCGCGGTGGCCCGCTCCATTACCTTGTGCTGCAAGCGGTAATCGACGCCGCGCTCGAAGCGGTGGGAAGAGTCGGTGTGCAGGCCGTAGTTGCGCGCCCGACCGGTAATGGCCAGCGGGCTGAAGAAGGCACACTCCAGCAATACGTCGCGGGTGGTCTCGGTCACGCCAGTGGCTTCGCCGCCGAAGATGCCGGCCATGGCCACGGCCTGTTTCTCGTCGGCAATCACCAAGGTGTCACTGTTCAGGCTGACCTCAACACCGTCGAGCAGGGTCAGCTTTTCGCCCTGCTCCGCCATACGTACGGTAATGCCGCCGTTCAGGGTCGCCAGATCGAAGGCATGCATCGGCTGGCCCCATTCCAGCAGCACGAAGTTGGTGATGTCTACCACCGGGTCGATACTGCGGATACCGCTGCGACGCAGTTTTTCCTGCATCCACAGCGGGGTGCTTGCCTGGACGTTGATGTTTTTGACCACCCGGCCGAGGTAACGAGGGCAAGCCGCCGGGGCCTTCAGCTCGATGCTCACCCGATCATCGATGCTGGCGGGGACCGCCGGGATCTCGGGCCAGTTCACATCCTGCTGGTTCAGTACACCCACTTCCCGGGCCAGGCCGGCCATGCTCAGGCAGTCGGCGCGGTTGGGGGTCAGGTCCACTTCGATGATGACATCGTTCAGGGCCAGGTACTCGCGTACCGGGGTACCGACAGGGGCATCGGCCGGCAATTCGATGATGCCACTGGAGTCCAGCTCGATGCCGAGTTCGCCGTAGGAGCACAGCATGCCGTGAGACGGCTGACCACGCAGCTTGGCTTTCTTGATCTTGAAATCGCCGGGCAGCACGGCGCCGACCACGGCCACCGCCACCTTCAGGCCCTGGCGGCAGTTGGGTGCGCCACAGACGATGTCCAGCAGCTCGTCACCGCCGACGTTGATCTTGGTGACGCGCAGCTTGTCCGCATCCGGGTGCTGGCCGCATTCGACCACCTCGCCCACGACCACCTGACTGAAGTCACCGGCAACCGGCTCGATGCCATCCACTTCCAGCCCGGCCATGGTGATTTGCTCGGCAAGAGCCTCGGCGCCAAGGCCGGTATTGACCCATTCATCCAGCCATGATTTTGAAAATTTCATTATTGCTCCTGCCGCTTACCGGAATTGCTTGAGAAAACGCAGATCATTTTCGAAGAAGGCGCGCAAGTCGTTCACGCCATAACGCAGCATGGTGAGACGCTCGACACCCATGCCGAAGGCGAAACCACTGTAACGCTCGGGATCGATGCCGACGGAGCGCAGTACATTGGGATGCACCATGCCGCAACCCAGTACTTCCAGCCATTTACCGTTCTTGCCCATCACATCCACTTCGGCACTGGGCTCGGTAAAGGGGAAATAGGAAGGACGGAAACGGATTTGCAGATCTTCTTCGAAAAAGTTGTGCAGAAAATCGTGCAGCACCCCTTTCAGCTGGGTGAAGCTGACATTTTCGTCGACCAGCAGGCCTTCCACCTGATGGAACATCGGGGTGTGAGTCTGATCGTAGTCGTTACGGTAGACCCGGCCCGGTGAAATGATGCGGATCGGTGGCTGCTGCTGTTCCATGGTGCGAATTTGCACGCCGGACGTCTGGGTGCGCAGCATCAGCTTGGGATTGAAGTAGAAGGTGTCGTGATCGGCGCGGGCCGGATGATGCGCCGGAATGTTCAGGGCGTCGAAATTATGGAAATCATCTTCGATTTCCGGACCTTCAGCCACCTGGAAGCCCAGCTCGCCGAAAAAGGATTCGATGCGCTTGATGGTACGGCTGACCGGATGCAGACCACCGGCAGCCTGGCGGCGACCCGGCAGGGTAATATCCAGGGTCTCACTGGCCAGCTTCTGGTTCAGTTCGGCCAGCTGCAGCGCCTCGCGCTTACTGTTGATGGCATCGCTGACAGCCTGTTTGGCCTGGTTGATAACCTGACCGGCGGCGGGGCGCTCTTCGGCAGACAGCTTGCCCAGGGCCTTGGACTGTTCGGTAAAGAAGCCCTTTTTGCCCAGATAATGTACCCGGATGTCATCCAGTTCGGCGGCGTTGGCGGCAGCCTGGATCTCCGCCTGTGCTTTGACGATCACGTCTTCCAGCTGATCCATGTATTCCTCGTTACTTGCCCGCTTGATGCAGACACTGAATAATTTGAAAGGCCTTGATAATAAAGGATATGTCTCGTCCCTGCCACCACTGAGCCCGGCAGAGAGCAACAAAAAAGGAGGCCGGAGCCTCCTTTTTTATTTATCGTCTGAGCGACTTAAACCAGGGCTTCTTTCGCTTTGGCAACCAAAGCAGTGAAGGTGGTCTTGTCGTGTACGGCGATGTCAGCCAGGATCTTGCGATCGATTTCAACAGAGGCTTTTTTCAGGCCATTGATGAAGCGGCTGTATGACAGACCATTCTGACGGCTTGCTGCGTTGATACGCGCAATCCACAGCTGACGGAACTGACGTTTTTTCTGACGACGGTCACGATAGGCATATTGACCGGCTTTGGTTACTGCCTGTACCGCTACGCGATAAACGCGTGAACGGGCACCATAATAACCTTTGGCCTGTTTCAGTACTTTCTTGTGACGAGCGCGTGCAGTTACACCACGTTTAACTCTTGGCATTGTTCACTATCCTCTTAAGCAGTCGGCAACATGGATTTGATCTGGGCAACGTCAGACGCCGCTACCAGACACTTACCGCGCAGCTGACGCTTACGCTTGGTGCTTTTCTTGGTGAGGATGTGACGCAGGTGGGATTGCTTGCGCTTAAAACCACTGGCGGTCTTTTTAAAGCGCTTTGCAGCACCTTTGTTCGATTTCATTTTCGGCATAAAAACTCCGCATTGTTAATAACAACAAACAGCAAGGCGAGCCGGGTAGAAATTACCCGGCTACTTGCAGGGCCTTACTGTTTTTTCTTCGGGGCAAGCACCATGACAGCCTGACGCCCTTCCAGCTTGGGAAAGGCTTCGACCACGGCCAATTCGTCCAGATCCGTTTTGATACGGTTGAGCAAATCGAAGCCGAGCTCCTGATGCGCCATTTCACGACCGCGAAAACGCAGCGTGACCTTGGCTTTGTTGCCCTCTTCTAAAAAGCGAACCAGGTTGCGTAGTTTTACCTGGTAGTCGCCATCATCGGTGCCGGGTCGGAACTTGATTTCCTTGACCTGGACTTGTTTCTGCTTTTTCTTTTGTTCCTTGGTCGCCTTGCTCTTCTCGTAGAGGAACTTGCCGTAGTCCATAAGACGGCAGACGGGCGGCTCGGCATTGGGACTGATTTCCACCAGGTCTACACCTGCGCCGGCGGCGGCTTCAAGAGCCTCGGTAATGGATACGACGCCCATGGGCTCGCCTTCCAGGCCGACCAGACGGACTTCTTTCAGTCGGATTTCTTCATTCAGTCGATTGCGAGGAGCTGGTTTGCTCCCTTTTTTAGCGCCTTTTATAACCTATCCTCCACTGTTTTCTTACCGCGAGTAAGGATCTCCTGCTGTATCAGCTTTGTCAGCTCTTCTACATCGAAGACGCCGAGATCCTGTCCTTTCCGGGTACGAACCGCTACTTTGCCGGCTTCGACTTCTTTATCGCCGCAAACCAGCATGAAAGGTACCCGCTTCAGAGTATGCTCGCGGATTTTAAAGCCTATCTTCTCATTTCTCAAGTCCGCTTTGGCCCGAATGCCAACATTATTCAGACTGTTAGCCAGATTGAGGGCGTAATCGGCCTGATTATCGGTAATATTGAGCACCACTACCTGATTCGGGGCCAGCCAGGTCGGGAACAGACCGGCGTACTCTTCAATCAGGATACCGATAAAGCGCTCGATGGAGCCGAGAATAGCACGGTGAATCATCACCGGTACATGGCGTTCGTTGTCTTCACCCACATAACTGGCCCCCAGGCGACCCGGAAGTGCGAAGTCGAGCTGAACGGTACCGCACTGCCAGGCCCGGTTCAGACAGTCGTGCAGAGTGAATTCGATTTTTGGGCCGTAGAAGGCGCCCTCGCCCGGCTGCAGATCGTAGTCGATACCGGCGGCCTTGAGCGCCTGCTCCAGAGCCAGTTCGGCCTGATCCCAAACCTCGTCACTGCCGATGCGCTGCTCGGGGCGGGTCGAGAGTTTGACCGCGATGTTGTTGAAACCGAAGGTTTCGTAGGTGTCATACACCATCTGGATACAGGCAGAGACTTCTTGCTGGATCTGCGCTTCGGTACAGAAGATATGCGCATCATCCTGGGTAAAGCCCCGAACCCGCATCAGGCCGTGCAGGGCACCGCTCGGCTCGTTGCGGTGGCAGCAGCCGAATTCCGCCATGCGCAGCGGCAGATCCCGGTAGGATTTCAGTCCCTGATTGAAGATCTGCACGTGGCCCGGACAGTTCATCGGCTTGATGGCGTAGTCCCGGTTCTCGGAATGGGTGGTAAACATGTTTTCGGCATATTTGTCCCAGTGGCCGGATTTTTCCCACAGCACCCGGTCCATCATGAAGGGGCCCTTCACTTCCTCGTACTGGTACTCGCGCAACTTGTCGCGCACGAACTGTTCCAGTTCCCGGAAGATGGTCCAGCCGTCGTTGTGCCAGAACACCATGCCCGGCGCTTCTTCCTGCATATGATAGAGGTCGAGCTGCTTGCCGATCTTGCGGTGATCGCGCTTGGCCGCTTCTTCCAGCTGCAGCAGATAGCCCTTGAGCGCCTTCTTGTCGGCCCAGGCGGTGCCGTAGACGCGCTGCAGCATCTTGTTCTTGGCATCACCACGCCAGTAGGCACCGGAGACTTTCTGTAGCTTGAAATGCTGACAGAAACGCATGTTGGGCACGTGCGGGCCACGACACATGTCGATATATTCTTCGTGGTGATAGAGACCGGGTCTGTCTTCCTGGCTAACGTTCTGATCCAGAATTTCTATCTTGTAGGGTTCATGCCGCTGGGCAAAGGTGTCCCGAGCTTCCTGCCAGCTGACCTTTTTCTTGATGACCGGGTATTCGGTCTTGGCCAGCTCCAGCATCCGGGCTTCCAGCTTGCTGATGTCTTCTTCGGTCAGCACATGGTCGAGATCGATGTCGTAATAGAAACCGTTGTCGATGACCGGTCCTATCGCCATCTTGGTCTGGGGCCACAGCTGCTTGATGGCATGACCCAGCAGGTGAGCACAGGAATGGCGGATGATCTCGAGACCGTCCTGATCCTTGGCGGTGATGATGGCCAGTTTGGCATCCTGCGTGATCAGCTCGCAGGCATCGACCAGCTGACCATCGATACGGCCGGCGATACAGGCCTTGGCCAGTCCGGGACCGATATCCTGAGCCACGTCCAGTACGGAAACGGCCTGTTCGAAATGGCGTTGGCTGCCATCGGGAAGAGTAATTGTCGGCATGAAATGTCCTTAACAGTGGTGCACCCTACCAAAGCGCACATGTAATGCATGAAAATGAACCTAATATAATGAAAAGCTTCATGGCTGCGTCAACCATCTGACTTACCTTGCCAGTCTGGCACGCCTCTGGTGCTACCCGGCGGCACAGGTTGAGAGCGAAAGACTTTACCAGAATTGCCCTTTTCCTGCCATGGGCGGCCCATGATTAGACAGCGGGTGCAGGAGCCTTGACCACCCCTCTCCCATCGCGCCATCAATGATGTCCGGTTCGTGGTTTGTTTATCGATGTTGGGGACGTCGTTTTTGATCTTGATGGGGTTTTGTCGGCAATCTCATGGCCTATACTGTGCTCAAACCAAGACTTAGCGGAGGCGCTATGTGGCATGTAATCGCCCATCAGATTTCACAGGCAACCGGCAGAGACTTTACGATCAATGAAAAAAAACCGCTGCCGGGTGGTGAGATAAACCAGGCATTTGCTCTTTCGGATGGCCAGAAAAACTACTTCGTCAAACTGAATGACAAGGCGCGGGTGGATATGTTCAGCAGCGAATGGACCAGCCTGGACCATCTGCAGCGTAGTCAGACGCTGGTGACTCCCAAGCCCATTTGTTGTGGCACTACCCCCACCAGCAGTTTTCTGGTTCTGGAGTACCTGTCGTTTGACGAGGCCGATGAGCAGGACTGGTACATGCTGGGTCGCCAACTGGCTCATCTGCATCAGAGCCATGATCAACCGATGTACGGCTGGGATGAAGACAACTTTCTCGGGCTGTCGGTACAGCCCAATGCCTGGCACAAAAAATGGTCGACCTTCTTTGCCGAACAGCGCATCGGCTGGCAACTGAAGCTGCTGGAAGAAAAGGACATCCGTTTTGGTGATATCGAAGAGGTGATCGGGGGTATCAAGCAGCATCTGATTAATCATCAGCCCCGCGCCTCACTGTTGCACGGTGATCTCTGGCGGGGTAATGTCGCGTTTTGTAAGCACATGGGGGTGATATTTGACCCGGCCTGCTACTTTGGTGACAGAGAAACCGATATTGCCATGACCGAACTGTTTGGTCAGTTTCCCCGTGTGTTCTATCAGGGTTACAATGCGGTCTGGCCTCTGGAAGAGGGCTACGCCGAACGGCGTGACATTTACAACCTTTATCACCTGCTCAATCACGTCAATCATTTTGGCGAACCCTATTTCGAGCAGGCCAAAGACAGCTTGTATCGTATTATTGCCAGTTAGGAGACCCCATGCCGCAACCCGTGGTATTGATCACCGGAGCCGCCAAGCGTATTGGTGCCGAATTAAGTCGCTACCTGCATCAAGAGGGCTATCGGCTTGTCCTTCATTATCACCGCAGCGAAGCCGCGGTTACCGCCCTGCAGCAGGAACTGAATGCCGCCCGCCCGGACAGTGTCCGTCTGTTATGTCAGGATCTGACCCGTCTGGATGAATTGAACGGCATGGCCGATAAGGCCGTTGCCTGCTTTGGTCGCCTCGATGGCCTGATCAACAATGCGTCCAGTTTTTATGCCACGCCATTCGGCAACGCTTCTCCTGCGCAGTGGCAAGAGCTGGCCGCCACCAATGCCGCCGCACCCTATTTTCTGAGTCAGGCACTGGCTCCGGCATTGAGGGACAGCCGGGGCTCCATCATTAATATGGTGGATATTCATGCCGAAAAAGGATTGAAACAACATCTGCTGTACAGCATGGCAAAGAATGGTCTGGCTACCCTGACCCGGGGACTGGCCGAAGAACTGGCCCCCCTGGTGAGGGTGAATGGTATCTCTCCCGGCGCCATTATCTGGCCGGAACACAGCTTGACCGAACAGCAAAAACAGCAGGTATTGAACTCGATTCCCATGGGCCGCTTGGGACAGCCTCGGGAAATCGCCGAAACGGCCGCCTTCCTGCTGGCGGGCCCCCGTTACCTGACCGGGCAGATCATCGCCCTGGACGGTGGACGCTCCAGCCGTGGGTTACCCGAAGCCTGAGTCGACACCAACATAAGGAACAACCCGATGCGAGACTATTTTGAGCAAAATATCCTGTGCCCTCACTGTGGTCATCATACTCGCATCGCGGTGGATGCATCAGAAGGCGATCAGGACTATTACGAAGACTGCATGGCGTGTTGCAACGCCATGCATATTGTTGTCAAACGTAATGAACAAAGCGACAGTGTCGAGTTGAGCGTCGATGCGGATGATGAGCAGTATTTCTAATCAGGTTTCTGTTAAACCAACACCTTGTATGTTGGCATAATATTAGCGTGTTGCCATCACACGCTCTACCGTATCAACAATAGCCTGAGTCTGCGGATCGATTTCGATGTTCACCCAGGTGCCGGCCACAATTTGGCCCAGGTTGGTTCGCGCCAGGGTTTCGGGGATAAGGTGCACCGCAAAACGATCGCTACGCACCTCTCCCAGAGTCAGGCTGATCCCGTCGATGCCAATATAACCCTTGGTAAACACGTATTTGGCCAATGCCTCCGGTAGCGCAAACCACAGGGTGGTGTTGGTATCGGTAACCTGTAGCTCAAGCAGCTCGCTCTGGGCCATGATATGGCCCGACATGGCATGACCACCTATCTCGTCGCCAAAGCGCGCGGCCCGTTCCAGATTGACCTTGTCACCTGGCCGTAACCGGCCAAGGTTGGTGACCCGCAATGTTTCCTGCATCAAATCAAAACTTACCCTGTCGCCCTCGATGGCGGTCACCGTCAGGCAGCAGCCGTTGTGCGCCACCGAGGCGCCCAGTTCCAGCCCCGGCAGCATGGCTTCCGGCATTTGAACGAAATGCGTGCGGAAGTCGTTTTTATCCCTGATCTCGAGCAGGGTACCCTGCCCTTGTACTATTCCGGTGAACATGAGTCTTTCCATCTAAAAAGTCAGTTGAAGATAGTGGGAAAATGCCCTCATCAAGGCTATATTCCCCAAACATTGCCGATTTACCCTGTGTTTCCACTACTCATCGAGCGCCGTGCCTTGATGTCGGCCACGTAGTCCTTCTACTGCAAGCGAGAACCCAATGGCCTTCAAGCCTTATCTAGCCGAAATCCCGCGTTTACTGCGGCTTTGTGGCCCCATACTGGTGGCACAGATAGCACAGACCACCATGAGCTTTGTCGATACGGTGATGGCCGGTCAAGTCAGTGCCACCGACATGGCGGCGGTAGCGGTAGCCACCAGTTTCTGGTTGCCGCTGATCCTGCTGGTACAGGGGGTGATCATGGCGTTGACCCCCATCATATCGCAATTAAACGGTGCCCGTCGCCATGGCGAAGTCGCCGGTGCCGTCCATCAGGGATTCTGGCTTACCATAGTGGTTACCCTGCCAGCCATGCTGGCACTGTATTTCTCGCCGCTGGCCCTGCAATGGATGGACGTGGAGCCGTTGCTGGCAGAAAAAACCACCGGCTATTTGCACGGTATTCTGTGGGGCATGCCCGCCTATGCGCTCTACCAGGTGTTGCGTAACTTCAGCGAAGGACTGTCTCATACCCTGCCGACCATGGTGATCGGTTTTATCGGCCTGGCGGTGAACATTCCGGCCAACTATATCCTGATCCACGGCAAGTTAGGGCTGCCGGCCCTGGGTGGCGTTGGTTGTGGCTATGCCTCCGCCCTGGTGTTCTGGGCCATGCTGCTGGCCATGGTCATCTATACCCGTCGCTCACCCCTGCTGCAGGGTTTCAGCATTTTTGCCCACTTGAGTGCTCCCGACTGGCCCCGGATATCCCGACTTTTTCGACTGGGCTTTCCCATTGCCATGGCGATTTTCTGTGAAGTGACGCTCTTCACCGTCGTGGCGCTGTTGCTGGCCCCACTGGGTTCAGAAGTGGTCGCCGGTCACCAGATTGCCATCAACTTCTCCAGCATGATTTTCATGATCCCCCTCAGCCTCGGCATGGCAGTGACCATACGGGTGGGCCACTGCCTGGGAGAAAACAAGGCGGTACAAGCCCGGACCATCGGTATTGTCGGCATTGTTTTCGGTTGTCTGGTGGCGATCATGACGGCCCTGGCCACCGTACTGGGACGCCACGGGATCGGGGCACTCTATACCGACAACAGCGCCGTTCTGGAGCTGGCGGCCAGCCTGCTGCTGCTCGCCTCCCTGTATCAGATCTCCGACTCGGCCCAGGTTATCACCGCCGCCGCCTTGCGCGGCTATAAGGATACCCAGGCCATTTTTTATATTACGGTGGTCGCCTACTGGCTGTGCGGACTGCCTGCGGGCATGGTACTGGGCCTGACCGACTGGCTGGTACCGGCCATGGGCCCTCACGGCTTCTGGATTGGTTTTCTGATAGGCTTGTCGGTAGCGGCACTGATGTTGATATGGCGACTACGGATTATTTATGAACGGGTGGAACATCGCAGGCGGGCTGGCTTGCCTCTGGTTGACGGCATGTAGCCCGCAGAATGAGCTGGAAGCGCATTTTCAGACCTACCTGAAACGGGTTGCTCACGTTCTGGAGGTAACAGCGCCAACCTTGAGTCCGGCGGCGGCCCTGCCGCCGTTGCCTCCTCAGCGAACACTGCAACAGGCACAGCCACGTATTCACTCCGGACTACTCGACGCCCTCAAACTCCGCCAGTGCCGATTGCTAGAGCTGGTCGCCGAGCACAACGGTCCGGTCGGCAAAAGCCAGACCGCCGCGCTCCAGCTGTTATATCACCTGCAGTTTCAGCAAGGAATGCGGCGTTGCCTGACAGATACCGATGATCCGGCACTCGCGGACTGGTTACGGCACATTGCCGCACAAAAGGCGCCTCTGTTACCGGGTTATCACTGGAACATGATGGTCAGTGAACCCGACATCCGTGCTGCCCTCAGCCCCCGGCAGCGCCCCCTGAAATTTGAACAGCAAAGCGGCTATCAGGAAACCATCGCGGCTTTCGAACTGTTTGCGCAGCTGCACGATCTGGCCGGCAACAGCCAGGGGGATGCCCCTCTCACCCCGAGAGAATTGAATCAGGCCCTGGGTGGGCTTTACCACAATGACTATCTCGGGCGGCTGTTTTACTCCCTGCACAGTGCTGCCCACTATCTCGGTATGAGCCTGGCGTTTCTGCAACAACTGGAAGGGTTTGACTGCCGCCGGGGCGGAAAAGTCCAGGCAGAGCGACTACGTAACGCCATGCAGCACTACTATATCGAAGGTATTCAGCGTTATTTCAGCCAGATAGATCGCCAGTTTGTGCAACTGGCCCCCTTGCTGCAACACACCCTCACTCCACCGCCAGACCGGCAGGAATTAATGCATGAATATCGTGAACAGGTCGGCCTGGGGCTGAACAGCCGGCTCTATCGTCGCTATCGCACCCTGACTCTGGAGCACGCCCGGTTGTGGCAACGTTTTCTGCGGCGGTGCGATATTTCACCGACTTGAACAATAGTTCTTCATCCGTTTGTTCAACAAGAAAAAATACTTGCCCAGCCCCGTCCCCTTGGCTAGTATACCGCTCGCTTCAAGACAGTATGCGTCCTTAGCTCAGTTGGTTAGAGCACTACCTTGACATGGTAGGGGTCGGTGGTTCGAATCCACTAGGACGCACCAGATTCTGAAAAGCACACTCAATGAGTGTGCTTTTTTCGTTGTACTCTCCCCTGCTGAACTCTGTTTCTCAAGCCCAAAGCCTGAAGCAACCTCCCTCCTCTCGCCGTGTTCTGCTCGCCAGAATCAGGATGACGGGCCTTCTGCTCGCTCCCGTATGAACCGGGATTCGGAAGTTCTGCTGCTCTATTCTGGTCAACACATTGCATGTTGGCATAATAAAATGCCGCAATCAGCCCATCAGTCTCTGGTCGGTAGCCTCCTCCGGATTCAACCAGTGATGAATGGCGACCCGCGTCTGCTCATCAGGAGTTTGTGGCCACCCGCAGCAGATTGACCGGCATGTTCGGTAGTGTCATCAGCCGCTGTAGCTCCTCCGGGGGCACAGGTTGCACTCTGGCGGTAATAACTCCTGATCTGTTTATTGCTCACCACAGAACCATCACCTCCGAGATCATCATGTTTAAGCATGTCAAACTGAACATTGAAACGACATGATTTTCCAAACATTTCATCTTCTCCACACTGCTCATATTCACCAAACCGCACAGCAAGCGGATATCGAGAGTCTGAGGGAGTGCCAAGATGAATACCAACGAACTAGCCGCCCACTGGATGCCATTTACCCCCAACAAGGGATTCAAGGCAAAGCCGCGTATGCTCACCGGCGCCAAAGGCATGTACTGGACCACGGACGATGCGCGCCAGGTACTGGATATGACCGCCGGTCTGTGGTGCTGCAACGCCGGTCATGGCCATCCGCATATTGCCGAGGCCATCGCCAGGCAGGCGCGCGAGCTCGACTATGCGCCCTGTTTCGGTTTTGGCCACCCGCTGTCCTTCGAGCTATCTGAGCGTCTGGCACGGCTGGCGCCGGGTAACCTGAACAAGGTGTTCTATACCAACTCCGGCTCCGAATCGGTGGAAACCGCCATGAAAATGGCGCTGGCCTATCATCACGCCCGGGGCCTCGGCAGCAAGCAGCTGTTCATCGGCCGGGATCGCGGCTATCACGGCGTCAATTTCGGCGGTATTTCGGTAGGGGGGCTCACCAACAACTACAAGGCTTTTGGCCAGTGGATTCCCAACGACCATCTGTCCCATACCCAGGATCTGGAACGGAATGCCTTCTCCCGGGGTCTGCCCCTGCATGGCGGCGTGGAAAAGGCCAATGAGCTGGAAAAACTGATCCAGCGCCACGATGCCAGCCGTATCGCTGCCGTCATCATCGAGCCCATCACCGGTGCCGGCGGCGTTCTGCCACCTCCGGCCGGATATCTGAAGCGTATTCGGGAAATCTGTGACCAACACGGCATCCTGCTGATCTTCGACGAGGTGATCTGTGGTTTCGGTCGAACCGGCGATGTATTTGCCAGCCAGACCTTCGATGTGGTTCCGGACATCATGACCACCGCCAAGGGCCTGACCAACGGGGCCGCCCCCATGGGTGCCGTGCTGGCCGGAGATCATATCCATGATGCCGTGGTGGACACAGCCGGTGCCGGAGTCGAGTTTTTCCATGGCTATACCTATTCGGCCCATCCGCTGGCCTGTGCCGCCGCCATGGCAACCCTGGATGTGTACGAGCAGGAAGGTCTTTACTACCGCGGCGCAGCCGATGGCGAGATCGCCCGCTATCTGGAACAGGGTTTGCACAGTCTGAAAGGCCTGCCGGGGGTAGTGGATATCCGAAATTATTCGCTGATTGCCGCCGTCGAGTTCGAGCCCATGGCCGGCAAGCCCGGTGCCACCGGTGGGTTGATCCAGACCGACGCCTGGGAACAGGGCATGATGTTGCGCTCCCTCGGCGATGCCATCGCCATGTCACCACCACTGATCATCGGAAAAGAGCATATCGACCAGACCATCGGCATCCTGGAGCGCAGTATCAGACAACACTTTGGCTGAAGACGTTGGTTAACGACAAAGTGATGAAATGAGAGAGGGGCTGTCATGACAGCCCCTTTTTCTGGCAAGGATCAGACGGTATCGAACACGGTGTTCAGCTGGTGCCGTGCATGCGCCAGCCCCGCCCGTTGTTCCTCTTCCCCCATGTTCAAGGCTTCAGCATAAACGAACTCGACCTCGTTGATGCCGATAAAGCCCAGCACGGTCCGCAGATAAGGGGTGATCATCTCGGTAACGCTGTCTTTGTGCCTACCGCCACGGGTGGTCACCACCACCGCTTTCTTGCCGGTCAGCAGCCCTTCCGGCCCCTGTTCGGTATAACGGAAGGTCACACCGGCACGACAGACAAGATCAATCCAGGCCTTGAGCTGTACCGGTACATGGAAATTGTACATGGGAGCGGCAATCACCAGGGTATCGGCCGCCTTCAACTCTTCCACCAACTGGTCCGACAGCGCCAGCACCGCTTGCTGCTGCTCGCTCAGGTTGGCACCGCCCCGCAGGGCCATGGCGCCAGCACCATCCAGCATCGGCAGCGGCTCGGCAGCCAGATCACGTATCGCTACCCCGTCATGGTCGCTTCGTTCAATCTGCTCATCTATCAGTTTGGCTGACTGCGAAAATTCACCCAGAATGCTGGATTTAAGTACCAGTGTTTTAGCCATCCGCTCACTCTCCATTCAATAAATTCATTTAGTAACAGCAGGTTGCCATTATGACTCTCTGCGTCATCTCGACTGTGATATCACTTTATGACAGGACCTGAATGATAGAAATCGGAAAATAACGCACAACAATGTCAATTTTTTTGAATACACAGGGACGATCAAAGGCAGGGTTGACGTAAACGTAAACAGTAATTTTGTGGGGAGCATAAAAAAGAAAACCCTCGCAAGCGAGGGTAAAACAAACGGAAACGTGCTTAAACAGAGCTACACATCATACCTAACAAGTTGCTTACTCAGGCTGTAGCAAATGGCCAGACCTTGATGCACGTCCAATCTAACCGGTGCATATAGCTAAGTCAACGTAAAAAGTGACAATTATCATCACTACACAGCAACCCACCAATAGCATATCGTTGACGTTAACGTAATTATGGCGCTATCAGCTTGAGAAGGCCGTCCTCTATGCCAGTAGCCGTTACTTGCCCCGCTAACAAAGACTCATATGGTAAAGATTTTCCTGCTGGAGATATTTCGCAAAATCTTCGATTTTTCTGAGCGTTACACAAGCGCGATAGCGGAATCCTGTCTAACCTTTCACTAAAGGAATGAAAGATGTGTGCGCAAGGCTCTTTCTTCTGATCAAGACGTCAGAGCCTGGATTTTATGGGGGATAAAGCCATGGGTATATTCGAGCATTACCAAACGCGCTATGAAAAGGCCAAGGAAGAAGAATACGGCCTGCAGGAATTCCTGGACATGTGCCGGGAAGACAAGGCCTGCTATGCATCGGCATCCGAACGGCTGCTGATGGCTATCGGGGAGCCGGAAATGATCGACACCGCACAGGTGCCACGATACAGCCGGCTCTTTTCCAACCGGGTGATTGCACGCTATCCGGCTTTCGCCGAATTTTACGGCATGGAAGAAAGCATCGAACAGATAGTCTCCTACCTCAAGCATGCCGCTCAGGGGCTGGAAGAAAAGAAACAGATCCTTTATCTGCTGGGGCCGGTGGGCGGGGGTAAATCCTCCCTGGCCGAATGCCTCAAGGCATTGATGCAAAAAGTGCCTATCTACCGGCTCAAGGGCTCTCCGGTCAATGATCATCCTTTCAGCCTGTTCGATGCTACCGAGGATGGCCCCGTTCTGGAGCAGGAATATGGTATACCTCGCCGCTATCTGCGGCCCATCATGTCACCCTGGGCCGTGAAGCGCCTGCACGAATACGGGGGCGATATCACCCGCTTCAAGGTGGAAAAAGTCTATCCTTCGGTGCTCGACCAGATTGCGGTCGCCAAAACCGAGCCGGGCGATGACAACAACCAGGATATTTCTTCTCTGGTCGGCAAGGTCGATATCCGCAAACTGGAGCATTTTGCCCAGGATGATGCCGATGCCTATTCCTACTCCGGAGCCCTGTGCAAGGCCAATCAGGGCATGATGGAATTTGTGGAGATGTTCAAGGCCCCGATCAAGGTGTTGCATCCGTTACTGACCGCGACCCAGGAAGGTAACTACAACGGCACCGAAGGGCTTTCTGCCCTGCCCTTCGAGGGCATCATTCTCGCGCACTCCAACGAATCGGAGTGGCAACACTTCAAGCACAACAAGAATAACGAAGCCTTCCTCGACCGGGTATACATCGTCAAGGTGCCTTACTGCCTGCGGGTCACCGAAGAAGTGGAAATCTACAAGAAGCTGCTGACCAACAGCGAACTGTCCAGCGCCAAGTGCGCACCCGGCACCCTGGAAACCCTGGGGCAGTTCACGGTGCTGTCACGGCTGAAAGAGCCCGAGAACTCGAGCCTGTATTCCAAGATGCGCGTCTATGACGGTGAAAGCCTGAAGGACACGGATCCCAAGGCCAAGTCCTATCAGGAGTACAGAGACTACGCCGGGGTTGACGAAGGCATGAACGGTCTCTCGACCCGCTTTGCCTTCAAGATCCTGTCCCGGGTATTCAACTTCGATCATGCCGAAGTGGCAGCCAACCCGGTACACCTGTTCTATGTACTGGAACAGCAGATAGAACGAGAGCAGTTTCCGCAAGACGTCCACGACCGTTATCTGGAGTTCATCAAGGGCCACCTGATCCCGAAATACGTGGAGTTTATCGGCAAGGAAATCCAGACCGCCTATCTGGAGTCTTACTCCGAATATGGCCAGAACATCTTTGACCGCTATGTTATCTACGCCGACTTCTGGATTCAGGATCAGGAGTACCGGGATCCGGAAACCGGTCAGCTGTTTGACCGTTCGGCGCTGAATGCCGAGCTGGAAAAAATAGAGAAGCCTGCCGGCATCAGCAACCCCAAGGATTTCCGCAACGAAATCGTCAACTTCGTGCTGCGGGCCCGGGCCAACAATGCCGGTAAAAATCCCAACTGGACCAGTTACGAGAAGCTCAGAACCGTTATCGAGAAGAAGATGTTCTCCAATACCGAAGAGCTGCTGCCGGTCATTTCCTTCAATGCCAAGACCAGTGCCGACGAGCAGAAGAAGCACGACGACTTTGTGGCTCGCATGATGGAAAAAGGTTATACCCGCAAGCAGGTCAGATTGCTGTCCGAATGGTATCTGCGGGTACGCAAGTCAACCTAATGAAGTGAATGTTGGGGGAAAATATGGCGCATTTTATCGACAGACGACTAAATGGCCGCAACAAGAGCGCTGTCAACCGGCAGCGCTTTATCCGCCGCTACCAACAACAGTTAAAAAAAGCGGTATCGGATGCGGTACTCAAACGCAGTATTCAGGACATCGACAAGGGTGAGAGTGTTTCCATTCCCACCCGCGATATCTCCGAGCCTGTCTTTCATCAGGGGAAAGGTGGCCATCGGGACCAGGTGCACCCGGGCAACGACCAGTTTATTACCGGCGATCGGGTCGATCGCCCCTCTGGCGGGGGCGCAGGCGGCAGTGGCCAGGGTGATGCCAGCAACCAGGGCGAAGGCGAAGACGATTTTGTATTCCAGATCTCCAAGGAAGAATATCTGGACTTGCTGTTCGATGGCCTGGAGCTGCCCAACCTGGAAAAAAACAAGCTCAACAAGATAAGCGAGATGAAAACCTTCCGGGCCGGCTACACCGCCGACGGGGTTCCGGCCAATATCAACATAGTACGCTCACTGCGCCAGTCTCTGGCCCGGCGCATGGCGCTGCAGGTGGGCAAGAAGAAAACCGTGGCCGAACTGGAGCTGGAGCTGGCCGAGCTGAGCAAGCACCCCGCCGAAAACTATGCCCGCATTCAGGATATAGAAGCAGAAATTGTCGAACTCAAAAGACGCATCGCGGCGGTGCCCTTTATCGACACCTTCGATCTGCGCTTCAACAATTTTGTTCAGCGGCCCATTCCTTCCACGCAGGCGGTGATGTTTTGCCTGATGGATGTATCGGGCTCCATGGATCAGGCCACCAAGGACATGGCCAAACGCTTTTACCTGTTGCTCTACCTGTTTCTGACCCGGACCTATAAAAACGTCGAAGTGGTATTTATCCGGCACCATACCCAGGCCAAGGAAGTGGACGAACAGGAATTCTTCTACTCCCAGGAAACCGGGGGCACCATCGTCTCCAGCGCCCTGCAACTGATGAAAGAAGTCATGGAGGCTCGCTACCCTCCGGATCAATGGAATATCTACGCGGCGCAGGCATCGGATGGCGATAACTGGGCCGATGATTCTCCACTGTGCAAACAGTTGCTGCAAAAAGACATCATGTCTTTTGTTCGCTACTACGCCTACATAGAAATTACCAACCGGGCCCACCAGACCCTCTGGCACGAATACGAGTCCATCGCACGCAGCTTTCCCAACTTTGCCATGGAGCATATTCGTTCGGTGGAAGACATTTATCCCGTCTTCCGGGAACTGTTCAAGAAACAAGCGGCATGAGGTGACCATGGCTGAAGCAATGACAGACACTCGCCCGCTCAGTGACGGCCCCGACTGGAGCTTTGATTTACTCGAAGCCTACCACAAGGAAATAGCCCGCATCGCCAAGAGTTACGGCCTGAGCACCTACCCCAACCAGATAGAGATTATCACCGGCGAACAGATGATGGATGCCTACTCGAGCATCGGCATGCCCATTGGCTACCATCACTGGTCCTACGGCAAAAAATTCATTCAGACCGAGCAGCATTACAAACGCGGCCAGATGGGGCTGGCTTACGAAATCGTGATCAATTCCAACCCCTGCATCGCCTACCTGATGGAAGAGAACACCATGCCGATGCAGGCACTGGTCATCGCCCATGCCTGCTACGGGCATAACTCCTTTTTCAAGAACAACTATCTGTTCACGACCTGGACCGATGCCGAGTCCATCATCGACTACCTGCTGTTTGCGAAACACTACATCACGGAATGCGAAGAAAAATACGGGGTGGCCGAGGTAGAGGCAATACTCGACAGCTGTCATGCGCTGATGAATTACGGGGTGGACCGCTACAAACGTCCCCAGAAACTCTCTCTGGCCGAAGAGCGGCGGCGGCAGAAGGCCCGCGAAGCCTACCTGCAGACCCAGGTCAACGAGTTATGGAAAACCCTGCCGCGCATGGATGATGCCAAACAGGTCAAGAAAATGCGTTACCCCCAGGAGCCGGAAGAAAACATCCTGTATTTCATCGAGAAGCACGCGCCCCTGCTCGAGCCCTGGCAACGGGAGATTGTGCGTATCGTGCGCAAGATAAGCCAGTACTTCTATCCCCAGAAACAGACTCAGGTGATGAACGAAGGCTGGGCGACGTTCTGGCACTACACCATTACCCAGCATATGTACGACGAGGGGCTGGTCACCGACCGCTTTATCATGGAGGTGCTGCACAACCATACCAACGTCATCTTTCAGCCCCCCTACAACAGCAAGTTCTATTCCGGCATCAACCCCTATGCACTGGGTTTTGCCATGTTTCAGGACTTGCGTCGTATCTGTGAGCACCCCACCGACGAAGACAGGGCCTGGTTTCCAGACATCGCCGGTTCCGACTGGGTCAAAACGCTGCACTTTGCCATGGAAAACTTCAAGGACGAGAGCTTTATCAGCCAGTTTCTGTCACCCAAGGTGATGCGCGATCTGCACCTGTTCGCCGTGGCCGACGATGACACCCGCAATTATCTGGAAATTTCGGCCATTCACGATGAGCAGGGCTATCGCAAACTGCGCCAGACCCTGTCGAACCAGTATAATCTGGCCAACCTCGAGCCCAACATTCAGGTCTATAACGTGGAAGTGAAGGGCGACCGTTCACTCACCCTGCGCCATGTCCCCCACAACCGCATTCCCCTGGCCGACTCACACCGTGAGGTGCTTAAGCACGTTCACCGGTTATGGGGCTTTAATGTGATACTGGAGCAGGAAGAAAGCGACAACAACGCCAGCATCATCGCCCGTTGCCCGGAACAGGCTCCCTAGGGGTAAACAAAAAACGCCTCCGTCAGGAGGCGTTCTGTCAATGCTGTACCAGGGTGTCGGGAATATGCTCTCGCATATCATGCCACAGCCTGCCCGAGTCTTTACCGTAGTTCCGTACCAGCTCGGTCACTTCGTTCACCCGGCCGTTTTCTGCCAGCTCAGCCAGACTGTGGTAGTAATCCACCGCCAACTGGCGCGTGGCCGAGTGTGAAAAATAATAACGGCCTACCCGGCAGTACAATCCCTTGAAACCGTTCAGGATCAACGCATAAATCGGGTTACCGGAAGCAAAGGCCAGCCGGTGATGCAGTTCATAATCGTAGGCGGCGAATGCATCCGCATCATCTTGCAGCCCTTCCAGCTCGGCGACGACCGAGATGACCTGTTCGGGAGCATTCTTCACGGCTGCACGAATAAAGATACTGCTGATATGAGTACGGGCAGACAACAACTGATCGATAAGCTCCGGCATCTTGTCTTCATCGAGCCGCGCCAGCGTTTCCAGGATATTCAGGCTGGAGGTTTCCCAGAAATTATTCACCCGGGTCGGCTTGCCATGCTGTATGGTCAGCCAGCCATCCCGCGCCAGACGCTGCAGTACTTCACGCAGTGTGGTTCTGGTCACCCCGATCAACTCGGATAACTCCCGTTCGGCGGGTAAAATGGAGCCAGGTGGAAAGTGACTGTTCCAGATGGATTCTATGATATATTGTTCTGCAAAATTGGCTGGGCTTTGTGCCTTGATAACCATGAAACCACTCTGTTAATTTTGTTACGACAGTCGAGATTAACCGCCGATAATAACAGAGCAGACCAGTTTCCCACAAGCGCTACCCTGCCACATGACAACCTTCCTCTCCGACACCGTGGGGTTTCGATGCTGTACGACTTTTCCCGTACCCGTTTAGCCTGGGGCCTGCTGACCATAGGCGCAACCTTGCTGTTGGCAATAGCGCTGTTTTTTCAGTATGTGCAGGGGCTGTATCCCTGTGTGATGTGCGTATATCAACGGGCGGCACTGGCCGGGGTGATACTGGCGGCGCTGCCCGGCTGGCTGGCGCCACGCAACGGACTGGTAACCGGTCTTGCCCTGGCCGGCTGGCTGGCGGCATCGGTCAAGGGGTTCTGGCTGGCAAACGAGCATGTCGGTTATCAACTCAACCCGTCTCCCTTCAACCAGTGCTCCAGTTTTGCCGACTTTCCACAGTGGCTGGCACTCGACCGCTGGTGGCCGGCACTGTTTCACCCCAGCGGGGACTGCTCCGATACCTCCTGGAGCTGGCTCGGCTGGAGTATGCCCCAGTGGCTGATGGGCATTTTTGCCGTACTGGCCGGCCTGGCCGCCTTCTTTATTATCGTGCGGATATCAGGGGTGAGGCGCAAAGCGTGAGCAGAGGTTAACGGGCCCAGGTAATGATGTGATCTTCCCAGTTACCGGCCCTGGACTCGGGCACCACCTTGCCACGCACCGACTGACCGGCCTTGTGCATGGCACTCTTGGAGCCGGTACGCAGCGGGTGCCAGGACGGCAACGACTGACCTTCCGCCAACAAACGATAGGCGCAGGTGGAAGGTAACCAGTAATAATCATCCAGCTTGTCTCGGGTAATCTTCAGACAGTCCGGCACCTTGGCAAAACGATTGCCATAGTCGCTACAGGCGCAACTGTGGGTGTTCAGCAGTTCGCAGGCCACATTGGTATGCACCAGTTCATCGGTATCTTCATCAATCAGCTTGTTGAGGCAACACTTGCCACAGCCATCACACAAGGCTTCCCACTCCCCATCGGACATCTCCTCCAGAGACTTGGTATACCAGAAATCGGCCTGCATAAAATTATCCTGCCACTTTGGCACTGAACCGGTACTGCCCGTCCAGTTGCATATCGAGTTCATCCAGCGGCTTGAGTTCGGCAACGCCCTTGGGAGTGCCGGTCAGTACCACATCACCGGGATTAAGGGTAAAACAGCGACTCATTTGCGCCAGCAATTCGCCAATGGACCACATCATCATGGCGGTGTTACCCGACTGACGAGTCGCTCCATTGACCTGCAAGGCAAAATCCAGATGCTGTAAATCGTTGAGCACCTCGGGCAAGGCAAAGGGACTGATCGGACAACTGCCGTCAAACGCCTTGGCCCGCTCCCAGGGGTGGCCGTTGGCCTTGAGCTGCTCCTGCACATCACGCAAGGTGAGATCCAGCGCCAGACCCACACCGGCAATGGCCTCCAGCGCGTGGCCCGGCTCGGTATGGCACAAACGACGTCCGATCAGCAATGCCACTTCCAGCTCATGGTGTACCGCCCCCTGCCCTTTGGGCAGCAACAATGGCACATCCAGACTGGCCAGGCTGGTAGACGGCTTGATGAACAGCAACGGCTGTTCGGGGACAGGGTTGTTCAACTCCGCCGCATGGTCCCTGTAGCTACGGCCCACACACACCACTTTGCCTACCGCATAGGGTAACGGTTGTCCTTGTACATCCAGATGTTGGTACATGAGGGACTCCTGTTCGGTTTACAACATGAAAAGAAGGATCAGCTGGACGCCTTGCCCTGAGACTTCCGGTGTTGCTTCAGCAGATCTTCCGGCGGGGGCGGCAACTGCAGATAAAATCCCTGGGACTTTAACGCCAGGCGCACCTTGCCCAAATCAGCCTGAGCCAGATGGGTCTTTGTGGCCAGGTTGACGATCATCGCAAGCTTTGGCGTACCGAAGGTTTCCAGCAAAGAAGAAGGCACGCGAGAAAAGTCGTCGCGGCGCTCGACAAAAAGATAAGTCTCTGCCTTTTTGGGGCTTTTATACACTACACACAACATGGAAATTGCTATAATCCGTCGAGTTTATTGCCAGTCAAGATGGCAAACTATAACATCAGCATGACCAATAACAAAAAGGATTGAATCCTCGGGGGAAAGCCGCTTATGGCGGAGCATGGCATCGAATTAAAAGGCAGTAGTTTTACCCTGTCGGTGATTCATATTACCGACACCGACATTGCACGAGTAAAACGACAGCTGGCAGAAAAAATTGCGCAGGCACCGGCTTTTTTCCGGGCTGCCCCGCTGGTTATCAATATAGAAAAGTTGTCACAACAGCCTGACTTCAATGCGCTTGCCAGAGCCATCCAGGAGCTGGATCTGGTCCCGGTCGGGATTTCCGGTGCCAGAGACGATGCAACCCGGGCCGCCGCACGCGCCGCCGGGCTGGCCATCATGAGTACGGGCAAGGTACCGGCAGCACAAGAAACACCCACAGCCTCCCTGCTTAACCAACCCGGAACCAAGGTTCATCGTGGTCCGGTACGCTCCGGCCAGCAGATCTATGCCCCCAATGGCTCACTGGTCATCCTCGGATCGGTCAGCAACGGGGCCGAAGTCATTGCCGACGACAGCATTCATATCTATGGTCAACTGCGCGGACGGGCCGTGGCGGGCGCCAAGGGCAACGAATCGGCACGAATTTATTGTCAGCAAATGATGGCAGAGTTGATCTCCGTTGCCGGCCATTATCAACTCAGCGATGGGCTCCAGGGTTCGAGCTGGGAACAGGCCGTTACTATTTCTCTGGCGGGCGAGCAGTTAAAGTTCGATCGTCTCTAATTCTTCGATCTTAGGAACACACTATGGCACGAATTATCGTCGTCACATCCGGGAAAGGAGGCGTGGGTAAAACCACCTCCAGTGCAGCCATCAGTACCGGTCTGGCCAGTCTTGGTCATAAAACCGTGGTGGTTGATTTTGATATCGGCCTGCGCAACCTGGATCTGATCATGGGTTGCGAACGCCGCGTCGTATACGATTTTGTCAACGTGATTAACGGTGATGCCAACCTGAATCAGGCACTCATCCGGGACAAGCGAGTCGATCAGCTCTACATTCTGCCCGCCTCCCAAACCCGGGACAAGGACGCCCTGACCAGGGACGGCGTAGAGAAAGTCCTCAACGATCTGGCCGCCATGGGCTTCGAGTATATTATCTGTGACTCTCCCGCCGGCATCGAAACCGGGGCGCTGATGGCGTTGTACTTTGCCGACGAAGCCATCGTCACCACCAACCCGGAAGTGTCCTCGGTACGGGATTCCGACCGTATTCTGGGTATTCTGTCGTCCAAGTCGCGTCGGGCCGAACAAGGCATGGAGCCGATCACGGAACATTTGTTGCTGACCCGCTACTCTCCCGAACGCGTCAGCCGTGGCGACATGCTGAGCGTGCACGATGTACAGGAAATACTGGCGATTCCCCTGCTGGGCGTGATCCCCGAATCCCAGGCCGTACTCAAGGCGTCAAACGCCGGCGAGCCGGTGATCCTGGATGGTGAGTCCGATGCGGCCCTGGCCTATGCCGACACCGTCGCCCGCCTGCTGGGCGAAGAACGCCCCTTCCGTTTCCTCGATGAAGAGAAGAAGGGATTTTTCAGCCGACTTTTTGGGAGTTAACCCATGTCTCTACTGGACTATTTTCGTTCAAAAAAGAACTTTAACAGCGCCAAACTTGCAAAAGAGCGCCTGCAGATCATTGTTGCCCACGAACGTAGCCAGCGGGATACCCCGGATTACCTGCCGCAAATGCAACAGGATATTCTGGAGGTGATTCGTAAATATGTGAACATCGATCTCGATCAGATCTCGGTGCAGCTCGACCAGAAAGGTGAAAACCTGTCGGTACTGGAGCTCAACATCATGCTGCCCGAGCTCGACGATAAGGAAAAAGAGAAAGAGAAAGAAAAAGAGCAGCCCGCACCGTAAAAGCCAGGGGCGAGTCTGTTCGCCCCCTTTTTGTTCATCACAGCTGTGATGTGAGCAGTTCTCCGCGCCAGCCTTGCAACAGGACCGGTGTCATGTCCGTACTTTCTTCGAGCCGCCACTTCCAGCTCAGGTACTGATGGATCAGTCGCTTCGAGGCGATCAACTCCGCCGGTATTTCGGCCTGTTCACCAGCCTGCTCGACAATGGCCTTGATGCGCTTCAGCTCCGCCTTGTATCCCGGATAATCCACCAACCGCTGCACCGGCTCCGGCCAGCTGTCGGGCGCAGCCAGTGCCTGTTGCACCAACGCCAGCAAGGTGTCGCCATGACGCTTGATTTCCATCGGTTCCAGCCCCAGCCGGTTCAGATCACCCAGGCTCTGGGGGGCCCGCTCCGCCACCCGAAACAGATGGGCTTCCTTCACCACGAAGTTCACGGCCAGATCCCGGCGCCGTGCCTCGCTCAGGCGCCACTCGCACAACCGCTGCAAAATACCCAGTGCCTGGCGATCCAGCGTCCAGGCATTCTTGATATCCAGATACGCCAGCGCAGGGGCAACACTGACGCTGCGCCGTTTCACCGCGCGTTCACATTCCTGCTCGAACCAGTCGGTCAGCCCCTTCCGCTCCAGTTGCTGCCACAGCGTCTGATAGATCGGATAGAGATAAATCACGTCATCGGCCGCATAGCGAAGCTGCTCGTTCGACAACGGCCGTGCCAGCCAGTCGGTACGGGCATGGGCCTTGTCGAGGCTGACGCCGAGTAACTTCTCCACCAACGGCGCAAAACCGAGCTGGGTACCGTACCCCAGAAAGGCGGCGGCCAACTGCGTGTCGTGGACGCGGGCAGGCAAGGCGCCACTCTGATGCTGAAACAATTCGAGATCCTCTCCCCCGGCATGCAACAGACACAAGCGAGCGGGATCGTGCAGCAATCGCCACAACGGAGACAGGTTGGACACCACAACCGGATCGATGAGCGCGGTGTGCCGGCCATCAAATAACTGATAAAGGCCCGGTTTGGCATAGAAGGTACGGGTACGAACAAATTCGGTATCGAGCGCCAGCAGGCGGGCGTCGGTGGCACAGAAGTCGGCCAGGGTCTGGTTGTCGGTGATCAGTGTATAAGTCATGGGTACTCTGCGAGTAGACGGCAAAATAAAACCCCGACTGCCCGGGGTTTCGGCTCAGGCAGCGGCTTCTCGCAGCTCCCGGCGCAATATTTTACCGACATTGGTTTTAGGCAATTCGTCACGAAATTCTATCACCTTAGGCACCTTATAGGCAGTCAGATATTGACGGCAATGGTCGAGCAGCACCTTTTCGTCGAGGCTGGCGCCCGGCTTTTTTACCACCACCAGTTTCACCACTTCTCCCTGGTGACGGGATACCCCCACCGCCGCCGCTTCCAGCACGGCCGGGTGCTGCATGGCGACTTCTTCGATTTCATTGGGAAACACATTGAAGCCGGACACCAGTATCATGTCCTTCTTCCGATCCACAATGGTCAGAAAACCCTGCTCGTCGATGGTCGCGATATCGCCGGTACGCAGCCAGCCATCATGAAAGGTGCCGTCATCTGCACCATTCTGGCCCCAGTAGCCGCTCATGACCTGAGGCCCTTTCACCTCCATTTCCCCGGGAGTATGGGTCAGGTGAATTTCTTCGCCATTATCGTCGACCAGCCGAACCTCGGTGGAACACACCGGCAACCCGATGGTGCCGTTATAGCCCTCCATGTCATAGGGACACACCGTCACCAGCGGCGAACACTCGGTCAGGCCATAGCCCTCCAGCAGCTTGCTGCCGGTTATCGCCTGCCACTGCTCGGCCACCGCGCGCTGTACCGCCATGCCGCCGCCGATGGTCAGCTTCAGGCGGTGGAAGTCATGACTCTGAAAGTCCGCGTTGTGCACCAGTGCATTGAACAGGGTGTTGACCCCGGTGATACAAGTAAAATCATACCCCCTGAGCTCCCGTACAAAACCCGGAATATCCCGCGGGTTGGTGATCAGCAGGTTGTGGGCACCGAGACGTAAAAACAGCAGGCCGTTTACCGTCAGCGCAAACACGTGATACAGCGGCAGCGCGGTGACCACCTGTTCCTGTCCGGTGCTCAACACCGGGCCATAAACGCCAATACACTGCTCCACGTTGGCCAGCATATTGCGATGGCTGAGCATGGCGCCCTTGGAGCGCCCGGTGGTGCCGCCGGTATATTGCAAAAAGGCCAGGCTATCACCATTGAGTTCGGGACGGGTATAAACGAGCCGCTTTCCCCGAGCCATGGCCGTCTTGTAGGCAACGGCACCCGGCAACTGGTAATCGGGTACCAGCTTTTTGATGTATTTGACGGCAAGATTGACCATCGCCCCTTTAACCAACCCCAGATGATCGCCCATGCGGGTCAGGATCACATTTTTTACCGCCGTCTCTTTCAGCGCCTCGGTCAGGGTATGGGCGAAGTTCTCCACGATGACGATGGTGCTCGGCCTGGCGTCATTCAGCTGATAGGCCAGCTCCCGCGCGGTATAAAGCGGATTGACGTTCACCACCACCAGACCGGCGCGCAGGGCGCCAAACAGGCAGACCGGATATTGCAGCAGATTCGGCATCATCAGTGCGATCCGCTCGCCCGGCGCCAACCCGAGCCCCTGCTGCAGATAGGCGGCAAAGTCCCGCGACAGTATATCCAGCTCCCGGTAACACAAGGTCTTGCCGAAATTGCTGTAGGCCGGCAGTTCGGCAAACTCATTGACGCTCTGCTCAAACATCTCCAGCAGTGAGGTAAAGCGGTCGGCATCAATCTCGGCGGGCACCCCCGCCGGATAACGGCTCAGCCAGGGCTTACCGGAAAAGGCTGTCGGGGTCGGTTGCGGGCCGGACGGGATATGTTCCATATCAGTCTCCAGGGAGAGCACGGGAAGACACGAACCCCGTTGCAGTGATGACGCCCGATTAAGGCGCTTGCGCTAAAATCCATGCCCGCAGAATACCAAAGGAAACATTACGTCAACAAGCTGGTGTGACCGCGCGTCACCGTCGTCGATGATGCCAGAGCCGGATACGGCGCAGGTTATTGCGCCGGCGTCGCTGGCGGTATTGCCGGCTGCGGTGATAAGGCCGCAAGGAATAAAACAGCGTCCAATCGCGGTCGTTCTGCTGTTTTATTGAAAAAATGATCACGGAAACTCCTGTCAGCGTCCCGGCAGTTTCTGCCAGGTCACCTTGTCCCGCAGATAGACAGGTCGGGCATCGGCGGCGCTGACTCCTTGCCCCTGATGCCACAACTGTACGGCCTGTGGTAACAGATCCCGGGCTTCGGGAAAGGGAACCGACTCGCATCGTCCTTCGACCCGCGCCATCAGTTCAGCTAGGTGACAAAACCGGTGCCCACACCCCACTGCCAATGGTCGCTCGCGGTCGCCAGAAATTGCGCCGGCGCCAGCACCTGCTCTTCGTCCGTGCCAACCATCAATCCCTGTTCCAGCCGGTAACCACCCACATAAATTTCCCCCATACGGGCATCGATGGCGGCCAGTACCTGCTCGCCGCCGCAGGCACGGTGAGCGCCCTGAGCCAGGGCCTGTAGATTGGAGACGCCCAGCAACGGCAAGTCGGCGCCGAACGCCAGTCCCTGAGCTATCCCCAGAGTAATACGCACACCGGTAAAAGAGCCCGGTCCCCGGCCAAAGGCCAGGGCATCGAGCTGACTGAGCGACAATTCAGCTTCGGCCAGCAACTCGGCCACCATCGGCAGGATCAAATCCGTATGGCCGCGAGGCGCCACCTGGTAACGGCTCAGCAGCTCACCATCCTGCCACAGGGCGGCAGAGCAGGCCTCGGTGGCGGTGTCGATGGCCAGTATTCGGGTCATGTCTTCTTACTCCAGGGTTGATAGAAATTCGGCTACCTGCTGCAAACTGCGGGTGCGTGGCATGGCCGGCAGGCTATTGATAAAGTCGGCGCCGTAGGCCCGGTTGACCAGGCGGCCATCGGTGATCACCAGCACGCCTTTATCCTGTACATCCCGGATCAGGCGCCCCACCCCCTGCTTGAGGGTAATGATGGCCTTCGGCAACTGCACCCGGGCAAAACCGTCTTCGCCCCGGCGACGGCAGTCTTCAAGCCGGGCACTGAGCAGCGGATCGTCCGGGGCGCTGAACGGCAGCTTGTCGATCACCACACATTGCAGCGCATTGCCACGCACGTCGATACCTTCCCAGAAACTGCTGGTGGCCACCAGCACCGCCCGGCCATCCTGACTGAAGCGCTCCAGCAGCCGTACCTTGTTGTCTTCACCCTGTACCAGCACAGTACGTTGCAGCCGGATACGCAGCACCTCGGCCACCTCGTTCATCACCTTGTAACTGGTACAGAGGAAAAAGCTGCCGCCGGGTACCGCATCCAGAGTGTCGGCCAGGCTGTCGGCCAGCCAGCGACCGCGGCCGGCCGCATGGGTTTCCGGCAGATAACGGGGCACACACAAACGAGACTGGCGAGAGTAATCAAAAGGACTGTCCAATTGCAAGGTGCGACACTCCGACAGCCCGAGATCGGTACAAAAGTGCGCAAAACTGTCCCCCACCGCCAGCGTCGCGGAGGTAAAGACCCAGCTCACGTTGTCTTTGGCCAGCTCCGCCGAGAAACGTTCGGCCACCGACAGCGGGGTCTTGTGAAAGCTGATGTGCAAACGAGTACAGTCATACCAGTAGGAGTAGCCGTCTTCCTCCACCCGGGTGACCGAATCCAGCTGGGTGCGCAGCCCCACCAGACGCTCGAAACAGTGATCCAGCTGTTCACCCCGCCCCAGTGCCAGCTTGAGCACCTCGTAGCTGAACTCCAGACTCTCGTTCAGCCGGGCCAGCGCCTGCGCCACCTCGGTCCGGGCCAGCAAGGGCCGCAATTGCCCCCGGCTGCTGTCATGGCCGAAGGCCAGCCGCAGATCCTGAGCATGGCGTTCCAGTTGATCCGCCGCCTTGCCCAGCTGAGCCATGTCTTTGGCTTCCACCTTGTAGGCCAGCCGCAGATCCCGCGCCAGTTCGAGGAACTGCCGGCTGGACTGGCTCTGACCGAAATACTGGCCGGCAATTTCCGGTAACTGATGAGCTTCATCCAGAATGTAGGCATCGGCATCGGGGATCAGCTGACCGAAGCCGGTATCGCGCACCGCCATATCGGCGAAGAACAGGTGATGATTCACCACCACCACCTGCGCCTCCATCGCCTTTGCCCGGGCCTTGACCAGATAACAGTCCTGATAATGGCCGCAGTCACGACCCAGACAGTTGTCGTTGGTACTGGTCACCAGTGGCAGTACCTCACTGCGTTCGGCCAGGCCGGGAATATCGCCGATGTCACCGCTGTGGGTCATGGGCACGAAACGTCGCACCCGCTGCAGATCGGCCAGCCCCTCCGCCGACAACGGTGGCACGCTGTCGCTCAGCAGATTCAACCGTTCCAGACAGAGGTAATTGGCGCGCCCCTTGAGCAGAGCCACCGGATGATGATAATTCATCGCCTTGACCAGGGTCGGCAAGTCCCGATGAAACAATTGTTCCTGCAGGTTGCGCGAGCCGGTGCTGAGCACCACCCGGGTGCCTGCCGCCAGCACCGGCGCCAGGTAGGCGTAGGTTTTGCCGGTACCGGTGCCCGCCTCGACCACCAGCGGCACCTTGTCCTGCAGCGCCTGCCCCACCGCCGTCGCCATGTCGGCCTGGGCCGCACGGGGCTTGAAGCCGTCAATGGCTCGGGCCAGCGGACCCTCATCGGTAAAGAGTTCTGTAACAAGGGGGGCAAAAGGCGCGGTGCTGTCGTCTTGGTCCAAGGCTGGCGAGTCTCGTCGGTGAAAAAGGCATGATAACAAAAGCGGGCCCGACACGGCAGCCGACTGTTCCGTTTTAGCGGTCAGAGGCGACGACCCCGTCGCCTCTTTACCTGGCCCAGTCTCCTGTCCTTGTTGCCATTTAACGCTGGGCTTTGTTTATCTGGTCAGCATATGCCCCACCATGCCCAACACGAAGCCCAGTACCGCCCCCATGGGCGGGGCCCAGTGTTTTTCGAGCACCGCCTGGGGGGCGATGTCCTGAAACACCGAATAGAGAATACCGCCGGCGGCAAACAGCATGATACCGGCCACCAGCATCGGGGAGTCCGCCAGCCAGATATAACCGGAGATGCCCGCCACCGGCCCCAACAACGCCATCAAGACAAACAGGATGATCACCGTACGTCCGCGATAATAAGCAGACTCGCCAAGCTCCCGATAGGCATTAAACCCTTCCGGTATGTTCTGCAACGCCATCAAGCCGGCCAGCAGCAGGGCGCTGCTGGTACTGCCCAGCGCCAGGGCCGCCCCCAGCGCCAGCGACTCGGGGATAAAATCCGACAACATGGCCGCCAGCTGACTGGCCGGGGTATTCATCCTGAACAGCAATACATCCAGTACCATGAACGCCAGACCACCGCCACAGAAATACAGGGCCGCCGACATCGTGTCGAGGCTGGTCGCCCCATCGGGTACCAGCACCAGCGCCACCGCCGACAACAGCGCGCCGCCGCCAAACGCCACCACCGAATGACGAAACTCGTTTTCCAGCCAGTCCGGGTGTATGTGCTCCTTGCTGCCGATCAGGGCTCCGAGCGGCATGGCCATGCCCGCCATCAGCGTCAGCCCCAGTATTACCATGATATCCAGCATCGCTTACCCTCATATGAATCCGCTGTTTATTACGCTTTGCTACCACACCCCGACCGCCATTGCCATCACTGCGCCAATACCGGCACCGCTCTCTGGGTCGATACGCAGGCAGCTCGCGCTGATATACTGGGCGACCCGGTAACACGGGGGCAGGCTGTTTCCGTTCGTACCACCGCCATCAACATGCATATAAAAACATTATAAAACAGAAGCTTAATATGAAAATTGGCAAGCGACTCTCACACATTGAAGCCATGATCACCTCCGGCTATACCCATATCTGGGACTGTTGTTGTGACCATGGCCTCCTGGGTGCCAGCTTATTGTCACGCCAGGCGGCGCCCCGTATCCACTTCGTGGATATCGTGCCCGAGCTGATGCGCGAGCTGGAAACCAAACTGCATCACTTTTACCCTGATATGGCACCGAATGCGTCACGCCCCCCGTCATCCTCCGTATCCGAATGGCGGGTCCACTGTCTCGATGTGGCCGCATTGCCACTCTCTCGCCATGACGGAAAGCACCTGGTGATTATCGCCGGCGTGGGCGGTGATTTGATGGTACGCCTCGTTACCGCGATTCATCGGGCCAACCCCGGCGCCAGCATCGACTTCCTGCTCTGCCCCGTCCATCATCAATTCACCTTGCGACAGCAGCTGAACCGGCTGGACTTTCATCTGCTGCAAGAGCGGCTGCTGGAAGAAAACCGGCGCTTCTACGAGTTGCTGCTGGTCTCGTCCCGGCGCGACGACATACCACACCGAAGCAGGGTGAGTGCCGTCGGCGAGCAGATATGGCATGCCCACACTCCCGAACAAGCCGACACCGCCCGCCGTTACCTGAACCGTACCCTCGGCCATTACCAAAGAATGCAGCGCGGACAGGAATCTGAGGTTCAGCATATTATTCAGGCCTACCAGGCGGTCACCATTCACCAGCACGCCTGAGCCGGCACGATCGAACGCCCCCCGACGCCAATCCATTCCTGTTTGGAATGGATTCACGAGCAGTTGCCGTTTGTCATGTCTATCCCTGTGGCATTAAGGTGCAGGGATATTCACTGGCTCATTGGTCAAAGGACATTACCATCATGGCGCTCGAACATTTTCTGCCCGCAGACGATATCCGTACCCTGTTTTCCACATCCATGTCCCGTATGTATCAGCAGGAGGTGCCCCAATACGGCACTCTGATGCAGCTGGTCGCCGAGGTCAACGAGCAGACACTGGCCGGCGAGCCCGCGCTGCAACAGCAACTGCAGGACAACGGCGAGCTGGAACGGCTCAGCCTGGAACGCCATGGCGCCATCCGGGTAGGCACTGCCGCCGAACTCAACATGCTGCGCCGGATTTTCGCCATCATGGGCATGTATCCGGTCAGCTACTACGACTTGTCCGAGGCCGGGGTTCCGGTACATTCCACCGCTTTCCGCCCCGTCGATGAAGCCTCGTTGCGCCACAACCCGTTCCGCATCTTCACCTCCCTGCTACGGCTGGAGCTGATAGCCGATGATGCCCTGCGGGCCCAGGCGGCAGAGATACTGGCCCGGCGCGACATCTTTACCGCCACGGCACGGAAGCTGGTCGCCCAGGCCGAAGAGCAGGGTGGCCTGACTGCGGACCAGGCCCGGCAGTTTGTGGCCGAAGTACTGGAAACCTTCCGCTGGCATCAGCACGCCACCGTCGACCTGGCCACCTATCAGGCCCTGCAGGACGCTCATCGTCTGATTGCCGACGTTGTCTGCTTCCGTGGTCCGCATATCAATCACCTGACCCCGAGAACCCTGGACATCGACACCGTTCAGCAGCAGATGCCCGCCGTCGGCATCAACCCCAAGGCGGTGATCGAAGGGCCGCCCCGCCGTCGTTGTCCCATTTTGCTGCGCCAGACCAGCTTTACCGCCCTGGAGGAAGCGATTCACTTTGCCGGTGACCAGGCCGGTACCCATACTGCTCGTTTCGGTGAAATCGAACAGCGCGGCATGGCACTCACGCCCAAGGGTCGCGCCCTCTACGACGAGCTGCTGAACCGCTCGCGGCAGGCACCGGCTCAGGCCGATAACGAGACCCATCAGCGCCAGCTGGCCGCCGCCTTCGCCGATTTCCCGGACGATGAACACAGCCTGCGCACACAACAGCTGGGCTATTTCCGTTACAGCCTGACCGAGGCCGGCCGCCAGCAGGCCGGGCATGGTGGCGCCGGCGGCGATCTGAACGCCCTGATCGAGGCCGGCCTGGTACAGGCCACCCCCATCACCTATGAAGACTTTCTGCCGGTCAGCGCCGCCGGTATCTTCCAGTCCAACCTGGGCGGCACCCACCACCAGGCCTATGCCCAGAATGCCAATCAGGCCGCCTTCGAGCAGGCCCTGGGCTGTCCGGTGAGGGATGAGTTCGCCCTCTATGCCACCCTGCAGGACGACTCCGCCCGCCAGGTCCTTCAGGCCCTCGGCGCCTGAGATAAAACCCGGCATGAAACGGCAGCCCCAGCGTGCGGGCTGCCTTTTCCTTTAGGTATTACCCGCCTCAAATACCCAGACAAAGCGCCCAGATAAAACACCACGTAAAAACACAACGGTCACCGCAATCGCTGAAAAATAAATCAGAAATAGAATAAAAAACCATTAAATGACCGAAAGTAAGGAATAGATACATGACTTTTTTTCGTTTGATCTGTAACAATCAACAATGAGAACCTTCCCCGCCGTTTACGAACGCAACACAAAACCACAACAAGGCCGGCGCACACCAGACATCAACAGCCATCGGCTGACATTGACGATGAAATGGCAGAACGCTCGGCTGATAAGGATATTGAACCCATGAAGAAGACTTTACTGGCTGCCGCCACCCTGACTCTGACCACCGCACTGATCGGCTGTGACGCCGGTGGCAGCAAGGCCAATATTGCCGTCGGTCCCGCCGCCAGCACCACCCAGAAGGTATCGCGCATGGTACTGGGCGCCTACGGCATCGAAGACGGCGATTTCAACGCATATCAGGAGCGCTTCGGTGACGCCCTGGACGGCGTGCAGGATGGCAACATCGATATTTCCATGGGCATCATGGGTCTGCCGGCCGGCAGCATCGAAAGCCTGCAGGCTTCCTCCGGTGACGTGGTAATGCTGAGCCTGTCCGATGAAGTGGTGGACAACATCGAGAAAAACAGCGACTACCGCCGCTTTACCATTACCAAAGACAGCTACAAGTTCCTGGACAAGGACGTGCAGACCATCGCCGCCTTCGCCGTCATGATGGGCAATACCAACACCATCAACGAAGAAATGGGCTACCAGCTGGCCAAGGTCATGTACGACCAGGCCGATCAAATCACCCATTCCCAGGCCAAGTTCCTGACTCTGGAACACGCCCTCAACGGTGGCGATGCACTCAAAATCCACCCGGGTGCCAAGCGTTTCTATGAAGAGAAAGGCCTGACCGTGAATATGCCGGTAGCAGAGCTCGGCGACATCACCGCCAAACACGAGTTTATTCTCGGCACCGGCAGCCAGGGCGGCACCTATTACCCGCTGGGCGGCGAAATTGCCACCACCTGGAACAACAATATTCCCGGCGCCAACTTCACCAACGTAGAAACCAGTGCCTCCATCGAAAACCTGGTCAGCATCCGCGACGGCAAGATGGATCTCGGCATGTCGGTTCACGTACCGGCCCGTAACGCCCTCGAAGGCAAGGCCGAATTCGAAGGCTCGCCGGTCGATAACGCCGCTTTCATCGGTCAGATTTACCCGGAAGTGGTTCAGATCGTCAGCCGTTCAAGCAACAAAGTCTCTTCTTTCGAGAGCATCAAAGGGAACTAAATCCTCCCGGTTTGGATTGAGGTGGGCACTCGTGCCCGCCTCTTTTTATTTGGCTAATGGATATCTGCAATGGATAACACTCAAACACCAGAAGCACTGCTCGAAAAATACGACAAAGAGTCGGCCTTCAGAAAAAATATCGGTCGCTGGGGCTGGATAGTCACCCTGTTTGCCGTCGCCCTGACCAGCTTCCACCTCTATACCGGCTACTTCGGCACCCTGCCCACCCAGAAGCAGGGCGCGGTCCACCTCGGGCTGGCACTGGGCATGATATTTTTGCTGTATCCGGCCAGCCGCCATGGCATCAAGCGCAATGGCGTGGCCTGGTATGACGTGATTCTGGCCTTCGTCGCCACCTTCGCCGCCTATTACAAGATCCTGTTCTTCAACGAGATCCTGCAGGGCCGTATCACCGGCTACTCGACATTTGACCTGGTCATTTCCATTCTCGGCGTGCTGTTCGTGCTGGAAGCGACCCGGCGTACCGTGGGCATGCCCATCGTCATCGTCGCCTCGCTCGCCATCGCCTATGCCTTGTTCGGCAACTTCATCCCGACCCGTATTCTGTCCCATCCCGGTTTCGAGATGACCGATGTCTCGGTCAGCCTGTGGTTCCGGGAAAGTGGTATTTTTGGCACGCCCATCCAGATTTCGGCCAAGTTTATCTTCCTGTTCCTGTTCTTCGGCGTGGTACTGACCCGCACCGGCGTGGGTCAGTTCTTCAATGATCTGGCTTTTGCCTGCACCGGCCGCTATACCGGCGGCAGCGCCAAGGCCGCCGTCATCGCCAGCGCCTTTCAGGGCATGATTTCCGGCAGCTCGGTCGGCAACACCGTCGCCTCCGGCTCCTTCACCATTCCGATGATGAAGAAAGCCGGCTTCAAGCCCGAATTTGCCGCCGCCAGCGAAGCCGCCGCCTCTACCGGGGGCCAGATCATGCCGCCACTGATGGGGGCCGCCGCCTTTATCATGGTGGAGTATATCGGCGTGTCTTATGCCGAAATCATGATGGCCGCCATTATTCCGGCCATTCTCTACTTCAGCGGCATCTTCATCGGCGCCCACTTCGAAGCCAAGAAACAGGGCATTCTGGGTATTCCCAAGGATCAGCTGCCGAGCAAACTCGGCTTGCTCAAGCGCCAGGGCTACATGCTGCTGCCACTGGTGGTGGTGGTCGGCACCATCCTCGCCGGTTTTACCGCCCAGCGCGCCGCCCTGCTCGGCATCGCCGCCGCGCTGATTGTGAGCATGGTGAAAAAGGAAACCCGACTCTCGCCCAAATCGCTGCTGTCGCTGCTTGAGCAGGGTGCACGGGTCGCCCTGCCGGTGATCGCCGCCGTGGCCACCGCCGGTATCATCGCCGGCGTGGTCGGCATGACCGGCCTGGGCGCCAAGTTTGCCGCCGGTATCATCAACCTGGCCGACGGCACCCTGATCCTGGCGCTGATCTTCACCATGGTCGCCTGTATCGTACTGGGCATGGGGCTGCCGACCACCGCCAACTACGTGGTAACCGCCACCATAGCGGCGCCGGCGCTGATCAACGAATTTGGCCTGGCACCCATTGCCGTGCACCTGTTCGTGTTCTATTTCGGCATCGTGGCTGACATTACCCCGCCGGTGTGTCTGGCGGCCTATGCCGGAGCCGGTATCGCCCGGGCCAACCCGATGAAAACCGGGGTCACCGCGGTCAAGCTGGCCATCGGCGCCTTTATCATTCCCTATGTGTTCGTCTACAACCCGATACTGGTGATGGTCGACGTCAACCTGCCGGAACTGGCCATGGCGCTCGCCTTCGCGCTGCTGGGCATGATGGCCATCAGCAGTGCGCTGATCGGCTACTTCATTCGCCCCTCCTCGCTACCGGAAAGAGCCATGCTGCTTGCCGCCGGCCTGGCCATGGTCATGCCGGGCGCCATCAGCTCCGGCAGCGGCCTGTTGCTGATTGGCGTCTGTTACTGGTTGCAGCGCCAGCGACCTGCGCTCGCCACCACCGCCTGAAGGTAACCCATCGACCCGGCCGTTCCCGGCCGGGTCAACACTACCCTCGCCCCGAAGCTCGAACCCGGGCGATACTCAATCCCAAACGGCACTGGTATAATGGGCGACGTTTTCCTCTCGTCGGCCGGATTGATGCGCTATTTACCTTCCATTGCTGCCATGCAGTGTTTTGAAGCCGCCGCCAGGCACCTCAGTTTTACCCGTGCGGCAGACGAACTCAGCCTGACCCAGAGTGCGGTCAGCAAACAGGTCGCTCAGCTTGAATTCTTCCTCAACCGCAAGCTGTTCCGGCGGGTACGGCGCTCTCTGTGCCTGACCCCGGAAGGCACCATTTATATCGGCGAAGTACGCAAGATCCTGGCTCAGCTGGAAATGTCGTCCCAGTACATCATGTCCTACAACAACCAGCTCGATGTGCTTAAAATCGCGACGCTGCCCACCTTCGGTACCCGCTGGCTGGCCCCCCGGTTGACGAGCTTCCTCGACCGCCATCCCCATATCAGCCTGGACTGCTGCGAAAAGGTCGAAACCTTCGATCTGGACAAGGAGGGTATCGATATCGCCTTTTTCTACGGTCACGGCAGCTGGCCCGGGCTGGAATGCCACCGGCTGTTCGATGAAGAGGTGGTGCCCGCCTGCTCGCCGAGCTTACTCAAGTCCCAGACCCCGGCTTCTCCGCTCGATCTGACCCGTTACCGCCTGCTGCATCTGTCTACACGCCCCCAGTCCTGGCACGACTGGTTCGCCTCGCAGAGCCTGACCACGGAACACAGTTATCAGGGCAATCGCTTCGAGACCTTTCACATGCTGATCCGGGCCACCATGGCAGGCGCCGGCATCGCCCTGCTCCCGCGTTTTCTGATCGCGGACGAACTGAGCAGGGGAGAACTAATCATGCCCTGGTCCCACAGCATGGTCAGTGCCAACGGCTATTATCTGGCCTACCCGGAGCGGCTGGGAGAAATTGAAAAGATCAGGCTGTTTGCCGAGCATCTGCTACCCACGCCAGACTGAGCAGACAAGATATTTCACCAATATGGCATGAATAATTATTTATATTTACTGAAAAAAACGATATTTACCCTATAGTTCACCAAGGCATTATCCGGGATGTCATTCAGCCCCGTATGCATCCACCGCCATCGCTGCAAGTTTCTTGCGATCCGGGGTTGGCAAACCGGGCCCGGCTTGCTAAGGTGAGCGCAGACCTTTAGAGAGACACAGGCCAACCCTTTATTATGAACTTCCTGCTCAACGCCAAGCTTCACCATCATCATCCCGACTAGGCTTTCAGAATGCATCATTCTGGAAGGCCTTACTCTTGGCGGCTTCCAGCAGGACAGAATACATAAACCCTCGGAAGCTTCCCTTCCGGGGGTTTTTCGTTTTAGACGTTAATTTTTACCGATTTATTTTACAGACAAGGACACAACAGCATGACACTGGACCAAAATCGCCTTCGCATCGCCATTCAGAAATCCGGCCGCCTCAGCACCGAATGCCAGAAACTGCTCAAAGGCTGCGGCGTCAAGCTGAACCTGCGCGAGCAGCGCCTGATCGCCCACGCCGAAAACATGCCCATCGATCTGCTGCTGGTACGCGATGACGACATTCCCGGTCTGGTCATGGACGGCGTGGTCGACCTGGGTGTGGTCGGTGAAAACGTGCTGGAAGAAACCCTGATGGAGCGCCAGGCTCAGGGCGAGAGCGCCGATTACAGCGTGCTCAAGCGCCTGGACTTCGGCGGCTGCCGCCTGTCGCTGGCGGTGGCTCAGGAGTTCGACTATCAGGGCCCCGAGAGCCTGGAAGGCAAACGTATCGCCACCTCCTACCCCTGGCTGCTCAAGCGCTACATGGACCGCCAGGGCGTGAAGTTCAAGAGCGTGATGCTGAACGGCTCGGTGGAAGTCGCCCCCCGCGCCGGCGTGGCCGAGGCCATCTGTGATCTGGTGTCTACCGGCGCCACCCTGGAGGCCAACGGCCTGGTCGAAACCGACGTCATCTTCCGCTCCAAGGCGGTGCTGATCCAGAGCGCCAATACTCTGCCTACCGCCAAACAGCAGATTATCGACAAGCTGCTACCGCGCATCCAGGGTCTGCAACAGGCGCGTGAAAGCAAATACATCATGCTGCACGCCCCCAAGGATCGGCTGGAAGCGGTCATCGACCTGCTGCCCGGCGCCGAACGCCCCACCATCATGCAGTTGGCCGGTGAAAGCAACCAGGTGGCCATTCACATGGTGAGCGGCGAAGACATGTTCTGGGAAACCATGGAAGGGCTCAAGGCCCTGGGCGCCTCCTCCATTCTGGTGCTGCCCATCGAGAAGATGATGGAGTAAGTCATGAAGACTCTCGACTGGAATCAACTGAATACCTCCGAGCAGACACAGGCCCTGCGCCGCCCGGCCCTGGCCCAGGGCGGACGCGAAGAACAGGTCGCCGGCATCATTGCCAAAGTACGCGAGGGCGGTGATGCCGCCCTGATGGAGCTGACCCGCACTCTGGACCGCACCGAGCGCAATACCCTGCAACTCTCGGAGCAGGAAATCGACGCCGCCGCCGACAGAGTCAGCGACGAACTGAAGGCCGCCATCGAACTGGCCATCGGCAACATCGAAACCTTTCACCGGGCCCAGCTGCCGCAACCCCTGGCGCTGGACACCTCACCCGGCGTGCGCTGCGAGCTGCACTTTCAGCCGCTGGAAAAGGTCGGCCTCTATGTGCCAGGCGGCAGCGCGCCGCTGGTGTCTACCGTGATGATGCTGGCCATTCCGGCCCGGCTGGCCGGCTGTGAGCGGGTGATATTGTGCTCGCCACCGCCGATCAACGACGCCATCGTCTATACCGCCCGCCGCTGTGGCGTCGACGCCATCTACACCCTGGGCGGCGCTCAGGCGATAGCGGCCATGGCCTACGGCAGCGACACCGTCACCAAGGTGGACAAGATTTTCGGCCCGGGTAATTCCTGGGTCACCGAAGCCAAACAGCAGGTGTCCTCGGATGTGGACGGCGCCGCCATCGACATGCCCGCCGGCCCCTCCGAAGTGCTGGTGATCGCCGACGACACCGCCGACGCCGACTTTATCGCCTCGGATCTGCTGTCTCAGGCCGAACACGGCCCCGACTCCCAGGTCATACTGGTGACCCCGAGCCGCGAACTGGCACAAAAGGTCGACATGGCGCTGGAGCAACAACTGGCACAGCTGTCCCGGGCCGATATCGCCCGCCAGGCCCTGGCCGAGAGCCGTACCTTTATCTGTGACGATATGACTCAGGCCGCCGCCATTTCCAACGCCTATGCTCCCGAGCACCTGATCGTGCAGACCGCCGATCCGCGCGCCCTGCTTCCAAAACTAAAAAATGCGGGCTCGATTTTCCTCGGCGCCTGGACCCCGGAGTCGGTCGGCGACTACGCCAGCGGTACCAACCATACTCTGCCCACCTACGGCTATTCGCGCACCTATTCCAGCCTGGGGCTGGCCGACTATCAGCGCCGGTTTACGGTGCAGGAACTGAGCCCGGAAGGCCTGCGCGCCATCGGCCCGGCGGTGGAACTGCTGGCCGCGACCGAAACCCTGGATGCCCACAAGAATGCGGTGAGCCTGCGGCTTGCCAAACTGGAGAAGCAAGCATGAGCATCACCAAACTGGCCCGCGCCCAGGTGCAGGCCCTGACCCCCTATCAGTCGGCACGGCGCATCGGCGGCCAGGGCCACATCTGGCTCAACGCCAACGAAGCAGCCGACAGCGGCGAGTACCGCCTCGATTGCTCGCGGCTGAACCGTTACCCGGAATGTCAGCCGCCCCAGGTGATCAATGCCTATGCAGCCTACGCCGGCGTGACGCCGGAACAGGTGCTGGTCAGCCGCGGCGGCGACGAAGGCATCGAGCTGCTGATCCGTACCTTCTGCGAGCCGGGCCTGGACAATATCCTGCTCTGTACCCCGACCTACGGCATGTACGCCATCAGCGCCGAGACCAACGGCGTGGGCATCATCGATGTACCGCTGAATCCCCGGCGTCAGCCCGATTTCGACGGCATCATCGAGCAGCTCGACAGGGTCAAGCTGGTGTTCCTGTGCTCGCCCAACAACCCCACCGGCGATCTGGTGGACAAAGCCGGGCTGGTTCGCCTGCTCGACGCCGCCAACAATCGCGCCCTGGTGGTGGTGGACGAAGCCTATATCGAGTTCTGCCCCGAGTTCACCCAGGCCGATCTGCTGGCCGACTACCCGCAGCTGGTGCTGATCCGTACCCTGTCCAAGGCCTTCGGCCTGGCCGGCATTCGCTGCGGTTTTACCCTGGCCAGCCCCGAAGTCATCGGCCTGCTGCAGAAAGTCATCGCCCCCTACCCTATCCCCGAGCCGGTGGCCCAGATTGCCGCGCAGGCCCTGAGCGATAGCGGGCTGACGACCATGCGTGCACGGGTGGACGAGATCAACGCGCTCAAGACCCGTCTGGCCGAACAACTGGGTCAACACCCACAGGTGGCAGAAGTCTTCGCCCCCAACGGCAATTATTTGCTGGTACGCTTCACCGCAGGGGCCGCCCTCTTTGCCCGCATGGCCAGGGCCGGTATCATACTGCGTGATTTTGGCAGCAAGCCCGGGCTTTCCGATTGTATTCGAATCACCATCGGCAACAGCGCCGAAATGGACGCGGTACTTCAGGTACTGCAACAGGAGCAATAAGTGACTAAGGAACGTATCTTATTTATCGACCGCGACGGCACCATGGTAGAGGAACCGCCGGTAGACAAACAACTGGACCGGCTGGACAAACTGGCCTTTCTGCCCGGCGTGATCCCGGCCCTGCTCAAGTTGCAGGACGCCGGCTACAAGCTGGTGATGGTCACCAACCAGGACGGCCTGGGCACCGACAGCTTCCCGCAGGCTGATTTCGACGCCCCCCACAACCTGATGATGCAGATCATCAACTCTCAGGGCGTGAACTTCCAGGACGTACTGATCTGTCCCCATTTCCAGCACGACGACTGCGCCTGCCGCAAGCCACGTCTGGGGCTGGTAAAAGACTACCTGCAGGCCGGTCGGATCGACTTTACCGACTCCTGGGTGATCGGCGATCGCCAGACCGACATGGGACTGGCCGAGAACATGGGGCTAAAGGGCCTGCACTACGGCCACAACGGCCTGGGCTGGCCCGAAATAGTGGCCCGTCTGCTGAGCCGGGGTCGTACCGCCGAGGTGACCCGTACCACCAAGGAAACCGACATCCGCATCGCGCTGGATCTGGACACTCAGGGTGGCAACCAGATCCACACCGGGCTGCACTTCTTCGACCACATGCTGGATCAAATCGCCACTCACGGCGGCTTTCAGCTCAAGGTGGCGGTCGAGGGCGATCTGCATATCGACGATCACCACACGGTGGAAGACACGGCGCTGGCGCTGGGTGAAGCGCTGCGCAAGGCACTCGGCAACAAGCGCGGCATCGGCCGTTTCGGTTTCGTGCTGCCGATGGACGAATGCGAAGCCGCCGTGACCCTGGACCTGTCCGGCCGGCCCTACATGAAGTTCGAAGGTCAGTTCGGTCAGGACAAGGCCGGCGATCTGTCGGTAGAAATGGTGCCTCATTTCTTCCGTAGCCTAAGCGACAGCCTAGCCGCCAATATTCATCTCAAGGTCACCGGCGACAACACCCACCACATGGTGGAAAGCGTGTTCAAGGGCTTCGGCCGCGCCCTGCGTCAGGCCATCAAGGTGGAAGGCAACGAGCTGCCCTCCAGCAAGGGGGTTTTGTGAACAGTCCCGTAAACGTCGTTATTATCGATACCGGCTGCGCCAACCTGTCCTCGGTGCGCTACGCCATAGAACGCCTGGGCTATGAGGTCACCGTCAGCAAGGAGCCCGAGGTGGTATTGGCCGCCGACAAGCTGTTGCTGCCCGGCGTGGGCACCGCCCGCGAGGCGATGAAAAACCTGAAAGACCGCAATCTGATCGAACTCATCAACCAGCTGCAGCAGCCGGTGCTGGGTATCTGCCTCGGCATGCAGATGCTGGTCAGCCACTCCGAAGAAGGCGATGTCGACTGCCTCGGCAAAATCGAGGCCGAGTGCGCCCACATGGAAAGCAACGAGGGCATTCGTCTGCCGCACATGGGCTGGAATCAGATAACGCCCATGCCCGGTCACCCGCTGTTCAAGGACATCCCCGAAGGCAGTTTCTTCTACTTCGTGCATTCTTACGCGGTGCCGGTAGGCGAATATACCCTGCTTCCTGCCAGCATGGTCAGACCTTCAGCGCCGCCATCGGCCAGGAAAATTTCTTTGGCGTGCAATTCCATCCGGAGCGCTCCGGCGCCGCCGGTGCCCAACTGCTGAAAAACTTCCTGGAGCTGTAATGATTATTCCTGCCATAGAGCTGAATGATCGGATGCGGCAAGGTGCCCAACAGCTGAACACTTTCTGGAGCCGTAACACATGATTATTCCTGCCATAGACTTGATTGGTGGCAAGGTAGTGCGCCTGTATCAGGGTGACTACCAGCAAAAAACCGAATATACCGCCTCGCCACAGGAGCGGTTCGATCTCTATGTGGCCGAAGGCGCCACCCAGCTGCACCTGGTGGATCTGGACGGCGCCAAAGACAGCAGCCAGCGTCAGCTTGAGGTGATCCGCGAACTCATCAAAAACACCCCGGTACCGGTGCAGATCGGCGGCGGCATCCGTACCGAGCAGGACGTGAAAGACCTGCTCGACATCGGCGCCCAGCGGGTGGTGATTGGCTCCACCGCCGTGAAAAATCCCGAAATGGTCACCAGCTGGATCAAGCAGTACGGTCCCGATCGTATCGTGCTGGCACTGGACATCAACATCACCCCCTTTGGCGAGAAGAAGATCGCCATCGCCGGCTGGCAACAGGACAGCGGCATCACCATCGAAGCCCTGCTCGAGCACTACCTGCCCGCCGGTCTCTGTCATGTGCTGTGCACCGACATCTCCAAGGACGGCACCCTCACCGGCTCCAACGTGGCGCTGTACCGGGAGCTGGCCGCCCGCTATCCCACCATTCTGTGGCAGGCCTCCGGCGGCATCGGCAACATCGGTGATGTCGAGGCCCTCAAGAGCACCGGCGTGGCCGGGGTGATCCTGGGTCGCTCCCTGCTGGAAGGTAAATTCACCGTCGAGGAGGCCATTGCATGCTGGCAAGACGCATAATTCCCTGCCTAGACGTCAAGGACGGACAGGTGGTCAAGGGCGTGAAGTTCCGTAACCACGAGATCATCGGCGACATCGTCCCGCTGGCCGAACGTTATGCGGCCGAAGGCGCCGACGAACTGGTGTTCTATGACATCACCGCCAGCAGCCAGGACCGCGTCGTCGACAAGAGCTGGGTCAGCCGGGTGGCGGAAGTGATCGACATTCCGTTCTGCGTGGCCGGTGGCATCAAGTCGGTGGAAGATGCGGCCCGCATCCTCGAATTCGGCGCCGACAAGATTTCCATCAACTCCCCCGCCCTGGCCGACCCTCGGCTGATCACCGAACTGGCCGACACCTTCGGCGTACAGTGCATCGTGGTCGGTATCGACTCCTACTTCGACGAGAGTACCGGTCAGTATCAGGTGCACCAGTTCACCGGTGACGAAAGCCGCACCCAGGTGACCAAATGGAACACCTTCGACTGGGTGCAGGAAGTGCAGCAGCGGGGCGCCGGCGAAATCGTGCTCAACGTGATGAACCAGGACGGTGTGCGCCAGGGCTACGACCTCGAGCAACTGCTACGGGTGCGCGCCATTTGTAATGTCCCGCTGATCGCCTCCGGTGGTGCCGGTGAAATGAAGCACTTCCGTGACGCCTTCCTCGAGGCCGATGTGGACGGCGCCCTGGCGGCGTCGGTCTTTCACAAGGGCATTATCAATATCGGTGAGCTCAAGCAGTATCTGAAACAGGAAGGAGTGGTAATACGTGACTGATTGTAACGCGTCTGATACCAACACGTTTAATGCCGGCACGCTGGACTGGGACAAGGTCGACGGCATGATGCCCGTGGTGGTGCAGGACTGCCACAGCGGCCGGGTGCTGATGCTGGGCTACATGAATCAGGACGCCCTGGCCAAGACCCTGGAAACCCGCCAGGTCACCTTTTTCAGCCGCACCAAGAACCGGCTGTGGACCAAGGGAGAAAGCTCCGGCCATGTGCTGCAACTCAAAGACATCAGCACCGACTGCGACAACGACACCTTGCTGGCGATAGTCGATCCCGTTGGCCCTACCTGCCATCTGGGCAATGTGTCCTGCTTCAACGAGCAGCAGGCGCCCGACCTGACCTTTCTGGCCGAGCTGGAGCAGGTGATCGCCAGCCGCAAGGGTGCCGATCCCAAGTCCAGCTACACCGCCAGCCTGTACGCCAGCGGCACCAAGCGCATCGCCCAGAAGGTGGGTGAAGAAGGGGTGGAAACCGCCCTCGCCGCTACCGTGCACGACCTCGACGAGCTGGTGTGCGAGTCCGCCGACCTGCTCTACCACCTGACGGTGCTGCTGCAGCAGGAAGGCCTGCAACTGAGCGACGTGATCGCCAAGCTGCAGGAACGACACAGCAAATAAACGCACCAGGCGGGCCAAGAGCCCGCCTTTTCTTTACCCTTTGGAATCGTTGTACAATCTCGTCGGGAACGGGGCACTACTTCACGACACGCTTCAAGCCCTTCCCTGGGACGCTCGGCAAATGCCATCCATGGCATTTTATCGGTCGTGAAGCAGACACCCCGCCCCTCCTAAATCCGCCATTGCACCGCCTGAAAATATAACCCCGCACCAGCACGCCACACCGAACAACTGACAGCTAACGACTTTCAATAGCTGCGCACTGATTGGTTTTATGTAAAATATAAAACCACAAACACCAAGCAACGACAGCCCCTGCACCATCCTGAAATACGGCCCTCGACAAACGATGCCGGATCGGCAGCACTTACTCCACGGTCAGGGCTTCAATGTTCATCCGCACCGAGCCATTTATACATCACGAAAATTGCACACATTCATGAATATTAGCTTAATATGCTTGGGCCTTTTTATGATCATCATAAAACTTTTTTCAAAATAATGGGGTACACCAGCAAAGACACAAAAACCATAATAAAAGCGATGGTCAGAAATAGCGGTTTATAACTAAAATCGTTGGGTAATAAAAGAATAAGGGCAATAGAAATTGCACCACGTGAACCTGAAAAGTTGAGTAACCAAAAGTCCTGACGGGTGATTTTTTCTTTTTCAATACGCAAAAATGGACTCAGAATACCAAGCGCTATAAACCGTGACATAAATAGCACAACCACACCTATAACTACTAAAGTAATGGTTATGATCTCAATTGATGCCTGCGAGAAAAAGCTTGCTCCAAGCAAAAAGAAGAGAATGCTGTTTACAATGTATTCCAGATAATCCCATACTTGCTCTTGAGCCCCTTGCACTTTATCATTATTTTCATCGGGACGATAACCAAACGCGAGAGCCCCTGCAAAGACAGCAAGTACACCAGGAAAATGGAAAGTCTCCGCAAGGAGAAAGCTCGCAAAAGCGAGGGCCAGGGTAATATTGACCGTAAGCGATGGGGCCTTATTTTTCCATACGCGTAAAAGAAAACGAGCAAGTCTTCCCAGGACTACTCCAAGAGCAAGAGCCCCTAAAATATTAACAACCAGCTTACCTCCGCTCAGCGCGAGACTAATTTCCTCTGTTCCAAAAATCATAACAGAAAGTGTTGCGAAGACCGCAACAACAAAACCATCATTAAGGATTGACTCTCCTTCAATGAGCATTTTTCTTTCTGTGCTGAGGTCTTTAGATTCATGCAAAATCGCACTGACAGCAATAGGATCAGTCGCAGAAACGATAACCCCAAAGAGTAGCGATTCAAGCAATGGAACGTGAAATACCCAGTAGAGAACCAGAGCCACACCAACCATGCTGATAACGATCCCTAATGTCGCGAGAATCGATGATTCTTTAAGCACCTTTCTAAAATGGTGTAGACACATTTTCTTAGCTGCAGCGAAAATAAGAACAGGAACCAACACAAAGAGAATGATATTAGGGTCAAGAAAAACTTCAGGGAGGTGGAGCAGCTCAAAATGATTCACGGCACCGTATATCATGCCAAGACACAACACCCAGATAACACTGGGAAACAGCATTATTCGCTCGGAGTAGTACGAGAGCGCATTAAGGACGACAAGTCCAGAAATCACAAAAACAATAAGAGTGATTAGTGATGAATCATGCATTTATGATTTCTCCTTGTGTGGTCTCCTAACGCCCTGATAACAGGAAAATTTGGTTGGATAAAATTTGAGGAGCGAAGATAGCCAGCCGCATTTTGTCCTGATTGATTAGCTCGTCATGTTCTATTTTAGGCGTCTTTCTCGATGATTTGTTTAACTATTTCTTCCATTGTTTCCGCACAAATATCAGGTTTAAGATACAGAGGATGATAGATAGCACCTGAGCGTTCAATATAAATAGCTGTTCCGAATAGTAGATCACTGAAGGAAGGGAACTCAGTCCAGTTTGTGCGATCTGATCAGTCGCCAAACAAAACAAAACGACACCCAAAGGACTGAGTTCATGCCGATCTTACCACCCCTACCTCGCCCAGAGCGACGCCGAATGCACAAGATTATTCAGACTACGCGCGACAAGCAGCATGCCCGTCGAGTCATGGCCATCCTACTGCGTTATGAAG
>NZ_MDKE01000068.1 GCF_001870485.1 Oceanisphaera psychrotolerans | reverse complement strand
TGGCTGGCAGATAATCCCAAGTTCATCCTGATCTTCCAGCCGGTCTACTCACCCTGGATTAACAAGATAGAGCTGCTTTGGCACAAGCTGCATGAGACGGTAACCCGCAATCACCAGTGCTACAGCATGGTATCTCTGCTGAAGCGAGTCAGACATTTTATGAATACCGTTTCGCCATTTCCTGGGAGTCGTTACGGAACAGCCAAAATGTAGCACTATTAGGATCAGTTATTTAAGATCTTATCAGTTGATCTATATGACTCTTTAAGCCCTCCCTGTTCTTCATCTGTAGTTGTGAAATGAAGTTCAACCCATGACTCATTATCATCAGTCTCAAATTTTGGAAAGTCTCTTACCTTGTCGTACTTCAACCCACCATCTTCATAAAATGTTCTTAAAGCACTCAACAAATTCGTTTTTCCAGAATTATTTTCACCTACAACAAGTGTATATGGATTAATTTCAAAATCAGCATCTTTTACTGATCTAAAATTGTGAATGATTACTCTTGATAATTCCATTTTTTACTCTTACTTGATTAAAAAATATGGTGTTGAAGCGTATAACATTTTTTAATACTGCGCATGCTCATATATACGCACACAAGTTTTCAACACTACCAACCTAACATACTAATTAACATATTTTTTTATCTTTTATAGTCATTTTCACCCGATAAAATCGAGCATGCTTACATTTCTGCTTGATAATGCGCAGTATTAACGGCTTACCCTTAACCACCTCATTGATAATTCATTTATAAGAACAGTTTTATCAACCCAGTTGCAGATTATTGAGCACTCATCCGCATTATGCCCAACAACCGAAAAATACGGGCTCTGTTGCAAACAGGCACGCTACCGCCCGGATCTTGCGGGCGATCTGGCCTCTCCCTGCCCTGCTTGTGAGGCGCTGTTGCCACTCTGAAAATCTAACTCAAATGAAACCTTCGCATTATAGGCAGCAAGGATTGCAGATTGGAAGCATGAAGGGAGACTTGTAGAGCTGGCCTTTGTCCGACGTGAGCCACAAGACCAGTGCAAGGATACAAAAAGCCCCGCGCCTGTCGGCTACGGGGCTTGTTGAGTATTTCCTGGTCTGTTCCGCCGGCTAACGCGGCGGCCACCAATGATGTTCTATTCCATTATGCCGCTATGCCACCTGCTCGGCGGCGAAGCCGCGCAAGCCCACCACGTGTACGTGTTCCTGCTTGCCGTGCACCTTGCGGATCAGCTTGTAGGTGGTGCCTTTTTCCGGGCTGATGTTCTCGGGCGCGGCAATCAGCAACTGCATGTCCTGCCGTTCGCACAGCTCGAACAGGGTGGCGATGGAGCGGGCGTCCAGTCGTGCCGCTTCGTCCAGGAACAACAGGCGACAGGGCAATACGTCCTTGTTGCGCAGGTGGCGGGATTCTTCCTCCCAGCTCTGCAGCACCATCAGCAGAATGGCCTGGCCGGTCCCGATGGCCTCGCCGGTCGACAAGGCGCCACTCTCGGCGCGCAGCCAGCCGTCGGCGCCGCGCTGCACTTCGATGTCCAGATCCAGATAGTTGCGATAATCCAACAAGGCCTGCCCCAGCACCTGCGGGCTGCGATCGCCCTGCTCCAGCTGCGGATTCAGGCGCTGGAACAACTTGCCCATCGCCTCGGAGAAGCTCAGTTCCTTGCTGCTGAACAGGTCCTGATGGCGACCTTCCGGGTCGCTCAGGGCTTCCAGCAGGCGGCCATAGGTATCGCGAATGTTCACGTTCAGCCGCACCCCGGCCACCAGACCGAAGCTGATGTTCTGCAGGCCCTGGTTGAGCTGGCGAATGCGGTTCTGCTCGCGGCGGATGATGGTGTTGATCTTGGCCGCCACCTCATGGGAAGACAGCGACAGCTGGCCTTCACGCAGTTGCAGCTCGTCCGCCAGCCGGCCCAGCTCCACTTCCATCTCTTCCAGCGCTTCCACCGGATCGTCGGCCCGGATGATGTCGTGACGGATGCGCGCCTTGAGGTGGCTGAACACCAAGATGTAGAACTGCACCTTCTGCAGGGTGTTGCGGTTGCCCTCGGAGAGACGCAGGGCGTCGCGCAGCTCTTCGTCGTGGGCCACCGCCATGCGCAGGGCGCCCAGCGCCTTGTCGGAAATGGAACGCAGCTCGTCCGCATCCAGATACGCCAGCTCCGGCCGGGCCAGACGCCGCTCCACATCGTGGTCCCGCGCCAGTCGCGCCACCCTGGCCCAGTTGGCCTTGTGGGCCACCAGCGCCTTGCGGGCGGCAAAGTAACCCTGGCCGTCCTTGCCGAGGCGCTGACTCAGGGATTCGATTTCGCGCTTGCTCACCTGGCGCTGGGCCTCGGTCTGGCTGCGCTTGCCACGGGTATGCACCAGCTCGCTCTCGATCGAACGCTTGGCATCCCGGGCCTTGTCTTCCATATCCGGCGCAAGCTGAATGCCCAGGGCATTCAGTTCGTCGCGGAATTCGTTCAGGGTCTGGCTCCGGGCATCCCGGCCGGTCACCAGGGCGGTGCGGGCCTGCAGCGCATCGGTCAGGCGACCATTGAGCTGCTCTGCACGCGCACCGGCCTTGCGACGGGCTTCTTCTGCCTGTACCAGCTTGGCCTTGAGGCTGTCGTTCATGGCCGAGCTTTGATCCAGCAACTGCTCGGCGTCCGCATAGGCCAGGTGCGGCAGGCGTGCCACCAGCTGGGTCAGGGCATAGGTACGATTGCGGGCCTCGGTCAGCTCGGCTTCGGCCTCGGCCACCTGCTGTTGCAGGGCGTCGAATCCGGCGGGATCCTGGCGCAATACCTGCACCTGCTCGGCCAGCCGGCCCAGGCGCTGACCGTGGGCGGCCATGAAGTCGCGGGCGGTTTCCAGCCGGGCCAGCTCTTCCCGGGCGCTGTCCAGCCGCTGGGCCTGCCCCTCGTCGGCCAACAGCTCCGCCAGCGGCAGCAGCTTGTGCAGCAACGCCTGCTGCTCGCGCAGCTGGTTGCGGCGGGCCTGCCACTGGTCGCGCTGCTCGGCAATGGTCGCCAGCTCCTGCTCCAGCTGATGCTGCTGGGCGGCCAGTTGCTCCAGCGCGGCTTCCGGGTCATCGCCAAAGGCCAGTTGCAGGCCCTGGCTTACAAATTCACTCAGCTGATGATAGAGACGGCTGTGCTTCTGCTGGGCGAAGGCGGACTCCGCATACCGGCTGCTGGCGGTTTCCAGCTCGGCACTCAGCTGCTCTATCTTGGCCTCGCGGGCGGCGCGGCCGAACATCGGCTCGGTGGGGAACCGGGAGTAACGCAGCTGGCGTTCGCCGTTTTTCACCCAGATGGCGCCATCCAGCTCGGTGGCGTGCAACAGATCTTCGTCGAAGGCGTCCGGGTTACCCTGGATCAGGTACAAGTCTGCCGGGCAGGACTCCAGCGCCTGCAGTTGCGCCAGCGCCGCCTGGGGATCGGCCACGACGATGCCATTGCGGGCCGGGCCGTACAGCGCCTCGTAATAGGGGGCGTCGTCCACCGCGATGTCGTCGTACACATCGGCCAGCAGGGTGCCACCCAGTTGTTCGCACAGGGCAATCAGCCGTGGGTCGGCGTCACTGCCACTGCTCAGGCCACGGATCTGCTGCTCCAGCCGCTGCTTGGCGGCCAGCGCCTGCTGCTTGTTCTGTTCGGCCTGATGCTCGTCGCGCAGCGCCTGCTGCATGGCGGCGGTCACCTCAGCGCTGTCGGTCAACGGCTGGCCGGACAGCTCGCGCAACCGCTCAAGCTGCTGCCGGGCCTGGTGCCAGGCAGGCGCCTGCTTGCGCAGCTCACTCACCCGGGGCGCGATTTGCCCCAGACGGGACTGGCTCTGGCGCTGGGCATCGGCACAGTCGGCCAGTTTTTCTTCCAGCTCGCTCTTCTGCTCGTCCAGTTCCGCCAGTTGCAGTTCCAGCTCGGCCTCGTCGTTCACCGGCCGACCCAGCCGGGCCAGCTCGGCCTGCAGGGCCGCGGCTTTTTCGCGCTTGTCGGCGTCCTGCTCGGCCTGCTGCAACTGGCGGCGAATGGCCCCATCCCGCGCCAGCAGCGCCTGATATTCCCGGCCCTGTTCCAGCAACTGGCCGGCACGGGCAAAGGCGGAGGCCCGGTTGGCCTCGCCGTCGATGGCCTGCAGCAGCGCCAGCGCCTGATCGTACTGGGCACGGGCCGCTTCGGCCAGCGAGAGCTGCTGGCGTTGCTCCAGCACCACGGCGGTCAGCTGTTGTTCGCGCTGCTGGTGGGCCTGCTCCTGCTCTTTGGCCTGCTCCGGGCTCAACTCCGGCAGGCCGCAGCGCACCTTGGCCTCGCCCAGGGCCTGACGGGCCTGACGATACTGAATGGCGCGGGTCTGCTGGGTGTCCAGCGCCTGCTGGTAGTCGGCCAGCTGACTCTTGAGGCTGTCTACTTCTTCTTCGGCCGCCGCCTTGGTGGCGGTGGCCTCTGCATGTTCGTCCTGCAGCTCGGCCAGGGTTTCTTCCTGAATGGCGAGCTTTTCTTCCAGCTCGTCCAGTTCCTGCTGGTAGCCGGCGATCTTCTCGCTGAGCTTGACCCCGCTCAGCACCCGCGCCAAATGCTCGGAGGCGATGTCCAGCTCTTCACCCAGCATGCGCTCGCGGGCGGCCAGGTGCTCCAGCTCGTCGGCCAGATAAATCAGCCGGGCTCGCTCTTCCGCCAGAATGCGACGCTCGTTGGCCAGGGCCTTGCGCGCCGCCAGCGCCTGCTCCGACAGCCGCTTCTTCTCGGCGCTGTTACGCACATAGTCGGCGGCCGCATAATGGGTGGTTTCGGTGATCAACTGGCGAAACTGGTCCCGCTGCCGCTGGGTTTCGCGTATGGCTTCCAGGGTGCGACGGTTCTCGAAGATCGCCGCTTCCATGTCATTGAAGGCCTTGCGGATACCGGCGTTTTCCGGCAGCAGGTAGTCCTTGAGGCTGCGGCTGATGGTGCTGGAAATACCGCCGTACAGCGAGGCTTCGATCAGGCGATAGAACTTGACCCGGTCACGCTGATCCTTGAGCTTGCGCGGGGTCACGCCGGTGTCGAACAGAAAGTTGTGATACTCGCTCACCGTATTGAAGCGGGCAAAGCGCAGGCCGTCCTGCTGGGCCGCCGCCTTCAGCTCGTTGAGCGAGCGTACCTGGCCGCGACCGTCGTCGAGCCGGTGCAGCAGCAGCGCGGTCGGGGTGTGCTCGGGCGTGATGCCCTGCAGGCTGAAGGGAGTGAGGTTGACCTTGTTGTCGCGGTTGGCCACCTGCTCCAGGTGCACGCCAAACCAGACCCGCTCGCCTTGCGAGGTGTCCACTTCAATCAGCGAATAGCAGTGACCGCGCTGCAGTTTGCCGTACAGGCCCTTGTCGCGGCTGCCGGACTGGCTGCCCGCCTCGGTGGTGTTGCGAAAGTGCAGCAGGCTGAGATCGGGGATCAGCGCCGCGATAAAGGCGGCCATGGTGGTGGACTTGCCGGCGCCGTTGCCGCCGGACAGGGTGGTCACCAGGGTGTCCAGCTCGAAGGTACGGGCGAAGAAGCCGTTCCAGTTGACCATGGTCAGGGAATGAAACTTGCCCCGGCTGAAGGTGGTTAGCGTTTCTGGCATGCTCACTGCTCGTTCTCCTGCTCTTCGTCCTGGTCGTGGCCGGCCACCGCCTCGCCGTCTTTAATCATGCGCAGTTGCAGCGCGCGCGGGTCTTCGTCACTGCGCACATCGGCGGCAAAGCGAAACACCGCCTCGCTGATGCGAAACTTGTCCTGGCTGCCCACGGCGCTGACCATGCCCAGCCGCTTTAGCCGGCGAATGGCGCTCTTGAGTTTGTCGGCCAGCTTGCGTTTGTCGAGATCACTACCGCCGGCTCGCTGGTTGACCATGCGCAGCAGCGCGGCTTCGTTGGCCAGGGTCAGCACTTCTTCCTGCAGGTCGAGCAGCGAAAACACCCCTTCGTTGCTCAGCCGGTCCGGGCTCAGGTACAGGTAGCACAGCACCTTGCCCACCAGCATTTCCAGCTCCGACAGAATGGAGCTGCCGAGCTCGCTGGTCGAGCGCGGGCGCAGGTAGTAGAAGCCCTCGGGGGCACGTACCAGCTCGACATGGTAACGCTGGTAAAAGGCCTCCAGCTCCGGGTAATACTCCTGCAGCAACGAATGCTGCTCCAGCTCGTCGGCGCTGATGTGGCGGCCCGCGCGCAGCTGGTTGTCTAGTGCCGGAAACAGCGGATTGGCAATGGCCTGGGCCAGACGGGGGTCCAGGGCGAGATCAGTATTGGTCGATAACATGTGCTTGTACCTTGGCCCCGTGGGCATTGATGAGCTGCCAGTCCGGCTGGGCGGCACCCAGGCATTCGGCGTTGGCGTGGCCCAGTTTGACCGCTTCGTCGATCAGCAAACGGGCAATATCAAAATGTTGGTATTGAGGGTAATCGTGCAGGTAGTCCTTGAGCACGGCGGCCATGTCGAGCGGCTTGCCGGCCAGCGGAAACGCCTGCAGATGATCGCGGATGCGGCCCGACAGTTCGGCGGACACGTCCACCATGTCGTGATATTCCAGTTCGACCGGCAGCTCGCCGGTCACCTCTTCGGCATAGGCGGCCATGGTTTCGTCGCGCAGTTCCAGCAGCGGCTGGGCCTGGGCGATGCGCAGCCGCCAGTTGTGATCCTCGAACTGACGAATAGACTCGCGCAGCCGCTGGCTGAAGGCGCGGTGCTTGTCCATGTCGATGGCGGTGCGGATGAAGCGATGCACGTGGCGGTCGTAGCGGGACCACAACTCGATGCACTGGCTGCCCCAGTGGATGATGGCGTCCAGCCGGGCCTGCAACTGCTGACAGAGGGGGGCGACACTGCTGCCGCGCTCGCTCTGCTGCAACTGCTCTTCGATGTTGAGCAGGCTCTGCTGCAGGCCGTGGCCGGCCTTGTCCAGGGTGTCCTGCAGCTCGCGCAGGGTCAGACCGGTTTCGCGCAGCAACTGTTCGCAGGCGGAAATGGCCTCGTGCCAGTTCTTGTTGAGCAGGGCCGCGATGTTGGCCTTGACCGCACTCTGCTGCTCGTCCATGGCGCGCTGGGTGTCGTCGATGCGCGCCAGTTGCTCGGACACCGAATACTTCAGCCGGCCGGCCACCTCCTGTGCCCATTGCTGCTCACCGGGGTCGGTGGCGATGGCCGCGGCCACCTGATCCAGATCCCGGGCAATCTGCTCCAGTTGCAGCGACAGCTTGATCTGGCTGACCTCGCGCTGGGCGGCAAAGAATTCGACGATGGCCACGCCGAGGCGGGTCAGCCGGTACAGGCTCTCGCCCTCCCCCGGTTCACCCTGAAAACGGCTCAGCAGGCGCTGACGCACCAGATCGTTGATGGCGTTGTTGGCACGGCTGGCCTGGGTGTCGTCGGCCTGGTCGAAGCCCTTGCTGACAAAGCCGAAGGCATGATGCAGCTCGGCTTCTGTCAGTTGCGGCTGCTCGCCGCCCCGGCCGAATACCTGTATCGCCAGCAAGAAGGCCAGCCGTTCGGGGGGCAGGTTCAACCCCAGGTTTTCCTCTCTGACCCAGCCAATCCAGTCCGGCAGGGTGCGGGACATATCCGTCATCTTGCTGCTCTCTTCAGTTCTTGTTTTGATAACGATGCACAGAGGATACAGGGAGGAGCAAGAGAGCTGCCCCGCCGACCCTCCGCGCCAAGGATGGCGCGGCGGAGCCCCCATGGATGGGTTTACGGCGTGTCGGCGGGGCAGTCTCTTGCTTCGACCTTCCCTTACTCCAGAATCCTCAGTCGCCCTTTTTTGCCAGCACGTGAATGTAGCGTCCCAGGTGCATGAAGGGCGCTTGGCGGGCGTGGGCCAGCTCCATGGCGATCACTTCGTCCGCCTGCTCGACCCGGATGCGTTTTTCCACCATATAGTCGTGGATCACCCGCACCCCGCTGCGTCCGGTTATAACAAAGCCCAGCTCGTCCAGCCAGCGGTATACCTCATCGGGTTTGCAGGGCCAGCCCGGTGTCAGCTTCTGGCGTCGTTTCTTGACCAGATTGGCGTGCACATAATCAAAATGCCCCATCACCAGGCTGTGGTACAGGAGGCCGTCGCGGTTGTAAAACATCAGCGACAGATGACCGCCGTCCGCCAGCAGCGCCTGCAAACAGGCCAGCAACCGGGCCTGCTCTTCCACCCATTCCAGCACCGCATGGCACAGAATCAGGTCGAACTGGCCCAGATCTTCAACACTCAACGACTGAATGGGCGCCTGAATAAATTCGAATTGCGCAAGCAACCCCTTTTCCGCCACCTGCTCCCGGGCCAGCGCCAGCATCTCGCCGGACAGATCGCACAGCACCACCTGGTGGCCAAGTGCCGCCAGCGGCTGCGACAGGGGGCCAAAGCCACCCCCCGCATCCAGAATGCGCAAGGGGCGATCCGGCAAACCGGCCAGCAACTCGTCAATATCCCGGCTCAACACCGCCAGTCGAATGCGACCCTTGGTGGTGCCATAGATGTTGCGCGCGAAGGTATGACTCTTGCCATCGAAATTGGTATTGCTCTTTACTACCTTGGGCTTTCTTCTCACCTTGGTATTTCTTGCTGAGTCCGGGGAGGCTATTCTGGCACAACCGATACGGTTAACAAATGAGTGTGTACATGGAGCTGGCGTTTTTGGCCAAAAAGTGGCTGGGTAGCCTGTTATTACCGCTACCTCTGCTGCTGATACTGGGGTTTTTCGGGTTGATTATGCTGCTGAGGCACCACAGGCGCAGTGGAAGTACCCTGATCCTGCTGTCGCTGGCGGCCTTGCTGCTGCTCTCGACCCGGCCGGTGGCCAACCGGCTGATAGCGCCGCTCGAGTCGCAGTATCCGCCCCATGTGGTTGACGCCGGCGCAGAACAAGCGGCGCAGGACATCATCGTGCTGGGCGCCGCCCAGGTGGCGGATCTGTCGCTGCCGTTGCTGAGCCAGCTCGGCCAGGCCGGGCTGGTGCGCATTACCGAAGGGGTACGGCTGGCCCATGCCTACCCCGATGCCCGGCTGATCCTGAGCGGTTATGCGGGGGGCGAAGGCCGCTCCAGCGCCGAGCTTTACGGCGCCGTGGCCCAGGCACTGGGCATTTCATCCGCTCGCCTGCTGATGTTGCCCGAGCCGAAAGACACCGCCGAAGAAGCCGCTGCCATCGCCCCGCTCATTGCCGGGCGCCGGGCGCTGCTGGTCACTTCCGCCAGCCACATGCCCCGCGCCATGACGCTGTTTCAGAGCCGGGGCGCCCGGCCCCAGGCGGCGCCGGTGGGTCATCATGCCAAGGAAAGCCGTGCCGCCCTGCCGCTATACTCCTATCTGCCCCGCGCTCATTATCTGGAGCGCAGCGAAATTGCCTGGCATGAATATCTCGGCAGCGCCTGGCTGCGACTGCGGCAAGGGCCATGAGTCGCTCTCGACTTGACTTGTTATTAACAAAAGAAGAAAAATTACATCATTTTGGGCTCCCAGGCTGGTCGATCCCGGATTAACACCATACAATGACGAAATTTAACCAAAAGGAAACATAAAATGCGACAGACACTGGTAATGGGTAACTGGAAACTCAACGGCAGCAAGACCATGGTCGCCGAGCTGATCAACGCCCTCAAGGCCCCCGCCGCCGAGACCCCAAGCGTGGCCGTGGCAGTATGCCCGCCGGTACTGTTTCTCGGTCAGGCTCAGGCGCTGCTGAACGACAGCACCATCGCCCTTGGCGCCCAGGATGCCGACATCCACACTCAGGGCGCCTTTACCGGCGAAAACTCCCCGGCCATGTATCCGGAGTTTGGCGTACATTATGTACTGGTCGGCCACAGCGAGCGCCGCACTCTGCACGGCGAAAGCGATGCCATGGTCGCCACCAAGTTTGCCGCCATCCAGCAGGCCGGTCTGGTGCCGGTGCTGTGCATCGGTGAAACCCTGGAGCAGTTTGAAGCGGGTGAAACCCAGGCCGTGGTCGAACGCCAGCTGCAGGAAGTGATTGCGCACAGCGGCATCGAGGCCCTGGCCAACGCCGTAATCGCCTACGAGCCCGTCTGGGCCATCGGCACCGGCAAGACCGCCACCCCCGAGATTGCCCAGAGCGTACACGCCGCCATTCGTGGCTTCCTGGCCGGGCAGAATGCCGACGTGGCCGCCGGCGTACAGATCCTCTACGGCGGTTCGGTCAAGGGCGCCAGTGCCGCCGGTTTGTTTGCCATGGAAGACATCGACGGCGCCCTGGTCGGCGGCGCCGCCCTGCAGGCGGACGAGTTTGCCGCCATTATCCGCGCCGGCGCCTGATTGCCATCAACCGGGTCGGACTGCGACCCGGTTGAAAGTGACAGGTTCCGGAATGACAGTTACGGATTCCAGAATGAATGTACATCGAGGGCCAGATGATAAAACGAATTGGAGTACTGACCAGCGGCGGTGATGCCCCGGGCATGAACGCGGCCATCCGTGCCGTGGTGCGGACCGGCCTGCACCACAACCTGGAGGTGTTCGGCATTCACAGCGGCTATCTGGGGTTGCATCAGGATGACATCGTGCCGCTGGAGCGGCATTCGGTGTCCGATGTCATCACCCGGGGCGGCACCTTCCTTGGCTCGGCACGCTTTCCCGAGTTCAAGGACGAAAAAGTGCGCGCCGAAGCGGTCGAAAACCTGAAAAAACACGGCATCGACGCCCTGGTGGTGATCGGCGGCGACGGTTCCTACATGGGTGCCATGCGCCTGACCGAAATGGGCTTTCCCTGCATCGGCATTCCCGGCACCATCGACAACGACATCGCCGGCACCGACTATACCATCGGCTTCGATACCGCGCTCAACGTGGCGGTGGAGGCCATCGACCGGCTGCGTGATACCTGCAGCTCTCACAACCGCATCTCGGTGGTGGAGATCATGGGCCGTCACTGTGGCGATCTCACCTCTTCTGCCGCCGTGGCCGGCGGTGCCGAATACGTCATCGTGCCGGAAATGACCTTCGATCAGGACGAGCTGCTGCAGCAGATCCACGAAGGGGTGGCCAAGGGCAAGAAGCACGCCATCGTCGCCATCTGCGAGAACGTGTGTGACGTCAACCAGCTGGCAAAAGCCATTCAGGCCGCCACCGGTCGCGACACCCGCGCCACCATTCTGGGTCACATCCAGCGCGGCGGCACCCCCACGGCGCAGGACAGGATCATGGCCAGCCGCATGGGCTCCCGCGCGGTGGAGCTGCTGCTGGAAGGCTACGGCGGCCGCTGCGTGGGCCTGCAGAGCAACCTGATCGTGCATCACGATATCATCGACTGCATCAAGCACCTCAAGCGTCCCTTCAACGAAGAAATGTACCAGCTGTCGAACACCCTGTTCTGACCAGCTGCCGGTGCCGGCCTGGGGCATATCCTGGCCGGCACCGCCCTGCTCCCAAGACCAGCGCCGGCATGGCGAGACGGTCGTTTAAATCCCTACAACGGGTACGACAATCACTTCTGTTTCGGCGGCCGGATATGCTAATGTCTCGGTCAAACCGGCTCAAATGAATATAATGTGATATATCTCGATCCCACCGTTGCCGACATGCCTGTCGAGCGCCTGATGCAAACCGCGCTGCTTACCTGCAGCCCCGATACCCCCTTGCATGAAGCGGCACAACGCATGGCCAACCGCCAATGCAGCTCCATGCTGATCATGCACAGAAACGAGGTACTGGGCATCTGGACCGAGCACGACAGCCTGCGGCTGGACTTCGATGATCCCGGCTCCCTGCACATCCCCATCAACGAGGTCATGAGCAGCCCGGTGAGCAGCCTGCACCAGAGTACCCCTATCACCGAGGTCGCCCGACGCTTTGGCGAGGAGCAACGACGGCATTTTCTGGTGGTGAACGATGAGGGCCTGCCACAGGGAATTGTGTCTCAGACCGACATCGCGCTGAAACAGGGACTGGAGCTTTATCTCTGCCTGCGCGAGGTGCACGATGCCATGGATAGCCAGCCACTGGTGCTGCCCGGTACCCTGTCGCTGGGCCAGGCCGCCGCCGGCATGCGCGAGCAGAAACGGGATGCCGCCGTCGTCGCCTGCGAAAACGGCGAGTTCGGCATTATCACCGAACGTGACATGGTGCGCTTTGCCGCCCGTCACCCGGGCAACACTTCCATCGGCCAGCTGGTCAGCCGGCCGCTGCAGACCATCGATGCCGACGACACCCTGTTGCGGGCCAGAGACATTCTGATCGACAACCGGTTGCGTCACCTGGCGGTGCAGGACAAAAAGCGCCGGATTGTGGGCATGCTTGGCTTTCGTCATATGCTGGAAGGTGCCGAACAGCGTTACCAGCTGGAATTACGCCAGGCCCTGGCCCAGCGCGATCAGGCGCTGAGCCGCTCCAGACTCAACCTGCAACTGGCCGAGCGGGTGATCGAGGCCTCACTGGAAGGCGTGATCATCACCGATGCCCGTGGACATATCGAATTCGTCAATCCGGCCTTCAGCCATACCACCGGCTATCCGCAGGAAGAAGTGCTGGGCAAGACGCCGGCCATACTGTCATCCGGCCGTCATGATGCGACTTTTTATGCCGACATGTGGCAAACCCTGCGGCAAAAAGGCTATTGGCGCGGCGAAATCTGGAACCGGCGCAAAAATGGCCAGCTTTATCTCGAGCTGCTGACCATCACTGCCATCCGTGATTCAAACCAGGACATCAGCAATTTTGCCGCCCTGTTCACCGATATTACCCACATACGGGAAAACGAGGATCAGATCCGCAAGCTGGCCTATTACGACGCCCTGACCCGGCTGCCCAATCGTCGCCTGCTCGAAGACCGGCTGGAACTGGCCATTCGTCATGCCCATCGTCATCAGCAGCGGCTGGCGGTACTGTTCATCGATCTGGATCATTTCAAGCAGGTCAACGATACCCTGGGCCACGCCGCCGGCGACGAGCTGCTGCTCGATGTATCGCGCCGCATGGTCGCCCGGCTGAGAGAAGATGACACCCTGGCCCGCCTGGGGGGCGACGAGTTTATCGCCCTGTTGCCCGACTTGCATGAAACCGATGAAGCCTCGCGCATTGCCCGCCGCCTGATTGAGGCCATCGACGATCCCTTCGAAATCAATAATCAGACCTTTCGCATCGGCTGTAGCCTGGGGATCAGCCTCTACCCCGACGATGGCACCACCGTCGAGCAGTTGCTGCAACGTGCGGATGCGGCCATGTATCGCGCCAAGCAGGAAGGCCGCAACACCTATCGCCTTTACAGCACCAGCATGGATGTGCACGAACATCGCTGGCTGGCGATGGAAACCGCGCTGCGTGACGCCATCGACAGCGGGGAAGGACTGAGCCTGCACTATCAGCCCCTGGTGGAACGGGACTCCGGCCGGCTTGCCAGCATGGAGGCCCTCGCCCGCTGGCATCATCCGCGGTTCGGCCCGGTCTCCCCCGGCGACTTTATCCCCCTGGCGGAACGCTCAGGCCTGATACTGCCGCTCAGTCGTCGGCTGATGAAGATGGTCGCGGCCCAGCTACGCCACTGGCTGGACGCCGGTCTGGCGCCGGTGCCGGTGGCCGTTAACCTGTCGGCCCGGCAGTTCTGGCAATTCGATTTGATTGAGCAAATCCGCTCTCTGTATCAGGAATATCGGCTGCCGGACGGCCTGATCAGCTTCGAGCTGACCGAAAGCATGCTGCTCGACAAGCAACAGCAGGCGGTACAGATTTTAACGGCACTGCGCCAGCTTGGCTGCCAGGTCGCCATGGATGACTTTGGCACCGGCTACTCTTCCCTGAGCTATCTGCACCAGTTGCCGATCACCGCCCTCAAGATAGACAAATCCTTTATCCAGCAACTGGGCGAAAGCCAGGGCAGCGAAACCATTCTGGCCGCCATCACCGGCATGGCCCAGGGGCTGAAGCTGACGGTGGTGGCCGAGGGCGTGGAAACCGACGCGCAACTGGATGCCCTGCGCCGGTATCACGTCAATCTGATCCAGGGCTACCTGACCGGCCGCCCCATTCCCGCGCAGCAGATCGCCGAACGCTATTTGATAAACGAAAGCCGCGCTTCGCCGCCATGATCAGTCGGCGGCCTGCAAACCGGCCAGCAAGCCGCTACGCCGCTCTACCCGCCGCTGCACCGCCTGCTCGAACACCGAAGACCGGCTTTCGATCAGGCTGAAGTGGTGGCGGGCGCGGGTAATGCCGGTGTAGAGCAGCTCCTTGGTCAATACCGGATTCAGACCGTCCGGCAGGATCAGCGCGGTATGGGAAAACTCCGAGCCCTGGGACTTGTGCACCGTCATCGCGAACACGGTTTCCACCGCACTCAAGCGACTGGGCAGCACGAATTTAAGCTCGCCGGAGCCGTCGTTGCGCGGAAAGGCCACCCGCAGCAGGGGGCGGCCCGGCTCGTCAGGCAGGCGCAGGGCGATGCCGATATCGCCGTTCATCAGCCCCAGGCTGTAATCGTTGCGGGTCACCAGCACCGGTCGCCCCTCGTACCAGCCCTGCTCCGCCGGCAGCAAGCCACGCCGGTGCAGCAGGGTGGCGATGCGCAGGTTGAGGCCTTCGACGCCCCAGGGCCCCTTGCGCACCGCACACAGCAGCCGGAACTCGTCGAAGGCGGCCAGCACCCCGCCCGCCCAGAGGTTCCAGGCCGGATCCTCCGGCGGGCAATCCGCCGCCGGCCGCTCGCGCTGCAGCCGTTCGAGGTAACGGTCGTAGCCACCGGCCTGACCCCACCCCTGCAGCAACAATCGATCCAGCGCCTTGTCCTGCTCGCCGCGCAGTCGTTGCAGATGCAGATCGGCATTCCCCTCGTTCAGAATGGCGCTGGCGGTGGCCGCATCCTGCTCGTTCACCGCCCGGGCCAGTCGTCCGATGCCGGAGCCACTGCCGAAACGACGGGAATAGCGCAGCATCAGGGTGCGCTGGGCCAGCGGGTGTTGCTCGGCACTGCCCGTCCGCAGGCCCTGATGAGCCAGGCTTTCACCGCTGACCTGCTCCAGCCAGCGGCCGAGGGCGGGATCATAAAAGCCGCCCTCCGCATCCCGGCACAGGTCACCGAGCAGGGCTCCCGCTTCCACCGAGGCCAGCTGATCCTTGTCGCCCAGCAGGATCAGCCGGGCATGGAGTGGCAGCGCCGCCAGCAGGCAGGCCATCATCTCCAGATCGATCATCGAGGCTTCGTCCACCACCAGCACGTCCAGCGGCAACAGATTGCCCGCATGATGACGAAAGTGGCGACTGTCCGGCAGGCTGCCCAACAGCCGGTGCAGGGTGGTGACCTCGCTCGGGATCTGGCTGCGTACCGCCTCGCTCACCGGCAGCGAGGCCACCTGGGCACCGATGGACTCGGTCAGCCGGGCCGCCGCCTTGCCGGTCGGGGCCGCCAGCCGGATGCGCAACGGTTGTGCGCCCGCCGATTGTTGCAGCAGCGCCAGCAACCGCACTACGGTGGTGGTCTTGCCGGTGCCGGGGCCGCCGGTGATGAGGCTGAAATTGCCCCGCACCGCCAGCGCACAGGCCAGCTTCTGCCAGTCGGTCTTCCGCTGGCCGTCCACCACCAACGGCTCGGGAAACAACTGCTCCAGCTGTTCGCTCAGCCGGTCGGGCAAGGCTGGCTGCTGCTTCAACCGGACAGACAAGGCGCTGGCCACCGACTGTTCGTAGCGCCAGTAACGGCGCAGATAGAGTCGCTCGCCATCCAGCACCAGCGGGGTGGAAGGGTCGCCCTCGGCAGCGGCCACCAGCCCACTGCCCTGCAGCACCCGGCACCAGCTCTCTCGGGTGACCTCGGCCAGTACCATGGAGGGCAAGGGAGTGGTGCCTGCCTCGTCGCCTTCCGGCGGCAGTGACAACGCAAAATCGGGGCTGGCCAGGGTGGCGACGAGATCCAGACACACATGGCCATGGCCCAGCTGATGACTGGCCAGCGCCGCCGCCAGCAGCAACAGCGGCTCGGCGTTGGGCTCCAGCTCGGCAAAAAAGCCGGCCAGGGCCCGGTCCAGCGCCCGCAGCCAGCCCTGTTCGACCCAGGCATCCAGCAGCAGAAAGGTCTGCTCCCGGTCGTGCAGGGACGCCTCCGTGATCACATCAGGCTGATTCATTCGATGACTCCTCGTCAGGCTGGCCGGTCGCTTCTTCTCCGGTACGCTCATCGCCGCTAAAAAGGGCGTCCAAGGTTTCTATCAGTTCACGGGGCGGCCGGTCCCGGTAAACCGCCTCGGGATGGCGCACAAACAGGTAGAGGGCGCCGCCCATGTGGGTGTCGTAATCGTAATCGGGCAGCCGCAACTTCAGCTGGCGATGCAGCGCCAGCAGGTAGAGCACATACTGCAGATCGTAACGGTGCTTCAGCACCTGCTCTTCCATCGCCGCCCGGGTATAGGCGGCCTCGTCATTGCCCAGCCAGTTCGACTTGTAGTCCACCACGAAATAGCGCCCCTGATGTTCGAACACCAGATCGATAAAGCCCTTGAACATGCCGTTCAGGGTATCGGGCAGCAACTCGGCCCGGGGCTGGCCCGGCAGTACCGCCGCCTGCACCAGGGCGTCGATGCGACGCACGTCCACTTTGCTGACCTCCAGCCAGAACTCCAGCTCCGGCTGAAAGGCGCTCAGCCCGGCCAGCCTGGGGGCGGTCATCTCCGGCTCAGGCTCACACAGGGGGGTATGCAACAGCTGCCGCAGCCAGTCGCCCAGCGGGGCTATCCATTCGGTCAGGCCACGCAGCTGACAGCGGCGGGCCAGCTGGTCCGCCAGCGCCGGCGAGTCGGCATCGAAGCCTTCGCGCCCGGCCAGCTCCAGCAGGCCGTGCAGGAAGGTCCCCGGATTGGGTCCTCGCGGAAAACGGTGCAGGGTCGGCGTTTCACCCGGGCGCAGCGGAATGAACACCGACTCCCGCTCATCGTCCGCCACCGTGGACGCCGCCGGGCTCTCCGGAGCCGCATCCTCGAAGCGCCGGGCCGGCCGGGCCACACTCGCCTCGCCGGTACGCAGGGCGCTGTAAGAGGCAATCCACCAGTGCTCGGCGGCGGCTCGGGTTGGGGTGCGCCAGTGGGGCTCGGTGGCGGCTTCCTGCTTGTCCTGCAACGGCTGCATGCTTGGCACGGGCGCGGACGTCAGCTCTATGTCCCCCGCCACCGCCAGCGGACCCAGCCAGTCGCCCAGCGCCCGGCTGTTGGGCAAGGGCACTCCGGCGCCCAGCAGATAGCCCAGCGCCGAGTCATGCAGCCGCGAGTTTTTGGCGTTGCCCACCTTGATATCGGCCATGCCCAGCCAGCAGGCGTGCCGGGCGCGGGTCAGCGCCACATAGAGCAGGCGCAGGTCTTCTCCCAGTCGCTCGCGGTCGGCCTGTGCCAGTTGATCTTCGTTCGGGTTCAGCACCAGCCGGCGCCGTTCGCCGTCGTGCAGTTGCACCGCCCTGCCCTTTTTCTGTGCCTTGAACGAGCAGATAAAGGGCAGAAACACCAGCGGGTATTCCAGCCCCTTGGACTTGTGAATGGTCACCACCCGCACCAGGGCCGCATCGCTTTCCAGCCGCAGCACCTGCTCGTCCGCCGCCTGCCCCTCGCCGCCGAGCAGCTCCGCCAGATGCCGGGTCAGCGCCTGTTCGCCATCCAGGGTAGCCGCCGCCTGCTGCATCAGTTCGGCCAGATGCAGTATATTGGTCAGGCTGCGCTCGCCATCGGCGCGTAGCATCAACCGGCCCGGCAGGGCGAAGTCGTGCAGTAGCTGATGCACCATGGGCAGTACGCCCTGTCGACGCCAGCGGCTGCGATAATCGCGAAACTGCATCACCCGCCGCTCCCAGCTGCGTTCGTCCTGATTGAGCTGCTCCAGCTCGCTCAGGGTCAGTCCCAGGCTGCGACTGGCCAGTGCCGCCCGCAGCAGGCGATCCTGCTCCGGTTCGGCGCAGGCGCGCAGCCACAACAGCAGATCCCGGGCCTCCTGACTGTCGAAGATGGAGTCCTTGTCGGAGAGATAGACGCTGCGTACCCCGCGGTCCGCCAGCGCGGTGCGAATGGCCTCGGCTTCCCTGAAGTCTCGGACCAGCACCGCGATGTCACTCGGCTGCAGGGCGTTGAAACCCCGGTCACCGGCGAAGCGGCCTCACCCTGCCGCCCCAGATTGAGCAGCCGGGTGATGTCGGTGGCCGCGCTGGCCGCCATCTGTTCACGATAGGCCGCCCCCGACACCGGCTCGTCCTGCTCCAGCTGCCAGAAGGTCAGCGCCGCCTGCCCGGTGTCTTTTACCTGCCACCGCTCTTTGCGGCCCTGGGCCTTGACCGGCATGAAAGGCAAGGGGTTGTCGGCACCGTTGCGGAACAGAAAGGCACCCTGGCCGCCGTCACGCTGTTCGGCCAGTTCGAAGATCCGGTTGACGGCGCTCACCATGCGGTCGCCGAACGAAAATTGGTGTCCAGGCTGTCGTGCCGGCCGCGGGTGGCCTGCCGTGCGCCGAGATAGGTGTGGATATCGGCGCCGCGGAAGGCGTAAATCGCCTGCTTGGGATCGCCGATCAGAAACAGGCCGCTGCTGCCGTGGTTTTCGGCCAGACGGTAGATGCGGTCGAAAATGCGGTACTGCAGCGGATCCGTGTCCTGAAATTCGTCGATCAGTGCCACCGGAAACTGGCCGCGGATCACCTCGGCCAGCCGATCGCCGTTCTCCCCCTGCAGGGCATCGTCCAGCCGGGACAGCATGTCGTCGAAGCCCATCTCGGCCCGGCGACGCTTTTCTTCGTCGAACCGCCGGCTCACCCAGGCGGCCGCATGGCGGCGGGCGGCCTCCAGCGGCGTGGACAGAGTATCGATCTGTACCGGAAGCGTCACCATTGCTTCCAGCGCCGGATGCGCCGGCGGTTCGCCGGCTTTCCAGGCTTCGGACAATCCATCGGGAGTCAGCCGGATAAAGCCGGTGCCAATATCCAGCGTCGTCTCGTCACCGCCGGCCCAGTCTCGCAGCTTGTCACACCAGGCGCTGATATAGCGCGCCTGCAGCTTGCGACCGTCCACCTGCTTAGCAGTTACCGCCGCCATCAGCATGCTTTCCAGCTCGTCGGCCCAGTTCAACCAGGGCGCCTTGAGTTCGATCCAGGCATGCGCTCTTGCCTGCAGTTGCGCATCAAGCAAAGCGGACAAGGGGCCGCTCGCCTCGCCCGCCTCCTGCAACAGGGGGCGAAGTTCACCGAGCAGGGTGTCCGGCGTCTTCCAGTGGCTGATCACCCAGTCCAGTGTCTCGCCCGCCAACGGATAACACTGCTGGCGCCAGTAGTCACGCACCACCAGCGCCAGCAGCTCGCCATGATCGGTCTGCAGGGTCTGGGTAAAGAGGCTGCCGCTGTCGAAGGCATGCTCACGCAGCATGCGCTGGCACCAGCCGTGAATGGTGGACACCGCCGCCTCGTCCATCCACTGGGCGGCGATGTCCAGCCGTCGGGCACAGGCCGGCCACTGTTCGGGATCGAAGTCGGCCCTGAGCTGCACCAGCAGCTCGTCGCCCCCTACTTCGCCGCGAAACACCAGCGCCGCCTCTACCAGCCGGGCGCGAATGCGGTCGCGCAGCTCGCGGGTGGCGGCGTCGGTAAAGGTCACCACCAGGATCTCCGGCGGCAGCAGCTCGCGCTCGAAGCCGGCGTCACCGCCATGGCCCAGTACCAGCCGCAGATAGAGCGCCGAAATGGTAAAGGTCTTGCCGGTGCCGGCGCTGGCCTCGATCAGTCGGCTGCCGTGCAGCACAAACCGCAGCGCCAGCGGGCGGGATGAAAGTGCGCTCATTGATCTGTCTCCAGCAATTCGGGTTGATGCTCCAGCAGGGGCTGATAGAGCCGCGCGCTCCAGTCAGCGAAGTCGCCGCTGGCGTTGAGCGCCGCAAAGGTCGGGTACTGGCGAGACAAGGCAGCATTTTGCCGGCACTCCCCGGCAAATTGATAATCGTCGCCTTCGTAGGCTTTACGGGCCTTTTCCTCGTCCTGCTGTTCAAGCCAGACCATGGCGGTGTTCAACGCCACCGGCAGCGGTGCCTCCAGCCCGAGTCGCCAGGCTTCCAGCCAGCCTTGCAGAATGCGCTCGGCATGACTCTGGGGCAACGGCAGGAACAACAGGGTTTCGTCTTCTCCCACCAGCAGGGTGGTCAGCTCGATGCCGACGGCGGCCGCCGCCACCTGGGTGACGAAGGGCCGCAGCAGCCGATGCCACTTGAACGTTTTCTTGTTCATCAGGGTGCCCGGTTGCAGCTCGATGCGCGCCAGCCGTTCGCCGGCCCGATGCAAGCCACCCAGCCAGCCTTCCAGTGCTATCCCGCCATGCGAAAAACGCAGTGGCAACGGCGACTCCAGCGGCATCGGCCACTGCCGGCACAACGCCTGATAACGCCGCAACTGATCGGGCAAGGGCGCCAGCAGCTGCTCCCGCTGCCGCACGCCGAAGCCGGCCAGTGGCAGCAGGCCCTGGCCTTCGAGCCGACCCGCCTCCTGTACCAGCGCCAGCTCGGGGTCCTCGGTGGACTGACTGGCCTGCTCCAGCAGTTGCCGTTTCAGCTGATAAAGCTGCAGACCATCGAGGCCGAAGGGCTCTTCATCCAGCTGGGGTGGGGTTTCCTCATCCAGATACACCTTGAGCCGCTGGGTGAAGAAATGCCCCACCGGATCGCGCAGAAAATGCTGCAGCCGCTCCAGCGGCTGGGCCTCGTCGAACTCCAGCGGCGGCAGGGCGGCCTCGTGCCGTGGCATCTGGCTGCGATGCAGTCCGGCCCATTCCCGGGCGTAGCTGAACAGGGGGCCTTCATCGCCGAAATAGGCCTTGCTGAAGGGCTGAAGCGGGTGCTCCGTGGTGATGGCCGCCAGCAGCTCGCGACCGTCATCCATGGTCCAGCCACCGGCCAGGTGATCCCGCAGCTGGCCGACCAGCACCGAGGGTGGCCGCTCGCTGTTGTCGCGAATGCTGCGCCCCACCCAGCTGATGTACAGCCGCTCGCGAGCCGACAGCAGAGCTTCCAGCAACAGATAGCGGTCGTCTTCCCGCCGGGAGCGGTCGCCGGGGCGGTAATCCCCCGCCATCAGATCGAAGTCGAGCGGGGTCACGCTGCGGGGATAATCACCGTCGTTCATGCCCAGCAGGCAGACTAGACGAAAGGGGATGGCCCGCATCGGCATCAGGGTACAGAAGTTGACCGCCCCGGCCAGAAAACGCTGGCTGAGCGAGCCCTGATCCAGCGCCCCCAGCCAGGCTTCGCGCACCACGTTGAGCGGCAAGGGCTCGTCGAGATTCACCCCGGTGCACAGCTCCTGCCAGTGTTCCAGCGCCTCGGTCAGCCCCGACAGCAGGGTTCTGTCCCGGTCGTTGGCAGGCAGAAAACACGACGCCAGCAGCCCGTGCAGCAGCTGCCCCCACTCTGCGGGCAGGTGCGGCTGAGACAACTGCCGGTGCAGGGCATCCAGGGTATCCAGCAGCCTGACCAGAGGGCCGATAAGAGCCGCATCCAGGCCGCCGATTTCATCAAAAGGCTCTATGCCCTGACAGGCATCCCCCGACCCCACCGCGTAACCGAGCAGCATGCGCCGCAGTCCAAAACGCCAGGTGTTCTGTTCGAGTTCCGCCGGCAACCCCAGGGCGGCGCGGCGCCGGGCATCCAGCCCCCAGCGCACCCCGGCGCCTTCAATCCAGCGGTGCAGGGTGGGCACGTCCTGTTCGTTAATGCCGAAGCGATCGCGCAGGGCCGGCACTTCCAGCAGATCCAGGATTTCGCTCACGGTCTGGCGGTTGTCCGGCAGCCGCAACAGCTGTTCGAGGGCGATCAGCAAGGGTTCGGTGCCCCGGCTGCCCTGATCCGCCAGGGTAAAGGGAATATAGCGGTCATCTTCGCGGCCGTACTGGCCGAACACCGCCTGGATGTGAGGGGCGTAGACGTTGACGTCCGGCACCATGACGATGATGTCGCGCGGGCGCAGACCGGGGTCGGCGCTGAAATAGTCGAGCAGCTGATCGTGCAGTATCTCCACCTCGCGCTGGGCGCTGTGGGCCACATGAAAGCGGATGGACGCGGTGTCTTCCGTCAGTGGCGGCCACTGCTCGCGGGTTTCGCTCAGGGGCCGCAGGTTGAGCATGTCATCCTGCAGCTGACCCAGCAGGTGGTTGACGTCACCCTCGCCGAACAGGTCGATACGACTGCCGATGGCATCGAACCTGGCCTTGTAATGGTCGGGATCATCGACGCTGTCGAGCAGATTGATGTAGTCCCGCCCCTGCTTGCCCCAGGCGGCCAGCAGCGGGTGGGCATGCTGATGCAGGTCGTTGTCGGTCAGCTCGAGAGGCTGTCCCGGCTTGCGGGCATGGCGGCGGTAGCGGTGCCTGAGCAAGTCCTGATCCGGCACTATATCGCCCCAATGATGCTGACAGGGATTGTGCACGCACAGCAGCACCTGGGTGAAGCGCGCCAGCGCCGCCAGCGCCTCCAGGGTCTGGGCCGGCAGCGAGGAAATACCGAACACGATCACCCGGCGCGGCAGGCCAGCCGGGACCTGCTCGCATTCGCGCAGGTGCGCCACAAAGCGCGGGTGCACCCCGGCCCGGCTGCCGGCCAGCTGTTCGTGGCCCACGTCTTCCAGCAAGGCCCGCCACAGCGCCGGCTGCCACAGCACCGCTTCATCCAGCGGCACCGGGCCCCGCCGGCCGCTGATGATCCGATCCCGCCCTGCGGCCCACTCCGCCAGCCAGTCGGCCCGATAAACCTGATACTGATCGAACAGGTCTGCCAGCCGCTCGGCCAGCTGATAACGCTTGCGGCAGTCGTCGTCATCCTGCAGAAAACGACGCAGCGGCGCGAAGCGTTCGTCGGCCAGCAGCGCCGGCAACAGCCGCATCAGCCGCCAGGTCAGCGGTGCCTTGTCGAGGGGCGACTGTAGCGGAATGCTGTGACTGCCGAGCACGGCGCGGTAGGTTTGCCACAGAAAACGCGCCGGCAGGTCCACCTGCATGGCCGCGGCAATGCCCCCGCTGCGATGCTCGGCCAGGGCCAGCTTCAACCACTGGGCGATACCGTTGCTCTGCACCAGTATCACCTCGTTTTCCAGCGGTGCCAGCGGGTTACGCCGCATCCAGGCCACTGCCAGCTCGCGGAGCGCTTCCAGGTGGTTACCGTGCACCACCATCAGCCCCGGCGTCAGCGCATCATTCTTCTGCATTCGAATTCCTTGTTATGATCCCGCACCGCACCCATGATAATGCCAAATCCCTCATTTGGGACCCCTCCCTTTCGACGCCGTGGTTCGACGCCCCGCATCACGCCATATTGCCGTGCGGCCTCATCATTCGGATCGACAATAATACTCTGCCGAGTCTCTTGGTTGCCATCACCCGGCAGACCGGTAGAATCCTGCATATTCTCAACAAAACAAGGATATTTTTGTGCCACCTTCCGCCTCCCAAACTACTCATATGGGAACCTTTGATGCTGATATGAGGCTCTCTTCGCGTACACCGCAACATGCGCCAGACACCCGTATCGACCGTTTTACCTTTTTTTCCGTGCTGTTTATCGTGGTGGGTGTCACCCTGCCGCTGATACTGTTTCCCGAGCAGGGCGCAGACTGGGTCGCCCGGGCCAAGGTCTTCATGACCGACACCTTCGGGGTTTTCTATCTGGCACTGGGCGTAATGGCAGTGCTCTTTGTCATTTACATTTCGTTTTCGGATATCGGCAATATCAAGCTGGGCAAGCCGGAAGACGACATGGAGTTCAACACCGCCTCCTGGGCGGCGATGATGTTTTGCGGCGGCATCGGCGCCAGCATCCTGTATTGGGGCATCATCGAATGGGCTTATTATTATCAGGGTCCTCCCTTCGGTCTGGAGCCCGGTTCGGCCGAGGCCATTCGCTGGGCTTCCACCTACGGCATGTTCCACTGGGGCCCCGTGGCCTGGTCCATCTACCTGATCCCCGCCATTCCCATCGCCTATTTCGCCCATGTGCGCCATTCGCCGCGCCTTAAGGTCAGCCACAGCCTGATGCCGCTGTTCGGCGAGAAATTTGCCATGAGCAACTGGGGCAAGCTGGTCGATATCTTCTTTATCTTCGGCATGCTGGGCGGCGGTGCCACCACCCTGGGGCTGGCTTCGCCCATGGTCACCGAAGGTCTGCACGAACTGGTGGGACTGCCCATCAACATCTGGAGCCAGGTTGGGGTCTTGCTGGCCACCACCGCCCTGTTTGCCTACAGCGCCTTTCGCGGCCTGAAAGGCGGCATTCAGTTTTTCTCCAACATCAATTTTTATCTGGCCATCGGATTCGTGGCGCTGGTGCTGCTGGCCGGCCCCACCTCCTTTATCCTGAACACCGGACTCGAAAGCCTGGGCCGCTCACTGACCCAGATGCTGACCATGATGACCTGGACCGAGTCCTTCGGCCGCTTCGGAGAACATGGCTTCAAGGAAACCAACTTCCCCGGTGACTGGACCATTTTTTACTGGGCATGGTGGCTGGTGTTTGCCCCGACGGTGGGCTTGTTTATCGCCAAGATCTCCAAGGGGCGTACCATTCGCCAGATGGTGGTGGGCTCCATCTTCTTCGGCTCACTGGGCTGTTCGGCCTTCTTCATGGTGCTCGGCAACTATGGCCTGTTCCTGCAACTGTCCGGAGAGCTGGATGTGGTGAACGTGCTTAATACCCAGAGCCCCACCGCCGCCATTTTTGCGGTGCTCAACACCCTGCCGATGACCAAGCTGGTGATTGCCCTGTTCACCCTGCTGGCCGTGATTTTTACCGCCACCACCTTCGACTCCATCTCCTACATTCTGGCGTCGGTCGTCCAGCGGGAAGTGGACGATGAACCCCATCGCTGGAACCGGCTGTTCTGGGCCTTTACCCTGTGCTTCATGCCGGCGGTGCTGATGTTTCTCGGCGGCCTCTCGACCCTGCAGACCGCGTCGATTTTTGCCGGTGCGCCGCTGATCATCATCATGACCATGATGATGATCTCCACCATCAAGGCGGCCAAGTACGATCTGCACTATCAGCCTGATTATTCGCTGAGCACCATTCACATCGAGGAGTTGCCCAAAAACTCGCCCTGGGAACACGGAGCCACCTCCGAGGCGCCGGACGGCTCGGTACTGGCGCAACAGGCCGAGTACGAAGAAATTCGTCTCAATCTGGAAGAGGAGGAAGCGGCGACCAGACTCAATACCTGAGCCGGCCGTTAATCTGACATCAGCCTAACCGGCCCGGGGCTCCGTTAACGCGGGGCCCCGGGCTTTTTTGATCATCACTCCATGCCCGGGTCCATCGCCTGCTCCGGCGACATACGGGCAAAGCGCACCTGCATCCTGCGCAAGGCGCCTTTGCCCCGGGCGGTCAAATCGGACATGAACTGAAACTGCTGGCGGGGATCCATGGGATAGGCCTTGATGCGATAATGGGTGCCCCAGGGTTGCTCTTCCAGCACCACCACGACCGGCAGATTCAGCTTGAGATAGGGGCTGGACAGCGCCACATCCTGCAGTACCCGGCGCACTTCGTGGGCGTCGTGATCCGGATCCAGATAAAAGCTCACCACACACATCAGACTGGCGCCACCGTTGTTGGCGTTATGGATAAGCCCGGCCCACAGCTTCTGGTGGGGAATAAACACCACCGTATCATCCGGGGTCACGATCTCTATCGCCCGCATGCCGACGTGCCTGACCTCACCGTAGCAACCGTCCACCTCTATCCAGTCGCCGGGCCGGTAAGGCAGCTCGTAGGCCGCGACCACTCCCGCCAACAGGCTGCTGACATAATCCTTGAGCGCAAAGCCGATGGCCAGACCCGCCGCGCCCATAATGGCCAGGGTGTTCTGCACCGTCAGTTCGACAAACAACGGCACTATCCACAACAACGCGGCCACTATCACCAAAATACGAATGGTGGGTACCAGCGCCAACACCAACAAGCGCTGCCGGCTGTGCAACCGATCCGCCAGCCAGGGCAACAGTTTCTGACTCAACCACACCAGCAGTATCGCCACCAGTACCACCGCTAGGGCTTCCATCAGGGTCCGGGTGGTCACCTCTCTGAATAACCTGACAACCTGCTCTGTATCCATTTCTACCGCCTGTTAAAAATCGTCCAGCAGATAATCCCGGCCACCAAGAAAGTCGCGCACTGCCGGGTAACCATAAACACTGAGCCGCCAGAGTTCCTGATCCCGCTCGACAATGCAGAACTGTTCCAACCGCAACAGCTGTACATTAAGCTGATCGGGTGCCATCACCGGCAACACCCGTTGCATCGCGGCTCCGCTCAGACCTCGATGCAACAGCAGAGAATACAGGATAAACGCGGTACCGTCGTCCGCCTCCAGCGGCAGTTCCGGCAGCGGCTTGTCTTCGTTCACCCGGCATGCCCACAGCGCCAACGCCAGCCCCACGTTGCCACGGGCCTGACCGGCCAGCTGGCCCAGCTGCCGGTCCGATCCCGTAATGCCGACCTGGCGCAGCAAGGCCGGTCCGGCCGGTGCAAAACAGTAGACCCGAGGCAATCCAAGCGGCCAGGCGCGCCCTAAGAAGGCAAAGGTCCAGCTGTCGCACACCACCAGGCCCTGACCAAAATCCCCGTGCAGCAACCGGGGCAACAGCGCCCGGATAAAGCGCAGGCCATCGGCACTACGCAACAGGTAACGGGCAAGATCGTCAATCAGCCAGGGAACCCCCCGCGGCTGTTGCTGTTGCCACCACTCCTCCACCGCGACCGCCAGCACCTGTGCCGTGTCCGGCGGGGTCAACATGGCCCGGCCCTGTTGCCAGCACCAGTCGCGCGCGATGGCGGCGCTGCCACTGAACGGCGGGTCCAGCAGAAAACAGACGCCCGGTTCGGCACCCTCAATCCAGCCGGAAAAATGCTCATTCAGGGCGCTGACCGCCGGCTGACGTTCAAACGCCTGATAGTCGGGCAGTTCGGTGTCTGCATCCTGCTCCGCCGTTTCCTGATCTCGCAGCCTCAGGATACGTAGCACCCGCCGCCAGGCGTGCTGAAAACGGGTGACCGTCGGCGGAAGCGGACAGTGAAAGTCCTCCGCCCGGATCACCTGCCAGTGGTTGCGGTCTGTCATCGAACTCTCCCTTTCATGCCCGGATTCGCCACTCGCGGTGATCATAGCCGCCACCGCTGCAGTCAGTGTAGCCGGTACAAGGCTCTTCCCCGAGCGCTCCCTCCCGAGCCTGACCCCGGACTCAGGCCACGACAGGATCCAATTTAATCCAGCCCGGCAGACATTTTACAAACAACGAAATCACAGCATTTCCCTTCATGGCGCTATTAATAGCCCATCATGCCCGAGCCCAATCCCAGGCCATGCATGATACCGCCGAATACCATTCCCAGAATCATGAAGACCACCGTCAGGATGAGGAATGCCGGTATGGACGCGATGGCAAATTTGACCATAAACATCACCATGGACATGAATGGCATTTTGATATCGACAACCGTCACTTCCTGTTTTTCATTCATCTGTATCTCGCTCATATCAAACTCCCATCAATAAAATCAATAGATTGAGGTTCACACTGTCGTATCTTCCGGCTCGCCCCGTTCACACTTTTTACAGCTCAGCTCATGCCCGAGCATGGCTTCCCGACCGGAGAGGGTCGTGACCCAAAGCCGGTTGATAAAAGGCGGCTGGTGGCGCACGTGCTGGAAATGACCGCAGTGTAATTCTGCCACCCAATCGTTGTGTTCATCCCGGTGATAGCCGGTAATGGCTTGTTTCATCTTTATGACTCGCTTTTTCATCACTGCCGGAACTCACTGCCAGTTGCAGGGCTGTCTGTGGCAAGGCTATCGGTTTCAGCACCAATAGAAAGGCGTCGTCAGTAATGGATTGGCGCCCTGACTAACGCGGCCAAAGCGATTTCGGCTCAGCGGAGGTATACCAGCCAATGATGACGGCGGGGCTGATCGTCAACGCTCGGGTTAAAGCATATCACCCCGGCTGGACGGTGAGATCCAACTGCGACAGTTCTTCCAGCAACCAACTGCCCGCGGTGCCCAAAGAGCGACTTTCCGTCCAAACAACATCGATCCCCTGCAACGATGCCACTGTCTGATAGTCCCGTTGCAGCACCAATAACTCACCGCTGGTCAACTTTTCCTGCACCACATTACGGTGCAGAAAAGCCCAGCCCAGACCACTGCAAAGCAGATCCATAATGAGATGCGGGCTTTCTGAAAACCACACACTGGGACTGAACATGAGCCGTTCATGGCTTCGATCATTCAGATCCAGACTGCGCAACACCAGCTGCCGGTGGGCGCGAAAGGTGGCATGGCTAACCGGCTGCTTATCCACCATCGGATGATCATGACCACACACCGCCACCAGCTCTGAATAGCCAATACCGCGAAACCCGAAGCCCTGGGGATAGGCCTCCCGTTCCAGCATCAACCCCACATCGGCCCGGTTGGTCCGGATCAGCTCGGCGACATCACTGCCCCCCGGATCCAGCAACTCCAGCTGAATATGGGGGAAGCGCTGTTCAAACCGATGCAGAATATCCAGCAACGGTTGACTGGAAATACTCTGCTCTACCGCCAGGCAAAGCTCGACCTCATTACTTTGCCCCAGCGCCTGCGCATGCACCCTGAATTCATGCTGGCTGTGCAATACGGTGCGGGCATATTCCAATAACGCCTTCCCACTGTGGGTTAATACCGGATTACGGTGGGTACGATCAAACAGGACAACATTGCTGTCCAGCTCCAGATTACTGATCGCCGTGCTCACCGCCGATTGCGCCTTACCCAGACGCCGTGCGGCGGCAGAGAAAGACCCCGTTTCGGCAGCAATGACGAAGGCTTCTAACGGATCGATACCGGCCATCACTCTTCTCATCAACCTATCTTGTTTTCAGATAGTATCTAACTTTTTTCTATCTGAATAGAGCTTAGAATAGCCCCATCTTCCCAACATCATTTGCCGATCCGGCATCGCAAGGAGCCACCATGACTCAGCCAATTATTACCCGGACCCCGCAGGACCGCCTGCGCCATACCCTGATGTTCGAAATATTACTGCTGGCGATGCTGGCACCGATGATGTCACTGTTACTCAATCGGGATATTGTCGACGTGGGCATGCTGTCGGTTGTGATCAGTATCAAGGCGATGTTGATCAACCCGTTTTTCAATTATCTGTTTGATCGGTACGATGTCAGACGTGGCAGAATCCCCACCGAACGGAAACTGTCCGGTCGGCTGATCCATGCCGCCGGGCTGGAAATAACTCTGATCGCCACCTCGCTGCCGCTGATTGTCTGGTGGTTGATGTGACCTTTATCCAGGCCCTGATGGTCGATCTGATATCGATCTTTCTGGTAATGACCTACACCCTGGCGTTCAACTGGATATATGACCGGGTGTTTCCTGTGATACAACCGTCCTCGTCACCACTGGCATCATTATTACCTTGCCACCCCCATGACAACGAATAAAAAAGAGGCGGACAACTCGTCCGCCTCTTTGCTTCCTGATACCACAGGGTCCGAGCAATCGCGCCGATGACTATGCCTTAACCACAGCACTTCTTGTATTTATTGCCGCTGCCACAGCTGCAGGGATCGTTGCGCTCGGGCGTCTTGTCCTGCCTGACGGTTTGCCCCTTGTTGAGCAGCGTGGTCAGCTCGACGATGGACTCGACCGCACCTTCAGTACTGTCGATGGTCACCTCGGCGTACAGTCGGGCCTCGGCCACCAGGGCTTCGACTTCCTGCTTGCGGGCCTCGCTGGTCACCACCAGCGTCAGCGGATGCTTCCTGCTGCCGGGTTTATGGCTGGCCTGGGTCTGATAACCGTAACTGATGTGACTCTGGCGCGCATCCTGGCGCCCCTTGAAAAAAAACTTGTCTGACATGTCGTCATCCTTACTGCTTGAAAGGACAGAGGCTATCGCCATCTATGCGTTGGCGCCGCTGAAATGGACGGCATTGTACTCGAGCCCGTTTAAAACCGCTTCAGGATTTTTTCGTCATAATCATCAATATTCAGCGTCAGGTCATACTGGGCAACCAACTTGTCAAGCTGTGCCTGTCTGCTGTTCAGTTCATCCATGATGATGGTATTGTCATCCAGCTTCCACAATTGCCGTGAGCCGGCATAACTGTATTGCAAGGCTAATAGCGCACCGGCGTCACCTTCTTTGGCCGCGGCTTCCAGCTTGCGCATCTTGCGGGTGATCTTGTTCAGCGACTGCTTCAGCTCCCACACATAGAGCACCTCGGTCAGGTAGTCATGATGGCGATATTTGCTCAGACCTAACCCGATGGCGGCCGCCGTCACCAGTACACCCAGCGCGTTCCAGTGAAAGTGGCTGCCGTCCGGATCCGGAAACAGGGCAATCAGGGTTTGCGAAACCAGCAGACTGCCCGCCGCCAGCACCAGGGCGCAGCCAATAAGCACACGATTCAGATGGCGACGATAACGGCCTTTATCGATGTCGATCAACTTCATAACAACCTGAAAGAAAAGTAAAAAGTGGCCGCATTATAACCAGAAAGCATCTGGCTCACTACCGCCGGGAAACAAAGCCGGACCGCCGGGGCCGGATCCTGCTACCCTAGGCGCCTGATGGAAGCAAACCCGAGCAGAGCCGAACCCATGATGCCGGAAAAAGTCGCGATCTTTGTGGATGTACAGAATGTGTATTACACCTGCCGGCAGGCGCTGGGAGGCAATTTCGACTACAACGCCTTCTGGGCCAGGGTGGCGAATGGCCGCGAGGTGGTGGCCGCCTTCGCCTATGCCATCGACCGGGGCGATGAAAAGCAGCGCCAGTTTCAGAACATTTTGCGCGCCATCGGCTTCGAGGTGAAACTCAAACCCTTCATTCAGCGGGCAGACGGCTCGGCCAAGGGCGACTGGGATGTGGGCATTACCATCGACATGCTGGAGTCGGCGGCCGTGGCCGACACCCTGGTGCTGGTGTCCGGCGACGGTGACTTCGCCCTTCTCGCCGACAAGCTGCGCCAGCATTACCACAAGCGGGTGCAGGTATACGGCGCGCCCAGCCTCACCGCCAAGGCACTGATGGATGCCGCCAGCGACTTTATCGCCATCGATCGGAGCCTGCTGCTGTAAGCCGCAGGCACAAAAAAACCGCCTTGCGGCGGTTTTTTCGGAATTCGATTCGCGATTAGGCGCGAACGAAATCCAGGTGGGTCAGCTTGGGCTTGAAGGGATGACGCTGAACGTCTTGCAGCTTCACTTTAACTTCCTGACCGTCGATAACCAGCGTCAGCACTTCGCTGTAGAAAGCGTCATCCGCCTGAGCGATGATGGCTTTTTTGTGGTCCAGAGCAATAGCTACCGGCTCCTGGCCTGCACCGTAAACGATGGCAGGGATCTTGTCTTCATGACGCAGGCGGCGGCTCGCACCTTTCCCCAGGTCTGAACGAACTTGAGCTTCAAATACGAATGACATAATTTTCTCTCTTAAAGGTTAGTGGCGAACGCTGCGACCGGCATTCGCCTGTAAAAAGCGCGCGGATAGTAACATGCGCCGGCTGCAGCGACAAGGTAAAGCAAAGACCCTGAGGCGTTAAGGCCGTCCACCCCTTCCCCCTCACAGGCTATTGATCTGCTGCACAATGCGCTTGTCGGAGATGGGGTACGGAGTACCCAGCGTCTGGGCGAAGTACGACACCCGCAATTCCTCAATCATCCAGCGGATCTCCGCCACCTCCGGCGCCAGCGGTTTGCCTCTGGGTTGCTTTTTCAACAGTGCCTGATAGGCCTGCTGCACCTGCTGGATTTTCAGCAGATGCGCACGGTCCCGGTGCGGGTCGATGGCCAGCTTGTCCAGCCGGCGCGACAAGGCCTCCAGATAGCGACCGAGATCGCCCAGTCGTTCGGCGCCGGCATCGGTCACGAAGCCACGGAAAATCAAGCCGTCCAGCTGGGCCTGAATATCCGACATCGCCATCGCCAAGGCCAGATCGATCTTGCCCTTGAGCCGCTTCTTCACGCCATGGGCCCGGCTCAGCACCTCTTCCACCTGCAACGCGATGGCGGCCACGGCCTGGTTCAGCTCTCCGGCGACCTTGTCTTTCAGCTCGGCAAAGGCCTCCGGCGTCCAGGCCGGCGCACCGTGCTGGCGCATCAGCTGGTGCACCCCGGCACGAATGCAGTCATCAACCAGATCCAGCACCTTGCCGTAGGGGTTGAAATACAAGCCCAGTTTGGCCTTGTTCGGCAGCTTTTCATGCAGGTATTTGATGGGGGACGGCAGTTGCAGCAGCAACAGACGACTCTGGCCATCCCACATGGTCCGGGCCTGGCTGATGTCGTCTTCGCACAGCGTCAGCGCCACGCTGTCGCCCTGATCACTGAGCGCCGGATAGGCCTTGACCTCGAAGCCGGCCCGTTTGGCGGCATAGGTTTGCGGTATGGTACGCTCGGGAAAGGCCAGCAGTCCTTCCTGCTCAAAGCGATCATCGTCCACCGCCTGGGTCAGGGCCGTCTGCACCTGGCCCTGCAATGACAGCTTGATCGCCTCCAGATCCCGGCCCGCAGCCAGTACCTTACCATCTGCATCCAGCACGCAGAAACGCATGATCAGATGCGCCGGCAGCGCCTGCCAGTCCCAATCTTCCCGCGGCACCGTCACCCCGGTCATCCGGCGCAGGTGCTTCTCCATCTGATCGAGCAGTTCCCCTTCCAGCGGGCTCATGGCCGCCAGCAACGCCTCGGCGAAGTTGGGCGCGGGCACGAAGTGCTTGCGCATCGGTTTGGGCAGCGACTTGATAAGCCCGATCACCAATTCCCGGCGCAGACCCGGTACCTGCCAGCGGAACGGCGCGGGCTCGACCTGATTCAGCAGCGGCAGCGGTATACGCACGGTGACCCCGTCGTCGTCCTGTCCCGGCTCGAACTGATAGTCCAGCGCCAGGTTCAGGCCATCGTGCTGCCAGGCATCGGGATAATCCCGGGTGGTCACCTTGTCGGCCCGCTCGTTGAGCAGCATCTCTTCGGTAAAGTGCAGCAGCTCGGGGTTGTCCTTGCGCGCCAGCTTCCACCAGTTGTCGAAATGGCGAATCGACACAATGTCGGCGGGCAACCGCTCGTCGTAAAAGCGGAACAGGGTATCGTCGTCAATCACCAGATCCCGACGGCGCGACTTGTGCTCCAGGGCTTCGGCCTGCTCCAGCAAGGCCCGGTTGTGGTGGAAGAACTCGTGCCGAGTATGCAACTCCCCTTCCACCAGCGCCTGGCGAATAAACAGCTCCCGACACAGTTTGGGGTCGACCTGGCCGTAGTTGACCCGGCGACGCACCACCACCGGCAACCCGAACAGGCTCTGGCTCAGGTAGCCCATGACCGCGCCCTGCTTTTTCGACCAGTAGGGTTCGCTGTAACTGGACTTGAGCAGGTGGGCGCCTGCGTCTTCCAGCCAGTCCAGCTCCAGCCGGGCGGCGGTGCGGCCGTAGAGACGATGGGTTTCGGTCAGTTCGGCCACCATCAGCCAGCGGGGCGGCTTTTTGGCAAGACTGGAACCCGGCACCAGCACGAAACGGGCGTTGCGGGCGCCGACAATCTCTTTCTTGTCACCGTCACGCATACCCACCTGACTGAGCATGCCGGTCAGCAAGGCCTGGTGCAGGCTGTTGTAGTCGGCGGGCTCGCTGTTGAGCGGAAAGCCCAGCTCGCGCACCACCAGTCTTAGCTGGCTGTAGATGTCCTGCCACTCGCGCACCCGCAGGTAGTTCAGGAATTCCTTGATGCACTGCTTGCGGAACTGGTTGCCGCTGAGCGCCTTCTGCTGCTCTTTCAGGTGGTTCCACAGGTTGATGTAGGCGACAAAGTCCGAGTCCTTGTCGGCAAAGCGGCGGTGCATCTCGGCGGCAGCCTGCTGTTTGTCCAGCGGGCGCTCGCGGGGATCCTGAATGCTGAGCGCGGCGGTGATCACCATGACTTCGGTCACGCAGCCGTGCTGGCGCGCCGCCAGCACCATTCGCGCCAGCCTGGGGTCGACCGGCAAACGGGCCAGATCGCCCCCCAGCGGCGTCAGCGCCAGGCTGCCCTGATCGCCGGTCACGGCGCCCAGCTCTTCCAGCAGCCGAATGCCGTCGCTGATGTTCTTGCGGTCCGGCGCTTCCACGAAGGGAAAGGCGGAAATGTCGCCCAGTCCCAGAGACAACATCTGCAGGATGACCGAGGCCAGGTTGGTGCGCAAAATTTCGGGGTCGGTAAATTCCGGCCGGCTCAGAAAGTCGTCTTCACCGTACAGGCGAATGCAGATCCCCGCCTCTACCCGGCCGCAACGACCCATGCGCTGGTTGGCGCTGGCCTGAGACACCGGCTCAATCGGCAGCCGTTGTACCTTGGTACGGTAGGAGTAACGGCTGATCCGCGCGGTACCGGGATCGATCACATAGCGAATGCCGGGCACCGTGAGCGAGGTTTCCGCCACGTTGGTGGCCAGCACGATGCGTCGGCCGCTGTGGGACTCGAAAATGCGGTTCTGTTCGGCGTTGGACAGCCGGGAATACAGCGGCACTATCTCGGTATGGCGCAGTTCGAGCTTGTTGAGCGCATCGGCGGTGTCGCGGATCTCCCGCTCGCCGTTCATGAAGATCAGAATGTCGCCCGGGCCTTCGTTGGTAAGCTCGGTCACCGCATCGAAAATACCCTGCAGTTGATCCCGTTCGCGATTGTCGTCCACCAGCGGCCGGTAGCGCAGCTCCACCGGGTAGGTGCGGCCCGACACCGAAATAATGGGCGCCTCGTTGAAGTGGCGAGAGAACCGCTCGGGGTCGATGGTCGCCGAGGTGATGATCACCTTGAGATCGGGTCGTTTCGGCAGCAGCTGCTTCAGATAGCCCATGATGAAGTCGATATTCAGACTGCGCTCATGGGCTTCATCGATGATGATGGTGTCGTACTGGCGCAACATGCGGTCTTGCTGAATTTCGGCCAGCAGTATGCCGTCGGTCATCAGCTTGACCTGGGTGCCTTCGCTGACCTGATCGTTGAAGCGCACCTTGTAGCCGACCCGCTGGCCCAGCTCGCATTCCAGCTCCTGCGCCAGTCGGGTGGCCACGCTGCGCGCCGCCAGTCGCCGGGGCTGGGTATGGCCGATGGTGCCGTCTATTCCCAGGCCCAGCTCCAGACACATCTTGGGGATCTGGGTGGTTTTGCCGGAGCCGGTTTCACCGGCGATGATCACCACCTGATGATCGCGAATGGCCGCCTTGATGGTGTCGCGCTTTTCGCTGACCGGCAGTTGCGGCGGGTAATGAATGGGGTGTTCCAGCAATGCCTGCCGACGGCGGCGCTCGGCGCTCGAGGCGGTCATCTCGGCGGCGATATTGGCCAGCACCTTTTCCTGTTTGGTCTGGGACAGCTTTGCCAGCCCCTGCAACCGACGACGAAAACGCCCGCGCTGCGCGCCCCTGCATTCTTTCAGCTTTGCCTGCCACTGTTCAACGGACTGCGTCAAACCCAACCCCATTCGCTCGATTGAAAACTGGCGCGCAGTCTAGCAGAAATGAACCGCGAAGGGAGCCAGGATGGCGTACCGACGGCCGAGGCCGGAAACCGGCTCTTGTTGCCTTCGCATTGTCACCCTCACGACAACAATGACTGTCACGGCATTTTCGGTACTATCTTCCTGCATTGGTGGTGTTTTTAACATCATGACATCCGCTCACCGGTGTCTGGGATGGCTCACCTTTCGTTAAAAACGTGACAATGATCTACACTCCAGAGATACAGGCCCGACAGTCACCAGACGGAAACAAAACGAAAATAAAAGACACAAAGCACTGATTTAAAAGAAATTTATATAATAAAACATGAAACCGAAAAGCCAGCCACCGTTGCATCCAGGGCATTGAAAACAAAACAAAGTTACAAAAATAAAGCCTACAACAGCCACCATCCCATTTAAGCAAACAAAACACAAAATACAGTTTGAAAAGACGACAGCATAGTCTTATATTATGACTACAGCCCATCGTTGAGGAAGGTAAAGATGAAAGAATTAGTTATAACTGTCATTTTTACAGTCTGTGCGGCCCTGGTCGCCGTTTCTGCACCTTCCTTGGCACAAATGTAACTGAGCCCGGGAAGACAGGACTGTAAAACACTAATAAATAATAATATTTCCTGAAAAGTAAAAAGGCGCCTCAACGGGCGCCTTTTTACTTTCTGCTGTTTAACCTGCCATTTGGCTTAGTAGGGGGCCACGCTCATGGTGCTGCCCGAGCCCACCAGCCGGACTCGCTGACCCGCCTGCCAGTTGCGATCGGCTTTCTGGACCACAATCAGGCTGTCCCCCCGGTCGGTACGGACTTCCAGCTCGACCGCGCTCACCTGATTGATCTTGTCTTCGGCCCGCGAGCCGACCATGGCACCGGCAATGGCCGCCGCCGCCGTGGCCAGTGAACGACCCGAGCCGCCGCCGACCTGGTGACCCAGCATACCGCCGACCACACCACCACCGACGGTACCGACCAGGTCGGGTTTTCATCTCCAGCCTGAATGGTCACCGGTCGTACCGACACCACGGTACCGTAGGTGACCGTTTGCGCCTGCTTGGCCGCACTGCTGCTGTATACGTCCCCGGAATACACATCCGGGTTGGCACAGCCCGCCAGGCCGAGTACGGCGACCATGGCAACCGCCGACAATGTTCTACCTTTCATCATGAACCCCCTATGGAACAAAGATACAGTCATGTCTTATTGTTATTACCGCTGAGAGTATAGACCCGCGTGTTATGACCTTTGTTGCAACATCTGCCGGTCGAAGCCGGCTGATCTGGATGAGGTCAATGCCAGTGTACCCCTTATAATACCAATCTGAATAAAGATCTGATCTTTCTCAAGTCCGAACTCAGAGGCAACACAGCCACCTCCCACGACACGCCATAAACTCATCCCTGAGGGCTCGGAAATGCCATCCGTGGCATTTCACGGTCGCGGGAGGTCGTCTCTGTTGCCTCATCCTGAGCTCCGAGTGGCCAGCAGGCAGTGCCAGCAGGTGACTCTGCAGCATCAAGGAGGGCAAAGGGATCTGCTCAGCCGACCATCCGCACCACGGATGGTGCGGCTGAGCCTCCAAGGATGGATTTACGGCGAGTCGGCGGAGTAGACCCTTTGTCCGAGATGGGCATGACCGTCAAAAAGATCGAATATTTAATGCGATGGGTATAAAGGCAGAAATAAGCTCGGAGCTTGATGGTTCCGGTACATCGACGGAGGCCAGAAACCACAACGGCCGGCCCAAGGGCCGGCCGTTGCCGTAACAAAGAAAACACACCTACAAGCTTAAATGGTGGTGCCCACCGGCTTGTCGGTCAGCAGGCGCATCAGCAACAGCCACAGCGCCCAGCCGGCCACCAGCAGGATAACAAACAGGAACAGACCGGTATGGAACTTTTCCAGCATCATGCCCGCGACCATAGGGCCGGTGAGCGAACCGATACTGTAGCTGAACATCAGCTTCTGGGTCATTCTCACCAGGGCTCGACCGTGCATCTTGCCGCAGGCATAGGACATGGTGGTGGGATAAAGGGTAAAGCCGCCCGCCCCCAGCAGTGCAAACGCCATGATCATGCGCCCTTGCCATCGAACTCCCACAGCAGCAGACAACCGGCGCCAATCATCATGGTTTGCACCACCATCATGGTGCGCTTGCCGAACTTGTCGGCCAGGGTACCGTTAGGCAGCTGAAACGCCATGCCACAGAGGATCAACCAGGCCATGTAAAGACCGATTTCATCTCCCAACGCCAGCTGTTGCAGCTGAATGGGCATCAGTGCATAGAGGGCACCGAGCAGCATGCCCGCCACCAGACAACCGGCCAGCCCCAGGGCCCGGTCGGCACGCGGTGGCTTGCCGCTGTTGGCATTGGCGCCAGCCTCGGCACTCAAGTCCGGCCGTCTGGCCCACAGCAGAGGGAAGGTCGCCAGGGCACAGAGGCCGGAAGCCAGCCAGAAACCACTTAATCCGGCAGTCGGGATCCAGTCGATAAACAGCTGACTGATACCGTAGCTGAAGTAATAGATAAGCATGTAACGCGCCATGGCACTGGAACGACGATGCAGCGGTGCCACGCCCAGTACCCAGCTTTCTACCGCCACAAAACTGACGGCCGCCGCCATGCCTGCCAGTACCCGCAGCAACAGCCAGACCGGTAACAGGCTGGTCCAGGTCAGTGCCATGGCAGCCAGCGTCAGCGTCAGACAACACAAGACCAGGGAGCGCACGTGGCCCAGCCGCTCGATCAGTTTATCGGCGAAAAAACTCGCGCCCAGCATGCCCAGATAAAACGCCGAGCCCACCAGACCAATCTGCGCCGCCGGCGCCCCCTGACCATTCAAATAGACGGCCACCAGGGTCACCAAAAAGGCGTTACCCAGGGTAAGCAAGGTCAAGTGCGTATAAAGGGGGATTAAGTACATGGCGCCTCCGGATTTTGAGGCGCGGATTCTAGGTTGGGCCAATAGGCAAGTACAACGAGAAAAATTTGTGATTTACCGCAAATTTTCTCTGTTTAACTAATGTTAACCGGAAATTGCCAGAGAATGCCCTGCCCTATGGTCAGAGCACCCAGGATTAACAAGGCGGCAACCGAAATGACTGGTGGTTTCGTCTGTTCTTTTCGCAACAGGGGCAGCAACCAGATGATGGATCCCACCAGCACGGCCGCACTCATCTGCACGAAGGGCACAATCAGGAGACCCATGTCCGGCCGGGCCAGGTTGTCCTGTACCATCAGGGTCTGCAGCAGCAACCACAGCAACCATCCCATGGCAAAGACGATACCCGCCAGCGGCAGCAGGGTATTGAAGGCCTGCAGACGATGTTTGGCGCGCACCATGATCAAATGAGCAAAGACACAGCCACCGGCACCGGCCGCCAGCAGTGCCGCCGGCCCCATCATGATGACGATCCAGAGGCCGCAGCCCAGCGCCAGGACCAGTGCCGGTATGTGCCAGCTTAACGGCAGACTGCGCTTGCCCTGCAGCCGGGCCTGATACAATACGGAGCCCAGACCGGTCGCCAGCGCCACTGCGCCCAGCCACAGCAGGGGCGCCGGTACGGCGGCTTCCACTCCCAGCATCAACGCCAGACCAAATACCGCCCATGCCGACAGCAAACCATCGCCGATGCGCCGCCGCTGACCGGGACACAGATCGCCGTTTTTCAATACCCACAGCAGCAGGCCCAGCGCCGCAATGGCGGTTAATGCCAGTGGCGCAAACAATCGCGCCGGCAACAATTCAGTCATCGATGATTCTCCGGAAAATAAACCCGTGCATTCTACCGCTGTCGGCGGGCAATCGCGACCATGCGGGCAAAGATGCGCCGCAATTCCACCGGCACCAGCTGCACGCCCTGCAGCTCGATGGCTTCCACCACCGCCAGCGCCATGCCCGGCTTGCTGCGCCGACTGAGGGCTCGCTCGATAATGCGGGAGGGTGGGGTATGTTTGTCGTGGATTTGTGCTTCTTCTCTAAACACCGACTCCAGGCCGTTATCAAACAGGTAATGTTCGATGTCGACCCGCGGCAGCACCGTCAGATGCTCCTCTTCCCGCTCGCCGCGCAACAAACTACGAACGCCCTGAGCGTATTTCTGCCCGGCTTCGTCGCCATCGGTCAGCAGATGCCAGCCGATGCCGAAATCTCGCGCCACCTTGATCAGAGGACTGAGGCCACACTGGGCAAATTCGATGATACGCACGCCCTCGGCAGGCAGTACATAACCGCAGATACGGGCCAGCTCGTTCAACAGCCAGATCTCGGTTTCCCCTTCTACCAGCAACCAATAGCGAGCAAACAGCGACATGGGTCTGTTGATGCGCACATGAAAGGCGATGCGGCGCATGTCTTCGCTGCTGTATTTTTCATTGCCAATCTGAAAGCTCAGGGTTTCGTGCTCGGCCCGCACCAGCCGGCGCAGGTGATTGAGCGGAAAGGCCGACAGCAGATCGCCGGAATTGGTGGTCACCAGCTTCTGCCCCGGAAAACGCTCCAGAATGCCCCAGGTCACCGCCAGCATGGTGGGATGCAGGCGGCTTTCGGGGTCTTCAATCAACAGCATGGGCCGGGATCCTACTTCGATGGGGCGCCCGCCCCGCGCCTGCAGTATGGTGCGGGCCACCGCCGACAACGCCAGCGACAGGCCGCTTTCTTCGCCCATCGGCTGCCAGTCGTTCAGCTTGCCCAACTGGCTCAGGGTCACCGGGTGAATGGCAATGTCCCGCGCCCGCCTGGGAGCCCGGCTGGTGGCGCCCTGAGGCGTGAAGTAGTGTTCAAACAGTTGGCGCACCGCATCCAGACCCGCCTTGATATCCCGCTGGCTCAGCTCTTCTTCTTCCGCCAGCTGCTCACTCAGCCGGGTCAGCAATTGCTCGTAATCGCCGTTCAGATTGACGATGGGCAGATCCTGCGGCGTGCCGCGAGAGTCACGCAGGCGGAATATCGGATTCATTTCAATCAGGTAGTGCACCAGTTTATGGGCATCGTCCAGCTCGATGGGCAGGCCGGCACCGTCCACAAAGTCGTGTTCGCTGACAATGCCCTCGGCCGTGCGCTTCGCCCGCGCCCGGTAATGTACCCGGTGAAAACTGTCCTTGTGCTTTATCCATACCGGCTCCAGCCGAGCCAGTCGGGCCGAATGCTCGCTGATGCCAGGCCGGTGCTCACGGTAACTGAGCACGATTTGCAGTTCGTCGATCGTCTCGCCCGGCTCCGGCCGGTAAAAGTCCTCGTCGACAAACTGGTAGCAGCAACCGCCCTGCCCCATCAGTCGCCACAGCGCGCGAAACAGACTGGTTTTACCCCAGGCATTCTCGCCCATCAGTGCCGTGCTCTGATTGAGGGTCAACGACAGCTGATTGAGGCCCATGAAATTTCTGATCTGAATGTGCTCGAGAAACATGCGCTATCCTCGGTGATCAGCGGCTGTACCGATCAGTTGCGATACAACACCTTGATCAGATGATAGCCGAAACGGGTTTTCACCGGTCCCTGAATGGCCAGCTCGGGGCCGCTGAACACCGCCTTGTCGAACGGGCCCACCATGTCGCCCTTGTTGAATTCACCCAGATCGCCGCCGCGCTTGCCGGAAGGACAGGTGGAGTGCTTTTTGGCGAGTTTGTGGAAGTCGCCGCCCTTGTCGAGCTGCTGTTTGATCGCCAGGCATTCGGCTTCGGTTTTTACCAGGATATGCAGGGCACAGGCACGTTTTGCCATTGAAAGAGTCCGGATTGCAGAAAACAAGGGTTCAGTGTGCCAAAAAGTGGGGAGGCAGGGAAGACTAAGGGGGTGAAGCGTGGGCGGTGCGGGTTTGATTGATCATGCCTGCGAAGGCAGGCATCCATGAACGGCGCCCGCAATGTGCAGGCCCCGCACCGGGCCCCTGCCTTCGCAGGGGCGGCGTGTTATTGATGGCAATGAGTGATCAGGCCACCGCCAGTGCGACCGTTTCGGCATGGGTCTGCACCAGTTCGTCGTGCAGGGAAACCACCGCCTGCTCGTAGTATTCGTCGTCGACGATAAACTGCATTTCCACCGCGCGCAGCGACTGGTGTACCGCCCGCACCGGCACATTGGCCTTGTTCAGGGCCGCCACCGAGCGGGCCAGCAGACCCGGAATGCTCATGTCGCTGCCCACCGCCGATACCAGCGATACCTTGTGGGTATTCACGTCGGCATTGTCAAACCGATGCTGCAGGGCACTGACCAGACGGCGAACCTTCTTGCGGTTGCCGGACACATAATAGGTCAGGGTATTGGCATTCATGTCTTTGGCCACCAGATTCAGCTTCATCCGGTCCAGCTCGTCGGTAAAGCACTCGGCGTAATGAGATACCCGGCCCACCATGTCCTGATCGAACAGCTCCACCGCAAACAGGTTCCGACGACCGGCCACCATTTCCACACAGGGTGAGGGACTACGATAGTCGGTGGTGATCAGGGTGCCTTCATGATCCGGTTCGAAGGTATTGCGCACCCGCAGCGGAATGTCCTGCTGGCGCAGGCCCTTGGCGGCCTGGGGGTGAATAGCCTCCATGCCCAGATTGGACAGCTGATCGGTCACGTCGTAGTTGGTACGACCGATGGGGATCACCTGCTCTTCACCCGCCAGTCGCGGGTCGGCGCTGCTCAAGTGATATTCCTTGTGGATAATGGCCTCGCGAGCACCGGTCAGCACCGCCAGCCGGCTGAAGGTCATCTCGCTGTAACCCCGGTCGAAGCGGCTCATCAGCCCTTCTTCGCAGTGGGCATAACCGGTCACCACCGGCAGCTGACTGGACAGATCGACCCGCTCCATGGCCTGTTCCAGCGCCTGATCCAGCGGCAGGGCCTCGTCGGTGCGCCAGCCGGTCAGATCCATCAATACCGCATTCACACCGCTCTGGCGCAGATACAGCACCATGTTGTGGGCGCTGTGCGCCTCACCCATGGCCGCCAGCAACTCGCGGATGGTCTGCAGCTGTTCGGCCAACTGAAACTGGCCGAAGGCGCAAACCTGGCGCAAATGATGCAAACAGTCACGAATACCAGCGATACGCTCCTGCAGAAAAGAGTCGGCCTGCGCCCGCTCCGGGGTGTTGCCGAACATTTCCCTGTTGATTTGAGCCATACGGGTACTTACGTTGTCCAGAGCCTGTTCCCAGGCGCTGTCGTCTTCCGCATCCGCATAGGTGGCATAGACACCGGGGGCGCCGGTACGCTTGCACTCCAGCAGGCCGTCGGTGATGCCGCCAAAGGCAGAGACCACCAGCATGCGCTGATAATAGCCACCGGGCTTGCGCTTGTGCAGCACGATATTGTCCCGTACTGCCCGATACTGACTCATTGAGGTGCCGCCAATCTTTTCTACTGTGTGTGACACTATTACTCCCTTGAATTCTTGTTCTGTGGTCGTCGTGGTCGCACATTTTCAGTGGGCCTGGATGCGTTCCCCGAAGTGAAGCCCTGCCCAGTGAAAATGTCCGGAATCGGGGGCCTGGCCCCCGATGGACTTGATTCAGGCTTCGGTTTCCAGCGCATAGACACCATCGGCATCGTGCACTTCCTTGCCGGTCAGCGGCGGATTGAACACGCAGGCCAGTTTCATGTCTTCGCTGCCGCCCCGCAGCAGATGATTGTCGTGCTGGTCGAGGATATAGAGGGTGCCGGGCTGGATGGGGTAGATTTTGCCATCGGCCAGATCTTCTATTTCACCGTTGCCGCTCATGCAGTACACCGACTCCAGATGGTTCTGGTAATGGATGTGAGTCTCGGTATTGGCGTAGATGGTGGTGATGTGAAACGAAAAGCCCATGTTGTCGTCTTTCAGCAACATGCGGGTGCTTTCCCAGGTGCCGGTTTCGGACTGGACGCGACGTTCGCTTTGTTCACATTCGGCAAGAGTACGTACGATCATGGTATTTCCTTTCTTTTATTCTGCTCTTGCCCGCCTGGGCGGGCAGTGAAAATCATTTTGCGGATAAGGGACACCGGCATTAAACCTTCAGCCAGAAAAACTGAGCTTAAGACGCCTTCTTCAGGCGTTCGCCGGCAGTCTCTTTGATCGCTTCTTCCAGCCAGTCCAGACCCTGAGTCAGTTCGGCTTCGGTGATGATCAGCGGGCACAGACACTTCACCACTTCGTCGTTGGGGCCGGCGGTTTCAATGATCAGACCGCGCTCGAAGCACTTGGTGGTGATCGCATCGGCGATATCGCCATCACGACAGGCGATACCCTGCATCATGCCCCGGCCTTTCACTTTCTCGAACAGCTGCGGGAAACGATCAACCAGCGCCTGCATGCGCTTGGTCAGCAACTCGCCCTTGGCACGCACTTCGCTGGCGAAGACATCGTCTTTCCAGAAGGTTTCCAGCGCCTTGCGAGCGGTGATGAAGGCATGGTTGTTACCCCGGAAGGTACCGTTATGCTCGCCCGGTTCCCACTGATCCAGCTCGGGATGCATCAGCACCAGCGCAAAGGGCAGCCCCATGCCACTCAGTGACTTGGACAGGGTGATGATGTCCGGCTTGATGCCGGCAGGCTCGAAGCTGAAGAAGGTCCCGGTACGGCCACAGCCGGCCTGGATATCATCGGCAATCAGCAGAATGTCGTGCTTGCGGCAGATTTTTTCCAGGCGCTGCAGCCATTCCATCGAGGCCGCGTTCAGACCACCTTCGCCCTGTACCACTTCAAACAGCACGGCGGCAGGCTTGTCCAGGCCACTGGAGTTGTCGTTGAGCATGGTTTCGAACAGCAACAGGCTGTCTTCACCGGCACCGGTATAACCGTCGTACGGCAGGCGGGTCACGTTGGCCAGTACGGTACCGGCACCCCCCCGGTGGTGCTGGTTACCGGTGGCGGCCAGGGCACCCAGGCTGACGCCATGGAAACCATTGGTAAAAGCCACGATGTTCTCACGACCGGTCACCTTGCGGGCCAGCTTCATCGCCGCCTCTACCGCGTTAGTACCGGTGGGACCGGTAAACTGGGCCACATGGTCCATGTCACGCGGCTTGAGAACGATGTTCTGCAGGGCGGTCAGAAACGACGCTTGGCAGAAGTATGCATGTCCAGACCATGGGCGATGCCATCGGCCTGAATATATTCGATCAACGCCTCTTTCAGTACCGGGTGGTTGTGGCCGTAGTTGAGGGTACCGGCACCGGCGAGGAAGTCCAGGTAGCGCTTGCCACTCTGGTCGTGCAGCCATACGCCCTGAGCCTTGTTGAATACCACCGGGAAAGAACGGGCATAGGTTTGTACACTGGATTCCATTACATCAAAAATACTCATCTCGACTCCTTAAAGTCCTGAGTTCAAATCTCAAAAGGTAAAATTAGAAAAATACTGAGGGTCGGCCGACAGGATCAGCCGAGGGCAATGCGGTAGAGGATTTCGCTGCTGCTGCCACCGTTGAAGTGACGCTTCTGGTCGAACAGCACCTGGCGTGCGCCCTGACCTGTGCCCTGACTGTTGGCCAGGCTTTCAAACAATCCCCAGGAAGGGGCGTTATCGGCGGTGATGGTGGTTTCGACATGGGTAACGTCGGCACAGGCATCAGAACCCAGCAGGGTATCGAGCAGAGTGCGACCCAGTCCTTCACCGCGGGCACGTTTATCTATGGCTACCTGCCAAACAAACAGGGTGCTTGGCTCAGAGGGTTTGCGGTAGGCAGAGATAAACCCCAGCAGTGAGCCGTCTTCATCCTCGGCCAACATACAGGTGTCGGCAAAATGCAGGCATTGCAGCAGATTGCAGTAGGTGGAGTTGGTGTCCAGCGGTTTACAGCGGGCGATCAGGCTATTCACCCGATGACCGTCGGTAGACTTGGGATGGCGCAACAGCAGTTGCAAATCAATGGTCGTATCCGTGTCCGTAGCAATCATTTATAGTCCTAAACTGTTTTAGTTAGTGGGCTAAGTAAAAATCCCTTATTAACCTAACAAACCATTGATAAATTGCAACCTAATCTCTGTTAAATTAATTTGAACAGCATGCATTTTACCATAGTGACATGACTAAAATTCTCGTCATTAGGGCACGATCGAAACCACTCCAAGCCCTGATAACACGGGGAAATTAGCGGCTTCACGGATCCCCCTGACGGTGAGCTGCTACTATCAATGCAGTGGCGATGCGTTATCTCCACCTTGTCAGACCAAATCGGATACACACTATGAGTACGAAAGAAACAGGAACCGTAAAATGGTTCAACGAGGAAAAAGGGTTTGGATTCATCACCCGGGCGTCCGGGCCGGATCTGTTTGTGCATTTTTCCTCAATACAGGGTGATGGCTTCAAAACCCTGCAGGAAGGTCAGCCGGTCAGCTTTGTGGTCACCCAGGGTAAAAAAGGCCCCCAGGCTGAAGAAGTAGAACTGGTTTGATCCCTTATCAGGCGGCACCCCAGTGCCGCCTAGTCATTGTTTGAACACAAATCATCCTCGGGTTATCCTGCGCCGGCTAGGTTTTGAGCTCTTATCCTTCAGTCAGGTACCCCATGACCAAATTATTGATACCCCTCTTGCTTTCTATCGTCTCCCTGCCCCTGTTCGCGCAGGAAAAACCTGTCGAGCCCGCCGCAGAGGACACGGCAGAAGTCCGCATCCCGCTCACGCCCTTCATGGAGCGCTATATACTGGATGAGCTGAAGGCGTTACGGACCGAAATGGCCCGTTTTCAGGTCAACGTGACCGAAGAGGTGGTACAAAAAGAACTGGCGGTCGCCGACAAGGCGATGAGTTACGCCAACGTGACCGTGACCTATTTTTTCTACCTGCTGGCCGGTGCCGCCTCGGTGCTGGCCATCGTCGGCTGGCAATCACTGCGGGAACTGAAAAAGACCGCCCGGGAATATGCCGAAACCGAGATGAAGAAAATCACCAGCACCTACGAGCACAAGCTGAAACAAATAGAACGTGAACTACAGCGAAAAACCAAGGTAATTGCGGAGAACTACCGGGAAATAGAACGATTCCAGGAAATTCACGGCCTGTGGTTGCGCGCCGGCCAGGAGCAAAGCCCCCAGGCTAAAATAGACATCTACGATCAGATCCTGGACATCAAGCCCGGCGATCTGGATGCCCTCACCCACAAGGCCGACGCCGCCCTGATGATGAACGAGCGCCAGTGGGCCTTGAGCCTGTGCAACCGGGTGCTGCAGGTAGACCAGCAGAACGCTCACGCGCTCTATCAGCGCGCCTGTGCCCATGCGGGCGTGGGTCATGAAGAGCAGGCACTGTCGGATCTGGAGCTGGCGGTGCAGAACAATGTGCATCTGCGCAATGTGGCGGCCGAAGACGAGGAATTCGAACCGTTACGCCAGCACCCACGCTTCATCGAACTGACCCATGACGGGGCCGATCACGGCGATGGCGACGGCGATGGCGACGTCAAAAAACACGCGTAAAAATATTTTTCATATAACGTGAAAAAAATTGATTTTGCGTACCGGGATGCAGTGCCATACTTTGCGCGAATCATAGAGCCACATAGAGTGAGAATGAACATGAGCTTTGAGTCATCCAAGCCGTTTCAGGACTTCGCCCATTTTCCTCGCGGTCTGCGTCGTTGTGGCGAGTTCACCGTCGCGGAAGCACAACTGCTTGAGCAGTCCGGCCACGCCATGCTGGGGCTGTATACCGGGCAACGGGCGCCGAATTGCGATGAAGAACAACGTTTTTTTGAACAGGTTCAACAAGGCGCCGCAACGGAAAGCCGTCATGCCAAGGTCTGGTTGAAATACCTGAAGGTCATCGGCCCCAAACGAGTGCATCGTCTATGCTCGCCCATGGCATCAGGCAGCGGCGACGACGACTACGAGCCGGTAGAAGACAGCGCCGAATAATATTGTGATCAAGGCCGGAGCAACTCCGGCCTTTTTGTTGTTCCGTTCCCCGGTTCCGGTGCTCGGTCCCGCTTTGCCCGCCGCCGTCACAAGATGATACCCTAGACCCGGTTCATCCCTGCCTGCCGCCGCAGGGTGATATACTGCCAGGTATCAACTCACCGCTGGCATGATCCAAAGCGACAAGACACCACGACACCATGAGCGACCAAGCAGCACAGCCCACATTTTTCTTTCACGATTACGAGACCGCAGGCATCAATCCGGCGCTGGACAGACCGGTACAGTTTGCCGGCATCCGAACCGATGCCCAGCTGAACGAGATTGGCGAGCCACTGATGCTCTACTGCCGGTTGCCGGTCGACTATCTGCCCTCACCCGAGGCGACGCTCATCACCGGTATCACCCCGCAAACCGTTCAGCAGCAGGGGCTGTGTGAAGCCGAGTTTATCGCCCGCATTCATGAGCAGTTCAGCCAGGCCAACAGCTGCATCGTCGGTTATAACAACATCCGCTTCGACGATGAAGTCACCCGTTACACCCTGTATCGCAACTTCTACGACCCCTATGCCTACAGCTGGCAACAGGGCAACTCCCGCTGGGATTTGCTGGATGTGGCGCGCACCTTCTATGCCCTGCGCCCGGACGGCATCAACTGGCCGGAAGACGAGGATGGCAAACCGAGCTTCAGGCTGGAGCGACTGACCCAGGCCAACGGCATCGAACATGGCCAGGCTCACGATGCCCTGGCGACGTGCGTGCCACCATCGCCCTCGCCCGGCTGCTGCGCCAGGCCCAGCCGAAGTTGTTCGACTATCTGTTCGAACTGCGCAGCAAGCACAAGGTGAAGGCGCTGATTGACGTGATCAACAGCAAACCCCTGGTACATGTGTCCGGCATGTTTTCTGCCTGGCAAGGCTGTGCCAGCTGGATTGCGCCCCTGGCCTGGCACCCGGACAACGCCAATGCGGTCATTTGCGTCAACCTGAGCATGGATCTGACGCCGCTGGTCGAACTGACCCCGGAGCAACTGCATGAACGGCTCTACACCAGGCGGGAAGATCTCGGCGAGCTGGCACCGGTTCCGGTAAAACTGGTGCATATCAACAAATGCCCGGCGCTGGCCAAGGCGGCCGCCCTGTCCGAGCAAAGAGCCGACGAGCTGGGCATTGACCGGGCACAATGCCGCCAGAGTCTGGATTTGTTGCGCCGCCATCCGGAGATTCGCGAAAAGGTGGTGGCGCTCTATCAGCAGCAGCGGGAGTTTCCTTCCGTCACCAATGTGGATGCGGCGCTGTATCAGGGAGGCTTTTTCAGCGATGCAGACAAGGCGGCCATGGCCATGGTCCGCACCAGCAAGCCGGATGCACTCTCCGCTCTGCCGTTGCAGTTTAATGATGCCCGCCTGCCCGAGCTGCTGTTCCGCTATCGGGCCCGCAATTACCCTCACACCCTGAATGAGCAGGAATGGCAGCGCTGGCGACAGCATTGTCAGGATCAGCTGTCGGATCAGGCCGAACCCTATATGCACCGACTGGAACAACTGGTGCTCGAACATCAGGAAGATGAAACCAAACTGGTCCTGCTGCAGGCGGTGGCCCGTTATGTTCAATCCCTGTAAGAGCCACATCATGAAACTGATACGCGATTTTGCGATATTGCTGGCCTGCCTGCTGGTAGGCAAGGGTCTTGCTACCCTGCTGCCCTTTGCCTTTCCCGGCAGTATTCTCGGCCTTTTGCTGCTGTTTTTTCTGCTCAACACCCAGCTCATTCCTCTGAGCTGGGTCCATGACGGCGGCCAGCTGATCCTCCGCCATATGGCGTTACTGTTTATTCCGGTCGCGGCCGGACTGCTCGGTTATGTGGACCTGTTGAACGATGGACTGGGACTGATTATCAGCACCGCCCTCAGCGGTCTGGTGCTGATCCTGCTGGTTGTGGGCCGGCTCTATCAGAGGATGCAGTCATGATGATCTGGCTGGCGATTCCACTCACAGTACTGTGCTACCTGCTGACCAGGAAGCTGGCTCGCAAGGTAAAAAGCCCGCTGGTGAATACCATCCTGCTGCCGGCACTGGCCATCATCGCCCTGTTGTTGCTGACCGGGCAGGATCCGGCCGATTATCAGGCCGGCATGAGGCCGCTTAGCCTGCTGCTGGAGCTGGCAGTGGTCGCCTTTGCCCTGCCGTTGTACCAGCAGGCCGCCAAAATCCGCCGGCAACTGGGGCCCATCCTGTTGTGCTGCAGCCTGTCGGTGTTGATTTCGGTATGCACCACCCTGCTGATCGGCGCCCTGGTACAGGCACAGCCCCAGCTGCTCGCCTCCATCGCGACCAAGTCGATTACCACGCCGCTGGCCATGAGCGTCAGTCAGTCGATGGGCGGCATACCGGCCATCGCCGCAGGGCTGGTGATCATCGTCGGCATGATGGGTGCCATGATCGGCTTTCCACTGCTGCGGCTGGCCGGCATTCATCACCCCGAGGCCCAGGGCCTGGCCATGGGCGCCAGTGCTCATGCCATCGGCACCGGCGCTGCCGCCGAGGTCGGTACCGTGCAAGGAGCCTTTGCCTCGCTGGCCATGGTGGTGTGCGGTATCGCTACCGCCGTACTGGCCCCGCCGCTGTTTCATCTTTATCTTTGGTTGATGTACTGAAGCCAGAGAAGGAGTAACCGATGACGCTATCACTCCAACACGCACTGCAAGGGCTCGGGTTTGCCGACCTCGTTCGTTTCACGCCCGCACAGATTGCGGCCCTCTGCCAGGCCACCAGCCTGGAAGAGGACGCGCTGGCACTGGCGCTGTTGCCCCAGGCCCAGCACAAGGCACGGGTGCCGGTATCCGGCTTCCGGGTCGGTGCCCTGGCGATGGGCAACTCGGGTCACTGGTACCTGGGGGCCAATCTGGAGGTCGAGGGTTTACCGCTCAACAGTGCCCTGCATGCGGAGCAAGCGGCCATCGGTCATGCCACCCTGTGGGGTGAAACCGGTATCCGCAGGGTGGTGGTCAGTGCCAGCCCCTGCGGCCACTGCCGTCAGTTCATGCAAGAGCTGAATCAGGAGTGTCTCACGCTGGTGCTGGAAGATGCCCGCCTGAGCCTGGCCGCGCTGCTGCCCCATGCCTTTGGACCGGCAGATCTTGGCCAGTCCTATGGCATGCTGAATGGCCCGGCAGGTACCCTCTCCGTTGATAGTCGGGATCCCTGGTTCTGGCTGCACTGGCCGAGGCCAACGCCAGCTATGCCCCCTACAGCCATAACCGGGCCGGGGTGGCGCTGTTGCTGAATGATGGCCGGATGTGTCGGGGCCGTTATCTGGAGAACGCCGCCTTCAATCCGAGCCTGGGTCCCATGCAACTGGCCCTGAGCCAGTTGATGCTACAGGGTGCCACACCGGCAAACATCAACCGGGCGCTGATGGTCGAGGCCGATGCCGGCATTTGCCAGCATGACGCTGCCGCCCAGCTCCTGGGCCGGCTCGGCACGGTCACGCTTGAGCGGCTTGTATTACAGGAAAAACGTGAGGGGTGAGGGTGAGATAAGCTCCGTTAATCGGCGAAGCTCTTGCGGCCCATCAGCGAATGGCTGAGGGTATTGCCATCCACCAGCTCCAGCTCGCCGCCGATGGGCACGCCGTGGGCGATACGGCTGACGCCGACACCGTGGCTGCGGGCAATATCGGCAATAAAATAGGCGGTGGCTTCCCCTTCCACCGTGGGGTTGGTGGCCAGGATCAACTCTTCAAACGATTCGGTGGCCAGCCAGTCGGCCAGCCGGTCCAGTCCCAGCTCTTCCGGCCCCACTCCGTCGAGGGGGGACAGGTGCCCCATCAAGACGAAATAACGCCCCTGATACTGGCCGGTCTGTTCGATGGCCACCACATCGGCCGGACTTTCGACGATACAGAGCTGACCGCTCACCGCCCGCTTGGGGCTGGCACAGAGCGGGCAAATCTCTTCTTCGGTGAAGGTACGGCACTGGCGACAATGGCCAATCTTCTCCAGCGACTGATCCAGCACATGCGCCAGGCGTCGACCACCGGCACGCTGACGCTCCAGCAGGGCAAACGCCATCCGCTGGGCCGACTTGGGCCCAACCCCGGGCAGCACTTGCAGACTCTTGATCAATTCATCCAACAGGGGGCTAAAACGCATGAGGTCACTCGGGAGATAAAAAGCGGAAAACGGGTGGGCAGAAAGCGGCAAGCCGGGGCTTTGCTCCCGGCTTGCGAACAAGGCTGAAGCCTTAAAACGGCATCTTGAAGCCCGGTGGCAATTGCATGCCGCCGGTCAACTCGCCCATGCGGGTCTTGTTCTGCTCTTCCACGCGGCGCACGGCGTCGTTAACGGCGGCGGCCAGCAGATCTTCGAGCAGCTCCTTGTCGTCTTGCAGCAGGGTGTCGTCCAGCTCGACACGACGTACCGAGTGGCTGCCGGTCATGGTGACTTTAACCAGGCCGGCACCGGCCTCGCCAACGACTTCCAGCTGGGCCAGTTCTTCTTGCAGCTTCTGCATTTTTTCCTGCATCTGCTGGGCCTGCTTCATGATATTGCCCATTCCACCTTTACCAAACATATATGCTCACTCTTGATTAATGGATAAATAAACACGGCACCGTTACAGCGCCATGGGTTCTATGCTGTCGCTGTCGAGCACGGCCGCGAAGCGCGATATGAAAAATTGTACCGCATCATCGGCCTCGATTTCACCTTTGGCGCGCTCTTTGGCCGCCTGATACAGCAATTGCTCGATTTCAAACGGGGTTTCTCCGCCCTGCTCGCCGATGTCCACCTGCAAGCTGACCGGCTCCGGCTGCTGACCGTTAATCGCCGCCTCCAGCTCTTGCCGGGTCTTGTCGGTCAGCAGGTGGCGGTGCGCCGGACGCAGCCAGAGTTGCCACCGGTTTTCATTTCTCTCCAGGGTGCTGTGCATCGCCAGCTGGCGCAACAGGCCGCCCAGCGGCAGTTTTGCCACCAGTCGGGTCCACTCGTCCTCGGCCTCGGGCAACAGGCTTGCCGCCTTCAGGGGTTCGGGTCCGGGCTGAGACGGACTCGCTGTTGCCCGGACTCGGGAGGAGCCGGGCCGCGGGGGCTCCGCGGCCGGCTTGCTCACCGAGCGCTCGGCCTTGCCGGCTGTTGCCGCCGATTGACTGGCCGGAGGCATCGGTCTGGTCGTTGGTGCCATCGTTGGCCGGGGGGCGACCGGTTCGTCCTGCCAGGGCGGCGTATCATCGTCATCCCAGGGCATGTCCTCGTAGGCATCGAGCGGCGGCAGTTCCTCTGCCCCGGTCACGGGCCGGGAGTCTGAACCACCGCCGCCCTGCGCCTCCCTCGGCATCCGCACGCTATCCGGCCGGGCCTGGCCCGGAGCCGGTGTCACCGCCGCCGGTGTAGCGGCCTCAGACACTGATGCCGGCCTGGTCGGCGGCGTGACGGCCATGGTTCTGCTCGCAGGTTTGTCCGGCTCGGCCGCCTTGGCCGGTTCCTGACTGCGCAGCCGGTTACGGGTTTGCAGCAGCCGACGAATGCGGGCCACCTCGGCCGCGGCCTCGTCGGTGACGTTTTCGGTTGCCGTCGCAGCCGCTGAAACCCGAGAAGCGGCGGCTTCCGGTGCCGCTGCTACTGGCGCCGATGGCCGTGCAGTCGAAGACGCTGCAACCGTTGTGTTGGCCTCGGTGACTGGCGCTGCCGAATTCGGAGGCGTCGGCGGCAAGGACGCTTCGTCTGCCGCCGGTGCTTGCGGAACACCTTGCGGCTCCTGAGGCTGAGGCTGAGGCTGAGGCTGAGGCTGAGGCTGAGGCTGAGAAGCATGACCCAGGCGCCCCGCTTCGGTCAGAATTTCGTCCTGTTCCTGCCACAATTTGGCCGCCATCTGATCATCTTCGTCCGCATCTTGTGCTGCGGCATCGGATGTGGGCGGCTCAGGCTTTTTTGGCGCGGAAGCTCCGGACGCGTCGGCTACCGACCGGGGAGCTGCAGAGCCGGAAGTGGTGGCAACCGCCGCATCCGGGCGAAACGCCAGGGTACGCAACAGCGTCATTTCCAGCGCCGAGCGACCATCCGGTGCAAACGGCAGGTCTTTACGACCCTGAAGGCAAATCTGGTAATAGAGCTGTATCTGCTCGGCCGGAACCAACGGCGCCAGCCGGTTGAGCTCGGCGGCATAAGGCAACTGCTGCGCCGGAACCACCTGCGCCAGCGCCAGCTGATGCCAGAAGGCAATCAGCTCTTTGTGGATCTGATCGTAATCCGGCCCCATGGTCGCCAGCTGGGCCACCCGTGCCAGCAGGGCTTCCCCATCACCGGCCAGCACCGCCTCTACCAGCGCCAGCAACTGGCTGCGGTTGAGGTTGCCCAGCATCGACTCGACCAGCGCCAGCCTAACTTCGCCGTTACCGAAGGCCAGCGCCTGATCGGTCAGGCTCAGGGCATCACGCAGGCTGCCATCGGCGGCGCGCGCCAGGGCGGCGGTCGCCTCGGGTTCAAACGGGAGTTGCTCTTGCTGCAGAATATGATGCAGCTGGCCATCGATAAGCTCGGGCTCCAGGCTCTTCAGGTGAAACTGCAGGCAACGGGACAGAATGGTGATTGGCAGCTTCTGCGGATCCGTGGTGGCCAGCAGAAACTTGACGTGAGGCGGCGGCTCTTCCAGGGTTTTCAGCAGCGCATTGAAGCTGTGACGGGAAAGCATGTGCACTTCATCGATCAGATAGACCTTGAAACGACCTCTCGCCGGCTGATACTGCACGTTGTCCAGCAGTTCGCGGGTATCTTCCACCTTGGTCCGACTGGCCGCATCGATCTCCAGCAAGTCGACGAAACGACCCTGCTCTATTTCCAGACAACTGGAACACTGGCCACAGGGCTCGGGGGTGATGCCGGTGTCACAATTCAGCGCCTTGGCCAACAGCCGGGCGATGGAAGTCTTGCCCACCCCCCGGGTGCCGCTGAACAGATAGGCATGATGCAGGCGCCCCTGTGACAGGGCGTTGATCAGGGCGGTCAGCACATGTTGCTGGCCCACCACATCGGCAAAGCGCCGGGGCCGCCATTTTCTGGCAAGAACCTGATAGCTCATGGTCGATTAATGACCGTCAAACTGAACCAGGCTGGTCACCCGGATGCCCAGCGCGTTCAATCGTTGCAAGCCCCCCAGGGCCGGCAGGGTTATGACAAAGGCGGCGTCCTGCACCTCGCCGCCGCAGCGGCGTACCAGCTTGATCGCCGCTTCCACTGTGCCACCGGTGGCCAGCAAATCGTCGATGATCAGCACCTTCTCACCGGGTGCAATAGAGTCCACATGAATCTGCAACCGATCCTGGCCATACTCCAGATCATAAGGCACCTCAATGACTTCGCGGGGCAACTTGGAGGGTTTGCGGGCAGGAATGAAGCCCACTCCCAGCGCCGCCGCGACCGGTGCGCCAAAGATAAAGCCGCGGGCTTCGGTACCCAGCACCTTGTCGATACCGGAATGTCGATACAGCTCCACCAGGGCATCAATCGTCGCCTTGAACGCATCGGCGCTCTCCACCAGGCTGGTGATATCGCGAAAAACGATGCCTTCTTTAGGGTAATCAGGAATGGAGGTGATGCTGTCGGCAATCAGTTTAAGGGTTTCTTGTTTCATAATAGACAGGCAGCCTTGTTAGGCCCGGACACGGCACGGGCATGGCATATAAGGTTGAATGGCGGCTAGCTTAGGGCCTAGTCTGCTTCAATGCAACCGCCGGGGAGTCGGGTACCAGGGGTAAGCGCAAAAACCACAGCAGCAGGGCCAAAAATGTCAGCACCAGCCCCACTTTGACCTGCCACAGGGGCACGATATAAATGGAAAAGCCGAAGCTGAGCGCCATCATCCACAGGGCCCGGCGCCGTACATGGGCACGCAGGCCGCGATGAGCCTGCCAGTCGCGGATCATGCCGCCAAACCAGGGGTGATTTACCAGCCAGCCGTGCACCCGGGGTGACGACTTGCCGAACAGAAATGCCGCCAGCAACACGAAAGGTGTGGTCGGCAGCACCGGCAAAAACGCCCCCAGCACCCCCAACCCCAACGAAACACTGCCAAGCAGGGCAAACAATATGCGCATAACGCCCTCCTTTCATCCTCTGCCGATAATAGCAGGAAGCGGCTCCCACTGGGAGCCGAAGCGCGAGTCCGGTTATCCATCGGGCCATGGACCGGTGTCAGGTCATCATCCCTTTCGGCTCGATACCGGAGTCATGATACCTTGCTGCCCGGTCGCTCAGGGCCGGTGTGCTCAACACTGTTGCTCAACACGATAGGCAAACAGGCTTTGTGGGATGCAACCTGGCTGTAGATACCGCATATCGCGAGCGACTGAACTCCCACATGCCCCTCTTTCCCGCTAACCTTTCCTTATTCCAAATAAATCCATAAATACTGTAATAAATTCCCGATCTACCCGGACTATATCGTCATTATCCCCCCAGTTATGGATATTCTATGAGAGACACACTACCGCTACTTGATCTGACCGACTTTCCGCCCATCCAACGGCGAGCTCTGGATACCCTGCAGGTCAATCTGGGCTATCGCTGCAACATGAAGTGTGTGCATTGCCATGTGGCCGCCGGTCCCGACCGGACCGAGATGATGGACGCCGACAACCTGGCGCTGATCCCCCAGGTGCTGAAGGCCCGCGGCCTGACTACCCTGGACCTGACCGGCGGTGCGCCCGAGATGCACGAGGGCTTTCGTGAGTTGGTCAAAGCCGCGCGGGAACTGGGCGTCAAGGTCATCGACCGCTGCAACCTGACCATACTGTTCGAGCCGGGCCACGAAGATCTGGCCGAGTTTCTCGCCGAACATCAGGTGGAGATCGTCGCCTCCCTGCCCTGCTATTCCCTGGAAAATGTCGACAAGCAACGCGGCAAAGGCACCTTCGACAAGAGCATAGAAGCCCTGATCGAACTCAACCGGCTGGGTTACGGCCAGCCCGGCTCGGGCCTGGTCCTGAACCTGGTCTACAACCCATTGGGCCCCACTCTGCCCCCGCCCCAGGAACCACTGGAAGCGGACTACAAACGGCAGCTGTTCGACCATTTCGGCATCGTATTCAACCAGCTGTTCGCCCTCACCAACATGCCGATCAAGCGTTTCGGTGACTACCTGATCACCAAGAAGCAGTTTCATGACTACATGCGTCTGCTCAAGGACAACTATGCCGCCGCCAACCTGGACAGCCTGATGTGCCGTTCGATAGTGAGCGTCGACTGGCAGGGCTACCTCTACGACTGCGATTTCAACCAGCAACTGGGGCTGCACCTGCCCGGTGGCGAATGGCCGCACCTGCGGGATCTGCTCAGCCGGGAGCTGGAAGGCCAGCCGATCCGCATTGCCGATCACTGCTACGGCTGTACCGCCGGCCAGGGCAGCAGCTGTGGCGGCGCCCTGAACGAAGACAAGTAGCACGAAGACAAACACGAATCATCGCCTGACTCTCAAGGAATCAACATGAGCAGACTCCTCGTTATCCTGCTGTTGGCCGCCCTGGTGGCCACCTTCTTCCTGTTCGATCTGGACAGCCAACTGACCCTGGACGCGCTCAAGCAGCACCAGGCCGATATCGCCGGCTTCAAGGCGGATAATCCCTGGCTGCTGGCCGGGGTATTCTTTGTGTTCTACGTACTGGTCACCGCCCTGTCGCTGCCGGGTGCCGCCATCATGACCCTGGCCGCCGGCGCCCTGTTCGGCCTGTGGCAGGGCTTTGTGCTGGTGTCGTTTGCCTCCAGCCTGGGCGCGACCCTGGCCTTCCTGGTATCCCGCTTCCTGCTGCGCGAATCGGTACAACGCCGCTTCGGCGACAAGCTCAAGGCGATCAATGCAGGGGTGGCCAGAGACGGCGCCTTCTACCTGTTCAGCCTGCGCCTGGTGCCGGTATTTCCCTTCTTTCTGATCAATATCCTGATGGGCCTGACGCCCATTAAAACGGTCACCTACTACTGGGTAAGCCAGCTGGGCATGGTGGCCGGCACCCTGGTCTTCGTCAACGCCGGTACCCAGCTGGCGGCCATCGACAGCCTGTCCGGCATTCTGTCTCCCGGCCTGCTGCTGTCGTTTGTCCTGCTCGGCATCTTCCCCTTTATTGCCCGCGCCCTGGTACGGTTGATCCAGCGTCGCCGGGTCTATCGCAACTGGACCCGCCCCCGCCACTATGATCGCAACCTGATCGTGATCGGCGCCGGTGCCGCCGGCCTGGTAAGTTCTTACATCGCCGCCGCGGTCAAGGCCAAAGTGACCCTGGTTGAAGCCCACAAAATGGGCGGCGACTGTCTCAACACCGGCTGCGTCCCGAGCAAGGCCCTGATCCGCAGCGCCAAGCTGGCCCACCAGATCAAACACGCCGACCATTATGGCCTGGAGGCCGGTACACCCAACTTCAGCTTCAAGGCGGTGATGGCCCGGATACACGACGTGATCCGCAAGATTGAACCCCACGACAGCATCGAGCGCTATACCAATCTGGGGGTCGAGGTACTGACCGGCTACGGCAAGCTGATTGATCCCTGGACGGTAGAAATCGCACTCAATGACGGCAGCACCCAGCGGCTGACCGCCCGCAGCATCATTATCGCCGCCGGCGCCCGTCCTCTGGTGCCCGAACTGCCCGGTCTGGATCAGGTGGGCTATCTCACCAGCGACACCCTGTGGGATGAATTTGCCCAACGGGATCAGCCTCCGCGCCGTCTGCTGGTGCTGGGTGGCGGCCCCATCGGCTGCGAACTGGCCCAGAGTTTTGCCCGCCTGGGGTCCGAGGTTATCCAGGCCGAGCTCGGTGACCGACTGATGGCCCGGGAAGACAGCGACGTCAGCCAACTGGTAGAAAGTGTGCTCACCAAAGACGGGGTGCGGGTGCTGACCGGCCACAAGGCACTGCGCTTCGAGCGCCGTGACGGGCGCAAGCTGATGATTGCCGAACATCGGGGTAACGAGGTAGAGGTCGAGTTCGACGACCTGCTGCTGGCCCTGGGCCGCAGTGCCCGTCTGCAGGGTTATGGCCTGGAACAACTGGGCATACAGACCCAACGCACGGTACAGACCAACGACTATCTGGAAACCCTCTACCCCAACATCTATGCCGCCGGGGATGTAGCCGGCCCCTACCAGTTTACCCATACCGCCGCCCACATGGCCTGGTACGCCACCGTCAATGCCCTGTTCGGCCATCTCAAGCGGTTCAGGGTCGACTACAGCGTGATCCCCTGGGCGACCTTCGTGGCACCGGAAGTGGCCCGGGTCGGACTCAATGAACAGGAAGCCGAAGAACAAGGCATTGCCGTTGAGGTGACCCGTTATGGCCTGGACGATCTGGATCGGGCCATCGCCGACGGCACCGATGCCGGCTTTATCAAGGTGTTGACCGTGCCCGGCAAGGACAAAATCCTCGGGGTCACCATCGTCGGTGAGCACGCCGGTGACCTGCTCGCCGAATATGTACTGGCGATGAAGCAGGGGCTGGGACTGAACAAGATCCTCGGCACCATCCATATCTACCCCACCCTGGCCGAGGCCAACAAGTATGCGGCCGGGGAATGGAAGCGAGCTCATGCGCCTGAGCGCCTGCTGAGCTGGGTAGGTCGCTACCACGACTGGCGGCGCGGCAGCCGGGGCGCCCATGCAGAGCACCCCAATGCCAAGACCCGGGAAGAGGTGTCACGATGAAAACCCTGCTGCTGAGTCTGTTGCTGATGGTGGGCCTGCCTGCGCAGGCCGCCAGTTTCAGTCACCAACCCTGGCAAGCCCTGCTTGACCGGCATCTGGTGGTACAGGATCAAGGTCGCGTTACCCAGGTCAATTACCGGACCATGGCCGCCGACCGGGCCCGGTTGCAACAGTACCTGCAGGCCCTGTCGGCTGTAGAAAAGGAGCAGTTCAACCGCTGGCCCGAGGCCGAGCGACTGGCCTTCCTGATCAACGCCTACAATGCCTGGACCGTAGAGCTGGTACTCACCCGATACCCTGATCTCGACTCCATCAAGGATCTGGGCAACTGGCTGAAAAGCCCCTGGCAGCAGGACTTTATCCCCCTTCTGGGCCAGACACGCTCCCTGGACGATATCGAACACCGGCTGATCCGGGAGCACTTTTCCGAACCCCGCATCCATTTTGCCGTCAACTGTGCCAGCATCGGCTGCCCGGCGCTGGCGCCCCAGGCCTATAATGCCGATCAACTGGAGCAACAACTGGAGCAGGCCACCCGCCTGTTCCTGTCGGACAAGAGTCGCAACCGGCTGAAGGATGACCGCCTGCAGGTATCCAGCATCTTCAAATGGTACCAGGACGACTTCAGGACGGCTCAGGGCAACAGCCATCCTCCGGCATCATTTCTGGCCCGCTTCGACCAGGAGCTGGAGCTGACGCCCGGCCAGCAGCAGGCCCTGCGCGACGGCCGGCTGTCTATCGAGTATCTCGACTACGACTGGAGGCTGAACGAGGCGCCATGAAGCTGTCCATCATCATCCCCATGCTTAATGAAGCCCCCGAGCTGCCCGGGATCCTGGCCCGCCTGCCTCTGCGTGGCTGTCACTGCGAGGTGATCCTGGTCGACGGCGGCAGCCGCGACGAGTCGGTGGCCATCGCCCGCCAGGCCGGATTCAGGGTGCTGGAAACGGCGCCGGGCCGGGCCCGGCAGATGAATGCCGGCGCGGCCGACGCCACCGGTGACCTGCTGCTGTTTCTCCATGCGGATACGGTACTGCCGCCGATGGGACTGCAGGCGATACAGACCGCCCTGACCGACGGCCAGCACCGGTGGGGCCGTTTTGATGTACGCATCAGCGGCCGCCACCCCATGCTCAAGGTGATCGCCGGGCTGATGAACCTGCGCTCCCGGCTGACCGGCATTGCCACCGGTGATCAGGCGATGTTCGTCACCCGCGAGGCTTTCACCCGGGCTGGCGGCTTCCCCGAGCAGCCGCTGATGGAAGATATCGAACTCAGCAAACGGCTCAAGCGCCTGTCGCCCCCCGCCTGCCTGTACCAACAGGCCAGCACCTCGGGCCGCCGCTGGGAAAGCCGGGGCCTGTGGCGCACCATCTGGCTGATGTGGCGGCTGCGCTTCGCCTACTGGCGCGGCGCCCCGGCCGAACAGCTGGCGAGGGCCTACCGATGAGCCAGACCCGTATTATCGTCTTCGCCAAGGCCCCCCTGCCCGGCCAAGTCAAGACCCGGCTGATCCCCGCCCTCGGCCCCGAGGGCGCGGCCCGCCTGGCGAGAAAAATGCTGTTGTCCACCCTGGAGCGTAGCCTGGCCGCCGGCCTGGGCCCGGTGGAGCTGTGCATGTCTCCCGGCCCGACCGATCCCGCCTGGCAGGGCCTCCCGCTGCCGCCGGGACTGACGCTCAGCGATCAGGGCGATGGCAACCTGGGGGAGCGTATGGCCCGAGCCGCCGAACGGGGTCTGGCACAAGCCCCTCGCGTACTGCTGACCGGCACCGATTGCCCGGCGCTGACCCCGGCCCGGCTGCGGGCCGCCGCCGAACAGTTGCATCGCCACGACATGGTCATCCACCCGGCTCTGGACGGCGGCTATGTGCTGCTCGGCCTGACCCGCTTCAGCCCCCGTCTGTTTGCAGACATCCCCTGGAGCACGGCACAGGTGGCCCCGCTTACCCTGAGCCGCATCGATGAGCTGGGCTGGTCCCTCCATCGGGCAGAGCCCCTGTCCGATATCGATGAGCCCGGGGATCTGGACCGGTTGTCCGCGCACTGGTGCAGCTCATGAGGCGGTTGATACTGGCAGGCGGCGGCCACGCCCATCTTTCCGTGCTGGCCGCCCTGGCCAAGGGGCCGCTACCCGACATCGAAGTGGTACTGGTGACGCCGGAGGTTCACCAGCATTATTCCGGCATGCTGCCCGGCTGGATCGCCGGTCACTACCGCCAGCAAGCATGCCGGATTGATCTGCGACCACTGGCCCGGGCCGGACAGATACGCCTGGAGACACAGAAACTGATTGGCCTGGATGCGGACAACCGACTCGTCACCCTGTCCGATGGGCGCAGGCTGGACTATGACCTGCTGTCGCTGGATACCGGCAGCGAAGCCGACCTCTCCGGGCTGCAGATGGCCGGTGACAAGCTATTGCCGGCCAAGCCGCTGACGCGGTTCTTTGACACCTGGCCGGCGCGGCTGGAACAGGCTCGCCACCTTCCCGAATACCGGCTGGTCGTGGTTGGTGGCGGCGCCGCCGGGGTCGAACTGGCACTGGCGGCACAACACGCCTTCACGCAAGAGCGGATCGACGGCCGGGTCACCCTGGTGTCTTCCGGTTCCGGACCGCTGGCCGGCCATGGCCGGGGGGCGCGAAAGCGCATTCGGCGGGTGCTGGCTGCGGCCGGTATCGAGCTCCATGAGCAGCGGGCGACCGGTACCGAAAAGGGGGTGATGCTGGCCGACGGCACCCGGCTGCAGGCAGACTGCGTGATCGCCGCGGCCGGGGCCAGCGCCCCGCCCTGGCTGACCGGCACCGGCCTGAAGTTGAACGAACAGGGCTATGTCGCCGTCAACAGCCATCATCAGAGCCTGTCCCATCCACAGGTGTTTGCCGCCGGCGATGTCTGCGCCCGCCAGGATGTGCCCATGTCCCGCTCCGGAGTACATGCGGTGCATGCGGGTCCGGTGCTGGCCGCCAACCTGAGGGCCGCGCTCGAGGGTGAACCGCTGAGCCACTACCGGCCCCGCCGCCATTCCCTTTATCTGCTGGCCACCGGCCCCCGCTACGCGGTGGCCTCCTGGGGACCTTTCAGTATTGAGGGCAAGTGGGTCTGGTACTGGAAAGACCATATCGACCGGGGCTTTATCCGCCGATTCAGTCGGTGATCTGTCGTACAGGTGGGCCCGAACTGGTTCGTGCCCACCATCACTCCGTTAACCTGATCGCATCTTCCACCCGGTGCCCGGGGCCATCCATAAACCGCTCCCGGTACGATGCCCAGGCGGGTGAGCCCGGGGGCCATTGACTGGCAAACCAGCTATCCCATTGCTCATCCCAGTTGATGGGGATGGCGTCGCAATAAAGCGCCCCCAGACGAGTGCCGTAAAGGCCGGGCACGGGGGACGGCCGGGTGCCGAGTCGTGTCAGCAGCCCCTGCCGGGCTCCCCTGAAATTGGGCATGCCGGCGGCACCATTGTTGACCACCAGATGGCGTTCGCCGCCGATATCGAAGTCCTGCATATAGGGCAGACAGGTATGACTGCAGGCAAAGATGCGGGCGTCTGCCAGTCCGAACCAGTCTGCCAGACGGTATGTTACCTGGCCCGGTGCCGGCATGGCCTCCACTGCCAGCTGCCAGCCGGCCAGGGACTCGGGATCGCCGTGCAGCACCTGCACCCGGTGTCCGGCCACCGTCCGTGCCAGTTGACGAGGCAGTTGCCCAAGGCGTTCCAGCAGATCGGCATGATTGGCGCCGGTCTGTTGCAGCCGGGCCATGATGGCGTTTGAGCGGATGACGGTGTCGCCCTCGACCCAGTCGGGGTAGCCGCAACCGCAGCCGGCTCCGGCAGAGGGCGCACCGAGTTCGGCCTCCACATTGCCCTGGATGGCCGAGTGTGCCAGTACCCTTTCGTTGATCTGCCGAAAAGCCCGGTCCTCCGCATTGAACCAGTTGAAGTCACCGTTGAACACCAGCTCGGGTTCGGCCAGTCCGGCAGTCACTTCCTGCCGGCACAGGGTTTCTATGGCGTCCAGTGCCGCCCAGTTGCCGTACAGGCCGCCGATGATGTAAATGCACTCCCGCTCCGGTGCCGCTCCCTGGCCCAGCTGCCGGGGATCGATGCGATAGTTAAGGGGGCAGCTTCGCCCCTCGGTGGCCATCAGGGTTGCACCTGGCTTGCGGCCCTGGGCCTGAGTCCGAGGGCAAAGCTGACCAACCCGGCCAGCAGTATACCGATGGTGATCACCAGCAGCTTGCTGTAGCTGTGCTCCACACCGAACAGCGGGCCTATCAGGTCGAGCCGGCCGCCTTTTTCGAGAAAATAAAGCACGGCACCGGCGAAGGCCGCGGCAAAGCTGACCACGAAGCTCCAGCGGGCTACCTCCCGCCCGGCCAGAATGCTGAACAGTATCACCGGGGTCAGCGCCAGCGAGGCGGTACCACTGACCGCCACCGCATCAAACAGATCCTGGCTGCCGACAAACACCAGCACCAGACCACCGAGGGCGAACAGCGCCATGGCCAGCCGGCCGCTGCCGGCAGAGGGTCGGCCCAGCCCCATGTCTACCACCATCAACTTGGAGGCGCTGGACAGGGTCGAATCCAGGGTGGAGGCGGCGGAAATCACCAGCGCCAACCCCAGCAGCAGCATGGCCGGCGTGCCAAGCAGTCGCTGCAGGGTGAGCAGCACATCCTTGTCGTCACCACCCTGCAGGCCGGCAAACACCCCCAGCAGACCGAAGGCCAGGATCAGCAGCGCCGACACCCAGAAGGCGTGCATAAAGCTGCGCCGGGTGGTGTTTCTGTCGGCCAGGAAGCCCCTGTCCATCATCACCGGGTCGTGCAGCGGATAACTCAGCACCTGCAGCAGTGCCACCACCAGCAATATCCAGCCCGGGCTACTCCAGTCCGGGCTGCTGGTCATCACGCTTTGCCAGTCGAACAAGGGGTGCAGCAGCGCCATGCCGACCAGCAGCACAATGAGGACGATAAGCAGCCCCATTTGCAGCACATCGGTACGCAACGAGGCCCGCAGGCCGCCGGTCATGGAATAGAGCAACGTCAGCCCGGACACCGCCAAAATGGCGCCGGTATAGGCGCCGGAGCCCGCCACCCCGAACACCATGCCCACCACCAGCAGGTTGGCGAACACCTCGGTCAGCAGCCGCAATGAAATCAACACATTGAAGCAGCCGCTGCCTACCCGTCCGAAACGAGCCACCAGAAAGCCCTGAATGTTGTGGACACCGTGGCGGTAACGCAGCCGGTCGACGATCAACCAGCCGGTGAGAAAGGAGCCGTAATAGACCGTATAGGCCAGGGCCCCGGCAATGCCGTAGAAATAGCCGAGAATGGCGGCATTGAGCAACGAGCGGGCAAAAATCCAGGTGGTCACTTGGGAGAAGGTCAGGGTCAGCACACCGGGGGCGCCGCCCTGCTCGTCGCGTCCGCCGAAGAACCCCTCGGCGGTACGCACCCGGGGGGTCAGCAGCAGGCTGACCAGCCCGATCAGACACAGGATGCCGATCAGGCTGGGAAGGTGAATATTGGTCATGGCCTTTCCTTGAAAGCGTTAATGGCTCGAACAGGGTAAGTCGGGCTGGCTGAACCCGGCGTGTTTTAAGGGTAGACGCGGCCAGGACGCTTTTCTTACACTCGCCAAACAATTTCATTCCCCATCCCTGAGGCCGACCCGGTTCGGGCCCACAGGGTCAGGCGAGACTCGCCGCGACCGGTGCGGTCTGTAACCCGGTGGATCCTGAGGCATTCGGGTCATTTCAGCCCTCGCTGTCCACCTTCACCTTGAGGCAGGCCACCTGATGCGGTGCGCAGCCTTCCAGCACGGGCCGGGTCTCGGCGCAGCCCTCGTCCGCCAGCGGGCAGCGGGTGCGAAACACACAACCGGAGGGCGGATTGATCGGTGACGGCAGGTCGCCGTGCAGGATCTGTATCTGCTTGTTGCGTTCATAATCCGGATCCGGCACCGGCACCGCGCTCATCAGCGCCTGGGTGTAGGGATGGGTGGGCCGCTCGAACAACGCCTTGCCTTCCCCCAGCTCCACCGCATGGCCCAGATACATCACCAGCACCCGATCGGAGATGTGTTTTACCACCGACAGGTCGTGGGCGATGAAAATAAGCGACAGCCTCATCTCCCGTTGCAGTTCCTTCAGCAGATTGATCACCTGAGCCTGGACAGACACGTCCAGCGCAGAGACCGGCTCGTCGCAGACAACCAGCCTCGGCTTCAGGATCAACGCCCGGGCGATGCCGATGCGCTGGCACTGGCCGCCGGAGAACTCGTGGGGGTAGCGATTGATCACATTGGGCAGCAGACCGACTTTCATCATCATGTCCCTGACCTTGTCCTTCACTTCAGCCTTCGGCATCTGCGGGTAGAAGGTGCGCAACGGCTCGGCGATGATGTCGCCTATGGTCATCCTGGGATTGAGCGAGGCCAGCGGGTCCTGGAAAATCATCTGGATTTCCTTGCGCTTTTCCCGAAACGCCTTGTGGTCGAGCCGGGTGAGGTCCTGTCCCAGCCAGACCACCTCGCCAGCACTGGCCTGTACCAGACCGATCACCGCCCGGGCCAGGGTAGACTTGCCACAACCGGACTCACCCACCACCGCCAGGGTTTCCCCTTCAAACAGCGTGAAACTGATGCCATCCACCGCCTTCAAGACCGCGGGTCTGGACCTGGGCCAGGCCCGCTCCCCCCTGATGTCGAAGTGCACCTTGAGCTCGCGTACCTCCAGCAGTGGCTTTTTATCCGACATTTTCCGCCTCCCAATCCCAATGGCAGGCACGCTGGCGCCCGTCCCCGAAGCGGGTCAGCGGCGGCGCCTCACTGAGGCAGATGTCATGCACCCGGTGGCAGCGTTGCTGGAACGGGCAGCCTGCCGGTAGCTGAAACAGGTTGGGAGGGTTGCCGGGAATGGTCGGCAGTACCTCCCCGCCCGTATCCAGCCGCGGAATCGCCCTCAGCAGCCCTTCGGTGTAGGGATGGCTCGGTCGGTAGAAGATGTCGTCCACCGGGCCAACTTCCATGGCCCGGCCCGCATACATAACCAGTACCTTGTTACAGCTGCCGGCTACCACCCCCAGGTCGTGGGTGATCATGATGATGGCGGTGTTGAACTCCTGTTTCAGCTCGTTCAGCAGCGTCATGATCTGGGCCTGGACGGTCACATCCAGGGCCGTGGTCGGTTCGTCGGCGATCAGCAGCTTGGGGCCGCACAGCAGGGCCATGGCGATCATCACCCGCTGGCGCATGCCGCCGGAAAATTCGTGGGGAAACATCCCCATACGCTTGCGGGCCTCGGGGATCTTCACCGCATCCAGCATGCGAACGGACTCCTCGAAAGCCTGGGCCTTGGTCATGCCCTTGTGCAGCCTCAGCACCTCCATCAGTTGGGGACCCACCTTCATATAGGGGTTGAGCGAGGTCATGGGATCCTGGAAGATCATCGCGATCTGCTCGGCGCGGATCCTGTTCAGCGCGGACTCCGGCAGATTCAGCACTTCCTGCCCTTCAAAGCGGGCGGAGCCGGAGGTGATGCCGTTCCTGGCCAGCAGCCCCATGATGGCGAAGGCGGTCTGGCTCTTTCCGGAGCCGGACTCCCCCACTATGCCCAGGGTTTCTCCCGCATCCAGAGAAAAATTGAGGTCGTTGACGGCCACCACATGGCCGTCCGGGGTAGAAAATTCCACCCGTAGATCGTTGACTTCCAACAGCGTCATCGACGGTATTCCTTAACGGTCTTTCGGATCCAGGGCGTCACGCAGACCGTCCCCGAGGAAGTTGAAGCAGAACAGGGTGGTCACCATGAAGCCGGCCGGGAACAACAGCTGCCACAGGGCGATTTCCATCGTCTTGGAACCTTCATCCAGCAAGGCGCCCCAACTGGTCATCGGCTCCTGTACTCCCAGGCCGAGGAAGCTGAGAAAAGATTCAAACAAGATCATGCCGGGCACCAGCAGGGTGGCGTATACGGCCACGATGCCGAGCACATTGGGTACGATGTGCCGGGTCACGATGGTGGCCTTGCTGACGCCGCAGACTTCCGCCGCCTCGATAAACTCCTTGCGCTTCAGGCTCAGGGTCTGGCCGCGTACGATACGCGCCATATCCAGCCAGCTGACCGCCCCGATGGCGAAGAAAATCAGCAGAATATTGCGGCCGAAGAAGGTCACCAGCAGGATCACGAAGAACATAAAGGGGAAAGAGTAGAGGATCTCCAGCAGCCGCATCATCACCCGGTCGGTGCGCCCACCGATAAAACCGGAGACGGCGCCGTACAGGGTGCCGATGATCACCGCCACCAGGGCGCCCATCAGCCCGACCATCAGCGAGATGCGTCCTCCGACCAGGGTACGCACGAACAGATCCCGGCCCAGCGAGTCGGTGCCGAAGTAATGGCCGTTCTCCAGGCTAGGGGCCGCCATCATGGCGCCCCAGTCAGTATCGTCATAAGCATATGCAGACAGGGAAGGTCCCACCAGCACCAGCAAGGTGATCAGGGCGAGGATGATCAGGCTGGCCAGCGCCGCCTTGTTGTGGAAGAAACGGCGTCGGGCATCCATCCACAGGGAGCGTCCCTCCACCTCCAGTTGCCCGGAGAACTGTCCGAGGCTGTCACGTTTTTCTTTGGTTACTACCATGATGCGCTCCGGCTTAGTAACGGATCCTGGGATCGATAAAGGCATAGAGGATATCGACCAGGGCGTTAAAGGCGATGGTCAGCGCGCCAACCAAAATGGTCAGCCCCAGCACCATGGAGTAGTCCCGGTTAAGGGCGCCGTTAACAAACAACTGGCCGATACCGGGCAGGCCGAAGATGGTCTCGATGACCACCGAGCCAGTGATAATGCCGACGAAGGCAGGCCCCAGATAAGACACCACCGGCAACATGGCCGGCCGCAGGGCGTGCCGGAGGAGGATGTGGCGCAGGGGCAGGCCCTTGGCTCTGGCGGTGCGGATAAAGTCGGCGCTCATGGTTTCTATCATGGAGCCCCGGGTTATCCGGGCGATGGCAGAGATATAATGCATCATCATGCCCACCACCGGCAGGATCAGGTATTGGGGCGCGCCCTCGTTCCAGCCACCGGCCGGCAGCCATTTGAGGGTGATGGCAAATACCAGCACCAGGATGGGGGCCAGCACGAAGCTGGGGATCACCACCCCGACCATCGCCGTCGACATGGTGAGATAATCAATCCAGCTGTTTTGCCTGAGCGCCGCCACCACGCCCAGTGTCACCCCGAACAGCACAGCGCCGAAGAAGGCATACAGGCCGATTTCGGCGGACACCGGCAATGCCTGGCTCACCAGATCGTTGACGGAAAAGTCCTTGTATTTGAAGGAAGGACCCAGGTCGCCCTGCAGCAGGTTACCCAGATAGCCGAAGTACTGCTCCAGCACCGGCTTGTCCAGCCCGTATTTGGCCTCGATATTGGCCAGCACCTCCGGGGGCAGGCTGCGCTCCGAGCTGAAGGGGTTGCCCGGGGCAAACCGCATCATGAAGAAGGAGATGGTGATCAACACCAGCAGGGTGGGAATGGATTCCAGCACCCGCCTTACCATAAATTTAAACATGGTCGTGCCTCAAGGTCATTGCAGATTGCTCTGTTATCGCGATTAAGCGCCCGGATGCCGCCCCTCCGCGCCGGGGATGGAACGGTGGAGCCGTATTCCTGACATGTCCGTATTGGGGACCGACTACTGTTGTACCCTGACAACGGCAACTTAGTGGGCCAGGATATACATATCCTTGGAATAGAGATTATCCAGCGGGTTGTTGGGATAACCGCCCACGTGCTGCTGCACTAGGCGGGCCTTCACGTACTGGTAGATGGGCGCGATAGGCATGTCTTCGGCGAGGATTTCCTCGGCCTGGGCATAGTTGTCGTTTCGGGCCACCGTGTCGACAATGGAGCGGGAAGACTTCATCAACTCGTCATACCTGAGGTTGGAATACTTGCCGTCGTTGTTGCCATGGGTGGTCTGCAGCAGATCCAGCATGGAAGACGCTTCGTTGTAGTCGGCAACCCAGCCGGCCCGGGCAACATCGAAGTTACCCTGAGTCTTGGTATCCAGGTAAGTCTTCCATTCCTGGTTCACCAGTTCCGCCTCGACCCCCAGGTGCTTCTTCCACATGGAAGCCACGGCCACCGCCACTTTCTTGTGGTTGTCGCTGGTGTTATAGAGCAGTTCCAACTTCAGCGGTTTGTTCTTGCCGTAGCCGGCCTCGCTCAGCAGCGCCCGGGCCCTGGCATCCAGTTCTTGCTGGGACCAGGTCGCCCACGCCAGCTCGGGCGGAGTAAAGCCGTCGACGATCTCCGGGGTCATGGTATAGCCGGGTTTTTCCCCCTGCCCCATCACCAGATTGGCGATCACCTTGCGGTCGATGGCATAAGATAGCGCCTTGCGCACCCTTACATCGTCGAAAGGTGCCTTCCGGGTGTTGAACTGGTAGTAATAGGTGCCGACATAGCCGGCGATCCTGACCTCTTCCGGCTGTTCTTTGCTCAGGCGCTTGAAATGCTCTATCGGCATCTCGTAGGTCATATCCAGCTCGCCGGCCAGGAAACGGTTCATGGCGGCATTCTGGGACGCGATGGGCAGATAAGTCACCTTGTCGATCACCGTCTTGTCGTTGTTCCAGTACTGCTCGTTACGGACCAGTTCAACCTTACCATTGACCACCCAGTCGGCCAGGGTGTAGGCACCGTTTGAAACCATATTGCCCGGCCTGGTCCATTCGTCACCGAACTGTTCGAGCGACTTCTGGTTGACCGGGTAGGTCGTGGTGTGAGCCAGCATGGTCACAAAATAAGGCACCGGCTGTTCCAGCCTGATCTCCAGCGTTCGCTCATCCAGCGCCTTGACGCCCAGGGCGGCGGGTTCTTGCTCACCTTTCAGGATGGCGCTGGCATTGATGATGGTGGGTATCTCCAGGTACCAGGAGTAGGGAGAGGCGGTTTCAGGGTCAATCGCCCGCTTGAAACTGTACTCGAAGTCATGGGCGGTCACCGGCTCGCCGTTGGACCACCTGGCGTCGCTGCGCAGGTGGAAGACATAGTGCTTGTTGTCTTTGGTTTCCCAGGTCTCCGCGACGCCGGGCAGGGTTTCACCGTTGGGGCCGGATACCACCAGGCCTTCGAACAGGTCACGCTGTATATTGGACTCGGGCACGCCTTCCGTCTTATGGGGGTCCAGGGTGGCAGGCTCCGCGCCGTTACCCTTGATCAGTTGCTGCACCCTGGCCAACTGGGTGCCGGCGGGTACGTTCGCAGCCCAACTTTGCCACGGCATGGTCATCAGGGAACCGGCCAGTATCGACGTTGCCACTACCGTTTTTTTCAGCTTCATTCATCTTACTCCATCAAGAAACCCGCCCGATGCACCGCCAGGATAACCATCAGGAAAGTATAGCCAAATGAGACAACATCAATACAATAACGACCAAAAACCAGATGAATCAGCAATAAAACAACGAAAACATTAATAAAATGACACTTTTCAGGTCAATAAAACCAATAAACCTGAAGGTGAATCATATGTAATAAACAAGAAACAATGAAGACATAAAAAATAAAGATTTTATGTCCTGTAACCGTCTGGGCAGCCGGTACCTGGCCGGCATCCGGCTCGAGGTTCCACAACAACAGATCGGACAGTGCGGCGCCGACTGCCCATGCCTGATTTTTCCAGCTTATGCCTTATGGCCGTGCTGCCGGGCGATCAGCATATAGAGCGAGGGCACCACGAACAGGGTGAACAGGGTGCCGATGGCCATGCCGCCCACCAGCACCAGGCCGATGGAGTTACGCGCCGCCGCCCCCGGCCCCTCCACCAGCGTCAGCGGAAAATGCCCCGCCACCGTGGCGACCGAGGTCATCAGCACGGGGCGAAAACGGGTCATGGCCGCCTCTTCAATCGCCGCCAGCTTGTCATGCCCCTGTTGCTGCAGCTTGTTGGCAAACTCGACGATCAGGATGCCGTTTTTGGCGATGAGTCCTACCAGCGTCACCAGCCCCACCTGAGCGTAGATATTGAGGGTGGTGGTCCAGCCGTCGGTCCAGTATGGCAAGTCCGGATTGGGCATCTTCAGCACGGTGAAAATCAGCGCCCCGAACATGGCCAGCGGCACCGAGCCCAGCAAAATCACCAAGGGGTCGCGAAAGGAATTGAACTGTACCGCCAGCACCAGAAAAATCATCAGTATCGCCAGCCCCAGCGCCGGCAGAAACTTGCCCCCTTCGGTACGCAGCTGGCGCGACTCGCCGGTGTAGTTGATGGTGTAATCCGCCGGCAGCATCTCGCGGGCGGCATCTTCCAGCACCCTGAGCCCTTCGTCCAGTCGGGCCGTCATGCCCGACAGCTTGACCGCATTGAGCTGCTGAAACCGGTTGAGGGAGCGCGGCACCGTGCTGTCGCGCAGGCTGGCGATGGCCCCGAGCGGGAGCAGTTGCCCACCCGGCCCGCGGATATAGAGGTCGGTCAGCTGATCCGGGTTGAGCCGCTCGCCCCGCTCCAGCTGGGGGATCACCTTGTAGGCCCGCCCCTCTATGTTGAAACGATTGACATAGTTGCCCCCCAGCGCCGCTCCCAGATCGGCCCCCACCTGTCGGTGGGTCAGCCCGAGCGCCGCGACCTTCTGGTAGTCGAGCACAATTTCCGACTGCGGTTGATCAATCTTCAGATCGATCACCGGCGGAAAATAGAACAGGCCGCTGGCCATTGCCCTTTGTTGCAGCTGCTCGGCATACGCCAGCATCTGGGCCGGCTCATCGGTGGAGGCGATGATGAATTCCACCGGGAAATTGCTGCCCCCGGGCAGCGCCGCCGGCTGGCTGGCGAACACCTGCAGGCCGGGAATGGCGGACAGCCCGGCCTGCATCTCGGGCACGATCTCCCGAATCGAGCGACTGCGCTGATCCCAGGGCTTGACCACCATACCGCTGAAACCGCCGATGCCCAGGGCCGCCGCGAACGGATCCGATGGCGACAGCAGGATCTGGAAAGTCAGCTCCCGCTCCGGCGCATTCAGAAACACCTGTTCCGCCGCCCGCCCGAAATGTATTTTCTGATCCGCCGAGGCATTGGCCGCATTGTTGATGATGCCGAACATGAACCCCTGATCCTCGAGCGGCGCCAGTTCCTTGGGCGAAAAGACATACATGGGCCCCACCAGCAGGGTCAGCACGGCCCAGAAGGCATAGACCGCCGGCCGGATCCGGAGGATACGTGCCAGCCAGCGGCCATAGGCCAGACGGAAGCGGTCGAAGCGGTGGTTGACCCAGCCGGTAAAGCCGCGCTCTTCCCGCTCGGCGCTGCGCAACAGGGTGGCACTCATCATGGGCGACAGGGTCAGCGCCACGATGCCGGAAATGGTCACGGCCCCGGCCAGGGTAAGGGCAAACTCGCGAAACAGCGAGCCGGTCAGGCCTCCTTGCAGGCCGATGGGGGTATAGACGGCGGCCAGGGTGACGGTCATGGCGATCACCGGGCCGATCAGCTCCCGGGCGCCAACCAGTGCCGCCTCCACCGGCGTGCGCCCCTCCCTCAGGTGACGCTCGACGTTTTCCACCACCACGATGGCATCGTCCACCACCAACCCCACCGACAGCACGATGGCCAGCAGAGTCAACAGGTTGAGGGTAAAGCCGAATACCTGCATCAGGAAAATGGCGCCGACCAGCGACACCGGAATCGCCACCACCGGTACCAGCACCGAACGCCAGGAGCCGAGAAACAGGAAGATAACGACGATAACGATAAGCAGGGTGTCAATCAGGGTGCCCACCACCTCATGGATGGCATTGTCGATATATTCGGAGGCATCGTAGCCCAGTTTCGCCGCAAGCCCCGGGGGCAAGTCCCGGCTCAGGGCGTCCAGATCCGTGCGCACCCCCCGAATCACCTCGATGACATTGGTGTTGGGCAGCGGAAAAATGCCCATGAACACCGCCGTCTGGCCGTTGAAGCTGACCTCGGTGTCATAGTCTTCGGCACCCAGCTCCACCTCGGCCACCTCCTGCAGCCGTACCAGAGTATCGCCCAGCTGGTACACCACCAGCTGGCGGAACTGCTCGGCGGTATGCAGATCGGTGTTGGCGGTCAGGTAGACCTGTACCTGACCGCCCTTGGTGTTGCCCACCGCCGACAGAAAATTGTTGGCGGCCAGTGCCTCGCTCACCTGGGCCGGGCTGATGTTGAGCGCCGCCATCCGCTCCGGCTTGAGCCAGACCCGCATGGCAAAGGTGCGGGCCCCGAAGATGTCGGCCCGCTGCACCCCGGCCAGGGCCGCCAGCCGCGGCTGCACCACCCGCACCAGATAATCGGTGATCTCGCTCTGGGACAGGCGCTCGGAGGAGAAACTCAGGTAGGCGGCGGCAAATTCCGAGTCCGCCGACTGCACGCTGATCGCCGGCACCTCCGCCTCTGCCGGCAGCGCGTTACGCACCTGATTGACCTTGGCGGTAATGTCCGCCAGCGCCCGGGTCGGCTCGTAGTTGAGTTTGAGCCGTGCCGTCACCAGCGACAGGCCGAGCAGACTCTTGGACTCCACATAATCGATGCCGTCGGCAGAGGCGATGGCGCCTTCTATGGCGGTGGTGACAAAGCCGCGTACCACCTCGGCACTGGCGCCGATATAGGGGGTGGCCACGATAACGGAGGCGTTCTCGCTCTGGGGGTACTGGCGCACGCTGAGCGACCACCAGGCCTGCAGACCGGCGATGACGATCACGATGCTGACCACCAGCGCCAGCACCGGGCGACGGACGAAGATGTCGGTGAAGGCCCCCATATCAGCTGTTTCCGGGTTGAGGGTCGAGTTTGAATGCCGGTGCCAGACGATTGTCTATCACCACCTTCATGCCCGGAAACAACTTGAACACCCCGGTCGACACCAGTTGCTCGCCCACCGCCACCCCGTCGGTCACCACCACGAAGTCGCCACGCCGGGCGCCGAGGTGCACCGGGCGCAACTGAATCACCAGTGACGCATCGCCATCGGCCTCTTTATCTCCCTCTTCCAGCACGAAGACCGCATCGCCATCGGGGCCGTGCACCACCGCCGTCAGTGGCACCAGCAAGACGGACTCCATACGCGCCAGCTGCATCTCCACCGCCACAAACATGCCGGGACGCAAGCGGCCATCCGGGTTGGCCAGGGTCGCCTGAACGCGCGCGCTGCGGGTCACCGTATCTATCTCGGGGTTGAAGGCGGAGACCCTGCCCGTAAACGTCTGCCCGGGATAGGTGTCGGTGGTGATCGTCACCGCCAGCCCGGCGCTCAGTTCGGCCAGCCGCTGCTGAGGCAGGGAAAACTCTACATACACCGGATCGAGCGACTGCAGCGACACCACGGCACTGCCCTTGTCGAGAAACTGCCCCTGGCTTATCTGGCGGATACCGAGTCGGCCGGCAAAGGGGGCGCGTAGGGTTTTCCTGTTGATCAGGGCTCGAAAAGAATCGACCCGGGCGTTGGCCTGTTTCAGATTGGCGGCCACCTGATCCCGTTCACTCTGGGAGATACTCTGGCTTTTTAGCAGCTGTTGCGCCCGCCGGAAGGAAAGCTGCGCCAGGGCGGCGACGGACTGAGCCTCACGCAGCTGGGATTGTTCCAGTTCGTCGTCGAGCCGCAGCAGCACCTCTCCGGGCTCGACCCTGGCACCCGCCTCGAAGGAAATATCACGCACTATGCCTTCGGCCTCGAGACGCAACAGGGCTCCCTGCACCGCCACCACCGAGCCCACCGCCTTCACACTCGGCTGCCAGCGCTGCTCGCGCACCGCGATCGCGTTGACCGGCTCCGGTGGCAGCTGCTGCTGTTCGCCGGCGGTAGCCATGGCGTCGAACTGGGTCAGCTTGATCAATACCAGGCCGGCAACAACCGGCAGAACCATGATGATGCCGATGCCGGCCCACAGGATTTTCTTCAGCATCTGCCCCTCTGCCATCTCTGGTCATTACCGGCCCGCGGTTACATTGACGAGCCCCCGGTCGTGATGCGCCTCACAGGTAGTGCCAAACAGAAGTGCCAAGACCCGCTGAACGTCCACGGCCCGGAGCGCGCTTACTGAAGTTTAGTCGACACCGGGTCAGCCTATGGTGATGGCCGTATCGAACTTGTCCCGCCTCATGGAAAGCAGGGTGCGGAATTTTTTCATGTTGTCATCGGCGTACAGCACCCGATCGCAGAACGCCCTGTAGGACGGCATATCCGGCACAATGACGATAAGCACAAAATCCACTTCGCCGGTGACCCGGTAACATTGCTTCACTTCCGGTGCCGCCAATGCACTGTTAAGAAAGCGCTGATACAGCGCCTTGTGATCTCGCTCCATCACCACTTCCACCACCATATGCAGGCAGGGACCAAACTTCTCCGGCACCTGCAGGGCCACCCGCTTGCCGATATAGCCCGCCTCGGTCAGCCGTTTCACCCGCTTCAGGCAAGCCGGCGGGGACAAGCCTACTTTCTCCGCCAGTTGCAGATTGGTGAGGCTGCAGTCATGCTGCAGCCGATCGAGAATGGCACTGTCGATGCGATCCAGATTCATGGTCATCCTGTTAATTTAATTTCTTTTGAGGTTAAAAAAACAAATTATAGAAAAAGTATATTCACATTAAAGAGAAATTATTTTCTCATTTTCGCCCAGAATAACCGCCATACACCCATACCAGGCGGGCAAGTACTCCCCCGTAATCAGGAAAACATGATGCCTCTGCTCAAACGACTCACCGGCGAACTGACCACTCTCTTGAAAGACACCACCGGTGTCTATCTGACCCTGCTCAAGGTCATGCTGCCGGCCCTGCTGCTGGTAAAAACCCTGGATATGCTGGGCGGCACCCAGTGGCTGGCCTGGTTGCTGTCCCCCCTGATGCAGCTGATGGGGCTGCCCGACAGCCTGGGGCTGGTCTGGGCCACCGTGCTGCTGACCAATATTTACACGGCCATGCTGGTGTTCTTCGAGGTGGCAGGTCAGGAGCCTCTGACCGCGGCTCAACTCACCATATTGGGTACTCTGATGCTGCTGGCACATTCTCTGCCGGTGGAAGGAGCCGTCGCCAAACGCGCCGGTGTCTCGTGGCGGGCAACCCTGGCTATCCGGATCGGAGGCGCCCTGACGCTGGGCATGATACTGAACGGTATTTATTCACTGACCGGCTGGTTGCAGACTCCAGGCCAGGTGCTCTGGCAGCCACAGGATACGCCCGACGCCGGCCTGCTGGCCTGGACAGGAGATCAGCTGATCACCCTGCTGGGCATTTTTCCCGTCATACTGGCGCTGCTCGGCCTGTTACGGCTGCTGCGCCTGCTGGGCATCGAAAACGCCATCCATGCCCTGCTGTTTCCGGTACTCCGGCTGCTGGGTATAGGGCGAGAAGCCGCCAATATCACCATCATCGGCGTGACCCTGGGCCTGAGCTACGGCGCCGGCCTGTTGATCAGAGAGGCAAATTCGGGCCGGCTCAGCCGCCGGGACATCTTCCTGACCCTGAGCTTCCTCGGCCTGTGCCACAGCATCATCGAAGATACCCTGTTGATCCTGCTGCTGGGGGCTGATCTATCGGGCATTCTCTGGGCCCGGTTGATCTTCTCGATCGTGGTGATCGCGATACTGGCGCGGTTGCCCTCTGTTTTACCGCGTCCGGCCAGGCCGGTGACGGAAGACTAAGGAGCTCATCTGTTCGCTTACCGGGCATCGGGTTTGTTGCAAGTACGGGTGCACCGGGGAGTAAATACAAAAACGGGCCGGGATGCTTTCGCACCCCAGCCCGACTCACACCGCCTGTCTGTTCTGCCTTAATTTCCGCAATAACCAGGCAGTTTTTTACCGCGTTTTTTCATCAGCATACAATGTCGATGATCTACCCCATCACCCATCGACAAGGTCTGGGTAATGATGCCCGTGTTAGCCGACACCGTCGCTGCCTGGGCCGGTAACATCGCGACGGTAAACACCGCCGCCAGCATAAGTGAAGTAATGGCTTTCATGATGCGTTCCTCTAATCTAAGTGAGCAGCCTTGTGGCATTATCGTTGCCTGCAAGGTCCGGTTCAGCAGGGCAAATGCCCTTCCGTCATGGCAACAATGCCTAACTACGATGTCTGACGGTTACTCACTAAGTCGCGGCAAGGCGGGCGATTATTACAACAAAAGACCGTTTTTTTATATAGATTATCTGCCGGCGGGCGGAGAGTTGTCAGCTCAGCGCCTCGCTCAGATAGTCCAGCAGCATCCGTACCTTGGGCGACAGATGGCGGTTGTGCGGATAAATGGCCCAGATGCCGTCGTCCGGCTCCTGATAATGTTCCAGCAGGGAGATCAGCTCGCCCGAGGCCAGCGCCGGCTGCACATAATAATCCGGCAACTGCACGATACCGATGCCCTTGAGGGCCGCATCCAGCAGTGCCCAGCCGCTGTCGCAGCGGATATTGCCTTTTACCCGGACATTACGCGGCTTGCCCTGCTCCTGAAAACGCCAGTAATCCAAATTGCCCTGCAGGCAATTATGCTGATCCAGTTCCGACAAGGTGTGGGGCACCCCATAGATAGCAAGGTATTGCGGCGAGGCGCACACATACGGGGTGCGGGAAGACAGCCTCCTGGCCATCATGCTGGAGTCTTCCAGCTTGCCCAGCCGCACCGCCAGATCGTAACCCTCGGCCACCAGATCCAGCTTCTGGTTGGTCAGTTTCATCTGCACCTCCAGCTCCGGATAGCGCAGCACGAAGTCGTTGACCAGTGGAGCGATGGTCTTTTCGCCATAGGTCACCGGTGCCGTCAGCCGCAGCTTTCCCCTGGGTGCCAGCTGCAGGTTGGTGATGGTGCGCTCGGCCTCTTCCAGTCCGTCGAGCACCTGCCGGCAATGCTGGTAGTAAATCTGGCCGGCTTCGGTCACCGACACCTTGCGGGTAGTACGATAAAACAACTTGGTCGACAGCCTGGCTTCCAGGGCGCTGACCTGACGGCTGACCTGGGCGGTAGATATGCCCAGTCTTTTGGCTGCCACGGTAAAGCTTTCCACCTCGGCCACCGCCACAAACTCACTCACCCCTTCCCAGATAAACATGCCTACACCCTTGCGCCTGGCGCCAAATACATCGATGACACCGATTATATTGTTACTTTATGGTAAAAGTAATTTTAAATATCCGACCATTATCTCCAGATGGTATGAGAATATAATATCGCCATCGACACCACGGCGCCCCGCCTTCTGAGAGACACGGATGAGCATTGAAAACCTGAGCTGTAACAAAAGCTTCGGTGGCTGGCACAAGCAGTACAGTCATAACTCGAACACGCTGAATTGCACCATGCGTTTTGCCATTTACCTGCCGCCCCAGGTTTCAAAGGGTGACAAGGTGCCGGCGCTGTACTGGCTGTCCGGGTTGACCTGCACCGATGAAAATTTCATGCAGAAAGCCGGCGCCCAGCGCATGGCCGCCGAGCTGGGCATGGCCATTATCGCGCCGGATACCAGCCCTCGCGGCGATGAGGTGGCCGACGATGACGGCTACGATCTGGGCCTGGGTGCGGGCTTCTATGTCAATGCCACCCAGCCGCCATGGAACCGTCACTACCAGATGTACGACTATGTGCTGAACGAACTGCCGGCGCTTGTCGAGTCCATGTTCCCGGTCAACGACCGGCGTGCCATTGCCGGTCATTCCATGGGTGGTCACGGCGCTCTGGTGCTGGCCCTTCGCAATCCGGAACGCTATCGCTCGGTCTCGGCCTTCAGCCCGATCGGCAACCCGGTCAATTGCCCCTGGGGCAGGAAGGCCTTTACCGCCTATCTGGGCAAGGACACCACCGTCTGGGCCGATTATGATGCCAGCCTGCTGATGCGCCAGGCCAGCCGCTTTGTGCCGGCATTGGTGGATCAGGGGGAGGCCGACGCTTTTCTCACCGAGCAGCTCAAGCCGGAGACGCTGGAGGACGCCGCCAGCCACAGTGGTTATCCGCTGGAACTGAACCGGCGAGAAGGCTTTGATCACGGCTATTACTTCATCGCCAGCTTCATCGAGCAGCATCTGCGCTTTCATGCCGGGCACCTTGCCTGCTAACGGTTCAACGAATCTCGTCATACTCGCTATAACGGCACGTCCCCGTAATAACTCCGCCACCTCCACGATAACCCAGTCTCCCCCGCGAAGGCGGGGGTCCTGTGCTTTTCAGTGCCGCTAGCCGGTATGGTATCTGGTCACGCTGGATTCCTGCCTTCGCAGGAATGACGACAATAGACGCGGTGCAGACAATGGGCCTGCTTTGTCATCTTCCCACGCCCGTGATCTGCTTCCTCCACAATACACCTCGTCATCACCGCAATAACTCCACCACATCCGCGATAACCCAGTCTCCCCCCGCGAAGGCGGGGGTCCTGTGCTTTCGGTGCCGCTCGCCGGAATGGTATCTGGTCACGCTGGATTCCTGCCTTCGCAGGAATGACGGCAATAGATACGGGACTGGCGACGGTCCAGTTTTGTCACAATGACTATGTTTTATCTGTGAGAAGCCGTTACCGGTCTGGAGCGAGAATGAGCACTAATTGGCTGCTACTAAGGGGCCTGATGCGCGAGCAACGTCATTGGGAAGGATTTCCCCTGCACCTGCAACGCTGCTTTCCCGATGCGCGGGTGATACTGGCGGACCTGCCCGGTTTCGGTCGTGAGCATCATCGGCAGAGCCTAGTCGCATTGCGGATATCACCGACGGGGTAAGGGACCGTTGGCAGGCAGAGCGTGACAAGGGGCCGCTACGGCTGCTGGCCTTGTCTCTGGGCGGCATGATCGCGGTGGACTGGGCCAGCCGCTACCCGGCCGAGCTGGACGTGGTCGTGCTGATCAACAGCAGCCTGGCCGGCCTCAGCCCCTGCTATCACCGGCTGAGACCGCAGGTATACTGGCCGCTGTTGAGATGGTGCCTGTGGCAGCGGGATCCCTTGCTGCAGGAAGCCGCCATACTGCAACTGACCAGCCGATGCTTTGCCGATGACGCCGATCTCCTGACCCGCTGGACCGCCCATGCCCGGGAGTTGCCCCCCTCTCGCCGCAATACCTTGCGCCAGTTGCTTGCCGCCCTCTGCTATCGTCCGCCACCCGCCCGACCCGCGGTACCCATGCTGGTACTGAACAGCCTGGGCGATGAGCTGGTCAATCCTCGCTGCAGCCTGGCCATTGCCGAGCACTGGCAACTCCCCCTGCGTCGTCATCCGGATGCCGGCCACGACCTGACCCTGGACGCCCCGGACTGGGTCTGCGAGCAGATACGGACCTGGCTGGCGTTCAGGTGTCGGCCGCCAGCCGACGGCTCAAGTAATCCACCATCTTCGATAAATGGGTAATGCTAGCAAAGTCGGCCTCGGGGATGTGCACGTCCAGCGCCCGGCTCAGCGCCTCGATCAACCGCAAAAAGTCCATCGAGTCCAGATCCAGCTCGTCGCGCATGTCTTCGTCCGGGTTCAGCTGCTCGGTGTCCGCATCCGGTGCTATCTCCCGGATCTGGCGACAGATCAGCTCGGCCAGCGCTTGTTTGTCTTTCATTCCAGTGCCTCCGGCTGTTGCAACAGCTTGTCTATCCGGTTGAGCAGGCGGGCGCCGTCATGGCCGTCACTCACCCTGTGGTCGGCGGCCAGGCTGAAGCTGGCCAGGGTCATGGGCACTATCTTCTGCTCCTGCACCCAGGGGGCGCTGCGCACCCGCCCTATGCCCAGCAGGGTGACCTGCGGCGGAAAGATCACCCCCTGAATACGATCCGAGCCCCGCTCGCCAAGATTCGATACCGTCACGGTCGCGTCCTGAATTTCCGAGCTCCTCAGCCCCCCTTCCCGGGCCCGAGTCACCTGATCCCGCAAGCTGGCCATCATGGCTGTCGCCCCCAATAGAGGCGCGTCATGAATGGCCGCCACCACCATGCCTCCCTGGCGCAGGCTGATGACATTGCCCAGGTGCACCCGGGGTTCACTCAGATAGCCGCCTTCCCGGTAAAAGCCGTTGAACTGGGGGAATTCGGCCAGCGCCCTGGCCAGGGCGCAATAAACAAGGGCATTGACCAGCACCAGCTGTTCGGCAGGCTTGCCCTGATTGAAGGCCGAGCACCAGTCCTGAGCCCGCGCCAGAGGAATATCCCGCTCCAGATAATAATGGGGGATCTCCCGCTTGGAACGCGTCACCACCTCGGCGATGGCCTGACGCATCCGTAGCCCCGGGTCGTCCACTACCGGCGCCAGGGATTCGATATCCGCCAGCACCAGGCGCCCTCCGGGCCGCTGCCGGGCCCAAGGGTATGCCAGTCGAGCCCCAGTTGCCCGGCCCGTTGTCGGGCCGCCGGCGAGATCCGCACCATAGCACCGGCAGCCGGCTTCGGCTGAGCGGGAGCAGGCGTTGCCTTGGTGGCGTCGGGCTCAACGGCTTGTTCGGGGCCTTGCTCCGCCAGACTTTGCTCCACTACTTCGGCCGTTTCGGCTTCACCGGCCAGTTGCAACCGGGCGATGGGTTCGCCCACCTGGCGCTGCTGCCCTTCTTCCGCCAGCAAGGCCTCCACCACCCCTTCGTCGAATACCTCCAGGTCGATCAGGCCCTTCATGGTCTCGATAGTGGCGATCACGTCACCTCGGTGCACCGTATCGCCGGGCTTGACCCGCCACTCGGCCACCATGCCCTTGGCCATATCGGAGCCGAACGACGGCATCTTGATGATTTTTGTCATTTTCCCACCACCCTGATTGCGGCCGTACGATGCCCTCGACCTGAGGCGTCGCCGCCAGCTCCAGATGCCGGGGATAGGGAATCGGTACCTCGGCGCTGCACAGCCGTTGCGGCGGCGCATCCAGTGACCAGAAGCAATGTTCCGCCACCAGGGCGCAAATTTCACCGGCCAGACTGCCGGTGCGCCAGCCCTCATCCACCACCAGCAGGCGCCGGGTCTTGTTGACCGATGCAAACAGGGTCTCGATATCCAGAGGCCGCAGGCAACGCAGGTCCACCACCTCGGCACCGATGCCCTGGCTCTGCAGCAATTCGGCAGCTTCCAGAACCTTGGGCAGGGAGCCGCCGTAGCTTACCAGGCTAAGATCGGCTCCTTCCCGGCGCACCACGGCCTGGTGCATGTCGGGGCACTGATCCTTTGTCGGTACCGGCCCCGTGTTGTTGTAGAGCAGCACATGCTCGAACAACAACACGGGATCGGGATCCGCCAGCGCCATGGCCAGCATGTAACGGGCGTCGGCAAGGGTGGCCGGGGCCAGCACCTTGAGGCCCGGCACATGGGCATACCAGTTTTCCAGGCTATGAGAGTGCTGCGCCGCCAGCTGCCGACCGGCACCGCAGGCCATGCGGATCACCAGCGGCACCCCCAACTGCCCCCCGGACATATGCCGCAGGGTGGCCGCATTATTGACGATTTGATCCAGCGCCAGCAGGCTGAAGTTGACCGTCATCACCTCCACGATGGGCCGCATGCCCCCCAGGGCCGCACCGATGCCGGCACCGACGAAGCCGGACTCGGACAAGGGGGTGTCCCGCACCCGCTGCTCGCCGAATTCCTGCAGCAACCCCTTGGTCACCGCGTAACAGCCGCCGTAATGACCCACGTCCTCACCCATCACGAATACCCGCGGGTCTTCATGGATGGCGTCCCGGATGGCTTCGCGCATCGCTTCACGGTAACTGATGGTCGGCTCGTTCATGCTTGCGACTCCTGATAAACGCTGCGGCACAGATCCGACTTGGGCTCGAATTCGGACTGCTCGGCGAAGGCGACGGCGGCATTGATCTCCAGCCTGACCGCCTGCTCCAGCTGCTGCCAGCGGGCCTCGTCCAGACTGCCACTCTGTTCCAGCCGGTGCCTGAGCTGCACGATGGGCCCCTTTTTCTGCCACTGCTCGACCTCGTCCGGGGTGCGGTACAGCTGGGTATCGAACATGGAATGGCCGCGAAAACGGTAGGTCAGGCATTCCAGAAAGCGAGGGCCACCGCCGGCCCGGATGGCCTCGCAATCTGCCCGGGCCGCCGCCTCCACCTCTGTTACCTGCATGCCGTCCACCGCCCGGGCGGCCAAACCATAGCTTTCGGCCTTCTTGAAGATACGCGGTTCCGACTCGGAAAGGGCCAGCGCCGTGCCCATGGCGTAGCGGTTGTTTTCACACACGAACAGCACCGGCAACTGCCACAGTTGCGCCAGGTTCAGGCTTTCGTGAAATTCCCCTTCCGCCACCGCCCCTTCACCGAAGAAGCAACAAGTAACCCGGTTTCGCCCCTGCAACTGATCCGCCAGCGCCAGCCCCACCGCCATGGGCAGGGCGCCGGCGACGATGGCATTACCACCGTAGAAGCGTTTGGCCTGGTCGAAGATATGCATGGAACCGCCCCGCCCCCGGCTGCTGCCAGTCACCTTGCCGTACATCTCCGCCATCACCGCCTTCATGTCCAGGCCCCGGGCCAGGGCATGACCATGCTCGCGATAGGTGGCGATCACCGCATCCTCCGCCGTCAGCGCCTGCATCACTCCCACCGCCACCGCCTCTTCACCGATATAAAGATGCAGAAAGCCGCGGATCTTCTCTTCCATATAGAGCTCGGCACAGCGTTCCTCGAAGCGACGGATACGCAGCATTTCCTGCAGCAGCAACAGCAGGTGACGGGTATCCGGCTCGGCGCCGGCGGGCTCTGGTTTACTTTTCATGGAGATCGCCCTCGTCACTTTCCAGGGTGGAGATATCGCCCGGCGGCAGCCCCAGCTCCCGGGCCCTGAGCAGGCGGCGCATGATTTTGCCGCTGCGGGTCTTGGGCAGGTTGTCCTTGATGGTGATTTCCCTCGGTGCCACCGCCGGTCCCAGGCGCTTTCTGGCGTGGGCCAGAAGGCTCTTGAGCAGCTCATCATCGGGTTCATAACCGGGTTTGAGCGCCACAAAGGCCTTGACCACCTCGCCGGCGACCTCGTCAGGAATACCAATCACCCCGGCTTCCGCCACCGCCGGGTGCTCCAGCAACACGCTTTCTACCTCAAAGGGACCGATAAGGTGACCGGCGGACTTGATCAGCTCCTTGCTGCGGCCCACAAACCAGTAGTAACCGTCTTGATCCCGGTAGGCCAGATCGCCGCTCAGATACCAGTTGCCTTTGAAACAGTTCCGGTAACGCGCTTCTTCATGCAGGTAGCCCCGGAACATGGACGGCCAGCCCAATCGCAGGGCCAGCTCGCCCACCTGGCCCGGCGTGGTCAGCTCGGTCAGTTGCCCCTGCTCATCGACCTGCACTATGCCCGCCCTGATGCCCGGCAAGGGCTGGCCCATGGAGCCGGGCTTGACCGGCTCGGCGGCAAAGTTGGCCAGCATGATGCCGCCGGTCTCGGTCTGCCACCAGTTGTCGTGAAAGGGCATGCCGAACACCCGCTGCCCCCACACCACCGCCTCGGGATTGAGAGGCTCGCCAACGCTGGCCATAAAGCGCAAGGCGCCGAGATCAAACCGGGCCACCAGCTCATCCCCGACTTTCATCAGCATGCGAATCGCCGTCGGCGCCGTATACCAGACGTTGACCCGCTCGTCGGCCAGAATGCGGTACCAGCGCTCGGGGTCAAACTCCGCCTCGTCCACCACCAGGGTGACCCGATTGCACAGCGGGGCAATCACTCCGTAACTGGTGCCGGTGACCCAGCCCGGATCGGCGGTACACCAGTAGACATCGCCGGGGTGCAGATCCAGCGCACACCAGGCGGAATAGCCGTGATGGATCACCGCTTCGTGCACATGCAGGGCGCCCTTGGGCGGGCCTGTGGTGCCGCTGGTAAAGTGCAGCAGGGCGGGATCTTCGGCCTGGGTCGGGCAGTTCGTGAATATCTCGCTGGCCTCACTCAGGGCGAGGTCCAGATCCAGGCAGCCGGCGGGGCAGTCTCCCTGACAGTCGTAGAGCAACACCTGCCTGAGGTGAGGCAATTCGCTGCGCCAGGGTGCCACCTTCTTGTGGTATAAACGGGCGCTGCTGACCAGCACCCGGGCGTCGCCGATTTCCATGCGCGAACGGATCGGCTCGGGGCCGAATGCGGAAAACAGCGGGCAAAACACGTTGCCGGCCTTCAGGCTGCCCAGCAGGGCGGCATAAAGCGGCGGTGTGCGCCCGCACAGACTGAACACGGCGTCTCCCCTGGCCACTCCCAGATCGGTCAGCAGATTGGCAAATCGATTACTGAGCCCCTGCAGCTGGCCGTAGCTGTAAACGCGCCGCTCCCCCTGCTTGCCCAGCCAGACCAGCGCCGGCTGCGCGCCCTGCTCTTCCTGCACATGGCGGTCTACCGCCTCGAAGGCGATATTGATGCCGCCGCCCTGATCCTTGATCCTGGCCTGCTGCCAGTCAAAGTCCCGGTACGCCTGTCGATAATCCGTCAGGTTAGGCGGAGGACGGAAGCGGTCGAGTGTCTTGGGGATGGTGTCAAAGTCCATTCGAGCCCCTTGTTTGCTGATGGCTTGCTGATTGCTTGCTGATGGCCTTGCGCGTAGCAAAGCCCTGATCAGAGCGGCAGGACATGAAGGTGTTTTTCCGGATGCCGCCGCCCCCCGGTGTTCCTCAATGAAGTCTAGCTTTAATCAGGCTATTCATATTACGGCGAGCCGGAGGAGCTGGCCCTTTGACCTAGGTGCGAGAGGAAACCAGACAGGCTAATCGCGCCGTATCTTGAACTGCAGGAAATGGGTGGAGCAGGAAATACAGGGGTCGTAGTTGCGGATCAGCCGCTCGCAAAACAGCTTGAGTTCCAGGTCGCTGTGGCTCAGGCCAAAGCGCATCACCGAGGTTTTCAGATCCTGCTCGATGCGGGCCTGGTTCTGGCTGGTGGGCGGGATGATACTGCAGGACAGCACCTTGCCCTGCTCGTCCAGCCGATAGTGATGATAAATCATGCCTCGCGGCGCCTCGGTGCAGAAGCAGCACTCTCCGGCCCTGGGGGTCACCGGTACGTAGGCCTCACCGGTCGGGCAATCCAGGGCCAGCAGTTGCCTGGCCTCGAACAGCGCCCAGTAAATCTCCAATGCCCGGGCCTGAATGCTGGTAAACATGTTGCGATTGGGGAAGCTGAAACCGCAGTCCCGGGCCAGCGCCTGCACCTCGGCGGGCAGCTGCGCGAAGCTGTTGTTCATCCGCGCCAGCGGGCCCACCAGATAATCCTTGCCATCGAGCAGTGAATACAGCGCGGTGGAATGGGGTTCCTGATGCTCGGCAAAATGGCCGGCATAATCCTCATAACCCAGGCTCAGGCCGGTGTTGCTGCTGATGCGACCGCCGTTGATGGCATAGGTATCCGGCTCGGTCAGGCTGACCCAGATAAAGTCATGACTGTAATCGGGCAGCGTCAGCCCCGCCGTCCAGCGCACCAGTTGTTCGGCGGCAGGCAGCGCCTGCTCTACCAGCCGCCGGGCCTGATCCCAGCGCGCCATATCGGGCAGGCGACCAAAGCCCCCCACCTGCAACCCAACCGGATGCACGGAGCGCCCCCCCAGCAAGGTCATCAGCGCATTGCCGGCCTCCTGCAGTTGCATGCCGCGTTTCAGTACCTCAGGATGCTGTTTGGCCATGGCCAGAGCATGATCGAACCCCAGAAAGTCCGGCGCCGCCAGAAAGTGAATATGCAGCGCATGGCTCTGCACCCACTCCCCCAGGTTCATCAGCTTTCTGAGCTGCACCAGCGGCGCGGGCAGCTCGATACCGAACAACTGCTCCATCGCCTGAATGGAAGTAAGCTGGTAGGCCATGGGGCAGATGCCGCAGATACGGGCGTTGAGATCCGGCACCTCCTGATAGCCGCGCCCTTCCAGAAATTTCTCGAACAGCCGGGGCGGCTCGAAGATCGCCAGATACAGCTTGTCGATGCTGTCTCCACGGGCACTTAGCTCCAGAGATCCCTCTCCCTCCAACCGGGTGACGAAGGGGACCTTGAGGGAGATACGGCGCTTGTTTTTTTTCATTCATCCAGCTCCCGCACATCGATTGACTGCCAGCGCCGGCTTTGTTCACGAAAGGGCACACTGTGACTGTGGATGGCGGCGAAACGCCGAGCAATGTCGTCGGGCAGCAGGCCCAGGCCGGCGAATCGATTGGCGAGGCTGTCGCAGTTTGGTTGCTCGGAGGGGCCGAAGCAACCGTAGCAGGCCCGGCCGAAGGCGGGGCAGAGAGCACCGCAGCCGGTGCGCACCACGGGCCCCAGACAAGGGGCGCCCCGGGTCACCATGACGCAGACCTGCAGCCGGCGCTTGCACTCCATGCACAGCTTTTCGGCCTCGGGCCTGGGCTGCACACCCAGTCGCAACTGGCGCAGAAAATGGCGCATCTGTTCGACCGTAATGGGGCAACCCCAGAGTTCGAAGTCCACCTTGATGTGCTCGGCCACCCCGGTTGAGGTTGCCAGGGTGGCGATAAAGTCCGGCCGGGCATAGATGGCCGCCTGCCAGGCCGGACCATCCGCCATGTTGCGCAGAGCCTGGATGCCACCACTGGTGGCACAGGCGCCGATGGTGACTACCAGCTTGCTGTTTTTCCGCAGGGCCCGGGCCCGCTCGAGATCTTCCGGGGTAGAGATACTGCCCTCGACAAAGGCTACATCGACGGCTTGTTCCGGCCCTTCGATTCCCGCCTCGATAAAATGCAGAAACTCCACCTCTTCCAGCATATCGAGCAGCGCCGTCCCCTGATTGAGGAAGGCCAACTGGCAGCCGGAGCAGGAAGTCAGCTTGTGTACCGCCAGGGTCAGTTTGGGCGTTGCCATCAGAGTCCCTCCTGCCCCAGCCAGGGTTTCACTGTCGGATAATGGAACACCGGGCCATCCTTGCAGACAAAATACGGACCGAGCTGGCAATGACCGCACAAACCCTGGCCGCACTGAAAATTGCGCTCCAGACTCATATAGACGGCGTCGTCTCCCACCTGCTGCCGCGCCAACTGCTTGAGTGCCGCCAGCATCATGATCTCGGGGCCGCACATCAATACGGCGCAATGGCCCGGGTCGAATTCGGCCAGTTCCAGCAGCTCGGTGACCAGCCCCAGGCGCCAGCGGTGCCGATGCCGATGCTCCTCGCTGGCGGCCAGCAGCACCTGGCACTTGCCCAGGGTTTGCCAGCGCCGGTACTGGGCCTGCCAGAGCAGGTCCGCATGGTGTTTGACCCCCTGCAGGATCACGATGCGGCCATACTGATCCCGGTTGGCAACCGCATGGTGAATGGCCGCCACCACCGGGGCGCAGCCCAGCCCGGCGGTGATGAACACCAGATCCTTCCCCTGCAGCTTCGCCAGCGGCCAGCCCTGACCGAAGGGGCCGCGCAGGCCCAGCTGCTGGCCGACTTCCAGCTCCACCAAAGGGCGGGTGACCCGGCCCACGGCGCGAATGGTGTGCTGCAACAGGCCCTGGTCCCAGCCCATGATGGAAATAGCCACTTCACCGGCGCCAAACAGGTAGAGCATGTTGAACTGACCGAAATCAAAGTTGAACGGTGAGCGCGTGTCCAGCGCCAAGCTCAGGGTATGGACCCCCGGCAACTCCATTTTCTTAGCCGCCAGGGTGGCGGTCATGGGCAGAAAATCAGCCATGATCGTCCTCCTGCGGTGTGTCTTCCAGCAGGGCCTTGGCTTCTTCCACCAAGTCGATGGCCACCGGACACCAGGCGATGCAGCGGCCACAGCCGACACAGCCGCTGCGGCCGAATTGCTGCTGCCAGGTGGCCAGCTTGTGCACCAGCCACTGCCGGTAGCGGTGGCGGATCTCGGGTCGGACCACCTTGCCGGTGATGTAGCTGTGCTGCTCGCTGAAGCAGGAATCCCACCGCCGCACCTGCTCGGCCTGCCGGTTTTGAATGTCGCCCTCGGTGTCCTGTTTCGAGCAGAAACAGGTGGGGCAAACCGAGGTGCAGTTGCCGCAGGCCAGGCAGCGCTCGGCCACCTGCTGCCAGCGTGGATGATCGAGCCGGTCTACCAATTGTGCCAGCTCGGCCTCGCTCGGCATCACCCGCTGCTGCCGGCGAGCTCCCGCAAGCAAAGCCTCGGCCTCGGCCACCTGCTTGCCGCCGGCTTTTTTCAGGGGCAACTGCGCCGCGATGGCCGTACCCCGGTCGCTGCCGGTCTGCAGCAGGTAGCCGCCCTCCAGTTCGTCGAGCAACAGATCGAAGCCAAAGCGTGCCTCGGGGCCGTCACCGGTCGAGACACAGAAACAGGTGTGGGCGCTGCGGCCGCAATTAACCGCCACAATCAGCAGTTGCGCGCGTTGGGCCCGATAGAAGGGATCGGCATGGGGCCCCTCCAGGAAGTGTTGGTCCTGAATTTTCAGCGCCGCCAGATCGCAGCTTCGCAGGCCAATAAAGGCGAGCGGTCTCGGCTCGGGCTCCACGGAACGAAAGCGCAGGCCATCTTCGGTGTTTTCGGCGCGCCACAGGCTTTGCCGGGGCTGAAACAGCCAGGGTTTGAGCCCCTGGGGGCCGGTATTCCAGGCAAAGGCGCGCCGGCCGGCGGTGTGCTGCAAACGGTAAGTACCGGCGTCGGCCTGCTCCTGCCAGCCCCAGGGCAGCTCGTCGATACTCTTGATGGGGGCAAACAGAATGGCATCGTCCTTCACGGTGGGGCCGATCACCTCAAAACCGGCCAACACCAGCGCCTGATGCAGATGGTGCAGATCCTGATGCGACAAGAAACGCCTAGCCATGATGGGCTCGGGTCAGCAGCCAGTCACGCCAGGCTTCCAGCCCCTGCCCTGTCCTGGCCGACAGTGTCAGGATCTCGACCCGGGGATTCAGCCGGCGCAAGGATGCCTTGGTCTTCTCCAGATCGACATCCAGATAAGGCAGCAGATCGACCTTGTTGATGATGGCCAGCTCGCAGCCGGCAAACAGATGGGGATACTTCTCCGGTTTGTCTTCGCCATCGGTCACCGCCATCATCGCCACCCGGTGCTGCTCGCCCAGATCGAACAATGCCGGGCAGACCAGGTTACCCACGTTCTCCACCAGCACCAGAGAGCCGGGCAGCGGCGCCAGACTGGCGAGGCCCGCCTGTATCATCTGCGCATCAAGGTGGCAGCCGGTGCCGGTATTAATCTGCACCGCCCGCCCGCCGCAGGCCTGAATGCGACGGGCATCGTTCTGGGTTTGCTGATCCCCTTCCAGCACCGCCATCGGCGGCCAGTCGGCACCGGCCCCCCTGAAGGTGGCCTCCAGCAATTGGGTCTTGCCGGCGCCCGGGGTGCCCATCAGGTTGATACCGGTGATGCGGTTGGCCGTCAGCCAATCGCGGTTTTGCCGGGCCAGTTCATCATTGCCGGCCAGCAAGGCCTGCTGCAAGTGCAGGCTGTCACCGTCCTGATGCAGGTGACTGTGCGCCTCGCTCCCCGGCTCCGACAACCGGGCTTTTTCACTGGAACATCCACAATGTCCGCACATCATTCGAATCCTATTTCCGTCAACAGCAGCTGCCGCCCCGAAGCCAGAGTATAGTCATAGCTGCCGCAGTCGCAGGCGTCACCCGGCCCGCTCGGGGCAAAGTACCGGCCGCAATCGCGGCATTCCGCCCGGGCGGGCACAATATCGATGATAAGCTCGGCATCACACAGCCCGGCCTCGCCCTTGACCATGTCGAAACAGAACTGCAACCGTTCGCCGTCGACACAGCTCATGGTGCCCACCTCGATACGGATGCGCGTAATCACCTTGTGTTGATAGGGTTCAAGCTGGGTCAGCAGGGCCCGCACCACCGACAGCTCATGCATGCTCAGCAGATCCGCGGTAATTGCAGGCCATGGGGTACCTCCAGCAGCCGTTCGCCGCCGTAAGGTGTCAGCAGGCTCAGGCGCCCCGGTGACGACGAACCGGTGACTTCACCGACGATACAGGCATCCCGGCCAAGAGGATGCCCACGCCACAGCGCCAGCGCCTGCTCGGCCTGCTCGGGGCAGATCACCATGGCGGCCAGCCCCTCGTTGGCAAGAAACAGCGGCTCCAGCCCCAGCAGTTCGCACAGGGCCCGGGTCTGGGGCCGGATGGGCAGGTCACTCTCGCACAGCCGGATCTCGACCGCCGACGCCCCGGCCATTTCGCTCAACACGCCCCCCAAGCCGCCGCGGGTGGCATCGCGCAGGCAACGCACTCCAGTACATTGCGCCAGTACCGGATGAATGAGTGAATGCAGGGAGGCACAATCGCTGGCCAGCTCACCCACCAGCCCCAGATCTTCCCGCGCCAGCATGACGGCGGCGCCGTGGTCGCCCACATGGCCGTTCACCAGCACCTTGTCGCCGGGCCGGGCCGAGCCGATGGCAAGATTGAGACCCATCGGTATCACCCCCACGCCGGTGGTGTTGATAAACAGCTTGTCGGCCATGCCCCGTTCCACCACCTTGGTGTCGCCGGTGACGATGGTCACCCCGGCCTGGCGGGCGGCCTCGGCCATGGAGCCGACCAGACGCCCGAGCAACGCCAGCGGCAGCCCTTCTTCGATGATGAAGGCGGCGCTCAGATACAGGGGGATGGCGCCGCCCACGGCGAGATCGTTGAGGGTGCCGCACACCGCCAGCTTGCCGATATCGCCGCCGGGAAACTCCAGCGGGCTGACCACAAAGCTGTCGGTGGTCAGCGCCAGCCGGTCCCCCCTGGCCAGAAACTCCGCCAATGGCAACCGGGCCTGATCTTCCTTCTGCAGCAGAGGGGCGTCGCCGAAGGCGGACAGAAAGAGATCGTCTATCAGGCTGTGCATGGCGCCGCCCCCGGCGCCATGGGCCAGGGTGATGGTTTCCTGACTGCTAGTCACTGCTCGCCTCCTTACCTTGAGACTGTTCGGCCGGGACCTGTTCGGGCCGATACTGATAATAGGCGGCGCAGGCCCCCTCGCTGGACACCATCAGGGCGCCAACCGGGTTCTGAGGCGTGCAGTGGCGGCGGAACAGCGGGCACTGGTGCGGTTTTATCCGGCCGGTCAGTACCGCGTTACACCAGGTGGGTTCGGCTGCGGCCTCGATCGGGGGGAGCGAGGCCAAGCTGGTCGAGGCATCCAGATGCCGGTATCGATCCCGCACCCGCACGCCCGAGCCCGGCACCGTGCCCAGCCCCCGCCAGTGGCTGTCCACGCCCGACTCGAACACCTGGTCAATCACCTTGAGTGCGGCCGGGTTGCCGTCGGCCGCCACCACCCGGGCATAGGCGTTTTCGATGGCACAGCGCCCCTCTGCCAGTTGCAGTATCAGTTGATACAGGGCCTGCAAAAAGTCCACCGGCTCGAAGCCGGCGATCACCAGCGGCTTGTGATACCGCCCGGCGATGGGTTGGTAAACCCGGCTGCCGATCACCATGCTCACGTGCCCCGGCCCCACGAAACCATCGAGACTTATCTCACCGGCTGCCAGCAACCCAGCCAGAGTCGGCATCAGCCGGATATGGTGGCAGAGAAAACGCAGGTTGGTCAGTCCGGCCCGGTCGGCGGCCAGCAGTGAACAGGCGATGCTCGGCATGGTGGTATCGAAACCGATGCCGAAGAACACCACCTGCTTGTGGGGATTGGCCCGGGCCAGTGCCAGGGCATCGAAGGGGGAATAAAGCACCTTTACCTCGGCCCCCTCGGCCCTGGCCTGCAGCAGGCTCCCCCGACTGCCGGGTACCCGCAGCGGGTCGCCAAAGCTCGCCAGCACCACCCCCTCTTGCCGCGCCAGGCTGACCGCCTGATCGACCGCTTCCACCGGTAGCACACAGACCGGGCAGCCGGGACCGTGGATAAACTCGATGGACGCAGGCAGCAACTGATGCAGCCCGAAACGGAAGATGGCATGGGTATGGCCGCCGCACACCTCCATGATCTGCAAGGGGCGACCGAGGCGTGCCGCCACCGGATCGGCCGCGCGGGTAATGGCCGCCAGCAATGCCTTGACCCGGCCGGCGTCACGGAAATCATGGGTCAGGCTCATGACTCGTCCCCTTCTTCCATTTGCGCCAGCAGCGCCAGGGCACGGCTGGCCTCAAGCTGATCAATCACCGCCATGGCAAAGCCACATGCAGCAAGACCCATTCACCGATCAGGGCCGAAGGGTCACCGCCATCGGCGGCCAGCAGGGCGATATTGATCTGGCGGCGCACCCCGGCGGTCTCCGCCAGGGCCAGACCCGCATCGGCATCCACAATGGCCACCACCTGCGCCGGTATTCCCAAACACATACGCCTTGCCTCCCCCCGCCATCCAAATTCTCGCCACGTAAACAGGCGGCTACAGACCAGGATGCGTCCCCGTAGCCGGCGCTTTAGCTGCCGGAGCAGACGGTACCGGTTCATCAGGCACCACGCCGTTTTCCCCGCCACGTAAACGGGCGGCTACAGACCAGCTCCGCCACGTAAACGGGCGACTACCGCGATGCCTACACATCCGTTGTACGTTTCGCCAGGGCAATGGCGGCCTGACCCAGGGCGATGCCGCCGTCGTTACTCGGGGCCTGGCTCTGGGTCAGCACGGTCAGCCCCATGGCGTCCAGCGCCTCGCTCAAGGGCTCCAGTATCAGGCGGTTCTGCATCACGCCGCCGCTCAGGGCCACCGTGGTAAAGCTCACGCCCTGTTGCCGGCGCAACTGCCGCACCAAAGCACACAAGCCTCTCACTAAACTTAGGTGAAAATTGGCCGCCAGCACCGCTTTATCCTGCCCCGCCAGCAGGGCCTCTATCATTACCGGCCACAGCGGCGCCGGATCCAGCTGCCAAAGCTCACCCTGCCTACTCAACCCGAAGGGATAACAGCCGTTGGCCTGCGCGCCCTCGGCCAGGGCTTCCAGCGTCATGGCCGCTTCGCCTTCGAAGCTGAGTTCGGACGGTGCCACGCCCAGCAACGCCGCCACCGCATCGAACAAGCGCCCCGTCGACGAGGTCTGGGGAAAGTGGCCCGCCATCTTCAACAGCGCCTGGGCCCTGGCGCCGGTCAGGCAACTCAGTGCCGGCTGGACGGCGACCAGTGCTGTCACCTGCGCCGAGCCGGAAGGCAAAGACTGCGCCAGCTGGGCCAGCAGATTACGCCAGGGCTGGCGATTGGCTTGATCACCACCCAGCAGGGGGAAAGGCCGCAGCCGCGCCAGCCGTCGATAACCCGAATAATCGGCCAGCAGAAACTCCCCGCCCCACAGGCTACCGTCATCGCCAACTCCCAAGCCGTCGAGCACGATGCCCAGTACCGGCTCATCGGGCGGCTGCCCGTTTTCTACCAGGCAGGACACCAGATGAGCGTGATGATGCTGTACCCGTATCAGTGGCAATCCGCGTGCTTTCGCCAGGCGGGCGCCCAGCCGAGAGGACACATAATCGGGGTGCATATCGACGGCGATGGCCCGGGGAGCCAGATCCAACAGCGCGGGCAGGCTATCGACCTGCTGCGCCAGCGTATCGAGGCAGGCCGGGTTGGCCAAGTCGCCAATATGGGCGGACAAGACAGCCTGGCCGCCGCCGGTCAGGCAAAGGCTGTTCTTGAGATCCGCCCCCAGTGCCAGCACGGCGCCGTCCAGCCCGGCCGGCAGAACAATGGGCGCAGGCACATCACCCCGGGCCCGGCGGATCATCCGGGGTCGACCGGCAAGCCAGGCCTGAACCGAATCGTCGCAACGGTGCAGTATGGGTCTGTCGTGCAGCAGAAAGCCGTCGGCCAGAGGGGCCAGTGCCGACAGGGCGTGGTGGTTGTCGATACAGATGGGCTCGCCAGCGGTGTTGCCCGAGGTCATCACCAGAGGACCGCCGACCTCGTTCAACAACAACCAGTGCAACGGCGAACCCGCCAGCATGACGCCGATGCAGGCCATGCCCGGCGCCAGCGCCTCGGGCACGACTCCTTGCACCGGCAGCCTGAGCCGCGCCTTCGGCAACAGCAGGATGGGCGCTGCCGGGCTTGCCAGTAATTCCAGTTCGGCATTGTTCAACTCGAAATAGATTTCTGCCTGAGCCAAATCCTGCATCATGACGGCAAATGGCTTGGCGGGCCTGTGCTTGCGTCGGCGCAACGAGGCGATGGCCGTCGCCGAGCCCGCATCGCAGGCCAGTTGAAAACCGCCGATGCCCTTGAGCGCCAACACCCGATCCTGCTTCAACCAGGATCGGCATTGAACCAGCAAGGCCGCCGTCGGCCCCTCCTGCACCCGACCCTCGGCGTCTTGCAGCCAGATGCGGGGACCGCACTCGGCACAGGCCACGGGCTCGGCATGAAAGCGCCGATTGGTGGGATCGGTATATTCCTGGCGGCAGGCGGCACAGAGGGGAAAGTCCGCCATGGCGGTGTTGGCCCTGTCCCAGGGCAGGGTGTTGACAATGGAGTAACGGGGGCCGCAGTCGGTACAATTGATGAAGGGATAACCATGGCGCCGATTATCCGGATCGGCCAGCTCGGCCAGACACCGGGGGCAGACGGCCAGATCCGGCGGAAACCGGGCCCCCTGTCCCTCGGCCTGACTGTCCGTCACCGAAAAGCCATGGGGAACGGACGCAAAGCTGAATGGCTCGGCAGCAATACTCTCTATGCGGGCATGAGCGGGGCAGTCCGCCCGCAGCCGTTGGCAGAAACGGGCCACGCCGGCGGCATCGGCGGCCAGCCGGATATCGACCCCGGCGCCGATATTGCCGACGACGCCCGACAACCCGAGTTCCGTCGCCAGTCGATAGACAAAAGGACGAAAGCCCACCCCCTGCACGCAGCCGGTGATCCTCAATCGGCTGCCCATCACGCTCTGCGGCGTGCCGCCCGTCGGCCGTTCCGTGTCCGAAGGCATCAGCTCTTCGGTCACATAACGATGCAGACGCCGACACAGCTCCGGCAGAGCCCGAGACACCTCGTCGCTGAGTTCGGGGCTACAGGGCGTAAAACGGTGGCCGCCAATCACGAAGATATCGATGATCGGCGCCGGTGACACCAGCAGTGGCACCAGCGCCAGCAGCCCCTTGACACCACCGCCATGTTCCAGGCCTTCGCTTCCCGCCAGCGAATCCGCCTGCACGTTGCACTGATAGCGGATTTCGCCCTCGTGACCCGGACTCAGCAAGGCATCCACCAGTATAATGCGCCGGCAATGCTGAAACAGCGGCAGCAAACTGACGCCCCCCGTGCCTCCGTCCACCAGCTCGACCCCGGCGGGCCAGGAAAGCGCCTGCGACAACGCCAGCGCGCGAATACCGGCGGCATCATCCCCGTGCAGGGGATTACCCAGATAGACAATCCGCACGCCGGCGTCAGCTTTCATCCCAACCTCCTGTCCAGCTAGCCCTGCATTCTTGCCGACATACCGCCAGTCGGCCTCCCGTCAGCCGCCCCCCGCCTTGGCGTCCCGGTCTTTCAAATATGGTGCAGATATCACATCACGACGCCATGGATGTGTAATGAAGGTGGTGTTCGGCACCGGATACTCTGGTCTGTCCGCATATGTATGTTGGCATAATATTGTATTGATATAAGTCATCAGGCCTGGGGCAGCAACTGGGGCGCCACCTTGGCCAGAGCCTGATACACCCGCAGGCTGGCATGGGCATCGTTGGCGGCATAACGCTGTTGGGCCGGAGATAACGCCTCCGCCGCCCAGTTCGAGAGGGTGACCTTTCTGGATTTGGGGAGATATTCACCCAGCACTATGGCCACGGCGGCCTGCAGCCCTACCTGTTGCCGGTAACCCAGTCGCTTGACGGCCCCCGACAACTCAATGGTGGCACGCAGTTCAATACCAAACTTGCGAAAAACAGGCCCGCGATCCGATTTAAACCCAAACCCGACCTTGATAATACGTTCCGATTGCAGGATCCCGGCCAGCAGCTCATGGCCAGCCGCATTGCCAACCAGGTGCTCGGCCATAAACAGAAAGGCGTGATCGGGCGTGGCCAACTGAACAAGATGCGGCCCGGTGCTGGACTCACCCGCCATAAACGTCGGCTTGCTCTCGGTATCAAAGCCAAGGTGGGTACAGTTGCCGAGCTGCTCACGGGCAAAGCTCACTTCCTCTGCATCACGCACCAGATGAACATGATCCAGTGACAGGCCGGCGAACTCGGGGAGTTCACGCATGGCATCCTTGGTGGGTCTTTCCAGGTACTGACGAACGTCCATTTTGGCCTCATGCTATTTGATATTGGAGATCCCGGCGCCGGGACTGACGATACACGCAGGCTATCGTATTGATAAGAATAAGCAATTTTAACCCATGCCATGGGAATGCTATACCTTATACAAAGACAGGGCGACGGAGTGATAGCCGGTGAACGGTGACCCGTCGTCAGTTTGACCGAGCAGTTCAATCAGCATCACCAACATCGGAGAAGCAAGTAATGAACGAACATAAACACGACGCTGGCAATGCCGGAAAATGCCCGGTCATGCATGGGTCCAACACCCGCACAGAGAGCCGCGGCACCATGAACAGGGACTGGTGGCCCAACCAGCTGAACCTTGGCATCCTGCATCAGCACAGCCCCAAGGCCGACCCCATGGGATCGGACTTCGATTACGCCGCCGCCTTCAAGCAGCTCGACCTGCCGGCGGTCAAACAGGATCTGCATGCCCTGATGACCGATTCCCAGGATTGGTGGCCGGCCGACTTTGGCCACTACGGCGGCCTGATGATCCGCATGGCCTGGCACAGCGCCGGTACCTATCGCATCGGCGATGGCCGCGGCGGCGCCGGGGGTGGTCAGCAGCGCTTTGCGCCCCTCAATAGCTGGCCGGACAACGTCAACCTGGACAAGGCACGCCGCCTGCTGTGGCCCATCAAGCAGAAGTACGGCAACAAGCTGTCCTGGGCCGACCTGATGATACTGGCCGGCAACGTGGCACTGGAGTCCATGGGCTTCAAAACCTTTGGCTTCGCCGGCGGCCGCGAGGACACCTGGGAGCCGGAGGAAGACATCTACTGGGGCGCCGAGGAAACCTGGCTCGGCAGCGACAAGCGCATTGTCGACAAGCAGAACCGTGATTTGGAAACCCCGCTGGGCGCCACCCACATGGGCCTTATCTACGTGAATCCGGAAGGTCCCGAGGGCGAACCGGATCCGGTCAAGGCGGCTCACGATATCCGCGAAACCTTCAAACGCATGGCAATGAACGACGAGGAAACCGTTGCCTTGATCGCCGGTGGCCACACCTTCGGCAAGGCCCACGGTGCCGGCAGTGAAGACCAGGTAGGCCCGGAGCCGGAAGCCGCCCCCATCGAGATGATGGGCATGGGCTGGAAGAGTAGCTACGGCAAGGGCATGGGCGAAGACACCATGGGCGGCGGGCCCGAGGTAATCTGGACCCAGACCCCCACTCAGTGGAGCAACTATTTCTTCGAAAACCTGTTCGGCTACGAGTGGGAGCTGACCAAGAGCCCAGCCGGCGCCCAGCAATTCGTTGCCAAGGGCGCCAGGGGCGACGAGATCCCCGGGCCGGAAGACGGCTCCAAGCGTCGTCCGCCGATGATGCTGGTCACCGATCTGTCGCTGCGCTACGACCCGGCCTACGAAAAAATCTCACGCCGCTTCCTCGCGAATCCGGATGAGTTCGCCGACGCCTTTGCCCGCGCCTGGTTCAAACTGACCCACAGGGACATGGGACCAAAAGCCCGCTACCTGGGTCCGGAAGTGCCGAAAGAAGACCTGATCTGGCAGGATCCGGTACCGGCCGTGGATCATGATCTGGTAGACGCCCGGGACGTTGCAGAGCTCAAGCGCAAACTGCTTGCCAGCGGCCTGTCGGTATCCGAGCTGGTATCCACCGCCTGGGCATCGGCCTCCACCTTCCGTGGCTCCGACAAACGGGGTGGCGCCAATGGTGCCCGCCTGCGCCTGGCGCCGCAAAAGGACTGGGAAGTCAACCAGCCCGCGCAGCTGGCGAAGGTGCTGAATATCCTCGCAGGCATACAAAGCGCCTTTAACGATGCGCAGACCGGCAACAAAAAGGTATCGCTGGCCGATCTGATTGTGCTCGGCGGTGCCGCGGCCATCGAAAAGGCGGCCCAGGATGCGGGCCACACCGTCGAGGTGCCCTTCGCCCCGGGTCGTACCGACGCCACCGAGGCCCAGACCGACGCCGAATCCTTCGAGTGGCTGCGTCCAGAGGCCGACGGTTTCCGCAACTATCGCCGCACCAAATTCACCGTGTCGGACGAAGAAATGCTGGTAGACAAGGCGCAACTGCTGCAACTGAGCGCGCCGGAAATGACGGTGCTGGTGGGCGGAATGCGGGTACTGAACGCCAATTACAAACAGGCACAGCATGGTGTGTTCACCAAACAGCCGGAAACCCTGAGCAACGACTTCTTCGTCAACCTGCTCGACATGAACACCGTGTGGGCACCCGTCGCCGGAGAAGACGATGTGTTCGAGGGGCGTGACCGCAAGACAGGTGATACGAAGTGGACCGCCACCCGGGTGGATCTGGTCTTTGGCTCCAACTCCCAGTTGCGGGCCGTGGCGGAGGTCTACGCTCAGGCCGACGCCAGGGACAAGTTCGTGCGTGACTTCGTCGCCGCCTGGAACAAGGTGATGAACGCCGACCGCTTCGACCTGGCCTGACCTGACCTGAAGAGGCTCCCCCGCAAACACGGGGGGAGCCTACTCATCGTCACCCTCGCGAAGGCGGGGCTCCATGCATTTTTCGGCATGGCTCTCCGAAGTGGGGATCCGGCTACTCGTCATTCCTGCCTCCGCAGGAATGACGAGAACAGAGGCAGAATGTAATACAGATGCCGTTTGAGCCGGCTTAAGCGGCAGCTTCACCGGGCTGCCTAATCAGACGGGTATGATGCCCGCCTCAATTCCCCTTCTCGATCCAGATGAAACACCTCCAGATCCCGGGCCAGAAACAGCTTGCCGCCATAATGTGCCTTCGCCTCCTGCTCGATATCGCCAATGGTCAGGCCGGCGCCACCGTCTTTGTAACGCGGGCTGAAATGAGTGAGGATCAGGTTGGCTACCCCGGCGTCGGCGGCGAACCGGGCGATGCTCATGGCAGAACTGTGCTGTGGCCCGGCCCCCAGCCTGGCGGCAACCGCCTGGGTAAAGGTAGCCTCGTGCACCAGCACATCGGCCGAGCCGGCATGCCCGGCCAGCAGAGCGGGATTGTCGTTGTCGCCACAGACAATGACCCTGCGCGGCGCCTCTGGCGCCAGCTGATAGTCGCGGCCGTCTATCACCCGGCCATCTGCCAGGGTCACCTGTTCACCCCTGTGTAGTCTCCCCCACAGGGGCCCGGATTCAATGTTATCTGCTTTCAGCTTCGCCACATCGAGCTTGCCGGGCAGACCCGTTTCGACAAATTCGTAACCGAAAGAAGGCACCCGGTGCGACAACGGTAGCGCCGAGATGCTGAAACCCTCTACCAGGACCTGCCCCTGCCGCCCCGTCAGCTCTGCTACATCAACAAAGTGCAGCACAAACCCCAACTGCAGGTGGGTGGCCTGTTCAGTTAACGCAAGCCATTCCCGCAGGGCACCGGGGCCGATAAGCGTGAGTGGCTCACTTCGTCCCGACATGGCCGCACTGGCCAACAGGCCGGGCAGCCCGTAGCAATGATCGCCATGCATATGAGTAATGCAGATAGCCTGCAAGCGTGGTAACGATAATGGCGTATGCAACAACCGGTGCTGGGTGCCCTCGCCGCAGTCGATCAGTATCCAGGGCCGGGCGCCGGCCTTTTGCACCGCTACCGCCGACAGGTTTCTGGTTTTGGTCGGCGTGCCGGAAGAAGTACCTAAAAACAGAATATCCATGCGCCTCTCCGGTGCGTCAACCGGCTCCGTGCCCGGCCGGGGTGAAAAACACCGCCAGCCAGACAGTCACGCCGTGTTCACTGGTATGGCTGACCCGGTGCCGGACATGGGCGGGAATATGAATGAAGCCCCCCTTGTTCAGGGTCACGACCCGGCCATCTTCAAACTCCAGGGTACCCGCCCCTTCCAGCACCATGACCCACTCGTCTTCCTCCTGATCGTACCAGCCCGTCTCGGGCGAGCTGTGCCCGCTCGACACGATGCGCTCTATGCGCACATTCGGCGTATTGACCAGATCCAGAAAGTGCTCACTCGACAGATCCGCGGGGATGTTTTCAAGAATGTTTTTCATTTCATGCTCTCGGGTTGACTCGACCCTCGCCACCATAACCGGCCGCGACGCCATGGCTGACCATGCTGTTTTATGCTCAAAACGCCTTACATGACACGTAAAAGATGTACACACAGGTGAACCAACCCACCCCGAATGCGGTGCTTCTGAGCAATGCCATGTTGGCCATGTAAAATACAGGGTGCAGCATTCTGGATACCAGAAAGAGGTAAGACGCACTCGACAGCGAATGCAAGTCTACCTTTGCGGCGACGGCGATGATAACCACAACACCAAGCAACAGAAGCGCTTCCCATGCATTATTTTGCGCGGCGACGGCTCTTGCGCCTATCCCCGTCAGCCGGGCTTGCTGCTCTCTGGGATGATGATTATCCAGCTTTCCGAACTCGGAGATCCGCAAGCATACGCCAACCGCCGAAAGAAAAACTGGCAGTACAGCCACCATAAAAAGAACCACAAGAATATCCGGCATCTGTTTTCCTTCACGCCCCCAGCTCAATATGGTTCCTGAATACCACGCGGTGCACGTTGTAATTAAACGACTTATCAAGCCATTACTTTATTAGTTGTTGCTGATAAATGCTCAGTCACTGCAAGTAATACAAACATTCCCCCTGTCAGGGTGAGTTCAGAACAATAAAAAACCTCATCCAATGGAATGAGGCTTTTTATTAACAATTCATGAGTAATAACGTTACTGCTGTTCATAACGGCCATGTGCACAACTACAGGTCCGTCATCAGTTGTTCGTATTCCTGGATGGCATTATCGATCATTTCACGGAGTTCGAACGCATCTCTACGAGAGAGTATCAAACAAACCTCTTGATGGCCGGCACAGTCGTCATCTTCACAAACCAACTTGACCCCCTGACGACTCTCCTTGAAGTGAACATGATCAAACTCACTGATAACATGTTGTTTATTCTCGATAATGCTCACGTCCATTATGCCTTCAGGGTTTACCACTATATTGACATGATAATGATCATCACTTTGCAGGGTATAGCTACACCGCTTGGCTAACATATCGGTCTCCTTTACTGTTTCAGGCCCGAAGACATTGTAGGGCAAAAACAATGGCGTTCGAAAAATAACCACCCAGGTAGCAGAAAAAAGTCTTACCAATTTTTTATAATACCCAAGGCTTGCTACCGGAGTTCCATACCGGAGGGCCGCCGGCATCCACCCTATCTCCTCACTGTTTCTGCAAGTATTTGAAATTTAACACGCCATTTCCAGTATGTTACCCTGCTCAATCCCCTTGTTCATTCATATAAACAACCCGAAGGATTAACCGTCCATCTCTTTGAACCTACACGCTGACAGCCAACTGGAGGCCACTGGTGAACCTGATAAAAAGACTCACCCTGCTGACCCTGTGGCTGCTCTGTGCTCCCCTTGCGAGTATGGCGCAGGCCCAAGCCAGAACACGACCGAACCACCCCCTTACGCCGCCCTGGCGGAAATACTGGAAAACGAATCATCACGCCAGCAACTGGTGGCAGAGCTGCGCGGCCTAGCCGAGCAGCAAGGCCCCTCCGTTACCGCCCCCGGCGCAACGGCCGCCAGCGCCGAACCATCCCTTCCCAGCCAACTGGCGGACACCACCCGCCGGATAGCCGGCGATCTCGGGGACCAGTTCAACAACCTGATCGCGGTGATCGGTAACCTGTTTGCCGGTCATCCGGCCGGAGACAATGGCCGCTTCGACATGACCACCTTCATCAGCGCCACCCTCAACCTCGGACTGGTGATACTGGCCACCCTGGTGCTGTTCTGGGTGCTGCGCCGGTTGGCAGGGCCGCTCTTTACCCGCCTGAGTCACTGGTCCCGTCATGGTGCAGGCAAAACGCCGGTACTGCGGCTGGTGTTGTGTGTGGCACTGGCGGCGGCCATCGACGTGCTGGTGGTGGGGCTGGCCTATCTGGGCGGTAACCTGATGGCCACCTTTATGGTGGGAGAAACCGGTGAGCTGACCACCCAGGCTTCGCTGTTCCTCAACGCCTTCATGGTAATAGAGCTGCTCAAGGCCGGGCTGCGGGCGCTGTTTTCTTCCCGCTATGAAGGGCTGCGGCTACTGCCCATCGACTCGGCGGAAGCCGGGTACTGGAATCGCTGGCTGGCCCTGCTGGTCGGCCTGCTCGGCTACGGTGTCATGGTGCTGGAGCCACTGATCAACATCAATATCTCTCCCACCCTGGCACAGGGCGTCAATACCCTGATCATGTTCGGCGCCTTCTTCTATGCGGTGGCGGTGATCCTCAAGAATCGCCGCCGTCTGTACCGTGCCATTAACGATAAAGCCGAACAAAGCACCATGGCCGCGGGCAAGGTCAGCCTGAAGCTGCTGGCCCGAACCTGGCATCTGTTCGCCCTGGCCTATTTTGTGGTGGTGCTGCTACTGACCCTGCTGCGCCCGGCCGACGCCCTGCCTTTTGTGCTGTTTGCCACCCTCAAGACCCTGGGCATAGTGGTGCTGGGCATACTGCTCTCCACCCTGCTGAGCCAGACCATAGGCCGGCGCATTACCCTGTCGGACGATCTGCGCCGCAAGCTGCCGCTGCTCGAATCACGGCTAAACAGCTATGTACCCAATGCGCTGCGCTTTGTGCGCATGCTGATGGTAGCCGCCATTATCCTGCTGGTGCTCAACGCCTGGGATGCGCTGGATCTGCCCGCCTGGTACGCCTCCGAGTCTGGCGGCAAACTGATGGGCAAGGTCATTGGTGTGGCCTTCATCCTGTTTGTGGCCGCCGCCCTGTGGGTAACCATGGCCAGCCTGATTGAGCACAAGCTCAACGCCGACACCGGCAACGGCGAGCCTTCTGCCCGCGCCAGGACTCTGCTGTCGCTGTTTCGCAGCGCGCTGGCCGTCACCCTGGTCACCATGACCGCCATGATAGTGCTGGCGGAAATCGGTATCAACATAGGGCCGCTGATCGCCGGTGCCGGGGTGCTGGGCCTGGCCATCGGCTTTGGCGCCCAGAAACTGGTGCAGGACATCATTACCGGGGTGTTCATCCAGATTGAAAACGCCATGAATACCGGCGATGTGGTGACGGTGGGGGGCATTACCGGCACCGCCGAAAAGCTCAGCATTCGCTCGGTGGGTATTCGCGACCTCAACGGCACCTATCACATCATTCCGTTTTCCAGCGTGGATACGGTGTCCAACTACATGCGCGAGTTCGGCTATCATGTGGGTGAATACGGCATTGCCTATCGCGAGAGCATCGACGAGGCCATCGCCCAGCTGCACAACGCCTTTGACGAGCTGGCCGCCGGCGACGAGCACAAACACGACATACTCGAGCCGCTGGAAGTGGCCGGTGTTATCGCCCTGGCCGACAGCTCGGTCAACATCCGGGTGCGCATCAAGACGGTGCCCGGCATGCAGTGGGCGGTTGGCCGGGCCTACAACCGGCTGGTGAAGCAGCACTTCGACCACGCCGGTATCGAGATCCCCTTCCCCCATACCACCATCTACTTCGGTGCGGGCAAGGAAGGCGAAGCGCCGCCCGCCAACCTGCGGGTGATGCAGCAGAAATTCGATGCCGACGGCCGCCCGCACGGACAGCCAGAGTCCGGCAACAAGGTGATAGCGGCCAGGCCCGAGTCCGGCAACAAGGTGATAGCGGCCAGGCCCGAGTCTGCCGTTACCGAGGATGCCCCCAACGACCGGGACTGAGACAAGCTCCCTATGTAACAAGGCCGGACAATGTCCGGCCTTTTTTACAGTAACCGTCAGCTTCAGCCCGCCGGCAAAGCGACCCGGATAAACACCTTCAGACCGCTGGTTGCATCGGGCGGGATTTGGGGCTGACACTCAGTATCCACAACGCCAGCATGACCAGCAGCACCGAGGCCGCGGCCAGGGTAAGGAAAACCGCGTCCAGCGTCCCGGTAGTATCGCGGAGGTAGCCGGCCAGCAGGTTACCCAGAGTGCCCCCCAGGCCAAAGGTCACCATACAGATACCGCTGATTTGCATGGTGGCGGTAGACGAGTAGGTCTGACCTATCCAGCCCGCCAGTATGCCCCACATGGGGAAATACATCAGGCCATAACCAAAGCCGGCCACCAGCGCAAATCGGGCCGGATCATAGACAAACGCCAGCAACCCCAGGGCGAAACCGCTGAAGATCACCATCAGTGCGACACCGTGGCCGTTGCGATCGGCCAACCAGCCCGTGACCACGCCAGCCACCATGCCGGTGATCCCCACCGTGGTCCAGGTGTAGCCACCCAGTGCAGCCGGCAACGCCAGTTGATCGAGATAGGTATTGAGCCAGTTGGAAAAAGGCATGGTGGTAAACCCGACCAGAAAGCAGATCAGGCAGGCGAACATGGCGGTTCTTTCACCGCAAATGGTGGCCAGCAGCCTGGAGGCGGGAATGTTGGACTCGGGAAGCGCTGCCGTGGTGGTTAGCGGTTTTTTCAGGTTGTTCAGCAGATACCAGGTCATCCCCACAACCAGTATGCCCATGCCCCCTGCAATCTGCCAGCTGTGTTGCCAGCCGAGTACGGGTACGACCAGCAGGATCATCAGGCCATTCAGACCATAGCCCCAGGCGGTGCCGCTGGAAGCGGCCGAAAGATAGGTCGAACGCTGCTCGGCGCGGGCATGACGGCTGATGATTTCCACTATGGTACCCCAGCTGATGGCCGCGCTGGCCGCCAGGCAGGTCAGCACCAGGGTAATGAACAGCGGGTTTTCGAGTTGCGACATGGTAAACAGCAGGGCGGTGGTCAGGGTGCCGGTCATCAGCGACAGACGGGCCGTCCCCAAACGATGGCCAAGCAATCCTATCAGCATGGCACCGCCAAGATAGGCCAGCTGGGTGAGGGCCCCAATCGCAGCCAGGTGCCAATGACTGAGGCTGATCGACTCCCGCATCAGCGGTACCAGGGCGGCAAACAGAAACATGCCAAATCCGTGACTGACTATCTGATTCATTCCGAAAACAACGGCCATTTTCATCGCTGACGCTCCCTGATCCTGTGATGAATAAGTAACCCGGCCATCCTGAACGCTTGTTAAAATTCGGTAAATCGATAAATATCAATATCTGCCTTCAACAAGATTGAATTCTCATCATGCGTGACTTACCTATTACCCTGCTGCGCACCTTTGTGGTGGTGGCGGAAACGCTCAACCTGACGGTGGCAGCAGGCCGCCTGCACAAGGCGCCCTCCACCATCAGCATGCAATTGAGCAGACTGGAGGCGCTGGTGACTGCGCCGTTGCTGGAGCGGGGACAATATGGGGTCAGGTTAACCCCGGCGGGAGAATTGCTCAGAGCCCACGCGCAACAGTTACTTAATCTGCACGACCGGATCCTGGGCTCGTTCCAGAATGCGGATATCAACGGCAAGGTGCGGTTCGGCACCCATGATCAGTACGCTACCCGCAGCCTGACACCGCTGCTGGAGGCCTTTGTACTGAACTACCCGGAAGCCCGGCTGGAAGTCTTCTGTGATCACCGCCCCCACTATCTGCTGTCACTGCTCAGAGAAGGCAAGCTGGACCTGGCCCTGATCGAAATGCCGGTGTTGTCCGACGGAGGACAGCGTCTCGACCGGGATGAGCTGGTGTGGGTTCGTTCACAAACGCACATGACCCATCTGCGGGATCCCTTGCCCCTGGCGGTGTTTGTTGACGGCTGTTACCACCGGGACTCGGCCTGCCAGGCACTGGAGAAAGTGGAACTGCCCTATCGCATTGCCTTTACCAGCCAGAGCCGGGCCGGCGTGCTGGCGGCGGTGCGCGCGGGCATTGGCGTGGGAGTGATCCCGCGCAAGACACTGGAACAGGACATGGTGGTGGTGGAACAGGGGTTACCTCCCCTGCCAAAAACGGATACCACCCTGTTTGTGGCCGATCAGGTCAACGAGGCGACCGCTCGTCTGGCGCAGACCATTGAACAGAGCCCGCAGTTTATCCGTACCAGAATGGAGCGCCCGCATGCTCTGGCAACGGTTGAGTTGGCAACAGTGTCAGGTGAATGACGCCCGGCGATGACATTATGGTCATCCGGCTCGAACCCTGTGATTACGTGGTACATTGGGCGCCGTGTTGAGTGCAACGGGGCATAGAGCGACATCATGGGCAGTTATCTTTCTTTAACCAGCCGCCTGAGCCTGATGTTCAGCATCACCATGCTGGCCATATGGGGCCTGGTCAGTGTCGTATTGATGCAAGCGCTGGAGCATCACTTTGCGCGCCAGGACGAAACGGACATTCAGGGCAAGATAATACTGGCCAAAAACTTTCTGACGACCCATTTACAAGGTACCGATCAGACATGGTCATTGCTGGAAGCGCACCTGAACGATGCGCTTTCCGGGCATGGCGGCCATTATCTGCTGATACAGGATGAGCAAGGCCGGATCCTGGCAAACGCCAAACCCGAGCATCGCCAGCAACCGGGAATGACCCGCGCTGTTCCCGCAGCTGAATCCTTGCCCTTACAGGAAAGCTGGACCGAAGAGGGAATTCGTTATCGCAGCATTACAGAACAAATCTTCCTGGACCCCTCCCTGCCCTGGGCCGACGCCCCCCAGTCGGTGTTGGTTCGTGTGGCGCTGGATACCAGCTATCATCAGCATTTTATCGACGAGATAAAAACCGGGCTGGCCTGGCTGACCGGTGCTATTGCGCTGGTCTCGGTGCTGCTGGGATGGTTCGCATCACGCACGGGACTAAAACCATTGCGCACTCTGGCCTCTCTCTCCGCCCGGGTTACCGCCAACAAACTCGACCACCGGCTCCCCCTGGCCAATGCACCGGCCGAGCTGCACGCTCCCATTCAGGCATTTAATGACATGCTGGAACGGCTGGAAGATTCTTTTCAGCGGCTGACGGCCTTTTCTTCGGATATTGCCCACGAGCTGCGCACCCCGGTCAACAGCCTGATGATGCAAACCCAGGTGGCGTTGGCACACCCGCGTAATGCCGAAGAATACAGAGAGGTTCTCTACGCCAACCTGGAAACCGCCGAGCGGTTGGCGAGGATGATCGGTGAAATGCTGTTCCTGGCCAAGTCGGAGCAAGGCCAGCTGAGCATGCAGCCCGAGCCGCTCGCATTGGCCGATGAACTGGATGAACTGCTGGAATTTTTCGAGCCCCTGGCCAGTGAGCAGCAGGTGCGATTAAACAGACGGGGGAACGGCCACCTGCTGGGCGACAAGTCCATGCTGCAGCGGGCATTCAGCAACCTGCTGACCAATGCCATTCGTTACACCCCGCCGCAGGGCGAAGTGCGTATTGCGGTGAGCAGCAACCACGAAGGCACCACAGTGGAGGTGAGCAATCCGGGCCCGGCCATTCCGCCGGAACAATGGCCCCGGCTGTTCGATCGCTTCTACCGGGCAGACAGTGCCCGCCAGCCGGTAACCGAAGGCACCGGGCTGGGGCTGGCCATCGCCAAGGCGATTATCACCGCCCACGGCGGCACCCTGTCGGTGCATTCCGATGAACGAGAAACCTGCTTCAGGGCCCATTTTTCCGGCGATGGCCCGCCTGTCGCAACGAAATAGCGACGGCGTCACAGCCGCCGCCGAATAACCGCAACGGCTTATTTGATGCCGTTTTTCCGCTGCTGCTCGCGAATATAGGCGATGATGTCGCCCACCTGGTCCCGGGTGACGCCGGGCACCGGCGGCATGTCGCCAAAGCGCCAGTGATGGGCCTGCACCCCGTTGGCGGCGGCGCGGTAAAAGGACTCATCACCATGATGGGATGGCTCATACACCTTGTGAATAAACGGCGGCCCCTGGCGAGTGCCGTTAAGATCGGCGCCATGACAACTGGCGCAGTTATCCTGATAAGCCTGCTTGCCCTGCTGTATTTGCCCGGCTCCGGCGGACAAGTCGCCCTGCAAAAAGTGGCTGCCGACCATGGCGATCGCGGCCAGCCCCACCATTCCTGTCCCCCACAACCACCAGCGGTTCGTCTTTGATGTGTTATTCACGGCGTTGCTTGTCCTCTTGTTCGACTGGCTGAAAAATTCGGCTGGATAAAAAGTTCGGCTAATAACAGGAAAAGGCATGGGCCGCGGCCCATGCCACTCCCCTTACATTACCTGTACGCGGCCTTTCATGCCCGCTTCCATATGGCCGGGGATCAGGCAGGCAAAATCGACGGTGCCGGCCTGTTCAAAGGTCCAAATCAAGCCGCCTTTCTGGCCCGGTTGCAGACTGATCATGTTGGGCTCGGCGTGTTTCATGTCCGGCATCTGACGCATCATCTCCGCATGCGCCTGCAGCGACTCAAGATTGCCAATCACCAGTTCATGGGCCAGCTTGCCCGAGTTTTTGATGAAGAAACGCACGGTTTCGCCGGCGTTGACCTCAATCTGTTCGGGAACGAAACGCATATTATCACCCATCACCACTTCGATGGTGCGGCTGACCTCGGCAGAACTGCCGGGCCGGCCGATGCCGTGCATATCCTGCTGCATGGCCGCCATATCATGGCCATCATGATGACCACCGTGTTCACCGGCGGCCATCGCCATGCCGGGTAGCAGTGACAGCATTAAAACGGGCAGTGTTTTTTTCATGTGTTGTTTCCTTGGTATGAGTTTTATCGTGCAATCATGATGATTTAAAACCAGAACCTGACCCCGGCGACCCAACGGGTTTCCTGGGTGGCCTCACCTTCTGCTCGTACCTGGTCGGCACTGTTACCCAGGGCCGCCGCCCACTCCCACCCCACATAGGACGCAAACTGGCGGCTGAATTCATAACGCAACCGAGCACCGGCCACCAGTTCGGACAGGCCTCGGCCCTGGCCGCGTTCGGCGTCATTCTTGCCATAGGCGGTCAGTTCCGCCCTTGGCTGCAGTACCAGTCGCTGGGTCAGCAAGAGTTCATATTCTCCTTCCACCGCCAGCGCCGTTTGCCCATCGTCACCCAGATAGGCGGTGGCATCCAGTTCGAACCAGTAAGGGGTCAGACCCGCCACCCCAAAGGCCAACCAGCCCTGATCCGGACCGTGACCAGTGTCGTAACGCACACCCAGCTCACCGTTCCAGAACGTCGTCAGGGCATGGCTCCATAACAGTTCGGTGCTGGCTTCTTGCAGCCGCCCTTGTTCTGTATCGCCTTCTGCCTTCAGTACGGCTCTGTCGTAGTCATAGCCAAGCCAGGCGCGGGTGTCGTAGGTCAGCGCATGGCCCTCACCATTGTCGACCCGCTCCAGCCTGTCGACCAGCACACCGTAAAAAACGTGCTCGTCGGCCAACCGCAGTTGCCGTGGACCAGGCAGGACATAGGGCCCTTCTTCCAGGGTAACGCCACCAGAATAAGCATGGGGATCCCGGGCATCGGCGGGGGCCGAGCCGCCCTGCATCTGCATGCTGCCATGATCCATGCCTTCCATCTGGCTGTGGTCCATCGCTTCCATCTGGCTGTGGTCCATGCCCTGCATCTGGCTATGGTCCATCCCCTGCTGGCTGTTTGCCGATACCGAACCGTGCCCGGCATGAGCACCCTGAGCCTGCGCCACCCCGGCCGGCAGCACCGACAGGGCCAGCAGAATGCCGTTCAATCCGGATGTCATCGTCATTTTCCCTCTTTTGATCCGGCTCATGACACCACCACCTGCCGGAACATGCCCGCATCCATATGAAACATAAGGTGACAGTGCCAGGCCCAGCGCCCCAGGGCATCGGCGGTCACCAGAAAGCTGATCCGCTGTGCCGGTTGTACCGGTATGGTGTGGCGGCGCACCAGAAAGTCCCCATCCGGGCTTTCCAGCTCGCTCCACATGCCGTGCAGGTGCATGGGGTGGGTCATCATGGTGTCGTTGTGCAGGATAATACGCACCCGCTCGCCGAAGTTCAGGTGAACCGGGGTGGAGCTGCCGAACTCGACCCCGTCGAACGACCAGGTATAACGCTCCATGTTACCGGTAAGGTGCAGCTCTATTTCCCGCTCCGGTGGCCGTGGGTCCATGGGCCCCCCCGGCGTGCGCAAATCGGCCAGGGTCAGTACCCGGCGTCCGTTGTTGCGCAATCCCACACCGGGATCGTCCAGATTGGTGCGCGGTGTATCCACCCGCATATCCACGCTGGGGCCGTATTCGCTACGGGCATGGCGCACCTCGCTGCCGGCCCTGGTCAGACCGCCGGCCATGGCACCGTGATCCATCCCCGTCATGCTGCCATGTTCCATTCCGGCCATGGCGCCCATGTCCATGCCACTGTGGTCCATGCCGATCATATCCATACCGCTATGGTCCATGCCGCTCATGGCACCCATCTTCATGCCGTTGTGATCCAGGCCACCGTGGTTCATGGCCCCCATGTCGCCCATCATGTCGACCATGGTCAGATTCTGGGGTGGGTCCAGCTCGGGGATGGCGGCACGCAACCCCTCCCGCGTGGCCAGGGTGCCACTGGCATAGCCGGTTCTGTCCATCGCCTGGGCAAACAGGGTATAGGCCTCGGCCTTTGGCTCAACCAGCACATCGTAGGTCTCGCCGGGGCCGAAGCGGAATTCATCCACGGTCACTGGCGCTACATTGAGGCCGTCGGCCTGTACCACCGTCATCTTGAGCCCGGGAATACGCACATCATAAAAGCTGTTGCCGGCACCGTTGATAAAGCGCAACCGCACCCGCTCGCCCTGCTTGAACAGGGCCGTCCAGTTACCGGCGGGCGCCGTGCCGTTCATCAGGTAGGTGAGGGTCTGGGATGACAAGTCCGCCAGATCGCTCGGGCTCATGCGCATTGCGTTCCACATCTGCCGCTTGTTCAGCGCCGTCATCAGGCCGTCACTGGACACATCCCGGAAAAAGTCGAATACGGTGGGCTGATTGAAGTTGTAGAAATCGCCCTGACTCTTGAGCTTGCCGAACACCCGCATCGGGTTTTCGTCGGTCCAGTCGGACAGCAGCACCAGGTGCTCGCGGTCGGCCTCAATGGTCTCGCCCTCGGCCGGATCGATGATCAGACCGCCGTACATGCCGGTCAGCTCCTGCATGCCCGAATGGGAGTGATACCAGTAGGTGCCGCTCTGCTCCAGCTTGTACTTGTAGGTAAAGGTTTCGCCGGGGGCAATGCCGGGGAAACTGATGCCCGGCACCCCGTCCATCTGGTAGGGCAAGATGATGCCGTGCCAGTGAATGGAGGTCGGCTCCTTCAGCCGGTTGGTCACGCGGATGGTCACCTCGTCCCCTTCTCGCATGCGCAGGGTCGGCCCGGGAATGGAGCCGTTGATGGTGGTAGCCATGCGGTTCTTGCCGGTGAAGTTGACCGGTGTTTCATCGATCACCAGCTCGAATTCGGTACCGGTCAGCACGGGAACGTCGCCGGTCAGGGTACCCGGGCTGGCGGCCCGGGCCGGCGTTAGCATGGGTGCCATGCCCAGCACCACACCGCCGGCGGCCAGCCCCTGCACAAACCGGCGCCGGGGCAGATTGGGACTGTTCTTTGCCTCTGTCATTGCACCTTCTCTCCTTGTGGCATCTTGTTCATTTGGAATTGTTGTTATGAAGAGAATAGAAAGGCGGCCCTGTCTGCAGGATGACGACAAGATTACAAAATTGTCATCTTGGCCCCGCAACACTGGTTCCGTGTATCATGCGATAAAGATAAGAGTAGAGGTGACGCGCCCCGGGCCGTCATCACGCTTATTACCAACAGCGCAAAGAGATACCCGCAATGAAACTTTTGATCATTGAAGATGAGCAAAAAACCGGAGATTACCTGCAGAAAGGGCTGAACGAGGCGGGGTTTGTGGTGGATCTCGCCCGCACCGGCCTGGACGGGTTTCATCTGGCGGTGAGTGAGCCTTACGATTTGATCATTCTCGATGTGATGCTGCCGGACTTGGACGGTTGGCGTATTGCGGAGTCGCTACGCAACAAGGGCCGGCAAATGCCCTTGCTGTTTTTGACCGCTCGCGACAGCTAGAAGACCGGGTGCGAGGGCTGGAGCTCGGCGCCGATGATTATCTGGTCAAGCCGTTCGCCTTTTCCGAACTGCTGGCCCGGGTACGCACCCTGCTGCGCCGGGGCACACCCCAGCCACAAAGTAATCAACTGGAAGTGGCCGATCTCACACTGAACGTGTCTCGACGCCGGGCTATCCGTGCCGGTGAACACATTCACCTCACCAACAAGGAATTTGCCCTGCTGGAACTGCTGGTGCGCCGGCAGGGTGAGGTATTATCGCGCTCGTTAATCGCTTCTCTGGTCTGGGACATGAACTTCGACAGCGATACCAACGTGATCGACGTGGCCATTCGCCGGCTACGCGCCAAAATCGACGATGGCTTCGAGCTCAAGCTCATTCAAACCATAAGAGGAATGGGCTACACCCTGGATGTGCCGCAATAACCCGGGCCGGCAATTGATTAAACGGCTGATGCTCAGGCTTCTCCCTCGGCTTCACGTATACGCTCTTTACGTTCCTGCTCTTCTTGCATCGCCGCTTTGATTTCTTCCAGTACGGAATCTACATCTGCGCTGTTGCTGTCATCTTCAAACTCACCACTGAGTGTTGAGTTAGTTGTCAAGTTACCTTCTTCGAACAATGCCCACATTTCTTTGGCGTATTGCGTGTGCAACAAGGCAGGTGCAAAATCGCCATAATAGCGACGCATATTGTTGACATCACGGGCGAACATTGCTTCTGCACTATTATTGGCGGCGGCATTAACCGCTTGTGGCAGGTCGATAATCACCGGGCCGTTATCATCAACCAGTACGTTAAATTCGGATAAATCACCGTGTATGATGCCCGCACAAAGCATGAGCTTGATGTAATGCATCATGATGGCGTGATCTTCAATCGCCTGTTCTTCCGACATCATCACATCACCGAGTTGTGGTGCGACATTGCCCTCGTCGTCAGAGACCAGTTCCATTAGTAATACGCCATCAACGCAACCAAAGGTTTGGGGTACGCGTACACCGGCATTGGCTAACCGGGATAAAGCATCAACTTCGGCGTTTTGCCAGATTTTTTCCTCTAATTGGCGACCATAGCTTGAACGCTTTTCCATGGCTCGTGCTTGACGACCACCACGAACTTTTCGCCCTTCCTGATATTGTGCCGCCTTTTTGAAGCTACGTTTAATGGCATCTTTATAGACTTTGGCGCAACGGATGTGCTCACCACAACGGACAACAAAAACATCGGCTTCTTTGCCGCTCATGAGTCGGCTGATCACTTCATCGATTAAACCGTCATCGACGAGCGGCTGTAGGCGTTTGGGTATTTTCACAGGCTGTCCGCCAAGTATATTTGTATATAAGTCATTGTTTATAAAGATATTCTGCGTGTATTTTCATGTAGCAATCAGGCAGAGTATCACCTTTCATGGTGAGTGTCGATGATGGGTGAATAGCAGACTGATGGCCGCTTTACCTGTGGTATGGCAGAGTTTTACAGCCACTTTCACCCTGGCAATTGTCCGACTGTATGAACGTGTTATACAGCATTTACAGTTTTGGCCCGAAATGATCCAAAGCTAAAACCATGATCCAGTAACACCCGATTGCAAGCCCAATTGCAATACTGATATTTAGGTAAAAATACAGGCCCTGTTTCAATAGAAGGAGAACAGCCAAAAATACATGACCGATCTATGCGACTCCGAAGCTGATATCCACCCAACAGAAGCAATCAGACTTTAAAAACGAAAAAAGCACCTGGACAGGTACTTTTTCATATTAGCGGAGACGGAAGTAAACTTATGTCCGTCGATATTTGTGCAATAAATCCAATGGAATATGACAATAATCATCCGGGTGCAGGGTCAATCGATCTTGATGCTCGTCATCACTTTTCACATAATTTGTTAGCGGCTTTACTTCAACGGAAATCTTATTGGCGTCGGGTCGGGCGGCAATATAATTGTTAACCACCTCGAGATGCTTGCCATCTCGACTATATACACCGGTGCGGTATTTTTCCCCTACATCTTCACCCTGTCTGTTGATACTGTAAGGGTCTATGATCTCAAAGAAATAATCCATCAGCCGGGAAACTGACACCACCTGCGGATCAAACTGAGTGCGTACACACTCCGCATAACCATCGTATTCAGATTGTGTTGTATGGGTCGCGCCGTTTGCCCGGCCAACTTCGGTATTTATCACGCCGGGCAAATGACGCATGAACTCCTGAACGCCCCATAAGCAACCACCGGCAAAAAATATTTCTTCCATTGCAATTACCTTTCCCGACCAACGCGAAAAATGGAAACTTTAACAAAATTGGCGGCAAAAACAAACGCAGCCCGGTCGTCATGCCGACCAGGTTGAGCATGCACCTCAGGGTCGGGCCCGGAGTTCGGTCAGTGGGCATACGCAACAGGCTCGGGATAATGATCCTCCGTAGACTGGGTCGCCAGATAGAGCCGGCTTACATCAGTGTAAAATGCAAGGCTTCGGGAACAAGGCTTCGGGAACAAGGCTTCGGGAATGGGTCAGGCCAAAGACAAACCCGCGTTTTAACGAATTTCGGGTAACTGCTTCCTCTACCGGGGTTTTGTGTATCCGGTCATTTCCAGGTAGCCCTGGCCGCGCGGAGCACCACTTGCGGCGTCGGTCACGCTGACCGCCCCTTCCCAGTAGGGCACCGAGGTGTTCATCCAGCGATTCGCGTGGCGAGCCGCTATCTCCAGTTCAAGGTTTTGCTCTGGCAGCGTCAGACGCCAGCGCACCGGCACGCGATGCCCGGCCGCGTTGGCAAACGCCTGCGGCACCAGGGTGAACGCGTCGGCAGTTAGCGGTGTTACCTCGCCAGCGGGGGTGATCCAACTGCCGGAAAGATAGTCGTCGTGGTTTGCCCCCCCACCGCGCAGGCGAAAGGCCATCAACCGGGCGCCGCTGTCGAGGTGCAGCGAAAACCAGTCCCAGCCGGTTTGGCCTGCACTCAGCAACTGACTGCTCCATTCCCGGTCCAACCAGGCCCGCCCGACGACCGCCACGCGCTCGCCGTTAAGCCACACTTCGCCGCTGACGCGATAAAAGGGCTGGCTGTAATACATGGAGCCTTGCCCGTCGGCCGATTTCTGGCTGAAACCGCGGATGCCATGGCGCACCAGGGGCCCTTCGGCCTCGAGCTCCAATTGATAGCCAAAGGGGCCCTTCTCGTCCTCGGCTTGAGCCATCAGGCGAAGGCGATCCAGGGCATCGCCCCCGGAGTGTGTACTCAGGCTTTCAAGTCGCCAGTCATCCAGCCAGGCGCGAAAAGGCCGGGCCATCACGCCGGCTTGCTGTTCGGCGTCCGGAAGCGGTACGCCGGTGCCCCGTGCGAAACGTTCGGCCACGCGATGGTGCTCGCCAAGAGACAGCGCCATGTGTGCCATCCACAGTTGATCCGCAGCCCAGGGCCCGGCGTTAGACCTGATCCCGAGATCGGCAATAGCGGCGCTGGCGTCGGACGCCCTGGGCTGCTGCGCCTGACGGAACAGCGTCCACTGTATGCCCAGCGGCTCGCCATCCGCGTTTTCAAGATTGGCCGTGAGATACCACCACTCGATGCGAAAGTCCGGGTGCGGCCCGTGATCGTCAGGAAAATGGAGAGGAGTGTCTGGACTGGCGTGGGCATAGCCCTGGCTTGATGCGCCCAGACCGGCAAAGCCGGCTCTGCCGCTACTCACATCCGTCCCCGTAACCGCACCCTGGCCAGACTCGGATCTGGTCTCGGAACCGGGATCAGGAGCCGGGCCGCAGGCCCCGAGCAGCAACAACATACACAGCACGGATAAACCACGACGCGGAGGGTTCAGGTGCCACGGTTTGATCTTCAAGCGCTTTCCTCCTCCGCCAGCAGTGCCCGGGGGGGCGTGCGCCACAGCCTGAACATCGGCAGGGCCGCCGCCAGCAGGGCCACCAACACGGCAATGGCCAGAGTCAGGCTCATCTCGCCGGGAAAAATGTGCAGCGGAAGCCGCCAACCAAAGGCCGCCACATTGATGCCCCACACCAGGCAGGCGGTAATGGCGATGCCGAGAGGAATGGCCAGCAGGCCGGTGACCAGCGAGACACCGGCCAGCTGAGCCAGCTGAATGCCAAGCAGCCGACGCAGTGGCACGCCCATCGCCCAGAGTGTGGCCATTCGTTGGCGCCGTTCCCGGGCTTGCGCCAGCAGAGACGCCAGCAGCGCCAACGCCGCCACGGTAAGCGTCAGGGTATTCAGCGCCCGGGTAATGGCAAAGGTGCGTTCGAAGATGGCGGTTGCCGTGGCCTTGACCTCGCGCTGGTCTCGCAAACTGTGCGGCGTCAGGTTGAAGCGCTCGATCAGCTGCCGGCGTAGCAGAGTGGCATCCTCGCCAGAGTACATCACGATGCCGATGGAGGCCGACGGCACCCTGAACAGCCGCCGCACCTGCTGCGTGGCCAGCACCACCTCGCCCCGCGGGTTACCGTAATCGGGGTAGATGCCCACCACGGTCACAACTTCAACGCCGCCGGGAATAGCCAGGCTGAGCCGGTCGCCCAGAGCAACGCCCTCCCCCCGGGCCAGCTGCTCGTTGATAAAGGCCTCGCCATGCTGGAGCGCCTGCCAGGCGGCATCTCTGTCGCCAAGGGTGGCGAGCAGCGGCCAGTCCGCCATCAGCGATGGGCCCGGCGTGATACCAAACACCGGTAGCGGCAGGCCCGGATGGCGGCGGGCGGTATTGTCTGTGATGCTGTCTGGGCTTACCTCGAGCAACTGCGATTCGGCGTCGGCGGTGATCAGCCGCTCCTTGACCTCATCGCGCCGGTCAAGCCAGACATCAATTTCTGCGAATTGCGACGCCGGCGGCTTGAGATAAAGATCCGCCATCAGCCGCCGGTCGAGCCAGTCCAGAAAGGTCAGACGAAAGCCGCCCACCATGCTGCTGACACCCAGGTTGGCCGCCAGCGCAATCAGCAGTGCCATCATGGCCAACGACAGCCGTGGCAACTGCAGTTGTAAATCGGCCAGGGCCCACTGGGTGAGTGGCCGGCTGCGAGCCAGACGGGTCAGCCCGCCGAGCGACAAGGTCAGTAGCAAGGCCAGCAGTGGCGGTAGCCACAGGGCGGCGGCCAAGATGATGGCCGCGACCAGTCCGAACCCGGCTCCCAGCCCCTCGCCGCTGGGCCGGGTAACCAGCCATAGTCCGAACGCCAACGCCGACAACGCAGCCACTCCGCCCAGCCGTGCTTGCATCCGTAACTGGCGCTGAAAACCGGCTCGCCACGCCTGCGCCTGACCGAGCCCCAGCAGGCTGATACGGCTTGCCCGCCACAGCACGCCGCTGCCGGCAATGAACAGCCCCCCCAGCGTCACCCCAATACCGCCCAGCCAGTAATGCCAGGGCAGGCTGAGCGTACCGCTGACGTCGGCGCCGTAAAGGCTTTGCAGGGTCGCGGCCACATCCGGCAGCAGCGTTTTGGCCAGCCACAGCCCGCTGACCAACCCTGCCAGCGCGCCAAACAGCCCCAGCAGCACAAGCTCAAACGCCAGCAAGGCAACCAGGGTGCGGCCAGACACGCCAAGGGCACGTAGCGTGCGCAACAGCCCCAGGCGTTGTTCCAGTGCCAGCCCCAGTGCCGCCTGAACGATAAACAAGCCGACAATCAACGCCAGCAGCGCCATGGCCGTCAGGTTGAGATGAAAGCTTTGGGTCAGCTCACCGGGGCCTGCCCGACTATCGGCGCGAACCGGTGAGAATCCGCCGGGAGCCGCAGGCAGCGCATCCGCGGCGCTGACCAGCGCGGTGATCGCATCACCGGCACCCAGCAGCTGTGCGGCGATGGCAATATCCATCACCAGCGTATTGGGCGGCAGTTCGGGCACCTCCATCATGGGGGGAAATGGCGTACCACCGTGCAGTGTTGGCTGAGTACCCAGTTGGGAACGGGTATCTGGTGCCAGGCGGGTCTGCCAGGGTGGCATGAGAAAGTCCTGCAGCTTGCCCGGCGTTCGGGTGCGGGCCAGGGTGCTGCTGCCAGACAAGGTGAGTGGATCGATACCAATGAGGGTGAGTTGTTTGCCGCTGTCGGTAACAACCTCACCCTCGAGCAGAGGCGAAACCAGTACGCCTGCCCGGCGCAGCTGGATAAAGTCGTCCCGGGTCAACGCCTGACCGTCCTCGCGTTCGAGACGATCAAAACCGCTGCCCAGTAATGCCTCGGCCCGTGCATAATTTTCACGCGCCGAGGCATTGATGGCCTGTACACCGCTCCATAGCGCCCCCGCAACCCAGAGTCCCAGCAGCAGCATCGCAAGCTGACCGGGGTGACGCCGATAGTGTGATAACAGCGTCGCCAACGCCACCACCATCAACCGCATGGCAAGCGGCACTCGGCGGGGTCGGCCAGCAGTTGACCCCGGTGCAGGATCAAACGACGATCCAGCGGGGCGGCGACTTTGAGGCTGTGCGTCACCATCAGCAGACTACTGCCGCTTTCGGCAACCAACTCCAGTAGCAGCGCCAGCACCGTCTCGGCGGTCGTTTCGTCAAGATTGCCAGTGGGTTCATCGGCCAACAACAACGCCGGGCGAGACGCCAGCGCACGACCAATGGCCAAACGCTGTTGCTGACCGCCAGACAGTTGCTCGGGATAATGGCGCTCGCGCCCGGTAAGATCCAGTCGCTCCAGCAGCCGGGCCGACCAGGCCGGATCTTCACGCTCCGCCAGCCGGGCCTGCAGGCGCAAGTTGTCGGCCACATTGAGGCTGGCGACCAGATGAAACTGCTGGAACACCAGGCCGAGCGTATCGCGTCTGATGCGCGCCCGGCCGGGTTCATCCAGGCCGGCCAGAGACTGGTTGCCGATGTATACCTCGCCCTGGTCGGGCAGGTCGAGCCCCGCCGCCAGGTGCAACAGCGTCGACTTGCCGCTGCCCGATTCACCCATCAGCGCCAGACTTTCGCCGGCTCCAAGGTGCAGGTTCACGCCCGACAACACGCTCAGCGGCCCTTGCGGGGTCGTGTAGGTCTTGTGAACATGGCGAAATTCAAGCATGGCGGACTCCCTGTGGTTTAACGACGCCGTTGTTTCAACGCCCCCCTTGTTTAACACGACTTCTGTTTAACACCAGCATGGCACAGACTCCCGATCGGCTCCGGCCTGAGAGGTAGCCGGAAACATCGCGCCAGAGGCTTATATTTAAGTCATGTTTGACGCATTCTGCTATTAAAATTGAGCATGGTGCCGCCTGACGGCCCAATAACGGCTTGGGCAAGCTGTCACTTGCTTACCCGCCATATACAACACATCGTTGATGATTGAAAAAACAAAAGAAAAACATGAGAGAAACTTTTAGTAAAACATCATTAATACATAATAATACATACAAAAAAAGGCCTGGATGTCTCCAGGCCCTTTGGGGATACTGATAGCAAGTCGCTTTGTAGAGCAAATTACTTATAAAAGGCTTCAACCTTTCCTTTCAGTGTGATCAGCATCGGTTGTCCGCGACGATCCAGGGCTTTAGGCGATGGAATTTTCACCCAACCTTCACTGATGCAATATTCCTCGACATCGAAACGCTCTTTATCGTTGAGCAGAATACCAATGTTGTGCTCGAAAATTTCTGCCACATGATGTGGGCTGCGGGGGTTTACAGAAAGGCGATCCGGTAAAGCTGGTAGCGAGTTAGTGTCGTTCATGTTTAACCTAGCGTAAATAAATAGTGCGCTATTGTAGACAATGTAAGGCTAACGCTCAAGAGCTATAGCAATTTTTATCAGAGAATACATAAGGGCAAGTCCACACTATCAATCGATTAAATCCATCCATTAAAATTCACATTATCCGAACCTTGCCTGGATTATATCGCCCAGGTGTAAATGTAAGGCCTGCCCCATGCTTTTTTGCGACGAACCATTTTCCTGCCAGCACCGATGTTAATTAAAGCGGTCAAATAATGCATGAATTATTGAACACCTCAGACACCATCACCAGAAAACAAGACACTAAAGACTGAATTAGCAGCTGGCATCCATGCCCCGTATTTTGGCAGGGTCTACTGATTTCATCGCCTTGCTCTTTCTGTCTTGGCGTATGGTTAACGTCACTAAAATTGCGATTCAGCCCTGCGCGGCTGCGTCCCTTGCTTATATTTTCCGTTTTCATTATTCCCTTAATCAAACGAAGTAATACCTTGTGGTAGTCACTCACCCTTGGCGTTGTAAGCCGTGACGCGACAGAAAGCAGGTTGCTGTACAACCCTCGCACTAAGGAGCGTTCCGCTCGGAAGGATCTGTTTTGAAATTTCTGACCATTCTGTGCGGATCAACCTCAGCCCTATGCTCACTCGCGGCCTGAGCCCACCAGACCAGCTGATTGAACGCCCGACCAAAATAATCAAACCAGGATGCTTGCTCCTCCCCTGCCAGCGGTGATCCATCGGCTGCAAAGATCTCTTGTGCTTTAGGCACATGAATCATTGCAGAAACCGGAAGACAGCCCAGCTCCGAAAGAAAGGTTCGCATTCCCACTGCCGCACGCATTCCACCCCATTGACCCGCAGAATAGGTAACGATTGCACTGGGCTTGTAGGAAAACAGGGAGCTCCCAAAATGGTTTAACAGATTAGCCAACGCAGGGCTCATTGAGTGATTGTATTCGGGGCTGATCATGATGAAACCATCGGAAGACTCAATTTTCTCCGCCAGCTCATTGAGTGCCGGTGGAGCCTTGCTTTTCGGGTAAGAAAAATGCGGCTTGAAAACAGGCTCCAACGGGTAATCCAGAGCATCAACCAACTCTACCCCATGCCCGCCGTATCGACTATCCATACATTCAATACACGCTTTCGCCACCCGCAGGCCAAGGCGGGCGGGTTTAGGGGGGGTACTATCCCGAACCGTACCCAAAAAAACCAGAAACTTCATTCATATCACTCCATTTGTGAGACGCGGAACATAACCGTTTTAATAAGGTTCACAGACGCGCTTGGAAAAATAGTGAAGCGCCATGCGTATTTTAGCCTCGACCTGCCGCCGGGCATTTACCTTACGCGACCGGTTATAAACTTTTTCGTACAAACTGCTCTACGCTAAATTTCTGCCCACTTGCCTGATAATGAGCATCAAGGGCATAGGCCATTCTTTCCAGCGGAGCGTCGTCATATCCATAAGTCTGCATTTCTTGAATATAACGGGCAATGAAACCCTGAGGTGTTAGTTCCTGCCATTGGATCACATGTACCAATTCATGGAAGTGAAGCCGCAACTCGTGTGCAGCACGCTTTGTTACGTAATAGGTATCATCATAGGTGATTCCTTTAGCATCCATGTCGATGAAGGCTCCCAGACCTGCTTCTCGCAACTCGGGGAAATCCGGCTTCGGAATCTTGTCGACAACTACGAAATAGGCAGTTTCAAGAAAACTGTGTGAATAGAAATCGTTGAAGTGTTTTTGAAAAACAGTGCAAGGCCGACGCATGTTCTCGTAGGAAGCATTCACCTGACAAATCCATTCTTCTATTTTTTCGTACACAACACCCCCTGTTAATAACGCCCGCATTAACGATTGAAATGAAATAAGTTTGTTTTTTCCATAGTGGCGTAATCAGACACAAAAGAAACCACGAAATGATAGCCGGGCAAGATACATTTTCTTTCCGTCATTTTTCGTCCGGGAAATTTCATTTATAGCTACACATAACATTTGAAGCCCAGCAGACGCTCTGCCGGGAACTACGGCCGCGTACTGCTTCGACCTGTTATACGGTGTTTAAAGCCCAATACCATAGCTACGAAGGATAGCGACCATTATCCAGTAGCAGATTGCTGTAATGCCGATTGATACTGCCAGGGCAAGGTAGAAATTAATCCCTTGTGCTAAGAGAACCGTCAACGCAACAAACAACGCCAGTGATGGCAGAACCAGCCAGAACACGCTGCTTGCAAGATCTTTGACTCTGCCAGTATCACCCGTGTCTATGTAAAGCCAAAGCATTGCCAAGACTGACGTCAGCGGCACCGATGCCAGTACAGCGCCAATGAATGAACTACGCTTCGACACTTCCGATATAAGGACAATCAGAATAGCAGTCACTACGACTTTGGCAATATAATAGATCAGCTTTATCTACCTCCTGCTGGCAATGTATAACGCCTCAAACACCGGCGCAGCCATGCTGCGCCCGAGTGCTTTTATTTGTTATAAGTATGCTTTAAAAGCTGCACCTTCTCATTTATTTTTTGTCCGGGCTCCAAAATGCCTTGACCCTTGGTCGCGATATAAAGAAAGACAAGGCAATAAAACGCCGCATAAATTCGCGCACAGAACACGAACAACGCAAATATACTGTGCGTATAACCTGGATTTGAACAGGGCGTTCATACGGCTGGGTCAGGCTGTATTCATCCCGACAAGCACGCTACCGCCAGATCTTGCAGGCGACCTTGCCTCTCCCTTTCCCTGCTGTTGAGCCGGAGTGGCCGAAAGTTCGATGTAATTCATATGAAGCTTTCTCATTATAGGCACTGAGGATTGTAGCTTAAAAGGTAACAGGGCGGGATAAAGACGAGGCCGCTCCGGTGTTCCTGGTTCGGCTCGCTTGAAGGGAGTAAAGGCTTAAAACGGACTAACGACTCGTCTGGTTGGTATCGAGTGCAACCAGTAACTCGGTTCTTGTGGTGGGAGGCTGCTTGGCCAGCAGGCAGATCAGCTCGGCCAGAGCATCGTCATCACAATAAAAATAGGCCACCGGCACGTCCAGTACCTCGGCGATACGCCACAGGGTCTGGTAGTCCGGGGCGTGTTTGCCCTTTTCGTACTGGTTCATGCGGGCACTGGCTGTGTTTTCGTCCATGCCGAGGCGTTGCCCCAGCTGCATTTGGGTCAGCCGGGCGGCGCAACGTGCGGCCTTCAGTCTCCGTGGCAAGGGATTTTCCATCAGCTGAATTATCCGATAAACGATTGATAATTCATCTTTTTAGCACATGTGCAGGCGGTTCGCCAGAGAGAAGGCGTAAGGCTGAAAAAGGGGTGTTGGCGATGCGCAATTCGTCGTCATTCTCAGTCAGAGATGACAGCACAGGTAGAAACAATACTGAGGGTATTCGAGGAAACACTGAAAATTGGAGGTGACCGCCGCCAGCCACATCCCGGCACTCGGAGGTTCCTGCTTGGGCTGCTCCCTTCCGGGCCTGACCTGGTAAACAAGATTCCGATGCGAGAGGACCAACGGGGTCACCATCGAAGAAAGGCCAGTTTAGCAAAGATCTGTTTTAATGCAATAAATCACTGACTGTTTGCGGATTTATTGGCCAGTCAGGAAGGTCGTGAGGGGAAACTTCCCCCTCACGCCTCTCGCTTCATGGTTCGGTTAAAACGGAAACATCAGCGGCACCAGGGTAATGACCCCCGCCGAATACAGCAGGCTGACCGGCAGCCCCGTCTTCAGGTAATCCACCATACGGTAGCGCCCGGGCGAATACACCATCAGGTGGGTCTGGTAGCCAAACGGGATGATAAAACAGGCACTGGCGCCAAAAGCCACCGCCATGATAAAGGGCATGGGGTCGGCACCAAAGGCGCTGGCGGTCGAGAGCCCGATGGGAAACACCAGGGCGGCGGCGGCGTTGTTGGTCACAATCTCGGTGAGGATCAGCGTAATCAGAAACACCCCGATAAAGGCGCCGTACACCCCATAACCACTGCTCAGGCTGCGTACCGCATCGGCCACCAGTTGGGCCCCGCCCGAGCTTTCCAGCGCCTTGGCCACGGTCAGGGCCGAGCCGATGATCAGCCACAGCTCGAACGGAAAGCGCCGACGCAGCTCGCTCAGGGTCAGAATGCGGGTTACCAGCAGCGCCGCCAGCAACACCAGCAGGCCATTCAGCAGGGGCACCATGCTCGCGGCGGCCAGGGCAATGACGATTCCAAAGCCGCAAAAGGCCAGCAAGCTCTGGCGCTTGTGCAGCTTGGGTCGCTGCAGAGTGCCGCTTATTACGTGAAAATTGCGGTCGATGTTGCGTTGATCGGTAAAATCCGGCCCCACCGCCAGCAGCAGGCTGTCGCCCACCCGCAGCGGTATCTGTCCCAGCTGGCCGGTCAGCCGGCGCTTGCCACGGCGAATGCCGACCACACCGGCATTGAACAGCGTGCGAAAGTCCACCTCACGCAGGGTACGGTTGGCCAGCTCCGACTCGTGAGCGATCACCACCTCAACCAGGTTGGAGGCCAGCAGCCGATCCACACCGTTGCCAAACAGCTGCAAACCGGGGAAACGCTGCAACGCCTGCACCTTTTCCACTTCACCGGTAAACACCAGCACGTCGTCCTGCTGCAATACTTCGTCCGGCGACACCGGGCTCAACAGCCGATCGTTACGCAGTATCTCCAGCAGGAACAGCCCGTTCAGGTTACGCAACTGGTTGGCTTCTATGCTTTTGCCAATCAGCGGCGAGTCGGCCATAACCTGGGCTTCCAGAAAATAGGACTGGGGCGTTTCCTGGTCCTGCACCCGGTTTTGCGGCAGCAGCCGGGCACTGAACATCAGCCCCAGAATACAGAGCAAGGCCACCGGCAGGCCCACCAGGGTGAACTGAAACATGCCCAGCGGCGGCAAACCGGCGTTGATGACGAAGGAGTTCACCACCAGGTTGGTGGAGGTGCCCACCAGGGTGGTAATGCCGCCCAGAATGGAGGCGTAAGACAGCGGGATCAGCAAGCGCGAAGCAGGAATGTAACCTTGCCGGGAAATCACCCCCAGCAAGGACCCCACCACGGCGGTGTTATTCAGAAAGGCGGAAAGAAAGGCCGTTACCCCCATCAACCGCAGGCTGGCCATCGACTCCCGCCCCTTGAGCAGGGTGTCAGACACCCGATCCAGCAGAGGCGAGCGCTCCAGTGCCAGCGACACCAGCATCAGCACCAGCAGGGTGATCAGCGCCGGATTGGAAAAACTGGTCAGCAGGGCCTGTTGTTCGGTCACCCCCAACAAGACATAACCAACCGCCCAGCAGGTAAACAGCACCGCCGGCGGCACTCGCCCCTGGATCAACAAAACCAACAGGGCGCCAATTGATGCTAATACCAAATATGCTGACATATATAACCACTCGCTCTTTAGGCAGGGCTATCATTGTAACCATATATCAAATAAACTGGATATATAGATCATCTATAACATTTGGTTATTAGAATAATCCATAATATGGAGCGGTATCACATATGAATCTGACGCACCTGCAACGGCTGGAAGCCGAAAGTATCCACATCATGCGGGAAGTAGTGGCCG
>NZ_MDKE01000066.1 GCF_001870485.1 Oceanisphaera psychrotolerans | reverse complement strand
TGAGTGGTAGGGGAGCGTTCTGTAAGTCTGCGAAGGTGTGTTGTGAAGCATGCTGGAGATATCAGAAGTGCGAATGCTGACATGAGTAACGATAATGGGGGTGAAAAACCTCCACGCCGGAAGACCAAGGGTTCCTGTCCAACGTTAATCGGGGCAGGGTGAGTCGACCCCTAAGGCGAGGCGGAAACGCGTAGTCGATGGGAAACGGGTTAATATTCCCGTACTGACGTGTATTGCGATGGGGGGACGGAGAAGGCTAAATGAGCCAGGCGTTGGTTGTCCTGGTGAAAGGATGTAGGCAGTGTGTTTAGGTAAATCCGGACGCACAATGCTGAGACCCGAGACGAAGTCACTACGGTGGCGAAGTCATTGATGCCCTGCTTCCAGGAAAAGCCTCTAAGCTTCAGATGCACGTTAATCGTACCCCAAACCGACACAGGTGGTCGGGTAGAGAATACCAAGGCGCTTGAGAGAACTCGGGTGAAGGAACTAGGCAAAATAGTACCGTAACTTCGGGAGAAGGTACGCTGGAGCGAGTGAAGTCCCTTGCGGATGGAGCTTGGGCCAGTCGCAGTGACCAGGTGGCTGGAACTGTTTATCAAAAACACAGCACTGTGCAAACTCGCAAGAGGACGTATACGGTGTGACACCTGCCCGGTGCCGGAAGGTTAATTGATGGGGTTAGCCGCAAGGTGAAGCTCTTGATCGAAGCCCCGGTAAACGGCGGCCGTAACTATAACGGTCCTAAGGTAGCGAAATTCCTTGTCGGGTAAGTTCCGACCTGCACGAATGGTGTAATCATGGCCACGCTGTCTCCACCCGAGACTCAGTGAAATTGAATTTGCGGTGAAGATGCCGTATACCCGCGGCTAGACGGAAAGACCCCGTGAACCTTTACTATAGCTTGGCACTGAACATTGACCCTACATGTGTAGGATAGGTGGGAGGCTGTGAAGCGGTGACGCCAGTTGCCGTGGAGCCATCCTTGAAATACCACCCTTGTATGTTTGATGTTCTAACGTAGGCCCCTTATCGGGGTTGCGGACAGTGCCTGGTGGGTAGTTTGACTGGGGCGGTCTCCTCCCAAAGAGTAACGGAGGAGCACGAAGGTTGGCTAAGTACGGTCGGACATCGTACGGTTAGTGCAATGGCATAAGCCAGCTTAACTGCGAGACGGACAGGTCGAGCAGGTACGAAAGTAGGTCATAGTGATCCGGTGGTTCTGTATGGAAGGGCCATCGCTCAACGGATAAAAGGTACTCCGGGGATAACAGGCTGATACCGCCCAAGAGTTCATATCGACGGCGGTGTTTGGCACCTCGATGTCGGCTCATCACATCCTGGGGCTGAAGTCGGTCCCAAGGGTATGGCTGTTCGCCATTTAAAGTGGTACGCGAGCTGGGTTCAGAACGTCGTGAGACAGTTCGGTCCCTATCTGCCGTGGGCGTTGGATGATTGAGAGGGGCTGCTCCTAGTACGAGAGGACCGGAGTGGACGAACCTCTGGTGTTCGGGTTGTCACGCCAGTGGCATTGCCCGGTAGCTAAGTTCGGAATCGATAACCGCTGAAAGCATCTAAGCGGGAAGCGAGCCTCGAGATGAGTCATCCCTAGAGCTTCAAGCTCTCTAAAGGGCCGTTTGAGACTAAGACGTAGATAGGCAGGGTGTGTAAGCGCAGTGATGTGTTGAGCTAACCTGTACTAATGACCCGTGCGGCTTAACCATACAACACCCAAGAAGTGTGAGACCTTGCGTAGGCAGGCAACTACAAATGATTATTTCAAACAAAAACAGCTTTCCAGCGTTTGTTAGCCTTAGCTGACAAACACCAGTTTATGCCTGGCGGCGATAGCGTTGTGGTCCCACCTGACCCCATGCCGAACTCAGAAGTGAAACGCACCCGCGCCGATGATAGTGTGGCAGCTGCCATGTGAAAGTAGGTCACTGCCAGGCACCCAATTAAAAAGCCCGATTCGAAAGAGTCGGGCTTTTTTCGTTCTGGTTTTTTCAATCTACATCCCTGCCCGCTGAATGCGATACCACTGCTGTCGGGTCAATGGCAGGTCTTCTGCCTGTGCCGCCTGCTTGATGCGGGCTATCTTGCCCGAGCCGATAATGGGCAGTGGCTGGCTGGGCAGCTTCATTATCCAGGCATATACCACCTGTTCTATGCTGGTGGCATCCACTTCCAGCGCTACCTGCGCCAGTTCGTCCCTTAATGCCTGATGAGCAGACGCCTTGAACAGGGCGCCTCCGCCCAGACAGGACCAGGCCATGGGTCTGATATGCCGTTGCTGACACAGATCCAGGGTGCCATCGATGAGGCCGTGCTGATGCAGCGGCGATATGGCTATCTGATTGGTGACCAGCGGGTATTCCAGCCGCGATTGCAGCAGCTCAAACTGGCGGGGGGTAAAATTGGAGACCCCGAAATGACGCACCTTGCCGCTTTTTTTCAAGTTGTTGAACGCCTTGGCTACTTCATCGGCGTTCATCAGGTAATCGGAGTGATTGAGCAGCAGCAGATCCAGATGATCGGTATTGAAGTGGCGCAGCGAGTGCTCTGCCGAGGCAATGATATGGGCCTTGTCGCTGCTGTCGTGAGCCGCTTGCGGTGCTAAACCAGAGCCACCCGATACCATGCTGCATTGACTGACGATTTGTAGTTTCTCGCGCAAACCGGGCTTGAGGGCGAGTGCCTGGCCAAAGGCCGCTTCGCAGCCATGGTGACCGTAGCTGTCTGCGTGATCGACGGTGGTGATCCCCAGCTCCAGATGCTGCTCGATAAAACCGAGCAGCTCCCGGGGAGACAGCTGCCACTCCAGCAGGCGTTGATATCCCATTACCAGTCTTGAAAACTGTGGTCCTTCTGGACTGACTAAAATGCGTGTAACCGACATGGTGCAACTCCCTGTTATGTATCTGGTTCTGCTCCAACTATAGCTACTGTTCCTCCTCCCGGTTGAAAGACAGCTTGAGCTCGGCGATGCCGTCTTCCAGTTGTACCTTGACCTTGAAACCCAGCTTGCGCGCCAGGGTAATCATGCCCCGGTTCGACGGCATGGTGATGCCGCTCAGGGTATTGAGCCCCCGAATGTGGGCGTAACGGATGATTTTCTCCATCAGTAATCGGCCCAGACCGACGCCCTTGAGATCGGAACGCACCAGCACGGCAAACTCGGCGTCGACGTTATCCGGATCCGACATGGCTCGTACCACACCCAGAATATTGCCGTCCTCTGCCACGGCCACGAAGGCCATTTCCCGGTCGTAATCGATTTGCGTCATGTGGGCCAGCTCTTCGTGACCGATCACCACATCGGCAAAGAAGCGTTTATAGCGGTCTTCATCGGAGACATGGCTGACAAACTCCTTATGAGCGGGCTCATCCTCCGGCAATATCGGTCGGAGCAGTATGCTGCTGCCATCCTTGAGCTGGGCCGGCTCTTCCCACTCCTTGGGATAAGGGCGTATCGCCAGGCGGGCCTGCCCGTCTCCTTCGAAGGGGTGGAGCTGCATGCTGACATCCAGGGCGATCAGCTCCTTGCCGGTGGCCAGTAGCGGATGGATATCGAGCCGGGTGATTTCGGGATGATTGATGATCAGGTGGGACACCTTGGTCAACACCCGGCAGATGGCTTCCATGTCCAGCGATTGCTGCGAACGGTTGGCCCTGACCTTGCCGCTTTTGAGGGCATGGATCACCAGGTAACGGGCCAGGGTCATGTTCAGCGGCAGCAGGGCCACGGCGGCCTGCTCTTCGCCTTCCCAGTCGATGCCACCATCGCCGAGCAGGATCACCGGGCCAAACACCGGATCCGAGCGCATGGCGATATGCAGTTCCTGAGAGCCGGCCCGGCGGGCCATGCGCTGTACCATGAGGCCATGAATGCGGGCTCCGGGATACGTCTGTCGCACCCGGTCCAGAATGGCATCGGCGGCCTGAGCTACCTCCGCGGCCGAGCGCAGGTTGAGCACCACGCCGGATACATCTGATTTATGCACAATGTCCGGAGATCGCAGCTTGACTGCTACCGGATAGCCTATCTGCTCGGCAATATGAGCCGCCTCGGTGGCGTCGGAAGCAATCCAGGTGGGCAGAGTGTGAAGGCCGTAGGCAGCCATCAGTCGGCTGACCTCATGGGTATCGAGCTGACTGATCCCCTGATCCAGGGCTTCCTTGATCAGCAGCTTCACCGTCTCGCTGTCACTGGGCATATCGGAGATGGACTCGGGAATTTCCATCAACTGCTTCTGGTTGCGGCGGTATTCGACCAGATGCATGAAGGCGCTGGCGGCACTTTCCGGGGTGCGGTAGGTGGGAATGCCGGCGTCGGTAAAACAGCGGCGCGCTTCAAACACGCTGGTTTCACCGGACCAGTTGGTCAGAATATTGAAGCGGCGGGCGCGAGGGTGTTCCCCGATGACGTGGATGATCTCTTTGGCCACCCGGGTGCTGGACACGACGGCGGAGGGCGCATGCATGATCAGGATGGCATCGAAGTCCTCGCTGTCGAGCAGCACTTTCAGGCTGTCGGTATAGCGCTCAACCGGTGCATCGCCGACGATATCGATGGGATTGGTATGGGACCAAGACGGCGGCAGCACCTTGTCCAGTGCCGTTTTGGTTGTCTCGCTCAGGCTGGCCAGCTTGCCACCCCGGGCCAACAGGGTGTCGATGGCCATGATGGCCGGTCCGCCGCCGTTGGTGAGGATAACCAGTCGCTCGCCGCGCAGGCTCTGGGCATGGTTGAGGGTTTCCACCGCCGCGAACAAATCGTGGGTGTCTCGTACCCGCAGCATACCGGCCCGGCGGATGGCGGCGTCGTAGGCCGCGTCCATGCCCACGTTACCGCCGGTGTGCAGGTGGCCCAGCTGGGCGCCGATGCGGGTCTTTCCGCTTTTTACCACCAACACCGCCTTGTTGCGGGAGGCGGTTCGCGCCGCCGACATGAAGCCTCGCGCATCCTGCACCGCGTCCATATACAGCAGTATGGCGCTGGTGTGCCGATCCCGGGCCAGATAGTCGAGCAACTGGGCGAAATCGATGTCGCAGGCATCACCCAGAGAAATGAAGTGAGAGAAGCCGATATCGTTGTGGCGAGCCCAGTCCAGAATGGTGGCGCACACCGCTGCCGATTGCGAAACAAAGGCAATTCGACCCGGTTTGGCCGGAAAGGGGGCAAAACTGACATTCAGCCCCAGGTGCGGCATGATCACCCCCATGCTGTTGGGACCAAGCAGGCGCATTTTATGCTCTCGCGCACTGGCTTTCATCTGCTCCCGTTGCTCGGAAGAGGTGCCGGCGGCGAGAATAATGGCGGCTTTGCAGCCCTTTCGGCCCAGCTGGTCGATAATGCCCGGATTCTTGCCGGCTGGCGTGCAGATAATGGCCAGATCCGGTATCCGGGGCAGGCTCTGGATATCGGGATAGGCCATGACCCCGGCCACGGCCTGGTATTTGGGGTTAACGGGCATGATCGGGCCGCTGAAATTACCGGCGAGCAGATTTTTCATCACCAGCTTGCCGGCGCCATCATCCCGATGAGAGGCGCCGATGACGGCGATGCTGGTGGGCCGGAAGAGGGCATCAAGTCCTTGCAGCGGCATACAGACTCCTTTATACAGGGGGCATGACGATATAGACGACATGACAGGACTTGAGAGGTTGTAGCATATTATCAATCCCTTATCCTGTTTTCGTATTCACCGGCGCGAGCCTGCTTGAGGTGCAAAATGGAACTCTGGTTGTTGTTTATTCCCGCCTGCCTGGCCCTGAATCTGACACCGGGACCGGATATCTTCTTTGTGCTGTCGCAAGCGCTGGGCGAGCGTCGTTTTGCCGGCCTCTGGGCCGCACTTGGGCTGGGTGTATCCTACCTGGGCCATACTTTGCTGGCGGTGGCGGGATTGTCGGCCCTGGTGATGCAGTCGGCCACCGCCTTCATGGTGCTCAAGTATCTGGGCGCGGCCTATCTGCTCTATCTGGGCTGGACCAGTCTGCGCAGTGCCTCGACCCTGCATCTGCCCGAGGCGCAACACAGCGACAGCATAGGCCGGATTTTCTATCGGGGGTTGATGGTCGGCCTGCTCAATCCCAAGGTGGCGCTGTTCTTTCTCGCCTTTCTGCCCCAGTTCATCAGCCAGGAGCGGGGCTCGGTGCCGATGCAGTTGCTGCAGCTGGGGCTGGTATTCACCCTGACCGCCACCCTCTGCAACGGCGGCTACGGCCTGCTCGGCCAGCGCCTGAAGCGGGGCTTGCAGGGCCGTGAGCGGGTGTCGGTTTACCTGAACCGGATTTCGGGCGGTCTGATGATGGCACTGGGTGCCCGGCTGGCACTGGTTCAGCAATAATAAGGAGCCGGGATACACAGCCCGGCAAGAACATGGATGCGCCGGCATGGTCCCGGGCCGGTGACATCGGGTAAACTGGCGTCAACGCCCTATCTATGCACATCTTTCAAGGATTAACGATGCAATTCCCGACCATTGAGGATTTTGTCGGCAATACCCCCCTGGTCCGACTGCAGCGCCTGGCCAGCCATACCGGCAGCCAGGTGCTGGTGAAGCTGGAAGGCAACAACCCGGCCGGCTCGGTAAAAGACAGACCGGCCCTGAACATGATCCGTCAGGCCGAGGCCCGTGGTGCCATCAAGCCCGGCGACACCCTGATCGAAGCCACCAGCGGCAACACCGGCATCGCCCTGGCGATGGCGGCGGCGATCAAGGGTTATCGCATGGTGCTGATCATGCCCGACAACGCCACCGAAGAGCGCAAGGCCTCCATGCTGGCCTATGGTGCCGAGCTGATCCTGGTCAGCAAGGAGGCCGGCATGGAAGGCGCGCGGGATCTGGCGGACAAGATGGCGGCCGACGGCAAGGGTGTGATCCTCGATCAGTTCAATAATCCGGATAACCCGGAGGCACACCTGCTGACTACGGGGCCGGAGATCTGGCAGCAGACCCAAGGTCGGGTGACCCACTTCGTGTCCAGCATGGGGACCACCGGTACCATCATGGGGGTGTCGCAATACCTCAAGCAGCAGAATGCGGAGGTTCAGATCGTCGGCCTGCAACCCTGCGAAGGCAGTAACATTCCGGGCATTCGTCGTTGGCCCGCGGCCTATCTGCCGGGCATCTTCGAGAAGAGCCGGGTCGATCAGGTGCTGGATATCAGTGAGGAAGAGGCGGTGGCCACCATGCTGAAACTGGCGAAAGAAGAAGGCATCTTCTGCGGTGTCAGCTCCGGTGGTGCCGTGGCCGGCGCGCTCCGGCTGGCCGAGCAGGTCGACAACGCCATTATCGTCGCCATCATCTGCGACCGGGGCGATCGTTACCTGTCATCCGGGGTGTTCAACGGGTAACTGCAGGGATTAGGGAGCAGGGACTGGGGAGTGCCAGTCCCCGCTTTCAAGCCGTTAATGCCAGGCTGTCGTCGGTGAGCTGCTGATCGCCGACGTAGAGGCGGCCGCCCTGGCTGCCGAGATAAAGGGTTTGTCCACGGCGGGCCTGCTCCAGCTGCTGGCGGGGCAGTTCGGCTTCCAGCAAGGGGCCGGGCCAGTCCTGGGGTTCCAGCTCCAGCCGCAGCAGGGCGCCGCGCGGGTTGACGTCGGTCACCTGCACCGGCAGCGAATGCCGGGCATCGGCCTGAGTGCTCAGGCTGATTTCGTGGGGGCGCAGATACCAGCTGGCCTGGCCCTGACGATGGCTGGCCACCGGCAGCTGCAGTGGATAATGGCCCACCTTGAAGCGGCTGCCATGGATCTCGCCGTCGATCTTGTTCACCTCACCCAGAAACTCCAGCACGAAACGGCTGGCCGGCTGCTGCCAGATGTCGTCCGGGCTGCCTATCTGTTCGACCCGGCCCTGGCTCATCACCACCACCTGATCCGACACATCCAGCGCCTCTTCCTGATCGTGGGTCACGAAGATACTGGTGAAGTGCAGCTCGTCGTGCAGGCGGCGCAGCCAGCGGCGCAGTTCCTTGCGCACCTGGGCATCGAGGGCGCCGAAGGGCTCGTCCAGCAGCAGCACGCGCGGCTCTACCGCCAGCGCCCGGGCCAGGGCAACGCGCTGACGCTGGCCACCGGACAGTTGCGCCGGAAAGCGGTCCGCCAGATGGGACAGCTGGATCATCTCCAGCAGGCTGCCAACCCGTTGCTTGATGTCGTTGGTGGACGGACGCTCCCGCTTCGGCCTGATGCTCAGGCCGAAGGCGATGTTGTCGAACACCGTCATGTGGCGGAACAGGGCATAGTGCTGGAACACGAAGCCGACCTGGCGATCCCGGGCGTGCAGGTCGGTTACCTCGGTACCGTTGAAGTGGATGCGGCCGCCGTTGGCCTGCTCCAGACCGGCGATGATGCGCAGCAGCGTGGTCTTGCCCGAGCCGGAAGGGCCCAGCAGTCCCACCAGCTGGCCGCTGGGCAGGTCGAGGTTGATGTCGTGCAGCACCCGGGTTTTGCCGAAGGACTTGTGAATACCCTCAATCTGAATACTCATGCGGTCTTACTCCTGTGCTTCGGCGCTGTGCAGGCGCCACTCGAGATAGGATTTGAACAATAAGGTAATGACGGCCATCAGGGTGAGCAGGGCGGCGGCGGTAAAGGCGCCGACTGCGTTGTAGTCCTGATGCAGCAGTTCGACGTGCAGCGACAGCGTATTGGTTTCGCCGCGAATACCGCCGGACACCACCGACACGGCGCCGAACTCACCCACAGCCCGGGCGTTGGTCAGGATCACGCCGTACAGCAGCGCCCAGCGAATATTGGGCAAGGTTACCTTGCGAAACAGCTGCCAGCCGCTGGCACCCAGCAGCACGGCCGCTTCTTCCGAGTCGGTGCCCTGGCTGCTCATCAGCGGTACCAGCTCACGCACCATGAAGGGGCAGGTAACGAACACAGTGACCATGACGATACCCGGCCAGGAAAACATCAGTTGCATGTCATGGCCGTCGAGCCAGCCGCCGACCGGGCCGTTCACGCCGTACATCAGCAGATAGAGCAAACCGGCCACCACAGGCGAGACCGCGAAGGGCACATCCATCAGGGTCAGCAGCAGCTGGCGACCCCGAAACTGAAAGCGGGTGACCAGCCAGGCCAGCAGGGTGCCGAACACCAGGTTGATGGGCACGGTCAGGGCCGCCACCAGCAGGGTCAGGCCGATGGCGTGCAGCATGTCCGGCTCGTTCAGGTTCTCCAGCACCCCGCCCACACCGGCGGCGAAGGCCCCGGCGATAATGGCCAGCAATGGCACCACCAGCAACAGCAGGGTCAGCACCACGCCGGTGCCAATCAGCAACCAGCGGCCCCAGGGACGGGATGAATTAAGTGTCAGCGTTTGTTCCATCAGCTGTTTCCTCGCACGCGGCGCATGAAGCGGCTCTGAATGCCGTTGATCAGGAACAACAGCACGAAGGAGGCGAGCAGTACCACGCTGGCGATGGCGCTGGCGGCGGCATAGTCGAACTCCTGCAGTTTGATGAAGATCATCAGCGAGGTAATTTCGGTCTGCCAGGGCATGTTGCCGGCGATGAAGATGACGGCGCCAAATTCCCCCAGGCTGCGGGTAAACGACAGTGCGGTGCCGGTGATCAGTGCCGGCTTCAGCTCGGGCAGCACCACCCGGCTGAAGGCCTGCCAGGGGCTGGCGCCGAGGGTGGCGGCCGCTTCTTCATATTCCGGACCCAGATCTTCCAGCACCGGCTGAACGGTGCGCACCACGAAGGGCACGCTGGTAAACACCATGGCCACCACTATGCCCATCCAGGTGTAAGACACCTTGATGCCCAGCTCGGCCAGCCAGGCGCCGTACCAGCCGTTGGTGGCGAACAGCGAGGCCAGGGTCAGGCCGGCCACCGCCGTGGGCAGGGCGAAGGGCAGGTCCATCAGGCCGTCGAGCAGGGCCGGCCGGGAAAGCGATAGCGGGTCAGGATCCAGGCCATCAACAGCCCGAACAGCATGTTGAACAGGCTGGCCACCGCGGCGGCGCTGAGGGTGACCTTGTAGGTGGCCACTACCCGCGGGTCGCTGATGACCTGCCAGTACTGCTCCCAGCCCATCTGACTGGTGTTGATCACCAGGCCGGTGAGCGGCAGCAGTATGATCAGGCTGACAAACAGCAGGCTGGTGCCCAGGCTGAGGGTAAAGCCCGGCAGTACCCGTTTGGTCCCTAACAGCGCCGCCATGGTTTAGCGTCCCTGTGCCTGCAGTTGATCCAGGCTGCCGCCGTTGGCGAAGTGGGTGGCCATGGCCTCTTCCCAGCTGCCGAAGATGTCTTCGACCTTGAACAGCGAGGTGGCGGGGAAACGATCGGCCACTTCGGCGGCCACGGCTTCGTCATGCACCCGGTAGTAGTAGTTGGCCAGAATGCGCTGGGCTTCCGGGGTATACAGGAATTCCAGATAGGCCTTGGCTTGCTCGGCTGTACCGTTACGCTCCACGTTGCGGTCAATCCAGGTCACCGGGAACTCGGCCAGCACGTCTACCGGCGGTACCACCACCTGATAGCCGGCCTCCGGGTTCAGGGCGCGGATGTTGTTTACCTCAGACTCGAAGGTGATCAGTACATCGCCGATGCTCCGCTCCACGAAGGTGGTGGTGGCGCCACGGCCGCCGGTGTCGAACACCGCTACCTGCTTGATCAGCCTGGCCATGTGCTCGCGGATCTTGTCCTGGTCACCATCAAACTGCTGGTGTGCGGCACCCCAGGCGGCCAGATAGGTGTAACGGCCGTTGCCGGAGGTCTTGGGGTTGGGGAACACCAGCTGCACATCGTCCCGGGTCAGGTCGTTCCAGTCCTTGATGTTCTTGGGGTTACCTTCACGCACCAGAAACGCCATGGTGGAGAAATAAGGCGAGCTGTCGTTGGGCAGGCGGGCCTTCCAGTCGGCGGGGATCAGCTTGCCTTTCTGGTGCAGCACGTCCACGTCGGTCACCTGGTTGTAGGTCACCACATCGGCACGCAGACCCTGAAGAATGGCCTGAGCCTGACGGGAAGAGCCGGCGTGAGACTGTTTGATTTCCAGGGTTTCACCGGTTTCCTTTTCCCAGTGCTCGATAAAGACCGGGTTGATCTCGGCAAACAGTTCGCGGGCGATGTCGTAGCTGCTGTTGAGCAGTTCCTTGGCCTGAAGCGGCAGGGCGGCGCTCAGGCCGGCGGCAAACAGCACGGAAGCCAGAAGGGATTTACGCATGATTAACTCCAGAACAGGAAGGGATTCGATTCTGACCACGAGTCTAATATGCAACTGGAGTATTTAAACTAAATTTAATAGTCGTTTAAGTAATATGAAAGCAAGAGTGGATCTATCGCGGCGGGCCACAAAAAGGGCCTGCATTTGCAGGCCTTGAGGCTGTTTGGCGAGATCTTTCAGCGAGATGCTTGTTGCTGCAGGTAGTCCAGGGTCAGGGCCGTCATCGCTGTTACGCCAATGGGCAAAGCGCGTTCGTCCGCATAGAATTTGGGCGAGTGGTTCGGGTAAACCAGCTCCGGATTGTCAGGCGCCGCGCCCAGGAAGAAGTACATGCTGGGCACCTGCTGGGCGAAGAAGGCGAAATCCTCGGAGGCGGTCAGCAGCCTGGCCTGCTGCAACTTGTCGCCGGCCACCCGGCGCAGGGTCGGCATCATGGCCTCGGTCAGTTGGGTATCGTTGACCGTGACCGGGTAGCCGGGGCTGATGGTCACCTCCGCCCGGGCGCCGGTGCTTTCGGCGATGTGTGCCGCCGTCTGCGTCATGCGTTGGTGGATCTGCGTCCGGCTTTCTTCCGAAAAGGTGCGAATGGTGCCCTGCATTTCCACTTCCTCGGGGATGATATTGCTGCGTACCCCGCCGTGAATGGCCCCCAGGGAGATGACCGATGGCGAGCGGGTCGCGTCCAGCTGGCGCGAGACGATGGTCTGCAGCCCCAGCACTATCTGGCTGGATACCACTATCGGGTCCACCCCGGCCCAGGGCATGCCGCCGTGGGTCTGCTTGCCATGCACCTTGATGGAGAAGCTGTCGGAAGACGCCATGGTGCTTTCGGTACGCACGGCGATGGTGCCGACCGGGGCGGGCATCACATGCAGGCCAAACATGGCGTCCGGACGGATATCTGCAAACAGGCCCTCCTTCAGCATCAGCTCTGCACCGCCTTCTTCGCCTTCGGGCGCCCCTTCCTCGGCCGGCTGGAATACGAACAGTACCGTGCCGGTCAGCTGCTCTTTCTGGGCGGCCAGCACCTGGGCAACGCCCATCAAAATGGCGACATGGTTATCGTGACCGCAGGCATGGGCCACACCCACTTCCTCGCCGTTATAGGTGGTGCGCACCTTGGAAGCAAAGGGCAGATCCACTTCTTCCGTGACCGGCAGGGCATCCATGTCGGCCCGCAGCGCCACCACCGGGCCGGGTTGGGCTCCCCTGAGAATGCCGACCACCCCGGTGTAGGCGATGCCGGTGCGCACCTCCAGGCCCAGCGATGTCAGGTGATCCGCTACCAGCCCGGCGGTGCGGTGTTCGCGGTTGCCGAGCTCGGGGTGCTGGTGGATGTCCCGCCGCCAGTCGACGACCCGGGGCATGACGGTGTCAATCTGCTGTTGTATCGCGTCGGTCAGGGGCGCGTCGGCCGCCTGCAGGGGGCTGCTCATCATCAGGCCGGCCAGGGCCGAGGCGAGCAGGGTACGGGCTGTGCGTGGAGTCATGGCATCTTTCCTTGTCTACCGGATTGAACTGGTTATCTGAGTATGAATCAGTCTGGATGGGAGGTATCCCCCAGCCCGGATCTGCGGACAGCTCCAGGTGGGGGAAATGCCATGGCCCCGTGCCGGGGCCATGACAAAACCAAAAGCGATCAGCCGTTGGTGGCCACGCGTGTTTCCGCGTTTGGCCGGCTGGCGCCGACACGCCGGCCCACCAGGGCGATGGCCAGGGTGGCGATGGCACCGGGCACGGCCAGCGCCAGAAAGTTCATCTGGTGCGGCAGGGCCATGGCCAGCAGGGTGCCTCCCAACATGGGACCGACAATGGCGCCGTTACGGCCGATACCCGAAGCCCAGCCGAGGGCGGTAGAACGGATGTTGGCCGGATAATACTGGGCCACATAGGCGTACAGCAGTATCTGGGAGCCGATGGTGGTGGCGCCGGCCACGGCCATCAGGCTATAGAGAAGCCACATGGGATGCGGGTAGCCGAGCAGTACCAGCGAGGCGGAAGCCAGCAGGAAGAAGCTGACCAGCACGGATCGCAACGAGAATCGATCGGCGAGCCAGCCGCCGCCCACGGCACCGACGATGGCGCCGATGTTGAGCACCATCAGGAACATCAGGCTGGAGCCCAGCTCGTAACCGGCGGCGGACATCAGTTTCGGCAGCCAGGAGCCCAGCGCATACACCATCAGCAGGCAGCAGAAGAAAGCCGTCCAGAACATCAGGGTACTGAGCTTGCGACCACCGCGGAACAGCTCCAGTACCGGTGCTTTCTGTACGTTGGCTGGGGGGACGACCAGTTTGTCCTCACGAGTGATCTGTTGAGCGGGAGCGACGCTTTGCAGCAGTTCGCGGGCTTCTTCCTGACGATTCTGCGCCATGAGAAAAGCCACGGATTCAGGCAGAAACTTGATCATCAGCGGCAGCAGCAGCATGGGAATAATGGCCAGATAGAACATGATTTCCCAACCGTAGTTGGGCACTATCCAGATCCCCAGTCCGGCGGACATCATGCCGCCCACGGCGTAGCCGCTGAACATCAGCGCCACCAGGGTGCTGCGGCTTCTCTTCGGCGAGTATTCGCTCATTAGCGACACCACATTGGGCATGACGCCACCGATTCCCAGGCCGGCGATAAAGCGCAGCAGGCCGAATTGCCAAGCGTGCTGGCCAGGCCGTTTATTACTGTGGTGCCGCTGAACAGCACCACGCATATCAGTATGGTTTTCTTGCGGCCTAAAGTATCCGACAGCATGCCGAAGCCCATGGCGCCGAACATCATGCCGAACAGGGCACTGCTGCCCAGCAGGCCGGCCACGTAGGGGTTGAGGTTCCATTGATCCATCAGCAGCGGCAGCACCACGCCGTAGATCACCAGATCGTAACCGTCGAAAATAATAATGAGGGAGCACCAGAACAGTACCTTCCAGTGAAAGGGGGTAAAGGTGGCGTTGTCTATGGTTGCGTTGACATCGATATTTCTCATTGGGGTATTACTCCGAGATTGTCCTTAAAGTCTGGAGTGAGAGGGCACGAATCCCTCCCGTACATACAAAAAAGGCGGCCCTTCCATTAGGCTGCCTTCTTTTTTACATCAGCCCAGATCCCCACCTGCGACGGGGAGTATGGTGCCGGTGATATAGCTGGCATCGTCGGAGGCGAGGAACAGGATGGCACCTGCCTGCTCGTCCAGAGTGCCGTAGCGATGCATGAAGCTGGTGGCCCTGGTCTGGTCGACCAGGGTCTGGTACCACTGCTGTTCACGCTCACTTTGTGCTTCGGTATTGCGCGGGGTCAGCCGAGGTGGCGCTTCGGTGCCGCCGGGGGCGGTGGCGTTGACCCGAATACCCAGCTCGGCGTACTCGAATGCCAGGGCCACGGTCAGGGCGTTCACCCCACCCTTGGCCGCGGCGTAGGGCACCCGCATCAGGCCACGGGTGGCGACGGAAGACACATTGACGATCACGCCACCTTCACGTTTCAGCAGGTGGGGCAACACGGCCCGGCAGCACCAGAGGGTGGGAAACAGCGACCGCTGCACCTCTTTCTCGATCTGTTCCGGGCTGTAATGCTCGTAGGGTTGGGCCCAGATGGTGCCACCCACATTGTTCACCAGTATGTCGATACCACCAAAGTGCTCGGCGGCTTTGGTCATCACGCTGTCGGCGCCGTCCCAGGTCTCCAGATTGGCCTGCACGGCGATGGCTTCTACGCCCTGCTGGTTCAGCTCGGCCACCAATTCGAATATATGGTCGGCCAGATCCACCAGCACCAGCCGGGCACCTTCTTCCGCCGCCCGTTCGGCCACGCGCCGGCCGATACCCTGGGCGGCACCGGTGATCACCATCACCTTGTCGGTGAAGCGCGGCTTCATGCGACCGCTCCCGTCACCGCAGACACGCTGGGGGTGAACTTCTCGTAATGGAAAGAGTTCGGCTTGATCCCCTGGTCACGGAAGTAGCCCAGCACGGCGTCCACCATGGGGGGCGGTCCACACAGGTAGACATCCACCTCACCGTGATGGATGGGCGCATCTTCCATATGGTTGGTCACGTAGCCTTTAAGCGGGTGCGCGCTGTCGGCGCTGGCCACCACTGTCTTGAAGGTAAAGTTCTCTACCTCGGCGGCAAACTGCTCCAGCTCCTTGACACACACCAGATCGTCATCGTTGGTGACACCGTAGATCAGATGCGTCGGCTGCCCGGTGCCATTGGTTTTGAGGTATTCCAGCTTGGCCAGGAAAGGCGCCAGGCCGGTGCCGCCGGCCAGCATCAATACCGGACGTTCCACCGGGCGCAGGTAGAAGCTGCCCATGGGGCCGGTGAGTGTCAGCCGCTCTCCGGCCTTGCACTGGCCGACCAGATAACTGCTCATCAGGCCGCCGGGCACGTTACGGATCAGGAAGCTCAGTTCACGGCTGCCCGGCTTGGAGCTGAAGGAATAGGCGCGAGTCTCTTCGGTGCCCGGTACCTGAATATTCACATACTGGCCCGGCAGGAAGGCAATCTCGTCGTCTGCGGTGACTTTCAGTTCGATGGCGGTGGGAGAAATCAGGTTCACCTCGAGCACGGTACCCTGAACCCTGGCGATGCCGGTCTTGCACATGGTGGAAGCGACGGGAATTTCTACCACACAGTCGCTGGCGGGTACCATCTGGCAGGTCAAAATCATGCCCTGCTCGGCTTCATCGTCGGTGAGTGCTTCGTCGATGTACTCGTCACCCAGGTCGAACTTGCCCTGGTGGCAGCTGCCCTTGCAGGTGCCGCATACGCCGTCGGAGCAGTCCATCGGCAGATTGATCTGATTGCGGTAGGCCGCATCCAGTACGGTTTCCCCTTCATTACAGCTGATGAAGCGGGTAACGCCGTCTTCAAAGTTGAGCGCGATGTTGTAACTCATGTTGGTTTCTCCCCCCACCCATTACAGGTGATAGATATCAATCACCTGATTGATGTAATCGTTGTTCAGAACTACCTTCTTCTCGGTGATCAGGGGCTGTTTGCCGCCGATGTCCAGGGTATAGAAGGAGGTACCAAAAAAGGTCTCGGTCTTGTGGTAGCGATGGCTGTTGGTCTGCCAGTTGAAGCGCAGTTTCACCTCGTTGCCTTCCCGGGACAGGATCTCCAGGTTGCTGGTCAGGTGAGTGGTACGCGGCTCCGGCATGGAGCTGGCACCGGAGCGTTCGGTCTTGATCCGGTACACCCTGTCTTCCAGGCCATCACGGTTCGGATAGTAGATCAGAGAAATCTCGGTCTGGGGGTTCACGGTCAGCTGATCTTCGTCGTCCCAGGCCGGCATCCAGTAGACGACGTTCTCGCTGTAGCACTCGAGCCACTCGTCCCATTGGCGGTCGTCCAGCAGACGGGCTTCGCGGTATATAAACGCCTGAATCTGTTCAAAATTCATTTGGAGTCCTCCATGGAAGTGACGGAAATGAGCTGGGCTCGTTCGGTTTCAACCGCCTGCAGCATCTCTTTTACCCAGTGCTGATGATGGGTCACGTACAGGCCTTCATCTTCCGGCTTGACGCCGCTGAGCACGGGCTTGAGGCCGATGGCTTCGGCGCCGGCATCCGGGCCTTCAATCCAGTGGGCGGCGCCCCGGCTCATGTCGTTCCACTTCAGGCCACTGGCCTCGTAACCCTGCTGGCAGGCGCGGAATTCTTCCAGATCGTCCGGAGTACCCATGCCGCTGACGTTGAAGAAGTCTTCGTACTGGCGCAAACGCCTGGCGCGATCGGCGGCCGGCTCGTTTTTCGGTGCCCAGCAGTAGATGGTGATCTCGGTCTTGTTGACGGAAATGGGGCGCAGCACCCGGATCTGGGTGGAGAATTGATCCATCAGGTAGACGTTGGGGTACAGGCACAGGTTCTTGGTGGTGTTGACGATGGCGTCGGTCCGGGCCTCGCCCACTTTTTCCTGTAACCGTTCAAGCTGGCTGTAAACCGGACGCACCTGCGGATTGGTCAGCCGGGTCCACAGCATCATGTGGCCATGGTCGAAGGCATAGAAGCCGCCCTCGTTGGACCAGCTCTTGGCGTCCACGGCCTCGGTGCCGCCCTTGTCGTAGTTGCGCTGGCCCATGGTGGACAGGTAGTTCCAGTGCACAGTGCCGACGTGGTAGCCATCGGCGCCGTTCTCGGCGGTCAGCTTCCAGTTGCCTTCGTAAGTGTAAGTAGAGGTACCGCGCAGAATTTCGAGACCGTCCTCAGCCTGATCGACCATGTTGTCGATGATTTTGGTGGTTTCACCCAGATACTCGGTCAGCGGCAGCACGTCCGCATTCAGACTGCCGAACAGGAAGCCACGGTAAGACTCGAACTTCGGCAGGCGCTTCAGATCGTGGGAACCGTCGGTGCTGAAGCTTTCCGGGTAGCCGCCTTTCTTCTGATCGCGGGCTTTCAGCAGCTTGCCATCGTTCTTGAAGGTCCAGCCGTGGAAGGGGCAGGTGAAGGAGGCCTTGTTGCCGCGCTTCTTGCGGCACAGGGTGGCGCCCCGGTGAGAGCAGGTATTGAGCAGCGCCTGCAGCTCGCCTTCCTTGGTGCGGGTAATCACCACCGGCTGGCGACCTACTGTGGTGGTGTAATAATCACCGGGATTTTCCAGCTGGCTTTCGTGGGCCAGGTAAACCCAGTTGCCTTCGAAGATGTGCTTCATCTCCAGGTCAAACAGCTCCTGGTCGGTGAAGATGCCGCGGTCGCAGCGATAGTGGCCGGTTTGCGGATCGGCTTCCACCGCGCCCCGGATTTTCTGTTCGAGTCGGTCGAGTTGGCGAGTCATGTTTCGTCACTCCATGTGAGGTTGCTGGCCTTTTCTGGCCCGTGTGATGCCGGACCACCTGCCAATGGCAGGCGATCTGGTCACAAACAGCGTGGGATTAAGGGTTCTGTGTCAGAAAACTTAGTTTTCCAGGGCGCGCAGGCGCTCGTGGCGCTGCTGGTGCTCGGGATTGTCGGAAGCCACCAGCTGAATGTTGAATTCCACCTTGGTGAACGGCTTGTTCAGGCCGTACTGCTCGGCGGCGGCGCTGTCTTCAATGCGCACGGCGTCGCAGACCAGCTCTTCACGGGTGGCGAAGGCGAAGTCATCGTAGGTATATTCGTCACCGGCCAGGTTGATCTGGGTGGTCAGGTGCTTGTAGCCCGGCTGGGACACGAAGTAGTGAATGTGCGCCGGACGGCGGCCGTGGCGACCCAGCTGGTTTAGCAGTGCCTGGGTGGCGCCGTCGGGCGGGCAGCCGTAGCCTGACGGAATAATGCTCTGGGCGGTGTAGCGGCCTTCGGCGTCGGTCTTGATGCTGCGACGCAGGTTGTACTCGCTCTGGGACTGATCGAAGTAGGAGTAACCCCCCTTGAGGTCGCATGCCAGATTTCCACCATAGTGTTGGGCAGCGGCTTGCCGTCCTGATCGGTCACCACGCCGGTCAGGATCATGGTTTCGCCATCCTGGGTGCCGTCGTCCATGCGGGCGAAGCCCTCGAACACCGGGGCGCCGGCCACATACAGGGGGCCTTCGATGGTGCGCGGCGTGCCACCGGCCAGGCCGGCCAGCTCGTCTTCGGCATCCATGCGGATGTCCAGGTACTTGTCCATGCCCAGACCGGGAGCCAGCAGGGCGGCCTCGCCGTTCTTGCCCAGATCGTTGATGTAGTAAACGGCGCTCCAGAATTCTTCCGGCGTGATATCCAGATCTTCGATGAGCTGGAAGACATCATGCATCACGCGGTGAACTATGGTCTTGACCCGCTCGTTGCCGCTGGCCTGGTTGAGACCGGCTACTTTTTCCAGCAGCTCTTTGACTTCCTGGTTTTCCATGGTTTTGACTGACATTGCCTGGCTCCTTGCATCAATTTGCATTTGTTCTGTTGTTGCGTATCGGGCACTTCAAACGATTAACGATCATCCGCATGGATGGAGGACGGGTGCCGGCACAGGGGCGCGACGCTGATGTCCATGTAGGGGAACAGCGGCAGGCCGCTTATCAGCTCCTGCAGCTCGGCATTGTCGGCCACATCGAAGATGCTGACGTTGGCGTAGCTGCCGGCAACCCGCCACAGGTGGCGCCACTTGCCCTGCGATTGCAGTTCCTGGGAGTAGGCTTTTTCCCGCGCCTTGATCTCGGCCGCCACTTCCGCCGGCATGTCATGGGGGATATTCACCTTCATCTCGACTTTGAACAGCATGAGTCTTTCTCCGTTTGGTAAGGGTTGCGAGGGGTGTTTGCCTGCGGCACTTTACTTGCGGCGATAGTGCGTCAGCTTGTCTTCATCTATCTCTATGCCCAGGCCCGGGCCGGTGGGCAGCGCGACGCCGTTGTCGTGAAAGTTCAGGCGCTTTACTACTATGTCGTCCTTCATCAGCAGCGGACCGAACATCTCGGTGCCCCAATGAATCCTGTCGAGTGTGGACCAGGCATGCAGGGCGGCAACCGAGCCGATGGTGCCTTCCAGCAGGGTTCCACCATAGAGGCCGATGCCGGCGGCGCTGGCCACATTGGCGACTTTCAACGCCTGCAGTGGTCCGCCCGCTTGGCAATCTTCAGGGCCACGGCGCCGGCAAAGCCGGCAGAGGCCAGGCTGAACATGTCGCTGGCATCGGCCACGGCTTCGTCGGCCAGGATGGGCAGATGGAATTTTTCGGACAGGCGTACCAGCGCCGCCATATCCTTCATCGGGGTGGGTTGCTCGACCAGATCGATGCCGGCGGCCTGCAGCTCGGCCATGCCTCTGGCGGCGGTGGCTTCATCCCAGGCCTGGTTGACATCGACCCGCACGCTGGCGCTGTCACCCACGGCGGCCTTGATGGCCGCCACATGGCGCACATCGTCCATCAGCGCGCGGGAGCCGATCTTCAGTTTGAAATCACAATGACGTTTGGCGGCGATCAGGCTCTGGGCCTCGTCGATGTCTTTGGCGGTATCGCCGCTGGCCAGGGTCCAGAGTACCGGAATGTGCTGATGCACGGCGCCACCCAGCAGGTCGGACAGGGGGCGATTCAGGCGCTTGCCCTGCAGATCCAGCAGGGCGGTCTCGATGGCGGACTTGGCCAGGTTGTTGCCACGGGTGCTGCTGTTCAGCCTTACCCTCAGGGTATTGATGTTGTCTGCCGGTTGGCCTAACAGCTGGGGGGCGAAGTAGGTGTCTATGGTCAGCTTGACGCTTTCCGGGCTTTCCGGGCCGTAGGCCAGGCCACCGATGGTGGTGGCTTCGCCCAACCCCTCAAGGCCGTCGGTGTCTTTCATCCGCACGATCACCATGGTCTGTACGCCCATGGTGGTCATGGACAGCTTGTGTGGACGTATGGTCGGAATATCGACCAGAATAGCGTCAATGGACTGGATGGTTGCTGACATGTAACCTCTTGCTCTCGGCTGGTAACCCTTGGTTACAATCAAGTTACATTCTGAGGCTGGAGCTAACCAATATTGATTAAGTTACTACCGATACCCTGGAGGTATGGATGGAGTTAAGACACCTGCGGTACTTCATCGCGGTGGCGGAAGAGCTGAACCTGACTCGGGCGGCCGAGAAGCTGTTTATCGCCCAGCCACCCCTGACCCGGCAGATCAGGCAACTGGAGGAAGAGCTGGAGGTGCAGCTGTTTATCCGCAAGCCCAGGGGACTGGAGCTGACTCAGGGTGGCCTGTATTTCCTGCAGCAGGCCCGCAATATCATGGACAAGCTCGAGGCCAGTGTGGAGGGTACGCGGCAGATAGCCCAGTTGCGCAAGACGATATTTGCCATCGGCTTCGTGCCGTCGGTGTTCTACGGCCAGCTGCCCCTGATGGTACGACGCCTGCGCCGTAACAAAAACCTGGAAATCGTGCTGCACGAGCTGAAAACCCAGGAGCAGATAGAGGCACTCAGGAGCGGCAAGATCGATATCGGGTTTGGCCGTGTCCATATCGAGGATCCTGATGTGGAGCAGGAGGTGCTGTTCAATGAGCCCCTGATCGCGGCCCTGCCCGCATCTCATCCTCTGACCAGGCAAATGCCCACCATGCAGCAACTGGCGGAGGTGCCCATGGTGGCCTTCCCCGCCGGGGCCGGCCCCAACTTTTCCGACATCGCCCTTGGGTTGTTTCATCGCCGGGGCCTGAAGGTTCAGGTGATCCAGCAGGTGAACGATTTGCAGACGGCGCTGTCGCTGGTGGCGTCGGACATGGGTTTCGCGCTGGTGCCCGAGCAGGTGAAAAAACTGCAGCGGGAGGGGGTGGACTTTGTGCCGGTGGCCGATGACAACCTCACCATACCTGTGATTGCCTCCCGTCGCCGGGGTGAGAATCCCAATGCAGCGATGCGCCTGGTCAATACCATATTGATTGAGCTGGTGGAAAACCGCCTGAGTGGTCGTTATCCCTGATATGCGGGCTGCGGGCCGGAGTCGGCATAAGAGACGAGCAGCCTGCCTGAATTACCCTACCGCCGTGCGAATCAGGCTGGCCTTTTCCTGCAGCAGCGGCAGAAAGCGCTCTCTCAGTGTCTTCATGTCAACCCGGGCCGCATTGGTGCTGATGTTGATGGCGCCCAGCAGAAATCCCTGCTTATCAAACACCGGTACCGCCACCGAGCGCAGCCCCGAGTCCAGCTCCTGATCGACAATGGCGAACCCCTGCACGCGTACCTGCTCTATGGCCTGGCGTAATTGGTCCTGCGTGACGAGGCTGTGCTCGGTGTGGGCCTGCAGCCGGATCTGCGCCAGGCAGGTGTTCAATTCGGCGGCCGAAAGCTGGGCCAGCAGTACCCGTCCCATCGAGGTGTAGGCGGCGGGCAGGCGGGTGCCTACCGATAGCTGTATTGCCATCAGCCGGTGCTCGGCGGCGGAGCGGGCGATATAGACCACCTCGTCTCCGTCGAGGATACCGAGCGAGGTGGACTCGTTGATTTGCCGGGTAATGTCTTCCAGATAGGGCTGGATCATGGTGCCGTAGCGGTTGACCGACAGAAAGGCATGACCCAGTTGCAGCACCTTGGGCGTCAGCTCGAAATGACGATGCTGTTTCTTCAGATAATCCAGCGCATGCAGGGTCAGCAGAAACCGTCTGGCCTTGGCCCGGTTCATGCCGGTTTTGGCAGCCACCTCGCTCAAGGTCATACGCGGGGTGTTCTGATCGAACGCCTGTAATACCTCCAGTCCGCTGGCCAGAGCGGTGACGAAGTCTCGATCGTCCGGGTTGAGTTTGTCGTCCTGATTCATGCCGTGTTTCCTGTCGCGGTCTCGTTGGGTAGAAGTGCCACCCATGGTAGCAAAAGTTCGCACTGCGAACATGCTTCATGCGTTATTTCCCCATGCCTTTAAAACGTACCTCCAGGTAAAAAAATAATCATTTATTTTACAGATGGTTAGGTGTTTTATTCGGCAGGGGGCGATTTTTTGGGTTTGCGAGACCGGGAAAAGAGTGCAAATATGTTCGCAATGCAAACATCTGGTTCGCAATGCGAACTTTTAGGTTCACTCAGGGAGGCAAACACTCATGGCCCAATTCATGAGCTTGCACGACGCAGTTGCTCGTTATGTCCAGGATGGCGCTACCGTCGCCATGGAAGGCTTTACCCACCTGATCCCCTTTGCGGCGGGTCATGAAATCATTCGGCAGGAAAAGCGCAAGTTGACGCTGATCCGCATGACGCCCGATATCCTCTACGACCAGTTGATTGGTGCCGGCTGTGCCGAGCAGCTGATCTTTTCCTGGGGGGGCAACCCGGGGGTCGGCTCCCTGCACCGGCTGCGCGACGCGGTAGAGAAGGGCTATCCCCAGCCGCTCGAGATTTTCGAACACAGCCACGCGGCCATGGCCTGTGCCTATGAAGCGGGCGCCGCCGGCCTGCCGCTGGCGGTATTGCGCGGTTATATCGGCAGCGATCTGCCCAAGGTCAACCCGCAGATTCGCTTTATTGAATGCCCCTTCACCGGTGAACGGCTGGCGGCGGTTCCTTCGGTGCGGCCCGATGTCAGCATCATCCATGCCCAGCGTGCCGACCGGCAGGGCAACGTGCTGGTGTCCGGCATCGTCGGGGTACAGAAAGAAGCCGTGCTGGCGGCCAGGCACAGCATCGTCACTGTCGAGGAAATCGTCGATGACCTGCAGGCCGAGCCGAATGCCTGTGTGATCCCGGGCTGGGCCATCGACGCCATTGCCGAAGTGAAAGGCGGTGCTTCACCGTCTTATGCGTATGGCTATTACCCGCGCAACAACAGTTTCTACAAGGAATGGGATGCGATCGCACGGGATCGCGACAGCTTCAATAACTGGCTGCAAGACAACGTCTATAACCGGGGAGGGCAAGCCCAATGACACTCGCATACAATGCTTCCGAAATGATGACGGTCACCGCCGCCCGCGCGCTGCAGAACGGCATGACCTGTTTTGTCGGCATCGGCCTGCCCAGCGAGGCCGCCAACCTGGCCCGGCTGACCCATGCCCCCGAGGTGGTGCTGATTTATGAATCCGGTACCCTGCAGACAAAACCCGATATATTGCCGTTGTCGATTGGTGACGGTGAACTGTGCGAGTCGGCGCTGACCACGGTGGCGGTGCCCGAGATGTTTCGCTACTGGCTGCAAGGCGGGCATATCGATGTGGGCTTCCTCGGCACCGCGCAAATAGACAAGTTCGCCAACCTCAATACCACCCTGATTGGTGACTATCAGGCACCCAAGGTGCGGCTGCCCGGAGGCGGCGGTGCGCCGGAAATTGCCAGCAATGCCAAAGAGGTGTTCATTACCCTCAAGCATTCGTCGCGGGCCTTTGTCGAGGCGGTGGACTTTATTACCACCCTGGGTTTCGGCCGCGATGGCAAGGGCCGTGACGGCGTACCCAATATCGGCCGTGGGCCGACCAAGGTGATTACCGATCTGTGCGTGCTGCAGCCCGATGCGGACACCAAAGAGCTGGTGGTCACCTCGCTGCATCCCGGCGTGACCAAGGAACTGGTGATCGAGGCCACCGGCTGGCCGGTACGCTTTGCCGAGCCGCTGGCGCAAACCCCCGAACCCAACGCCGAAGAGCTGGAGATACTGCGGGCTCTCAAGGCCAGAACTGCCTCTCATCATGCCAAGCCCGTTTCCCAGGAGGCCGCCCAATGAAGCCCGTCTATCTCTGTCATCCCAGACGTTCGGCCATCGGTCGCTTCGGCGGCACCCTGGCGACGGTGCGGCCCGATGATTTGGCCGCTCAGGTATTCAGGGCGGTACTGGCCCAGGCACCGGATCTGGACCCCGCCGCCATCGACGAAGTCATCATGGGCTGTGGTAACCAGGCCGGTGAAGACAACCGCAACGTGGCGCGTATGTCTGCTCTGCTGGCGGGACTGCCGGTGAGCGTGCCCGGTACCACTATCAACGCTTGTGTGGCTCCGGCATGGATGCAGTAGGTACGGCGGTGCGCGCCATCAAGGCCGGCGAGCTGGATCTGGTACTGGCCGGGGGCGTGGAGTCCATGTCTCGTGCGCCCTATGTGATGGGCAAGGCGGACGCGGGCTTTAGCCGTGGTCAGAAAATAGAAGACACCACCATCGGCTGGCGCTTTGTTAACCGGCAGATGAAGGCGCAATACGGTGTGGACTCGATGCCGGAAACGGCGGAAAACGTTGCCGAACAGTTCGCTATCTCGCGGGAAGATCAGGATGCCTTCGCGGTCCGTTCCCAGCAGAAGGCGGCCGAGGCTCAAAGCGCCGGCCGCTTTGCCGAAGAAATCGTGGCGGTGGAAATTCCTCGTCGCAAGCAGGAGCCGCTGCTGTTCGCCGATGACGAACACCTGCGCCCGGGCACCAGCCTCGAGAAACTGGCCGGGCTACTGACGCCGTTCCGCGAGGGTGGCAGCATTACCGCCGGCAACGCCTCGGGCGTGAACGACGGCGCTGCCGCCATGCTGATCGCCAGTGAAGCTGCTGTGCAGCGTCATGGCCTCAAGCCGATGGCCCGTATTCTGGGCATGGCCACCGCCGGGGTTGAGCCGCGTATCATGGGCATAGGCCCGGTACCGGCGGTACAGAAGCTGCTGGAACGCCACGAGCTGACCATCGATGATATCGATCTGTTCGAGTTCAACGAGGCCTTCGCCGCCCAGGCGCTGGCCTGCATGCGCGAACTGGGCCTGAAAGATGATGATGCTCGGGTCAACCCCAACGGCGGCGCCATCGCCCTGGGCCACCCACTGGGCATGTCTGGTGCTCGTCTGCTGCAAACTGCGGCTCACGAGCTGCACCGGCAGAATAAACGCCTGGCCTTGTGTACCATGTGTGTGGGTGTCGGCCAGGGTATTGCTACCCTGATCGAGCGAGTTTAAGAGCCAGAGCCCTAACTATGCGGAGGCTGAATGTCTTTTCTGGAAATTAACGGTCGCGCCGTTGGCTACCGGCTGCAGGGCGATCCGGCGTTGCCGCTGGTGGTGCTGGCCCATCCGCTGGGCATGAGTCAGGCGGTGTGGGATGACCTGCTGCCTGCCCTGTTGCCCCGTTATCGGGTGTTGACCTGGGACCTGCCCGGCCATGGCAGCAGTGCCGCCTGGAACGGCGAGCGCATTACCCCCGCCGACCTGGCGGCGGAAGTCCTGGCTCTGGCCGAGGTGGCCGGTGCCGGGCGTTTCCACTTTGCCGGCACCTCCATTGGTGGCGTCATCGGTCAGCAATTGCTGATCCAGCACGCCGACCGCCTGCTGTCCGCCACCCTGACCAACACCGGCGCCGTCATCGGCACTCGTGATGCCTGGCAAACCCGTGCCGCCGCAGTGCGGGAGCGAGGCCTGGCCACCATGGCGATAGACATAGTGCCGCGCTGGTTTGGCCCGGCCGCCTGCCTGGCCCAGCCGGCTCTGCTCAAGGGCTGGAACACCATCATGGGCCGGGGTGATGCCAACAGTTACGCCCTGTTGTGCGAAATGCTGGGCGATGCCAACTTCAGCGATCAATTGCAGGATCACGATGTGCCCCTGCTGCTGCTGGGCGGCAGTGACGACGTGGCCACTCCGCCCGAGTCGCTGGAACACCTGGCATGCTGCGCCGATGCCGGCGAGCCGGTGATCCTGGATAAAGTGGGCCATGTGCCCTCGGTGGAAGCGCCGGTGCGGCTTGCCGAGCTGCTGCTGAAACACCTTGGCTGATGACTGAAACCAAAGCCAACAAAAAGGGCCTGCATTTGCAGGCCCTTTTACGTCGGCTTGTTTACTTCAACCGGCTTATTGCGGGGCGGCCGGTGAAATCGGCTGTGCCGGTTTGGCGATCAGGGAGCGGGTGTCTTCAACGGCCTCGGTCAGGATCACCTGTACCGCCTGACCCAGTTCGTACAGCGGGGCCTTGTCCAGGTAGACCCGGCCGTCGTCCCAGCTGCACTCCAGCCGATCCCGGTTGGCGAGGATCAGGGAAGAGGGCATGAAGGCCACGGCGCCGTTTTCCTGCAGGCGCAGCTTGACGCCACCGCGACCGATATCGATCACTTCGGCATCGAATACCTTGCCTTCGGCCACGGCCGGCTGCAGGTAACGCACATACAGCCAGTCGGCGATATCGCGCTCGGCCCGGCGGTGCATGCGGCGCTGCTCGGACAGATGCTGAGCCAGCTCTGGCGTCGGCGCATGAACTTCATGCGCCTGCTCGGCGAGGATGGCCTTGATCAGACGGTGGTTGATGATGTCGCCGTATTTACGAATGGGCGAAGTCCAGGTGGCGTAGGCGGTCAGGCCCAGGCCAAAGTGTTCGCCCGGGGTGGCGCTCATGGCGGCGAACGACTGATAACGCCGGGTGCGGCTGTCCAGATAGGTGGTGTCGCGGGCGTCGAGCCAGCGGCGCAGGGCACAGAAGCCCTCCAGGCTGGACAGGTTTTCCGGATCAATGGGAGCGTCGTGAGCCTGCAGCAGCTCGACCAGTTGTTCCATTTTTTCGCTGTCAAAGCCGGCATGGACGTTGAAGATACCGGTGCCGGCATGCTCGGTCAGCCAGTTACCACAGGCCAGGTTGGCGGCGATCATCGCCTCTTCCACCATCTGGTTGGCGATGCGACGGTGATCGAGCAGAATGGCCACCACGTTGCTGTCGTCGTCCAGGGCAAAGCGATAATCGGGTCTGTCCTTGAACACGATGGCATGCTCGCTGCGCCAGGCGCTGCGGGCATGGGTCAGGGCGGTCAGCTCACGCAGCTGCTCGGCAATGACGTCGCTGCCGGGCTGCCAGTCGCCAGTGCCTTCGACCCAGTCGGAGACCTGATCGTAGCTTAAGCGGGCCTGGGAGCGAATGCGGGCGGCGAAGAATTCGGCCTTGCCGTTGACCTTGCCGTCGAAGTCGATCAGCAGGCGGGCGCACAGGGCCGGACGCTCTACCCCTTCCTGCAGCGAACAGAGTTCGTCGGCCAGGGTGCGGGGCAGCATGGGGATGTTGCGGCCGGGCAGATACACGGTAAAGGCACGCTCGGCGGCGACCCGATCCATTTCGCTGTCGTGGGCCACATAGGCGGTCGGATCGGCGATGGCCACGGTCAGTTCCCAGCCGTTATCCAGCTTCTTCACGCTCAGGCATCATCCATATCCAGGGTGGACTCGCCGTCGATGGTGAAGAAGGGCACTTCGGTAAGATCCTGGCGCGGCAGAGGCTCTTCCAGCGTCTGCCACTCTTCCCGGTCTTCCGGTGCCTGGTTGGCCAGTTTGTTGCGGGCCAGCACCACCCACCAGGGGGCGATGGGATCGTCGACGCCGGCGATCACTTCCACCACGCTTGCGAAAAAACCCTTGTTGTCTTTCAGGGCGTGGTGGGTCAGTTCGCCCAGCACCCAGTCACCTTCTTTCAGGCTTTTTTCATCCAACCCCTTGATGGCGCGTGCCTTGATGGCATCCTTCATCAACGGATGATCGGGCACGATATTGAGCCGATCGCGGAACCACTTCACCCGGGCGACAAAGCGGGTCACACCGGCTTCGAGCAGGGTCTCGGGCTCAACCAGCTCTTTCTCGTTTTCGGAGCGCAACACCGCGGTAATGCGGTCGCCATGCATCACTTTTTTCATGTGCGGCGGCGGAATGAAGAAGCTTTCTTTTTCGCTTACTTCAAGAAAGCCAAAACCTTTGGAGGTGCCTTTGACTACCCCTTCCTTGATGGGAAGGGTCTCGCGGATCTGTTGCTTGAGCTGGGCCAGCAGGGGGTTGTTTTGAAACATAAGTAAAGACCTGTCGAAATATGCGCCTGACTATACGGATTTACCCCCCGTATGCCAAGGAAACCTTGGTACCAGCCATGCCTGTGGAGTAGCGTGAGTCTGGCCCTTCAGACCCGCCGTCCCTTTCCCTTTTTTGCGCTCGGGCAAAACAGCCAGTGAGTCCAATGCCGAAATGTATCCAAACGGTTAATTTTTTATAGCCTGAATGCTGAGCAATGGCTTTGCTTTTGCGAGTTGGCTCTGGGTATACTGGCCCCCATCTTGTCGGAGTGCTCTGTATGAGCTGAGACCGCGAAAGCGGGATCCGTTGAACCTGATCAGGCTAATACCTGCGAAGGGAAACAAGTGAGAACCTGGCGCCAATCCCTCTTCTTTCTGCCCGGTTCTTTCTTAAAAACACTCCTGACAAGCATTTTCACCCTTAATGGATTCAAAGTGAGATTGCTATGTCAAACAGTACTACCTCAAAAAAAGTAAACCGTCGTGAAGTGCGCAGCCAGGCCCAGGAATTTATCGATAACCTCAAGGGCGAACATTTCCCCAACTCGCGCCGCATTTACATCGAAGGCTCGCGCCCGGACCTGAAAGTGGGCATGCGCGAGATTCATCTGGCGGCCAGCTTCAAGGGCGGCACCGAAGAAAACCCCATTCTCGAGCCCAATGCGCCGGTGCCTATCTACGATACCGCCGGCCCCTACGGCGACCCCGAAGCCGAACTGGATGTGCGCAAGGGCCTGCCCCAGCTCCGTCGGCAGTGGATCCTGGAGCGTAACGACACCGTCGAACTGGACGGCGTGACTTCCGAGTTCACCCAGCAGCGCATGGCCGACGACGGCCTGGATCATCTGCGTTTCGAGCACATGCCCAAGCCGCGCAAGGCCAAGGCGGGCGCTGTGTCACCCAGCTGCACTATGCCCGCAAAGGCATCATCACCCCCGAGATGGAGTACATCGCCATCCGTGAAAACATGGGGCGCGAGCGGGTGCGGGATGAAATGCTGCTGCGTCAGCATCCGGGCGAAAACTTCGGCGCCAACCTGCCGGAGAGCATCACCCCCGAATTCGTGCGCAAGGAAGTGGCCGAAGGCCGTGCCATCATCCCGGCCAACATCAACCACGCCGAGTCCGAGCCGATGATCATCGGCCGCAACTTCCTGGTGAAGATCAACGCCAACATCGGCAACTCGGCGGTGACCTCGTCCATCGAGGAAGAAGTGGAGAAGCTGGTGTGGGCCACCCGCTGGGGCGCCGACAACGTGATGGACCTGTCCACCGGTCGGTACATTCACGAGACCCGTGAATGGATACTGCGCAACAGCCCGGTGCCCATCGGTACCGTGCCCATCTATCAGGCGCTGGAAAAGGTGAACGGCGTGGCCGAAGACCTGACCTGGGAAGTGTTCCGCGACACCCTGATCGAACAGGCCGAGCAGGGCGTGGACTACTTCACCATCCACGCCGGCGTGCTGCTGCGCTACGTGCCGATGACTGCCAAGCGGGTCACCGGCATCGTGTCTCGCGGTGGCTCCATCATGGCCAAGTGGTGTCTGTCGCATCACAAGGAAAGCTTCCTCTACGAGCACTTCCGCGAAATCTGTGAAATCTGTGCCGCCTACGATGTGTCCCTGTCGCTGGGTGACGGCATGCGCCCCGGCTCCGTGGCCGACGCCAACGACGAGGCCCAGTTTGCCGAGCTGCACACCCTGGGCGAGCTGACCAAGGTGGCCTGGGAATACGATGTGCAGGTGATGATCGAAGGCCCCGGCCATGTGCCGATGCACATGATCAAGCGCAATATGGAAGAGCAGCTGGAGCATTGCCACGAGGCGCCCTTCTACACCCTGGGTCCGCTGACCACCGACATTGCCCCCGGCTACGACCACTTTACCTCCGGCATCGGCGCCGCCATGATCGGCTGGTTCGGTTGCGCCATGCTGTGTTACGTGACGCCCAAGGAGCACCTGGGTCTGCCCAACAAGGAAGACGTCAAGCAGGGCCTGATCACCTACAAGATTGCCGCCCATGCCGCCGACCTGGCCAAGGGCCATCCCGGCGCCCAGATCCGCGACAACGCCATGTCCAAGGCGCGTTTCGAGTTCCGTTGGGAAGACCAGTTCAACCTGGCGCTGGACCCGCAGACGGCCCGTGCCTATCACGACGAAACCCTGCCGCAGGAGTCCGGCAAGGTGGCTCACTTCTGTTCCATGTGCGGCCCCAAGTTCTGCTCCATGAAGATCACCCAGGAAGTGCGGGACTACGCCGCCGCTCAGGAAGCCATTGCGGTGCAGCTGGTCGACATGGACGGCAACAGCGAAACCGTGGTCGCCGGCATGGCGCAGATGTCGGAAGAATTCAAGAAACGCGGCGGTGAGCTCTATCACCAGGCCGACAAGCTGGAGCAATAATGTCTATGACAAGACCCATCGTCTGGACCATAGCCGGTTCCGACTCGGGCGGCGGTGCCGGTATTCAGGCGGATTTGCACACCATTCAGGGACTGGGCGGCCACGGCTGCTCGGTGATCTCTGCCATTACCGCCCAGAACTCGGTGGCGGTGTCGATGGTGGAGCCGGTGCTGATGCAGGCCTTCACCAGTCAGCTGGTGTCACTGGCGACCGACATGCAGGCCAACGCCATCAAGATAGGTCTGCTGCCCGGCGGCCTGCGGGCCGAGGTGCTGGCGCGTTATCTGCGTGAATATCGCCGCCAGTGGCAGCCCTTCGTGGTGCTGGACCCGGTGGCTATTGCCAGCACCGGCCAGGCCATGGCCGAAGCCAACCTGCTGCCGGCACTGAAGCAGCACCTGTTGCCCGAGGTGGACCTGATCACCCCCAACGCGCTGGAGCTGGAAGCGCTGTCGGGCATCGCGCCCGACTCCGCCTCCAATGTGCGTGCCGGTGCTGCCGCCCTGCTGGAAATGGGCGCGCGTGCCGTGCTGGTGAAGGGCGGCCACCTGGACTGGGCCGGCGAGCAGGCCATCGACTTCTATACCGACGGCGAGCGCGAAATCTGGCTGGCCAGTCCGCGGATTGAAACCCGCCACGGTCACGGCACCGGTTGTACCCTGTCTTCCGCCATCGCCACCGCGGTGGCGCAGGACTACCCGATAGAAGATGCGCTGGTGCTGGCCAAGGCCTACGTCAATCAGGGGCTGAAGGGCGCCGAGGCCATCGGTGCCGGCGCCGGCCCGGTGGCCCATCTGGGCTGGCCGACCAATCTGGATGACTTCCCTACCGTGGTGATGCCGGGCAGCGCCCTGGCCGAACAGCTGGGTATTAGCGGCCCCAGCATCCAGGGCGAGTTTGCGCCCATGGACACCTTCAAGCTGGGGCTTTATCCGGTAGTGACGTCGGTCGCCTGGCTGGAGCGCCTGCTGGATAAGGGCGTGCGCACCCTGCAGCTGCGCATCAAGGACAAGACCGACGCCGAGGTGGAAGCCGACATCAAGGCCGCAGTCGAGCTGGGTCGGCGTTTCAACGCCCGCCTGTTCATCAACGACTACTGGCGGCTGGCCATCCGGCATGGCGCCTATGGCGTGCACCTGGGTCAGGAAGACATCGAAGTGGCGGATCTGGAGGCCATTCGCGCCGCCGGCCTCAAGCTGGGGCTGTCGACCCACGGTTATTACGAAATGCTGCGCGCCCGGGAGCTCAAGCCCTCCTATCTGGCACTGGGGCATATCTTCCCCACCAGGACCAAGGACATGCCGTCCCGTCCCCAGGGGCTGGCGCGACTGCACCGCTATGTGGCGCTGATGAAGGCGGAGTTTCCGCTGGTGGCCATCGGTGGCATCAGCAAGGAGCGGGTGCCGCTGGTGGCCCAGACCGGGGTCGGCAGCATTGCCCTGGTGACCGCCATTACCGAGGCGGCCGATCCGGACGCCGCCATCCGCGAGCTGCTGAACATGGTGGAGGGGTAGGATGCTCAGCGACAGCGAATTCATGCGTTACAGCCGGCACCTGTTGCTGGAAGAGGTAGGTGAAGAAGGCCAGCTGAAGCTGAAGCACGCCTCTGTGCTGGTGGTCGGCCTGGGTGGCCTGGGCTCACCCGCCGTGCAGTACCTGGCGGCGGCCGGGGTCGGCACCCTGTGGCTGGCCGACTTCGATCAAATCGAGGTCAGCAACCTGCAGCGCCAGACCCTGTACGACATGAACAGCCTACAGCACAGCAAGGCGGAAACGGCGCGGGAAAAGTTATTGGCGCTGAATCCCGACATCGAAGTAATCGCTATCAACCAGCAGCTGGACGAACAGAGTCTGGGCGACTTTGTGGCCGAGGTGGATCTGGTGCTGGACTGCACCGACAACATGTCGGTCCGCCAGGCCATCAACGCCGCCTGTTACGCCTGGGGCAAGCCGTTGCTGGTGGGCGCCGCCATTCGCTTCGAGGGCCAGTTGCTGGCGCTGGACCCGGCCCGTGACCATGGCTGTTACCGCTGTCTTTATGAGCCCGACATCGGCGAACGCCTCAACTGCAGCAACTCCGGGGTCATCGGGCCCGTGGTGGGCACCATCGGCATGCTGCAGGCGCTGGAAGCCATCAAGTTTTTTACCGGCACCGGCACCGTGCCCTGGGGTGAACTCAAGCTGTTCGACGCCAGGGTGCATCGCTGGCACGGCCTCAAGGTGCCGAAAGATCCGGCCTGTCCGGTATGTGGACCCAAGGGGAGAGAGAAAGAATGCGAGTAGTACTGAACGACGAAGCACTGGATCTGGCCGAGGGCACTACCCTGGGCCAGTTGCTGGTTGAGCTTGAGCAAGACAAACCCGGTGTGGCGGTGGCCCTCAACCAGCAGGTGGTGGCCCGCAGTCAGTGGGGCGAGCAACAACTGACCCCCAACGACAACATCACCCTGTTCCACGCCATAGCCGGAGGCTGACATGAGTTTGACCATCGCCGACAAGACCTTTCATTCCCGTCTCTTTACCGGCACCGGCAAGTTTGCCAACGGCCGGCAGATGAAAGACGCCTTTGTGTCCAGCGGCACCGAGCTGGTGACCATGGCGCTGAAACGGGTGGATCTGAAAAACCACAGCGACGACATACTGCCGCCGTTGCTGGAGCTGGGCGTGAACCTGCTGCCCAACACCTCGGGCGCCAGAAACGCCGAAGAGGCACTGTTTGCTGCGCGGCTGGCGCGGGAGGCACTGGGCACCCGCTGGCTGAAGCTGGAAATTCACCCGGACCCCAAGTATCTGCTGCCCGATCCCATCGAAACCCTCAAGGCCGCCGAGCTGCTGGTGAAGGACGGCTTCATCGTGCTGCCCTACTGCGGTGCCGATCCGGTGCTGTGCAAACGGCTGGAAGAGGCGGGTTGTGCGGCGGTGATGCCGCTGGGCGCCCCCATCGGATCCAACAAGGGTCTGGTGACCCATGACTTCCTCGAGATCATCATCGAACAGTCCAATGTGCCGGTGGTGGTGGACGCGGGTATCGGTGCCCCCAGCCACGCCGCCTACGCCATGGAGCTGGGTGCCGACGCCGTGCTGGTGAACACCGCCATCGCCGTGGCCGGCGATCCGGTGGCCATGGGCGACGCCTTCCGCCAGGCGGTGATCGCCGGTCGTATGGCCTATGAAGCCGGACTGGCCGGTCAGAGCCGGCAGGCCCAGGCATCGAGCCCGCTGACAGCCTTTCTGGAGACCCTATGAGTTTCTTCGAGGTCTGGTCATCCATGGACTGGGATGACATCAAGATGAGCATCTACGGCAAGCAGGCGCGGGATGTGGAGCGGGCGCTGGCCAAACCGAAGCGGGATCTGCAGGACTTCATGGCGCTGATTTCACCCGCCGCCGAGCCCTATCTGGAGCAGATGGCCCAGCAGTCATACCGGCTGACCCGGCAGCGTTTCGGCAATACGGTCGGCTTCTATATCCCGCTGTATCTGTCCAATCTGTGTGCCAACGACTGCACCTATTGCGGTTTTTCGATGAGCAACCGGCTCAAGCGCAAGACCCTGAGTGCCGAAGAGATCGAGCAGGAATGCCTGGCGATCAAGGCCATGGGCTTCGATACCGTGCTGCTGGTGACCGGCGAGCACGAGGGCAAGGTGGGGTTGGACTACTTCAAGCAGATGCTGCCGATCATCAAGCGCCACTTCAGCTATGTGATGATGGAAGTGCAGCCGCTGTCGGAAGCCGAATACGCCGAGCTGCGCACATTTGGCCTGGACAGCGTCATGGTCTATCAGGAGACCTATCAGCACCTGACCTACGACGAGCACCATATCCGCGGCAAGAAGAAGGACTTTCGCTGGCGGCTGGAAACCCCGGATCGGCTGGGCAAGGCCGGCATCGACAAGATTGGCCTGGGCGCCCTGTTCGGGCTGGAGGACTGGCGCGCCGACAGCTTCTATGTGGCGGCGCACCTGCGCTATCTGCAAAAGCATTACTGGCAGACCCGCTACTCGGTGTCGTTCCCGCGGCTGCGGCCCTGTACCGGCGGCCTGCAGCCCAAGTCGGTGATGACCGACCGCCAGCTGGTGCAGCTGATCTGCGCCTACCGGCTGTTCGACGGCGAGCTGGAGCTGAGTCTGTCGACTCGCGAGGCCCGGGAGTTCCGCGACAAGGTGATCCCGCTGGGGGTAACCAGCATCAGCGCCGGCTCCAAGACCCAGCCCGGTGGCTATGTGGACAACGTGAAGGAAGAGCTGGAGCAGTTCGAAATCGACGACGATCGCAGCCCGGCCGAGGTGGCCAAAGCCATTGCCGCCACCGGCCTGCAACCGGTATGGAAAGACTGGGACAACAGCTACTCCGCCAGCCGGTAAGAAGCCTGACCCGACGGCTGGCAACATGGGCCCCTGCCTTCGCAGGGGCGACCACCAAACCGTTGTCTGCTAATGCTCTGTTATTCCTGTGCTTATCTTCTGCACCATCTCAGTGTTAATGCCGTCACCCCCGCGCAGGCGGGGGGCCATGTACAACTGATGCTGGATGCGGGCAGGTATGATGTACAAAACGACGAGCCGGGTCGCCTGCGGCCATAGGGGCATGGCGATCACGGTTGGCAACGGCTAACATTGTGACTTTGGTGATCATGGCTCTGGGGGCTAGGCGACGGTGAACAACACACACAGTAAGGTAATCGGTTACATCCTGTGGATTTTCGGCTTTATGGGCGCACACCGGTTTTATTACGGTCGTCCCATCAGCGGCACCATCTACTTCTTTACCCTGGGCCTGTTTTTCATCGGCTGGATAGTGGATCTGTTCCTGATCCCGTCCATGGACCGGGGCGCGGATCAACGCTATACCAACGGCCCCACCGACTATAACCTGACCTGGATCCTGATGACCTTTCTCGGCATCTTCGGCATTCACCGCCTGTACATGGGCAAGTGGGTCACCGCCATCATCTGGTTCTTTACCGGCGGCCTCTTCCTGATCGGTTATCTGTACGACTACTGGACTCTTAACGACCAGATTGACGAAGTTAACCGTAAATCACGCCGCTTCGGCTGATGTTTGTCACTGCAGATCCGTTTGAACAAAGGGCCCGTTGTTACGGGCCTTTTGTTTGGTTGGTGAATAAAGAAGTCAGGCCTTATATTTTTCATTCGTAAACAGACAAGGATTGTCCAACGATGTTGAGCAAGCTAAAGGAGTGGCTGTTCGGCCAGCCGCCGGTTGAACGGCATCATGCATTCTTCGGCAGAATGGTGTTTATGGGCGGTGCTACACCTGAGCCTGATGACTACTGGGAATGTGAGCAGTCGGTGGATGGGGTCAAGGAGCCGATATCGGTACTGATCCATGCGGGGTTGGCTGGCCCGGGTTCGCGGCAGGTCGAGTTTTATCGAGAGAGAATGGCCGACCTGGACGAACTGTTTCGGCAGTGCTGGCCGATCTTCGAGCCGGATTTCGAGCAGTGGACCGGGAAAAAGTTCACCGGGAGGTGGCGGGATGATTTCGAACTGATGAGCATAGAGATCCCGCTGGATGGGGACATAAACAACAGCTGGTCCGTATGTTATTTTGTGGCCGCGGCCAACCATTACTTCACGGCCAGCTTCGAGCGTGGTCTGCCTGCTCATAATATTGTCGACGGCTGAATGAGCCGGCAATGGGACCTTTTACCTGCTACTCCAGAAAGCGCCCAGAGGTTTTTAGTACTGGTCATGCGTGTGTTTCTACTCTATTTTCATTCAAGTGGCGCTGGCAATCGAGACTTTATGCTTTCTGGAATAAGATCGGAATCTGGTGAATATAGATAGCAGCTTTTTAACTTGCTTTTCAGGCTGACATCCGAACCAATGTATTCCAATACTATATGACGCGTGAGTGGTTGGCGGGAGGGATTGGCGGATACACCCATCAGTGTACCTTCAAGTAATGACACTCTCTGCTTGAAACTAGGGAAGAGAATGATTTCTACAATTTCATTATTGGTGATGCTTTCGTAGTCCACCATGAATATTCGTTCGTTTAAAAACAGTGCTAAGCCCTTATAGTGGCAATAACTCGTCTGTCCTTTTTCTTTATTGTCGATCAGTCGTTCAAAGCGTTCGTAGTATACGGAGTCACCTGTTCTTTTAAGGCAAATCAGTCCGCGTAATATATGTGATGGAGAGGACATTGAGTAATAATACTCGTAGTAATACCCAAGGTATTTCTCAAGATGGCTAACACTTTTTTGATTTAAAGTTTTTAATGCGGAGTCTACAGGGTTATATTCAATGCCGGAAGGGGAGTCAGAGTTGTAGCTTTCCTTGAACTCTTTATGAGAAAGCTTTAGCTGAGCTTCCGTTACATTAAAGTAGTCACAAATTCGTCTTAAGTTATACCCGCGAGGGTGGTTCTCTCCCCGTAAGTAACGATTAAACTGTTGACGGTTAATGGATATTTCTCTGCATACACTCGCGATTGAATGCTGAAAAGAGCAAAGATACTTTAAATTTTGACCTAACCCCATGTCTGACTTCTCCTAAAAATACCGATGCATATCGATGTTACCTTCTGCCCTTCGTAAAGTGAAGCACTTTCTGTGAAGGTTATGACGGATGTGAGTTAACCTACGAAATTTATCCACATCTGAAAATATGGTCAACTAAGTCTGACCCTAAACATTCCTTAAGGAGAAGGAGACGAAGATGATTGAAAATAAAAAATTAGAGTTTTATGGAGGCCCTTGGGTTTCCTTCCTGCCAATAATGGTATTTGTTGTCGTTGCGATTCATGTGGCTACGAGTTTGGAGTCGCAACTATCCAGGGTATGTGGGTGGGTGCAATAATAGGTTTGCTCTTGAGCTTTCTGGTTGCTAAAGATAAAGCCATTTTCGGTAAAACCTTTTTTAAAGGTATGAGTTCTGAAACCGCAATTGCACCTGTGGCATGTTGGATATTTGCCGGCATTTTCGCGACTGTACTCAGAGATTCTGGTCTGGTTGACGGCATATTGTGGGCTGCCTATCACACTGGCACCACAGGGACCAGCTTTATAATTATCACCTTCTTTGCCAGTGCGTTGTTTGCAACGGCTGCCGGTACAGGATTTGGTACGATAACGGCGGGAATGGGGATGTTGTATCCTGCAGGTGTGCTATTAGGGGCCGACCCTCTGATATTGGCAGGTGCCATTGTGGGCGGCGGGGCTTTTGGTGATAACTTGGCACCGATTTCAGACACAACTATTTCTGCAGCAACATCCCAGAATACCGATATTGGTGGAGTCGTTAAACACAGGGTCAGATACGTTATTCCGGCTTCGGTTTTAACAGTCATAACCATGTGGGTTCTGGCAAGTTCTGGTAATGTCAGTTCCACAGCGGTCCCTATGGAAAAAATAGCTGAAATGATGGATCCTCGTGGGTTATGGATGCTGATCCCTGCGATTGCCACCATCTATACGGCGATTAAGAAAGGCGATATTGTCTTTGCAACAATCGTTGGAATTCTACTTGGTTCTTTTGTTTCTGTTGTTACGGGTTTAAATACGGTTGGTAACATCATCTCGGTCGAAAATGGTTTGCTCCTTCGAGGTGTATCTGGCTGGATGGCGGACTTGTGTATACTGGTCTTGCTTTTATCTGCCGGTATCCAGATGATGCTGGATGGTGGTGGCAGTCAGCGACTGCTGGAAACCTTCAAAAATGTGAAGACGGCTCGAGTATACGAAATGATTTCTGGTATGCTGGCTTTGATTCTTTCTGCCCTGATGAGTATCAATGCACCCGCCATTCTGGCGGTTGGCCTTTCCTTTGCGAAGCCCATGGGTGAGAAGTTTGGCGTTCATCCACACCGTCGAGCCAATGTCATTGGTAACCTGGCATGTACTTTGGTTTATTCCCTTCCCTGGTCGGCTGCCTTGCTGTTGGCTGCAAGCCTGTCACAGCAAGCGGCAGAAAGCTTTGAGGGTGTGCCTAGCATTTCTCCCCTTGAACTAACACCCTATGTGCTCTATGCATGGTTCCTGTTGACAGTAATGGTGTTTTCGATTGTTACTGGATGGGGTTGCGAATACAACAATAAAAATACAAGTGACAATGAAACAAATCTGTTGATGGAAGAAAAGGCGAGTTAATAGAGTCGTTGAATGATGATTGCCCCTGTTTCAGGGGCAATATATAAACAAAGTTGATATCTAGAAATAGACCGAATTATATCAAGGTTGAATTATGAACCCGACAGGAAACTGCAAAATACAACTGGTTATTACTGGTGGCACCATTGATTCTCGTTATGATACAGACAAGTGCACGACTGTACCTCACGAAAAGAGCGTGCTCGATCAATTCCTCGACAGATACATTGGGATCGAAAAGGAAAAAATTGCATTCACAGAGCTTTGTATGAAGGACAGTCGTGAAATAACACCGGAAGATATAAAGAGTGTGTCGGAAACAATAATGCAAAGCCCGTATCAGCAGCATGTTGTGACGCACGGTACCTTCACCATGTTTTCAAGTGCCCGTCATTTACAGGAGCTGTTACCGGATAACCATAATCAAGTTGTTGTTTTTACTGGCTCTATGATTCCGTTAGAAGGTTTTTCTCCGAATGACGCAGGATTCAATTTAGGTTCTGCGATAATGGCCGCCCAGTGCTTGAACCCGGGTGTTTACATTGCGTTCCACGGCCGGGTTTACCGCCCGGAGGATATGGAAAATCTGCATTAATAGAACAATCAATGTCATACCGAACGTCAGAATCCCCTGTATTTCTGGCCGTCGAGTATGGCATTTTTTCAGGTTCGAAATGTTAAAAACCAGTTTGAGTCAATGTGCAGGCCACAGGTGGAAAGCTTACTTGATTCTGGGCAGAAAGGTTCTCTGCAGGGTGTAGCCTGTGTGGTGAGCGATAGGCATAGAGTTGCGCTATTGCCGACGGAGCAAGCCGGTAGCGCCTTCATGACAAGGTAATGGGCAAAAAAAGCATGATACCGCAACTCGTCCTGTTCGCCGTCAACGGATACGCCGGAGGTCAAAGCCAAACAGAGAACATCGAACGCCGGGCAGCGTAAACTCGGTGGTTGCTCAATCGATCATGCCCAAGGGCACAAACGTCCTGCGCATCCGCCTGGGCGACATCCTTGGGCCCAAATTTTGTATCCGTATGAGTCGCAAATGGTTCGCCGTCGTTATTTTTATTGGTCAAAAGCGACGTAATGATTATGATATGAGCTCATTTTAACCAAGAGGTCCGGTCAATCGCCGGTGTATCATATGGATTGCTCGCGAAGTTGCTTGCAACAGAGTTCTGAATCTTCACTTCCCCCCTGTTTTTTGCTGTCCCCGGCGTTCGCCACCCCATCCGGATTTGTCTGCTGCCCCGGCTATACTGATTTTGCCGGCCTGGCCCGTGCTATTCGCTGATCTGCATTCATCGACATCCTATTAAGAGGTAAATCATGGAATTCCTGATGGATCCGTCTATTTGGGCGGGCTTGCTGACGCTGGTGATTCTGGAAATCGTGCTGGGTATCGACAACCTGGTCTTTATCGCCATTCTGGTCAAGAAACTGCCGCCTCACCAGCGCGACAAGGCGCGGATCATCGGCCTGTCGCTGGCCTTGTTCATGCGTCTGGGTCTGCTGAGTGTGGTGTCCTGGCTGGTGACCCTGACCACGCCGCTGATCTCCCTGGGTGAACTGAGCTTTTCGGGACGGGATCTGATCCTGATGGCCGGTGGTCTCTTCCTGTTGTTCAAAGCCACCACCGAGCTGCACGAGCGGCTGGAAGGCAAGATGGGAGAGGAAGAAACCAGCACCGTTTATGCCGGCTTCGGCGTGGTGATTGCCCAGATCCTGGTGCTGGATGCGGTGTTCTCACTTGACTCTATCATTACCGCCGTGGGCATGGTGGACAGCCTGCCGGTGATGATGATCGCCGTGGTGGTGGCGATGATAGTGATGCTGGCGGCTTCCAAATCCCTGACCGACTTCGTCAACGCCCACCCCACCGTGGTGGTGCTGTGTCTGAGCTTCCTGCTGATGATCGGTTTCAGCCTGGTGGCGGAAGGCTTCGGCTTCCATATTCCCAAGGGCTATCTGTATGCGGCCATTGGTTTCTCGATTCTGATCGAGTTCCTGAACCAGCTGGCCCAGCGAAATTCAGCCAAGGAAGAAGCTCGTCAGCCCCTGCGCGAGCGCACCACGGCCGCCATTTTCCGGCTGATGGGGGGTAAAGACCACGATCAGGATGAACCGGAACAGACCCAGGAAAAAACCCGGGAGCAGGGTTTTGCAGAGGAAGAACGCAACATGATCAGCGGCGTGTTGTCGCTGGCCGAGCGTTCCATCCGTACCGTGATGACACCGCGTGCCGACATTGCCTGGCTGGATATATCCGACAGCCGGGAAGAGCTGGTGGCCGAGCTGATGGCATCGTCCCACAGCCAGTTTCCGGTGTGCGATGGCGAGCTGGACAACCTGCTGGGGGTGGTGCGCGCCAAGGACCTGATGGCCGGTCTGAAAGAAGGCAAGACCCTGACCGAGCTGGCGGAAGGCAACGAGCCCATGATAGTGCCGGACAGTATCAGCGTGATCCGTCTGCTCAACATCTTGCGCGATGCCCGTGGCAACGTGGTGCTGGTCAACGATGAATTCGGCACCGTGCAGGGCCTGGTCACGCCCCACGATGTGCTGGAAGCCATTGTCGGCGAGTTTCTGGATGAAGATGAAGATCCGGAAGTGCTGATTGAAGAGAACGGCTGGCTGGTCAAGGGCAGCACCGATCTGCATTATCTGGAGCAGGTGCTGTCGCGCCGGGGGCTGGTGGATCCGGATGACGAATATGCCACCCTGGCCGGCATGCTGCTGGCCTGGAGCGGTCAGCTGCCGGAATCCGGCGCCGTGTTCGAGCGTGAAGACTTGCGTTTCGAGGTGATCGAAGTGGCCGACTTCCGTATCGCCCAGGTGCGGATCACACCGCTGGCCGCCTGATAGCAGGCTGGCACCGCCAGCCACCCAGAGGCAGCACCGCGCTCGGTTCTGCCTTGTCATCGTCAAGACGGCGCCTTCGGGCGCCGTTTTTCAATATCTGAACAGCACACTCTGGATGGGGCTTGTGGCCAGGAAACCCGTTGACACCAATTGTTATGTTATATTATAACCTTTCGGTTTTTCCCATTCTTGATCCAGGCTATTTCCTCATGAAGCAATTGCGCCATTCCCTGCTCGGTGTCGGCCTGCTGGCCGCCGCCGGGTGTTCTTATGCTACCGAAGGTGTGCTCGATATTGTCGCGCCCTGGGAGATCGGCAGTACCGACCCCGCCAAGGCCGGTTATGTTTACACCCGGCTGCAAATCGGCGAAACCCTGATCGAAGTGGATGATCAGGGCCAGCCAGGGCCGGCCTTGCCGAGAGTTGGATCGTCTCCGACGATCGGCTGAGCTGGCGCTTTTCCCTGCGCCAGGGCGTGCGTTTTCACGATGGCAGCCTGTTCGGTGCCGAGGCCGCGGTACAGGCGCTGCAACTGGCCCTGGCCAAGCCCGGCATGTTGAGCGAGGCGCCGATAGCAAGCATGACCGCCGAGGGTGATGCCGTGCTGATCCGCCTGAACAGTCCCTTTGCGCCGTTGCCGGCGCTGCTGGCGCACAGTTCGGCCCAGATACTGGCACCGGCTTCCTACAACGAGGCAGGCGAAGCCACCCAGGTGATCGGTACCGGCCCCTATCGCATCGATCAACTGCAGATGCCGCAGAAACTCACTGCCACCGTCTTTAAAGACTATTGGGGCGAGGCGCCCGCCATCGAGCGACTCAGCTACCTCGCCGCCGGTCGGGGCGAGACCCGGGCGCTGATGGCGGAAAGCGGCGATGCCGACGTCGTCTTCACCCTGGATCCGGCAAGCAAGGCCCGGTTGCAGCGCAATCCCAAACTCGCGGTGCAGGCCGTGGCCATTCCCCGCACCGTGACCCTCAAGGTGAACGCCGGACATCCCTTTCTGGCCGAGCCCGAGGCACGGCGTGCCCTGAGCCTGGCGCTGGAACGCACCGGCATGGCCGCAGCCCTGCTGCGCACCCCCGAGGCCGGCGCCGGCCAGTTGTTTCCGCCGTCCATGACCGACTGGCACCTGAGCCAGGTGAGCGGGGCCGAGCGGGATCTGGAACAGGCCAGGGCCCTGCTGGCGGGGCTGGGCTGGCAAGCAGACGGCGAGGGCATGCTCAGCCGCAACGGCACGCCCTTTAAACTGACCCTGACCACCTTCTCAGACCGGCCCGAGCTGCCCCTGCTGGCCACCGCCATTCAGGATCAGTGGCGGGAGCTGGGGGTGGAGTTGGCGGTGAACGTGGCCAACTCCAGTGAAATTCCCGCCGGCCACAGAGACGGCACCCTGGAGCTGGGGCTGATGGCCCGCAATTTTGCCCTGGTGCCTGACCCTCTGGGCACCCTGCTGCAGGACTTTGGGCCGAAGGGCGGCGACTGGGGCGCGATGAACTGGCATTCCGAGCGTCTGGGCGAGATTTTGCAGCAACTGCTGACCGCCACTCAGGAACAGGATACCGCCGAATTGCGCCGTGAGGCCGCCACCATTTTGCAGGAGCAGCTGCCGGTGATCCCCGTGGCCTGGTATCAGCAAACCGCCGCCGTATCCAAACAGGTTGAGGGCTTCAGCATGGATCCCTTCGAGCGCAGCTATCGGGTGAGCGACATGAGGTGGGCCCAGTGATACCGGTATTAAGCTATCGGCTGATGCAGGCGGTGCTGGTGGCGCTGATGGTGGGCGTGTTGACCTTTGTGCTCACCCAGGCGTTGCCCGGCGACATGGCCTTTCGCATTGCCGCCGGCCGTTATGGTTATGACCATGTGAACGCGGCCGCTGCCGCCGCGGTGCAGGCCGAGCTGGGACTGGGCCTGCCCGCCTGGCAGGCCCTGGGCCAGTGGCTGTGGGATCTGCTGCGACTCGATCTGGGCAACTCCCTGGTGAGCGGCGACCCTGTCATTGAGGAATTGCGTCACCAACTGGGCCACTCCTTCAAACTGGCCGCGGCCGCGGTGGGCCTGTCGCTGTTGCTGGGGCCGCCGCTCGGCATCCTGGCCGGGCTCAGGCCTGGCGGCCGGCTCGACCGGCTGACTCTGGTGCTGGCTACCGTGCTGCGGGCCCTGCCCCAGTTTGTGATCGGCATTTTGCTGGTGATGTTGCTGGCGGTACAGCTGGGCTGGCTGCCCGCCGCCGGCCATGGCACCGCCGCCCACACCCTGCTGCCGGCGCTGACCCTGGCCCTGGGGCTGGCGGCGGTGGCCTGCCGGGTGAGTCGCAACGCCATGCAGGGCGTGGCCGGCTCCGCCTATTACGCCTTTGGCCGCACCAAGGGGTTGAGCGGGGGCCGGGTGTTTATGCGCCATGGCCTGCGTAACGTGGCGGTGCCGGTGCTGGCCCATCAGGCCATGCAACTGGTGTATCTGATTGAAGGCGTAGTGGTGGTGGAAACCCTGTTTGCCTGGCCCGGCATCGGCCATGCTCTGGTGCACGCCATCGTGGCGCGGGACGTGCCCATGATCCAGGGTACCGCCCTGGTGCTGGGGCTGATGTTTGTGCTGTTGAACGCCCTGGTGGACCTGTTGTGCCACCGTATCGATCCGAGAAGGAGAGAAGCATGACCCAGGCTACGACCCTGACTGCCCCGGCGGCTCAAGCCGGTGGCCGCCGGTGGCTGAACACCCGTCAGCGCTGGGGTACGGGCCTGTTGCTGGCCCTGGCCCTGTTTGGCTTTGTGTTGCCGCTGGTGATGGAACTGGATCCGGTAAAGCAGAATTACAGCCGCATTCTGGCCGCACCGGGAGCAACCGAACTGTTGGGCACCGATCACCTGGGCCGCAGTATGCTGGCCCGCATGAGCTCGGCGGTGCAGTTGTCTCTGGGCCTGTCGTTGCTGGGCGTGGTCACCGCCGCCGTGCCCGGCGTGCTGCTGGGCGTGCTCGCCGGCTGGCGTGGCGGCTGGGTGGACCGGGCGCTGGGCGTGCTGGCCGACACCCTGCTGGCCCTGCCCGGGCTCTTGCTGGTGCTGCTGCTGGTGGCGCTGGCGCCGGGCAACTTCTGGACCCTGTATGTGGGCATTTCCCTGGTGCTGTGGATTGAATATTTTCGCGTGGTGCGCCTGACCACCCGCACCCTGATGGCGTCGCCGCAAATCGAGGCCTCACGCCTGCTGGGCTTTGGCCCCGGCTATATAGTGCGGCGTCACCTGTGGCCGGCGCTGGCGCCGGTGGTGCTGACCCTGGGTGCCTTTGGCGCCGCCACCGCCATTCTGGCCATTGCCGCCCTGGGTTTTGTCAGTGTGGGGCTGCGGCCGCCCACCGCCGAGCTGGGCCTGATGATGACCGAGCTGTTGCCCTATTACCACGAGGCCCCCTGGATCCTGCTGCAACCCATAGCGGCGGTGTTCCTGCTGGTGCTGGCCCTTAACCTGCTGGCGGGAGGCCGCAAACCATGACCGAATTGCTGAAAGCACAGCAACTGGCGGTGCCCGGCATAGTGCGGCCGCTGTCGTTTACCCTCACCGCCGGACGGCCGCTGACCCTGCTGGGAGAAACCGGCTCCGGCAAGAGCCTGATTGCCCAGGCAATCATGGGCAACCTGCCGGCAGGGCTGCAGGCCCGGGGGCGGCTCTGGCTGCGGGGTGAGGAACTCAGCGGCCTGGCTCCAGCCGCCCGTCGTCGGCTGTGGGGCCGGAAGCTCGCCATGCTGCCGCAAGAGCCCTGGCTGGCGCTGGATCCCACCATGAAGGCGGTGGAACAGGTGGCCGAGGGCTATCGCTATCTGGCAAACAAGGACTGGCCTCAAGCCCGGCAGCTGGCCGGAGAGGATCTGAACCGGCTTGGCCTGGGCCATGCCCTGGATCGGCTGCCGGGCCAGCTCTCGGGCGGCATGATGCAGCGGCTGGCCTTTGCCGCCGCCAGTACAGGCGGCGCCGATATCGTGATTGCCGACGAGCCCACCAAGGGCCTGGATGCCGGCAGCCGGGATCAGGTGACCGGCCTGCTCAGGCAGGTGGCCGAGGCGGGTGGCGGCTTGTTGACCATTACCCATGACATTGCCGTGGCCCGCCAGCTTGGCGGAGAGGTGATGATAGTACGCAATGGCGAGGTGTTGGAATCCGGCCCGGCAGAAGAGGTGCTCAAGGCGCCGGTGAGCGACTATGGCCGGGCCCTGCTGGCGGCGGAGCCCGATGCCTGGCCGGCCCTGGCGCCGGCCGGCCCCGGTGCCCGTGTGCTGAAAGTGGCAGGGTTGGCCAAGTCCCGGGGCGGTCTCAGCCTGTTCAGTGATGTTTCCTTTGAGCTGAACGCCGGCGAGATCATGGGCGTGGTGGGCCCGAGCGGCTGCGGCAAGAGCACCCTGGGCAGCATTTGCCTGGGCGTGCTGGAGCCCGATGCCGGCACTGTATGGCGCGATGCCAGCCTGCCCCGTACCCGCTACCAGAAGCTCTATCAGGATCCGCCCGCCGCCTTTGCCCCTTACTGCAGTCTGGGTCAGAGCCTGCGGGATCTCGTGCGGCTGCACAAGAAGGACTGGGCCGAGGTGCAGCGGCTGCTGCCCCGCCTGGGGTTGTCGGCGGATCTGCTGGAGCGCCTGCCCCGGGAGGTATCGGGGGGTGAGCTGCAACGGCTGGCGATTTTGCGCATTCTGCTGCTGGAGCCGGTGTTGCTGTTTGCCGACGAGCCCACTTCGCGGCTGGATCTGGTGACCCAGCAGCAGACCATTAAATTGCTGACCGATCTGGCCCGGGAGCGGGGCTGCGCCCTGCTGCTGGTGAGCCACGAGGCGGCGCTGGTGAACAAGGTGGCGGACAGAGTGCTCACCCTGGGGGAGTCCACGGCTACCACCAGCGGCGCAGCCTGAGCCAGATGCCCAGCCCCACACCCAGCCCGGTAAGGAGCAGACAGAAAGTCCAGAAGGCGAGCGGGTTGTCGGCACCGGGCATGCCGCCCAGGTTGATGCCAAACAGACCGGTGAGAAAGCTGGCGGGCAAAAACAGCAGCGCCATGATCGACATCTGATAGGCGCGGCGGTTGGTGGCTTCGGTCATGATGTTGTTGATTTCGTCCGCCAGCACGGCGGTACGGGCCACGCCTGCGTCCAGATCGTCCAGCCAGCGGCGTAGCCGGTCGGCAATGTCCAGCAACCGGCGGCGATCGTCGTCGTCCAGCCAGCCGATTTTCTCGCTGGCCAGCCGCGCCACCAGATCCCGCTGGGGTGACAGATAACGACGGATCATGATCAGCTGCTTGCGAATACGGCCCAGCTGACCGCTGGCGGGCATGTCGCCTTCCAGTACCGCTTCTTCCAGCTCCAGGATTTGATCGTGCAGCGCTTCCACAAATTCGCCGGCTCTGTCGGTGAGCGCATCGCAGATTTCCACCAGCCAGTCGGCAGGATTCACGGGGCCACCCTGGCCTGCCAGTTGCTGATAGACATCCTGCTCCGACAGCAGCGGGCGGCGGCGACTACTGAGGATCAGCCGGGGGCTGATGAAAATACGCAGCGCCACCATTTCTTCCGGCCGGTCGTTGGTGTTGTGGTTGATACCGCGCAGTATCAGCAGCAGGTTTTCACCATTGCGCACCAGTTTGGGCCTGCTGCTCTGACCGAGCAGTGCCTCGCGGGCGCTGTCGTTCAGCAGTGTGGTATTCAGCAGCCACAGCTCCGTATCCGGCTGACCGTAATCCAGGTGCACCCAGGCCGGTTCCGCTGCCGGCAGCGGGGAGCCCGCCGGTAGCGGCAGCATGCCACCCTCGCCATCCAGTTGCAGGCTGTAGATGCTGTTTTTTGGCACCCGTTCCATGGTTTTTCTCCCGATGATGACTCTGACCCAGCTTACACCAAAGCGGTTTCAACTGAAGCATTCGGCCACACTCCGCCGGACGGAGTATGATGAGTTTATTCTCGTTCCGTTCTAACAGGCTGGTTCATGCGACACGGTTCCTATCATCCCGAGGTGGAAGACGCCTCCTTCAACTGGCAGACGCTGCGCACCCTGCTGCCCTATCTGCTCGAATATCGTGGCCGGGTGTTTCTGGCCCTGTGCTGTCTGGTGGCGGCCAAGCTCGCCAGTGTGGGCCTGCCCTTCGTACTCAAGCATATCGTCGATGCCATGGACACCGGCAGCAACCCGGTGCTGACTCTGCCGCTGGGGCTGCTGCTGGCCTATGGCACGGTGCGTTTTGCCAACGTTCTGTTCGGCGAGATCCGCGACACCCTGTTTGGCCGGGTCACAGAGCGGGCCATGCGCCGCATCGGGCTGGCGGTGTTCAACCATCTGCACCGGCTGGAGTTGGGCTTTCATCTCAATCGCAGCACCGGCGGCTTGTCGCGGGACATCGAGCGGGGCGTGTCGGGGGTCAGCTTTTTGCTGCGTTTCATGGTGTTCAACATAGTGCCGACCCTGTTCGAGATTGCCCTGGTGGTGGGGGTGTTGCTGGTCAACTATTCGGTGTGGTTTGCGCTCATCACCCTGACGGCGGTGGTGTTGTATGTGGCCTGGTCGGTGGTGGCCACCGACTGGCGCACCGGCTACGTGCGGGCCGCCAATCAGGCGGACTCCCAGAGCAACTCCCGGGCGGTGGACAGCCTGCTCAACTTCGAGACGGTGAAATACTTCACCAACGAAGGTTTTGAAGCCGAGCGCTACGACCAGGATCTGGCCCAATGGGAGCAGGCGCGGCGCAAGAACCGGTTGACGCTGTTTGCGCTCAACGGCGGCCAGGCGCTGATCATCGCCCTGGCGATGACGGTAATGATGGTACTGGCCGGACGCAACGTGGTGGCCGGCACCATGACCCTGGGTGACTTCGTGCTGATCAACGCCTTCATGATGCAGCTGTTCATGCCGCTCAACTTTCTCGGTTTCGTCTATCGGGAAATGAAGGGCTCCATGGCCAATGTGGAGCGGATGTTCGATCTGCTGCGCCGGACGCCGGCCATCAGCGATGCCCCCGATGCCCAGGCGTTGGTCATCAGCCGGGGCGAGATCGAGTTTCGCGAGGTGAGCTTCGGCTACGGTCCGGACAGGCACATTCTGGAAGGAGTCAGCTTTCAGGTGCGGCCCCGGCAAAAGGTGGCGGTGGTGGGCGCCAGCGGTTCGGGCAAGTCGACCCTGGTCAAGCTGCTGTTCCGCTTTTACGAGGTGGGTGAGGGCGCGGTACTGATCGACGGCCAGGATATTCGCACCGTCACTCAGGACTCGTTGCGCCGGGCCATCGGCATAGTGCCGCAAGACACGGTGCTGTTTAACGCTTCCATCCACGACAACATCCGCTACGGGCGTATCGAGGCCAGCGAAGAGGAAGTGCAGGAGGCCATCCGGCTGGCGCACCTGGATGACTTCATCGCCCAACTGCCGGACGGGCACAATACCCTGGTGGGCGAGCGTGGCCTCAAGCTCAGCGGTGGCGAAAAGCAGCGGGTGGCCATCGCCCGTACCATTCTCAAGCGACCGCCCATTCTGGTGTTCGACGAGGCGACTTCCTCCCTCGACAGCCGCGCGGAGCGGCACATACTGCAGACCATTCGCGAGGTGTCCCGTGGCCAGACCAGCCTGGTCATCGCCCACCGGTTGTCGACCATAGTGGATGCGGACCATATTCTGGTGATGGATCAGGGCCGTATCGTCGAGCAGGGCAGCCACGAGCAGCTATTGGCAAAAGAGGGGCGTTATGCCCAGCTGTGGCGGCTGCAACAGCAGCAACGGGTGCAGGAACAAGAGGCATGATCCGGGTCTATATGGGGCTGGCGCTGTGGTACCTGGTGCTCAGCCTGATCACCTTTGGCGTGTACTGGTGGGACAAGCGGGCCGCCATTCACGGCCACTGGCGGGTACGCGAGCGCAACCTGCATCTGCTGGCCCTGCTCGGCGGCTGGCCCGGCGCCTGGTTGGCCAGGCACTGGCTGCGGCACAAGTCGCGCAAGCCGTCGTTCCGGCTGGTGTTCTGGCTCACGGTGCTGGCAAACCTGACCCTGCCGGTCGCCCTGTGGTGGGGGCGCTGGGGTTAGCCCGCTGCATCTATACTGGCTGAATACACCACTACCGGGAGCCATAATGTCACCTCGTCTGCTTATCATGGTATTACTGGGGGCCTGGCTGTCCGCCGGGCCGGTCCGGGCGCTCACCTTTACTCCGGCCGACATACTCGGCTGGGAGCAAAAAAGCTTTGCCGGCCATACCGATTACCGGCTGGTGTTCGACCCGCAACTGCAGCGGCAGGTGCTGAAGGCCGCCAGCAAGGGGGCGGCCTCCGGTCTGTTCTATGAGCAGAAGATAGATCTGAACCGCACCCCCTGGCTGAGCTGGAGGTGGCGGGTGGAGCAGTTTCCGACGGTAGAGGACGAGCAGGCCAAGGCGGGCGATGATTTCGCGGTGCGGGTCTACATAGTGGTGCGTGACGGCTGGACCTTTCTCAGTACCCGGGCGGTCAGCTATGTGTGGTCGCAGCAGATAGCGACCGATCGCAGCTGGGACAACCCGTTTACCGGCGACAAGGCGATGATGCTGGCGCTGCGCAACGGGCAGGGCGACGGTGGCTGGGTAACGGAAAAACGCAACCTGAAGGCGGATTTGCGGCGGCTGTTCGGCAAGGATTTCCGTTATATCGACGCCGTGGCCATCATGACCGACGCGGATAACAGCAACAGCCGCGCGGTCGGTTATTATGCGGATCTGGTCTTTACCCGCGAATAACATGACCCCTGTGACGAGATTGAAAGTGACGAGGTTGAAACACCGATGAAAAAACTGCTTATTGCCCTGCTGGTCGGCCTCGGCCTTGCCGGCACCCTGACCCAGAATCCATCGTTTTTTTCTTTGCTGTCGACCGAGCAGGCTGCCGCAGACCCGCTCGCGCTGGCCTATCAAAACCGGCAGAGCGACGTGCAGGTGGAGGGCCGTGGCCGGGTGAGCCGCCTGCTGGCGGATGACAACAAGGGCTCTCGCCATCAGCGTTTTCTGCTGGCATTGCCGAGCGGCCAGACCCTGCTGATTGCCCATAACATCGATCTGGCGCCGCGCATCGATGGCCTGAAAGTGGGCGATACGGTGGCGTTTTACGGCGAGTATGAATGGAACGACAAGGGTGGCGTGGTGCACTGGACCCATCACGATCCCAGGGGGCGTCACCCGGGCGGCTGGCTGAAACACAATGGCCGGCTTTATCAGTAATATCTCCCGGCCCCGAAGATGGCTTACCATGGCCGCGGTCAGGCGGATGAGCCTTCCGGCGGTGAGTAGAAACAGAAGAGAAATGAGTCATGTCAGAACAGTCAGAACAAGCGCAGTACATAGAGCACACCGCAAACTGGGTGAAGCAGGTGATCATGAAATACAACCTCTGCCCCTTCGCCCGGCGGGAAGTGGAGCGTGCCAGCATTCGCTATGTGGCGCTCGAGGCGCACAAGCCGGCGGCGGTACTGCAGGCGCTGCTGGCCGAGTGTCGTCTGCTGGATGAGCAGCCGGAGGTGGAAACCACCCTGATGATCCTTCCCCGTGGTTTCGAAGGTTTCTATGCCTATCTGGACCTGGTCGACCTGGCCAACGAGCGGCTGTTCGAGCAGGGCTTCGAGGGCAAATACCAGCTGGCCAGCTTTCATCCCGACTATTGCTTCGACGGCGAGCCTCAGGATGACGCCGCCAACTACACCAACCGCTCTCCCTATCCCACGCTGCACATCATTCGCGAAGCCAGCATGGAAAGAGCCCTGGCGGATTATGACGACCCCGAGTCCATTCCCGAGCGCAATATCCACTTTGCCCGCCGCAAGGGCAGCGATTTCTTTGCCCGGCTGCTGGCACAATGCATCAAGCCCTGACGGCTGGGCTCTGAATGACAACACGGCACCCGAGGGTGCCGTGTTGTTGTGTGATGATGTTCTGCCTCATGGACAGGGGGCCGTTATCAGCTGACCCACTCGAGTTTGCGGTAATCGACACGGTTGGCTTTGGGTGAGCCTTCTATCGACAACACCTCGGCGCGTTTGTACCGCAGGATGTAACCGGCACAGGCGAAGAACAGGCCGATCACCAGGGCGCCGACCCACTGGATTTCCAGGAAGTCGAGCTTGAACAGCAGGGTCAGGCCACACAGCGCCGCCAGGTTACCGGCAAAATAGCGTGTCTTGCCCAGACGGGAGACCGACAGATTGAGGTTGTCGGTATAGAGCCGCACCAGAGAGTCGAGCGAGTTGATGACCATGGTGATACCCACGATGACCATGGCCCAGTTGAAGAAACCGGCGGTGCTCAGCTCGTTGAGGTGGAAGTAATAGAGCACGCTGAACCAGATGGCGATGGCGAAGGACGGAAAGACCAGCATGGCGGCCAGCAGCTGCCAGGTGCGCAGACCCCCCACGAAGCGGGCGGTAAACTGGCCGATCATGATGCTCCAGGAAAACCACCAGAACAGATAAAACTCGTGGTAGTCGTTGATCGGCAGCACGAAGCGGTGAATGTTACCGAAATAGTCGCCCAGCAGGGCGAAGTTGCCGGCGAACTCCCCGATATCGCCGGTACCGAGGAAGGCGCTGCCCCACATGGCGGCAATCAGGCCGATAAACAGCCAGCTGGTGCCCAGACTCAGTATTTTCACGTAGCGCAGGCTGGTGCTGGAATAGATAGAGGCGGCAATCACCAGCAGCACTATCAGGTAAAAACTGCCGACCACGGTTTCACCGTCGCCGATGCCCGGAATGTACCAGGGCAGGTTGCTCAGCAGCAGGAAGGCGGTAAAGGCACAGGTGCCGATGATCACCATGTTGTTGATAAGCTTGACCAGCGGCAATTCGAAGAAACCGACTCTGGGTTCGATCACACAGAAGTAGAAGCAGGTGAGAAAGTAGAAGCCCCAGATCAGGAAGCCCCAGAAGCCAAATTCGATGGCCAGCGGATTGCTGAAGCCGTATTCCGGACTGGCGGCCAGATCTGCATAGCCGGCGAACTCGGTGAGCGGGAACATGATCAGTCCCACATCCAGCCCCGAGGTAAAGAGAATGGCGATAAAGGTGAAGGTGCGTACCGGGGTCACCCCGATACAGCGGATATTGCCCCATTTGTAGAGGATGAGCGCGATGGCCGCGAAGGTAAACAAGATCCCTGCAGATAAGAGAGCGGTCATTATTGTACCCCTCCGTTCATTTCCATATTAATCAAAGACACTGTTACTTCTCCTGTTGTTGGTAAACACAAGGAGCTTCCACTCGCGCATGATAAAGGCTGCTCCGGCAACCGGGGCAATGAAAGGACGTGGCCATACCGCTCGTTGGCGCCAGGGTCAAAAAATGCGCCTGCATTTTCGACCTTCCGCCATGAATGGCGGTGAGATGGCGCCGTCGAACGGCCATGGGGCGGTGTGTTAGTGCCTGCACCATGGCGAGTCGGCATCTTGTGTCTTTCAGTACCCGGCGTCGGGCCAGACCACTAGCATGTTGCGCAAGTCAGGTCTTAAGTATCGCCCGGTCGGTGGCGGCAGCCGCCACCGATTGCGATAGTTAAAAACTGAAGGGACGCTCTATACTGATTCGTTATTCCTCAGCTCACGCCGCGCAGGGGAGATTTCGCCCGCTGGCGTTGCTGCCATTGTTCATCCATGCCCACTTCTGCCACCGAAGGCGTCAGCGGTGTCTTGCCCCGGATCAGATCCGCGGCCCGTTCCGCCACCATGATGGTGGGGGCGTTCAGGTTGCCGTTGGGGATGGTGGGGAAAATGGATGAATCCACCACCCGCAGCCCGGTCAGGCCCCGCACCCGGGTATCCGGGCTCACTACCGCCCACTCGTCCGTGCCCATGGGGCAGGTGCAGGAGGGATGATAGGCGCTTTCCACCGCCTGGCGTACGAAGGCATCGATTTCGTCGTCTGATTCGACTTTTTCGCCCGGCTGAATTTCTTCTGCCCGGTAGGGGTCCATCGCCGGCTGGTTGATGATCTCCCGGGTCAGGCGCACACAGGCGCGGAAGCCTTCCCGATCGTCTTCGTGCTCCAGGTAGTTGAAGCGAATCTTCGGTGCCACCCTGGGGTCGGCACTGTCCACCTTCACCGAGCCCCGGCTTTTCGGCTTGTTATGGCCGATATGCAGCTGAAAACCGTGGCCGGAAAAGGCTTCCTTGCCGTCGTAGCGCATCGCCGCCGGCAAAAAGTGGTACTGCAGATCCGGCCACTCCACGCCGGCCTTGGAGCGAATGAAGCCGCAGGACTCGAAGTGGTTGGTGGCGCCCAGGCCGTCTTTCTTCAGCAACCAGCGGGTGCCTATCTTGAATTTGCTCCACAGCCCCAGCTGACCGTTGAGAGAGATGGGCTGCTTGCAGCGGAACTGGAAGTAGAACTCCAGATGATCCTGCAGGTTTTCGCCCACGCCGGGCAGTTCGTGTTTGAGCTCGATACCGGCTGCCTCCAGCGTGTCTCTGGCGCCGATACCCGACAGCTGCAGCAGGTGCGGCGAGCCGATGGAGCCGGCACTGAGGATCACTTCCTTTCCGGCCCGAACCTCCTGCACCTGACCCTGCCGCTCGTAACGCACGCCCACCGCCTGTTTGCCTTCCAGCAGCACCTTGTGCACCAGAGCATGGGTGACCACGGTCAGGTTGGGGCGGTCCATGGCCGGACGCAGGTAGGCGTTGGCGGTGGACCAGCGTCGACCGTTTTTCACCGTCATGTGCATGGGGCCGAAGCCTTCCTGCTGGCGACCGTTGTAGTCGGGGGTATGGAAATAGCCGGCTTCCTGTCCCGCATCGACGAAGGCCTGATACAGGGGGTTTTTCATGTTATTGCCGTTGTTGACCCCGAGCGGGCCCTGGTCACCCCGGTAGTCGTCGCCACCAAAGGCCCAGCTTTCGGCTTTCTTGAAGTAGGGCAGACAGTGGGCATAGTCCCAGCCCTCGGCGCCCTTGCTCTGCCATTCGTCGAAGTCCCGGGCGTGACCACGGACATAGACCATGCCGTTGATGGAGGAGGAGCCTCCCAGTACCTTGCCGCGGGGACAGTGCATGACCCGGTTGTCGAGAAAGGGCTCGGGCTCGGTATGAAACTGCCAGGCGTATTTCTCGGTGTTCATGGGGATAGACAGGGCGGTCGGCATCTGGATGAAGATGCTCTTGTCACTGCCGCCGGTTTCCAGCAGCAGTACGCTGCTGGTGCCGTCTTCGGTGAGACGGTTGGCCAGCACGCAACCGGCAGAGCCGGCGCCCACGATGATGTAGTCGAATTGTTTGTTCATGGTGTTACCTCGAATTCTGTTCGGTGCCCATCACCCCGGAGGATGCGCCGCCCCTGGCTTTCATGCCGCCTGGCTCGGAGCCGGCGGCATTGTCCCTTTTGCCGATAACCGGCTCCCTGCCGATATGCCTTAAAACGGGCTTTCCAGCTTGCTCATGCCGACGTACACCGACTTGATCTGGGTGTAGTGATTGAGGGTGGCCAGGCCGTTTTCCCGACCGATGCCGGACAGCTTGTAGCCGCCCACCGGCATTTCGGCGGGGGAGGCACCGTAGGCATTAATCCAGCAGATGCCGGCCTGCAGCCGGTGGATCACCCGGTGCGCGCGGCGAATGTCGTTGGTGAATACCCCGGCAGCCAGACCCGTATCGGTGTCGTTGGCGCGGGCAATCACTTCTTCCTCGTGCTCGAAGGTCAGCACCGACATCACCGGGCCGAAGATTTCTTCCCGGCAGATGGTCATGTCGTCACGACAATCGGTGAAGATGGTGGGCGCCACAAAGTAGCCATTGGGCGCGGCTGCCGGATGCAGCGCTTCGCCGCCATGGGCCAGGGTAGCGCCTTCCTCGATGCCCTTGTGGATGTAGCCCAGTACCTTCTGCTGATGCTCCCGGGAAATGAGAGCGCCGAAGTTGGTGTCCGGATCCATGGGGTCGCCGGCGATGATGTTGTTGCGGGTGCGCTCCAACAGCTGCTCGATGAAGGCCGGGTAGATAGCCTTGTGGACGAAGACCCGGGTGCCATTGGTGCAGATTTCGCCCTGGGTGTAGAAGTTGCCGAGCATGGCGGCAGAAACCGCGTCGTCCACATCTGCATCGTCGAAGATGATCAGGGGTGACTTGCCACCCAGCTCCATGGTGACGTCTTTCAGCGAACTGGCGGCGGCGGCCATCACTTTCTTGCCGGTGCCCACCTCACCGGTGAAGGATACCTTGGCGATCTCCGGGTGGTTGGTGAGCCAGGCACCGACGGCGCCGTCACCCTGTACCACGTTGAATACCCCGGCGGGGACCCCGGCCTCGATAAAGATTTCGGCCAGCTTGAGCGCGCCCAGCGGGGTTTCTTCCGACGGCTTGAAAATCATGGCGTTGCCACAGGCCAGGGCCGGGGCGGCTTTCCAGCAGGCGATCTGCAGCGGATAGTTCCAGGCGCCGATGCCGGCACAGATGCCGAGCGGTTCGCGTCGGGTGTAGTAGAAATCGCCGCCGAGATCCTGCTGATTACCCTCGATGGAGGGCGCCAGGCCGGCGAAGAACTCGATGCTGTCGGCACCGGTCACCACATCCACCACCGAGGCTTCCTGCCAGGGCTTGCCGGTGTCCTGCACCTCGATGCGGGCCAGTTCATCATTCCGCTCTCTGAGTAGCGCCACCGCTCGCAACAGGATACGACTGCGCTCCATGCCACTCATGGCCGACCACTGCTCGAATCCCCGGCGGGCCGAGGCGATGGCGGCATCCTGTATCTGGCGGTCGGCGACCTCCATCTGGTAGGCGACTTCGCCAGTGGCCGGATTGATGACGTCGAAGCTGTCACCACTGGCGTTGGCCAGGTAGCGTCCGTCGACAAAATTCTGGTAGCGCATCAATGACATGCTTGTACTCCGTGCTGGTGTATCAGATGTTCGATAAAGGATTTGCACAAGGCTTCGGCCCGGGCAAAGTCGGCGGATGGATCGGGCGCCAGGGCACTGCGCAGCCAGAAGCCGTCGATCATGGCTGCGGTCTGTAACGCGGCGTTGGTCGCCATGGCATCATCCAGTAGCTGGCGGAAGGAATAGCGCAGGTTGCTGTACAGGCGGCGGCTGTTGATATTCTGCAGCCGGGCCAGGGCCGGGTCGTGCATGGCCTGGGCCCAGAAACTCAACCAAGACTTGGTAGTGGACTGTGAGCGTTGAAAGTCGGTGAAGTTGGCTTCGACTATCAACATCAGTCGCTGCTGCGGCGTGTACGAGGCCAGGCTGACACCACCGGTTTTGTCCAGTAGCGCCTGTTTCAATTCTTCCATTAGTTGTTTTACTGTGGCTTCAATCAAGCCCTGCTTACCGCCGAAATAGTGACTGATGATGCCCGATGACATCCCCGCCAGCTTGCTGATGCTGTTGATGGTGGTATGGTGCAGACCATACTCGGCCACCGACGCCAGAGTGGCATCGATCAGCTGTTTTTTGCGTATTTCCTGTATTCCGACGATAGGCATATTTTTGTTAATTGACCGTTCAATAAAAATAAATCCTAAAGGCTGAGCCTGAAATAATCAACACCCATTTATTCTGCCAGTGGTTGCGGAATGAACGGTGCTGAGGTTAAGTTGTTGTTTTTATGGTTATTTATTCGGGTGTAAATTCTGCTGGTTTTTTGTCCTGTCTGGTGTGAGTGGCGGCAATGCTTGACGGCACGGACGGAAAACCGGCTCAATAACCGTTGTAACGGCTTGTTCGGTGCTGGAGGAGACGGGATGCGAAGATTATCGTTATTGCTGCTGTTGTTGTTATCCGGCTGCATGGGGATGCCGGACGGAGTGACGCCGGTTCGTCATTTTGAAACCGAGCGCTATCTGGGGACCTGGTATGAAGTCGCCCGGCTGGATCACTCCTTCGAACGGGGACTGGAGCGGGTGAGTGCCGAATATCAGCCGCGCGAGGATGGGGGTATCCGGGTGATCAACCGGGGCGTCGATAGCGAAAGCGGGGAGATCAAGGAGGCGGTAGGGAAAGCCTATTTCGTCAACGATAACCAGCAAGGCTATCTGAAGGTCTCGTTCTTCGGCCCCTTCTATGGGTCCTATGTGGTGTTTGAGCTGGATGACGACTATCAATATGCTTTCGTATCCGGTTATAACCACGATTATCTGTGGCTGTTGGCGCGTGACACGGTGGTGAGCCCGGAGCTGAAGGCGCGTTTTGTGGCCAGATCCAAAGCGCTGGGTTTTGATGTAGATGGCCTCATTTGGGTGAATCAGCAATAGCGTCGCAATTTCACTTTTTGATGGTGGCTTTGACAGATCCGATGGTTTACCGTGAGTTGTTGTAACGCGTTGCTACGAGCACTGGAATATAACTAATAAAGGAGCAAACCATGCTGAAAAAAGTCGTGCTGCTGACCATCGGGGGCGTTTTCGCCACTGCCGCTGTCGCCCAGTCGGACATCTTCAAGGCGGATGATCTGGTCAAGTACCGCCAGTCCATCTATCAGGTGATGGGCGCTCAGGCCAAGGTCATGGGTGCCATGGTGAAAGGCGAAATCGACTTCGATGCCGAGGCACTGCATCAGCGTGCGTTGAACATGGGTAATGTCGGCAAGCTGTTGGGCGAAACCTATGTTCCGGCCACCAGGGATGTCGAGGAAAGCAATATTCTGCCGGCCGCCTGGGAAGACATGGACGGTTTCAGCGCCAAGGGCAAGGCCTTTGGCGGTGCGCTGGAAGAATTGATTGCCGCCTCCGGTGAACCCGGGTTCGATGCGGCCATGGCCAAGCCCGCCGTAGGCAAACTGATGAAAAGCTGCAAGGCTTGCCACGACGACTATCGCGAGTAAGCGGTGAGTGCTAAAAAAGGAGCCGAAAGGCTCCTTTTTTTGTGTCTGTTCCTGGGGATCAGAAAATGTTGAACATCGCCCAGACGGTGCCGGCCGACAGCAAGGCGGCCAGCACGAAGCGCAGCCAGGGAAAGGCGTGGGAGGGGAGCTCCAGCAAATCCGCCACCCGGTCGGCGTGCGCGTCCTTGCGGCCGGTGACCATGGCCTTGACCAGATCCTCGCCACGTAACCGGTACAGCAGTATGGCCAGGATGTGCAGTCCGATGGTCAGCAGCAGCCCCTGGTAAAACCAGGACTTGTGCCAGTCGGTCATCAGGCTGGTGGTGGCGCCGGATACATAGTGATACAGGGGCCCTTCGTAGAAGATATCGTCGGTGGCAAACAGACCGGTGCCGGCCTGAAACAGCAGGGTGCCCAGCAACACCAGCACCATGACGCCACCGAGCGGGTTATGGCTCAGGTATACCGGTTTGTGCGGGGTCAGGGTAGCGCGCAGGTAAGCAATAATCCGGCCCGGATGGTAGATAAAATGGCCGAACCGGGCATAAGGGGTACCGATAAAGCCCCAGATGATACGATACAGCAGCAGCCCCAGCAGGGTCTGGGCGAACAGCATGTGCTGCTCCATGTCGTCGCCGGCCGACCGCCACAGCAAAAACAGCAGTACGGGCAGACTCCAGTGAAAAACCCGGATGGACCAGTCCCAGACGTGAACCGGGCGATGGGATGATGCGTTCATGAGGGTAATCTCCGTGATCTCGGTATGCGGTAATACTCGCGTCTTGTTTTTACTCGGGAAATGGAGCAGGCCGGATGAGCGGGCCATAAAATGAAACATCCCGGCCAATACCGGGATGTGAACCGCCAGCCAGAGCGCGCGGTTTACTGAGCCGGCGCCTGGCGCAACCTGGTCAGCGCCTTATCCAGCCCTTGGCGGAACTGGTTGCGGGTCATGGCATCGATTTCCTGCCATTTTTCACGTGGCATGAAGTTGACCTTGGTTTCGGTGACCACGTCCTTGCTTTGCAGTGCAATCCAGCGAGCATCGTAGTTGCGTGTTTGTTCGCTGTCCCATTCCAGCACCTGGCTGACGATGGACTGCAACCGGTCCGGGTTGCTCAGGGAAGCGGGCGCGATACGTGCACCGAAGCGCTGGTTCAGCTGATTGACGGCGCCATGGGCGGTCTTGTCGCCGGATTTGTTGGCATCGCTGCGGGCTCTCAGCTGGGCGGCGTAATACCAGAAGGTGGCCTGATCCTGATAGTCATTGTCGAACATGATGGCCGACATCAGATACAGCACCGGCGGCGCATAATCGTTGGGGCTTTTCAGTATCTCGTTGATGGTGTCGCCTTTGCCACTGGTAATGGCATCCATCGCCTGCTGGGAACGGCTGACGTCAATCTGGGCGAATTCTCCCTTGGGTGTCACTTCCTGAGCAGTCTGGCTGGGGGTGGTGTCGGAAGCCGGTGCTTCGGCCTGCTCTGCCGGCGGCTGACTGGAACAGGCGGCCAGCAGGCCACAGAGCAGCAGGGGATATAATTTCATCGTTCGACCTCATCATGAATAATATCACCAGCAAACCGGGAAATCGGGTTCAGGTCAAGGGCTTCATCGTAATGAGAAGCCTTCTGCAGGCGGTGCCTGCCCGACCATCTAGGGCTGCTGTTGCCAGAACAGGTGAATATCCTGGCGGTAGGTGGCGGGAATGCTGCGAGAACAGCTCAGTGCCACACCGTTACCTTTCTTGAGACCGCGAATGGTACCCTTGAGGGTGCGTGCATCCAGCATCAGCTGTCGGCAATGCTGCAGCAGAGCCTGTGGTGGGCGCCCCCGTTTAATGGTGAGGTGGACACCTTCAATGGTGATCAAAAAACTTTCCTGACGGCGGCGCAGCACATAAAGCAGGCCGAACAGCGTCAACGAGGTGAAAATCAGGGTAGTGAACATTGTTTTCTTCCATGAAACACAGATGTTGAACAAAAGATGATGACAGTTTGAACGATAAAGGCAAGCAGGCTCTCATGATGTCACCGTTAAAAATACGTATCGCCACCTTCAATGTGGCCCTGGATCGCCCCCGGCCGGGACAGCTGGCCGCCGAACTGGCGGCGGGAAATCATCGTCAGCCCCATCATGTTGGCCGCATCCTGCAGCACATCCGCCCCGACGTGGTGCTGCTGAACGAGTTTGATCACGATGGCGAGGGGAGGGATGACAGCCACCTGCGGCTGTTTTGCGAAGACTACCTGGCCCGGGGCGAGCGGGGCATCGAGTATCCCTATCGCTATCTGGTACCCACCAATACCGGCCTGCTGGCACCACTGGCGCTGAACGGCCAGGGGAGCCCGGCCTTGCCGGGCGATGGCCTGGGGTTTGGCGCCTTTCACGGCCAGTACGGCTTTGCGGTACTGTCGCGTTTTCCGCTGCTGTTCGAGCAGATGCGCAGCTTTCGCCGCTTCCGCTGGCGAGACATGCCCGGTGCCCGGCTGCCGATGACGGAGGGTGGCAGTTACTACGGCGCTGAGGTGCTCGAGGTGTTGCCGTTGTCTTCCAAGAACCACCTAGATCTGCCGGTGAGTCTGCCCGATGGCCGGGTGCTGCATCTGCTGAGCTGTCATCCGGCTCCGCCCATCGACGAAGGCCCGGAGCGTCGCAACAGCTGCCGTAATCACGACGAGCTGCGACTATGGCACGACTATATCCGACCCGGACGCGGGGATTATCTGGTGGATGATGCGGGTGGTCGGGGCGGGCTGGATGCCGGGTCCGATTTTGTGATCCTGGGGGATCTGAACGCGGATCCGCTGGATGGTGACGGCTTCCGGGATGGGATCCAGGCGTTGCTGGCCGATCCCGCGCTGAATCACAGCGTGGCCCTGGGTCGGCTGCGGCCATCCTCTCGCGGGGGCTTTGCGCTCAAAGGTATGTCGGTGCGTCGGGGATCGCCGCGTTACTGGACGCACAGTCAGGGGTTGCGGCTCGACTATGTGCTGCCCGGGTGCAGTGTGCAGGCCCTGGCGAGTGGAGTGTACTGGTTGCCACCGGGACAGGCCGGGGCGGAGCTGTTCTGGAACAAGCGGGGGTGGCCGGCGCGTCGGGCCAGCTCGGATCATCGCCTGGTGTGGGTGGATATGACATTGCGGGTGTGAAATCCCTCAGGCTGTCGAAGGGCGGGTATCCGGATTGGTGACCCGGATAATCAACGGGTACTCTGCATGACGGGCAGGCCGGTTGGCTTGCCCTTTTTCTTGCCTGTTTTTCCTTCTTCCTCCTGTTCTTCAGTCTTGTCACAGCTCCTTGGTCTGCACCGATAGCGGCGGCATGCTTTCGTTTATTCCTCTTTTTATACCAATCCCGCTAAACAGATGATCTATTTCACCTCATGGAAAAAGGACCTGCTTGGCGCTGCATAGTTATCCGTTACCTCTGGGGCTCTGACCCAAAATCTGCTCTCGTCTGCTTCGCTCTGTGTTGGCATAGGAGGCGTTGAGCGGCTTCTTGCCTGAATGAAAAATATGACAAGCATAGCTGATGACTTTGTTAATAATGAGTGCCTTTTTTAACATTATTGGAAATTTATTACTTAATTTGACATTTATTATCATATTTTGAGAATGGTGTTTTACATTATGTGTTTTTCGGGCGATGTTCGCCGCAAGGACAGGATCATGACTATCAAGAGTAGCTCCCAAGACAAGGTTTTCAGGTTGTTATCAGCATTGGCGATTTCTTCCGGGCCTATTACCGCCCGCGAGCTTGCCGACTGCACCGGTTTACCGCTGTCCAGCACTTATCGTTATCTGGCGGTACTGAGTCGTTGGTCACTGGTACAGGAACGCCAGAGCGGAAGATATGCTCCCGGACCTATGGCGGTGCAGCTGGTGGCTGGTTTCGAATTGCAGAACAGCGTACTGACCTGGGCACGGCCCTTGCTGGCTGAATTGGCGAGTCGCACCGGTGAAAGTGCTGCCCTGATGATGATTTCCGGTAATCGGGCGCTGTGCGTCGAAATGATCGATAGCCCTCAGGCATTGCGCTGTTGCTATCAGAAAGGTCACTCCCAGCCGTTGCGCCATGGTGCCAGTGCCAAGGCCCTGCTGGCATTCATGGATAAAGCCGAACGTGAAGCGATTCTGGCCGAGCTGGCTCAGGCAGAGCGCACTCAGCTGGAACAAGAGTTGAGCCGGGTGCGCGAGCAGCGCTACGCGCTTTCACAGGGAGAAATCGACAAGGGGGTTTGGGGTGTCAGCGTGCCGGTGCTGGGCAGTAGGGAGCACTTGCTCGGCGCCATAAGCCTGATGGCGCCTGCAGACCGGGTAGGTGATGTTCAGTATCAGTGGATTCGCTGGGCCTGTGATGCAGCGGCTCGTCTAGGGGCCATGAGTTATTAGTGAAATGCGTTAGGAGTAGTAATGAAGCAAACCGCATATAGCGCCGCCGACATGTCTCTGTGGCAGGGACGGGTCGATCATGAAGAAGGTGATCTGGCCCGACGCTGGCACCAGCAGGTGCAGGCTGTGGAGGATGGGCAGGCGGCCGGCCTGGTGTTGCTGGGCTTTTGCTGTGATGCCGGTGTGCTCCGCAATCAAGGCCAGGTGGGAGCGGCGGCGGGACCGGCTGCCCTGCGCTCTGCCACTGCCAACCTGGCCTGGCATCTGGATACTCCCCTCTACGACGGTGGTGATGTGCATTGTCACGGGGATGAGCTGGAAGTGGCTCAGGCGCTGTATGCCGACAAGGTAGCGGCCTTCATGGACGCAGGGCATCGGGTGATTGGCCTGGGCGGTGGTCACGAGATTGGTTATGCCAGCTTCAGCGGTCTGATGGAGCACCAGTGCCGCCAGCAAGCGACTCCGCGTATCGGCATCATCAACTTCGACGCCCACCTGGATTTACGTCGCTCGGCACGCGCCAGCTCCGGTACCCCCTTCAACCAGTGTGCCACCCTGTGCGAAGCACGCGGACTGCCGTTTCATTACACCTGTATCGGCGTTAGCCGCTACCACAATACCGATGCGTTGTTCGAGCGCGCCCGCCAGCTGAATACCCGTATCGTGCTGGATGAAGAACTGAACGGCTGGGATCTGCAGCCGCTGAACTCGGCCCTGGATCAGGCGATTAATGAGGTCGACCTGCTGTATGTCACCGTCTGTCTGGATGTGCTGCCGGCCAGTCTGGCGCCGGGCGTCAGTGCCCCGGCAGGACGAGGCATGGATCTGGGGCTGCTGGAGTATGCGCTGGAGCGCATCAAGTCCAGCAACAAGATGAGAATGGCCGATATCGCCGAGCTGAACCCGGCTCGGGATCGGCACTCAAGCACGGCCCGCGTGGCCGCGCGCCTGTTGGCCCGGCTTGCCGGCTGACCCCGTTTGTCGGCGCTGGTCGAGGTCGTTCCTTGACCAATGCCGACACTGTAATTAGTTGTAGATATAGGGAAATAAAATGAACCTCATTACTCTCGACGTGATGAACACCACGGCCCTGGCGGCCTTGCTGTTGATGCTGGGACTGGTATTGCAGCGCAAGGTGCCACTGTTCCACCAGTTGTGTGTACCGGCCCCGGTGATCGGCGGCTTCGGTTTTGCTCTGGTGGTATGGGCCGCCCGTAGCTGGGGAGGGGTCGAGTTCAAGTTCGATACGGCCCTGCAAACGCCCTTGATGATCGCATTTTTTGCTACCGTCGGCCTGGGCGGCAGCCTGGCGCTGTTGAAAAAAGGCGGCAAGGTACTGGGGATTTATCTGGTTGCCTGCTGGATGCTGGCATTGCTGCAGAATGGTCTGGGTATCGGCATTGCCTCCCTGCTGGGCGAACACCCTTTGCTCGGCCTGATGGCCGGTGCCGTCTCTCTGGAAGGGGGCTTCGGTGCCGCCGCTGCCTTTGGGCCCGAGGCCGAGGCGCTGGGCGTGACCGGTGCTACTACCGCCGCCCTGGCCGCGGCCACCTTCGGCATGGTGGCCGGTGGTCTGCTGGGCGCGCCTGTGGCTCGCCTGCTGATCAGTCGGCACAAGATCGATATTCAGGCGGAGCAGGTCCATGATCTGCAAGCGCTGGCGGCCTCGGAACGACCTGTGCCGGCCACTATTACCGGTACCTTGTTGCTGAAGATTCTGGCGGTGGTGCTCTGTACCATGATTGCCGGTCTGTGGCTGAGTGGCCACCTGCGCGCGGATTTTGACATCATTCTGCCTTCTTATGTCGGCGCCATGTTTATCGCTATCGTGCTGCGTAACCTGAACGAGAAGTTTTCCCTGCTGACGCTGCCGGACAACGCTATCAACGTGGTCAGCGACTTTTGTCTGGGGATCTTCCTGACCATGGCGATGATGTCGCTGCAACTGTGGCAGTTGGCGGATCTGGGCTGGTCATTGCTGATCATCCTGGTGGTGCAGACCCTGGCCATCGTATTGCTGGCGGTCTTCCTTATGTTCCGGTTGATGGGTGCCAACTACGATTCTGCCGTGCTGTGCGCCGGTTTTGTAGGACACGGCCTGGGGGCGACCCCCAATGCGGTCGCCAACATGAGCGCCGTCTGTGATCGCTACAAGGTGTTCTCGCACAAGGCCTTTATCGTGGCGCCCCTGTGCGGAGCCGTGCTGATCGACATAGTGGCCATTCCCGCCATTACCTGGTGCCTGAACGTATTCGGCTAAGGTAACAACGAAAGTGGATATTTGAAGATTGAAAAGGCCGGTGCCTGTGCACCGGCCTTTTTACTGTTGCTTGCGCTGGCGCAGAAAGGCGGGAATATCGAGCCCTTCCGGGGTGGGTTCGGCCTGAGCCGGCGACGCACTCTGCTGGGCTGGTGACGGCGCGATGGTTTCCTGCTGAGGTTGAATGCCGGTGGCGATCATGGTCACCTGAATGCTGTCGGTCAGGTTGGGATCCAGGCTGATGCCGGATACCACGGTGGCAAACTCGCCCACGCAGGCCGCCACCTGATCGCCGATTTTCTGAAAGTCATCCAGGCCGATATCCATCGATGCCACCACATTCAGCAGCACGCCCCGGGCGCGTTCCAGCTCTACCTTCTCCAGCAGCGGATTGTTCAGCGCCTGCAGGGTGGCGTCGGTCACCTTGTTTTCGCCCTTGCCAAGACCGATACCCATCACCGCCTTGCCCTGCTGACGCATGATGGTGCGTACATCTGCAAAGTCGATATTGATGAGGCCTGTCTGACCGATGATGTCGGCGAGACCCTTGACCGCATTTTGAATGACCCTGCTGCTTTCGGTGAAGGCTTGCAGCAGGGGGGTTTTGGCACCCAGTACCTTGAGCAGGTAATCGTTGGGCAGCACCAGCAAGGCGTCGGTGTGCTCGGCCAGGGTGTTCAGTCCCTCGTCGGCGGCCCTGGCGCGCAGTTTGCCTTCAAAGCCGAACGGACGGGTGACGATGGCAACGGTCATGATGCCCAGTTCGCGGGCGATCTGGGCCACGACAGGGGCGGCACCGGTCCCGGTGCCGCCGCCCATACCGGCGGTAATAAAGCACAGATCCGCGCCACTCAGCTGGGCGCGGATCTCGTCCAGACTTTCTTCGGCGGCCTGGCGGCCAATTTCGGACTGAGCACCGGCACCCAGGCCGCGGGTCAGTATTTTGCCCAGCTGCAGGGTATTGACCCGGCTCTGTTGCAGTGCCTTGGCATCGGTATTCATGGCCACGATATTGACATGTTCAGGCAGAGCGCCGTCGGCCAGCAGGTTAACGGTGTTGCCGCCGCAACCGCCGACACCGATCACGCCGATATTAATCGCATCACAATCCAGTTCGGCCGGTTCAAAAAGGAGATCGCTCATCCGGTACTCCGTGAAAAAACAAAAGGGCTGAATCAGTCAGCCCCCGGATTCAGTATCGTTGCTGTAAATTAGCTTTTTTTCAGCGATTCTGGCGCCAGTATCTCGACTTTTCCCGCCATATCGGTCAACCAACGGCGAAATTCGGGCGAGTCTTTTACGTCAGTTTCCACCATCATGCTCTGCTTGTCGTAGCGGGTCAACCGGGGGTTGTTACCCGGAATGGCGTCTTCCATGATGCTCCGGCTCGGGTTGGTGATCCGGCCGACGAAATGAATGGTATCGGACTCTTCCTGATAACCTTTTTCGCGGAGCAGCTTGTTGACGCTGAACTCCCGTGGCTGCGTTACCGGACGGCTGGTCAGTTCTGCATCCTTGATATGTTCGAAGGGGATACCGTAAATCTTGGGGTCCATGTCGGACACGGTGCACAGCAGCATGGTGCCGTCTTTACGGCCGACGATGCCGAGCGGGTTCACCTGTTCATAACGCAGCCAGACGGTACGACCCTTGATCACCCGCTTGATTTCGGCGCTGAACTTGCGTCCGCGCCACAGGGCATCACGGATGGTGGTGGCCCGGCGGATGTCGGGGCTGCCGGCAAAGGGTTTGGGCAGGCGCACCACGTTTTCCATCCAGCGACCGGCCAGTTCGCTCTGGCTGTCTTTGATGACCTGGGTGGCCTTGTCGATAATGGGATTCAGTTCGGTCAGTACGCTGGCCGGCAGCAGATCGGCAGCCTGATCGTTCCAGGTCTTCAGTGCCATGGCCAGGCTGAGGGGCATGAAGTTGGCGAAGTCATTCAAACCATTGCGTTCAAAACACCACCCATGGGGTTTGCTGCGATCATCCGAGGTGAGATCGAACAGTCCCATGCCGGACATTTCTTCCAGATCCCGCTGTACGGTACGCAGGCTGACCTGAATGCCTTCTTCTTCCAGTTTGTCTTGCAGCTGGCGTGCGGTCAGCTTGTACGGACGATAGGGAACACAGCGCGCCAGAGTCAATTGTCTCAGCAGTTTCTTACTCATGGTGATGCCCTCTTGCTTGGGATGATTCTATCCTAGGTGCAGGTTGTGACAAGTTTTGTCGCAATGTTTTGAAGGGAGACTGTCGCCATTTTTCTACAACTGCTTGTTGATGGTCTGATCCTGACGCTGGAGGGCTATTGTCTTTTTTCTGCACTTTCGTATATAACCAATTGAAATGAATTAATTTATTGAGGTTGTTGTGAGAATTTCAGCGGTTTTTCTGCTGCTGTGCAGCAGCCTGGTCTGGGCGCAATCCATACCGCCTACCCCCTTCGAACAGACAAAAAAGCAGTCTTTGCCCGACAGCCGGACCATCGATGACTACCTCATGACACTGGACACCCTGTCGCCGCGGGCGCGGCGGGTGGCACTGGGTACCTCGGCCGGTGGCCGGCCGATACCGGCATTGCTGCTTTCTGAATCGCCGTCGTTTTTGCAGGGCGCTGTTGGTGAGCAACACAAGCCGACGGTGATGATGTTCGGCTCTCAGCACGGTAACGAGCCCTCTGGCGCCGAAGCCATGCAGCAGCTGGCCCGGGAACTGGTGGCCGGCGAGCACCCGGAGCTGTTGCGTCGACTCAATCTGGTGCTGGTGGCCATGGCTAATCCCGACGGACGCGATCTGTCTTCGCGTCACAATGCCAATAACGACAACACCAATATCGACTACGTGGCCCTGCAGGCGGGTGAAACCCGCTTGCTGGTCGATGCCCTGCATCGTTTCGATCCGGATGTGGTGTTTGATGCCCACGAGTCCGGTATCTGGAAACGGGTACTGACCCGGGAGCAGGGCTGGATGACCGATGTGGAGGCCCAGTTTGATATGGGCAACAATCCCAATATCGACGGCCGGCTGCGTGAATATACCGAGCACACGCTGTTGCCGGCCTTGATCGAGCGAGTGTCGTCGGCGGGGCTGGCGGCGGTGCGCTACCGGGGCGAGATCACCAGCCTCGACCAGGCCGTGTCTCGTGGAGGCCTGGGGATTACCAACCTGCGCAACTATGCGGCCATGCAGGGGCGGGTGTCGATTCTGGTAGAGAACCGGCTCGACAATAAAGCCGGTGTGTATGCCACGCCGCGCAATATTGCCGAGCGGGTGCGCAAGCAACACCTGAGCATGCTGGCGATGCTGCAGCTGGTGGCGGATGAAGCCGAGCCGCTGCTGGCCCTGTCACATCGAGCCCGACAACGGTGGCAATCGGCCGACGCCGACCGGACCCTGTGGATGGGAGTGAGCTTTGGCACCAATCGAGAGCAACCCGAAATCACGCTGCCGCTGGTGCGCATGGCCGATGGCCATAAGCAGCTGCACCGTTTTCGCAATCGGGAAGCCATCGTCACCCGGGAGCCGGTGCCGCTGGCGGCGGCCTATGCCGTGACCCGGGAGCGGGAGCGAATGGCCCGCTGGCTGGCGCATCATCATATTACCTTCGAAACGGTGTCCGAACCTCGCCAGCTGCTGGTGGATAGGCTGGAAATAACAGCGGTGCGAAAGCAATCCGAGGCAAGGCCCGGGGTGCGGGAGAAGGTGAAGCCCGAGGTACGGGTGAACCGGCAAAGCGTTACCCTGCAACGGGGGGATTTGCTGGTGCCGATGGGCCAGCCCCTGGCGCCGCTGGCGGCTCTGATGCTGGACCCGCGTTCGGCCAATGCTCTGTATCAGGAAGAGGGCTGGAGCTGGTTGCAGCCGGGTGCCTTTCCGGTCTTCCCGGTGGTGGAATACTGAGCTTCGGTTAAACGATCACACCGCGGCCAAAGGGCCCGCTTCTTCGACCCGCTCAAGCACATTCCCTGTGATGGTCGGCGAAGCAGATCCCTTCGTCTTCTTCGATGCTCCGGCGTTGCCTGTTGGCTCTGGTACCGGAGGCCTCGGTGTGACTCAGATACTTAATGGAATTGGTATTACAACGCCAGCCAGGACAGCGGAGACTTGCTGACGGCGGCGCCGTAGATGTAGGCGAAGATAGCGATGGAAGCCAGGGCGGCGCCCAGGCGCTGGCCACGGGTCTTGCCGCGCTTGATGGCGATGGTGCCGATCACGATATACAGCACCAGACCGATGACCTTGGCGGTGAGCCAGGGGCTGTTGCCGAAGGGGATTTGCTGGCTCTGTACCGCCAGCCAGACTCCCAGGGCCAGCAGCAGGGTATCGTTGACATGGGGCAGTATCTTCAGCAGCTTGCTGTTGATGCGGTCAGGAGAGGGCACGGCCAGCCAGGCGCGCAGCATGAACAGGGTGATGCTGATCAGGGCAAACATCATATGGGCGTGTTTAACGGCCAGATAAGACATAATAACTCCAGAGAAGACAATAAGATGGCGCAATGATAGCAGGATACCACCCGGCTGCCGCCCCGAATACGGGGATAATGGCGCTGTCTTCAGTCGTTATCCAGAATTGTCTCGTCCGGCTCGAAGGCGATAAACCGGCTGCCCTGAAAGACCAGGGTGCCGGTTTCTTCCTTGTTCAGCTGTTCGTATAAATGCTGACTGACCCGGAACTCCCGTTCCTCGCTGCCCTCCAGTGGCCTGAAGGTCACGTAATACTGAACGCGCGGCGGTGGCATCTCGGTCTGGTCTTTGCGGGTCCGGCCCATGAATTCCCGGGTGTGCTTGTTCGCTACCAGTACCGCCAGGCTGTGTTGCGGCTGGCGGCTATTATAAAAGTAGCGATAGAGTCGCCGGCCGATCACCACGGCGGCGATGGCAATAATGCCCCAGAACACGATCTTGCCCATGGAATTCACTCCCTGTTTTGTTCAGCTTAATGGCTGTGTGCAACGATGCAAGCCGATTTGATGAAGGTGAGCCTTGAACTGCTTGAAGAGGAATATGGTATTACGGCTGTTGTGCTGGACGGGGCTGCTGCTGCCCGCGATGGTATCGGCATTGCCGTTGCCGGAGTGGCTGCACGCCCAGGCGACGCTGGCCCGGGCACAGGTACCGGCCTGCCCCAGAGAGCAGGCCCATGGCCTGACGCTGACGCTGAACGAAGGTCGCCTGGAGGGAGGGCTGGAGCAGTTGAGCCTGGATCTGGGCTGCTCTCGCAGTGGCGGTGGCGGAGCCAAAGGGGAACGTGACGCGCTGTCGTTGCTGCTGACCTTGCCGCCCATCGATTTTCGCGTCGACCGTCTGACCCTGTATCTGCCCAAGGTGATGCTCACCGGCGCCGCCGAGCTGCGCCATCATCGGCAGCATCTCGAGATTGTCTGGCAAACGGATGCGGGCGCGGCGCAGTTTACCCTGGCACCGGAACGGCAGGGATGGCGCTGGCAGGGGGAGTTGCCGGGAGCCCTGCTCGCGTCGACCTTGAACCAGCCTGTGACCCTCAGTGGTGACTGGCAGCCGGGGCAGCCCTTGCAGTGGCTGGCCGAAGGCGAGCTGCCGGCGCCATTGGCCGGCGGCTGGCAATTACAGCTGACCGCCGAGCAAGGACCCCAGGGCTGGCAGTTGCTGCCGGAGTCGCGACTCAAGGTGGCACGGTTAAACTGGAAGCATCTGGAGCTCAATCAGCTGGAGCTGAGGCCGGTGGGGGCGTCGTCGCTGGAAGGTGACTGGCGTATGCGCTTGCACTGGCAACGGGGGCGCTGGCAGCAACAGGTCTTTCCCGGTGCGGCACTGCTGCTGAGCGGTACGGGGCTGGATCGGCGGCGGGGCTCGGTGGCACTGGATCTGGGCGCTGATTTGCAGTTGAAGGGCGACTGGCGTTACGACCGGGGTCTGGCACTGGTCGTACCGGCCCAGTCATTGCCCGTTACCGGATTGTGGCAATGGCTGAACGGCTGGCTGGCGCTGCCGGTGGGGCTGGAGCCCGAGGCTGGCCGATTGCGGTTGTCGCTGCAGGCGCCGAATTTACTCGACACCGGGCAACCGATAGATCTGGAGGCCGAACTCAGCGAGGGGCGGCTGAGTTACCGGGATATGCACGCCGAACAGCTGGCGGCCAGGTTCAGGCTGCGCTGGGAGCAGCAAAGGCTGCAGGGCATCGGTCCCCAGGCTGTCTCTGCGGCGAAGCTTGAGGTGGGGATACCCATTACCGATATTCACGCCGCGCTGGACTGGCGTCAGCGCGGCCCCTGGCTGTCCGGGCTGACCGCCAAGGCCTTTGGCGGCCAGCTGGCGCTGGCTCCCATGGCGCTCACCGCGGCGCCCCATGGCGAGGTGCACCTGAGCGATATTTCGCTGGCGCAGGTGCTGAGTTACGCCCGTGTCGACGGGCTGACCGGTAACGGCAGGCTGAACGGACGACTGCCGTTTTCGTTCGAGCAGGGTTTTAGCGTTACCGCCGGCAAGGCCTATAGTGATAATGGCTGGATATCCTATCAGGCCGGTGCACAGTTATTGGCCACTGGCGAGAGCAATCTGTCGCTCGGGCTGACTCTGGGGTTGCTCAGCGACCTGCGTTATCGCCGGCTGGAAGCGGACATTTCGATGGCGCCCGGTGGCGAGGCGGTGATCGACAGCCGATTGCGGGGGCAGGCGCCGGTGATGGGTAAAATGCACCCGGTCAACTTCAATTATCGCCACCAGGAAAACCTGCTACAGTTGCTGGCCAGTCTGCGCTTCGCCCAGGAATTGAGTGAGCGATTGCCGGCCAGGCTACAGGGGGAGAGTGAGTAAATGCATAAACGTGCGGCCATGATTGGCCCCTTGTTACAGGGCGTGTTATTGGGTTTGTTACTGAGCGCCTGCACGCCCAGGGTGGAAGTGGTGGTGCCGGACAAGCCCATTACCGTCAACCTGAACGTCAAGGTGGATCACGAAATCCGGGTCCGGGTGGATCGGGAGCTGGAAAAATTGTTTGAACAGGAACAGGAATTGTTCTGAGGAGTCTCTATGCGGTGGTTGGCAGTGATATTGGCGGCCTGTCTGAGCTGGTCGGCCTGGGCGCTGGACCTGCAGCAAGCCAAGCAGCAGGGCCTGATTGGCGAGCAGCTGAATGGCCTGGTGGGCGTGGTGCGCGGCAGTGGTGAGGTGAACGCCATCGCCAGCGATATCAATCGCAAACGGCTGGAAAATTATCAGGATATCGCCCGGAAAACCGGTACCAGCCTGACCGTGGTGCAAGCTCGCGCCGGCCAGCTGAATATCGAGCGTACTGCCAGCGGACACTATATCCAGCTGGCCGATGGTAGTTGGCGGCGTAAGTAATCACTTCGATGGTGGAGCCGGTAAAATAAGGTTCCACACGAGTTTTTATGCTGCTTCTCTTCGCATTTTTCAGTAAATACGTTGGTGCGCGGGTGCCGATCTGGTTAAAATTAAACCAATTCTGGATTGTCGAAGACAAGGAGCAATTTGATGCGCAATAGGGTTACGCTTTGCTTGATGTTAGCATGGGTGGCTTGTGCCAAACCCCACGCTAAAGGTGCTGATGTGGAAGTAAAGCCTCCTGTCGCCAAGAAAATTCCTCATGTTCTGATCAACCACGACGATACCCGGATCGACAATTATCACTGGATGCGGGATGACGAACGCGACGATCCGCAGGTGCTTACCTATCTGGAGCAGGAAAACCGGTACAGTGAGCAGGTGCTCACACCGCTGAATACGCTGCAGGAAGAGCTGTACCAGGAGATGATCGCCCGTATCCGTCAGGACGACAGCTCGGTTCCCTATCTGAAAAACGGTTACCGCTACCAGACCCGTTACCAGAAGGGTCAGGAATACGGCATTATCGAACGCCATCCCGAAGGACAACCCGAGCAGATTGAATTGCTGCTGGACGGCAACGAACGTGCCCGGGATCAGGCCTACTATGGCCTGGGTCAGGTTGCGGTCAGCCCCGATCAACAGACCCTGGCCTTTGCCGAAGATTTTGTCTCCCGTCGTCAGTATCAGGTCCGTTTCAAGTCGCTGCAGACCGGCGAGCTGTTTGATGAAGTGCTGGAAAACACCTCCGGCAATATTGAATGGGCCAACGACGGCAAGACCCTGTTCTACGTCAGGCAGGACGAAAATACCCTGCTGCCCTACCAGGTGTACCGTCATACCCTGGGTACGCCCCAGAGCGAAGACGTGCTGGTGCATGAAGAACAGGATCCCAGTTTTTATACCAGCATCTACAAGAGCCGCTCGGAAGATTACATCGTCATCGGTTCCTGGAATACGGTATCCAGCGAGATCAACCTGATTCCGGCCAATGACCCTGCAGCACCGGCGCAGGTATTTTTGCCCCGCCAGCGTGGCCACGAGTACGACCTCGAACACTATCAGGGCCAGTTTTATGTCCGTTCCAACAAGGACGGCACCAACTTCGGCCTCTATCTGGCGGAAAACGGCAGCACGGAGCAATGGCAGCCACTGATCCCGGCCCGGGAAGACGTGTTGCTGGAAGGCTTTACCCTGTTCCGCGACTGGCTGGTGCTGGAAGAGCGCAGCGAGGGGTTGGTGCATCTGCGCCAGATCCACCGCAAGGATGGCCGTGAACACGACATCCGCTTCGATGATCCCGCCTATGTGACCTGGCTGGGGGTAAACGCCGAGGACGACAGCCCCTGGTTGCGCTACGGCTATTCCTCCATGACCCGTCCGACCACCATCTATGAAGTGAACATGGACACCCAGGAGCGGCGCGAACTCAAGCAGCAGTATGTGGGCGAGCAGTTCAATGCCGACGACTACCGCAGCGAACGACTGTGGGTCACCGCACGGGACGGCGCCAGGGTGCCGGTGTCGCTGGTATACCGGGCCGACAAGTTCAAGCGCGATGGCAGCAATCCGCTGCTGGTGTATGCCTACGGTTCTTACGGTGCCAGCATGGATCCGGACTTCAGCAGCTCGCGCCTGAGCCTGCTCGACCGTGGCTTTGTCTATGCCATCGCCCATGTGCGCGGCGGCGAGGAACTGGGGCGGGACTGGTATGAACAGGGGCGTCTGCTCAGCAAGGAGAACACCTTTCACGACTTTATCGATGTTACCCGCGAGCTGTTAGTGCAGGGTTATGGCGACTCGGAGCGGGTTTTTGCTTCCGGCGGCAGCGCCGGTGGACTGCTGGTGGCCTCGGTGGTCAACATGGCGCCCAAGCTGTTCAAGGGAGTGGTGGCGGCGGTGCCTTTCGTGGACGTGGTGACCACCATGCTGGACGACTCCATTCCGCTGACCACCGGTGAGTACGACGAGTGGGGCAATCCGGCGGATCCCGAGTATTACCACTACATGAAGTCCTACAGCCCCTACGATCAGGTGCAGGTGCAGTCTTATCCGCATATGCTGGTCACCACCGGCCTGCACGACTCTCAGGTGCAGTACTGGGAGCCTGCCAAGTGGGTGGCCAAGCTGCGCGAGATGAAGACCGACGATAACCTGTTGCTACTGCATTGCGACATGGAGGCCGGCCATGGGGGCAAGTCCGGTCGCTTCGAGTCTTATCATGAGCTGGCGCGGGAATATGCCTTTCTGCTGGCACTGGCCGATGAAGGCGCCGGCACCAAACTGGCAGGCTTCAGGGAGCACATCGGGCTGGTTAACTGATCCGCTTTCTGATGCTGGCATGACCCCTGGCCGATTTTTTGCAGTTGGCCGGGGTCATGCGGTTTCTTGCCGCGACCCTAATGTAATAGGCCAAAGGGCCTGCTCCCCAGACTCGCTGTGAATACTTCCTGTACGCTCTCCGTTTCGTCCCTGAAACGGAAGGTCGGTGGAGCAGATCCCTGTGTCCTCCCTGTACACCCTGTTGCCTCTTTCCTCGTACGCCAATACAGACGATGCTTTGCCTTTTAGCCGGCGATTGACTGAATAATCACCACCAGCACCAGTACCGGGCACACGAAACGCACATACCAGGGCCAGACCTTCCAGAACAGACCCTGTTCCAGTTCGGGGCAGCCCGACTTCAGCTCGGCCAATACCTTGTTGCGCTGCCAGACCCAACCGGCATAGATCGTGATGCACAGGCTCACCAACGGCTGGGCATACTGGGTGGTGAGGGTGATTACCAGCCGAACAGGGCGCCGAAGTTGAACACGATGATCAGGCTTACCAGGGTACAGAGCGTGGTCATCAGCCAGGTGGCCTTGATGCGCGACAGGCCGGTGGACTCCATTGCCAGCGACACCGGCGCCTCCAGCATGGAAATGGATGACGTCAGTGCCGCTACCATCATCAGCAGGAAGAAGGCGAAGGCCACCGGGTACTGAGCCTGGCCCATGGTTTCAAACAGCGCGGGCAGGACCGAGAACACCAGGGTATCGGAGCTGAGCAGACTGCCATCTTCGGCAAAGATGGGCACGCCGTTGTGCTGGGCCACGTACATGGCGGGCAGGATCAGCAGACCGGCCAGAAAGGCCACGCCGGTATCCAGCAGGGTCACCTGGGCAGCCAGGGCCGGAATGCGGGTCTGGCGGCTCAGGTAGGAGCCATACAGCATCATCACCGCCGCGCCCAGCGACAGCGAGAAAAAGCTCTGCCCCAGGGCACCGATCAGCACCTTCCCGTTCAGTACCCGCGAAAAGTCCGGGACCAGATAGGCCCTGAGGCCTTCGCCGGCGCCCGGTTGCAGCAGCATGTAACCGGTCAGCAGTACCAGCATGATCAGCAGCAGTGGCATCAGTCGGGTCGACCATTTTTCGATGCCCTGTTCCAGCCCCCGGCTGACCACATAGAGGCTCAGCAGGGCGAACAGCAGGGTGAACACCAGGTTGCGGGAGGTGGAAAAGCCGGTCAGCCAGCCGGCGGCATCATGGGCGCCCGCCATGCTGGCCAGCGGCTCCAGGGCGTAGGCGACAAACCAGCCGGAGACGATGGCGTAAAAGGTGAAGATCAGGCTGACGGTGAGTACGGCGGCCAGCCCTACCAGGCCGGCGATGGCCTTGCCCAGCGGATTGGCGGTCAGGGTCTGCAGCGCCCGGAACGGGCTGGCCTGGCCGTGACGCCCTATGGTGATTTCCGCCACCAGCATGGGGTAGCCGAGCAGGAAGATAAACAGCAGATAGACCAGCAGAAAGGCGCCACCACCGTTACTCGCCGCCTGAGTGGGAAAACCCCAGATGTTGCCTACGCCAATGGCCGAACCGGCGGCGGCCATCACGAATCCCAGTTTGCTGCTGAATTGTGCCCTTTTTTCCACGTCGTGCTTGCTCCTGCTGACTGTAAAGTTAACCGTACAATTACGGTCGAATAAAAATGGCGCAGACTATGGTGTTTTGCAGAGTTTTTGTCAAAGAGAAGTATTCAGGGTAGAGGATAAGGGTGAGCTTGCTCGTATTTCCAGCAAAAAATAAGGCGGGAAGTCCCGCCTGTTTGATGATGCAACCGGTGTGGTTGTGCGATCAGTGCCGTTATGCAAACTGGGTGGTGAGCTTGAGCCAGTTGCGCCGCTGGGTGGTAAAGGAGGCCTTCAGTTCATCGCAATTCAGCTTGAGCCGCAGCTCTTCGTATTTGCAGCGAGCCGCCTTTTTCTTCAGTTCCAGCAGGCTCTTGCGTACCTGATAGTAGCTCTTGAGCTGCTCCAGCAAGCGTTCGTATTCGCTATGCAGCAGGGCCAGCCACTGCTCGGTATCGGCATTCTGCTGCTGACGCAGTATTTTCTGGCGAGCGATTTCCAGCCGGCGTTCCAGCTGGGCCTGCTCGATACGCTCCTGCGGGCAGGTCCGCAGCCGCGAAGCCAGACCCAGCCAGCTCATGGAACGGATTAGCCACTTGGTGGGGTCGTAATGCCACCAGCGGATACCGTTGCGATAATCGAATTCGAACAGATGGTGAAAGTTATGGTAGCCCTCACCGAAGGTCAGTACCGCCAGCAGATCGTTGTCACGCGCCGAGTTCTTGCTGGTGTACGGCTGACGGCCCCAGTAATGGGCCAGGGAGTTGATGAAGAAGGTCACATGGTGGCCGAGGAACAGGCGCAATACACCCGCCATCAGCAGCATGCCCCAGATATCGCCGTGCCAGAATCCCAGCAGCAGCGGCAGAGCGATATTCATCACCAGGGTCAGCGGCAGATAGTGTTTATGTTGGAACTGCAGAATGGGGTTGCGTTTGAGATCCGGGATATTGCTGTCATCGGGGGTGTGGTAATGGCGCAGCATCCAGCCCATGTGCGAGAACCAGAGTCCGCGGCTGGCGGAATAGGGATCCTTGTCCAGATCATCCACATGGCGATGATGGCGGCGATGATCGGCACACCAGTGATATGCCGAGTTCTGCAACGACAGGGCGCCGCCCAGGGCGAACAGCCACTGCAGCAACGGGTGAGCATCGTAGGCCTTGTGTGCCCAGAGGCGGTGATAACCGGCGGTGATCGACAGGCAGCTGTAACTGAACAGCGTCAGCATGGCGAGCCATTGCCAGCCATCATAGCCCTGAGTCAGGCCATACCAGGGGACCAGCACCATGGCCGCCAGGCCGGAGCCTGAAAACAGCAGAAGGTTGGTCCAGAGCAGAGGGGGTTTACGCATGTCTATATCCATTGAGCGAACAGCTGTACACCATTCTCGTATTTAATAACAGTTATCGTCAATCAGAAATTGACCAACCGGGGCTGACCGCGTTCTGACAAAAAGGTATGATCCGTATATTAACAAATTAGACTCTGGTGTGCCGTGGGCATTCGCGCAGAACAAAAAGAAAAGACCCGACGTTCTCTGATTGATGCGGCTTTTCGCCAATTGAGTGCCGAACGTAGCTTTTCCAGTTTGAGTCTGCGCGAAGTGGCTCGGGAGGCGGGGTTGGCTCCGACTTCTTTCTACCGTCACTTCAAGGATATGGAAGAGCTGGGGCTGACGCTGGTGGATGAAGGTGGTCTCACCCTCAGACAATTGATGCGTCAGGCTCGTCAGCGCATTGCCGATGGTGGTAGTGTTATCCAGATTTCGGTAGAAACCTTCATGGAGTTTATCGAGCGAAGTCCGGATGTTTTTCGGTTGTTACTGCGAGAGCGTTCCGGGACCTCGGCTGCGTTTCGCCAGGCGGTCGCACGGGAGATTCAGCACTTTACCGCCGAACTCACCGATTATCTGGAAGAAAAACAGGAAACCAGCCGAAGCTATGCCGAAACCCAGGCTCAGGCGATGGTCACCATCGTTTTCAGTGCCGGGGCCGAGGCGCTGGATATGAATGAAAAAGAGCGGACGGTATTGGCCGAACGCATGATTCTGCAACTGCGCATCATTGCCAAAGGCGCAGATGCATATCACAAGGCAAAGAGGCTTTAGGCCCTACATTAGGAAGGATGACCATGTCTGGAAGTAAGCAAATTCGTCGCAAACCTATTTTGTTGGCGCTGTTGGTTGGTCTCTGCGGGAATGCCACTCTGGCGACCCTGAGCGTCAGTCAGCTGGCATTTTCCATTTTCCCCATCGTTGCACTGGCGTTGGCTGCGCACATGCTTTATCAGGAATATCTGAGCGTACCGATGGAAGGTGACACCCCCCTCTGTACCCTGCTCGGTTTCTTGATAGGGGTATTCGGCTACTCGGCGTTTTTACGTACCCAGTTCCCGGAAATGGGTACCAACTACCTGTCGGTGATGATCAGCCTGGTGCTGGTGATCTGGCTGGCGCTGAAGATGGGTGTTGCGGCCCGACCTGCCGCCGAATAAAGCAGTCGGCAACAACAATGCGAATGCCCGCCTTATGGCGGGCATTTTTAGTTTAGTGGTCAGTCACCACCGGCAGTTGCTCCGAGCTTCCCCATTCCGTCCAGGAACCGTCGTAAACGGCTACTTTTTCATGCCCGGTGAGTGTGGCGGCCAGCGCCAGAATGGCGGCGGTCACGCCGGAGCCGCAGCTGCAGATCAGGCGTTGTTCGGGCGCCAGCAGCGATGCCAGCTTCAGCGCCAGCTGTTCCCGAGGCAGGAAACGGCCTTGTACCAGTAGCTCGCCAAAGGGCAGACAATAGGCGCCGGGCATGTGGCCGGGACGAACGCCGGGGCGAGGGTCCGCCGCCTGACCACTGAACCGTTCGAGGCTTCTCGCATCCAGTACCCGGGTATCTGGCTGTGGCAGGGCTGCTTGCACCTGGGCCGCATCGGCTATCCAGTCGGCCTGGCGGTGGGCAACAAAGTGGCCGGGGGCGACGCTGGCGGGTTCTCCCTGCTCCAGGGGGTGCCCTTGTTGTATCCAGTCCGGCAGGCCACCATCCAGTACCGCAACCTGCTGGTGTCCCATGGCTCTGAACATCCACCAGGCCCGCGGTGCGGCAAAGATACCGCTGCTGTCGTAAATCACGATGCGATGATGGTTGCTCAGGCCCAGCTCGGATACCTGCCGTGCAAACTGGGTTTCCGATGGCAGCATATGGGGCAGTGAGCTGCCATGATCCTTGATTTTACTGTCGAAATCGAAGAAGCGAGCACCGGGAATGCGCTGTTGGCGCCATTCCTGTTCTCCGGAGCGCTGGGCGGCCGGCATGTACCAGCTGGCATCCAGCACCATCAGATCCGGATGTTGTAAATGGGTGGCCAGCCAGTTTGAGTCCACCAGTGCCGATGGTAAATGCAACGAGCTCATTAAAATCACTCCTTTAATGTCAGACGGCTTTATCCTAAGCGCCGTTCATGTTCCCGGCCACCGTTTTATACCATGGATTCTGGTTGAGACTTTGCCCTTTTATCTTGTAAGAGATCTCTCAATAAGCGGGCGGATAAGACGTTTTAATATGCGGATTTTAAGACGAATAAAATGTTTTATCCTTTTAAAACAAAGTTATAAATTATTTGTGTGATCGGGAGTGAACCCTTTTTCTGTTTTTTTGTCTTGAGGCTTTGGCAAAGTTATCTATAGTTAGAAGGGCAAGGAGCAAGGAAGTCGGTCAGGAAGACAGGCTGCCAGGAACGGCGAAAGGAACCCCGCAGGATGCGGTCAAGGACACCTCCCAGGACGGAGATAGTCGAGCGAATCAGGATGAATCGCGGTCAGGATGACCAGGACGCACCGATGGATCGGGAAGAGGAACACCTTAAGGATAAGGTAATTTGTCAGGGAATGCAGGGAGCAACTTGGTTTAAGGATTAACCATACGACAACCCAAAAGGGGGTGACATGACGTCACCCCCTTTTTCTATCTGCCATTCCGGCACAGGGGCAGCATGAACGAGTGGATCCCGGTTTATCAGGCGACCAACAGCCTGGAGGCACATACCCTGAAAGGCTCTCTGGAGGTGTCGGGAGTCACCGTGCAGTTGCAGGGCGAAGCGCTGTCCGGCGCTTTGGGTGAGTTACCCGCCAACGCCGTGGAAGTGACCCTGCTGGTACGTGCGCAGGATCTGGAGCAGGCGCGAAAGATACTGGAGTCTTATCGGCGTGGTGCCGGCCCGGCCTGGTATTGCCGGCACTGTGGCGAACACAATGCCGGCAGCTTTGAAACCTGCTGGCAGTGCGGCCATGAGTCTGACATGACCGAGTTGTAGGTCTTGAGCTTAACGCTTCTGTTCCATCATCTCTTTCAGACGGGCCCGGTGATGGTGCATGGCAAAGGAGCCGAACACCAGCACCGCCAGGTAATCCTTCGGGGTTGGATGCAGCACGCTGGCGACCTGCTTGAGCATCAGCATCTGCAGCAGATGCATGAACAACACCACGGCACCCAGGATAAGCGGCATGGAGCCGACTTCTGCTATTTCCGGACCTACCAGCGCATAAATAATACCGGCCCAGAACACCAGCATGACCAGCCGCATCACCAGATTCAACACCTTCATTCCACTTGTGTCCTCGTATAAAGTTGATAACTGACCTGACCCGCCTGTTTGTCTTTCAACAGCCGCCAGGTCGGCGGTAGCGGCAAGGTCTCTGCATTCTGTTCCCGTTCGATATAGATTTTGGCGTCTTCGCTCAACCAGCCGCCCTGCTCCAGTTGCTGGCAGGCGGCAGGCAGCAATTCCCGGTGAAACGGCGGATCCAGAAACACCAGATCGAAGGGCGTCGCCGTGCCTTGCAGAAAACCGAGGGCATCGGTATTAACCACCCGACCCGATGCCGCGGGCAGGCTGGCCAGATTGCGCTGCAGTTGCTGCGCCACCCGGGCATCTTTTTCTACCAGTACCACTTCGGCGGCGCCGCGCGACAGGGCTTCGAACCCCAGACTACCGCTGCCGGCAAACAGATCCAGACAACGGCCGCCTCTCACGTCGAACATCAGCCAGTTAAACAGGGTTTCTTTTACTCTATCGGTGGTCGGTCTGAGTCCTTCGCTGTCGAGCACCGGCAATTTTCGCCCACGCCACTGGCCACCGATAAGGCGGATTTGCCCGCTGCCTGCCGAGGTTTTTTTTGCCGGTTTTGCTTTTGCCATCTCGTTTCGCCGTCTTTCAATAAAGTGCTAGTATAAGGCGGTTTTGCACCCATAAGGGGTGGGTATTCTAATGAAGGGGTCGAGTCACGGCCAGCCTTAATCTCCCCCGACACAAGCGAGTAATAGCAGGATGGCGAAAAAAGGTTTTTTCTCCTGGCTGGGCTTTGGCAAGAACAAAGATCAGCAGGATGTAGCAGAAGAGCAGAAACAGGCCGAACAGCCGGCGATTGAATCGGAAGTGGAAGCCGGTGCCGCAGAAATAGAAGAGGCTCTGCAGGAGCAGCAAGCCCGGGAAGCGGCGGAACAGGCCCGACTGGCGGCAGAAGCCGAGGCGGCGGAGCAGGCCCGACTGGCGGCAGAAGCCGAAGCGGCGGAACAGGCCCGGTTGGCGGCAGAAGCCGAAGCGGTGGAACAGGCTCGACTGGCGGCAGAAGCCGAAGCGGCGGAGCAGGCCCGACTGGCGGCGGAAGCCGAGGCGCTGGCCCGAGCGGAAGAAGAAGCACGTCTCGCGGCCGAAGAGGAAGCGGCGGAGCAGGCCCGGCTGGCGGAAGAAGCTACCAAAGAAGAAGCCGACAGAAAGGCCGAAAAAGCGCCCAAGAAGGGCTTGTTTGCCCGGCTCAAACAGGGCCTGCTGAAAACCCGGCAAAACCTGGGCTCCGGCTTCTTCGGGCTGTTCAGCGGCAAGAAGATCGACGATGAATTGTTCGAGGAGCTGGAAACCCAGTTGCTGACCGCGGATCTGGGAGTGGAAACCACCCTGTCCATCATCGACAACCTGACCCGTCAGGCCAGTCGTCGTCAGCTGAAAGACGGCGAAGCGCTCTACGAGCTGCTGAAAGAAGAAATGGGACAGATTCTGGACAAGGTAGACAAGCCGCTGGTGATCGACAGCGAGCACAAGCCTTATGTGATCCTGATGGTGGGCGTGAACGGTGTGGGCAAGACCACCACCATCGGCAAGCTGGCGCGCCAGTTCCAGGCCGAGGGCAAGTCGGTGATGCTGGCAGCGGGCGATACCTTCCGCGCAGCGGCGGTCGAGCAGTTGCAGGTGTGGGGTGAGCGGAACGATATTCCGGTGATCGCCCAGCATACCGGCGCCGATGCGGCTTCGGTTATCTTCGATGCGGTCGAGGCCGCCAGGGCGCGCAAGGTCGATGTGTTGATTGCCGATACCGCCGGTCGTCTGCAGAACAAGGCGCATCTGATGGATGAGCTGAAAAAAATCGTGCGGGTGATGCAGAAGGCAGATGGAGCGGCACCGCACGAAATCATGCTGACGCTGGATGCGGGTACCGGTCAGAATGCACTGAGCCAGGCCAAGGTGTTCAACGAGGCCGTGCCGATTACCGGCATTACCCTGAGCAAGCTGGACGGCACCGCCAAGGGCGGGGTGATTTTCGCGGTAGCCGACAAGTTCGGCATTCCCATCCGCTATATCGGGGTGGGGGAGAAAATCGACGATCTGCGGCCCTTCAATTCCCGGGAATTTATCGACGCTCTCTTTACTCAGGAAGAATAAATGATCCGCTTCGAGCAGGTTAGCAAGGTATACAGCGGGGGCTTTCAGGCCCTGCAAAAGGTCAGCTTCCACCTGGAAAAGGCGGAGATGGCGTATCTTACCGGCCATTCCGGGGCCGGCAAGAGCACCCTGCTCAAGCTGATCAGCGTGATGGAAAGGCCCACCGACGGCCAGGTGTTCTTCAATGGCCAGGATGTGAGCCGGATCGGTCGGGGCCATATTCCCTACGTGCGGCGCCGTATCGGCATGATTTTTCAGGATCATCACCTGATCAATGCCCGTACCGTGTTTGATAACGTGGCGTTGCCGCTGGTGATCGAAGGTTACAGTCATCAGGACATTCGCCGCCGGGTATCGGCGGCGCTCGACAAGGTGGGCCTGCTCGGCAAGGACCGTTATTTTCCCCCCATGCTGTCCGGCGGCGAGCAACAGCGGGTGGGCATCGCCCGGGCCATCGTCAACAAGCCATCGCTGCTGCTGGCAGATGAGCCGACCGGCAACCTGGACCCCGAACTGTCGATGGAAATACTGCGCTTGTTTGAAGCCTTCAACCGGGTCGGCGTCAGCGTGCTGATTGCCACCCACGATACCGGTCTTATCAACTCGCAGCGTTATCGCACCCTGGCCCTGAACAGCGGCCGTATGCAGACGGAGGACGTTGCATGAGTGGGCACAAGCTTTCCTGGCCGCAGCGGCTGGCGATGTATGGCGTGGATCACCTGCGGCAGTTGTTTGCCAGTCTGGGTGAGTTGTGGCGCACACCGCTGAGTTCGCTGATGACCATCGCCGTGCTGGGCGTCAGCCTGGCGTTGCCGGCGAGTTTTTACGTGTTGCTGAAAAACGCCGAGTCGGTCAGCGCATTCTGGCAGAGCAAGGCGCAGATCAGCCTCTACCTGCAACAAAATGCGACCGAGGCTCAGGTCACCGAGTTACAGCAGCGGCTGGCAACCCTGCCCGAAATAGAAAAGATCACCTATATCAGCGCCGCCCAGGGCCTGGCCGATTTCAAGGGCGCCGCCGGTTTTGCCGAGGCGCTGGAACTGCTGGAAGACAACCCGCTGCCGGCGGTGCTGATCCTGAATCTGTCCGAGAGCGGCCGGGCGCCGGACGCGGCCGAGTTGCTGCTGGCGGACATGAGTGCCGAGTCGATTGTGGCCACGGCCCGGCTGGACATGGCCTGGCTGGCCCGGCTGTCGGGCATTGTCGATTTGCTGCGGCAGGCGGTGGTGGGGATGGCTACCCTGTTGCTGGCCGGTGTCTTGCTGGTGGTCAGCAACACCCTGCGACTCAATATCCTCAACTGTCGTTATGAAATCGAGGTGATGAAGCTGGTGGGGGCGACCGATAGCTTCATTCAGCGACCCTTTTTGTATGTGGGCCTGTGGTACGGCATCATCGGTGGCTTGCTGGCCTGGTGGCTGACACTGGTGATGGTGTTCTGGCTCAGTCACAAGGTAAATGCACTGGCGGCACTGTATCAAAGCGACTTTGATCTGCTCGGGCTCGGGGCTCAGGAAAGCCTGATGCTTATCCTGACCGGTACCCTGCTCAGCCTGCTGGCCTCGGGATTTTCGGTGCGGCGCCATATCAGGGCGATAGAGCCTAGTTGAACTTAGGCCCCGGACTGTGGTCTCATGGGGCAGCGAAAGGCGAACCACTTGACATTTAGCCTCAGATAAATACATTTTCCGCTGCGCCCACATCCATGCGATGTGGGCGCAGCCAGACCACCAGCGTCATAGCAGGGTGCAGATTGCGGCTGTTTTGATACGGAGTCATGTAATGAATGCGAGTTTAATGACGACAGATTTTCAGCGCCATTTTGCCCTGGTTCCTCAGGGTAGCCTGGAGGCCTATATCCAGGCGGTGAACACGATTCCCGTGCTCAGTGCGGAAGAAGAGAAATCATTGGCCGAGCGGCTGCAGAATGATGGCGAGCTGGCGTCTGCCCGGCAGCTGATCATGTCGCACCTGCGTTTCGTGGTGCACATCGCCAAAAGCTATTCCGGTTACGGCCTGCCGCAGGCCGACCTGATTCAGGAAGGCAACATCGGTCTGATGAAGGCGGTAAAACGTTTCGATCCGACCGTGGGTGTACGCCTGGTCTCTTTTGCGGTGCACTGGATCAAGGCCGAAATTCACGAATACGTGCTGCGCAACTGGCGCGTGGTCAAGGTGGCCACCACCAAGGCCCAGCGCAAGCTGTTCTTCAACCTGCGCAAGTCCAAGAAGCGTCTGGGCTGGTTCAACCAGCAGGAAGTGGAGACGGTGGCCCAGGATTTGGGAGTCTCGACAGCCGAGGTGCTGGAAATGGAGTCGCGCATGAGCGGCCAGGATCAGGCTTTCGATCTGGCATCCGATGACGATGACAAGGACACCAGTTTCTCGCCGGTACATTACCTGGAAGACAAGAGTTCGGATGTGGCTTACCAGGTGGAAGAAGCCAACTGGGAACAAACCGCCAACCGCCGTTTGCGTGCCGCGCTGTCAACCCTGGACGAGCGCAGCCAGCATATCATTCAGGCCCGATGGCTGGATGAAGACGACAAGACCACGCTGCAGACACTGGCCGACGAATACGGCGTGTCTGCCGAGCGGATTCGTCAGCTTGAAAAAAGTGCGCTGAAAAAGCTGAAGTCGGCGATGGATGCCTGAATAATAGTACCTTCATGGTGAAAGGCCCCGCAGGGGCCTTTTTTCCGTCGAAAATTTATTTTTAAACAGAAATACGCAGGAAGAACCCATGAAAATACTGGAGCATCTGTTTCACAACAACCAGGAATGGTCCGAACAAATCAAGGCCGAAGATCCGGCTTTTTTCGAGAAGCTGGCGTTGCAGCAGGCGCCGGAATATCTGTGGATTGGTTGCTCCGATAGCCGGGTTCCCGCCAACCAGCTGACCGGTCTGCTGCCCGGCGATGTGTTTGTGCATCGGAATGTGGCCAATCTGGTGGTGCATACGGACTTCAATTGTCTGTCGGTGGTACAATACGCCGTTGAAGTGCTCAAGGTGAAACATATCATCATCTGCGGCCACTACGGCTGCGGCGGGGTGCTGGCGGCGATGAAGAACCAGGAACTGGGCCTTATCGACAACTGGCTGCGCAATATCAAGGATCTCTACTACAAGCATCAGGAAGCCCTGCAGGCCATCGAGGATGAGCACGAGCGAGGCGATGCCATGTGCGAGCTGAACGTAGTGGAGCAGGTAGCGAATCTGTGTCACACCACCATAGTGCAGAATGCCTGGAAACAGGGCCAGCCGCTGTCGGTACACGGCTGGGTATACGGCATCAAGGACGGCAAGTTGCACGACCTGGATGTGTGCGTGAGTGATGTCGAACAGATCCCCGATGTATACCGTATCTTCCAGAAGCGTATATTGGGCAAAAACAGCTAGGTAAATAGCGATAATTTGAACGGATAGGAAATCTCCATGAGACGTGAATTGGCCATTGAATTTTCCCGAGTGACCGAAGCCGCCGCCCTGGCCGGCTACAAGTGGCTGGGACGAGGCGACAAGAATATCGCCGACGGCGCAGCCGTGGCGGCCATGCGTCATGTGCTGAATGAAATCGAGATCAGCGGTGAAGTCGTGATCGGCGAAGGTGAAATCGACGATGCCCCCATGCTTTATATCGGCGAGAAGGTCGGTCTGGGCGGTGACGAGGTGGATATCGCCGTGGATCCCATCGAAGGCACCCGCATGACCGCCATGGGCCAGTCCAACGCCCTGGCAGTCATGGCGGTGGGCGAGAAAGGCGCTTTTCTGCGCGCTCCCGACATGTACATGGAAAAGCTGATTGTCGGTGCCGGTGCCAAAGGCGCCATCGATCTGGACAAGTCTCTGGAGCAGAATATCAAGTCGGTGGCCCGGGCTCTGAACAAGCCGCTGTCCCGTTTTACCGTGATTACCCTGGCCAAGCCGCGTCACGACAAGGCGATCAAGACCATGCAGGCCCTGGGCGTGCGGGTGTTCGCGATTCCCGATGGCGACGTCGCTGCCTCCATTCAGGCCTGTATTCCCGAGAGTGAAGTAGACATGCTCTACGGCATCGGTGGCGCGCCCGAAGGGGTGATTTCCGCCGCCGTGGTACGCTCGCTGGACGGCGACATGCAGGCCCGGCTGGTACCGCGCTACGAGGTCAAGGGGCCGAGCGAGGAGAATCTGGCGCTGGGCCAGGAGGAAATCGCACGCTGCAAGCAGATGGGCATCGAAGTCGGCAAGGTGCTGAAACTCGAAGATATGGCTCGTACTGACAATGTGATGTTCTCCGCCACCGGCATCACCAAGGGCGATCTGCTGGAAGGCATCAGCAGCGACGGCCACTATGCCCACACCGAAACCCTGGTGATCCGCGGTAAGTCCCGTACCGTGCGCCGTATCCGCTCGACCCATATCCTGTCACGCAAAGACAAGGCACTGCTGGATATCATTCTGTAACCTGCCGGGTACTGCGGATCGATGATCGAAACAAGGGATGCTCAGGCATCCCTTTTTGTTTGCCAACAGGCGACTCCCGGGCATCAGGGAGGACAAAGGGATCTGCTCCGCCGACCTTCTGTTTCAGGGATGAAACAGAGAGCGTACATGGAGGTATTCATAGCGTGTCGGCGGAGCGGGCCCTTTGGCCGATGTGCGAACGTTTCACGAAGTTATTGAGTCATCTACCGGGTTACTCCTGCTGGCTGCCTCTGGTCAGTGCCGCCGGATCCAGCAGACGGCGTAATTCCTGTTCCGATAACTCGGTTTCTTCCTGCGCCACCTCCAGTATCGGCCTGTTTTCCGCATAGGCCTGCTTGGCGATCCTGGCCGCCCGGTCGTAGCCGATCACCGGATTGAGGGCGGTGACCAGTATGGGGTTCCTGGCCAGGCTCTGGTCGATGTGCGCCTGATTGACGGTAAAACCGGTGATGGCGTCGGCCAGCAGCGGGGCGCTGTTGGTCAGCAGTTGGGTCATGGTCAGCAGGTTGTTGGCCACCAGCGGCAGCATGACGTTGAGCTGGAAGTTGCCGGACTGGCCGGCCACGGTGATGGCGCCGTCCAGACCGATGATCTGGGCTGCCACCATGGCCACCGCCTCCGGGATCACCGGGTTGACCTTGCCGGGCATGATGGACGAGCCGGGCTGCAGGGCGGTCAGCTGAATTTCGGCCAGGCCGGTGAGCGGGCCCGAGTTCATCCAGCGCAGATCGTTGGCGATTTTCATCAGTGCCACCGCCAGGGTCTTGAGCTGACCCGACAGCTCTACGGCCGTGTCCTGGCTGCTCAGGCTGTAGAAATGGTCTTCGGCCGGACAAAAGTCGAGTCCGGTGTGGCGATTGAGATAGTCGCAGGCCAGCTGGGACTGGCGCGGATCGGCATTGATGCCGGTGCCGATGGCGGTACCGCCCAGGGCCAGCTGTTGCAGCCGGCTTTGCAGCCCTTCCAGTCGTTCGCGGCCATAGCGTACCTGGGTGGCCCAGCCGCCCAGTTCCTGATCGAAGCGCAGCGGCATGGCATCCATCAGGTGGGTACGGCCGGTTTTCACCTGGTTCTGCAGCTGTTCAGCCTTGGTGAGAATGGCCTGTTCCAGCCGATGCAGAGCCGGTAGCAGCTCACGGTTCAGGGCGAGAGCAGCGCTGACGTGAATGGCGGAAGGGATGACATCATTGGAACTCTGGCCCATGTTGACGTCGTCATTGGCGCCTACTGCCTTGCCCAGGCGTTGGGTTGCCAGATGCGCCAGTACTTCGTTGACGTTCATATTGGTGCTGGTGCCGGAGCCGGTCTGATACACATCGATGGGAAAGGCATTCGGGTACCGACCCTCGATGATCTCGCCGGCGGCCTGGATGATGGCGTCGGCCTTGTCCTGCTCCAGCCGCTTGAGCTGGCCGTTGGCATGGGCACAGGCCGCCTTTAGCTGGGCGAGGGCGGCGATGAAGGCCGGGGGCAGAGGCTGGCCGGAGATAGGAAAGTTGTTGATGGCTCGCTGGGTCTGGGCACCATAGAGGGCGTTGGCAGGTACCTGTACTTCGCCCATGGAGTCCCGTTCGGTTCTCGTCTTCATCGCCGTTTCCTCTGTTGTCGCCATGTGACCGAGGTCGACGGCTGGCAAGCTACACCATCAACAGATTACGCCTTACCGGAAGGCGTTGGACAAGGTCACCGGCCTTTATTTGTCTAGGCAACAGCTTAGCAGTCCTGCCCGGGTGTTGAAGCCCTGACTGGTCAAAAAGTCGGCAAGCCCGGCGCGTTGTTCTGCCGGTGCCTGAGCGGGGTTGCAGTCGAGGCGACTCAGGCCGGCGGCGCTGGCTTCCAGCATGATCTGGCGCAGCAGCTCCCGGCCTATGCCACGGCGGCGGGTAATGTCGCGTACCGCGATAAACTCGAGGCGTTCTTGCTGGCGCCAGGCCAGGGCCACGGCCTTGTCGTTGAAGGTGGCGAGATAAAATATCGCCTGTTCGGGCAGGGGGCGGCCCTGCAAAATGATGTCGGCGTGGTGACGATGAAGTGCCGGCACCTGGTCCAGGCAGTGTATGGTCAGACGCATGATAACGATCCCGTATCGTAAAAAACGCCAGTTTATCATGAAGCCGGACCCGGCTTGATCGGGATTCGACACCGTACGCCGGGCGTAGCATCATGAGGGTCCGGTATCAGGAAAGGAGCACAGAAGCTGACCATGACATTCGACACCACCCTGCACAATCGCCGCATGACCCACTTCGACGATCACGACTCCTTCTGGCTGTTCGGCTACGGGTCCCTGATCTGGAAGGCGGACTTTCCCTTTCTGGAGCGCCGGCCGGCCCGGATCCACGACTGGTGCCGTCGCTTCTGGCAGGGCTCGCATGACCATCGCGGTACCCCGGATGCTCCCGGGCGGGTGGTGACCCTTGTCCGCGCTCCCGGTGCCTGCTGTGACGGCATGGCCTATCGCATTCGGCCCGAGGTATTATCCCAGCTGGATATACGGGAGAAAAACGGCTATCTGCGCGAACGGGTGCCGGTACATTTCGATGCACAGCCAACGGTGGAAGGATTGATTTATCTGGCCACAGAGGAAAATGCCGCCTTTCTGGGCGAGGCTCCGCTGCTGGACATGGCGGCGCAAATTGCCGGCGCTCATGGCCCCAGCGGCAGTAATAGAGAGTACCTGCTCAATCTGGCCGAGGCGCTGGCCCGGCAGGGTGTGAAAGATGGCCATGTATCGGCATTGGCGGCACTGCTGACGCAGCCGGACTGATCCTGACGGTATCACAGGGTGTATACTGGCCGCTCAGTCGAGAGGTGATTTGATGGAATGTCGTAGTCGTTGTGGTGCCTGCTGTATCGCCCCCAGTATCAGTGGCCCGCTGCCGGGCATGCCGAATGGCAAGGCCGCCGGTGAGTCCTGCCTTCATTTATTGGAGGATATGCGCTGTGCGCTGTTCGGCAAGCCGGAACGACCGGCGGTGTGCGCCGCCTTCAAGGCCATGCCGGATGTGTGCGGCGACAGTCAGGCCGAGGCGCTGTGGCTGATAGAGGAGCTGGAGTCGGCGACGCGCTGACGTCAGCCTCGTGTCAGCCAGGGCAAGGGATCGATGGCCTGGCCCTGATAGCGGATTTCGAAGTAAAGGCCGGATTTGTCCTGGCCTCCGCTTTCACCACTCAGGGCGATGGCCTGACCGGCCTTGACCCTGTCACCGGGGTTGCGCAGCAGGGACTGATTATGGCCATAGAGGCTCATGTAGCCCTTGCCGTGATCGATCACCATCACCATGCCGAAACCACTGAGCCAGTCGGCGTAGACGACCTGGCCGTTGGCGATGGCGCTGACTTCCTTGCCGACAGGGGCACCGATCAACAGGCCTTTCCAGTTCAGCTGGCTGGTGCGGGCGGCGCCGAAGCGATGGATCAGTGATCCCTTGAGCGGCCAGGGCAGGGTGCCCTTGGCCAGACCGGCGAGGTTGCCACTGGTTTTGGCCACCACCGGTGTTCTGCCGGTGCCACCTTGCGGTTGGGCCAGTCGTTCCCGCTCGGCCTGTTCCCGGGCGGCACGCTCTCGCGCCGCCTGTTCCCTGGCGGCTCTTTGCTGGGCGGCCTTGATCTGTTGTTCCAGATGGTTGGCGGCCTGTTGCAGGTTGTTCAGGCGCTGATTGCTCTGGTCGAGCGCGGCATTGAATTGCTTGGCGGTCTGGCTGCGTTTGGCCTGTTGCTCACTCAATTTTTGCCGCTCGGTCTGTTGCCGGGTCAGCAGCTGGTTGAGCTGGTTGCGGCTTTGTTCGGCCTGGCGGCGGTTGTCTGCCAACTGCTCACGGGTGCGAGTCAGCTGTTGCAGCGCGTCGGCCCGGGCCTGGTTGATATGGGCATAGTAATGCAGCAGCCGGTCTATTTCGGTGCTGTCCTGGCCGTTGAGCAGTAATTTCACGTAGTCGTGGCGGCCATTCTGATAGGCGGCTCTGAGCTGTTCTGCGAGCAACTGCTGCTGTTGTTCGGCCTGTTGGTTCAGGGCCTGGTGCTCTTTGTCCAGACGGGCGAGGGCGGTTTCGTTTTCTGTCAGCTTTTTCTGGGTCTGGTTCAGCTCCCGGGCCAGGTTGGAAATGGCTTGTTCATCTTTGGCGAGTTGTTGCTGTAACTCGCTCAGCTGCTTTTTCTGCTGTTGCAGTTCCTGCTTCTGGCTGGCGATCTGGCCCTGAACGTTCTTGAGGTCCTTGCTGTCATTCGCCCAAGCGAAAGCACCGGCCATCAGGCCGGTGCTTAGCAGCAATAATGAAACGATCAGTCGTTGTTTGCCCATATGGGCCTGATTATTTCAGAACCATCAGAGGCTGGCCAGTCATTTGCTCGGGGATTTCCATACCCAGCAGACTCAGCATGGTCGGCGCCAGATCCGACAGTCGTCCCTTGGCCGCCGGAGTGGCCTCGCGACCCACGTAGATCAGCGGCACCGGCAGGTTGGTATGAGAGGTCTGCACCTCGCCCGTTTCCGGGTTGATCATCTGTTCGGCATTGCCGTGATCGGCGGTGATCAGTGCTTCGCCGCCGACTTCTTCCAGCGCGCTCACCACTCGTCCGATGGAGGTATCCACGGCTTCACAGGCTCTGACCGCCGCCTCGAACACCCCGGTGTGGCCAACCATGTCGCCGTTGGGGTAGTTACAGATGATGACGTCGAATTCCTGGCTCTTGATGGCGGCAACCAGCTTGTCGGTGAGCAGTTCGGCATTCATTTCCGGCTGCAGATCGTAGGTGGCCACCTGGGGGCTGGGGATCAGCTCGCGCTGCTCGCCGTCGAAGCATGCTTCCCGGCCGCCGTTGAAGAAGAAGGTGACGTGAGCGTATTTTTCGGTCTCGGAAATACGCAGCTGAGTCTTGCCATGCGCCGCCAGCCATTCGCCGAGGGTATTGGGCAGCGACTCAGGCGGATAGGCGCAGGTGGTGTGAATATCGTCGGCATATTCGGTGAGCATCACGAAGTCGCTCAGGGCCGGACGCTTGCTGCGTTGAAAGCCGGTAAAGTCGTCCTGCACGAAGGCGCGAGTCAGTTCCCGGGCCCGGTCGGCGCGGAAGTTCATGAAGATGACCGCATCGCCGTCCTGCATCGCTACCGGCTCACCGACCGTGGTGGCTTTGACGAATTCGTCGTTTTCTTCCCGGGCATAGGCGGCCTGCAGCGCGTCGACACCGCTGGCAAAGTGATACTCGGCCTGACCCTGGGTCAGCAGATCATAGGCGCTTTGCACCCGATCCCAGCGATTATCCCTGTCCATGGCGAAGTAGCGACCGACGATGGAGGCCAGCCGGCCCTTGCCCAGTTTGGCAAACAGGGTATCGAACCGTTCGATGGACGCCTGGGCGGAGCGGGGGGCCACATCCCGGCCATCGAGAAAACCGTGCAGGTAAATGTGTTCGGCACCGCGGTCGGCGGCCAACTGGACCATGGCGGCGATCTGGTCTTCATGGCTGTGCACGCCACCCGGGGACAGCAGGCCCATGATATGTACCGCCTTGCCCTTGGTGACAGCGCCGTCGACGGTGGCCGTCAGCACCGGATTGGTGAAGAAGTCTCCGTCTGCAATGGCTTTGTCGATGCGGGTCAGTTCCTGATAGACGATACGACCGGCACCGATGTTGACGTGGCCGACTTCGGAGTTACCCATCTGACCGTCGGGCAGACCCACATCGTGGCCGGAGGTGGAAATCAGCATCGAGGGGCGATGCTTCATCAGGCCGTCGAGTACCGGGGTACGCGCGGTGTGAATGGCGTTGTGTTCCGTTTTTTCACTATATCCCCAGCCATCCATAATGATGAGCACCAGGGGCTTTTTGGTCGCGTTCATATCATGTAACCCTATATGTTGTGATGTGAAAGTTGAGGTCGAAGAGACTGAAACTCTCGTTATATTACTACAGTTGTCGATTTTGTCTCCAGCCGCAGACTGGCGGCCATTCCCGCAGCCGCTGGCGGAGGGTGGCGATCGGGATCGGGCGGCTGTTATTTGCCGATACCCCATGTATACTCGGGCTTTTCCGTATTTTGACTCTAAAGAAGTAACATCATGCAAGAGTATCTCGATTTTGCCGCCAGTCATCCCATGTTGAGTGCGGTCTGGCTGGGCCTGGTTGCTGCGGTCATTTACATGACCCTGATGTCCAAACTGACCAAGGTGCAGATAGTCGCCTCCCAGCAAGCGGTTCTGCTCATCAACAAGCAGGATGCAGTGGTAGTGGATGTGCGGTCTGCCGAGGAATTTCGCAAGGGCCATATCGCCGGCGCCATCAATGTACCCGCCGCTCAGCTCAAGGCCAACAACCTGAACCTGATCGAAAAATATCAGGACAAGCCGTTGGTGCTGGTATGCGAAGCCGGCATGACCACCGGTGGTGTGGGTCGTGTATTGACCAAGGCTGGCTTCAAACAGGTTCACGCCCTGCGTGGCGGCATGGCAGACTGGCGCAGCCAGAACCTGCCGGTGACCAAACGTTAATCTCTCAATTCATACTATAAGGATATCATCATGGCTGAAGCAGCAAACGGCGCTAACACCGACGCCCAGCAACAGGTTGAATTTCAGATCCAGCGTGTCTACCTGAAGGACGTATCTTTCGAGGCGCCCTCCACCCCGCTGGTATTCCAGAAAGAATGGAAGCCCGAGGTCAAGCTGGATCTGGACACCAAGAGTGCCCGTCTGAATGACAACGTATTCGAAGTGGTGCTGACCCTGACCGTTACCTGCCAGATGGGCGAAGGTGAAACCGTCTATCTGTGCGAAATTCAGCAGGCCGGTATCTTTACCATCGGCAACATGGCCGAGCCGCAACTGGCTCACTGCCTGGGCTCCTTCTGTCCCAATATCCTGTTCCCCTACGCCCGCGAAACCGTGAGTAGCCTGGTGGGCAAGGGCTCCTTCCCGCAGCTGAACCTGGCGCCGGTGAACTTCGATGCCCTGTTTGCCGCCCACGTACAGCGTGCCCAGCAACAGCAGGCGGATGCCTGATGAACAAGGATGCCGCCATCTCGGTTCTGGGTGCCGGCTCCTATGGTACGGCACTGGCCATTGCCATCTCGCGCAATGGTCACCCAACCCTGCTGTGGAGTCACAGGCCCGAGCAGGTGGCGACCCTGGCCGCCGAGCGCTGCAACAAGGTGTTTCTGCCCGACGCCGCCTTTCCCGACAGCCTGAGCCCCCGGGCCAGCCTGCAGCAGGTGGTGCAGGCCAGTCGTGATTTGCTGATTGTGGTGCCGAGCCATGTATTTGCCGATGTGCTGAAACAGATAAAGCCGTTCCTGCGTACCGACAGTCGTATTGCCTGGGCCACCAAGGGGCTGGATCCGGCGACCGGCAGCCTGCTTCAGGATGTGGCCCGGGAGATTCTCGGGCCCGAGATCCCGCTGGCGGCGCTGTCGGGGCCGACCTTCGCCAAAGAGCTGGCCATGGGGCTGCCAACCGCCATTTCACTGGCTTCCACCGACAGTGACTTTGCCAGAGATCTGGCTGACCTGGTGCATTGTGACCGTTCGTTCCGGGTTTATCTCAATGACGACATGGTGGGATTGCAGTTGGGCGGAGCGGTGAAAAACGTCATTGCCATCGGCGCCGGCCTGGCCGATGGCCTGGGCTTCGGCGCCAATGCCCGCACGGCGCTCATCACCCGTGGCCTGGTGGAGCTGCAGCGCCTGGGTGTGGCGCTGGGTGCCAGACAGGAAACCTTCATGGGTATGGCCGGACTGGGTGACCTGGTGCTGACCTGCACCGACAATCAGTCGCGTAACCGCCGTTTTGGTCTGGCTCTGGGCCGGGGACAGGACGTGCAGGCTGCGATGACCGAAATCGGCCAGGTGGTGGAAGGCTACCGCAATGCCGCCGAAGTGCACCAACTGGCGGCGCGCCACGGCGTGGAAATGCCCATCTGCGAGCAGGTCTATCAGGTGCTGTATCAGGGCAAGAACGCCAAAGAAGCGGCCATGGCCCTGCTGAGCCGGGATCGCAAGGCGGAGTAACTCGCTGACAGCGGGCAGCCGCAGAGGCGGCACACAAAAAAGGGAGCCATGTTGGCTCCCTTTTTACTCTCCGAGTGGTGAACTCAGTAGTAGGAATGCTCGCCGCGCTCATGCTCGGTGGCATCACGTACGCCGGTCAGTTCACCCGGGAACAGTTCGAGCATCTGCTTCTCGATACCTTCCTTCAGGGTGACATCGACCATGGAGCAGCCGTTACAGCCACCGCCGAACTGCAGAATGGCCAGGCCATCCGGCGTGATTTCGGTCAGTACCACCTTGCCGCCGTGACTGGCCAGCCCCGGGTTGATCTGGGACTGCAGCACATACTCGACCCGATCCGCCAGCGGCGCGTTATCCGGCACCTTGGCCATCTTGGCGTTGGGTGCTTTCAGCGTGAGCTGAGAGCCCATCTGGTCACTGACAAAATCGATTTCGGCGGCGTCCAGAAAAGAGACGCTCTGCTGATCCACGACCGCCTCAAAGCCCTCGAACGGCAGATGCATATCGTCATGATCGACGGCATCGGGCGGGCAGTAGGAAACGCCGCATTCGGCGTTGGGAGTGCCCGGGTTAACCACAAACACCCGGATATTGGTGCCTTCCGGCTGTTGCGACAACAGCTTGCGGAAGTGTGCCTGGGCGGTTTCGGAAATCGTAATCATCGCTATCCTCGTAAACCTGACTAAACAACTCAACTTTTATCATACTCTTGTTGCTGGCGCTTGAATAGCCGTCAGTGTTCAAGAGTCCGGCAGGCAGCCCACACTTCCACCCGGGTGACGCCCTGACGGTGCAATAGCCGGGTCAGCTCGGCCATGGTGGTGCCGGTGGTGATCACATCGTCAAGTAGCGCCACATGACGGTACGCCATGGGGCGGGCGCTGAAGGCGCCGCGCAGATTCTGTCGCCGTTGGCGGCGGTTGAGGTGAGTCTGGGAAGCGGTCATTCGATGGCGACGCAAGCACCGGTGATTCACCGGAATATCCAGTACCTCCTGCAGACCCCGGGCCATTTCGGTGGCCTGGTTATAGCCCCGGCGCAGTTGCCGCCACCAGTGCAGGGGCACCGGCAGAATGACCTCCGGGTAGGGGGGCTCCAGTCGCCGGGCCAGCAGTTGACCGAGCAGACGGCCGTTCAGCGCTTGCCGGTGATATTTGAGGGCGTGGATCAGGCGAGGATAAGGCGGCTCGAAGTCGGCCAGCACCTGCATCCGCTGCCAGGGTGGCGGCCGGCGCTGACAATGGCCGCAATGAGCATCTGCCACCGCCAGTGGAAAGGCGCATAGCGGGCAGGGCCGTTCCAGTTGCGGCAGTTCGTCCCGACACTGGCGGCAGATCAGTGGCTGCTGTTCGCAGTCGTGCCGGCACAGCAGGCACTGACCCCACCTGAGGGTGCCGGATTGTAAGCGAGCGGTCAGCCGTCTTATCATGGCGGTATCAAGATAACGGGGTTTGAAAATGAGTGTATATGTAGAGCGGCGTGGCCGGGGGCCGGATCTGGTGTTGTTGCACGGCTGGGGCATGAATGGCGCCGTCTGGCAGGGACTGGCGCAGCGACTGGAGGCCGACTTTCGGCTGCACCTGGTCGACCTGCCGGGGTTCGGCCACAGCCCGGCATTGCCGAAGCATGCCGGCCTCGATGACTGGGGCAGTGCCGTGCTGGAGGCGGTGCCCGCTCAGGCGGCCTGGCTGGGCTGGTCGCTGGGCGGGCTGGTCGCCACCCATGCCGCGTTGCAGGCGCCGGAGCGGGTGAGCAGCCTGATTACCCTGGCCAGCTCACCCCGGTTTGTGGCCGAGGACGGCTGGCCCGGCATCAAACCACAGGTGCTGGCGACCTTTGAGCAGCAACTGGCAGAGGATCACCGGCAGGTGGTCAATCGCTTTCTGGCCTTGCAGGCCATGGGCAGCGAGCACGCCCGGGAGGATATCCGTCAGCTGCGCGACAGCCTGTCCGAGAAGCCGGCGCCGGACCCGGCAGCGCTGGCTGCCGGCCTGACCCTGCTGGGCGAAGTGGACCTGAGGGCCCGGCTGGCATCGTTGCAGTTACCCATGCTGCGCCTCTATGGTCGGCTCGATGGTCTGGTGCCGAAAAAAACCATCACCCTGGTGGATGAGCTGGCGCCGCACAGTCAGAGCCACGTCGAGCCCAAGGCATCGCATGCGGCTTTTATCTCGCACCCGGATGCGACCGCCGAAAGGATCAGGGCTTTCCTGTTGAATCATCGGGCTTGATCAACCCGCGGACGCAGGGGCGGCGACAAACAGGCCAAACCCACCGATCTTGGCCATACTCAGGTGACTCATACAGGGAGGCTGGCTGCAATGGCAATACCGGTAATCTTGCCCACGATGTTACCCAACCTGGTCCAGCCCGGTACCGAAGCGGCCAAGGCCGACCAGGCGCGCCGTCCGGTAATACCGGTGATCACGGCGGTACAGCCCTATGCGGCCATTCGGTCACGTCATCAGGATCGCGAGCGGGATCGGCGACAGGCCGCCTTCGAAGCCTGGCTGGGGCTGCATCGGGGGGGATTCTGTCCGATTGGTGCCAACCCTGCCATGAGCCGGCGGCTCGATGTTATCAACCGGCGTTACCGTAGCCCGGAGGACAGCGCCGGCATCGAGCTGGATATCGAGGCCTGAGCCGGGCAGAAGGAGTGTCGGCCATGGCCGGTTATCAGCTCAAACTCAAACGCAAGCAGCAGGTTGCCGAAGGCACCCTGGCACTGTATTTCGACAAGCCCGATGATTTCAGCTTCCAGGCCGGCCAGTGCGCTCGTCTGGTGCTGGTCGATCCGCCCGAAACCGACGACGAGGGTAACGGTCGTATCCTGTCCCTGGCTTCCGCCCCTGCCGAGTCCGAACTGATGTTCGCGACCCGCATCAGAGACAGCGCCTTCAAGCGGGTGCTGAGCGCCCTGACGCCGGGGGCCGAGTTCACCCTCAAGGGCCCCTATGGTGATTTTACCCTTCCCGCCGACCCGGCCCGGGAGCTGGTGTTCATTACCGGCGGTATCGGCATCACGCCGGTGAGAAGCATGCTGTTGCAGGCCATGGCGGAGAGCCAGGGCCGGCAGATGACGCTGTTTTACGCCAACCGCCGGCCGGAAGATGCGGCTTTTCTCGATGAACTGACCCAGGCTTGTGCCATCAGCTCTCATTGCATGCTGGTGGCCACCATGACCCAGGCCGGGCAGTCGGCACAGCACTGGCAAGGCGAGCGCGGCCATGTGGATAAGGCCATGCTGAACCGGCATCTGACGGACCTGGCCAGGCCCCTTTATTATCTGGACGGGCCTCCCGGCCTGGTGGCGGCGATGAAAACCATGCTGGTTGATGCCGGGGTCGCCGAAGCGCAGCTGCGTACCGAAGAATTCGCCGGTTATTGACGATGAGGGGCAGGAAAACGAGGCGGCAGGAGACAGGAAAATAGATCTGCCGCTTTTCTGTGTGTAAAATTCGGCCTCTTCCGATGAACAACGAGACCATCCCATGGGCAGAGCCTATCAAAACCGCAAAGAATCCATCGCCAAGACGGCGAATGCCAAGAGCAAGGTCTACAGCAAGTACGGCCGTGAAATCTACGTTGTAGCCAAATCCGGTGGCGCCGACCCGGACGGCAACCTGAGCTTGCGTGGCCTGATAGAACGCGCCAAGAAAGATCAGGTACCTGCCCATGTCATCGAAAAAGCACTGCAAAAAGCCACCAGTGGTGCCGGTGAAGACTTTTCGCCGGCCCGCTACGAAGGCTTCGGCCCCGGCAACTGCCTGGTGATTGTCGACTGTCTGACCGACAACCCCAACCGCACCATCGGCGATGTGCGCCAGTGCTTCAACAAGGTCAAGGCCAAGCTCGGCACCTCCGGCAGCGTCGGCCACATGTTCGATCACTGTGCCATTCTGGTCTTTGACGGCGACGATGAAGACGCCGTGCTTGAAGCGCTGATGATGGCCGATGTGGACGTGACCGACATCGAGCTCGAAGACGGCAAGATCACCGTTTTTGCCCCTCATACCGAGTACTTCAAGGCCAAGCAGGCACTGATGGAAGCCTTTGAAGGCATCGACTTCGACGTGGATGCCATCCAGTTCGTACCCCAGACCACGGTTGAAGTGACCGGCGACGATGTGGCCCAGCTGGAGCGTTTCCTCGATATGCTGGACGATGTGGACGACGTACAGAACGTCTACCATAACGCCGAGTACTGAGCCGGCCGAATCCACATCAGCGCAAACAATAATCGAGAGAACCCTCCACCCCGGAGGGTTTTTTTATACGTCATTTTTATGCGCTGAATCACATAATTGATAACAATCTAGATAAGTATGATGCACCAAAATTCGGTCTTCTTGGCTCCACTCGGGGTGACTGAATACATCGATTAATTTATTTTCCTTTTTAATCAGTGCTTTGTTTCTCTCCTTTTTTGTTCGCTCCCCAGATGACGACCATGGTGTTCCTGATTTACAAAAAACGGATCTCGTAAATATGTTTACAGACCGTTAACGATCGATCTATTGTTAACGATAATATCGATGTTTCGTAAACAAGGAGGTCGCCGTGAGAATCAAGATCATCAACCCCAATACCACTCAGTCCTTTACCGATGCGTTACAGCGGCTGGCCGACAAGGTGGCCCGTCCCGATACCGAGATTCTGGCGGTCAGTCCGGCCAGTGGTCCGGCTTCCATCGAAAGCTTCTACGACGAATCGCTGTCGGTACCCGGCGTGCTGGAGGAAATAGCAAAAGGCGATCGGGAAGAAGGTATCGACGCCTATGTGCTGGCCTGCTTCGGCGACCCCGGCCTCTATGCTGCCCGGGAACTGACCGACAAGCCGGTGCTGGGCATTGCCGAGGCGGCCTTTCACATGGCGGTGATGAGCGGTGCCTGTTTCAGCGTGGTGACCACGGCGCCCCGGGTACGTTTCATGACCGAGCATCTGGTCAGCCGCTACGGCTTCCGTGAGCAGTGCAAGAAGATTCGCACCACACCGATGAAGGTGCTGGATCTGGCCAATTCGCCGGATGCCGCCATCGCCAAGGTGGTTGCCGAATGCCTGCGGGCGCGGGAAGACGATTATGCAGAAGCCATCGTACTGGCTGCGCCGGGATGTCCCAGTATCGGGAATATATCGAGCAGGAAATCGGCATTCCGGTGATCGATGGAACCGTGGCCGCGGTCAAGCTCTGTGAGGCCATGGTGGACATGAAACTGGGTACCAGCAAGGTACTGACCTTCAACTGGCCCCGTCCGGAAATGGCTCACCCGGGGCAACGACGCAATATCGCCTGAGGAGCGAGACCGATACCGTAACAGGCAGGGCGCCTGCCTGTTACAACATATGCACGGCTCAGGGCAGCCGGCAGAGGAAGGCGGTAGCGGTGACAAGCTGCCACTATAGTGATGGAATACCGAGGACACACCAATGGCAATGCAACATGTAAACAGCGAAAGCGCCATCTCCACGAACAATGGCACCTCCCGGCCTGCCGTAGCGGCCAACCCGAACGACAAGAAAGCCGGCGAAGAATCACTGGCACCGCAAAAGCACAGGATCATGGGGCGATTTTCCTACCTGCTGGCCTGGTTCGGTGGCTGCGTATCCATCGGTACCTTTACCATGGGTTCCAGTATCGTCGGCACCCTCAACCTGCTGCAAACCTGCGTGGCGATTGCCATTGGCTGTTTCGTGATCGGCATCGCCCTGGCGTTGAACGGCGCCGCCGGTTACAAATACGGCATTCCCTTCATGGTACAGGCGCGGAGCGCCTTCGGCTTTGCCGGTACCCGTTTCCCGGGGCTGGTGCGGGCGATACCGGCCATCGTCTGGTACGGCTTTCAGAGCTGGATCGGCGCCGGCGCCATCAATGCGGTGTCTGCCACCCTGTTCGGTTACGACAACCTGGTGCTGTACTTCGTGCTGTTCCAGTTTTTGCAGATTGGCCTGTCCATCTTCGGTTTCCAGGGCATCAAGTGGCTGGAAAACGTGGGCAGCGGCTTTATTCTGCTGGCGCTGGTCTACATGTTCTGGAGCGTTATCAACCGCTACGGTGAAGAGATCACCACCAATCTGGTGAACGTCGAAGGCACCTGGGGCTTACCGTTCTGGGGCGCCACCATGTTGTTCCTCGGAATCTACAGCACCATGATGCTGAATGTCAGCGATTATTCCCGCGAGCTGAAAGAAGGCACCAGGCCGGGTCTGCTGACGGTGATTTACGCCATGTCCATCCTGCCCTGCACCCTGTTCATGGGACTGATTGGCCTGATGGTGTCCGGTGCCACCGGGGTGTCCGACCCGATTCAGGTCTTCTCCAGTGCCGTCGACAATACACCGCTGCTGGTCATTACCCTGCTGTTCATTGCCTTCGCTCAGGTCACCACCAACGTGCTCAACAACGTGGTGCCGCCGACCTATATCCTGATGGACGTGTTCAAGCTGAAGTTCCGTACCTCCACCATACTGGTGGGTCTGCTGGCCTTCTGTACCTTCCCCTGGGAGCTGGTCAAGGAAGAATCTTCCGCCGGCCTGCAGCTATTCGTGCAGACCTATTCGGCCTTCCTCGGCCCCATCTTCGCGGTCATGGTGGTGGACTACTTCATTCTGCGTCGCCGCAAGCTGGATCTGGACAAGCTCTACGATGAGCAGGGTCCCTACAAAGGCGTCAATTACGGTGCCATCATAGCGGCTCTGTCCGGAGCCATAGTGGCCCTGACCTTCTCCTCGGTGTCCTGGTACGCCAGCCTGTTGCCTGCCGGCATCATCTACTATCTGCTGATGCAGCACTGGCAGCCCTGCCAACGCTTCCGTCAGTAATCACGCCGCCCCGCACCCTTGGTGCGGGGCGGGAGCTTGAACCGGCAAGCCCTGCTACAGGCAGGGCTTTTTGCGTCAAGCATAAAAAAGGCGGAACAGGCATGACCTGCTCCGCCAGTGCTCGATGCCGTCCGTCAGGGGGGCGGGGAGCGGTCGTATCGGGGCTGTGTGCTACTTGTCAGCAGCCCCGTTTCGGGTGGCATTTTCCGCTGCCGCCACTAGTGTCGCCACCATCGCCACTGTCGCCGCCGTCACTCTGGCCCTTGGGGCTGATGTTGATGCTGAGCGTGGCGGTCGCAGTATGGCCATGACCATCACTGATGGTGTAGTTCACGGTATCGCCCCCACGCTTGTTGCCACTGTTATACACGAGTTGATCACCGGCCGCCGACAGCGTGACCGTACCCTTGCTGCCCTGACTGAAACTGCTGATGGTCAGCGCATCGTTGTCGGGATCGCTGTCGTTGCCGAGCACGTCAATCGTCAGTGAGCTGCTCAGCTTGACGCTGGCGCTGTCGTCTACGGCCACCGGCGGCTGGTTTGCCTCATTCACGGTGACGGTTACCGTCGCCGGGGCCGAGGTGCTGGTACCGTCGGTCACGGTGTAGGTGAAGCTGTCGCTGCCCACGAAGCCGTTGGCCGGCGTATATACCAGGCTGTTGCCGCTCTGGCCGACGCTGCCGTTGCCTGCTTGCTGGAAGCCGTTGATTGACAGAGTATCGTTCTCGGGGTCGGTGTCGTTGGCCAGCACGTCGATGGCAACGGACTGGCCCTGGTTAGTCACGGCGCTATCATTTACCGCGACCGGCGACTGGTTGTTCAGGGTGGTGGCCGAGCGAATCGCCGACAGGGCTGTTTCGTTGCCGGCCGAGTCTCTCGCTTTCACCTGAAAGCTGTAGCTGGTGCCGGCTTGCAGCCCGGTAGCGCTGTAGCCGGTGTCATCCTGCCAGCCGCTGTTGCTACAGCCCGTGCCGCCAGCTGCACACAGGAAGTTGTATTGCACAGTACCGGAGTCGTCGCTGGCCGGATTCACCGCCATGTCGATTTGGTCAGTACCTTGCGCCGTGGGCGGGGTGGCCCACCAGCCGGCCGGGTTCGGGGTCGGCGCCGTGGTATCTCCCTGTGTCGGCAGTATGGTACCGGAGATGAAATACATGCCCAGGCTGCCGTAGTCGCTGTAAGGCGTCATGCTGTTACCGGCACCGGTGACTTCGAGGTAATAACGACCGGCCGCCAGGGATTGATCGATTTGCGCCATGGTCTCATTCAGCGGATCGACGCTGATCACCAGATTACCCTGGGCATCGTACAGGCTGGCTTGAATGTCGAGGTTGGCGCCGCGCCGGTTGTCGTTATAAAAGCTTTCCCAGGCCGGGTTGATGGTCAGGGACACATTGCCTGCGGCGGTGTCGAACCAGAACAGATCGCGATCGTTGCGGGTTTCGATCACCCCCTTGTTGGCCGGTACCAGATTACCGGGGTCGATTTCCGGTGAGGTTGAATGGATGTTGCCGGTGGCATCGGCCACCAGCGGGGTGGCACCGGCCATATCGTTGCCGTGGTCATCGGCGCGAATGCCCAGCTTATTGCCAATGATCTGAACATCGTCCTGACTGTTGTTGGCGTCGGCGTATTCGCCCTTGCTCCACTGGGTGACCTGGCTGTAGTAGCCCAGGCCCATGATCGGGCCCCAGGAAACAAAGCCGGAGCCGTGGCCACCGTAGTAACCCTGAGTGGAGGTGCCGTCATGGCTGAGCCCGAGGTTGTGCCCGAACTCGTGTGTTGCCGCCTCGGCTACCCAGGGAGCCACGTAGGGCCCTAGATTGTTGGCGTAAACCAGCGCCGGTGAGTAGTACTCGTAGTTGCTGATACCCCAGACGCCCACATAGGCGACCCCGCCGGCACCCTGTGCCGGCATGGCCGTGCCGAACTCGTCGGTATCTTCGGTGATCAGTACATGACCGACGTTTGGTCCGAACGCACCGGGATCTTCGGTGGTGACATCGATATCAAACGGCGCCATATCCTCGGCGATACGGTGCCAGATCTCGGCGATGCGGCCGCGTTCGGTGTCGCTGAAATTGTCCGGGCTGCCATCGGTATCGTAAGGTCGGGCATGGAGAGTGGCACCATTACTCCAGGCCGTTCCGCTGATCACATGGCCGTCGAAGTCGAGGAACACGACCTTGCCGGCGCCGGGACGGCTGTGCAGAAAGAAGGTGTCTTCCGGCGCGACCGCCAGCGGCTCACCCACCTCGTCTGTGGTGTCGTCGTCGGTTTGTTCCGGCAGTACGGTATCTTCATAAAAGATGGCACCGTCCTGATCGGCCCGCAGAAACTCGAAGTCCTGGGCCGGAATATCGAATCGTTCAAGCCACTCCAGGGCCCGCTTCTGGGCGGGGTAGGGTAATTTTTCGATCTGGGTTTTCAACCGGCCGGGGGGCAGATTGTCGGGGTTGCCGTCAAATCTGGGCGCGGCCTGGGCGGCAAATATCACCAGCAGTGACATCAGACACCCGGCAAGGGGTGTGTTCGGTTTGAAGTTCATCCTGAGGTTTCCTTATTCGCCCGACCATCGAGTGGCGAGAGCGCTGTTATCATGCAATCCGGCTTCATGTTCTTCCCGGTTGTCGAATAACGACAACATCGTTAAATCATGGAGCGACCGTTAAAAACGAATCCACAAACGGCATGAACAAATTGGCATTTTCTGGCTGTGGCTGGCAGGCCGCAGCCGTCGAACCCGCAGGGTGGCGCCGTATGGGCCATGTTGGGGCTGACTTTTGTAGAATACTAGCGGGGTGGACCTGCCCCTGCCAGTTTCACTCGGGTCGGTCGCAGCCTTGCCGGCCGCTGTCTGGCGGCGTGTTCCCATGACAGCCGGCGACATTGATCCTGTGGCCGGCCCCGTCATGATGGCAAGCCTTGCACATGCTTCACGTCAGCCAGTGTCGTATGGGTGTCAAGCCAGTCCGGTCCTGCTGTGGCCGACGTTTAGCGACTCGAGGCTTGAGGCATTGCGTGCCCGGGTATCGATTCCGGTATTCGGCATCGGCGAGGCTGTGGTTCATGAGGCGGCTCGCGGTGGTCGGCCCGCTATCGGCCGCAGCGCTGAAATTGCAGCCCTGGTTCGAGATGGCTTCGCCCTCTCTTTAACGACATGTTGCTTTATTGTTGACGATATTGCCCTGTGTTACTCTGTGCGTCATGTGCCGGTGCATTGTGTATCCGGTAGCGGGATACCGGTAGGGCGATCAGCGCGCCGCCTTGCCGGACGAAACAGGGCCAAGAGCATGAATAATAAAACCAACAATCTGGATACCGTCTATCAGCGCATCTGGGAAGCGATAGTGGCGCACAAGTTGCTGCCCGGCACCCGTTTGAAAGAAGAAGACCTGAGCGAAACCTTTGGCCTGAGCCGGGGCTTCGTGCGCAAGCTGTTGTTGCAATTGTCTTACCACAAGCTGGTCAACCTGGTGCCCAACAGCGGCGCCTTCGTGGCCGAACCCTCGCCGGAAGAGGCGCGGGACATTTTTCAGGCTCGTCGCCTGATCGAGGCGGAACTGGTGCGGGAGCTGGCCAGCAAATGCACGGTACGCGAAAAGAAGCTGCTGCTGGAACATCTGGAGCGGGAACATCAGGCCATTGAGCAGGGCGATCAGAGCCTGCGTATTCGCTTGTCCGGCGAATTTCATCTGTTGATTGGCAAACTGGCCGACAAGCCGGTGCTGACCTCCTTTCTGCACGAGATTATCCCCCGCTCTTCGCTGATCGTGGCCCTCTATCAGGGCTCGGGATCACGCAAGGGAAGGGCAAATCATTCCGGCCTGTCATGCAGCGAGCATAACGCGCTGCTGGACGCCATTGCCGGCCATCATGTAGATCAGGCGGTGCAGCTGATGATTGACCACCTCAATGAAATCGAAGCCCAGCTACAGCTGGAGCCTGCGGCCGAGGAAGACGTCAACCTGAAGCACATTTTTGCCGAACTCTGAGCTGGCACATGGCCGAGGCTTGCGTATACCGGTGAATGAAAAACCTCCCCGTGAGGTTTTTTCAGGTTGATGGACGGTGACCTCCGCTATTGCCGGCAGGTGTCGTCACAGGCGCCGATCAGCCGGTCGGCCAGTATTTTGCAGTGGGTCGACAGTTTGTCCTGGGCGTGCAGGGTCAGCTCCAGATCCGGTACCGGTGGCAGGCCGTTTCGTTGGTCGAGAATGCGGTGCCGGGGGGTGACCAGTCTCCGGGGCAGCAGAGAGATGCCCAGGCCTGCTTCTACCGCGCAGCATACTCCCGACAGGCTGGTACTGACATAAGACAGGCGCCAGCTGCGGCCCAGTCGGTCGAAGGTGTGGGCCATCTCGCTGCGATAGAGGCCACCGATGGGAAAGGTGACTAGCGGAACGGGATGGCTCTCCAGATTATTGCCGTGCAGGCTGTCAATCCAGCACAGCGGCTCGGGCCAGCTGGCCAGACCGGGCGCGCTGCCCTGGCGTTGTTTGACCAGCGCCAGATCCATATCCCCTCGTTGAAACTCGCGCCAGATATCGCTGCACAGACCGCTTTTTACCTCCAGCCGGATACCCGGATACTCGCTGGAAAACGCAGAGAGAGTCGGCATGATGGCGTGAGTGGCAAAGTCTTCGGGCACGCCCAAACGAATTTTCTGCTGTTCGGCACTGAGGCTGGTCTGGGCTACCGCCTCGTTCATCAACAGCAGAATGCGGCGGGCGTAGCTCAGTACCCGCTCCCCTTCCAGAGTGGCGGTAATGTAGCGGCCCTTGCGATGCAGCAGTTCGCACCCGAGCTGGGCCTCCAGCTTGCGGATCTGCTGGCTGACCGTCGACTGGGTGAGGTGAGTGCTGTCGGCGGCGCGGGTAAAACTGCCGGTGTCGGCCACGGCAATAAAGCTGCGTAGCAACACCGGATCCAGGGTGACATTCAGATTCATTAGACTTCCATCAGTGGAAATTCCACTGGTTGCCATTCAGTTATTTAATTTATAAATCAATTGGCATTGTCCTACAATGGCGAGTGTTCACCATTTATACAGTCATGCCAGATGGCGTGGCTTTTGTCGGCGTGCCGCCGACACTCTCGTATTAAAGGACAGATACCATGGCCCGTAATACCTATTATGCCCCCAAGGGCGGCCTGCCGCCGCAGACTCAGCTGATCCACGATCGTGCCGTGTTCACCGAAGCCTATGCCATTATTCCCAAGGGGGTCATGAGCGACATCGTGACCAGCTTCCTGCCGTTCTGGGATCTAACCCGCCTGTGGGTTATCGCCCGGCCGATGAGTGGTTTCTCCGAGACCTTCTCTCATTACATCATGGAAGTGTCTCCGCAGGGGGGCAGTAACAAGCCCGAGCTGGACGCCGGTGCCGAAGGCGTTATTTTCATCGTAGAAGGTGAAATGACCCTGACGCTGGAAGGCAAAGAGCACCACATGGAACTGGGTGGATACGCCTACCTGCCGCCCGGTGCCAACTGGACCGTCAGGAACGACAGCGATGCGCCGGTACGCTTCCACTGGCTGCGCAAGGCCTACGAATTTGTTGACGGCATCGAAGTGCCGGAAGCCTTCGTCACCAACGAAAACGACATCGCACCGACCGCCATGCCGGACACCAACGATGCCTGGGCCACCACTCGCTTCACCGATCCGACCGACATTCGTCACGACATGCACGTGAACATCGTGACCTTCCAGTCTGGCGGCGTGATCCCGTTCGACGAAACTCACGTCATGGAACACGGCCTGTACGTACTGGAAGGCAAGGCGGTTTACCACCTGAATCAGGACTGGGTAGAAGTGGAAGCCGGCGACTACATGTGGTTGCGCGCCTTCTGTCCGCAGGCCTGCTATGCCGGTGGCCCGACCCGTTTCCGCTACCTGCTATACAAAGACGTCAACCGTCACATGGTGCTGAATGCGTCACCTGCCTATCGCGGCAACCGACGCTAAGCAAGGCAACAGCCATAACAAGGGCGGCCTCCGGGCCGCCCTTGTTTGTGCATGCATGTCTTGTATTCACAACTTTCACTTTATGCACGGTGATGGCCAGCTTAAGCTGCTCATCATCGAATAAGTGGCATAACGAGGAATAAGTAAGCGATGGAATTGTCCAGCTGGCTGGCATTGGCCGCCATTTGCGTGATGGGCGCCATCAGCCCCGGGCCCAGCCTGGCGGTGGTGATGCGTAATACGGTCAGAGGGGGGCAGGGGCATGGGGTGCTCACCGCCCTGGGCCATGGCCTGGGAGTGGGGTTGTATGCGCTGATCACCGCCCTGGGACTGGCGCTGCTGATCACCAGCACCCCCATGCTGTTCGATGTTATCCGCTACGGCGGTGCCGCCTTCCTGGCCTGGCTGGGCATCAAGGCGTTGCTGGCCAGGCCAACGGGTGCCGAAGTCACAGCAGAGCATTCGGTACGTGGTCGCCAGGGCGCCTTCGAGGGCTTTATGGTAGCCTTTCTCAACCCTCAGCTGGCGATCTTCTTCGTGGCCCTGTTCAGCCAGTTTGTGCGCGCCGATACCGGCTGGCAGCAGGGTGGGATCATGATGCTTACCGCCGGCGGTATCGATGCGCTCTGGTATGTGCTGGTGGCCCTGGCACTATCGCGTGGGCCGGTACTGGCCTGGCTCAAGACCAGGGCGGGGCTGATCGACAAGCTGAGCGGTCTGGTGCTGCTGGCACTGGCGGTGAAGGTGGTACTTTGAGCCGATGTTGCGTTAGCCGGTCTTTACTCCAGGCCGGCATAACCCGGGCGCGCGATCGAGGTTGTGTGCTGGATCAAAGTTTGGTAGCCTTTTGCGGCTAAAAATCGGCCCGTTCAGAGTCGACTCATTTCATGGTTATTGTCACGGCGGGACCCAGCTGGTGAATCCTATCTTACATCTTGCCTTTACCGATAGATGGCACGACCTTGCGTCGCTGTCAAAATCCGGCATGAGTGGGTTTGGGGTTCTCGGTGCCATCATGATGCTGGAGCTGGTCAGCGAATGGCTGCTGTCCTGGACCGGACTGTCCGGCGACGTCATGGAATACCAGGCCCAGCTGGCCGATCTGTTGCCGCTGGAGTTTATCAAGTCGCTGGTGCTTACCAGCCTGCTGGTGTTTGTCCCCCTGTTGCTGCAATGGTTGTTGCTGCTGCTGCACCTGTTGCTGCAGTCGTTGAGCTGGCCTCGCCTGCATCAACCCAAGCCGGTTTTTTCCGCCCCTGCACACAACTACTGTGTGCTGCGCACCGCCCACGGCTGTCGCGCCCCGCCTGTTTCCCTTTCCGGGATCTGAATTACGCATACAGTGTTTGTGTTGTCGGCTCGCCATTCAGGCGCTGTCGCTCCTGGCCTCTGTACGCAGTCTGATCCCGTTCCCGGGTATCTGTGATATCACCTCGATAGCGGATACCCATGATGGTCTTGTCGCTCGGGCGGCAAGGTAATTCCTTAAGGGATAGGGGAAGGGTTCCTTTTGTTTATTCGAAAGCTAATTAACGCACTTCTGGCCGGGGTGGCGTCAGTCATGCTGGCCGGCTGCGAGGGTGGCGTGCTTGATCCCAAGGGGCAGGTCGGCGCCGATGAAAAATATCTGATCATCGTCGCCACCTGCCTGATGCTGCTGGTGGTGGTGCCGGTGATCGTGATGACGCTGTTCTTTGCCTGGAAATACCGGGAAGGACGGGATCACGAGATCTACGCACCCAAGTGGTCGCACTCCACCAAAATCGAGCTGACCGTCTGGCTGGTGCCGATCATCATCATCGTCATTCTGGGGGTCATTACCTGGCGCTCAACTCACGATCTGGACCCGTACAAACCGCTGGTTCACGAGAAAGATCACATCACCGTTGAAGTGGTGTCGCTCAACTGGAAATGGCTGTTCATCTACCCGGAACAGGGCGTGGCCTCGGTTAACGAGCTGGCGTTCCCGACCGATGTGCCGGTTGAATTCAAGATCACCTCCGATACCACCATGAACTCGTTCTTCATTCCGCAGCTGGGCGGCCAGATCTACTCCATGGCCGGCATGGAAACCAAGCTGCACCTGATTGCCAACAAGCCGGGTACCTACGACGGCTTCTCTGCCAATTACAGCGGTGAAGGCTTTACCGGCATGCAGTTCAAGGCCATTGCCACCGAAGACGAAGCGGACTTCGACGCCTGGGTGAACAAGCTCAAGCAGCAGCCCCGGACCCTGAATCCGGCAAGCTATCAGGCCCTGGCCGAGCCGAGTGAAAACAACCCGGTGGCATATTACGGTCAGGTTGAACCGGGCATGTTCCAGCACATTCTGATGCAGTTCATGCATGAGTCCCACCACGGCACCGAACACAAACTGGCAGCCAAGATGAATATGGAGGCTGAGAAATAAAATGTCGTTTCTAGGAAAACTCACACTGGATGCCGTGCCGTATCATGAGCCTATTATCATGATCACGCTGGCCGTGGTGGCGGCAGCCGCCGTGGCCATTGCCATTCTCGTTACCCGTTACAACAAGTGGGGCGTGCTCTGGCGCGACTGGATCACCTCGGTGGACCACAAGCGCCTCGGCATCATGTATATCATCCTGGCCTTCGTGATGCTGATCCGCGGCTTTGCCGACGCTATCATGATGCGAGCCCAGCTGGCGCTGTCGACCAACGGGGCCGATGGCTACCTGCCGCCGGAACACTACGACCAGATCTTCACCGCCCACGGTGTCATCATGATCATCTTCATGGCCATGCCCTTCATGATCGGCCTGATGAACATAGTGCTGCCGCTGCAGATTGGTGCCCGTGATGTCGCCTTCCCCTTCCTCAACAATCTCAGCTTCTGGCTGGCGGTGTCGGGGGCGGTACTGGTCAACATTTCATTGGGGCTGGGTGAATTCGCCAAGACCGGCTGGGTGGCCTATCCACCTTGTCGGAGCTGGATTTCAGCCCGGGTGTGGGGGTGGATTACTACATTTGGGCCTTGCAGATTTCCGGTATCGGCACCCTGCTCACCGGCGTCAATTTCCTGGTGACCGTGTTCAAGATGCGTACTCCCGGCATGAAGCTGATGCAGATGCCGATCTTCACCTGGACCTGTACCTGGGCCAATATCCTGATCGTGGCGTCGTTCCCCATTCTGACCGCCGTGCTGGCCCTGCTGACCCTGGACCGTTACCTGGACTTCCACTTCTTCACCAATGAAGCGGGTGGTAACGCCATGATGTACATCAACCTGTTCTGGGCCTGGGGTCACCCCGAGGTATACATACTGATTTTGCCGGCGTTCGGCATTTTCTCCGAGGTGATTTCCACCTTCACCTCCAAGCGGTTGTTCGGCTACAACTCCATGGTGTATGCCAGCGGCGCCATTTCGGTGCTGGGATTCATCGTCTGGCTGCATCATTTCTTCACCATGGGATCCAGTGCCAACGTCAACGCCTTCTTCGGGGTGATGACCATGGTCATCGCGGTGCCGACGGGAGTGAAGCTGTTCAACTGGCTGTTCACCATCTATCGCGGTCGTCTGCGGCTGACGGTACCGGTGCTGTGGACGCTGGGCTTTATGGTGACCTTCACCATCGGCGGCATGACCGGGGTACTGCTGGCCCTGCCGGGTGCCGACTTTGTGCTGCACAACAGCCTGTTCCTGATCGCCCACTTCCACAACACCATCATCGGTGGTGCCGTGTTCGGCTACCTGGCCGGCTTCGCCTTCTGGTTCCCGAAAGCCATGGGTTTCCATCTGGACGAAAAACTGGGCAAGGCCTCGTTCTGGTGCTGGCAGATTGGCTTCTACGTGGCCTTCATGCCGTTGTACGTACTGGGCTTCCTGGGCATGACTCGTCGTCTGAATCAGACCGACAATCCGGCCTGGAACTTCTGGCTCTATCTGGCTGCCGTGGGAGCGGTATTCATTCTGGCGGGCATAGTGCTGCAGTTTGTTCAGCTCTATAAGGCCTTCTGCGAGCGTGAGCAAAACCGCGACCTGACCGGCGATCCCTGGAACGGCCATACCCTGGAATGGTCCACCTCGTCACCGCCCCAGTTCTACAACTTCGCCAAGCTGCCGCAGGTAAACGACATCGACGCCTTCACCGACATGAAGGAACAGGGCAAGGCGTACAAGGTGCAGGGGGAGTACCAGCCCATTCACATGCCGAAGAACACCGCCTGCGGTGTGCTGATTGCCGCCGCCACCACGGCCGCGGGCTTTGGTGCCATCTGGCATATCTGGTGGATGGTGATTGCCGGTCTGGTGGCCAGCTTCGTGATCTTCCTGTGCCGTGCCTATGACAACGACACCGACTATTACGTGCAGCCCGACGAAGTCGAGCGCATCGAGCAGGCCCACCTGCGCAACGTCATGATGAAGGAGGCGTGATGGAAGCCGTATCCGTAGATCTCAAACTGGCGCAACAGCACCAGATCCATGATGAGGAACACCACGACATCGGGGGTAATACCCTGTTCGGTTTCTGGCTGTACCTGATGACCGACTGTCTGCTGTTCGCCTCGGTGTTTGCCACCTATGCGGTGCTTTACATGAACACCGCCGGCGGCCCCAACGGCCGCGAACTGTTCGACCTGAACTTCGTGCTCGGCGAAACCGCGGTGCTGCTGGTCAGCAGCATCACCTACGGCTTTGCCATGCTCGCCGGCCACCGGCACCAGCGGGGCCAGACCCTGCTGTGGCTGCTGGTCACCTTCGCGCTGGGCTCGACCTTTATCGCGATGGAGGTCTACGAATTTCAGCACCTGATCGCCGAAGGTGCCGGGCCGAGCCGCAGCGCCTTCTTGAGTGCCTTCTTCGCCCTGGTGGGTATGCACGGTTTGCACGTGACTGCCGGCCTGGTGTGGATGCTGGTGTTGATGGTCGAGCTGATGAAGCGGGGTACCGGTCCCCGCACATTGACCCGTCTGGGCTGCCTGAGCATGTTCTGGCACTTCCTGGATGTGGTGTGGATTTGTGTGTTTACCGTGGTGTATTTGATGGGAGTAATGGCATGAGCAATGGCATGAGTCACAATCATGACGGTGCCGCGCAGGATCACGGCAGCGTAACATCGTATCTGCAGGGCTTTGTGTTGTCGGTGATCCTCACCGCCATTCCGTTCTGGGCGGTGATGACAGAACAACTGAGCCCGGGTATGACGCTGGCGACCGTGGTTGGCCTGGCAATCGTACAGATAGTGGTGCATCTCAAGTACTTCCTGCACCTGAACTTCAGCCCGAGCAGCCGCGAGAACACGGTCGCCTTCATGTTCTCTGCGCTGATCATCGTGATGGTAGTGGGCCTGTCGGTGTGGATCATCCTCAGCGCCAACGAGATGATGATGTAACCAGACAAGGTGAGTGACGTCAGCCAAAGGTCCGCTCCGCCGACACGCCGTGGGGCATGACACTCGTCGTTTCTACCTACTGCGAACATTCACTGGATGTTCGGTCAGGCAGAAACGACTCGTCACGGCGAGCAAGCTCGCCCCATGGGGGCTCCGCCGCGCCGTCCCTAGCGCGGAGGGTCGACGGAGCAGATCCCTTTGGCTTCCTTGCTGATCCTGGTGTTGTCTGTTCGAGGCACTGAGGTAATTAGTGAATTATGTAACGGGATCTCGACATCCCAAGGGGCTTTTATGATTCGGCCTTACCTCAAGGTCACCAAGCCGGGCATTATCATGGGCAACCTGATTTCGGTGGCGGGGGGCTTTTTTCTGGCCGCTCGCGGCGACATCGACTGGTCGCTGATGTGGGCCACCGTGCTCGCTCTGTCGCTGGTGGTCGCCTCCGGCTGCGCCATCAACAATTGCATCGACCGTGATATCGACGTGCATATGCGCCGTACCTGCAACCGGGTAACGGTCACCGGCGAGCTGTCCGGGCGGGCGGCGCTGATCTACGGCTTACTGCTGGGTGTGCTGGGCTTCGGCCTGTTGGCGGTACGCACCAACGGCGTGGCGGTCGGCTTTGCCGTTTTCGGTTATGCGGTTTACGTGGGGCTGTACAGCCTGTGGATGAAGCGCAAGTCCGTGTACGGCACTCTGGTCGGCAGCCTGTCCGGTGCCGTGCCGCCGGTGGTGGGTTATTGCGCCGTATCCGGCCAGTTCGACGCCGGGGCCGCCATTTTGCTGCTGATGTTCAGCCTGTGGCAGATGCCCCATTCTTACGCCATCGCCATTTTTCGTTACGACGATTATGCGGCGGCGAAGATACCGGTACTGCCAGTGGCCGAGGGTATCGCCAAGGCCAAACGGCAGATAGTGCTCTACATCGCGGTGTTCTGTCTGGTGACCGCCCTGTTGCCGCTCGGTGGTTACACCGGGCTGACCTTCATGGCAGTGTCCTGTGCCACCAGCCTGTGGTGGCTGGTGATGGCCTTCAACGGCTATCGCCGGGGTGTTGAGGAACAGGGCTGGGCCCGTCGGGTCTTCGTGCTGTCGATTATCACCATCACCGCCATCAGCGTCACCATGGCGCTGGACTTTCGGGCGGTGCCGGATGCCTTGCTGGTGCTGAATAGTTAAACCATTTTTCTCCCTTTTGGCCGCAGCCGCGAACGTGGCTTCGGTCCTTCTTGCCCACTCTCCTTCACTTTCGGCTCCCATTCCTGTCAACGCATGGAGTGCAGGCCGATCATGTTGCCTTCGGTATCGACGGCCAGGGCGATAAAGCCGTAGGGGCCGATGGCAAACTTGTCGCGGGCCAGTTGTCCGCCGCTGGCCACCACTTTGTGGGCCTGTTCGGCACAGTCGTCACAACGAAAATACACCAGGGTGCCGCCACCGCCGGGTGACATGCCATTCATCTGCACCAGGCGCCACAGGCGCCGTTACCCTCGTCTTCTCCCGGAAACATCCACATTTCCGGCCAGTCTCCTTCCATCTTTTCCGGCTGTTCCAGCTTCACGTCCAGCACCGCCTCGTAGAATTTACGCGCCCGTGCCATATCCGCCACATAGAGTTCAAACCAGACCACGGCATTGCCTTTCATCGTCCTGCTCCTTCATCGATGGGACACCCGTCAAGTTTAGTATCCCTCGGTCATTCGTGGCGTTTCGGTAGTCGGGCTGGCCAGCCGGACGGCAAAGCCGGTCAAACTGACGGATACTGATAGAACGAGATAGTGACGGGTGGGTTTTTACCGGCGGCGACAGCGTGATGACCCAGCCCGCATCGGCAGCAGCAATATGAGGGAACCCGGATGAAGATTACCTTTCTCGGCGCGACCCAGACGGTCACCGGCTCCAAATTTCTGGTCAGCAGCGGCGATACTCAAATTCTGGTGGATTGCGGCCTGTATCAGGGCTACAAATGGTTGCGGGAGCGTAACCGGCAAGAGCTGCCGCTGGATCTGCGCAAGCTCGACGCCATCGTACTGACCCACGCCCATCTGGATCACTCCGGCTATATACCGGTGCTGTACCGGCAGGGTTATCGCGGGCCCGTTTATTGCCATCCTGCCACCCAGGCTCTGTGCGGCATTCTGTGGCCGGACAGCGGCCATTTGCAGGAAGAAGACGCCAAGTTCTACGGCCGCCACAAGCTGGGCAAGCATGACAAGCCCGAACCCCTGTATGACCGGAAAACGGCAGAGAAGAGCCTGGCGTTGCTCAAGCCCCTCGAGTTTGGCCGAAAGCTGGATATTGGCCCCATGCGACTGCATCTGCAGTCCGCCGGTCATATTCTGGGGGCCGGCAGCCTGATCCTGGAAGCCGAAGGCAAGCGGATCGGGTTTTCCGGCGATGTGGGTCGGCCGAACGACCTCTTCATGCGGCCGCCTCAGCCGCTGCCCGAGCTGGATTTGCTGTTGCTTGAGTCCACTTACGGCGACCGCCGTCATGAAGACACAGACCCTTTCCAGCAACTCGAAGAGCTGGTCAATGACACTGTGGCCGGAGGCGGCGTCATGCTGATCCCCAGCTTCGCCGTGGGCCGGGCGCAGACCATGCAGTATCTGCTGACCAGGCTGATGCTTGAGGAGCGCATCCCCCGGATGAAGGTGTTTCTCGACAGCCCCATGGCCATCGATGTCAGCGGTATCTATGCGCGCTTTGCCGACCAGCACAAGCTGAGTCACGGCGATTTTCAGCAGATGAATCAGGCCATTACCTTTACCCGCACCGTGGATCAGTCCCAGGCGCTGTCGGACGAGGTGTTCCCTCACATCATCATCGCCGGCAGCGGCATGGTCACGGGAGGGCGTATTCTTCACCACATGAAGCGGCTGCTGTCCGATCACAGAACCACCCTGTTGCTGACCGGCTATCAGGCGGGCGGTACCCGGGGGGCAAAGTTGTCTCAGGGGGTGGAGAGCGTGAAAATCCACGGCGACTGGGTGCCGAACCGTGCCCGTATCGAGACGCTGCACGGCTTGTCGGGGCACGGCGATTATGTGGAGCTGCAGCAATGGCTGGCGGCCTCGGCCCTGACCGCCGACACTCAAATTCAGCTGATCCACGGCGAGCCGGAAGCACTGGAGGCGATGCGTGATCACCTGCGCCGCACCACCCCCTATCAGGTAGAAATCGGCGAATATCAGCGCATTTTGACGCTGTAGGCGGCTATTTCCGCTGGTCGACCCTGTGAGCGGTATTAACCCAGTATGATATGGGGTAGGTAGCGGGACAGATCCTGGGTGATGAGGCCGGTATCTTCCCGCACCGCGATGCCGGCGGGTTTATCGTCCACCAGCCAGCTGCCGATCAGGGCGTGGTTGGCGCCGAATTTCGGCAGCGGATGCCAGGCCTGCACTATATGGCCTTCCTCACCATAGGGACCATCTACCTCGGCCACCAGCTCGCCGTGGCGCATCACGCTGATGTTGGCGCCCTCGCGCGAGAACAGTGGCTTCTGCACATATTCCTGCAACGCACCGCGCCTGGGGTCGTCGCCGAAATAGGCGGGTAACAGGTTGGGATGGTCGGGAAAACGCTGCCAGAGCAGGGGCAACAGTGCCTTGTTGGACAGCACCGACTTCCACAACGGCTCCAGCCAGTTGACCCGGCTCGACGCCAGATGTTCGGCATATTGCTCCCGGAACATGAATTCCCAGGGGTAGAGCTTGAACATCCAGTCGATGGTGTGGTTGTCGGTGTCGGTCAGCCAGCCGCCTTCGCCCAGACCGATGTCTTCGATATGGACGAAGGCGGTGTCCAGCCCGGCCTCCCGGGCACAGTCTTCCAGATACTGCACCGTGCCCCTGTCCTCGATCGTGTCCTTGCAGCAGGAAAAATGCAGCCGCTGGCCGGGATATCGGGCGGCCAGTTCAGCAAAGCGGGTGACCAGCCGTTCCTGCAACAGGTTGAACTGATCTGCATCCCGGCGCAGCGGCCGGCATCGACGTTGTCTTCCAGCCATAGCCATTGCCAGAAGGCGGTTTCGAACAGGCTGGTGGGGGTGTCGGCGTTGTTTTCATACAGCTTGGCCGGACCCCGGCCATCGTAGGCCAGATCCAGCCGGGAATAGAGGCTGGGATCCCGTCGTTGCCAGGAGTCGGCAATGCCTTGCCAGCGAGCCTCGGGAATGCAGAAACGTCGCAACCACCGTTCGTCACGTACCACCATGTCCACCACCTCCAGGCACATCTGGTGCAGCTCGGCGGTGGGGTCTTCGATGTCCCGCTCTATCTGCGCCAGGGTGAACTGGTAGTAGGCGGTTTCGTCCCAGTAGGGCTCGCCATACATGGTATGAAAGCCAAACCCCAGTTGTTCGGCCTGAGCGCGCCAGTCCGGGCGTTCTTTATGGCTGACCCGCAGCATCAGCCGCCCCAGCTGCGGGAACTGCTGCTCTTGGTGCTTTTCCAGCTGCTCTTGGCCTGGGCGGTCGAGCCGAAGCCGCCGCGCGAAATGGTGCGGGTGACCTTGGGTTTGGGTGCCAGCGCCTCCTTGCCGACCGAGATGCGTTTGCCGTAACTGGCCTTGCCCAGCCGGTAGCCGTTGGCGGTACTCCACTGGCCGTAGTAGGGCGAGTAGGGGTTGTAGGAAGTGTAAACGGGACTGTGCGCGTAGCGGTTGCCGTCCAGCATGCGGCCGAACATGAAGCCGGCCATGGCGGGCATGAACCAGCTGTTGCCCTGATACTGATAGGGCACGCAGTTGTTGCCGCCGAAGTCGGCCTCGCAGTCGTGGCGGCTGTCATACTTGGGGGCGGTATCCGCCGACTCGGCCAACGCCTGTTGATAGGCAGCCTGGCACTGCTGGGCCAGTTCGGGATTGTCGTTGCGGCAATCATCCGGTGACTGATAGACCTGCATCTCGGCCTCATTCTGTCCGCAGGCGCTGAGCAGCACCGAACCGGCGATGGCCGCGCCCACCGGTTTGCCGATGCGATCCGCCATGCGAGCAAGCAGCTGACGCTTGGAACGTTTCATAAGGCCTCCTCAGTAGGTGATGCAGGCGGCGTTGAGCAGCCCCACGGCGACCGACAGACCGCCGACCACGGCGCCGGCCGAGACCTGGCCTTCGTTGATGCGTTCGGCAATCCTGGGCAGAAATACCAGCCGCACCAGGCGAAGGCCAGCAGCTGGGCGACCAGAGCGATGAGGCCCCAGACCGCGAAGTCCAGCAGCGATACCGAGTTGGCGGCGGCGCTGGCCACCGCCAGCGAGAAGCCGACGAAGGCGCCGACCAGGGCAATGGCCGCGGCCAGGTTCTGGTTTTCCTTGATCAGTTTCCATTCGTCCCAGGGGGTCACCAGTACATAGAGCCACTTGAACAGCAGCAGCATCAGAATGGACAGGGAGAAATATAACAGGAAGGGCCCGAGGCCCGAGAGTGAAGTGAGTAAAGCGTCCATGAGTATCCTTTTATTCCGTTCTTAAAATGAAAAGCCGCAAATTGTTGGCAGAACCTGCCGGGCGAAGCATCAACAGGGTTGCCTCCTTCGACACGCTTCAAGCCCATCCATGGGGCGCTCGTCAAATGCCATCCCTGGCATTTGACGGTCGAATACGGCAATCCCTGTTGCTGCTTCAGGTTGCATCGGCATGGCCTGATTAATGCCGGTACCTGTAGCTGCCGCTTTAGCCGGCAGGGCTTGCGCAGCAAGCCGGTGACAACAGCGTTGTCGATGGTTTCGTGCCGGACAAAGTGGCGCCGGCATCAGCTCACAAACCTGAAATCGGTCGGGCTGAGGTCAATGCCGGTAGCGAGTATCAGGCTGTGTTCGGCGCGCTGGTGCAGAATTTTTTCCTCGCCAGCCACCATCAGCACCTCCACGTCATCCTCCGTGTCTACGAGCGGTCGCTCGTAGATCATCACGAACTGATCGGTCTCGCTGCGGCTGCCGTCGTTGAGCCAGGTGGTTTCGGTCATGGCCACCGGCCGGGTGTTGTCCCAGGCCTTGGTAAAGACCTGGCCATCCAGGTTCCACTCCGGTTGCACCAGCTCACTGTCGAGCAGCCGGTTCCAGGCCGCATCGCCGTCTATCGGCCGGGTCTGGTAGAAATACCAGAGCTTGACCTCGGCCACGCAGTCGTCGCCGGTGCCGCCGTCCAGCAATACCTGAATAAAGCCGTCGTCGTCGGTGTAGAAGCGCAGCAGCTGGTGGCTTTCGTCGAGCATGACCCGGCCCACCGCCTGGATGATCTGGGTGCTGGCCGCGCCCTCGAAGGTCACCTTGTCGTTGAGCAACGACAGCTTGAGCGCATCCAGCTCGAAGCCGCCGCCCAGCCGCAGCCCCAGCACTTCCGGGGCCGGCTCGGCCTGAACGGACGGCGGCTGCATTTTCTTCTTCAGCCAGTCGAACATGTTATTTACCTATTAAGTAATGCAGCCTAATAGATGTGGTTCTGTCGTCATCCCGCGGGGCTTCTCTTATCATTCCCGTGGGTCCTCTTTTGTCATTCCCGCGAAGGCGGGAATCCAGGACTTGTGGCGCAGAACGGTCAGAGTGCCGGTTGTCTGCAAAGGCACTGGACCCCCGCGTTCGCGAGGGTGACGATAAAGGCGCACTGGCTCCAGAATCCACATCAGTTACGGATACTGCTTATTTGCCCAGAATGCGGGCCAGCTCGTCCTCGGCGCCGGCAGACTGGCTGCCGGTAATGCCGGCGGACTTCAGCTTCTGTTCCAGGGCGTCGCCACTCTCGCTGGCGGCGCGCTCGGCGGCCACGTCCAGCTCGGCCTGACGCTGGGTCTGCTTCTGCTTGATGCGGTCCAGCGATTCCACCGCCGTTGTCATCTTGGTGTTGGCACCGCTGTGGCGGGACGACACCGCGGCCTGGGCCTTTTGCACGCTTTCGGTGGCCTTGACCATATCCAGTTGCTGTTCCAGCTGGCGCAGGCGGCTCTTGGCGGTGGTGATGTTGTGTTTCAGGCTCTGCTCGGAGGTGGCATATTGGTCGACGTAGCTCTGCTCGCCGTCCTGCTCGTTTTTCAGCTCGGCCACCCGCTGGGCACATTCCAGCGCCAGCTCCTTGTTGTCTTTGGTCATGGCGGCGCGGGCGTGGGCTTCATATTCCGCGATGCTGGCGCCGATGGCGTCCACCTTCTGTTTGGCCAGCTTGCGCTTGGCCATGATGCCGGTCAGGGCCTCGTCGGAGCGGCGCAGCTCCTGTTTGGCTTCGCGAATTTCCTGCTCCAGAATGCGCAGGGCCTGGCTGTCGGCCACGGCCTCGGCGGCTTCGTTGGCGCCCCCCTTGATGGCGGTCACCAGTTTTTTCCATACGCTCATGCGGTTACTCCTTGCAGCTGGTCCTGATACAGATCGAGAAAGGCCTCGGTGTTGCGGAACAGGGTTTCCACTTCGATCATCACGCTCTCTTCCTTCGAACCGGCAGAGAGGGAGCCGAAGGCGATGTAATAGTCGTCACCGCTGATGTTGCTGATGCCGACCGTGGTCAGCGGAAACAGCTGATGGGTACGCAATATGGTGTCGTTCAGCACGGCGCTGTCGGTCACCTGGGTGGCGGGAAACAGCAGGGTTTCGACGATGATCTGCTCGCCGGCCACGGCGAGATAGGCTTCCAGCCCCTCGGCATTGGTGATCAACAGAGAGTCGTTTTCGAGCTTGCTCTGCCAGCCTTCGTGGTTGGCAAGCAGGCCGTGCAGTTGTTCCAGGGTCCAGGACATGCAGGTACTCCAGTTGGATGGGGAAGAGGGTGAATTGGCAATAACTCAAGACAAGATAGAACAGAGTTGGTTCCGAAAGCTACCCTCATTCGCCCATCGAATGTGTCGGTGAGGCCCGGTTACAGTCGATGGGGAGCTTGATGAGCGGCTATGAGGCGGCCAGATGTTTCCGAATGGGCGCCAGCAGCAGGGGGCTCAGATCGATGGCGTTGGAGGGATGGGCAATGGCATTGGTGGTGATCAGCCGGCGCAGCCCGTTGTCGGTCAGTTGCTGCTCGATGTCGTCGGCAAAAAGGCCGTGAATGACGGCGCAGTCCACCCTGTTCAGACCCTGGGCGCGCAATGCCTGCAGGCAGCGCAGCACCGTCTGACCGCTGGAGATCACGTCGTCGATGATCACCGCCGTGTGTTGGTGCCAGGCGGACAGGTCCGGCAGCTGGACCGCGACCTGCCGATCGCCGCTGCGTACCTTGCTGCCGACCACATAATCATGGCCGCTCCGGGCGGCGATCTTCGCCACCCATTGTTCACTCTCGGCATCGGGTCCCACCAGCAGCAGTGGATCCTGCCGCTCACCCAGCCAGTCCGCCAGCAAGGGCGCGGCCTGCACCACAGTGCTTGGCACCCGATAGATTTCATCCAGGCGGTGATAACGATGCAGGTGCGGGTCGACCGTGACCAGCCAGTCGATTTGCGTAGACAGCAGCCGGGCGAAGGTGCGTGACGTCACCGCCTCGCCGGCGTGAAAACGGTCGTCCTGGCGCATATAGCACAGATAGGGGGCAATCAGGCCTACCTGGCTGGCGCCCAGCTCCCTCAGGGTGTCACACAGGAAGCTCAGGGGCAGAAACTTGTCGTCGGGACGGGACAGATCCGCCAGCACCAGCACCGGGCGGCCCGTTACCTCGTTGTGGATGCGCAGGTAGCTTTCGCCATCCGGAAAGCGGCGCCGTTCCAGCCGGCCGGCGTCGGCGTTCAGGCCTCGGCACAGGGGGGTGCGCAGCGAATGCGCGTCATCCAGGGAAAACAGCAGGGGCATCATGAGGCTTCTCCAACCATGAACATATCGTGATTGTTGGCGTAATAGGCCGCCGCATAGTCCAGCTCGCCCCGGCTGTCGGCGTAGAGGGTCAGCAAGGGTTGATCCTGCGCCAGGGCCTGACCCAGCTTGATATGCAGGCGCAGGCCGGCGGCGGGGGAAATGGGGGCACCGGCCAGCTTGGCCAGCCGGGACAGGCGCCGGTTGTCCATGGCCAGCAGGGTGCCGCTGTGCCTGGCCCCCAGCTCGAGCTGGTGGGCGGCCTGCGGGATTGTTTTCAGTCCGCCCTGGGCGTCGCAAATCCGCTTGAACTGCTCCCAGGCCTGACCCGACGCCAGCAGCTCCTGCGCCCGGGCCTGAGCGACCTCCAGGGAGGCACCGCCTGCCAGATTCAGCAGATTGGCGGCCAGAAACAGTGCCCGCTCGCGCAAGTCGGCGGGAGCTCCGGGCTCGTTGTTGAGCACGGCGAGGATGTCCTGCGCTTCCTGAGCCGGCCCTATGCCATAGCCGATGGCCTCGTCGCCATTGGTGATCAGGCAACGCATCTTGAGCCCCAGAGCCTGGCCGACGGTATCGAACAGACCGGCCAGGTGTCTGGCCTCGTGCTGGCTGCGTACCTTGGCGGTCGGCCCCACGGGAATGTCGATCAACGCATGGGTGGAGCCGGCGGCCAGTTTCTTGGACAGCACCGAGGCCACCAGCTGGCCGACGCCGTCGATGTCCAGGGCATGTTCGATGCGGATCAGCATGTCGTCGGCCGGGCTGAGGTTGACGGCGCCACCCCAGGCCAGGCAGGCATTGACCTTGCGTACCGTCTGTTGAATCTGTTCCAGGCTGAGGCGCACCGTGGTCAGTACCTCCATGGTATCGGCGGTACCCGAGGGGGAGGTGATGGCCCGGGATGAGGTTTTGGGCATGACCAGGCCGGCGGCGCTGGCGATGGCCACCACTATGGGGGTGGTTCTGTTGCCGGGCACGCCGCCGATGCAGTGCTTGTCGACCAGCTGCAGGGTGTCGGGCCAGGTCAGCCGTTTGCCGCTGGCCACCATGGCCTGGGTGAGGGCGATGATTTCCTGGGTGTTGAGGCAGTCGACCCCGGCGGTAATGAAGCTGGCAATCTGCATGTCCGAATAGCGATGGGCGGCGATGTCGGCCACGATGTCGTGAATTTCCCGGGACGACAGGGTATGGCCGTAGATTTTCTTGCGGACTGCGCTCATGGAATGGAGCAGGGGCGCATGACTGATCTGCACCCGTTCACCCCCCTCGAGCGCCATCCGTTGCCAGGCGATGCGAGAGAAGCCGATATGATCGGGCGGCAGCACCTTTTCGGTGACCACGTTGAGGGTGGCGATGATGGTGCGGTTTTCCAGGCCGACCTGAATCCGGGTATTGGCGTTGAAGCCCTCGGCCCGGCACACCTCGCAGTCGGCGCGCATGAACACCACCGGCTCCTGGTGGGTATCTATGCCCATTTCCATGGCAATCAGCGAATGAGAGGCGGACATGGCACTGGCTTCCTTTAGTTGATAGGGCCACCTGTTGGCGGGGAACAGTTCAAGCTTAGTCCGACCCGGCGGCTTGTACCCGATGTCGCGCGTGATGGCGGCGCCGGGCGATAGCACTTAGGCTTTGTGTTACACGGCTTTTGTTAAACCGCCGCCGCTGTCACGCACGAGTGTCCCCATGAGCAAACCACTGGATTATCGACTGCCCGCCTTTCGTACCCGGGATCTCACCAGGGTCTATGGCGAAGGTGCGGCCGCCGTGCAGGCGCTGCGCGGGGTGAACCTCGAGATCCCGGCCGGCGAACTGGTGGTGTTGCTGGGCCCCTCCGGCAGCGGCAAGTCGACCCTGCTGAACCTGCTCGGCGGCCTGGATCGGGCCAGCAGCGGGCAGCTGTGGTTTTTCGACCGGGAACTGAGCGCCATGAACGAGGCGCAATTGACCCGTTATCGGCGCCATCATGTCGGCTTTGTCTTTCAGTCCTACAACCTGATGCCCAGCCTGACCGCCCGCGAGAACGTGGAGCTGGTGACCGAGCTGGCTGCCGAGCCGATGGCGGCGGAAGCGGCGCTGGCCCTGGTGGGGCTGGCCGAACGCGGCCATCATTTTCCTGCCCAGCTGTCCGGTGGTGAACAGCAGCGGGTGGCCATCGCCCGTGCCATCGCCAAGCGGCCTACGGTGCTGTTCTGCGACGAGCCGACCGGCGCGCTGGACAGCCACACCGGCCGGGTGGTGCTGCGGGCCTTGCAGGACGTCAACCGGCAGCTGGACACCACTGTGCTGATCGTCACCCATGCGGCGGCCACCGCCGCCATGGCCCACCGGGTTATCCACTTTGCCGATGGTCGCATCCGCGAGGTGGAGATCCACGACCACCGGCTCGACGCCGAGGCCATCGAATGGTAGGGGCGACGCCATGAGCATGCTGGATCGCAAGCTGGGACGGGACCTGTGGCGGGTGCGGGGCCAGGCGCTGGCCATCATGCTGGTGATTTCCCTGGGGGTCATGCTGCTGGTGATGATGGACGGCCTGGTCAATTCCCTGAGTGAAACCCGGCACAGCTATTACCAGCGTTACCGGCTGGCGGAGATCTTCGCGCCGGTCAAGCGCGCGCCGCGCCGACTGCTGACCGAGGTGGCCGCCCTGCCCGGGGTGGCGGTGGCCGAGGGGCGCATCAACGGCGGCGGCCTGCTCAACCTGCCGGGCGTGGCAGCGCCGATACGGGCCCGGATGCTGTCGTTGCCGACACGGCTGAACCAGCTGGTGCTGTCGGCGGGGCGGCAGCCCGAACCGGGCCGGCGGCATGAGGTGCTGCTGCTGGACGGCTTTGCCCGGGCCCGGGGGCTGGCCCCGGGCGATACCCTGCTGGCGACGCTCAACGGCGGGCGCAGCGCCTGACCGTAACGGGGCTGGCGCAGGCGCCGGAGTTTGTGTACACCACGGCCCCGGGCGAGCTGGTGCCCGACGACGGCCGCTTTGCGGTGATCTGGATGCAGGAATCGGTGCTGGCGGCGGCCTTCGATCTGGACGGCGCCGTCAACGAGGTGCTGATAGCCCTGACCCGGGGCGCGCGCGAGGCGGAGCTGATCGCCGCGCTGGACCGGCTGCTGGCGCCCTATGGTGCCCTGGGGGCCTTTGGGCTGGCGGATCAGCTGTCCAATCGCTTTGTCGAGGAGGAGATTGCCGGGCTCCGGGTATCCAGCCGCACCGTACCGCCGGTATTTCTGGGGGTGGCCGCCTTTCTGCTGAACATGGTGCTGTCGCGCATGGTGCAGGCGGAGCGCGAGCAGATAGGCCTGCTCAAGGCCTTCGGTCATACCGGCTCCGAAGTGGCGATTCACTACCTGAAGTTTGTGCTGGTGATCGCCCTGGGCGGCGCCCTGGCGGGATCGGTGCTGGGTGTGCTTGCCGGACGAGCCCTGAGCGGCGTCTACCAGCTGTATTACAAGTTTCCGTTTCTGCTGTTCCGGCTGGATCCTGCCGCCCTGGTGATCGGGGTGTCGGTCAGCGTGCTGGCCGCCTCCGCCGGTGCCCTGCTGGTGCTGCGGCGGGTGCTGGCGCTGGCGCCCGCCACCGCCATGCGGCCCCCTTCGCCACCGGATTTCAGCCATGGCCTGCGCCTCGGGCCCCGGCTCGGCCGCTGGCTGGATCAGCCCAGCCGCATGGTACTGCGCAACCTGTGGCGACGACCCGGGCGGGCGCTGCTGACGGTGCTGGGCATCGCCCTGGGCATGGCGCTGCCGGTGGCCATGCTGAGCGTGATGAGTGGTTTCGACCGCGCCCTGGCGCTGAATTTCAACCACATCGACCGCAGCGACGTCACGGTCAGTTTCATCGAGCCCCGGGGAAGCAACAGCCTCTTTGCCCTCGCGCAGCTGGACGGCGTACTGGCGCTGGAGCCGTTTCGTTCGGTGCCGGTGATACTGCGCCATGGTCGGTATCACTATCGTGGCGCCATTACCGCCCTGATGGACGAGCCCAGGTTGTACCGGGCCCTGGATAAAGATCGCCAGCCCCTGGCCCTGCGCGCCGAGGGGGTCATTCTGGCGCGGGCGCTGGCGAAGAAGCTGTCGATAGTGCCGGGCGAACTGCTGAGCGTCGAGGTACGCGAAGGGCGCCGGCCGGTGCTGGAGATCCCGGTGGTGGGGCTGGCCGATACCCTGCTGGGCGCGCCCGCCTTCATGCAACTGGGCGCCCTGAACCGCGTGATGGGGGAGCCGGGATGGGTATCCGGCGCCTATCTGCGTATCGACGCCGCCCGCAGTGCCGCGCTGTACCGGGAGATGAAAGAGATGCCGGTGGTGGCCGGGGTCAGCCTGCGGCAGGAGCGTCGGGAGGCCTTTCGCAAGGTGATGGACAGCGGCGCCGGGGCCACCCGTTACCTGATGGCCGCCATTGCCGGGGTCATTACTTTCGGCATCGTCTATAACGGGGCGCGCATCGCCTTTGCCGAGCGGGCGTGGGAACTGGCCGGCCTGCGGATCCTGGGGCTGACCCGGGCCGAGGTGGGTTTTGTGCTGCTGGGCGAACTGGGGCTGCTCACCCTGCTGGCGTTACCGCTGGGCTCCCTGCTGGGATACGGCCTGTCGCTGGCGGTGGCGGCCGGCTTCAGCACCGAGCTGTATCAGGTGCCGGTGGAGCTGGTGCCCGCCAGTCATGGTCAGGCGGCACTGGCGGTGCTGGCGGCGGCGCTGCTTTCCGGCATCGGGGTACAGCGCGACATCCACCGGCTGGATCTGGTGGCCGCCCTCAACATTCGAGAGTAGCGAGATGGCATCGAGACAGTCACGCAAGGGAATATTGCTCGCCGCCGCGCTGTTGCTGGCGGGGCTGCTCGCTTATGCCTTCTGGCCCCGGGCGATACCGGTGGAGACGGGCACGGTGCGCCGGGGCGCCATGATGGTCACCATCGATGAAGAGGCGCGGACCCGGGTGCGCCAGCGCTATGTGGTGAGTGCCCCGGTGGCCGGGCGGCTGTTGCGGGTGAGGCTGGAGGCCGGGGATCCGGTGTTGGTGGGCAAAACCGAACTGGCCCGGTTGGTGCCGGTACCGGTCTCGTTGCTGGATGCCCGCGCCCGTGAAAGGGCCCAGGCGGCGGTGCAGGCGGCCGAGGCAGCACTCAAGGCCACCCGGTCGGAAGTGAGCCGGGCGGAGGCCGCCAGCCAACTGGCCGACGCCGAATGGGCGCGCAACAACCGGCTGTATCGGCAAGGGCATCTGTCTGCCTCGGCCCGGGATCAGGCGCGGCAATCGGCGCAGGCGGCCACTGCCACGCTGAATGCGGCCCACGCCGCCGTGGTGCAGCGACAGGCCGAACTGGCCGCCGCCCGGGCGCAACTGGGGCAGGGAGCGCCCGGCAGCGAGGGGGAAGGTATTCCGCTGCTGGCGCCGGTGTCCGGGCGGGTGCTGCAGCGGTTGCAACAGAGCGAAACCGTGGTGGCCGCCGGTACTCCCATCATGGAAGTCGGCGATCCCGAACGGGATCTGGAGGTGCTGGTCGAGCTGCCCTCCGCCGAGGCGGTGCGGGTGACCCCCGGCAATCGGGTGCTGATTGAGCACTGGGGCGGACCGCAACCGCTGGCCGGGGTGGTGGAACGAATTGAACCGCGCGGCTTTACCAAGTTTTCCGCCCTGGGGGTGGAAGAGCAGCGGGTCAATGTGCTGATCCGTTTCGACGGCGAGCCCGACGCGCGGCGTGGCCTGGGCCACGGCTATCGGGTGGAGGTGCGCATTGTGGTGTGGGAAGACGAGAATGTGCTGATGGCGCCATCGAGTGCGCTGTTCCGGGAAGGGGAACAATGGGCGGTGCTGGTGGCGGAGGGCAACCGGGCCCGATGGACTCCGGTCAGGATCGGCCACGACAACGGCCTGCAGGCGCAGATACTGGCGGGGCTGAGCGAAGGACAGCAGCTGGTGCTGTATCCCGGGCCCGAGCTGGCCGACGGCACTCGGATAGCGGCGACCATCGTCGACTGAAACGCCGGGCGGGGAATGAAAACAAGGGCCATGGAGGCCCTTGTTGTCGTTACCTTTTGGAGCAGCGTCGTGGTCAGGACGCGGGGTTGGTCAGCTCTTCGCTGCGCACCCGGTGGGTGACGATGCCCTGCTCATAGGCCATGGCGTGGGCCACCTTGGGGCCGGTCCAGATCACCGGCAACAGCAGCAGCGATACCGGTGCCGCCGTGATCACGATGAAGGACTGCAGGGCGTTGATGCCGCCTTCGCCCATTCTCAGCAAGACCGCCGCCACCAGGCCCATGGTCAGCGCCCAGAAAATACGATCCCGGGTGCGAGGCGTATGACTGCCGCTGATGGCCATGGCGATGGAATAGGCCATGGAGTCACCGGTGGTGGCGACGAAGATCACCGTCAGCAGCAGGAAAGCCGGCACCATCAGCTCCGCCAGCGGCAGCTGCTGGGTTACCGCCAGCAGGGCCGCCGGCAAGCCGCCATCCTGCAGCGGCTGGGACACCACACCCGGTACGGCCTGCTCGTAGAAGATGCCGGCCCCACCGAGGCTGGCAAACCAGAAGTTGGTCACCAGCGGGGCCATGACCGCCACCGCCATCACCAGCTCGCGCAGGGTGCGGCCGCGGGAGATACGGGCGATAAAGAGCGCCATCATGGGGCCATAACCGATAAACCAGCCCCAGAAGAACACCGTCCACCAGCCCAGCCAGGCATCGTCCTGCCGGTTGAGCGCCATCGGCATGAAGTCCTGCAGATAAACACCCATGCCGTTGAGGAAGGAGTCGACAATGAAGTTGCCGGGCCCTGCCAGCAGGATGGTGGCCAGCAAGATTACCGCCAGCACCACATTGGCGCTGGACAGCCACTGGATGCCCTTTTCAATCCCCGTTGAAGCCGACAGGGTGTAAATGGCCACCAGGCCGCCGAGTACCGCCAGCTGCAGGCCGTAGTCGTTGTCCCAGCCCAGCAGCGACTCGAAGCTGAAGCCCAGCTGGGTGGCGAGGAAACCGATGGGGCCTATGGTGCCCGCGGCCACCGCGATAATGGACACCACATCGGCCAGGGTGCCCAGCCAGTGGGTTTCGATACGTTCACCCATCAGCGGGTAGAGCAGGGTACGCGGCCGCATGGCCAGGCCCTTGTGATAGTGGGCATAGACCACCACCACCGCCGACAAGGTGCCGAGCGAAGCCCATGCCAGAAAGCCCCAGTGCAGAAAGGTCTGGGCCAGCGCCGCCGACACCGGCGAGACGCCGGACTCGGCATCCGCGAAGTTCGGCGGCGTGGTCATGTAATGGTACATGGGCTCGGCTGCCGACCAGAACACGCCGCCACCGGCCAGCAGGGTGCACATGATCACCGCCAGCCAGCGAAAGGTCGAGCTGTCGGGGCGCACATTGCCCCCCAGGCGGACATCGCCATAGCGGGTAAAGCCCAGCACCAGGGCCACCAGCAGGTTGGCCAGCATCCAGACCTGCCACAGAGGACCAAACAGATCGACGACCCAGGCGAAGCTGAGGTTGATCCAGTGAGTCATTTGTTGCAGGTCGAAAAGGGCGAGCGCGACGAAGAGGAGCAGGAAGCCGCCGCTGAGGCTGGCGACGAGGCGTCGTTCGGAAACACGAGATTCGGGAGGTTTCATCAATTCACTTTGTTCAATGTATGAACGCGCCAATGATACATAAACAGCACTAAAAAGTGAAGTTTGGCCGAAATTTGGCAATAAATGGCGTAGATCTGGAATAAAGCAGAGGGAAGATTTGCGGGCCCTTCTGCTAAGATGGAACGAGATTCCCGACAAGGCAGGATGTTCGATTATGCTTCGCCCCCGCGTCATGCCGCATCAGCTTGTTCATCAGCATCAGCCGCTGGATGGCGACCGGCTGGGCGTGATGTGCTGGAATACCCAGAAACTGACCCTGAGTTCCGAATTTCAGCTGTGCCTGACCCAGCTGCTGGCGAAATTTCCTACCCGGCTGCTGCTGTTGCAGGAGGCCAAGCTGGCCCTGAGCCATCGGCTGCAGCTGGACGGCTGGTCTTATGCGGTCTCGCCCAATATCCAGACGCCGTCGCATCTGTTCGGGGTGCTCACCGCCGGCCAGTGCGCCTTCAACGACATTACGGCCTTGCTCAGTTACCGCCGGGAGCTGCGGTTCGCCACCCACAAAAGCCAGATCCTTACCCATCACCCACTGAGTGGCGGCGAGACCCTGCTGGTGGCCAATATTCACGCCATCAACTTCGTGCGCCACGGCCATTTTTACCACGAAATTGCCGCGCTCCGGCAGGCCCTGCTGCAACACCGGGGGCCGCTGATTGTGGCCGGCGACTTCAACGTCTGGAGCCGGTCACGGCGCCGTTATCTAGCCGACTTCTGCCGGGCCATGGGGTTGCAGCAGGCGGTGATGGAAGACGCCCATCACATCAAGAGCTACCTGCGTCAGCCGCTGGACTTTATCTTCTACCGGGATCTGACCCTGCACTCCGCCACCGCCATCAATACCCCCACGGTGTCGGACCACAATCCCATCTACGCGCAGTTTTCGCGCTGAATGAATTTGCCGCCGGCGATCCCATAATTCGAAATGGTCTATTTACAAAGTCATTAATAACCACAAGGATTAATGCTGTCTCAATAATGGGACATTTCTGTTCTTGCTGTATAATGCTTTGTACTCATATTGGTCTTCGTTATACGACGGCGGCCGTCACTAAAGAAGGTATCCTATCGGGTTGGTCCTGATGGCGGTATCGGCGACAGAACCGGGTGTGGTATGTGACCGCGTATCAACACCATACCCGCGTCAGGATTATCACAATTCAGGAAGAAACCATCTCTATGCCTAAAACCGTTTCCCGTATCAAGCCGCTTACTCTGATCATCGTCGCTACCCTGACCGGTTGTACCGTTGCACCCCAGGACTTCAGCCAGGCCGACATTTCCCGCATCAACGAGGCCGATCGCAGCGCCGCCTTTGCAGATATGGAGCCGCACGGCGACATTATCACCCTGGATGAAGCCATTGCCCGGGCCCTGAAATACAACCTGGATCAGCGGGTCCGGCTGATGGAGCAATCGCTGGCATCGAAGCAGCTGGAGGCGGGCAACTACGACATGCTGCCCAAGTTGCTGGCCAATGCCGGTTACAGCTCGCGGGATGACTACAGCGCGCGCTATTCCGCCCTGCTCGATAATCCTTCCGAGTTCCAGGAAAGCAACAGCTCCGAGCTGGATGTGTCTTCCGAAAAGTCCCATACCACGGCCGACCTGACCCTGTCGTGGAACCTGCTCGACTTCGGTGCCAGTTACTACACCGCCAAGCAGAACGGTGACAAGCTGCTGATCGCCAACGAACGTCGCCGCAAGGCGATGCACACCCTGATCCAGAACGTACGCACCGCCTACTGGCGGGCGGTGGCGGCAGAAAAGTTGAATGAGCGGGTCCGACACACCATCGGCACCGCCGAGCAGGCCTTGCAGGACTCTTACCGACTGAGCAAGGAACGGGTGAGCACCCCCGATGAATCTCTGCGATTTCAGCGCAACCTGCTGGAAAGCCTTCGCCTGCTTGAAAGCGTGGAGCGCGAGATGGCCAGCGCCCGTATCGAGCTGAGCAGCCTGATCGGGCTGTTGCCCGGTACCCGCTTCAAACTGCAGGAACCCGAGGTCGAGGTACAGCCGCTCGAGGTCGACATGGCGGTACTGGAAGCCCAGGCCCTGGTGCAGAATGCCGATTTGCGCGAGCAGTTCTACAACGTGCGCATCGCCGCCCAGGACACCCGCAAGGCGTTGCTGAGTTTGCTGCCGGGGATCAGCTTCGAGTACGGCCTGAATTATGACGACGACCGCTTCCTGCTCGACGAGCAGTGGCGCACCGCCGGCATGCGGGTCAGCGCCAACCTCTTCAACCTGATCTCGGCCCCCAGCCGGATGCGGGCCGCAGAGAAAAACGAAGCCCTGGCCGAAGCCCGGCGCATGGCGCTGCAGATGTCGGTGCTGACCCAGGTGCATCTGGCGCGGCATCAATACAACGACTCTCTGCGCCAGTTTACCCGCGCCGATCAGCTCTATCAGGTGGATGCGCAGCTCGAGGCCATTACCAGCAGCAAGGCGCAGAGCAACCTGATCGGGGAACAGACCCTGATTGCGGCCAACGTCACCTCCATTCTGAGCGAGTTAAGGCGTTACCAGTCCATGGCCAAGGTGCAGGAGTCCATCGGCCGGCTGCAGTCCAGCCTGGGAATGGAGCCGGAGCTGAACGCCAGTGTCGACGGCCTCAGCCTGGCCGAGCTGCGGACCCGGGTGCAGGGCTGGCTCGATACCGGTCTGAAACCGATTGGACCGGTGCGGGTTGTCCGGCCCGGCAAGGAGTAAGACCGATTGATGTTCGTCAATATCACGATTCAGCGGCGATACGCCGGGCTGGCCTCGATGTTGCTGGCCTCTTCTCTGGTGCTGCCGGTGCAGGCGCAGAGTGAGTTCTCGCTCGAGCACAACGAGTTGCGCGCCCAGTTGAGTCCTGTTCGTTATGCCACCCTGGCTGCCGAGCAGGGGGGCAAGATCAAGCGCATTTCGGTGCGTGAAGGTCAGCGGGTAGAAAAGGGCCAGCGGCTGGTGGAATTCGACTGTGCGCTGCAGGCGGCCCAGTTGCAGAAAGCCCGGGCCCAGCTTGCCGGCGCCAAGAATACCCATACCGGCAACCAGCGCATGGCAGACCTTAACGCCATCGGCAGCGTCGAGCTCAACAACAGCTTGATAGAGGTGGCCAAGGCGCAGGCCGATATTGCCTATCTCGATGCCACCATCAAGAGCTGCACCATCGATGCCCCCTATGCCGGTTCCATCGGCGAGCAGCGGGCGCGGGAGCAGGAGTTTGTGCAGGCCGGGCAACCGTTGCTGGACATTCTCGATGACAGCGCACTGGAGCTGGAGTTTATCGTGCCCTCGCGCTGGCTTGGCTGGTTCAAACCCGGCCATAACTTCGCGGTACAGATAGAGGACACCGGCAAAACCTATCCGGTCAAGCTCAGATATACTGCCGCCCGGGTCGATCCCCTGAGCCAGTCGGTCAAGGCCGTGGCGGTGATTGACGGACAATTCGAGGAATTGCTGGCCGGCATGAGCGGTCAGATTCAAATTGCGCCACCCGAACTTACACCCGAATCCGCATCGGAAGTACCGACACAGTGAATCACGCGTCGTGCCGTCATCCGGTAAACAGATCAAGGAGCAGATAGATGTCTACCGATAAAAACAACCAATTGCAGGCGAGTGGCCCCCAGTTATGGCAACTCGAACCCCGGCTGATGTTCGACGGTGCGGCGGTGGATACCACGGTCGATGCGCTGGTGGACAGCGGCGCGGATCTGGCGGTAACGGAAGCGGCAGACGGGCTCTTTGCACTGGCCGTGGCTCATGGCCAGAGCCAGCCGGCGGCAGAGCAGGCCCAGCAGCAAATTAAGGATTATCTGTCCGAGGCCAGCGCCGAGCAGCTGTTTGCGCTGTTCAATGGCGGCAAGACCGACATCGACATGGCCTGGCTGCAGGCAATGGAAGCTGAGCGGCAGGCCATTCTGTCCGGCCAGGTGCAGGTGACGGTAGAGCTGCTCGACAACGCCGCCATGCAGGGGGCGCTGGGTGCCTTTGCCGCGGCGGGCCCGGACGGCACGGCGGTGATCTACCTGAACCGGGACTGGATTGAGGCGGGGGCAGACACCGCAGAGGTGGCACGGGTACTGGCCGAGGAGTTCGGCCACAGCATCGACGCCCGGGTCAATGACGGTGCCGACACCGCCGGCGACGAGGGCGAACGCTTTGCGGCGGCGGTGACCGGGTCTGCTGTGACGGATACCACCTCCGATGGTCGGGGGGTGCTGGATATTGACGGCGTCAGTGTAGAAGTGGAGTTCGCAACCTACAGCTTCGTTAATGCTTATGAGGTCAACACCGCAACCACCCCAGCGGGCAAGGAGTCGAACACCCATGACTTTATTTACAAGTCTGGTCAGGTCTCCGTTACTATTGACGACAACAACTTCGACAGCCGGCTGTTCAGCGGCAACGATGTGTCGGCCACGGCGATCAACATCAACGGTACCGATTATTACGGCTGGGTCAGCCGGCCGATCAAGGTGCAGGGAGAGGTCAAGGGGTTCTATTTCTGGACCGATGCCGACTTTACCGATCTGGCCAAGGCCCAGGCCGATGGCAACCGGGACAACGATCGGGATGTGACCGACAACCGCGCCTTTGTGCTGGTGGTGGATCAGGCCTATTTCAATACCTTGACCAGCGGTGCCAGTGACGGTGCTCTGATCAATATCGGCTCTTCATCAGACCGGGTCGATTCGGCGCTGAATGCGCTGGTAGGTAGCAACAGCGCTCCGGTGGCGGTAGTAGACAGCGATACCGTCACCGAGGGCGGCTCGGCCATTACAGGCAATGTGCTGGGCAACGACATTGATACCGACAGCGGCGACGATATCACACTGGTGCAGGTGGGCACCTCAGCCGCCAACCAGACGGTGACCTCGGGCACCACATCTGCCAATGGCACCAGTGTACTCGGCCAGTATGGCAGCCTGGTGATAGGAGCCGACGGCAGCTACAGCTACACAGTCGGCAACAGCGCCGAGGTGCAGGCTCTGGGCAGCGGCGACAGCCTGACCGATACCTTTATCTATACCATTAACGACAAGGAAGGTCTGGCCGCCACCACTACCCTGACCATTACCATCAACGGCGCCAACGATGCGCCGGTGGCCGCCGATGACTACAACAGCGCCAAGGAATCACTGCGCACCACTAACGCCTATGCCAGTGACGATCCGCTCGGCTCAAAGGCCATCGGCAACGTGCTGGATAACGATACCGATGCCAACGGCGACAACCTGACCATCGATGCCCCGGCTGGCAATGTGGTCGTCGGTTCGGTCACCGATAATGTGGCAGCGTCGCAGTTGACGTTTGCCGGAGAGAACGGGTTTAATGCGGTTAAGTCTGGACATAGCCTGTATCTGAATGTGGGCGGTACTTACCGTGCGTTGCATGCAGCGGATGGCTCGTTAATCACGGTGACAGAAAATCCGAGCGAGGATCCCAGTGTTTCCGGCACTTATTATGTGTCTTTGTCTTCTACTGCGGCCTACTATCTTTCCAATCCATCCGATCCCAATTCAAAGGTAAGTATTGATTCGCTGGATGCCGAGATGGTTGGTTTTGCGTCCGGCAATGATGAGGCGATTAGTAAAGTCACGGGCAGTATGAAAACTGCCACCGTGACCAGCTCCCAAGCCACGGGTACCTCGACCGTGACTCCGACCATCACCACAGGTTTGGTTGCCGCAGGTATGTCGGTAACAGGCTGTGGTGTACCGGACGGCACCACCGTCAGTAGCGTGAGCTATGACAACAGCGGCAATATCACCGCCATTGAACTGAGCCAGGTGATCACTGGCAGCAACGGCGACAGCCTGAGCTTTTCCGCCGCTCTGGGTGACACCCTTACCGGCCAATACGGTACCCTGGTACTCAATGCCGATGGCAGCTATGTATATACGCCCTTCGCAGATAACTCGGCGTTAAGCGAGGGACAGTCCGCCACCGAGTCCTTCGCCTACACGGCGCGCGACGCCGCCGGTGCTACCAGCTCCGCGACTCTCAATATCATCGTCTACGGTTCCGGCAGCAATGACCCCAACGCCGTAGCCGATATCGCCACCGCCACCGAGGCCGGAGGAGTGGCCAATGCCACTGATGGCATCAACCCCACCGGTAATGTGCTGACCGATTCGGTAACGGGCGATACCACACCGGTTGGCAGTAATACGGTCACCTTCGCCCGCTCTGCCGGTGATGCTGGCGAAACCGCTGTGGCCACCGATACTGTCATTACCGGCCAGTACGGCACTCTGACCCTGAGTGACGACGGCAGCTACAGCTATGTACTGAACAATAGTCTTGCTGCCGTTCAGGCGCTGAACAGCGGCGATTCTCTGACCGAAACCTTTATCTACACCATTGCCAACGGCTCTAGTCCCGGCACCGACAGCGCCACCCTGACCATCACCATCAATGGCGCCAACGACGCGCCGGTGGCCAATGATGACAGCGCAACCGCCATCGAGGCCGGTGGCAATAACAACACCGCGCCCGGCTACAACCCCAGCGGCAACGTACTGGCCAACGACACTGATGTCGACGATGCGGCGGCGGATCTGAGGGTGACTGCGGTTCGAATAGGTAATACCGAAGGCGAAGGCACCGCCGGCTCTTTGGGCTCGGCGCTGGCCGGCAGTTATGGCTCCTTGACGCTCAATGCCGACGGCAGCTGGAGCTACGAGGTCGACCAGGACAATGCCGCCGTTAATGCCCTGGCGCCGGGCCAGACCCTGACCGAAAGCTTTAACTTTACCGTCACCGATCAGGCTGGAGCCGGTCTGTCCGATACCGCCGTGCTCACCATTACCGTGCAGGGCGCCAGAGATGTGGTGGCGGTGAGCAATGTCTTCGTCAACGAAGCCTCCCCCTATGCGGTGTTTACAGTTAGCGGTGTTGAAGGGGTATCGGTGTCACTGACGCTCAGCGACACCACCGGCCTGTCTGCGGGAGACACCAAGGCCGACCTTACCGGCCTGAGTGCCGATATCGGCAGTACCCTCGAATATTTCGACGGCAGCAGCTGGCAGCCTTACGGCGGTGCCGTCACGATGTCGGCTAGTGGTGCATTTTTGGTGCGGGTAGCGGTCAACCAGGATGCGGTGCACGAGGGTAACGAATCCTTCACCCTGGTCGCCACGACAGACGGCAGTGTCAGCACCGGAATCGGTACCATCAACGATGAAGGCGATGGCGATGTATACCTGGAGAGCAATACCACCGGCACCGCTAAAGATCCGACGGACGGTGACTATCCGACGTTGGATGATGATCGCCCGACGCTGAGCATTTCCAGCCCCACGGTCACCGAAGGAGGCTACGCCGAGTTTACCGTCAGCCTGAACAAGGCCAGCCCTTCGGACATCAGCTTCACGCCGACCCTGAATAGCGGCACCGCCACCATCGGTACCGGCACCGATGGCGACACGGCAGCGGCCAGTTCACTGGAGATCTCGACCGATGGCGGCAGCAGCTGGAGTACGGTATCCGGCTACGTCACCATCGCCGCCGGCGAGACCTCGGTCAAATTGCGTGTCGCCACCACAGATGACAGCGATGCCGAACCCGCCGAAACCTTTACCCTGGTCACCGGCACCATTTCCGGCGCCATTGCCGGCCTCGGCACCGTCACCAACGAAGCCGGCGTTACCGGCACCGCCACCATTACCGATAATGATTCGGTGAACAGTGTGCCGAGCAGTACCAACGACAGCGTGACCACCGTCGAAGACACCACCAAGGTGCTGGGCGCCGATGATTTCGGCAGCTTCGCCGATGTGGATGGCGACAGCCTGGCCGGTGTGCAGATCACCAGTCTGGAAACCGCCGGCAGCCTGGAGTACTTCGACGGCAGTGACTGGGTGGCGGTGACGCTGAACCAGGCGATCAGCAAGGCCGACCTGGATGCCGGTTACCTGCGCTTCGTGCCGGGTGAGAACGAGAGCGGCAACGACTACAGCGAGATTGGCTTCAAGGTCAGTGACGGCACGGTGTACAGCGATAGCAGCTACACCCTGACCGTCAACGTGGATGCGGCCAATGATGCGCCG
>NZ_MDKE01000065.1 GCF_001870485.1 Oceanisphaera psychrotolerans | reverse complement strand
CCGCTGTGAAGCCTGGCAGCAACGAGGGGTCGATGCCCGGCTGCTGGAAGGTGACGAGCTGTGCCGCCTCCTGGGAACAAAAAAATACCGTGTCGGCTGGCTGGATCCCCGTGGCGGCTCGGTTCAGCCCTTGAGTTATACCCGGGGGCTGGCCAAGGTGGCCATCAGGCTGGGCGCAAGGATCCATACCCAAACCCGCGTCGACTCCCTCACCCGCGAGGGGGGACAATGGATCGCCAGCACGGCAGAAGCGAAGGTGGTTGCAAGGCATGTCATCCTCGCCACCGGTGCCTATGCCGAGAAGCTGGTACCCGGCTTGCAAAGGTCGTTTGTCCCGGTTCGAACGGCCCAGGTCGCAACCACACCGCTGCCCGCCGACATGAGGTCGGTCATTCTTCCCGAAGGTCATGTCTCTTCCGATACAAGACAATTGCTGACCTCGTTCCGTCTGTCTCCGGACGGACGCCTGGTGATGGGAGGAGCAGGTGCAACGGCAGGGCTCGACCATTCGAAAATTGTGCCCTACCTGCATCGCGCAGGAGAAGAGCTTTTCGG
>NZ_MDKE01000063.1 GCF_001870485.1 Oceanisphaera psychrotolerans | reverse complement strand
TGTCGAATAATCGACCAGGCTCCCTGTACCAACAACTTGCGTAAATAACGATTGCCACGCTTGGTGATACTGCCCAGCTTTTGTTTCCCACCACTGGAGTGCTCTTTCGGTACCAGCCCCAGGTTGGCGGAAAAGTGCCGGGCATTGCGATACTGACTACCATTGCCGACAAAGGCGACCATGGCCGTGGCGGTAACCTCTCCCACGCCCCGAATTTCAGTCAGCCGGGTGCAGGCGTCGTTGTCACGGCATTGGCGGCGAATGTCTTTATCTACTCGCTTGATGGCGTCATCCAGCTGTCGCCATTCATCCATGATGTCTCGGCAATAGGCGCGAGCCAAGGCCGTCAGCTCGTTGCTGGCGTCTTCCAGCAGTTCGGGCATGGCCTGTTTCAGCTTTTCCTTACCGCCTGGCAGGATAATACCGTACTCATTCAGTAAGCCCCGTAACTGGCAAATCAATCGGGTTCGTTCATCAATGCGCCGCTCTCGCAGCCGGTGCGCCAGGCTGATGTCAGTCTGCTCCAGTGTACGAGGCTGCACGAACGTCATGTTGGGGCGGCGTGCGGCTTCACAAATGGCAAAGGCATCATTACGGTCGTTTTT
>NZ_MDKE01000062.1 GCF_001870485.1 Oceanisphaera psychrotolerans | reverse complement strand
GCGCTACATGCTGACCATGACTTCTTCTCCTCTGCCGACTAGCTCCACTGCCTCCGCCGCCGACGTCCAACGGACTCGACCCCGACACCTGCTGGCAAGCCGTGCAGCAGCGCGATGCGTCTTTCGATGGCCGGTTCTGGTATGCGGTGCGCACCACCGGCGTGTACTGCAGGCCCTCCTGCGGGGCACGCACACCCTTGCGCAAGAACGTGGCCTTCCACTGCCAGCTGGCGCTGCGCCGAAGCGGCTGGCTTTCGTCCATGCCAGCGCTGCAAGCCGGACCAGCCGCCCTTGCACGAGCGCCAGGCACAGGCCATCGCGCAAGCCTGCCGCCTGATCGCGCAGGCTGATGAACAGCCCGACACGGCCACGCTGGCGCAGGCCGCGGGCTTGAGCCGTCATCATTTTCATCGTCTCTTCAAGCAGCACACCGGCCTCACTCCCAAGGCCTATGCCGATGCCTATCGAGCCGGCCGTCTGCGCGCGCAACTCCGGCGGCCAGTGCCAGCGTGACCGAAACGCTCTATGACGTCGGCTTCCATTCCAGTGGCCGCTTCTATGCGCAAAGCGCGGCGCAACTGGGCATGAAGCCGGCGACCTATCGTCGCGGCGGCGTGGCGAGAAAATCCGACTTCGCCGTTCGC
>NZ_MDKE01000061.1 GCF_001870485.1 Oceanisphaera psychrotolerans | reverse complement strand
CGCCTGCTTCTACCGCCGTGGCGGTGTCATTGGCCGCCACCGGGTTATCGTTCTGACCCTGGAGGGTGATGGTCAGGGTGGCACTGTCGCTCAGCTCACCCGCATCGGTGACGGTATAGCTGAAGGTTTCGGTCAGGGTCTGACCGCTGGTGCGCAGGGCCTGCACCGCCGCATTGTTTTCGTCGATGACGTAACTGTAACTACCGTCTTCATGCAGCGTCAGGCTGCCGTACTGGCCGGCCAGCGCCGCGCCGACCGTGCCGCTGGTGTCACCGAGCACTACGCCGGTGACGGTTTTGGTATCACCATCATCCACATCGCTGTCGTTGCTCAGCACGTTGCCGCTGGCATTACTGCCGGCGCTGCCGTTGGCCACCCCGCCCGCTTCGATGGCAATCGCCGTGTCGTTCACCGCCACCGGGTTATCGTTCTGACCCTGGAGGGTGATGGTCAGGGTGGCGCTGTCGCTCAGCTCACCGGCATCGGTGACGGTATAACTGAAGCTCTCGGTCAGGGTCTGGCCGCTGGTGCGCAGGGCCTGTACCGCCGCATTGCTCTCGTCGATCACGTAGGTATATTTTCCGTCAGCATCCAGCGTCAGGCTGCCGTACTGGCCCGCCAGCGCGCTGCCCACGGTGCCGCTGGTG
>NZ_MDKE01000060.1 GCF_001870485.1 Oceanisphaera psychrotolerans | reverse complement strand
GAACACGTACCCAGTCAGAAAGAAAAATGCCGTTCACCTTAAGTGAACGGCATTACGGCTTGCGCCGGCTTTTTTGAACTTTTTTATTTAGCTTAGGCTAAGTCGGGTAGGAAGGTCGCATTACTGTTCCCCTCCCCCCTAAGAACCGGACTTGCCAGTTTCCCGGCATCCGGCTCAAGCCTTCATAAATGCCTACTTAACATAGACACCAGCTTCCTTACTGTCTGTCTTGGCATGGTACTGCCGGTGACAATTTGGATGCAGCATCACCAGGTTCGTGCTTTCATCGCCGCCACCCCGTGTCCGGTAGAGGATGTGGTGTAAATCCCAGTCATCATTATCCCGGAACGGTTCCCCGCAAAGCGGGCAACGGCGCTGTTGCTTCTCCCATATAAGCTTAAGCTTGCTGGTCCAAAGCCGATTCTCCTTGAGTCGCTCCAACTGACGCTTCTCAAAGTACTGCTCGTGCTGTGGATCATAGGGATTGGCTTCGCTTCTGATCTTGGCGTGCCGTTTTATTGCTGTCTGGTTCGCTTGCACCAAAAACAGCGTTTTCCCATCCGGTGGTGTTCCGAAAAACACCCACTTTCGGCCCTGCTGCTGCCCAAAGTACTTCTGAGCGATCCAGCGTTTGGGCTTATTGGAGTGCCTGCGTTTCGCCCATCGCCACAGCATGTGCCACAGCCGATGGTCCACGTAGGAGAACGTTTGCGAGGATACTCCGTGCCGGTGGTAGTTAGCCCAGCCCCGAATCATCGGGTTGAGCCGCATCACTACCTGCCATGCCGGTGCCATCCTGTACCGTTTCAGCTCGTCACTTACCTTGCTCAAGAACCAGGGCAAGATCATGAAAAAACCTTATATGGCAAGGCTTCCGGCGAGGTTTTATT
>NZ_MDKE01000059.1 GCF_001870485.1 Oceanisphaera psychrotolerans | reverse complement strand
CCCGCATAAATGGGCGCCTAACGGAAACCAACGAACCGGCGCCGCCACCGGACGAAACATGTCGCCGTGCCTGAAAATCCCTACCCGCCTGCAGGTTCGCGCCGCATGAATGGGCGCCTACGGACACCATAACCGGACACCCCCGTAGCTGCCACTTCAGTTGGCAGGCTCTGCGCAGCAGAGCAATAACCACGGCGCCGCACCCGCAAAACATGCGCCGTTCCTGAACAACCCTACCCATCTGCAGGTTCGCGCCGCATGAATGGGCGCCTACGGACACCACAACCGGACACCCCGTAGCTGCCACTTCAGTTGGCAGGCCCAGCTCCGCTGAGCAACAACCAAAGCACAGAATCTACAGGAAGCCTGCTTAAGCTAGACTGTTGCTAAATGTGATATTGGGGATAACTCAATGCCGTATCCTGATGCCTTGGCTGGCAGATCGTCTCTGCCCAGGCAGATTTACCACATCACCATATGTACTCATCAACGCCAGCCTTTCTTTGCCAATTGGCAAACGGGGCGCTTGGCAGTACAGGAGTTGAAGCGTCTGCAGGATGAGCGTCAGGCCGAATCTCTTGCGTGGGTGCTGATGCCAGATCATATTCATTGGCTAATGCAATTAAGTGAGTCAGCGTCATTGACGGACATGATCAGATTATTCAAGGGCCGGTCAGCCAGAATCGTAAACATGTCTCTTGAAAGAGAAGGCCGACTCTGGCAAAGAGGCTTTAATGAGCATGCCCTGAGGGAGGAAGAAGATATCCGGCATATTGCCCGTTATATCGTGGCCAACCCGTTGAGAGCGGGGCTGGTCAACCGAATTGGCGACTACCCCTTGTGGGACGCCATCTGGTTATAGCGATTTAGATCCGAGTTAGCGCGAGGCCTGATTGCGGCGTAGCTGCAGGTTTGCGCCGCATAAATGGGCGCCTACGGAAACCACAACCGGCGCCGCACCGGCAAACATGTGCCGTGCCTGAAAATCCCTACCCGCCTGCAGGTTCGCGCCGCATGAATGG
>NZ_MDKE01000058.1 GCF_001870485.1 Oceanisphaera psychrotolerans | reverse complement strand
CAGGGCAAGATTACGAAACCCCTTGCCCCGCAAGGACTCGCGATAGGTAGTCGTTATTTCGACCCGCCCGTTTTTGCTTTCGCTTGATACCCGCTTTGAAGCTGACTTCTGCATTCAACAAATTGAATGCAATATGGCGCAAGGCGGCGAAGTTCTCACCTGCTTCTTCCCGGCGGATACGGCAATTATCTTCGCGCATCCCGACATCAAGCCGCCAGTGTAGCTGTGATTCGATAGACCAATGCGCTCTGCTCGCTTCCAACAGCTGTTTGGATGTTAACGCGGCCGAACTGATGTAGTAACGCAGGGTGATGTCGGTTGCCGGTTTATCACCTTCCTGGCGTATGGCGGCGACGATACCCATCGTTTTCAGCTCTGGCCATTCAAATGCAAGATCACCCAGCACAGAGAGATCGTCATTTACCAGACATAATCGGGTTTCCTGTCGACCATGCCCTTTCTCTTGCGTGCTGTAGGTGTCTCCTTCATCGCTTTGCAGCATGTTCAGGCTGAAGTAATTATCGAACGCCGCCTCCAGGCTTGGCTGGTTGCTTTTGACCGACAGCAGGTAGTCTGCACCTTTATCTATCACCTTCTTGGCAATTGCTCGCTGACAGCCCATCGCATCGATGGTAACCAGACAACCTCTGATACTCAGCAGCTCCAACAATTCAGGAATGGCGGTGATCTCGTTACTCTTCTCCGCCGTTTTCACCTGTCCCAGTACCACTTGGTTAGCAGCACTGAAGGCACTCACCATGTGAATGGCTCCTTGCCGGCGGCCTTTGTCATAAGTACCGCGCAAGGTCTTGCCATCAATGGCCACCACCTCGCCGTCGGTCGCTTCATGGCAGTCTCTCATCCAGATGGAAAAGCTCTTTTGCAGTTGTTTAGCCGAAATCATCCCCATCACACGGGCAATGGTATCGTGCACAGGAATGCCATTCTCAAAATCGCCGTATTGCCGTAGCCAGTCGAGATGATCAACACCGAAATCTTGTATCTCCTCCCAACCCTCGGCACCACCGATGACTGCTGCAATGGTGAGGAACAGGATATCCGACAGCTTGTGCTCTACTTTCCACTGTTGGCGTGGGTCACTGATGATGGCGAGATGATCCAAAAGGCTGAGTCCGTTCATGGCGATAATCTGACATTGAAAAGACAGTATATGATCACAGCCAGATCTGATCGTCAAAGTGATCCTTCAACCAGTCGATATTTCTTTAAAAAAGGTTTCTTCCACGATATAACGTCGCTGTTATTTTCAAAATAAAACCTCGCCGGAAGCCTTGCCATATAAGGTTTTTTCATGATCTTGCCCTG
>NZ_MDKE01000057.1 GCF_001870485.1 Oceanisphaera psychrotolerans | reverse complement strand
TAATGCCGATCAGTTAAGCCAGATCGCTTGACGATCCCGCTCAGAAGATCAAAATCCGATGATCACAGGTCATCGGATTTTTTTATGCTGCTTTCAGACGCACTGGCTCGCACTTCTCTCAATCGTACCGTTGAATTTCACAGCCTGGCCGATGTGCTCGATCCCGAGATAATCCAGGCTTGCCTGGTTTCCAACGGCGTGGCAACGGTGCGTAGGCGCAAGCTGCCCATGGAAGCCATGGTCTGGGCGGTCATTGGTATGGCGTTGTTTCGTGGTGATTCAGTACGCCAATTAATCAACAAACTGGATATTGTCTTGCCACAGGAGGTCGATTCGGTGGTGCGTAGCGCGGTCACGCAGGCACGTAAAAAGCTCGGCAGTGAGGTGGTGCGCGATATCTTCAGGCAAACCAGTGTCAACTGGCACGCGCAGGCTCAACATCCAAACTGGGGTGGACTGAATCTGTATGGTGTTGACGGCGTGGTCTGGCGAACACCAGACTCGCCACAGAATGCCGAAGCATTTGCCCGCACTGCGAACAAATCCAAGGAGGCGGCTTACCCACAAGTTCGCATGGTGTGCCTGATGGAGCTGAGCAGCCATTTATTGGTGGATAGTGCCTTTGACAGCGTCGCGGTGAATGAAATGCACCTGGCTGCCCGGTTACTGGCGAGCGTACCGGACAAGAGTCTGACGCTGTTTGATAAAGGGTTTTACTCGTTGGGTTTGCTGCATGCCTGGCAACAAGGGCAGCAGCGCCACTGGTTGCTGCCAATGCGTAAAGGCACGCAGTACGAAGTGATACGCAGCTTGGGGCGGCAGGACAAACTGGTTCGACTGACCACCAGCCCACAGGCTAGAAAAAAGTGGCCCGGATTACCGGAGACGCTGGAGGCGAGACTGCTGAGTAAAACCGTCAAGGGTAAGCTCGTTCATGTCCTGACGTCCCTGACCGATGCCATGGCCTACCCCGGTCGGGATATTGTTGATTTATATGCCCATCGCTGGGAAATCGAGCTGGGTTATCGAGAAATGAAACAGCACCTGCTGGACAGTCGCTTTACCTTGCGTAGTCAGTTGCCGGAGTTGATACGGCAAGAGCTGTGGGGCGTGCTGCTGGCCTATAACCTCATCCGCTACAAAATGATATTAATGGCTCATTCGTTACCTGCGACCTATCCCAATCAGCTGAGCTTCAGGGAGGCGTCGTCCTATATCATCTTCAAACTGACCCAGTTGCCTGGTGTGGCACCAGGCAACCTGCCAAGCGCGGTGTTTGCACCAGAGAAACAAGCCAAACAGTTCAAACTGGAAGGGAAACGAGAACGAAGCTATCCAAGGGTACTAAAGGCTTCGAAGAACACGTACCCAGTCAGAAAGAAAAATGCCGTTCACCTTAAGTGAACGGCATTA
>NZ_MDKE01000056.1 GCF_001870485.1 Oceanisphaera psychrotolerans | reverse complement strand
CTCCTTACCTTAATCTCAACGTCTGTTGAGTGTTCACACAGTTTGCTTGATATGAGTAGAGCGCTTTTGATAAGGGCGTGGTGATTGGTTCGCCTATAGCCAATCGCACACCGAGTTCTGCGCCAAGCCCAAGGACAGCATTGTTCTTGTCGCTCGGGTTCGCAGGCTCACCACTCGCCTTTACCAAAAATCGATGCGGTTAACTGTCGTGTCTTTTTTGATAAGACTTGCCACTCGGCCTCGCCGGCTCGGCACTCGTCTTACCAAAAATCGTCGAAGCTTGCTTCGACAAGAGTGATTTTTGGTCCCCTTCGTCTAGAGGCCTAGGACACCGCCCTTTCACGGCGGTAACAGGGGTTCGAATCCCCTAGGGGACGCCATCGCGCTAAGCACTAAGCCTTACATTGTAAGAGAGATTATGTTCTTACAGTTTAACGCTTAGAGTTTAACTACTCTTGCTCTTTAACAATCTGGAAAGCTGATGAAATAATTTGTAGTTCTTGATACGCAAGTGTCTTGGAACTTCTTGGCGAAATATTGTTGTAAGCATCAGTCATGATGCGTACCGCCTTGATAAGTGTACCGGTCTTCGGACTGACACACTTCTTGGGGTTGTATGGTTAAGTGACTAAGCGTGCACGGTGGATGCTTGGCAGTCAGAGGCGATGAAGGACGTGCTAACCTGCGTTAAGCACGGGTGAGCTGGTAAGAAGCGCTTGAGCCCGTGATATCCGAATGGGGAAACCCACTGCACTCAGTGCAGTATCGCCACGTGAATACATAGCGTGGCGAGGCGAACCGGGAGAACTGAAACATCTAAGTACCCCGAGGAAAAGAAATCAACCGAGATTCCCCTAGTAGCGGCGAGCGAACGGGGACCAGCCCTTAAGCTGTTTGTGGTGTAGTGGAACGGTCCTGGAAAGGCCGGCCGTAGTGGGTGATAGCCCCGTACACCAAACCCCACTTACAGTGAAATCGAGTAGGACGGGACACGTGATATCCTGTTTGAACATGGGGGGACCATCCTCCAAGGCTAAATACTCCTGACTGACCGATAGTGAACCAGTACCGTGAGGGAAAGGCGAAAAGAACCCCTGTGAGGGGAGTGAAATAGAACCTGAAACCGTGTACGTACAAGCAGTGGAAGCCCTTCGAGGGTGACTGCGTACCTTTTGTATAATGGGTCAGCGACTTACTTTTAGTAGCAAGGTTAACCGTATAGGGGAGCCGTAGGGAAACCGAGTCTTAACTGGGCGACTAGTTGCTAGGAGTAGACCCGAAACCCGGTGATCTAGCCATGAGCAGGTTGAAGGTTGAGTAACATCAACTGGAGGACCGAACCCACTAATGTTGCAAAATTAGGGGATGACTTGTGGCTGGGGGTGAAAGGCCAATCAAACCGGGAGATAGCTGGTTCTCCCCGAAAGCTATTTAGGTAGCGCCTCGGACGAATACTACTGGGGGTAGAGCACTGTTTGGGCTAGGGGGTCATCCCGACTTACCAACCCCATGCAAACTCCGAATACCAGTAAGTACTATCCGGGAGACACACGGCGGGTGCTAACGTCCGTCGTGAAGAGGGAAACAACCCAGACCGCCGGCTAAGGTCCCAAAGTCATAGTTAAGTGGGAAACGAAGTGGGAAG
>NZ_MDKE01000055.1 GCF_001870485.1 Oceanisphaera psychrotolerans | reverse complement strand
CGAAGACACCACCAAGGTGCTGGGCGCCGATGATTTCGGCAGCTTCGCCGATGTGGATGGCGACAGCCTGGCCGGTGTGCAGATCACCAGTCTGGAAACCGCCGGCAGCCTGGAGTACTTCGACGGCAGTGACTGGGTGGCGGTGACGCTGAACCAGGCGATCAGCAAGGCCGACCTGGATGCCGGTTACCTGCGCTTCGTGCCGGGTGAGAACGAGAGCGGCAACGACTACAGCGAGATTGGCTTCAAGGTCAGTGACGGCACGGTGTACAGCGATAGCAGCTACACCCTGACCGTCAACGTGGATGCGGCCAATGATGCGCCGGTGGCTCAGGCCGACACTGCCAGCACCAAAGAAGACATCCCGGTAACCATCGATGTGCTGGCCAACGACAGCGATATCGACGGTCCGGCGCTGAGCATCAAGTCGGCCACGGTGCCGGCCGAACAGGGCACCGTGAGCATCGTGGATGGCAAGCTGGTGTTCACGCCGGCGGCCAACTTCAACGGCGAGGCCACCATCAGCTATGTGGCCACCGATGGCAGCCTGGACACGGCGTTGACCAGCGTGACGGTCACCGTCACGCCGGTGGCCGACCCGGTGACGGTATCGAGCCCCGTGGTCAATGAAGCCTCACCTTATGCGGTGTTCACCGTCAAAGGTGTGGCGGGCGAGAGGGTGGAACTGGTGCTGGGTGGTGGCTCGGCCGCGGGGGCCGGTATCGATTACGGCGCCATCGGCGGCAACAACCTGGAAGTCTCTGCCGATGGCGGAGCAAGCTGGACGCCTTATTCGTCTGCAGCCATGCTGCCGGCGAGTGGAGCCCTGCTGGTGCGCACGCCGGTGATCGATGACGCCATCAAGGACAACAATAAAACCTTTAATCTGATGGCCACCCCGCAAGGGGGCAGCAGTGTCACGGCCACGGCCACCCTCAAGGACGACGGCAGTGGTGTCATTTTCAATGCCGATGGCAGCATCAACGCAACCGCCAGACGAGATAATGACGCCACGACGCCACCGGTCACTCCGGCAGCTCCGTCCCGGGCGGCGGTACCGGCTCCGGCTGCCGGCACGGGTGTTACCTCAACGGCACCGGTCAGCCAGGTTGCAGCGGAACCCAAAGTCACCTTTAGCGACACCAGCTATGAGCCGCTGTCGGGGGTGTTGATGGTGCAGCGTGATATTCCCGAGCAGAACTTCAGCTCCAGTGGTGGCCTGACGACCATCAGCTTCATTATTCCGGCGGATACCTTTGGCCACACGCAGCCGGGGGTGGATATCCAGCTCAGTGCCGTACTGGTGAATGGTCAGTCGCTGCCGGACTGGCTGCTGTTCGATGCAGAGAAGGGCGAGTTCCGGGGGGTGGCACCGGCCAATTTTGACGGTGTTATGGTCATCAAGGTCATCGCGCGGGACGAAAATGGCCGCCAGGTTGAAACGCAGGTCACGATTCGTGTCCGCGCCGATGCCAATAGCGATACCACGGCACAGACCGGCAAAATCGGTCTGATGGATCAGCTCAAGTCGCAGTCCCAGTTTGCCTGGAAGGGAGAGCGGGATCGGCTGATCGAGCTGGCTCGTCAGGCAGTGAATACCGGCGCCGAGGGTGACGTATAACCACATGAATGCCTCGATAACGCTGCCAGTGTCGGCGGAACAGACACTGGCTACCCTGCTGCAACTGAGCCGTCGCGCACGCCAGTGTGACAAGGCAGCCGAACTGCGATTCTTGCTGGTGAACGAAACCCAGGCGCTGGTGCCCTTTCGTCAGTCGGCCTTCTGGAGCCGGGATCAGGGGGTGGCCGCACTGTCCGGCGTCACGGCTGTCGAGCAGCATGCCCCCTATGTGCAGTGGCTGATGCGCTGGTGCGGGCAGGGTGAGGATGCCAGCGAGTCCGGCGCCTTTGCCACCGATTTGCGTGCGTTGGCGGGGAAAGATCCGGACTGGGCCGAGTGGCTGCCGCCGTTTCTGGCGACGGTTGAACTGCCCGGTGGTGGCCGTTTCAACGGCGGACGACTGGTGCTGGCACGCGATACGCCGTTCAACAGTGCCGAGCTGGCATTGCTGCAGGAGTGGGCCGAAGCCTGGTCGGCCCGTTACGCCATTGTGCAGCCCGTCAGCTGGCGGGGCCGATGGCGTACCCGGGGCGCATCGAGCGCGACCCGACGCTGGCTGATCCGGCTCGGGGCGGTGGCGGTAACCCTGTTGATCGGCATGCTGCCGGTACGGCTGACGGTGCTGGCTCCGGCCGAGCTGATCCCGCTGGATCCGGCGATTGTTCGTGCCCCGCTGGACGGTATCGTCGATCGGGTGCTGGTCACGCCCAATCAGCGGGTCACCGAAAGGCAACCGCTGTTCGAGTTTGATCGAGTCAGCCTGGCGAGTCGGCTGGAGGTAGCGGGGCGTCAGTTGGTCACGCAACAGGCCGAATACCGCCGCAATGCCCAGCGGGCCTTGTTTGATCCGGACAGCAAGGCCGAACTGGCGGTGTTGCAGAGCCAGATTGATCAGCAGCAGGTCGAGGTCGAATATCTGCGGGAGCTGAACCGGCGCAGCGAGGTCTTGTCCCCCCGGGCCGGCATCGTGCTGCTCGACGACGCCAGTGACTGGGTCGGGCGGCCGGTGGTCACCGGAGAGCGGGTGTTGGTGGTGGCCGACGAAACACAAACCCAGCTGGAAGCCTGGTTGTCACCGGCCGACATGATTGCGTTGCCGGCCGAGGCACCGGTTACCCTCTATCTGGTATCGGATCCGCTCACGCCGCTCGGGGCCAGGGTCGAATATGTGGCTCACGAGCCGGAGCTTCGTCCGGAGGGCCATTACGCCTATCGGGTGCGGGCGCGGCTTGTGGTCGAGGATGAAGCGCAGCCGGGTCCGCGAGTCGGACTGAAAGGCACCGCCAAGCTGGAAGGTGAACGGGTGTCCCTGGCTTACTGGATCCTGCGTCGTCCCTGGGCGGCGTTGCGTGCCTGGATCGGCTTGTGAGTGCATTACCGGCGGCCACAACGGCGCCCTGGCCCCAACTGCGCGATGAACTGACCCTCTATGCGGGGCCCAGCTCGCCGACCGGGGCACCCAGCTGGTCGCTGCACGATCCGGTGCGCAATCTCTATTTTCGTATCGACTGGCTCACCTTCGAAATTCTCTGCCGCTGGCAACTGGCCGACGCCGACTCGATTGCACAGGCATTGCAGCAGGAAACCACGCTGCAGGTGGACGCACAAGCCGTGTCCAGGGTGGTCGATTTTGTGCAGCAACACGAACTGATCAAGCGCTCGACGGCGCAAGACAGCCGCGCACAAACGGCGCAGACCGAGCGGCGCCAGCCGGGCTGGATGACCCGGCTGTTGCATCATTACCTGTTTTTTCGGGTGCCGCTGTGGCGGCCGGATGCCTGGCTGGGCCGCACCCTGCCCTGGGTTGGCTGGTGCGCCAGCCGTGGTTTTGTCTGGCTGACGCTGGCGGCCCTGCTGCTGGGGCTGGTCGAGGTTTCTCGCCAGTGGGACCGTTTTACCGCGACCCTGGTGGATCTGTTCAGCCTGCAGGGCGTGCTGGCCTATGGCGTGACCCTGGTGTGCGTGAAGTTTCTGCATGAGCTGGGGCATGCCTATACCGCCAAACGTTATGGCTGCCGGGTACCGACCATGGGCATCGCCTTTCTGGTGATGTTTCCGATGGCCTACACGGATGTGAATGATGCCTGGAAGTTGCCACAGCAAAAGCAGCGGCTGCGGGTGGGGGCGGCGGGCATTCTGACCGAGCTGACCATAGCGGCATGGGCAACTCTGTGCTGGACCTTGCTGCCGGATGGGGTATTGCGCAACGGCGCCTTCCTGCTGGCGACCACCACCTGGTTGTCGACCCTGGCCATCAACGCCTCGCCTTTCCTGCGCTTTGACGGTTACTTTCTGCTGATGGACGCACTGGAGCTGCCCAACCTGCATCCGCGGGCCTTTGCCCTGGCTCGCTGGCGGCTGCGAGAAGGGCTATTTGCACTGGGCGAGCCGCAGCCCGAGGTGTTTCCGGCACGCCGGCACCGAATGCTGCTGCTGTTTGCCTGGGGTACCTGGCTCTATCGGCTGATCGTCTTCACCGGCATCGCGGTGCTGGTCTACCTGATGTTTCCCAAGCCGCTCGGCCCCCTGCTGGCGGGGGTGGAAATAACCTGGTTTATCTTGCGCCCGATCTGGCGGGAACTGGTGGTCTGGGCGCAATACAGAGGTGTCATCATGAAACGCAAACGCAGCGTCATTACCCTGGGCATACTGCTCCTTTTCTGTGCGCTGGTGGCCTTGCCCTGGGACAGCCGTATTCATACCCAGGCGCTGCTGACGCCGGCGGTGAGCACCCCCCTGATCGTGGCGGGTGATGCCCGGCTGGAACAGATGCTGGTGGCGCAGGGCAGCCGGGTTGCACCGGGTCAGGTCATCGCCCGGCTCGGTTCGCCGGATCTGCTGTTTCAGCGGCGTGCGGCCGAGGCCCGGTTGCGCGGTTTGCAATGGCGGAGCGAGGCCAGCGGTTTGCAGGCTGAATGGCGCGAACAGCAGCAGGTGCTGCGGGCCGAACGCCAAAAAGTGGAGGCGGAGCTGCGGGGCATAGATGAACTGCTGGCCCAGTACCGGCTGGTGGCACCGCAGCAGGGGCTGTTGTTCTGGAACAGTCAGGATCTGGCCGAGGGGCAGTGGCTGGCACAGAACGAAACACTGGCCACCGTGGTCGACATGGAGACATGGCAGGTACACGGCTACCTGCAGGAGTACGAACTCGACCGTATTCGGGTGGGTGACCGTGCCCGTTTCTATGCCGAGTCGGATCGTATCGCGCCGCTGTCGCTGACCATCAGTCGTATCGATACCGACGCCACCCGGGTGCTGAACGACGGTATGCTGGCGTCGGCCAGAGGCGGAGAACTGCTGGTCCGGGAGCAGGGCGAACAGCTGATCCCTGAGCTGGCCCTGTACCGGGTGGCACTGGAGCTGGAGGAACAGCCGGGGCTGCCACTGACCGGACTGGCTCAACTGCGTGGCAGGCTGGTGATCTACGGCGAACCGCGTGCCTGGAGCTGGCACTACTGGCGTTCGGCGCTGGCCCTGATCCGTCAGGAGGCCGGCTTCTAGCCGGTACCAGACAGGCACCTCATCCCGGTCGGATCCCGGGGTATCAGTGGCTGCTTGATCTGAAACAATTGAAATTGCCGGTAAATATGTTCACATACGCGTTCTTTACGCTTCATCATCGTCACGTTTCTGCATTTTATTTCGTTCAGGACCCAGGGGGCCCTTTTTCTTGATTATCCATTTTGTTGAACATTCCGCGCTGCTGTTGTCATTGTGCTGGCTGCTGACACTGAATACCCGCTTCTGGGACCGGCAGGACAGCACCGCAAAGTTGAGTACCGGACTGCTGTTCGGCATGACCTGCGTGATTGGCATGATGATCGCAATCAAGCTGGATAGCGGGTGGGTATTCGATGCCCGCAGCGTGATACTGAGTATAGCGGCACTGTTCGGTGGCCCTCTGGTCGCCGGTATCGCCGCCCTGCTTGCCGGCAGCTACCGCATCTGGCTGGGGGGGGCGGGCATGTGGACGGGGTTGTCCGTTATCGTCATGTCCGTGCTGCTGGGCCTGCTCTACCGTCATTTGCAGCGGCAGGGCCGAGTCGGCAAGGGACCCGGGTCGCTGCTGGTTTTCGGCCTGCTCGTCCATACCCTGGTGCTGTTACTGTTTTTTCTGCCGCCGGTGCCCAATGCCGCCTCCATTTCATGGCAGGCCGGTGTGCCCATGCTGCTGGTGATGCCTGTGGCGACCGTCTGTCTGGGCTGGATGCTCGGGGATATCAGGCGGCGGCTCCGTGACGAACGGGAGCTGCAGATCGCGGCCACCGCCTTCGAGACCCGGCAAGGCCTGCTGGTTACCGATCAGCACAGCCGCATTCTGCGGGTCAACCAGGCATTCAGTACCATCACCGGTTACGGTGCCGACGAGGTGATGGGCAAAAATGCCAGCCTGCTCGGCTCCGGGCGCATGATGCGGCCTTTTATCAGGCGATGTGGCAACAACTGACCACAGAGGGGCGTTGGCAGGGCGAGATCTGGAACCGGCGCAAGAACGGCGAAATATATCCCGAATGGCTGTCGATCAGCGGGGTACGCAACCACCAGGCGAGCTAACCCACTATGTGGCCTCGATGGACGACATCACCGAGCGCAAGGCCGCCGAAGCGCGTATCCGGCATCTCGCCTGCTTCGATGCGCTGACCGGTCTGCCCAACCGCAGCCTGTTGCTCGATCGGGTGCAGCATGCCATGGAGATAGCAGCTCGCCGTAACCAGTATGCCGCCCTGTTGTTTCTGGATCTGGATGGCTTCAAGAGTATCAACGACCTCTATGGCCACCATACCGGTGACCAGTTGCTGAGCCAGATCGCCAACCGACTCGGTGCCGCCGTGCGCGCCAGTGATACGGTGGCGCGCCTCGGCGCCGACGAATTTGTGGTGATGATCGAGAGTCTGGCCGGTGACCATCAGGAGGCCGCTACCCGGGCCGAGCAGTATGCGATGCAGCTGCACAACGCATTGGACAAACCCTGTCGAATCGAGCAGCTCGAATTGCACAGCACGGCCAGTATCGGCATCACCCTGTTCAATGGTACCGGCAACCCGGCCGACGAGCTGATACAGCAGGCCGATCTGGCCATGCATCAGGTCAAGGTATCGGGCAGGGATGGTATCCGCTTCTTTGACCCGGCCATGCAGGAGGCGGTCAGTACGCGCCTGCGCCTGGAGGAAGACATTCGCCGGGGGCTGCAGGCCGAAGAATTCATCCCCTACCTGCAGCCGCAGCTGGATGAGGCCGGCCGCGTGACGGGCGCCGAGGTGCTGGCGCGCTGGCAGCACCCGCAACGGGGCCTGCTCGGTCCGGGCGTTTTTATCGAGGTGGCCGAGCAGGCCGGCCTGATCGAGCAGATAGATTTGCAGATGCTGCGCCAGGCCTGTCACCGGTTGGCACTGTGGCAGGGTGACGCGGACACCGCCGGGCTCAGCCTGGCGGTCAATCTCAGTGCCCGGCTGCTGTATCAACCCGCGTTCGTCGATACCGTGCTCCAGCTGCTGGCCCGGAGCGGTGCCAATCCTCAGCGGCTGAAGCTGGAACTGACCGAAACCATGTTGCTCGATGACATGCCGGGGGCCATTGAACGCATGCACGAACTCAGGCGTCATGGGATCTATTTTTCGATTGACGACTTCGGTACCGGCTATTCGTCACTGGCCTATCTGCAGAAACTGCCGCTGGATCAGTTGAAAATCGACCAGTCCTTTGTGCGTGATATGACGGCTGGCGGCCATGGCCTGGAGATTATCCGGGCCATCTGTGCATTGGCCGGCAGCCTGCGGCTGGAGGTGATTGCCGAAGGGGTGGAAACGGAGGATCAACGGAGCGGGCTGCTGGATATCGGCTGCCGGCACTTTCAGGGCTATCTGTTTGGCCGGCCCATGTCGCTGGAGGAGTTCGAGCGGTTGCTGGTGGTGCCGGAAGCATCGCCGTTAAGGGCGTCAGGCGGGATATAACAGGCAAAAAAATACCGGGCACGGAGCCCGGTATGCTTGAGACATTGTTTCAGTAAGCGTCAGGCGTTTACCGGATCACTGCCTTTTTTCCAGTCCCACAGGGCGACCAGCGTCAGCACGGCCAGGGCACTCAGACGCACCACCGGGCTTTCGACCAGCATCAGGGCGGCGATGATCAGTAGCAGGCCACGCGCCGGCACATTGAGGCGGTTGAACAGTCGTCCTTCCACCCCGCAGGCAAAGGCGATGATCAGACCCAGAGTGGCCAGAATCGCCACCGCAAAGCGGAAGGCGGTGTCATCGGCCTGCCACAGCAGCCCGGAGTAGGCCATCATCAGCGGGATGATGAAGAAGCCGAAGGCCAGCTTGAAGGCCTGCACCGCCGACTTCATGGGCGAGGCACCGGCAATGCCGGCACCGGCAAAGGCGGCCAGGGCGATGGGCGGGGTGACGTTCGAGGTCTGCGACAGCCAGAACACGATCAGGTGCGCGGTCAGTACCGGCAGGCCGAACTCGCTCAGCGCAGGCACCGCCATCACCGACAGCACTATGTAGGCGGCGGTGACCGGCAGGCCCATGCCCAGCACCACGGCGGCCAGGGCGATCAGGATAAAGGCCCCCCACAGGTAGCCGCCGGACAGCGCCAGCAGTGCCTGGGTGAACTGCAGGCCGATACCGGTCTGACCTACGACCCCGACCACGATACCGGCGGTGGCACAGGCGGCACTGATGGGCAGTATCATCAGGGCACCGTCGCGCAGACCGGCGAGAATGGCGGAGAAGGGCACCCAGGTCTTGCGGCGGCTGAAGGCGGCCACGATGATGGCCAGACAGCCGGCCAGACCCACCAGCACGGGCGAGTAGCTCATCAGCAGCAGCATGGTGATCATCACCAGCGGCAGCAGGTAATGCCAGCCCTGTTTGACCACCACCGCGACCTTCTGCACGTTGTCCATGCCGCTGAGGCCGAGCTTGCAGGCCATCAGGTGCACGTACAGCAGGGTACAGAAGAAGTAGAGGATGGCCGGGGCAATGGACACCATCAGGATCTCGGCATAGGGCAGGCCGGTAAACTGGGCCATGACGAAGGCGCCCGCTCCCATGACCGGCGGCATGATCTGGCCCCCGGTGGAGGCGGCCGCTTCGATGCCGGCGGCCTGCTCGGGCTTGTAGCCGAGCTTTTTCATCATCGGGATGGTCAGGGCGCCGGTGGTCACGGTGTTGGCAATGGCCGAGCCGGAAATGGAACCCAGGGCGGCAGAAGCCAGCACCGAGGCCTTGGCCGGGCCGCCCCGGTAGCGCCCGGCAATGGCAAAGGCGCAGTCGATAAAGAACTGGCCAGCACCGGTTACCTGCAGCAGGGCACCGAACAACACGAACACGAACACCACGCCGGCGGAAATGGCCAGGGGAGCGCCGAATACGCCGTTGGTGGAGAAGATATGGAAGCGGATGATTTCCTGCAGGTCGAAGCCCTTGCTGGCGAAGCTGTCCGGCAGGACGTTGCCAAACATGGCATACACCAGAAACAGGATGGCAATGGCGCTCATCACCCAGCCCACGGTACGGCGGGTGGCCTCCAGCAGCAGGACGATCAGTACGGCGCCGGTGTAGAGATCTACATTGCCCAGGCCGTCCAGCAGGAAGCTCAGGTCGTTGTAGTCGAAGTTGGACAAACGGAAACCGGCCCAGACACTGATCACCGCGAACACCAGATCAGACAAACGTCCGAGCTGGTACAGGGGTGAAGAGCGGGAAAAGGCAGGATTGACCATGAAGACCAGCACCAGTACCCAGCTCAGGTGAACGGGCAGGAAGATGGGGGCCGACAGTTCGGCGGCCAGGCCATGCCAGATCTGGAACAGGGTAAGGGCCAGTGCGACGGCCCCTATCAAATAATCGAACCCGCCAAGCCTGGCGGGTTCGTTGTTTATATCGTGTTGTTGCATGGAGCTTAGTTGCCTTTCATTTCATTCAGGTAGGTCTGGCTGCTTTCATGCAGTGGTGCACCCTGCAAACGATCCATGTTTTCAACCGTGGTGCTTTTGGCATCGGCGATCACGTTCTTGATGCCGTCCATGTTGTCAAAGGCGGTTTTCAGCATCTCGTTGGCCAGCTTGGGATCCAGATCCTTCTTCACCACCAGCACGTTCCAGACTGCGGGGGCGGTGAATGCCGGTACCTTGTTGTAGGTGTCGGCGGGAATTTCCATGCCGGCATAGGCGGGTTGGGCGGCGTGGATCTTGTCCAGCTCTTCCTGGCTGAAGGACAGGACGCGGATATCACGGGTCAGGGCCAGTTCGGTGATGGCACCCACACCGGCGCTGCCGATGATGACGCCGGCATCGATCTGACCGTTGGCCAAGGCTTCGGTGGTGGCGGTGTAGTTCAGGCTCTGGGCCTTGAAATCACCTTCCTGGATGCCCAGGGCCGACAGGATAGCGGTGGAGCCAACGCGGGTGCCGGAGCCGGGGGCACCCACGGACACTTTCTTGCCCTTGAGGTCGGCCACGGAGTTGATGTCGGAGTCAGCCGGTACCAGGAATTGCACCACGTTGGGGTAAAGGGCAAACAGCACGGACACATCCATCGGACGCTTGAACGGGGCTTCACCGTTCACGGCGGCCAGTACGGAGTCACCCATGGCGATACCGGCCAGCTGCTGGCCGGAGGCGACCTTGATGATGTTTTCAACCGAGGCGGCGGTGACTTCGGCACGCATGTTGAAGCCATCGATATTCTCGCTCCAGACCTTGGCCAGCATGCCGCCCAGTGGGTAGTAGGTGCCGCTCTGGCTGCCGGTGCCAATGGTGTAATTGGCGGCGGCGACAGGCAGGGTGACGGCCAGAGATGCCGCTATCAGCGCGCGTTTTAACCAGGATGTCATAGTGAATGTCCTTATTATGGAGTTTACTAACCTGCTCTGCAGGTTGCTGCCGAGCCGATGATTTGTTTACGAAAGGTTATTCTAATGTAGTTTGTTACTTTCACAAGGGATTGATGGCGCAATGTTTTTCGACAGGCCGACGGCGTGGCGCAACACCGGCGGTCGGCCCGTTATCAGCCTGACGAGAGGGGGCGTTCTTGGCCGCGATCCACTGGGACATGTATTTAGTGCTCATCATACTGTGGTGGCGAAGCATGCTGCCGGTGAAGTTGTGCAGCCGGTGCTGGTCCAGCCCGGCGGCCGTGGCCTCGATACGCGCGATCAGTTGCTCACCCAGCACCTGGCCGTGATAACGGCTGTGCAGCAGCGCCGTGCCCTGTTGTTGTGCCCGCAGCCAGGCTTGCTTGTCGTTGTATAACGCCACCGCCGCCGCCGCGAACGCCTCGGCATCGTCGGCAATCATCCCCGGCCAGGGAGCATCGCCGTGCATGCCTTCGCTGCCGATGGGGGTGGTGATGCTCGGGGTCTGCATGATCATGGCATCCAGCAGCTTGCCCTTGATGCCGGCGCCGAAACGCAGCGGTGCCAGGCAAACTCGGGCCTGCTCCATTACCGCGAAGGCGTCATCGGCCCAGCCCTTGATCAGAAAACCGGTTTTTGGATTGTGCAGTGCCGTGGCCTTGGGCGGCGGGTAGGAGCCGTAGATATGCAGCTCGGCCTCGGGCAGTTGCTTGCGGATCAGCGGCCAGATTTGCTGCAGGTAGAGCACCGCATCCCAGTTGGGAGCGTGGCGAAAGTTGCCGATGGTCATGAAGTGCCGGCGGCTGGCGTAATCGGCGGTGTGAGCCGGAAGTCGCGCCAGATTGACCATGAAGGGCAGGTGATGCAGCAGGCTGTCATCGATCTTGAAGCGGTCCTGCAACAGCGCCATTTCAGCATCCGAGATGATCAGGGACAGATCGCTGCGCAGGATGGCGGCGATTTCCCGCCGGGCGATGTCATTGAACAGATCGGCGGTGGTCATGTCCCGGTCCGCCTTGTGGGCCTGGTGGCGGGCATGGCGCAGACACTGCAGATCTTCGGTATCCAGTATCCTGAGCGCCTGGGGGCAGTTTTTTTCGACCCGCCAGCCGAACTGCTCTTCCATCATGAAACGGTCGAAAATGACGATATCCGGCGCGTATTCGGCGATATAGGCATCGAAACTGTCGCAATTGAGCGCAATGCTCCGGCTGGTAATACCTTCTGCTGCCAGATCGACCATGTGCTCGGTGCGCTGGGCCGGGGTGGCGAATTCCACCTGCCAGCCCTGCTGTTTATACAGCCGCAGAATAGACAGCATGTGGCTGCCGGCGGCGGAAGAGTTGGGCTCGGGCCAGACATAGCCAATCACCAGTACTTTTTTCATTTCATTATCTTCCTGTCGTCACCTGATGAAGGTGTTCGGATTTATCACTGTGCTGTGTTCTGCTGTAGTCAAAGAGGAAACAGGGTTGCCTCCCCCGACACGCTTCGAGCACATCCATGTGGCGCTCGGCAAATGCCGTCCCTGTTACCTCTTTTGAGGCGCGGTTTGAGCCCCCATGGATGGGTTTACGGCGTGTCGGTTGAGTAGTGCGCTTTGCCTGATGACACCATTAAGCTCAACAAAAACTTGTGACTAAGAGACAGGCTTACGGCTATGTTTTCCTGCCGTAGCTGTCTTCAAAGCGGACGATGTCGTCTTCGCCCAGATAGGCACCGGACTGCACCTCTATCAGTTCCAGCGGTATCTTGCCCGGGTTTTCCAGAGCGTGACGCTGACCGACCGGAATATAAACCGACTGATTCTCGGTGAGCAGCCGGGTCTGGTCGCCCTGAGTGACCCGGGCGGTGCCGCTGACCACCACCCAGTGTTCGGCTCTGTGATGGTGCATCTGTAACGACAGGCTGGCCCCGGGATTCACGGTAATGCGCTTGACCTGATAGCGTTTGCCGCTGTCGATGGCGTCGAATTTTCCCCAGGGACGATAGCACTCGCGGTGGGTGATGTGTTCCTGGCGGCCTTGCGCGTCGAGCTGTGCCACCAGTCGCTTCAGCTCCTGTTCCTTGTTTTTACGGGCCACCAGCACCGCATCGCTGGTTTCGACTATCACCAGATCCGTGACCCCCAGGGCGGCGACCAGACGGCTCTCAGCATGGATCAGGCAGTTGCCCACCTGCTCGGTCAGCACGTCGCCGCGCAGGGTGTTGCCCCCTTCATCCTGCCCCAGTTGTACCGCCAGCGCCGACCAGGAGCCTACATCGCTCCAGCCCACCTCAAGTGGCACCATGGCCGCGTCAAGCGTGTGCTCCATCACCCCGTAGTCCACCGAAATATCCGGGCAGGCGGCAAAGGCGTCGGCGTCGAGCCGGATAAAGTCGAGATCCCGCTCGCAGCCTTCCAGCGCCGCCTGACTGGCGGCCAGCACCTCGGGCTGAAAGCGTGCCAGTTCCTGCAGATAGCGCTTGGCCTGGAACATGAAAATGCCGCTGTTCCAGTCATAACCGCCGGCGGCCAGATAGGTCTCGGCCCTGGCCCGGTCCGGTTTTTCGATAAATTGCGCCACCTCGAAGCCGCTTGTACCCTCGATGGCCGCGCCCCGTCGCAGATAGCCATAACCGGTTTCCGCCCGGGTGGGGGGAATACCGAAGGTCACCAGCTTGCCCGCCTGGGCCAGCGGAAGGGCGGCGTTCACGGCGGCATGAAAGGCGGCAACATCCTCGATGGCATGATCGGCGGGCAGCGCCAGCAGCACCGCATCATCTGCCTGTTCACCGGCAAACAGGGCTGCGAGGGCGATGGCCGGTGCCGTGTTGCGGCCCACCGGCTCCAGCATGATCTGAGCCTGCCGGATCCCCAGTTGGCGTACCTGCTCGGCGGCCAGAAAACGGTGCTCCTCATTGCAGATCAGCAGAGGCTGGGGCGTATCCAGTCCCTCCAGCCGCTTGATGGTGGCCTGCAGCATCGATAGCGATGCATCCAGCAGTGGCAGAAACTGCTTGGGATATTGCTGGCGCGACAGCGGCCACAGGCGGGTGCCATGGCCGCCGGCCATGATCACGGGGAACAGCATGGGCTCATCCTTCTGATGGGGGAGTACGGCCTGGTTCAAAAGCTGCGCACCTCATCGGTGGTCAGGTGGCGCCACTGGCCCGACGGCACATCCAGCCGAACGGCACCGATCTGCTCCCGGTGCAGGCTGACCACCCGGTTGCCGACCGCCGCAAACATGCGTTTGACCTGATGAAAGCGGCCTTCGGTAATGGTGAGCAGCACTTCTCTGCTACCGAGCGATTCCACTCTGGCCGGCAGGGTCGGGGCACTTTCACCCTGCAGCAGCAGGCCCCGGGCAAAGGTGGCGGCCGCCTCTTCCGCCAGCGGGTCCCGCAGGGCTACCCGGTACGTTTTTTCACATTGTTGCTGCGGCCGGATGATGTTGAATGACCAGCGCCCGTCGTCGGTCAGCAGCACCAGACCGGTGGTGTCCGCATCCAGGCGACCGACGATATGCAGATCCTCGGCCCTGTCGATATCCAGCCGATGAAACAGCGACGGATAAATACCGTCCACGTTCGAACACAGGGTGCCGGCTGGCTTGTGCATCATCAGATAACGGGAAGGGCGGGCGACCAGTCGCTGGCCGGCCAGGGTAATGCAATTGTTTTCATGCACCTGGATCGCTTCATCGGTTACCGCCGACCCGTTGACGACCACCTCGCCGGCATGGATGACCCGTCTGGCCTCGGTACGGCTCAGCTCGGTGCTCTTGCAGAGAAATTTATCGAGGCGCATGACAGGCCACATTCAGCAACAAAGGGCGTCATTATCGCACAGCTTTGCCGGGCTGTGGCTCCCGTACCCGGGTGAGCAACCCGGCGCCGAGCACAAACAGTACCAGCAGGCTGAGAATGGAGACCCGATTGCTGCCGGAGATCAGCGCCACCAACCCCACCAGCAGGGGGCCCAGCACCGCCGCAAACTTGCCGATCATGTTGAACAGGCCGAAATAGGCCCCCGCCTGCCCGGCGGGGATCAGCCGGGAATAGAAGGAGCGCGACAGCGCCTGCACCCCGCCCTGCACCAGGCCGATGGCGGCAGCCATGATGAAGAACTGCCCCTCGGTTTGCAGGTAATAGCCCCAGGCGGTGACGCCCACATAGACCAGCAGGCCAAGGTAAATGGCCTTGCGGGTGCCGATGCGCTCGCCCAGATAGCCGAAGCCGACGGCGGCGGGAAAGGCGATGAACTGCACCATCAGCAGGGCGGCGATCAGGCTGTTGCTGTCAAACCCCAGCGCCATGCCGAAGTCCACCGCCATGCGGATGGTGGTATGCACCGCATCGATATACAGCCAGTAGGCCAGCAGGAAGGTGAGTATCCCCGGTCTGGTCACTGCCTGCCGGAGGATGGCGAACAGGCCGGCGAAACTGGTGTCGGTATCCATGTTGGCGGGACGCTCCCGCACCCGGATGAACAGCGGCAGCGCGAATACCGTCCACCATATGGCCACCATCACGAAAGACAGTTTCACCGCCTGGGCCGCCGAGGCCAGGCCGAACCACTCGGGTTGGGTGGCCATCACCACGTTGAGCGCAAACAGCAGGCCACCGCCGAGATACCCCAGGGCATAGCCCCAGGCCGACACCCGGTCGCTGTCTTCCGGGCCGGCCACATCCACCAGCAGGGCATCGTAGAAGGTGAGGCCACCGAAAAAACCCACGCTGGCCGCCGCGAACAACAACGCCGCCAGCAGCCACTGGCCCTCGCCGGCCCAGAACAGCCCCAGGGTCGGCAGCACCCCGATCAGGGTAAACAGCAGCAAAAAGCGCTTCTTGGCTCCCCGGCGATCGGCGATGGCCCCGAGCCAGGGCGAGATCAGCATCACCAGCAGGCTGGCCGCCGAGCTGAACAGGCCCAGCCAGAAGGTGCTCTGGGTGGCCGTCATGTCGCCGGCCCAGTACTGCTTGAACAATACCGGAAAGAAGCCGGCCAGCACGGTGGTGGCGAAGGTGGAGTTGGCCCAGTCGTACAGTGCCCAGGCCCAGGCAGCGCGGTTATGTTGCAGGGAAATGCCCATGAGTCATTATCCTGTAGCTTTGTGCCGGCGGCTGGGGTGGTCAGGCTTGCGGCAAGCGCTCGAGTACCGCCAGCATGGCCGGTGATATATCCGTGTGATGATGGATCATCTTCCAGCTGCCGGCCTCTCGTTGATAGAGGTTGGTGACCCTGTGCTCGATAGGGACGCTCTGGCCAGCGAGGGTGATCTGGCCCTGCTCTATGCCGGTCTCACAGGCCAGCTCCCCGACAATGTGGATGTGCTGCTGTTGCAGCTCGACCTTGCCGCCCGAGGCCAGCTGAGCCACTTGTTCAAACGAGGTACTGACGGCATTCCAGCCGACCTGCCGGTCGCCGATGGGGTGCATGGTTGTGACCAGGTTGCCGTGGGACCAGATAGCTGCCAATGGTTCTGCATCGCCATTGGCCATACAGGTCAGGGCGGCATAAAAGCTCAGGGATACGGTGCGAACTTCATCTTCCGGTGACATGGGTCTTCTCCTAGGGTCATCGCTGCGCTCGTACCTGAGCGGGGGCGGGCGTTATTATCTATTCTGGTCGTGATTGTGGGCCGCGACAAACTGGCCGAGGCGTTTTGATGAATGGATAGCGGCAGCAGTGCCTGGATGCGAGCATGGCTGCTACTACTAGCATAGTGAGCTTGCCATGGACAGATGCGGGATCTCCGACTTCATCACTTCCTCGCCGAAGGGCATAACCTCCAGCCTGGCGTAGAAACCTATGGTCTGCCCCTCCAAAATGGAGCTAAAGGGGTGATGAAACCGAACGGGGCTGGTTGATAATACAACCGGCCCCTTGTCATGTTTTCAGCTATGTTCAGCCGACAAAAAATGCATTTTGTACCGGCATCATGGTTTTGGTATCCACGCCCAGGGTCTGGGCCGCATGGAAAGGCCAGTAAGGGTCGCGCAGCATCTCACGGCCGAGCAGCACCAGCTCGGCCTGACCACTGGTGATGATTTTTTCCGCCTGCTCCGCTTCGGTAACGGCACCGACTGCCATGGTCTTGATCTCTGCTCCTTCCCGTATGCTGGCGGCCAGTCCTATCTGGTCGGCATTGCGGCTGCCCAATGAACTGCGTGACGCGGGGCTTGCGCCGCCCGCACTACAGTCGATAATGTCGACGCCCAGCTCCTTGAGCCACTTCGCCATTTGAATGTTGTCCTGAACGGTTAACCCCTGGTCATCCCAGTCGGCGGCAGAAAGCCGGACCGCCAGCGGCAGATGTTCTGGCCAGACATCCCTGATTTTCTTTGTGGTTTCCAGCAGCATTCGGGCCCTGTTTTCAAGGCTGCCCCCGTATTCATCCTGGCGGTTATTGGCGAGCGGCGTAAAGAAGCTGTGTAGCAAGTAGCCATGGGCCGCGTGGATCTCCAGCAGTTTGTAACCAGCCCGCAAGGCGCGTTGCGCGGCGGCGACGAAGGCGGTTTGGGTCTGCTCTATATCGACGTGGGTCATCATGCGGGGTGTTTTCCAGAGGCGGACGCCGTCGCTGTCGAACGGCTCACTACCCGGGGCCATGATATCGTAACCGCCCTCGTCGTTGCTCAGGTGATGCCCTCCTTCCCAGGGACGTGCGGCGCTGCCCTTGCGGCCGGCATGGGCTATCTGGATGCCGGGCACGGAGCCTTGTTGCTCAATAAAACGGGTGATGGGGATCAGTGCTTCTACTTGCTCATCGTTCCAGATGCCGGCACAGCCTGGAGTGATGCGTCCCTCGGGGGTGACAGCGGTGGCCTCCGACATGATCAGACCCGCACCGCCCACGGCCCGGGAGCCCAGGTGCACCAGATGCCAGTCGGTTGCGACCCCTTCTACAGAGCTGTATTGGCACATGGCAGAAACTCCGATGCGGTTTCTGAAGGTGACGTCTTTTATCTGTAAGGCGGAAAATAGTTGGGACATGATTGATCACTCCGGTGCGAGTCTTTTGCTGCGGATGGGGCGGGCCCCTGCTTGGTGAGTCTGGTGCTTGATAAGCATGACGGCGATAAACACCAAGCCGGGCACTGCATATTCCTTTGCGCCGATAGCTTTATCCTCAGCGCCAGAAAAGCCGTAACAGGCAGATATTTCATGTTGTGCCTCCATTTCTTAATCCCGGTTTGGTATCGCTTTATTGTGGCGATTTGCGTCGTCACGACAAACGATTTAACCTGTCACATAGAATAGATAATCTATTTTATGTGAATGGAGGTATCGTCCATGCGGCTTGGTTACACGGCTTTTTTTGCGGGGGATCTTTAATGCATAAACCCATGCCGCCCTTGCGGGCTCTGGTGGCCTTTGAGGCCTCGGTCCGTCATGCCAGTTTCAAGCTGGCAGCCGAAGAGTTGCATCTCACACCGGGAGCTGTCTCGCAGCAGGTGCAAAAGCTGGAGCAATGGCTGGGATACCCACTGTTTGTGCGCCAGGTGCGCCAGCTGCAGGTGACTGAACGTGGCATGAGCTATTTCAGCCGTATCGCACCGGCGCTGGAGCAGATAAGCGCCGCCAGCGAGGCCTGCCGGGAGCGTTCATCAGATGCGGTGTCGTTATCCTTGTCGCAGACGCTGGCGGCCAAATGGCTGGGGCCCCGACTGGGGGATTTCATGCGCCGACATCCCGACATTGAGGTCCATATCAATGCTGCCAATCATCCGGTTGATTTTCGGCGGGAAGCGGTGGACCTGGCGATTCGTCATTTTGACGGACGGGATCCGTCGCTCGATGTACAGGAAGTCTTCGACGATGCAGTCCGGTTGTTTTGTGCTCCCACATATCCTGATACCACGGCACTGCAGCACCCGGACCAGCTCGGCAATGCTACCCTGATTGTGGCCACGCCCTATCCATTCTGGAATGACTGGCTGAGCCGATTTACCACCATTGACCCCGAGGCGAGAAAGCGGATACCGGCCTTGTATTTCGACCAGACACTGTTGGCAATCGATGCGGCCAAGCGCGGGCAGGGCGTGGTGCTGAGTAACAATCTGCTGGTGCAGGAGGAGCTGGAACGGGGGGAGTTGATTGAGCCATTTGGGCTGTGGCTGCCCCTGAATAAAAGCTATTACCTGGTGCATCCCAGACGCCAGCCCCTCAGCAGGGCAGCCATGACCCTGAAAGACTGGTTGCTGGAGCAGTTTGCCCGATAAGGTGTCATGAGGCGGGTTTTATATTCTGGATGCCTGCTACTGCATGCAGGCCAGCTCCTCTTCCAGAACCTCTGCTGCCCGGGTTTTATCCGCCGCGCTCTTGCTCACGGAGCAAAATCCCGGTCAGCGCCTCCATAAAGCGGCAGGCACTGTCCAGCAGCCGTTTGAGATCGTGGATATCATCCGGCAGGCCGGTGATGGCATATATCAGTTTGTCGTCATAGGGGCGGATGTCGTTCAGCCGGTTTGTTTTCCGGTCCGCCCAGAATAACAGGTCGGCCTGAATGGCGTCGGTCAGCAGCCTGCGCATCCGCTCATCGTCATTGGTGTGTATGGCAAGACGGGCTTTCAGCCGCCCCGAGTTGAGGGCGGGGGCCTGACTGGAGCCAATCCATTCATTCACGCAGGCAGTGATGGTGCGCGGCTGAATGCGGAAGTCGAACTTATGCGGCGGCAGGCCCTTGAACAATACATAGGTGTATTCGACGGAGTTCCCGTCGATGCCCGTGGATGCGCTGGACACTTCCACCTCCATACCGGAACGGGAGTACAGGAGTTTCGGCATCAGCAACGGATTGTTCGAGGACACAGCGCCATTGGTTTCCGCGGCCAGCCGGTTCAGCATGGGGGTCATGCGGCGTGCTGTCCGGCCATGCAGCACCCAACCAAGCAGCAGGCCGGAGAGGATGAACAGACCCACGAATACCGGTGTACTCATCTCATCAATGCTCCCTGTCCGAAGGCATCAGCCCTGTGTGTTCGGAGTCGTACCAGAAGGCAATCCTGGCTCAACTCCGATGTGGCTCCAGCTGCAAGGCCAGCTCTCTGGACAGCTGAAGCAGCTCGACGGAGTCGGTCAGCCCCTCGACAAGGCGAACGGGTATTCCGGAAAGCCCTGCCCGGGCGCCGGCCAGGGCGCCGGTGAGCATGGCTCTGGCCTGATTTTGACCGCCACCATTGAGCGCATGAAGCACGGCCGACTCGAAGTCGTCGGCAAAGCGCGCTGCCAGGTAATAGACGGCCGGCAGCTGGTGATAGATGGCACAGGGCATGCCGTACACCAGCGACACCTTCCACGCCGGTTCGATACGGATACCTGCATCGGCGGCGGCCTGCGCCATGCAGGATGGCGTCAGCAGGGCATCGGGAGAGGCAAAGCGGCCGGCCCGGGAGGGCTCGGCCCCCGCAGCCGGTGGTTGCAGATTCTGCCGGGTAACCGCATGAAAGGGCAGCTCGCCGCGTTCGACCAGCTTCATTAATCGGCCCGAGAGCTGGTCGTCCAGTCTCCGGCCCTGCACCAGCTGACCGAGCACGGCGGCAAACGCCACCGTCATGGCGACCACAGTGTCATCATTCTGGGTCAGTACCGTGTTGGCGGCCACGGTTTCCGCCAGCCGGGCGGGCTGAGTGGCGTAGCGCACGGCGATGGCCAGGGTGCGTTCAATGGCCTCTGTGGTGTCGGCATGGCCGCCGCATTCGCTCCAGGGCCGCTTCTGCTCCACTCTTTTATGCCAGGCATCGCGTATCGACTGGCTGGTGTAGCCACCGGGACCGGCGTTGGGGGGGCCGTCCAGCAGCGGGAACAACTCCTGGTCCAGCCGGCGGCAGAAATCGATGTGGTCATAGCCGTTGCATGCCACCAGCGAATTCAGGGTCAGCCTGAGAATGAAGCCGGGCTGCGACAGATCTCCGGCCTGCAGACCCCGATGGTAACGGCCGGGCCTGGGCGTGGTGTAGTCGCTGATCCAGTGGCCGTGATCCCGGTGCAGGGCATCGAGATCGTAATACCAGTGCGGACCCACGCCCAGCGCCTCGCCGATAAAGGCCCCCATAAGAGCACCGGCGGCTCTGTCCTGTAATGGCGTCATGGCGATGTCCTGGTGTCGAAGCGATGTATTTACTATACGCCATTCACGCTTCGAAGCAGGGGGTGAAGCCCAGCCCCCGGCCTCGATGGTCACGGGCATGATGCCTCCGGATGCAGAGTAAAAGGCCCATTTAACACGGGCCTGGTGTCGGGGGCAGGCGAATACGCCTGTGATGCGGAATGGGCACAATACCAGGCGACAGCGCCTTTTCGCCTGGTATTACAAGCGGCCCAGCGAGAAGCGCTTGCCCCGGCTGTAGACCACCAGCTCTTCACCGCCCTCGGCGCAGGGTTCGGCCATGCCCAGTTCGACCAGTTGATAAAACACGTTGCGGTGCAGCCGACCGAACATGCCGAACCGTATTTCCAGTGACGGCTCCGGTTCACCGGTGGTGCTGTTCTCGGTAACAACCAGTGCATGGTCAGGCCCGGCCACGATGTTGTCGTCGGTGCTGCTGGTAAAGTGCAGCTCGGATCCGTATTCGCCTTCGACGACCTCCAGCCCGATAAGCAGGAAGGGGAGGTCATCGACGAGGATGCCGACCTTCTCGACCGGTGTCTTCAGGAAGTAGGCACCATTTTCCTGCCACAGGATGCGTGAAAACATCTTCACCATCGCCTTGCGTTTGATGGGGCTGCCTTCATGGAACCAGGTGCCGTCGCGTGCGATGCGCATGTCCATGTCGCCACAAAACTCAGGATTCCACTTGTCCAGCGGAGGGATCCCCTGGCTCTTTGGCTCGAGTTGACGGCTCAGCTTGTCCAGATCGAAAGTGCTCATGATAGGGTAGAAGCCTCTATTTTGTTGGGATGGGGGAAGTGTCAGAAAGTAAACCGTACTGCCTGGGGTGATTCGAAGCCAACCCGTCATTTGCGAATTGTGACGGCATCGAGGGTCCAGGGCTGCAACGATGCAGAGTCTTGCGCAGCTGTCTTGCAAGTACGAAGCCAAATTATTCATCAGCAACCGCAACAGCGCATTGCCCACCGATGAGGATGCGTATGAGGCTTAATCGCCGGGCTGATCCGCCAGCCTGTGGGTATGTCGCGACTGGAGAATGGTGAGCTTCTCTGTATTTTGGTTTTCAGACTGTCGGGAAACCCGATATCATCACGCTGCGCTTGATTGATTCGTGATTGAACCGGATAATTTTAATTTGTGTTGGTGGTAAACACTGCATATCTTTGTGATAAAAATAAATTCATTATTATTCATTCAATTTATTTTTATCTTATTCTTGATTGCCAGGGCTTCGCTGAATGAAAGAAAATAACAATGATGTTCTACCAAATAATCCGACTCTGGATGACGTGGCACGGTATGCAAAGGTATCGTCCGCGACGGTATCACGATTCATAAATAATCCCGCCGTGGTTAGTGAGCGTAGCAAAATAAAAATAGAGGAAGCAATCAGAATACTGAACTATGTACCTCATGCCGCTGCACGCGCACTGGCGTCCAACAAATCGCGTATGATTGGGGTGATAGTACCGTCTCTGGAGGACGCGCTTTTTGGTGGCTTTCTTGAGCGATTTCAGAATATGATCTCCACAGAGGGGTACACAACGATTGTGGCCTCTTCCAGTTTTGACAAAAATAAAGAACACGCCCAGATCAACGAAATGGTGTCTCATAATGTGGATGCATTATTGTTGGTCGGCTTGTCACGCGATAATTCGATCTACAGCCTGCTGAACAAAAAAAATATTCCCTATGTCATTACCTGGGTTGTCGATGATCGGGGTGAGCACCCCTGTGCCGGGTTCAGTAACGAGGTGGCGGCCGCTAAAATTGCCGATTACCTGATGGACTTGGGTCATACCAAATTCGGCATGATATTAGGTGATTCGAAGAGTAACGACCGTGCCTATGGCCGGCTGCTGGGGGTTCGTCATGCGTTGTCCAGGCGTCAGTTAAGCTTGCCGGATGAGCTGATTATCGAAAGGCCGCTTGGGGTGGAGTATGGGCAGGAGGCATTCAGGATATTGATGTCTCGCTCAGACCGGCCAACGGCGATTATCTGTGGCTCCGACCCTTTTGCCTACGGGGCCTTTTTTGAGAGTAAAATGCTAGGGATTTCCATACCTGAAGATGTCTCCATTACCGGGTTTGATGATACCTGGCTTGCACGCCATTTAACGCCGCCATTAACGACATTGAGAACACCTCAGCCGCAAATGGCCAAGCTGGCCGCGCAGTATTTGGTTTCCAGGCTCCGTGGCAACGAAGTGGAGCCACCCCCGATTTTGGATGTGGAATTGATAGTGCGGGGGACTTGCGCAAGTCCAAGTTGAGCCGTCATTGATTTCAGTATCTTGGTATTTTTAAAGGGCGTGATGCCCATTTTTGAGTTGGCTCTACGCCACTATAATCGCACCAGAATAGTGCGCCTGCCCCATTGTTGAGCGCGCCAAAAAACTCGTCTGAAAATGCGCAATATTATTTTCCGTCTCGGGAGAAGGCGCCATGCGATGTCTTTTACCGGCCACACTCTTTCCAATCCCAAAATCGTGATGTCATCGGGTAAAGGACATCCGGATGCGAGTCACTCCAGGCTTTCCCTCTTGTCGCAATAACTTTTTTAACCTTTAAAATCAATGGCTTAATGTTTATTTTGTGCCGGGGTTAACACGGCGCAGCTGGCGTTTTGGTCATGTCGACAGGGTGTTGGGTTCGGCCCCCGACACCGCATTTCTGGTATTGGGGCGCGTATGGGATATGCGTAGTAGCGATAAAAAGCGGTAGCAAGGTATAAAAAAAACTCCAAGTAAACTCTTGCACACCGGATACTGCGGTGCTAAAAATGAAAGCGCTTACATTGATGCGGTCATTGGGTCTGCATTCCGACACAAACCCTAATGAGACCCTGTTGTTAGTGCCAGCCAGCTGGGCGGGCGTAGCGCAAACATACACTTAAGGAAAAGCCATGAAGAAGCATTGCAAGGTAGTCATTATTGGTGGTGGAATCGGCGGTTGTAGTACCCTTTACCATCTGACTCGAGAAGGTTGGACGGATGTTGTGCTGGTTGAGCGGAACGAGCTGACATCGGGAACAACCTGGCACTCCGCCGCTCAGGTAACCAATTTTGGTGCGGTGCAGACGATGGTTGGCTTAAAGAGCCATAGCATCAAATTGTATAAAGAGTTGGCTGCAGATCTGGAACACCCCATTAACTATCACCATGCTTCCGGCGGTATTCGTTTAGCATCTACCCAGGCCCATCTCGATGGCTATAAACACTTTATTTCCCTGGCAAAAGGAATGGGTGTTGATTTCGAATTAATTGATGCGGCTGAATGTGCCAAACGCCACCCGCTGATTGAAACTCATGAGCTGTTGGGTGGTTTGTGGGACCCGCTGGATGGTGACATCGATCCCGCTCAGCTTACTCAGGCGCTGGCGCGTGCCGCTCGTAAAGCGGGCGCTGAAATATACCGTCATAACCCCGTTGAAAATGTCTATCAAAAGCCGAATGGTGAATGGGTCGTTCAAACCAAAAATGGCGATATCACCTGTGAGAAAGTGGTTAACGCCGGTGGTTATCGAGTGAATGAAATCGGTGACATGATAGGGGTCAAGTATCCGGTCATTTCAATGGAACACATGTACTTCCTGACCGAAGCGATTCCGGAAATACAGGCATTTGGCAAACGCGTTCCTTTGCTGCGTGACCCCCTCGATGATTTCTATAGCCGCCAGGAAAAAGACGGTTTGTTGGTGGGTATTTATGAGCAGCGTTGTAAAACCTGGGGCATGGACGGTATCGACCCCAACTTTGTTAACGCGCTTTGCCCGGATGATCTGGATCGCTGTCTGGATAACATGGAACGTGTCTTCAAACGTATGCCGTGCCTGGAAAGAACCGGTATCCGCAGCATTGTTAACGGTCCCATCACCTATTCTGCCGATGGTAACCCGTTGGTGGGCAAGACCCCTGGATTCGATAACCTCTATTCTATTATCGGTCTTCGTGCTGGTTTGGGTGAGGGTGGTGGTCACGGCAAGATCCTGGCTGAAATCATCGTTCACGGTGAGTCAGAGTGGGATACCTGGGCGATTGACCCGGCGCGTTTCACTCGTCATGCCAACACCGAATTCACCGCTCTGAAAGCTATCGAAGACTACCAGAACGAATTCCGCTTCCACATGCCCCATGAGTTCCGCCCGGCAGGCCGTTTGGCAAAAACCACGCCAATCTACCCGGTGTTGAAAGAACAAAATGCCGAGTTCGGTGTAGTGAGTGGATGGGAACGGGCGCTGTTCTTCAAGCCGACTGCCGACTTCAAATTCGAACACAGCTTCCGCTTCACCGATGTCGAGAAAGTCGTCGCCAGCGAAATCAAGGCCGTACACGAGGCTGTCGGCCTGATGGAAGTCAGCGGCTTCAACCGCATCGAAATCAAGGGCCCGGGTGCCGCCGAGTGGCTGGACAGCCTGACGTGCAGCAACGTACCCAAAAAAGTGGGTCGCGTCGGTCTGTGCTACTTCCTGACCGATAAAGGCAATGTGGCCGCTGAAGCCACGCTGGCAAAACTGGCAGAAGATCGTTTCTGGTACGGCTCTGCGGCGGCCTCCGAATATCACGATATGGACTGGCTGCGCACCCGTCTCCCCAGCGAGGGTGTCGAGCTGGTTCCGATGACCAACTCCCATACGATTCTGGTGGTTTCCGGACCCAAATCCAGGGATCTGCTGGCAAAACTGTCCCCCCGTACCAACTGGTCGAACGAGAGCTTCCCCTGGCTCACCGCCCAGTCTGTATTCATCGGCCATGCGCAAGCCCTTGCCATGCGAGTGAGCTTCAACGGTGAACTGGGCTGGGAACTGCATGTGCCCAATGAGCAGCTCTATCTGACACACCAGCTGATTACGGAAGCAGGCGCCGAGTTCGGTCTCAAGCCGTTTGGCTCGCTGGCAACCGAGTCGATGCGTCTCGAGAAAGGTTATCGTCATTGGAAGGCCGACCTGATCACCGAGTTTGACCCGTTCGAGAGTGACCTGGGTCGTTTCGTGAAAATGGACAAGGCCGCAAACTTCCCAGGAAAAGAAGCCCTGCTTGCCAAGGCGGGTCAGCCTGCAAGAAGAAAGTTTGTCACCATGGTCATCGATTGCGAACACGCTGCTCCGCATCCCGGCGATTCAGTCTGTGTTGACGGTGCCGTCATCGGTACCATCACCTCGGCAGCATATGGTCACCGGGTGCAGAAGAACATTGCCATGGCCTTTATCGACCCCGCTTATGCACATGAAGGCGCCGAGTTCGATGTAGAGATCATCGGCGAAGCCATAAAGCCAAAGTGATTGCAGGTCAGTTGTTTGATGCCGAAAACGCTCGCCTCAGATCTTAATTATGGGTTTTGATTTGAACTTGAAATGAAATTATTTAATGAAAGGATCTTTAAGTTATTTCGCTGTGTGATTCGATATAAATAATTTTTAACCCGGCGGCAGTCGCTGTTGTTACCGGCCTTAATTGCCACCGGGTTAATAGTTTAAATAGTTGTATCGCCAGACGTAATACTGAAAGGTTTTCAGGAGGATTTATGAAAATTTTAGTGGGTGTGAAACGGGTCGTTGATTATAACGTGCAGATTCGAGCCAAGGCGGATGGGTCTGCTGTCGAACTGGAAAACGTCAAGATGGCCATCAACCCGTTTGACGAAGTTGCCGTTGAAGCGGCCGTCAGATTGAAGGAAGCGGGCCAGGCCTCCGAAGTCATCGCCGTATCCATCGGCCCGGACAAGGCCCAGGAAACCCTGCGTCAGGCGCTGGCCATAGGTGCCGATCGCGCCATTCTGGTGTTACACGACGGCACCACCGAACCCTTGTCCGTGGCGAAAACCTTCAAGGCGCTGGCAGAACAGGAAGGTGCAGGCATGGTCATGCTGGGCAAGCAGGCCATCGACGATGACTGCAACCAGACCGGCCAGATGCTGGCGGCGCTGATGGGCTGGCCTCAGGGCACCTTTGCCTCGGGCCTGACGGTATCGGGCGAGCAGATTGAAGTCACCCGCGAAGTGGATGGCGGTCTGGAGACGGTGGCACTGAACCTGCCGGCGGTGATCACGGCGGATTTGCGCCTGAACGAGCCGCGTTTTGCCTCCCTGCCGTCGATCATGAAGGCCAAGAAAAAGCCGCTGGACAGCATCGATGCCGCATCACTGGGTGTGGATCTGACGCCGCGACTGGAACTGCTCGGTGTGGTTGAGCCGCCGGCACGTGCGTCCGGAAGTGTGATCCTGGCAAACGCCGCCGAGCTGGTGGAAAAACTGAAAACCGACGCCGTATTAGTGTAAGGAGACGCATCATGGCCATTCTTGTAATCGCAGATCACGACAACAACAGCATCGTATCATCCACCTACAATACCCTGGGTGCCGCCACCCAGATTGGCGGGGATATTGACATCCTGGTGATGGGGAGCAACTGCAGCGCCGTCACCGAGGCCGCTGCCGCCATTCCGGGTGTGCGTCGCGTACTCAGCGTCGACAACGACCTGTTCGCCCAGCCGCTGGCCGAAGACATGGCGCCGCTGGTGCAACAATATACCGAAGGCTACAGCCACCTGCTGGCCTCGAACAGCACCTTTGCCAAAAACCTGATGCCCCGCGTCGCCGCCCTGCTGGACGTACCGCAAATCTCGGATATCAGCGCGGTCATCGATGCCGATACCTTCGAGCGTCCTATCTATGCCGGCAATGCCCTGGCCACGGTGCGCAGCCGCGACGCGGTAAAAGTGATCACGGTACGCAGTACCAAGTTCGAGGCCGTTGCAGCCACCGGTGGCAGCGCCGAAAGCATGGCGATTGACGCACTGGCCAGTCAGTCTCTGGCTCGCTTTGTCAGCCGTTCCGAAGCCAAATCCGAAGGGCCCGAGTTGTCCACGGCACGCATCGTGATCTCCGGTGGTCGTGGCATGGGCAACGGCGAGAACTTTGCCCTGCTGGATACGGTGGCGGCCAAGCTCGGCGCGGCGGTAGGGGCATCCCGTGCAGCGGTTGACGCCGGCTTTGTGCCCAACGATTACCAGGTCGGTCAGACCGGCAAGGTAGTGGCGCCTGATCTGTATATCGCCGTGGGTATTTCCGGTGCCATCCAGCACCTGGCGGGCATGAAGGATTCCAAGATGATCGTGGCGATCAACAAGGATCCGGACGCACCCATCTTCCAGGTGGCCGACTACGGCATCGTGGGTGACCTGTTCGACGTCATGCCCGAGCTCGACAAAGCGCTCTGAGATTCCGATTAACCCATCATGGATGAAAAGTAAAATGAAGAACAAACCCGCATACATTCTTAAGATCTCCTGTCCTGGACAGGTCGGTATCGTGGCTGCCATCGGTAACTTTCTTGCCGATCGGGGCTGCTTTATCAAGGAATTTCACCAGTTCGATGACCTGGACTCGGGGCTTTTTTTTCTCGACCATCGAGTTCGTGTTTGAAGGTAATCAGAAGCCGAGCGTCGAGCAGCTCAAGGCCGCCTTTGAGGTTACGGCAATGCGCTTCGACATGGAGTGGGAAATTCACGACGCCACCCAGCCGGCACGCGTATTGATCATGGTCTCCAAGTACGACCATTGTCTGCGTGACCTGCTGTATCGTCGCGCCACCGGTGAGCTCAACATCGATATCACCGCCATCGTGTCCAACCACGAAGACCTGCGCTATCTGGCCGAGCGCGAAGGGCTGGATTACATCCACCTGCCGGTGACCAAAGAGACCAAGCCGGAGCAGGAAGCCAAGCTGCTGCAGATTGTTGAGCAGACCGGTACCGAACTGGTGGTACTGGCGCGCTACATGCAGGTACTTTCCGATAGCCTGTGCCAGCAGCTGGCCGGTCGCTGTATCAACATCCATCACTCCTTCCTGCCGGGCTTCAAGGGTGCCAAACCCTACTATCAGGCCTACGAGCGCGGCGTGAAACTGATCGGTGCCACTGCCCATTATGTGACCGGTGACCTGGACGAAGGCCCCATTATCGAGCAGATGGTGGAGCGGGTTGACCATGCCCAGGATCCGCAGTACCTGACCCAGGTCGGGCGCGATACCGAAGCCCAGGCCCTGGCCCGAGCGGTGAAATACCACGTGCGTCACCGTGTCTTCCAGAACGGTCTGCGTACCGTCGTTTTTTAAACCAAAGGCAAAGGACTCGCAGCGATGACTGATCAGGCAAGCAATATTTATCCGGAGGCAGCTCCTGCCGAACGTATCGACGGCAAGGCCTTTGCCACGGCACTGCGTGCCGATGTGGCAGAAGGTTCCGCCCGCTTTCGGGCGCAGGCGGGGCGTCAGCCGGGCCTGGCCGTGATACTGGTGGGGGATGACCCGGCCAGCCAGGTCTACGTCAAAACCAAGATGCGCCAGGCTGCCGATGCCGGTATCACCTCCTTCCCGCACCTGCTGCCGGGCAACACCAACCAGGACGAGTTGTTGCAACTGATCGCCTTGTTGAACGGTGATGATCAGGTGGACGGCATCCTGGTGCAGCTGCCCTTGCCGGCACAGATCGAGGAAAAAGCGGTGATTGAGGCGATTGACCCGGCCAAGGACGTGGACGGTTTCCACCCGGTGAACGTCGGGCGCCTGAGCACAGGCCAGTCGGCGCTGGTGCCCTGCACGCCGCTGGGCTGTCTGCTGCTGCTGCAGGACCGCCTGGGCGATCTGTCCGGTAAGAAGGCCGTGGTGGTCGGGCGCTCCAATATCGTCGGCAAGCCGATGGGGCAACTGCTGCTCAATGCCCATTGCACCGTGACCACGGTGCACTCCAGAAGTCAGGACCTGGCCGCGGAATGCCGCAGCGCCGACATCCTGGTGGTGGCGGTGGGCCGGGCCGAAATGATCGATGCCAGCTACATCAAGCCAGGCGCCATCGTGCTGGACGTGGGTATCAACCGTATCGCGCTGGAGGATGGACAATCCCGGCTCACGGGGGATGTCGATTTCGACGCGGTTTCAACCGTCGCCGGTGCCGTCACCCCGGTACCGGGGGGTATAGGCCCCATGACCGTCGCCTGTCTGTTGAGGAACACCCTGAGTGCCGCCCAGGCGCGGACCGCGCATTAAGCGTTCGGACGCTCAGCAGGGATATGCAGTAAGAAAAAAGGGAGATCATTACAGTGAGTGATTACGAGCGTACTGTCGAACGCGAGTCAATGGAGTTCGATGTTGTCATTGTCGGTGCCGGCCCTGCCGGGCTGTCGGCCGCCTGCCGGCTGATGCAGCAGGCGCAGGCTGCGGAGCAGGAACTGACGGTCTGTGTGGTGGAGAAGGGCTCCGAAGTAGGCGCTCATATCCTCTCCGGTGCCGTGATCGAGCCGCGAGCCTTGAACGAGCTGTTCCCTGACTGGGCCGATCAGGGTGCGCCGCTGAAGACCGCGGTGACCGAGGATCAGATCTATCTGCTCAAGGATGAGCAGCGCGCGCGCCGCATTCCCAATGCACTGGCGCCCAAGACCATGCACAACCACGGCAATTACGTGGCCAGCCTGGGTAACCTGTGCCGCTGGTTGGGCGAGCAGGCCGAGGCGCTGGGTGTCGAGATTTTTCCCGGCTTCGCCGCCGCCGAGGTGCTCTATCACGAGGACGGTTCGGTCAAGGGCATCGCCACCGGTGATATGGGCGTGGGCCGTGATGGCCAACCCAAGGGCAACTACACCCCCGGCATGGAACTGCACGCCAAATACACCCTGTTTACCGAAGGTTGTCGCGGACACCTGGGCAAGCAACTGATCAAGCAGTTCGCGCTCGACAAGGACGCCGATCCGCAGCACTACGGCATCGGCATCAAGGAATTGTGGGACATCGACCCCGCCAAACACCAGCCGGGTCTGGTGGTACATGGCGCCGGCTGGCCGCTGTGTGGCAAGGATCACGCCGGTACCAACGGCGGTTTCTTCCTCTACCACGGTGACAACAATCAGGTGGTGGTTGGGCTGATCATCGACCTCAATTACTCCAACCCCTGGCTGAGCCCGTTCGACGAATTCCAGCGCATGAAGCATCACCCGCTGTTTGCGCAGTATCTCGAAGGCGGCAAGCGGGTGTCTTACGGCGCCCGGGCCATCGCCAAGGGCGGTTTCAACTCGCTGCCAAAAATGACCATGCCGGGTGCGCTGTTGCTGGGCTGTGATGCCGGCACCCTGAACTTCTCCAAGATCAAGGGCACCCATACCTCCATGAAGTCCGGCATGCTGGCGGCCGAAGCGGTGTTCGAGGCGCTCGCCGCTGGCGACGAGGGTGGCAAGGATCTGGTGTCCTTTACCGAAAAATTCAAGGACTCCTGGCTCTACGACGACCTGTTCCGCAGCCGCAACTTCGGTCCGGCGATGCACAAGTTCGGTACCTGGCTCGGCGGTGCCTTCAACGTCATCGATCAAAACCTGTTTGGTGGCAAGATCCCGGTGACGCTGCACGATACCCGTGCCGATTATGCCCAGCTGAATCCGGCGGATCAGAGCCCGCGCATCGAGTATCCCAAGCCCGATGGCAAGCTGAGCTTCGACAAGCTGTCGTCGGTGTTTCTGTCCAACACCAATCACGAAGAGGACCAGCCCAGTCACCTGCAGTTGACGGACGGCAGCATTCCGCTGGCCAAAAATCTGCCCACCTGGGCCGAGCCAGCGCAGCGTTTCTGCCCGGCCGGCGTGTATGAAATCGTGGAGGAGTCCAGCGGTCCGCGTTTTCAGATCAACGCGCAAAACTGCGTGCATTGCAAAACCTGTGACATCAAGGATCCGTCGCAGAATATCACCTGGGTCGTGCCCGAAGGGGGCGGTGGCCCGGTTTACCCGAATATGTAGGTCTTGATAACTGCATGAATATCGTCAATCCAACATTTACAAGGAAAGATATATGAAATCAGTAAAGGTATTGGGCGCGACAGTAGCATTCTCTTTAACCGGCGGCCTGGCGCAGGCTGCCGATGTGGTTGTGGGTGTGCCGAGCTGGCCCTCGGCGGCTGCCACGGCCCATATTATCAAGGTGGTGATGGAGGATAATCTTGGGTTGGAGGTGGCCATGCAAAGCGGCTCCAACGCCGTTATCTGGGAAGCGATGGACCGGGGATCCATGCATGTACACCCGGAAGTCTGGCTGCCCAATCAGAGCAACCTGCATGACAAGTATGTCAAGACCAAGGGTACCGTGGCTCAAAACCCTAACGGTGTCGAAGCTTCACAGGGAATCTGCGTTACCAAGGCGACCTCGGAAAAACATAACATCACCTCGATTTACGACCTGACCGACCCGAGTAAATCGGTACTTTTCGACACCGATGGTGATGGCGAGGGCGAGATGTGGATCGGTGAACCTGGCGCGGCCTCGACGGCGGTAGAGCAGATCCGGGCCAAAAGCTACGGTTATGACCAAACCATGAAACAGGTCGTCATGGATATGCCGCTCAATTGGGCGGCGCTGGATGCCGCGGAGAAAGCGGGCAAGCCCTATGCGTTTTTCTGCTACACACCACACCATGTGTTTAGTGTCTATGACCTGGTGATGCTCAAAGAGCCGAAACACAATGTGGACACCTGGAAGGTAGTGCAACCCACCGATGATCCTGACTGGCTGGCCAAATCCAATGCCGACAGTGCCTGGGACAAGGCCTACCTGTATGTGCATTACGCCAGGTCGCTGGAAAAGGATCAGCCCGAAGCTGCGATGTTACTGAAACACTTCAAACTTAATGCTGACCAGGTCGGCCAGTTGAGTCATCACGTAGTGGTCGAGAAGAAAGATCCCGAGGTCGTTGCCAAAGAGTGGGTTCAAGAAAACAGTAGCCTGGTTGACTCCTGGCTGGGTCAATAACTGGGTTCCATGTTTCCCAACGTCGGATAGGCGGCTGGTTTTGAAGCGAATGATGGTTTCAGAGGCCGACTCTGAAACCATCCGCTGAGCCTCAGCGCAATCAGATGCCTGCAACGATAACAATACCAGTAGTGAGGGAATACAAAATGACCGAGGATGTCATTCAGCTAGAAAACGTGTGGAAAATTTTTGGCGGTAACTCCGAACAGGCGATGAAGGCTGTCGTTGAGGAGGGGCTGGACAAGGCTGCCGTTCTGCAGCGATTTTCTTGTGTGGTAGGGATCGCCGATGTTTCTTTTACGGTGCCTCGCGGCGAAATCTTTTGCATCATGGGCCTGTCCGGCAGTGGAAAATCTACGCTGATTCGGCACCTTAATCGTCTTATCGAACCCTCTGCGGGTAACATCAAGGTGCTTGGCCGGGATATGTCGGCGTTGTCTCACAATGAGCTGCGGGATGTTCGCGCCAGGCATATTGGCATGGTGTTCCAGCATATGGCGTTGCTTCCGCATCGAACGGTGCTGGATAACGTTGCCTTTCCGCTGGAGGTGCAGGGCCTTCCCAAGGCCAGGCGCTGGGAAACCTCATTGCATGCCTTGTCACTGGTCAACCTGAGTGGCTACGAAGACAGATTGCCCAGCGAACTGTCGGGTGGCATGCAGCAACGCGTCGGCCTGGCCCGGGCGTTGGCCAGTGATCCCGAAGTGCTGCTGATGGACGAGCCCTTCAGTGCACTTGATCCCCTGATCCGACGGGAATTGCAGGACCAGTTTGTCACCCTGACCAAGACACTCCAGAAAACCACCATCTTTATTACCCATGACCTTGATGAAGCGATCCGCATCGGCGATCGCATCGCGATCATGAAGGATGGACACCTTATTCAGGTCGGTACACCAGAGGAAATCGTCATGCAACCGGCAGACGATTATGTGGCTGACTTCGTCAAGGATATCTCCAACCTCAAGCTGGTGTGTGCCCACTCCATCATGCGGGAAATAAACAGTGAAACGGTACCTGCCGGCGTCAATCTGGCCGATGCTCCACGGGTGGATGAAAATACCAATCTCAATCAACTGATCGATATTGCCATCACCTCAGAGCTGCCGATTATTATCACGGATGCAACAGGAGCGGATATCGGCATCGTCAGCAAAAATATCCTGCTGCAGGGAATCAAGGGGAAAGAGTAATATGAACGCTATCAGCAAAGCCACGGTGCAGTCTGAGCAGCCCATGTCCGTTCATCGTTTTACCGGGCGGCAGGGTGAGTATTACAGCAAGCAATTCGATAAAATCCAGTCCAGTACCCGCCTCACCTTCTCCTTTAATCCCCACGCTGCGCTGCTGGGGCCGCTCTGGGCCTCGGCACGCAACATATGGGGTTTCTTTTGGTTGAGCACCGTTGCCACCCTGTTTGCGCTGGTGCTGTTGAGCCGGGGATTGTGGGGTGAACTGGGGGCTGACAATCTGGCTCGGGCGGATCGCCTGAGCGGTAAATCGCAGGAGATGGCCGCCAAGGCCCAGGCTGCCCTGGAGTCCGGGGCTCCGAGTGCCGAGGCGTTGCAGCGTAACGCCGACAACCTGCAGCGGGCCGCAGAACAAGCCCTGGTTGCTGCCGATGCGGCAGTTGCCGGAGCGAACCAGTTGATATTCTGGGGCGCGCTGGCCTTGGTGGTCATTGTGCTGATTCAGGGCTTCATGGCGAACATTGTTTATGAAATGAAGTACTGCCGCTGGCGTGGTGGGAGAAGTGAAACAAGCGGTTTCAATCAGAAGAACCTGCTTCTGGGCGCCGTGATGCTGGCCGTGATGGCCCCGCTGACGCTGTACCGCTTTACCGTGGCCAAACCGGTAGCCTGGCTTACCGAGTTTCCCACCGACAAATCGCTGTTTAACGGAATCGCTACCTGGCTGAATGCCGGCTTTGACACCATCGCCGTGAAGGGAGCCGGTTTTTTTGATGGTATCACCAGCGCCATACGCGTACTGCTCGACAGTCTGGAAGTGTTGCTGGTCGATACGCCCTGGCCGGTGACGGCGATGGTGATACTGGTCATGGCCTGGCGTTTGGCCGGTCCGAGGACGGCGATCTTCACCCTTGCTGCCCTGTCTTACCTCGCGTTTCTGGGGTACTGGGAGAAAAGCATGGCAACGGTTGCTCTGCTGGGAGCGGCGGCCACCCTGTGTGTGGTGATTGGCGTACCGCTGGGGATCCTTTGCGCGAAGAGTCGCTCTACCTACGCGGTTGCTCGACCGGTGCTGGACTTTATGCAGACCATGCCGGCCTTTGTCTATCTGATTCCGATCATCGCCTTCTTTGGTACTGGCAAGCCGCCGGGCATCCTGGCCACACTCATTTTCGGCATGCCCCCGGTCGTGCGCCTGACGGCATTGGGTATCAAGCAAGTCCCAGCCACGATAGTGGAAGGGGCGCTGGCTTTCGGTTGTACCCGGCGCAAGCTGCTGATGGATGTGGAAATCCCCCTGGCGTTGCCCAGCATCATGACCGGCGTAAACCAGACCATCCTGATGTGTCTGTCGATGGTGGTTATCGCCTCCTTGATCGGTGCTGAAGGGCTGGGTACGGATGTACTGCAAGCGCTGCAGTACGCAGCGAAAGGGCAGGGACTGCTGGCCGGTATAGCCATCCTGCTTTGCGCCATGATTATCGACAGGATCGTGCAGGGGCGATTCAAACGCGAAGATTAGTAAGGTGATTAACCCGGTGGCAGAGCCCATTTGCCACCGAATTAATCTATAGCCATATACCTGATTTCGTGACTTCATCAGTGAGGTCACGAAATCAGGCACATTGCTTTATGCCTGATGTACTTTCGGCTGAATATGAATTAGCAACGGAGGCAATATGAAGTTTTCAGCGTCTATCTTGGAAAGTCTCAAATCGCAAAAGCCAGGTTATAGCCTGCCTCAACAGTTTTATACCGACCCCGAGTTGTTTGAGCTGGAAATGGAGCTTATCTTTGCTCAAAACTGGCTGGCCATTGGGCATGTATGTGAAGTACCCAAGGTGGGAGATTACGTTACCGTCAATGTTGGTAAAGACTCACTGTTGATAGTGCGTAATAAGGAAGGGGGCATCAGTGCATTCTTCAATACGTGTCGACATCGTGGTTCGGTACTTTGTACCAAGGCCAGTGGTAGCGCTCCAAAAATTGTATGTCCCTATCACCAATGGACCTATGAACTTGATGGTCAGCTTATTTTTGCTCGCGAAATGGGCAATGACTTTGATAAGGCCGATTTCCCACTGAATAAAGTCAACGTTGAGGTGGCGGGTGGCACCATTTACGTCTGCCTCAGTGACAATCCGCCGGATTTCAATGAATACGCGAAAACGATAGAGCCATATATTGCGCCGCATGGCATGGAAGACCTGAAGGTGGCGGCAGAAATCTCGATGGTAGAGCAGGGTAACTGGAAGCTGGTTTGGGAAAATAATCGCGAGTGTTATCACTGCCAGGCTGGGCACCCCTCACTGTTACGCAGTCTGCCCGAGAGCGATGATCCGAACGACCCGGTTACAACACCAGAAGCTAAAGCCCATATGGAAAATGCTTTTTCTGAGTGGGAGCAGAAAGATTTGCCCTATCGGGCGGTGAACAAGAACGGTTGGCGCATTGCCCGCATGCCCCTGCTTAAAGGTACGGTTTCCATGACCATGGATGGTCAGCCGGCGGTGAAGAACCATCGCCTGGGGACTCTGCCGGATATTGATGTCGGTACCTTGCGCAACCTTCATTTGCCAAATGTCTGGCTTCATTATCAGGCAGATCACTGCATTTCCTTCCGGGTGTTGCCGATAAGCCCGCAGGAAACCCAATTGACCTGCAAGTGGATGGTGCCAAAAGACGCGGTAGAAGGTGTGGACTACGACGTAGACAATTTGACCAAGGTCTGGCGCGAAACGAACGATGAAGATCGGAGTTTTGTTGAGCGTAACCAGTTAGGCATCAACACCCGTGGCTATCAGCCAGGGCCCTATTCGCCAACAGCAGAGTTTGGGGTTAAAGCTTTTATTGATTGGTATACGGATATGATGATTAAAAAAATCATCTAACCACTGTTGAAAACCTGCCGGCAGGCACTATTTTCGGCAGGTTTTTACGTGTGGGAGTTGGTTCTGTTTTTGGTTTTATTATGGAGGTTTAATGTTATGAGTTCATCGGGTTTGGCTAAACTTAAAGATGCTCCATACTACTGGAATGATGAGCAGAGATTAGAGTGCGTCATGGTGATGCCGGAAACTCAAAATGCTAAAACCTTCTTCTTCAAAGTTGATGATGAACAACTGTTCAACTATGAGCCTGGACAGTTCATTACCATCGAAGTACCAACTGAAAAAGGTATCCTGCACCGATCCTATACGCTTTCGACTACCCCTTCCAGACCGCTATCTATTGGTATTACCGTAAAGCGTAAAGAGGATGGGCAGGGAGGCAGTGCCTGGCTGTTGGATAATCTAAAACTGGGCGATACCGTAAAGGCATACGGGCCCTCGGGTATTTTTTCGTGCCGGAACCTGCCCGCTAAAAAGTACTTGTTTATCTCGGCAGGTTCGGGAATCACGCCAATGATTTCCATGCTGCGCTGGCTTTATGATTACAGTGTACATACGGATATTACGTTTATTCATTGTGCGGCGAGACCATCGGAAATACTTTTCCGTGATGAAATTGAGCATATGTCGAAACGGGATCCTGATATCAAGGTAAGCTGGATCGTGAAAGAGACAGATCGCTATGATGTCTGGACCGGATTTCAGGGTCGCTTTAACCAGATTATGCTGGAGCTGATATCACCTGATTTCGCCGAGAGAGAAGTCTTTTGTTGTGGATCCGAAGGTTTCATGCAAAGTGTGCGTGATATTCTTCACGCCGAAGAATTTGACATGTCGCATTATCACGAGGAAAGCTTCGGTGCTCCTATTCATACGGAAGAAGACACACCGGATCACAATGATGTTATTCCAGCGGATGATGTTGAGGCGGAAATACATTTCAACAGTTTGAACAGAGATGTCGCCTGCAAACAGACGGATACCTTGCTTTCTGTGGCGAAGGAAGTGGGCGTGGACATTCCCTCAGCATGCATGTTTGGTGTATGCGGGAGCTGTAAAATCAAAAAGACCTCTGGTGAGGTGCATATGATTCATAATGGTGGCATCTCCGATGCGGACGTAGAATCTGGATATGTATTGGCCTGTTGTTCGCGAGCCATTGGGCGAGTAGTCCTTGAAATTTAGGTTGTTGGTTTTACCCCTTGAGGAAGGTTGCACTCTGCTTTGAGCCATGGTCATCGACCCTATTGTGCTGGGGCATTTAAACGACAGGACCCATAATTCATATAGCTTACGGGGTTTTGGAGGTCGTTATCTTTTTATAGTGTTAGTTGTAAATCTGGTAGTTGAGTACGTCTTATTGCCCATTTGACCTTGAAAACCGGGCGGGTTTTTCGAAACCCACCGGCTTTCAAGGTCTTTTTTTGCTTTCAATTAATAATACCCATCGCATTAAATATCCGATCTTTTTGACGGTCATGCCCATCTCGGACAAAGGGTCTACTCCGCCGACTCGCCGTAAATCCATCCTTGGAGGCTCAGCCGCACCATCCGTGGTGCGGATGGTCGGCTGAGCAGATCCCTTTGCCCTCCTTGATGCTGCAGAGTCACCTGCTGGCACTGCCTGCTGGCCACTCGGAGCTCAGGATGAGGCAACAGAGACGACCTCCCGCGACCGTGAAATGCCACGGATGGCATTTCCGAGCCCTCAGGGATGAGTTTATGGCGTGTCGTGGGAGGTGGCTGTGTTGCCTCTGAGTTCGGACTTGAGAAAGATCAGAGCTTTATTCAGATTGGTATAAGATGCATCCATGCTTGCCGGCACCGAATGTATCTGTACTAGCGCAATGATTCAGACTAATGGCTTTTCCATGGACAGATGCGGGATCCCCGCTTCCATGAACTCCTCGCCGAAGGGTATGAACCCCAGCCTGGCGTAGAAACCGATGGCCTGCTTCTGGGCGCCCAGATAGACCCGCGGGTAGCCCCGGGATACCGCTTCGTCTACCAGCGCCTGCACCATACGGCCGCCCAGCCCCCGGCCCCGAAAATCCCGCAAGATGGCGATGCGGCCGATATGGCCGTCGTCCAGCATGCGGCCGGTGCCTACGTATTGATCATCCACCGCCACCAGCACATGCATCGCCGCGTTGTCCAGGCCATCGAATTCCAGCTCGGGATCGATGTTCTGCTCATGGATGAACACGGCATCGCGAATGGCGCGAATGTGGGGCTGGTTTTTGCGGTCGAAGGCGACGATGGTGAGGTTGTGCATTGGTTATCCTTTAACATTGCCCAAAAGTGTAAAATTGCATGTTTCCCGACCTGTCCGGGTTTATCCGCGAGCCTGTTTCTCCCGGAGTAAAACCCCGGCCAGCAGCAGACCAGACAGAATGACCAAACCCACGATAGCCCAGGTGCTCATCTCTTCAATGCTCCCGGTTCGAATGCATCAGGGTGAAATGCTCATCGTCAGCCGCGGCTCGGTTGGCGGGGGCGGCATGCCATCCTGAACCAGATAAGGGGTGATCAGCACCACGGTTTCGGTCTGCACGTCCGTGTAGGTTGACTGCTTGAACAGGCGTCCCAGCAAGGGAATATGCATCAGAATAGGCACGCCCCTGACGCCTTCTTCGGTGGATTGCCGGATCAGCCCGCCGATAAAGACCGTCTGACCGCTGCTGACCAGCATCTGGGTGGTGACCTCGGTGGTGCTTTGTGAGGGAATCCCCTGCTGGTTAACGGTTCCGGTGCTGACCTCCGGGTGGATCTGCAGCAGGATCCGGTTGGCTTCGTCGACCGCCGGTTTAACCTTGAGGATCACGCCGGACTCAAGAAAGTCGATGCTTTCGGTGGTGATTTGGTTGATGGTGGTGGTGACCTTGAACCCCTGACGGTCGCCGATGACGGTGCTGGCTTCCTGATCTTCCAGTGCCAGTATCTTGGGTGTCGATACGGTGTGCAACCGGTTCTTGGTTTGCAGGGCATTGAAGAACACCGCCAGATCCGGCGTGACCAGATCGATGAAAATGCCCTCGGTGCCCGGCACCAGCCCGGAGGTGCCGACTTCACCCTGGCCACCTTTAAAGAGCGTGGCCCAGTCGATGCCGAAGACATCGGAGTCCGTCAGGGTGACGTCGAAGATTTTGGCCTCGATCAGGATCTGTCGTGGCTGACGGTCGATTTCCTCGAGCAGCCCGCCGATGCGACTAAGAAATTCCGGCTTGTCTTCCACTACCAGCAAACCGCGCTCCGGCAGGGCGGTGATATTGCCGTAGCTGGAAATATACTTGCTCAGAATATCCATGATGGCGACGGGGTCCGAATACTGGACCTTGAATGTTTTCAGCCTGGTCAGGTTGTTGTAGCTGTACTTGCCGACATCTTCGCGCTTGCGAATAAAATAACTCCCCTGGCGCCGCTCCACCACGAAGTCTGCCGACTCGGCGATCATCTGAATGGCATTGGATACCTCGACCTCGTAGAGATTGACCGACACATCACCCGATACCCCCGTCGACAGCATGATATTCAATTTCTGCTGACGCGAGAGCATGTCCATGACTTCGGCAATGTCGACATTGTTGACGTTGAGCGACACCTTTGTGGCCTGCGCGACCGGACTGATGAGAGCAAGAATGGGAATAAGCAAGGGGATCAGGCGTTTGATGGCCGGAGAGAGATGAATCATGGGCATGGTGATTGAAGCTCCTGCTTCCTGGTTGTCATTATCGGGACGTTCGTTCCTTGAGAGGGATACGATATCTGTTTGCGCCTTTTTCGAATAGGGTTTCTTCCTGAGTGACTGAAATCAATCGATATCCGTCGAATTCATCACCGAGTGCCAGTATGGTGCCGTCAATGTTGGCCAGCGAGTTATCGCCGGCCACCAGCAGGGCGCGCAGCTTGAAGTCGGGCTCGGAAACGACCGGCGTCGGGGTGGTTCGGGCCGGCAGCTCGGTCTGTGGCCTGACAAAAGGGTCCCGTAATGGCATGCCGGTGTCTGCCAGGGCGGTGGTCGCCAGCAGCCAGAGGCTGATCGGGAAGAGACGCTCCATGTTCATGATTCCGCCTTGTAGGCTACGATGGTGAGTTTGATATCGATGTGGGTGCCATCGCTCTGGGTGCGAACCGGCCTCATGTCGAAGGCGGAGATGATCACGAAACCGAGCTGGTCGTTCAGCTCACGGATCCAGCGGTAAAAGTCCATGTAGCTGCCACTGAGCTCGATATCGAAGATCAGCTCCTGAAATGCGTCGATACGGCTGCCCGTGCGAGGCACCAGACTGGTCAGCTGCATCTGGTTTTGCCAGGAAAGATTCTGCAGCGACTCGATAACATGGCTGCCAAGCTGTTTGGCCGGGCGCTGGGCCATGTCGCCGTGAATGGTGCGCCGCAAGGTTTCCACCTCGGAGCGGAGCTGGGCGAGCTGGCTGTCGAGCTGCTGTCCCTCCGGCAGCGCCCCTTGGTGCAACATCAGGGTGTCTCTCGCCACGTCATAACGTTTCAGCTCCGGTAGCAGCAGATAGGTGACCAGCGCAATCAGCAGCAACAGGCCGCCCCCGGCCAGCGCCAGCAGCCAGGTTCTTGATGGGGTCAGATCGACGTTGATGTCCGGTTTCATGGTGTCTCACCCGAGCTGAGTCGCGCAGTTAATTCAAAGTCCAGTACCTCGCCACTGATGTAGCGGCGCAGGCTGGTACGGCTCAGATTGACCTCGGCAATCTGGGGCTGTTCGGAGAGCTGGCGCAAGAAATGAGACAGCGCCAGGTGATCGTCCGATTGACCGCGAATCGTCATCTTCATGTCCAGCTTCAGTGCTTCCTGCCCGGTAGCGGGGCTGTCTTCAGCCTTGATCAGGATGAAATATCCCTGAGTCGAGGTACCCGCTGGCTTGTCGACCAGGCTGCTGGCCCGCCGAAAGCTCCATTCCTGAAACCAGACCGGGTTGTCACCCAGCGCCCTGTCAGTGGCATCAAGCAACTCGGAGACAGTCACACCGCTGCGCAGGCCTTCGAGAAAGCGCAATTCTCGTTGCAGAGAGCTCCGGGCTCGGATCAGTTCCTGCAGCTGGTTTTGCTGGTAGCGAATGTCGTTCTGCTGTTGCTGCATGGCGAAGATTTGGTTTTCCTGCTGGTCGTTGTGGCGTGACAATAGCACTACGGCAAGCAGCAGCAGCAGGCTGGCCACCGTCAGCATAGTCACGCCGAAAATGCATCGGCGTATTATCAGTCGGCCGGCGCGGTAGTCCGGCGGAATCAGCTCCAGCTCATGCATGAGGCGTCAGCTCCTTCAGTGCCAGGCCGGTGGCAATACAGAAGTCCTGCTGCCCATCCGGTGTGATCCACCGCTGCCCCTGAAAGGCGCCCAGCGGGTCTGGATAGTGGGCCGGAATCTCGATCAAACTCTGCAGGTGCTCGCGCAGGCCGTTCCAGCGAGCCAGGCTGCCGAACAGATAAAGGTTGTGCACCGGCTGGCCATGCAGCTCGGAGGCGGCGTAGATCAGGGTTCGATGGATCTCGTCCTTGAGCTGCATCAGGTCGGGCAGCAGTATGTCCAGAGCCATTGAGCGTGCCTTGTCGTTGCAGGGTTCGGCCGAGGTCCAGTGTTCCGACTGACCATGGGTATCGGCCGAACGCATCAGGGCCCGGGCTTGCAGGCTGGTGATATCCAGCTCCGAGGCCAATCGTTCGAGCAGGGTGGCCTCGCCGAAATCGATGCTATGGTCAATCACCAGGCGTCGGCCCGCAATCATGGTCAGGTAGCTGTTGTCGTTGCCAAAATTGATCACCAGGCTGTTACGGTCCGGAACATGGCCATTGAGCCAGAGGATAAGACGGCTGATGGCGGTCTGACCGATTTCAACCGAGACCACGTCAAGCCCGGCCCGGCGCAGCAGCTCCAGGTAGTCAATCACCTCGCGGCGGCGGGCCATGGCAATCAGCACCAGTCGTTCGGGCCTGTCATCGGTGGTGCGGATCGGTATGTAATCGACCACCAGATCATCAATCTTTTCGTTCAGTCGCTGGGCCAGCGTGGTCAGTATGATGTCGGCTTCGTCCTGGCCGGGCTTGAATTGATAGCTCAGCGACAGGGTCCTGACTTTGTCGGCGGGCAGCAGTGTGGTGACGCGCCGGCCGCGAAAGGGATGCTGTTTGAATGCGCTGGCCAACAGGGCTTTCAGGCTCTGTGGTGAGGCCAGCAGGGTATCCCGGTCGGTCGGGTAGGGGAGTGAACAGGCCGCCTGCAGTACCGGCGACGAGCCAGGGGGCTGCGGCTTGAACTGGGCCAGATTGAGACGGTTCAGCGACAGTTCAAGTCCGATGGAAGGGGGGCCGGGTCGCTTGAGCCAGCTTGCCACCGGCAGGTTAAATGCCATGGATTTGGGGATAGCCATAGTCACACTTCCTCTCTCAACAGGGGCACGACACCAGCAGCGGCCGGAGAGGCCGGGCAAGGCCCGGGGCAAGCGCCGGACGGGCGCCAGAGCAGTGTGTCACTTGCCATGGACAATAACCAGCTGTGGTGCATAGGGGCCTCCCGGGAACTGAATTCAAGGCCATTTTTTTGCGGCGCATCGGCGATGATCTGCACGCCGTTATTGGGTGAAACGCCGTCCAGCCACTCTTGCACCAGTGCTGTTACATCGAATTCATACCAGCCGGTACCGGCAACGGGCAGAGAGGCCACCACCGTTGGGGCGTAGCTGCCGCCAGGCCCCCCGCTCCAGTTCTGGCTGCCGTCGCGGCTGAGCCAGGTGGCGCCGTTTTCGGTCCAGCTTTCCTTGATGCGGTGTACCTGCAGGTTCCAGTTCTGGTTGCCGACGCGGTTGTGGGCGTGCAGGCGTAGCTTGGCGCTGTGGACCTTGGCATCGGCCGGCAGGGTGCCGAGGTCGAAGCGCAGCAGGGCCGCCCGCCGATGGCCCTTGTTCTCCACTTCGACCTGGAGGCCGGTGTCACTGCCCATATTGTGGGTCTGGTTGACTGAGAGAATGAAGGTGTCGCCGGCGGGGGCCAGTATGCTTTGCCGGGTGCCGTCGTCCGCGTTGGTGCTGGTCAGCAGCTTGTATCGATCGTCGGGGTGGCTGCCAAGCACATGGGCGCAGGTCTGCGGATCTATGGCCGCCGAGGTGGGTTTGGAAATACCGAATTTGTTGATGACCTCGTAGCCACGCTGCCAGAAGCCCTGTGCCGAGTAAAGGTGCGCGTAACCGAGGGTGACATCGGTGAGCAGGAACAGGTCGGTGTCGGGCAGGTGGGCGATGCCTTCAACGCCACCGCTGTAGCTGGCAGGCGCCCCCGGCATGACGCTGAGGTCGCGACTTTGTACCAGGGTGAAATTCTGCGCGATGATGAAAAGTCGGTGGGCGGCTTTATCGACCAGGGCGATATGACCGTCAAAATGGCCCCCGTCGATGTAGCTGGCGCCGCGCAGATCGGACGCAAAGTCGACCGACATATGTTTATAGCTGCTGCCTGGTGGCAGGATCGTCGGGTCAATCAGGTAGATCTGGCTGCCTTTGACCACCACCAGTTTGCCGGCCAGCTCACCCGACGGTACATAGGCCACGCCTTCGAGGCCGGACAGGCCGGTGGTGAAGGTATCGTCTAGCATTTGTCCGCTGCGGCTGAGCAGTACTAACCGGCCGGAGCCTCCCACCGCTATCCAGCCGCCGCCGGACGGCACCGTTTTACCGTTGAACGGCATGCCCTCCGGCACCGGGGTAATGCCGGTATTGTATCGGTAGCTTTTTCCCGCTGTGCTGAATTCGCCGGCCACGCTATCGGGAATGAACAAGGCACTGCAGGAAGGTGTTTCAGGCACGGTGCACTGGGCGCCGCAGGGGCAGTGATACCGGATGGTCAGTTTCGGCCGCAGGGCGGCGGTGGCGTGGTTGCTGGTGCTGAAGTCCGCATGGTTGACGCCGGGGCTGCCCTTCAGCATCAGGCCGTAGTTGTTCTGATTGCCGGCAACCCAGTCGCCGACCAGGGCGGTGATGTCCCATTGAGTGGCTCCCGGGGTGAGCGGGTCAATCACGGCGCTGGTGATCGCCGTCGGGTCGATATCGCCCCCGGGGCTGGTCCAGTTGCTCGTATTCAGCGCTACATTCCAGTTGGTCTGGGCCGGATGCCAGTCTCGGGTGACCCTGTGCAGCGCGATGGAGGCGGTGTCGCCCGACCCTATGCCTTCCAGGTTCAGTTCCAGGGTCGCCGAGGTGACCAGTGCGGCAGCCGGAATGCCGGAAAGGTCGAACTTCAGCAGGCCACGTTTCTGGCTATTGCTCTTGTTGCTGATGCGCATGTCGGTTGCTGCACCCCAGTTGGTGCCGGGGTTGCCGTCATCAAGGTAGGTGTCGGAACCGGCGGCGTCGGGCTGCAGCACCAGGCTGATGCCGGCCGCCCCGGCGTCGCAGGGGCAGGCGTAGGTCAGCACCAGCCGAGGGCGCAGGCTGGCGTCACTGTGTTCTTTCGAGGCGAAGCGCGGGGCCGAGGTCAGGCCGGTTTTCAACAGCAGGCCCTGATTGGCTTCGGTGCCGTCGAGCCAGCGCGATACCTGGGTGCCGATATTCCAGCTGACCCAGCCGGGGCTCAGGCGGGCCGACGCGCTGGCGACGGGCGTGGCCTGATGGTCGCCACCCGGGCTGCTCCAGCCATTGCTGCCGTTATAGCTGTTCCAGGTGGCGCCGTTCGGGCTGCCGGTGCTGGCCGGTCCCCTCCACCCAGCTGCGGGTGATCCTGTGTGCCGTCAGGCTGCCGCCGAGACTGAGCGTATTGAGCTGATAGAGCTGCAGTTCGGCGCCGATCAGGCGAACGCCGCCGGGCAGGGCCGACAGATCGAACTGCAGCAGGCTGCGGCGGGTCCAGGTCAACAGTGCGCTGAGTTGCAGTTCGAAGTTGCCGAAATTCTGGTTTTGGTAGAACTTGTCGAGCAGCACGTCGCTGCCGGGATCCGTGCCCAGTACCAGGGTGTGAGTGATCGGCGACTCAAAGGTATCGACCGCGTCACGGCTGATGCTGTAGCGGCTGCCGTTGGCCAGCAGGGCGCTGGCGGTGATGCTGATAGGCGAGCCACCGGTGGGGCTGATCACCGTGCTGTAGCTGTGGTTGCCGAAGGGTTGATTGCCGAGGCTGGGATAGGCGGTGCAGTTGGCCTGCTGGGCCTGCCAATTGGCATGGTTGAGGCCGGCTTCGGCCACATAGCGAGCCTCGAGCCGGTCTGCCTCGCCGCGGCTACCGGCCAGATGCAGGGCGCTGTCGTGGCTGAGCAGATAGGAGATACTGGCCAGCAAGGCCAGGGTGATCACCACCGGCAGCAGCAGGTAGCCGCTCTGGTGACGTCGGCTCTGGCGATTCACAGTCCACCTCCCAGCCGCACCCGGCGCTGCAGGCTGATGCTGTTATCGGCATCCTGGGTCAGTGTCAGGGTGATATCTACCAGCTGGGCGCGACCGCCGCCCAGCGGCACCCGTTCGATGCGCAGCAGGGTCACGCCCTTGGCAATCACGCTTTCGGTATAGTCGCGGCCATCCACCAGGCTGTCGCCGTTCTGATCGCTGAAGGCCGGCCAGCGCTCGATCAGCTGGTCGCCACTGAGGTAATACACCACCGGCTCGAAGTTGTCCTCCCCGGCCAGCCCGTCTTCGTCATCGTCATGATTGATGCTTCCTTCATCGATAAGGCCATCGAAGTCGTCGTCGATGCCGGCCAGGCCCGGCTTCTGATCCTGGTTCATATCGGCCGGCATATCCTCGTCGATAGCGCCGTCGCCATCCTGATCGCCGTTCCCCTGGGGGTCATCACCGTGGCCGCCCTGTTCATCGTTGTCCCTGGCCGGATTGGTGGCCGAGGACTCGTCGACGCTGCCATCGCCATCGTCGTCGATGCCGATGATGCCGGGTGCGCCGTCGAGCGTATTATCGGCATCGAGATCTTCGTCGATACGCTCGGCCTCGCCCGGATCGCGCTGGCCGTTGTTGTTGCGGTCGAGAAAGTCTTTATCGTTGTTGGCGTCGGCCCAGCCGTCGCCATCCAGGTCCTGGCGCGGGCTCAGGGTGACCGCCAGCACCGCCGTGGCCAGGGTGCTGCTGCCTTCGGGGGGCGAGGCCGGCACCGTCTCTACGCGAATATGCTCGGACCAGCTGGTGGCGAGGTTGTCGGCCAGCGGCAGCAGCAGGCGATGACTGTTCTGCACCGACTCGGTCATGCGCGCCAGCGCAAAGCGGGCCTCCTGAGCCAAGGTGTTTTTTGTCTGGCCTGCGCTCTGCAGTTCGAGGGCGGAGCCGATCAGGCCGCCAAGCCCGGCCATCAGTAGCGAGAGTATCGCCACGGCACCGAGCAGCTCGGGCAGGGTCAGACCCTGCTGGCGCAGACGAAAGGCAACGACGAGCGGCTTCATTGACTGACCAGTGTTTCCAGGGCCTGGGCGGTGCCTGCCAGTTCGACCCTGAGCCACAACAGACCGGTCTCGGCGCCGGCAAAGAGGTCGCCGGTTTCTCCGTCATAAAAGGCCAGATACACCTGACGTTGCAGGCTGCGGCCATCGCTGCTGACCACGGTGTCGGACAGGCTGCTGGGTGTGGTGGGGTCAACGGCGGCGTCGGCAAGCTGGCTGTAGTCGCTGGCCAGCAGCTGCTCCATCTTGCTGGCCAGCAAGGGCCGGTCGATGTTCTGTTGGGTGTTGATGGCGGCGCCCTGGCTGCCGGATTGCAGGGCCTCGATGGCCGGCACCAGGCTCAGGCCGATAATAAAGGTCGCGATCAGAGCCTCGATATAGGAAAACCCCTGCTGGGAGGACGACCTGAGGGATCTTCCCGTTCTGTTGTTCATGCGCGCACTCCTTGCTCGTCGTGATTCTTATTATTTTTTTGTTATTGCTGTGGTTATGGCTGTTGTTATGGCTGTTGTTATGGCTATGGCTGCTGCTGTTATTGGGGATTATGGCCGGGTGATCCGACCGGTTATGGGGGCGACATTCAGCTGCTGTTGATGGTTGCCGTCGCTCAGGGTGACGGTACCGCTGACCAGCAACCGCGGTGTACCGGCATCCAGATAGCGGGGTTCGCCGCTGGTCAGGAAGCCGATGTCCTGCTGGCTGCCGGCGACGCCTGATAGACGAAGGTCGCCTCGTCTAGCCGGACTTTCTGGTAGCGGGCATCGGTGGCGAACCTGATGTCATAGAGCTGCTTGTCGAGCGGATGATACACCTCGAAGGTGACCACCGGCGAGGGGCCCGAATCGTCGATGCGATACACCCGCAGCCGCTGGGCGGCGGTGTCCAGCAGCACACCGTGTTCGACCCCGCTGCGCCGGGCTTCGCTCTGGGCAAAGCGGATGGCACCGGCCACCTCGACCGCGGCCAGCTCGACCCGCTCCGGCCCCAGGGCCGTCAGCGGGGGCACCACCACCAGCGCTAGGGCGCCGAGCAGGGTGATCACCAGCAGCAGCTCGGCCAGGCTCCTGCCCCGAAGCCGCACCGGCACCACCGACATGGCTGCCACCAATCACAGGTCGTCATAGTCTTCGTGGTTTATAATGAGCTTCCCGTTCTTGCGGTCGTATTTCCAGCCGCCAGTAGTGGTACCGCTTGCATTCATTTTCAGATCACCGGTTTCGATCACGGTGAGGGTCGCCACATTCATGAAGGGGTCGCCGGGAAGTGCTGCTTTTTTGTAGTAGGGGCCGAAGCGGTGGTTATCTGTGTCGCTGACGGAACAGGCGCCACCGGCGTCATTGCTGTAGAGCGTCACCTGATCGGTAAAGGTTTGAGCGGCGTTGGCGATTAAGCCATCTCCTGTGCCTTTGGTTCCGGTACATGTATCCGCTGATACTGCAGTGCCGTTGCCGGGGTATTCCCCGTGCTGCTGGTAATAGAGAGCGATGACCGAGCGCAGGTTGGCCAGGGTGCTCTGGGCGGACGCGGTTTTGGCATCGTCGGTGGAGGCACTGAACTGCGGAATGACGATGGCGGCCAGAATCGACAGTATGATCACCACAATCAAGAGCTCAATCAGGGTAAAGCCTTGTATTAATTTCTTTTTTATGTTCATGGCAGTGCCTCTCTTAATTAACATTAGCGCATGATGGTGTGCGTATGAGTCTTTGATTTTTACTGTAGTCCAAGGCTTGAAAATCTTCATTAAAGGACAGGGTTATTATTGCGTTGGTGGACCTCCGTTTTCATATCTGTTTCATACCTGTTTGGGCGGGTCACTCAGTGAGCGACCCGGGACAACTTGAAAATCGGCAGTATCAGCGAGCTGACCAGCACCCCGACGACCAGCCCCATCACCAGCAACATCAGCGGCTCGGCGAGCTTGGTCAGGGTGTTCAGGTGTTTGCGCACTTCCCTTTCATAATGTTCGGTCAGCCGCATCATGACCTTGGGCAGGTTGCCTGTTTCTTCGCCGGTACGCAGCATCTGACGCACCAGGGAGGGGATCCAGCCGGCCTTTTCAAAGCCGTAAGACAAGCCTTTTCCTTCGGTGACATTCTGCTGCAGCTGGCCGAGAAACTGTTGAAACTGCCGGTTGCCGACCACATCGCGGGTGGCGTCCAGCGCGGTGACCAGGGGCACGCCGTGACTGAGCGACAGCCCCAGCACCCGCAACGATTCGGTCAGATAGAGACGGATATAAAATCCACGGATGCCGGGTAGTGTCAGGCGCCATCGATCCAGCCGCTGCCGGCCAGCGTCGCTGTCGGCCCAGGCGTATCCGCCCAGCGCCAGCAGCGCGGCGGCGAGACAGAGCCAGGGCCAGTGCTGGCGCATGACGTCGCTGGCGTTCATCAGCACCCTGGTGGTCCAGGGCAGCTGGTCGCGGATGGCCGTGAACATGTCCTCGAATTTGGGGAACACCACCACCAGCACGAACAGCATGACCGCCACCGAAAACAGCGCCAGAAACATAGGATAGGAGGCGGCGCTTTTCAGTTGTTGACGAAGTTGCTCACGGCGTTCGTCCAGTTCGGCCAGGTGCTGCAGCACCTTGTTCAGGAAGCCGCCGCCTTCGGCGGCCGCCACCAGGTTGACATAGGTCGAGTTGAACAGCCGGGGATGATGCGACAGGGCCTGGGACAAAGGCTGACCATCGGCAATTCGCTGTTCGAGATCGGTCAGCAGGGCGTGCATCGCCGGATGCCGGGTCTGCAGCCTTATGGTCTTCAACGCCGGCAGTATGCTGGTGCCGGTTTCCAGCAGCAATGAGAGCTGCTCGCTGAAGAACAGTCGATCACTCGCCTTCAGCCGTTGCTGGAACAGACCGGCGAAGGGCATGGGACGCGCCGTTTGCGCGGGCTTGTCCTTTTTCATGGTCAGTGGCATTGGGCTGCTTCCTCAGACATTGATCACCCGGGTGATCTCTTCGGCCGTGGTCAGGCCGCGAAGTACGCGATCCAGCCCGTCCTCGAACAAGGAAGGGATCTGCTGTTCGATACGATAGGCCTCCAGTGCATCCAGGCTGGGGTTCTGCAGGATAAGTTGCTGCAGCGCGGGGGTCGTCGGTATCAATTCATGGATGGCGAGGCGGGATTTGAATCCCGAGTCGTAGCATTCGCTGCAGCCGCGACCCCGAGACAGCATCACGCTGCCGTCGGTAGGCCAGCCGTGTTGCTGGCAGATCTCTACCGGCGCCAGGTATTGGGTTTTGCAGTGGCTGCAGATGGTCCTGATCAACCGCTGGGCCACCACCCCGGCCAGCGCCGAGGACAGCAGGTAGGGTTCTATGCCCATATCGATCATGCGCACGACGGCGCCGGCACTGCTGTTGGTATGCAGCGTCGAGAGTACCAGGTGGCCGGTCAGCGCGGCCTGCACCGCGATGGAGGCGGTTTCCCGGTCGCGGATTTCACCGACCAGTACAATATCCGGATCCTGACGCAGCACATGGCGCAGTATCTTGGCAAAGGACAGGCCGATCTTCTCTTTCACCTCGTTCTGGTTGACGATATCGAGTTGATATTCGACCGGATCCTCGATGGTGACGATATTCTTTTCGACACTGTTGAGGTGATTGATGGCCGCGTAGAGGCTGGTGGTCTTGCCGCTACCGGTTGGCCCCGTGACCAGGATCAGGCCATAGGGACGCTGCAGCAGTTTCCGGTATTGCGCCAGGCTGTGCTCGCTCATGCCGAGCTTGTTGATATCCAGCAGAGAGTGCTGCTTGTCCAGCAGTCGCAGCACCACTTTCTCACCGTACAGGCCCGGCAGCGAGCTGAAGCGCAGATCGACCAGGCGATTGCGGGTCTGAACCTGGATGCGGCCGTCCTGGGGCAGGCGCCGCTCCGAAATATCCAGGTTGGCCATCACCTTCAGCCGTGATACCAGTGCCGGCAGCAACTCCATGCGCAGAGTCATGACCTGATAGAGCAGGCCGTCGATCCGAAACCGCACCCGGGCCGTGTTGCGTCCCGGTTCGATATGAATATCGCTGACGTTGTCGTTGACAGAACGCTGCAGGATGGAGTTGACCAGTCGGATGACCGGGCTGCCTTCGGCCAGTTCGTCTATCCGGGCATAGTCGTCGATGTAGGTGTTCTCTACCAGCTCCAGATCCTGATCTTGCGGTTCCATCAGGTCCAGCGACTCATCGGTAAGCGGGTCGTCGCCGTCGGCATAGACGCTGTTCAGGGTTCCCTGAATGTTTTCACGGCAGGCCAGCACGGGCCTGACATGCACCCTGAGCAGCTCCTCCAGTTCGGTAAACGCCGGCATTTGCTGGGGGTCGGCGGTGGCGACCAGCAGCTCGTGGCGCAGCCGGAACAGCGGGACTATGCCCAGTCGCTTGCAGGTTTGAGCCGGGATCTGCAGCGCGATATCTGGGTCGTAAAGACCCGGTCGCAGCTTAATGAAGGGTAACTTCAGCTGTTTGCCCAGTGCTTCCAGCAGTTGGGATTCCTCGAGCCAGCCTTTTTCCAGCAGAATGTCACCCATGCGCTTGTTGAGCTTGTCCTGCAGGCCGATCACCTCCTGGAGCTGCTGCTCGCTGATGGCACCACGGGACAGCAAAATATCGCCCAGGCGAACCGGCCTTTCCGGTTTGCCGGTGGCGGGGGACAGTATCTCCTGAGACAGCTCTTCGAGGTCAATCTGGTTGCCGATGCCGGTGAAATTGAGCACTTCCCTTACTGTGGGCTGAGCATGGGTGGTTTTGAGCCAGCCGCCGAGAGACGCCAGTTGTTCGCCGATGTCCAGCAGACACTCCAGGCCGGCGCTGTGGATGCGTTCGATATGGGTCAAATCGATGATCTGCTGCCACTCACCGCGTTCGGTACAGCCTCTGGCGCAGTCCATCAATGCGGCGGTCATCCCCGGATCCGTCAGCTTGCGGGTCGGGGTGATGTAGGAGATGACGCCAATTTTGGTGTGCATGACCGACTGTTGGTCCGCTGCAATCGAACCGGAAACAGCAGCTGCCGAGCTACTGCTTGAAAGCGGCTGAACGGCGTTGTGATTGGTCGGAAGTGCCATCTGCGATCAGTATCCTTGTTTCAGAAAATCAGCCAGGGGTATCGGCTTGCTGAACAGGTACCCTTGTCCGTAATCAATACCGATGTCGACCAGTTGTTGCCGCAGGTCATCGGTTTCGACGAATTCCGCGATGGTTTTAAGCCCCATGGATTGCCCCACCTTGTGAATGGCTTTTACCATGATGTGGGCAGTGGGATCCTGGACCATGGCGCGGACGAAAGAGCCATCAATCTTCAAGTAGTCGATGTTGAGCTCGCGCAGGTAACTGAAAGAACTCAGACCGGTACCGAAGTCATCGAGCGAGATGCTGCATCCCATCGCGCGCAGCTCGGCAATAAAGTGTTTGGCATCGGTCAGGCTGCGGATGGCGGTGGTTTCGGTGACCTCGAAACAGAGACGGCTGGGGTCGATGCCGTGGGCATGGATCCTTTCGATGATCTTCTTGACGAAGTCCGGTTCCGAGATGGATTGCCCCGACAGGTTGATGGACCAGAGCCCCGAGGTGTCACGGGGAAGCTGCTCCAGTACGAGCTCGATGACGCGCAGATCGATTGCCGGCATCAGATGATAGTGTTCGGCGGCGGGCATGAACTCGCCGGGCGCGATGACGGCGCCGCTGTCATCGATATAGCGCAGCAGGATCTCGCCGTGTGACTCGGTGGTGCCATCGGGATGCAGGGGGACTATGGGCTGAAAATAGGGCACAAAGCGGTTGCTGCGCAGCGCTTCCTGAATACGGCCAATCCAGCGCATAGCCCCGGAGCGAGCGGCTTGCTCGGTATCGTATTGATTGCAGATCTGCAGGCGGTTGCCGCCTTGTTCCCTGGCGATATCCAGTGCGATGTTAAGGTTGGACAGCAGGCGGTCAACGGACTGGTTTTCGTGTTTTATCCCCGACAGGGCAATGCGGCAACTGATGTTCTGGTGCTGTTCACCGTTGGTGACGCAGAGGCTGCCTATATCGTCGATGATTTTTTGAGCGACTCTCTGTGCATCTTGCATCGAACAGTTGGGCAGCAGCAGGGCAAAAGTATTACCGGTGAGCCGGGCCAGGCTATCGCTGTTACGGATGCAGGCATTCAGAATGCGGGTTACCCGCAGCAGCAGCCTGTCGCCTTCGGCGAATCCCATGATGTCATTTATCACCGAGAACTTGTCGATATTGACCAGGATCAGCGAGTGGTGGAAGCTCTGGTTCTGTTTTGCTTCCAGGGCACGTTGTAACTGGTGCCCGAAGCCCTCGTGCTTTACCAGGCCGGTCTTGTCGTCGTAGATACTGAGAATGGCCTTGGTGACTTTGCCCGCCATTGCCATCAGCAGGTTGCGATCGCTGTTGGTAAAGTCGTTTTTGTTCATCATTTTCGCCAGCATCAGAAAACCGATAGCGTTCTCTTCCTGGCTTTTGATCGGGCAGAGCGTGATTTTGTAAGGCAGTTCGCAGTCGTAGCCATGGCGAGCCAGTTCACCGAAACTGTTGACCACGAATGCCTCGCCGGAGACGGCGATGTGGTCGAGAAAATATTGCCGGCAGCCGCTCATGGCGTACTGAAATTCGTCTCGTTTGGGCTGGTCGGCACCCTGAACGATCTCTACTTTTTGCCTGGGCAGCCACAGGTAGGCGAAATCCACGGACAGATAGTCGACGCAGTTCCTTACCAGCTGCTTGATGGCTGACTGGCTTTTCTCGTAACTGAGTGGCTGGGTGTCGATGTCATAGATCAGGTGGAGTTCTTCATAACGGTCGGACAGTTCGGTCGCCATGCTGTTGAGCTCGTACAGCAGTGCTATCTCGTGGTTGAGGCTGTCCCGGATAAAACGGCTTACCTTGAGAGCCTCATCGATATTGCCGTATAACGCCAGATAGAGTTTGGCCCAGACAATATCATTGTCGGTCTTGATGACGTGGGTGATGACCGTTTTGTCTCCCTGCTGTTGCACCCATTCTTCTGCATGATCCGGACCCGGCGGCAGACGGGTGAACCAGTCCGGATCCAGGCTTTCCGGTGAGTCGGATGCTTCCAGTACCATGCCGTTCCGGTCCTGCACCAGCCACTCCTGCAGTTGAGGAAGCTGGCTGGCGGCATAGTGCAGGTAGCGTTTGAAATCGACCGTCGACAGCTCGACTAAGGACATGGCTCAGGCCTCCGCACGGTGGGCTTCGAAATAACCGCCAAGTTCAGATATCAGCTGACGCATGCTGAGGGGCTTTTCGTAAAACCAGAGGTTGTGGAAGTCCTTCGACCAGATGCGGTGCTCGATTTCGGTACGCGAGGTCAGCAGCACAATAAGAAAGCTTCGATTGGGTATTTCCGTCCGAATTTTCTTGCATAACTGTTCTCCCGTCATCCTGGGCATCTGGATATCGGTGATCAGCACATCGGGCGGGTTTTCCCGCAGACGGTCGAAGGCATCTTCGCCGTTGCTGCAGGTGCTGATTTGGTAACCCTGTCGCTCCAGCTGCAGGCGCATGATCCTGAGGATATGGGGTTCATCGTCTACCAGTAATATGGTTGGAGTCATGTTGGTACCTTTTGTAGCAGACCGACGGTCTTATCAAACTGGATACGGAAACAGGAACCTTGGCCCAGTTCGCTCTGCACGCTGATGCTGCCATGCAGCAAGCCGACGATTTCCCGGGTTAGCGACAGGCCGAGACCATGACCCGGGCGCTGGCTCACTTGCACGCTGGCGGAGCGGAAGTGTCGTTCGAACACACGGGAACAGTCGGCTTCAGAGATACCGATGCCGGTGTCTTCGACCGTGATGACAATACTGCTGTCGGTTTCCTGCCCACGAAGGCAGACGCTGCCGCCCTTTCGGTTGTACTTGATGGCGTTGGTCAGCAGGTTGGTGACGGCGATGCGGAGCAAATCCTTGTCCAGGTAGACGGGTGGCATCTCGTTGGAAACGGCGAAGCTGAACTGGATATCCTTGTTACGAGTGCCGGTGGAAATAGAGTTCAGGACATCCTGCAGCAAGTCATGCAGCCGGACGTGGTGACGATCCGGTTTGATGGTGCCGCTTTCCAGCTTGCTCAGATTGAGCAGGTTGTTGATCAGGCCCGAGAGTCGTTCGGTTTCATCGTGAATGATATTGCAGGCTTCTATACGGAATTCGGTCGAGTGCCCGTCTTCGCCCAGTAACGCCTCGCTGTACATGGCAAGGACATTGAGCGGGGTTTTCAGTTCATGTGCGACCTGGGCGATGAACTCGCCACGATGGGCAACGGCCAACTGCTGCTCGGTGATGTCCCGACCGATGATCAGGGTGCCGAAGGTCTTGTCCGGACGGCTGGGTGAGAACAGGGGGTAGCGATGGAAACGAAGCGAACGTTCGGTGTTGCCCCCGATGGTCAGGGTTATTTCATTGGTTTTCTTGGTGCCGTACGCCGTACTGTTCCCCTGATTGCTGAACTGGATGAGCTCGGAGTGGGGGCACCATTCAGCCATGGTCGCACCTTCGTCGAGCGGTGTCTCTAGCTCCAGGTAATAGCGCAGCTTGCTGTTCGAAAAACACAGACGGCCAGTGTCGTCGAGTACAAAAACGGCATCGGGCAAGGTCTGCAGAATGGAATTCAGGCGGGAGTTCTTGAATGTGACCAGCTTGCTGTTCAGCAGCAGTTCGTGGTTGCTTACAGCCTGGTGTTGTTGCTGCTCATTAACGCGTGCCATGACGCCATTGAAGCGCTGGATAAACTCGAGCAGTTCACCGTTGGCTTCGAGCTGGAGGGGGCCAAGCCGGTTGCCGTTGATCAGTTGCCCCAGTTGGTCATTCAGTGTGGTCAGCTGACCCCGATCCAGTCGGGTCATGAAGTAGATGGCACAGCCCAGATTGAAGACAAGGAAGGCCAGGGTAGCGAGAAAAGGCAGCTGGGCTGTCAGGCCGCTCCAACCGGGCGCGAAGAAGCCCAGTCGGACAAAGGCTCGCAGTTGTCCGCCCTGCAACAGGGGAGCATGGAATTCCAGTATCCGGGAGGAGCCATCATCCGGCGCTATTTCCCCGTTCGCCGAACCAGAATGCCGGCTCGCGGGGAATATGCAGCGTGGGGATCAGGAGACCGTCGGCGGTTTGTTCGGTGAGGAGAATGCCATCCGGGCTGACCAGCGAAATATAGGCAAAATGTTTGTCCACCAGCGCATTGTGCATGGTGTTCATCAGCGAATTGTTGCCCATGTTCGAGACAAGCTGCTCGACCGGCATGGCGCTGATGATCTTGACCAGACTCTGTCCCTGGCTATGCAGCCATGATTCTTTCTGCTGGCTCTGGTGGTGGTAGATGATGGCCGTGATACAGCCGATTATCAGCAGCGAGATAGCAATCACCGCCAGGCCTTTGCGATCGGCACGCCATTCGATAAAGCGTGAGGTCAAGACGGCTGACATTGTCCCGCCCTCCTGATGAAGCGTGAATACTCCGGCTCATGAAGGAACGGCGACGCGCATGTGGCACGGCGCGGTGGGGGTGTTATGTCCGGTTCCTTCCGGTTGGTGCATGGCGAGACAATCCTTGTCTGCATTTAAAAACTCCTGCATGAGTACCATAGGGCTGCCCCTATCCATGGGTGCGCTCGAGAAGTTCATTCGGTCTGTGTGCTGGCTATCAATAGTAGTTCAATACATCATGGATGTACCCATCTGGCAACAAATTTAACCTTTACGAATCTGTTCTTGCTGCAGGCTTTATGCCACAGCCGGGGCGCATGGTTGACCACAAGGATGCCCAGTCAGACGAGGAGCATAACGGCGAGGATTCCCACGGCCGTTTTCACCGGCCCGCTGACAGGAGTACAAGCGAAGAAGATGGGGGCTTGCTCCGGTCCTGGCTCTGACACACGGCTGCGTGTTTGATGGTGTGTACGCTATTTGCCGCTTGATTTGGAATCAATCATGTTGTTTACCGCAACAGTGAAGATACAGGCAAGAAACATCACCCCCAGGGTAGCCAGTGATCTCCAGATAAGTCCGGTATCACCAATAAAACCCCATATCCCCATTATTGAGACCGCGGTACCTATCGCGACACAAAGCAGCGCCACGGCCAATGATATTCTGTTTAACATCTTCAATGCGTTATCCCCATTAAAGTACCACGCCGCCAGGACCTGATATTCGGTAGCAACGGCGAGTGAATCTTTCTCGTCATTGGCCCGGGTGTCCCCGGGCCTGTTAATCACGCCGATCTTACTTTTTCTTCTGCAGGGCGGCGGCCAGGGCCGCGCCCATGGCACCTTGCGGAGCGGGCTGTTCCTTGCGGGCGGGGCGGCTGTTGTGCTGGCCCTTATCGCCATTACCCGCTGGCTTGTGCTCTTCCCGCCGCGGGCCGCCGTTATTGCGGCTGCTATTGTTACCGCTACCATGATCGGCGGCATTCTGTTCCAGCCGCATGGTGAGAGCAATGCGCTTGCGCTGCAAATCCACTTCCATCACCTTGACCTTGACGATATCGCCGGCCTTGACCACCTCGCGCGGATCCTTGATGAAACGGTCGGTCAGGGCAGAAATATGCACCAGTCCGTCCTGATGCACGCCGATATCCACGAAGGCGCCGAAGTTGGTCACGTTGGTCACCACCCCTTCCAGCACCATGTCCGGGATCAGATCCGAGGGCTTTTCTACCCCCTCCATAAAGCGGGCGGCCTTGAATTCGGGGCGCGGATCCCGGCCCGGCTTGTCCAGCTCCTTGAGGATGTCCTGCACCGTGGGCAGACCGAAATCCGCGTCGGTGTAGTCCTGCGGGTTCAGGGTTTGCAGCAGGCTGCTGTTGCCAATCAGGTTTTGCACCGGTTGCTGCAGGCGTTCCTGAATACGCTTCACCACCGGATAGGCCTCCGGGTGTACCGATGAGGCGTCGAGCGGGTTCTTGCCGTCGCGAATACGCAAAAAGCCGGCGCACTGTTCGAACGCCTTGGGCCCCAGGCGCGGTACCTTGAGCAGCTGCTTGCGCTCGGTGAAGGCGCCCTGTTCGTCACGATAGGCCACGATATTCTGCGCCAGGGTGGGGGTGAGGCCGGAGACCCGGGTCAGCAGCGGGGCCGAGGCCATGTTGATGTCCACGCCCACGGCGTTCACGCAGTCTTCTACCACCGCATCCAGGTTGCGGGCCAGCTGGCTCTGGGACACATCGTGTTGATACTGGCCCACGCCGATGCTCTTGGGATCGATTTTTACCAGCTCGGCCAGCGGGTCCTGTAACCGTCGGGCGATGGAAACGGCGCCACGCAGGGAGACATCCAGATCCGGAAATTCGTTGGCGGCCAGCTCGGAAGCGGAATAGACGGAGGCGCCGGCCTCGCTCACCACCACCTTCTGCAGCTTCAGCTCCGGGCTCTGTTTCATCAGGGTTTCGACCAGCCGCTCGGTTTCGCGTGAGGCGGTGCCGTTGCCGATGCTCACCAGGCTGACCTGGTGCCGGCGACACAGTTCATCCAGGGTGCGCAGGCTCTGCTCCACCTTCTTGAAGGGTTCAAACGGATAGACAGTGTCCTGGGCCAGCAGCTTGCCGGTGCCGTCCACCACCACCACCTTGACCCCGGTGCGAATACCCGGATCCAGGCCCATGGTGACCCGGGCGCCGGCGGGGGCGGCCATCAGCAAGTCCTGCAGGTTGAGGGCGAATACCTTGATCGCCTCGGCCTCGGCCAGCTCGCGGGACTGACCCAGCAGCTCGGTTTCCATCTGCAGCGACAGCTTGACCCGCCAGGTCCAGCTCACCACCCCGGCCAGCCAGGCATCGGCGGCACGGCCTTTGTTCTGCCAGCCCACATGGCGGGCGATAATGGCCTCGCAGGGGTGGCTGTCGGCCTCGGTGTCCACCACCAGGCTCAAGCTCAGCACGCCTTCGTTGCGGCCGCGCAGCATGGCCAGCAGCCGGTGCGAGGGCACTTTGCCTATTGGCTCCTGATGTTCGAAGTAGTCCTTGAACTTGGCGCCGGTCTGCTCCTGTCCGGCGACCACCCGGGCCTGCAGCTGGCCGTGCTGGCTCAGGTGGCGGCGCACCGCATCCAGCAGATCCGCCTGTTCGGCAAAGCGCTCCATCAGTATGTATTTGGCGCCGTCCAGCGCCGCCTTGGTGTCGGCTATGCCCTCGTCCGGCTTGATATAGCCGGCGGCCAGCTGCTGAGGATCCTGGTTCGGGTTGTCGAACAGGCTGTCGGCCAGCGGTTGCAGTCCGGCTTCGATGGCCATTTGGCCCTTGGTACGACGCTTGGGCTTAAAGGGCAGGTACAGATCTTCCAGCCGGGTCTTGGTGTCGGCGGTCAGCAGCTCTTTTTTGAGCGCGTCGGTCAGCTTGCCCTGCTCGGTAATGGAGTTGAGGATGACAGTGCGCCTGTCTTCCAGCTCGCGCAGATAACCGAGCCGACTGTGCAGGTTACGCAACTGGGTGTCGTCCAGGCCGCCGGTCGCTTCCTTGCGGTAGCGGGCAATAAAGGGCACGGTGGCACCTTCGTCCAGCAGCCGCACGGCGGCGTCGACCTGCTGTTGTGATACGGCCAGTTCGGTGGCCAGGGCGTGATTGATATTGGTCATAATAATCGGACTCCGGGCAGGAAAACAGAATGCGTCCTGCCGATAACAGAAAAAGGAGAAAGCCGGTCAGTCAAAGGGAGTGTATTGTATCTTGTTGATGTACCACTCTTTCAGGCCGGACGGGGTTTGTACCTGTACCTCGTCGTCCACCTGCTTGCCGATCAGCGCCCGGGCCATGGGCGAATTGATGGTGATGTGGTTGTTTCTGGTGTCGATCTCGTCGGTACCGACGATGCGGTAGCGCACTATGTCGCCGTCTTCGTTTTCCAGCTCTACCCAGGCGCCGAAGAATACCTTGCCGTCCTGACGCGGGTCGTAATCGACGATTTTCAGCGCTTCCAGCCGCTTCATCAGAAAACGCACCCGGCGGTCTATTTCACGCAGTCGTTTCTTGCCGTAGATGTATTCGGCGTTTTCGCTGCGGTCGCCGAGGGCGGCGGCTTCCGACACCGACTGGGTGACGGCGGGGCGCTCTACCTTCCACAGGTGCTTGAGCTCTTCGTCCAGCTTGTGCCAGCCGGCACGGGTGATCAGGTTGGTTTTCATACGGGTATGTTCAATGGCCTGACAAGTGTCGGCTATTGTGTCCCAGCGCTGCAGAAGAAGAAAGCCCCGAGGGGGGAAGCGGTGGGGATCATGCTATGACGAAGAATACCGTCTCCGGGGGCGACGAATCCGTGAAGTTAAAAAATACAGGTCATACACTTAATGCTGCATGTATGACCCGTATCTTTTGGGAGTATTATTTTCTGCTGATTATGATTAATTGTAGTTGTATTTTTGTTCGATTTTTCTTTTGCTCATGACGTATTCTTTGGTATCCAGTTCGCCGGTGGCTATTTTTTCATCAAGCAGGGAGATTTCTTTATTTTTGCTTCTCAGGAGCTGCTGTTTGGTGAGGTCGTAGTTAATCGCCATGGCACCTTCATATCCGCTGACGGGATCCCACAGTGCAGAGATTGGCCACAGCAGCAGGTTGACGACGCCAAGAGCTGGCTCGCGAGCATAAAAAGAGCCGCCGCCGGGCAGGATACCCAGCACGGCGGCTGTAGTGGGATTCTTTTCTTCTATCAATACGTTGTCATACTCAAACGCTTGATATTCACGCTTCTGCATGGAGTTTAATCCTGATGCACATCCTGTTGTCAGGGAAGTCACCAGAGTAAGCATTATCAAAGATTTTGTTTTCATTTTTTTATCCCGAAAAGTGATTTTTATATGGCGATTAGAATATCTTCTGAAATAAAACTCTACTGACTGTCAAATAAACAGCGATGTTAATAAAACAGGAAGTCAGGGCGTTGCCTCCTTCCTTTGTGCTGTAATATTTTTATATGATCGATCTTGCAGTGTGGAGTCGTTCGAATATTAGTAAAGGAGTGGTGACTCGTCCATGACTCTATTGATACGTCATCAATACACTATTGGGGGCGGCCTGCTTTATTCCCAGGCGGGGAAGGGATCGGGCAGTTGCTGCCAGGCGGCCCGGCCCTGGTTCACTTCCTGTCTGGTGAGCGGACTGAGCGGGTTTACATCCATGCCTGTGCCTTTACAATGCATCGCTTTGTGTCGAAAAAGGAAGCAAAGCCTATGCAGTCCCTTCATTGCGCCCATGCGGGCGGGTTCAGTCTGGCGGCCCGGCCTCTGTTGTGTGTCAGTACCGGTGAGTACAGCGAGAAGGGGTGGTTTACCTGATGACTGCCCACACCGAGCGCCGGCGGGTTGCCGCCAAAACCTATCCCCTGTTCAAACAGATCAAACATACCTTCATCCGTGAGGCCAGTTACCTCAGGCGTGGCCACTGGACCCTCAATCATCTGCTGGATTACACCCGGCTGCGCGACGAATTTATCGATTATCCCTGGTTGCAGCCCGAATGGCTGGATCGCCTTTCTCTGGACCTGATGGACTGGCACCATCCCGAGCACCAGCCCCTGTTCGAGCATTTTCGCCACCAGGCGCTCCATGAACATCAGGATGTCTATGCTCCCCGGCCATTATTCTGGGGAGAAGGCCGGCCCGAGCGCGCCGATGCCGCCCCCCGCATTCATGACTATGGCCTGTCCTATCGCTGCAATGTGGCGCTGCTGGAGCATGATGGCGACGAGGCCACCATGGTGGGCAACTGGGTACTGAATTTTGCCGCCGAGATACCGGAAGACCGGCCGGCGCCGGCACTGGAAATGACCCTGAACAGCCTTTATCTGCTGCCGGAATGGCAGGGTTACGGCGTGGGCTCGGCGGTGAACCGGGTGCTGAGCGAGCTGGTGTGCAAGGTGTTGTCGCCCCCACTGGCCGAGGCGCTGCCTGCCGAACTGCCGGCGCCACCGGCGATGCAGTTTGATGCGGACTATACCAGCCGCAACGGCCAGCGCATGGGCAAGCAAATTGCCCGCCGTCTGGCGCCACTGGCCCGCCATCACGGCCTGCTCTATTACGACAGCAGTCGTTTCTGCGCCCAGGGTTCGGCCAGAAATATGGTGTAACGGCTCAGTCGAACGTCACCGTGTCGAAATGCGGATTGTCCGAGGCTGCTTTCATGCGGACAATATGTGCCAGCGGCACCAGCCTGGCGGTGTTGTCCGCCAGGATTTTGATGCACTCTGCCTTGTCTTCGTTACGGGCGGTATCGATGGCGATGCCGCTTAGCTCTTGTCCCGAAGTCAGTGTCAGGATAATCGGGTACCGGTACAGACAGGCAATCTCGATATAGTCGTGCTGTTCGCAGCTCATCATTTTTCGTTCTCCCATTCCCTATTCCCTATTCCCTATTCCCTATTCCCTATTCCCGTAATATCACCCCAGGTGATCCAGCGGCAGGGCGGTTTCGTGCTTGATCCGGCGCAGTACAAAGCTGGATCTGACTCCCGTCACTCCCTCCAGCCGGGTCAGCTTGCCCAGCAGAAATTGCTGATAGTGCTCCATGTCGCGCACTATCACCTTGAGCTGATAGTCGGCCTCGGTGCCGGTGATCAGGTCGCATTCCAGCACCTCGGAAAAGCCGTTGATGGCGGTATCGAAGGCCTCGAATCGCTCGGGGGTGTGGCGGTCCAGCGAGATATGAATATAGGCCAGCAGGCTCAGGCCCAGCCGGGCGGCGTTGAGCAGGGTGACGTGGTCGGCGATCAGGCCGGCTTCTTCCAGCGCCTTGACCCGGCGGGAGCAGGGCGAGGGCGAGAGTCCGATGCGCTCGGCCAGCTCCAGGTTGCTGATGCGGCCGTGGCGCTGCATCAGCTCCAGAATACGCCTGTCGGTACGATCCAGTTGCAGTGGGTTGCTCAAAATATTCCCTCGATGAAATAACTATGCTCCATATAGAGTATATGGGGTGAGTTGTTGCTTAACGAGTGGAATTTTACATTGTATTCGCAACCACTCACCCCGGCCTAAGGGATAAGATAGTTTCACCTTCTGGGAACAGACAGACCGATACCCTCGGAGCCTGTCGCAAACCGGGATACCAGACCGGTAAGCACCACAAAGGCCACACTCGAAGCGAGTGAAAGGCCGGGAGCCAGGGCCACAAGCTCGATGTAGGACACAAAAAGCCAGCCGCCAGGGCTGGCTTTGGTGTTTCTGGGGGCCGGGAATGGTGGCCGGCAGCCGTGGTGTCCTTCGCATGCATGCGGCTCATGCGAGCCTGACTTTTATTCGCTTTTTCCCCTCTGCCTTCTATGACATTTTATTAACATGCCCGTGATTACAGGAAGGGCTGACTGCGCGCCCTGAGGTGCCAGTGTCGGTATCGGTCATTACCAGCAGAGGTAAACCATGGACAGTGCTCTCGTTTTATCGACGGCCTCCTCAAACAGAAAGATAGATCCCGCGCGTCGCCGGGGGCGCTTCAAGGCCGATGGCTCCCTGAACGACAACGATCGTGTCGAGATTGGCCCCACCGGGCTGGCGTTCGGTGAATGGGACGCGCTGGGGCTGACGCCGCCCACGTTGTCCCGAATGCGGGAATACCGGCTGCAACGTATTGTGGACGAGTTGCAGAAGCGGGATCTGGCCGGTGTGCTGCTGTTTGATCCGCTGAATATTCGCTACGCGACGGATACCACCAACATGCAGTTATGGATCACGCATAATCATGCCCGGGCTTGCTTCGTGTCGGCTGCCGGGCATGTGATTTTGTGGGATTTTCACAACTGCGAGCATTTATCGGCCCATTTGCCTCTGGTCAGGGAAGTGAGGGGCGGCGCCGCCTTTTTCTATTTCGAGACCGGTAACAGAACCGAAGAGCATGCGGCCAAATTCGCCGCCGAAGTGCAATCGGTGCTGCTGGAACATGCGGGCAGCAACAAAAGGCTGGCCGTCGATAAGATTGAAATGGCGGGCTTTACCCAATTGCAGCGTCTCGGTATCGAGCTCGCCGATGGCCAGGAGGTGATGGAACTGGCTCGGGCGATTAAAAACGAAGATGAAATCAACGCCATGCGCTGCGCTATCGCCTCCACCGAAATCGCCATGAAACTGATGCAAGAGGCCTCGGTACCCGGGGTGACCGAAAATGACATCTGGTCGATCCTGCATGCGGAAAACATTCGCCGTGGCGGCGAGTGGATCGAATGCCGCATTTTGTCTTCCGGCCCCCGAACCAACCCCTGGTTTCAGGAGTGTGGCCCCAGGATGGTGCAGGAAGGTGAGCTGCTGGCCTTCGACAGCGACTTGATTGGTCCTTATGGCATCTGTGCCGATATTTCACGTACCTGGTTGATTGGTGAACGAGCCCCGACGGCGGAGCAAAAACACCTGTATCGTGTGGCTTATGAGCATATTCAGCACAACATGAGCATTCTGAAGCCGGGCATGAGCTTTCGGGAAGTGACCGAAGCCGGTTTGCTGCTGCCCGAGGCATATCGGGCCCAGCGATACGGAGTCATGATGCACGGGGTGGGACTCTGTGATGAATATCCCTGCATTCGTTATCCTGAAGATCTCGAGGGTCATGGCTATGATGGCGTGCTGGAGCCGGGCATGACGCTGTGTGTGGAGGCCTATGTGGGGGCCGTGGGCGGCCGGGAAGGCGTGAAGCTGGAAGATCAGGTGCTGATTACCGAAACCGGGGTTGAAAACCTGACCACCTATCCCTTTGAAGCGGCCTTGCTGAATGATTGATATGCCCGGGGCGGCCTTGCCTGCACGCATTGCCACCGGCTGAACGCCTTCTCGCTCCTGCCGTCTGCGGGAGCATTTTATCGATATTTTCGGCGACAATGCGCCCGATCACGTTGTAGCTCGCCGAGCATTTGATATCTCTGGCTGTCCGTAAGAATAATGGTAGAGTGCCCCGCTAATAAGGGACTGGACCAGGGAGCCTGGAAGACATGTCAGGAGCGACCATGAAAATCAAGCCACTGCCGCCGATGAACAGCCTTATTGTGTTTGAAGCGGCGGCCCGCCACCTCAGCTTTACGCTGGCAGCCAATGAGCTCAGCGTTACCCAGGGCGCCATCAGTCGCCAGATCCGCCAGCTGGAGGAATATCTCGGCAAGGATCTGTTTGTGCGGGCCAATCGCAACATTTCCTTGACCCCGACCGGCCTGCAGTATTATCAGACCATCTACCGCGCCTTGCTGGATGTGGCTCTGGCCACCGGTGAAATCAAGAAATGGCAGGGAGAACAGCAGATCACCGTGGCCACCACCAATGCCATGGCGGCACTGTGGCTGTTGCCCAAGGTAGCGGAGTTTCAGCGCCAGCACGAGGAGGTGGACTTGCGTATTCTCGCCTCCGATCAGGTCACGGACTATCGCCGGCTCGATTGTGATATTGCGCTCTTTTACTGTCGATTACCCCCGGCCGAGATGCAGGTGACCACCCTGTTTCCGGAAGAGGTGTTTCCGGTCTGCAGCCCGGCCTATCTGGAGCGGTGTCAGGACTGGAATACGCCGGAAGCCCTCTTTGGCAAGACACTGTTGTTTCTCGATGAATCTCAGCGGGACTGGCTCAGCTGGCAGCAGTGGTTCGAGCAGGTCGGCCTGCCGCCGGTGACACCCCGCAACCGGATCAATATCAACAATTATCCCATGCTGCTGCAGGCGGCCATCAACGGTCAGGGCGTCGCCCTGGCCTGGGGCTCGCTGGTGGATGAATACCTGGAAAGTGGCGCCCTGGTGCGGCCGGTGGATATGGTGTTGCGTACCCCGGCCAGCTTCTGCATGCTCGAACCCCTTAATCGCGGAGTGGTACCGAGCAGCGTCAAGCTGTTTCGTCAGTGGCTGCTGGAGCAATTACCGGGTCAGGTCGGCGAGAAGGGATTGCGCGAGCCGGGCAGCTGACACCGGCCCTGAATCCGTCGACAACACGGAATCGCGAACGTAAAAAAACCGGCATCGTCAGATGCCGGTTTGCGTTCAGGCGCTTTCTTTAGCGAGGGTTATCGCTACTTGCCCACGATGGGAGTGGTGTTCCAGCTTGCTGCCGGTTCTGCATCGGTGACGTCATCGGTCAAGGGCTTGACCGGACCATCCAGTCTGGCCGGGTCCGGCCGCACATGATCCGGCAGCATGGACCAGGGCTTGGGCTCGCGGCGGATGCTGTGGAACAGGGTCAGGCTCATCACCGCGATGAAGATGGCAATGGGGAAACCGGCGATGATGGAGGCGGTTTGCATTGCCTTGAGGCCACCGGCGTAGAGCAGCACCCCGGCAATGGCGGCAATCATGATGCCCCACAACACGCGGATCATGGTGGGAGGCTCACTGGCACCGGCGGCATCCAGGGTGCAGAGCACCAGGGTGCCGGAATCGGCGGAGGTGATGAAGTAGGTACCCAGCAACACGCAGGCCAGAATACTCAGCAGCTTGCCCATGGCGCCCGTGTCCAGATTTTCGAACAGAGTAAACAGCGCCTGGGTGGTGTCGGCCTTGGTGGCGGCCAGAATGGGACCGCCGGCAAAGGGGGCCTGCGCCGGCTCACCGGCTTCGGCCAGCATCACCGCCTGTTGCTCATAGGCGATGCGGGTGTCCTGCTCTATTTTGAGCGCCGCACCACCGAAGACCGACATCCACAGAAAGGTGATCAGGGTGGGCACTATCAGGCGCCGCCGATCAGCTCGCGAATGGTACGCCCCTTGGAGATGCGAGCCACGAACATGCCGACGAAGGGTGCCCAGGTCATCCACCAGGGCCAGTAGTAGGCGGTCCACCAGTTCTGCCAGCCCGAATCATTCTGCGCATCACTCCAGAAACTCATGCCGACGATATTCTGGGCATAGCTGCCGGTGCTTTCGAGCAGGGTATTGAGAATGTAACGGGTAGGGCCGACGTAAAGCACGATCAGCACCAGCACCAGAGACAGCAACATGTTCCACTCCGACAGCCGGCGGATGCCCTTGCCGACACCGGAGAGTACCGAAGCGACCGCACAGGTGCAGAGCACCACGATGATCAGCAACTGCACACCCAGGCTGATGGTGGTGCCGAACACCAGATTCAGGCCGGTATTGATTTGGATCACGCCCATGCCCAGGGTCTGGGAAATACCGAAGGCGGTAATGGCCACGGTCAGAATGTCCACCGCATGGCCGATGGGGCCATAGATGCGATCACCAATCAGTGGGTACAGAATGGATCTCAGGGTGAAGGGCAGGTTTTTGCGGTAAGAAAAGTAAGACAACGCCAGGGCGACGATGATGAACACCGACCAGGGATGCAGACCCCAGTGAAAAAAGGCGAGCTTCATGGCGGTGCCTGCCGCCTCTTTGCTGAGCCCGTCGGTAAAGGGGTTGTCGGCGTAATGCCACATGGGTTCGGCCACCGACCAGAAAATCAGGCCGATGCCCATGCCGCCCGAGAACAGCATGGCAATCCACGACAGGTAACCGAATTCAGGCTTTTCATCGTCCTTGCCCAGGCGAATGTGGCCATAGCGACTGACCATCAGATACAGCAGGAAACCGACCACCACAGACACCAGCCCCAGATAAAACCACTTCATGTTTTGTAACAAAACGCCGGATATGGCCTCGAAATATTGTCCGGCCTGATTGGCCAGAATGGCGCAAAACAGCACAAAACCGATGACCAGCACCTTGGATGCGATGGTCACGGTCGGATTCAATCCTTTCAGAATCCCGGATGTAGCACGCATAACTCCTCCCTCTGCGTAACACGCATATATGGTTAATCACTTGTTAACGGCGAGAGGTTAGGGGGAGGCGGGATCTCGCTCAACTGATTTTTTCTCATCCACGAGTGAGCGCCGGTAATGCAAAGAAGCAGAACCGGTTAACAGGTTTCAGTCGTTGTAAGTCAGCTGCGTTTCATGGATGACAAAAGCTCATCCACACCCGGCTAAAAAGTCGTTTGTTTGTTATCCCCGTGTTAACGAGAATCCTCCCATCGGCATTCAGGTGCCAGTTGTTAACATCAACGCAGGGAGCACTGCGTTACAGTGGGAGAAGCAGCAATGAGCAATATCAGTCAGACCATCATTCCCGTTCAGCAGGTTGATAGTGTTTTAAATCCGATCACCGAAGCCAGCGGCATGCCCAACGCCTGTTATACCAGCCAGGAATATTTCGCCTTTGAGCGAGATCAAGTTCTGGGCAAAACCTGGACTTGTGTTGGCTTTGCGTCCGACCTGGTCAAGAACGGCTATGTCAAACCGATAAGCTTCATGGATCTGCCCCTGCTGATGATGCGCAACAAGGACGGAGAGGTGCAGGTATTTCACAATGTCTGCAGCCACCGCGGCATGCAGCTGGTGCACGAAGCCGGCGAAGTGCAGGGCATGATCCGCTGCTCCTACCATTCCTGGACCTATGATCTGAACGGCAACCTCAAGGGCACCCCGCATGTGGGCGGCATTGCCAAGCACAAGGACGATCGTTTCAAGTGCGAGAAGCACGGCCTCAAGGCCCTGCGTTCCGCCATCTGGATGGACATGGTGTTCGTCAACCTGTCCGGCGATGCGGCCCCCTTCGAAGAGCACATCGCACCGCTGGAAGCACGCTGGAAGGAGTTTCTGGGTGACGACGGCCTGAGCCTGCTGCGCCGGGTCAACATGGGTGGACACCTGGAAATCGAAGTGGCGAGCAACTGGAAGCTGACGGTAGAAAACTACTGCGAAGCCTACCATCTTCCCTGGGTACACCCGGCCCTGAATACCTATTCCAAGCTGGAAGATCACTACAACATCATGTTTGAAGACCGCTTCGCGGGACAGGGCAGCTACAAATACAACCTGTCCGGCACCGCCGGTACACATCTGCCCAAGTTCCCGAACTGGCCCGAAGACAAGCTGAGCCATGCGGAATATATCGCCCTGTTCCCCAACGTATTGCTGGGCATTCAGGCCGATCACGCCTTTGCCATGATGATCGACCCCATTAATGCGGAAAAAACCGTGGAAAACCTGCGTCTCTACTACGTGGGCGACGAGGCGTTGAAGGATGAATACGCCGCCTGCCGTACCGCAACCCTGGAATCCTGGCGGGTGGTGTTCAGCGAAGATATCGGGGCCGTGGAAGGCATGCAGAAGGGCCGCCATTCTCCCGGTTTCGGTGGCGGTGTGTTTTCTCCCGAAATGGACTTGCCGACCCACTTCTTCCAGAAGTGGCTGGCTACCCAAACCAAAGCGGCGATGGAGGCGTAACCCATGCAGCATTATCAGAACTATATCGATGGTCAGTGGCGGGATGCTTCCCGCCAGCTTTTGGTGATGAACCCGGGCACCGGTGAGCCCTACGCCACCATCGCCCAGGCCGGCATCGAGGATGCGGACCTGGCCATGGCCGCCGCCCGCCGTGTTGCCGACAGCGGTGCCCTGAGCGACGTGCGCCCGGCCCAGCGCACCAGCTGGATGCTGAAGGCCGCCGACGCCATCCGCGCCATCGCCGACGAAGGCGGCCTGGTCGGTTGCCGTGAAAACGGCAAGAGCCTGAACGACGCCCGCGACGAGTTTCTGGAAGCGGCCCGCTACTTCGAATATTACGCCGGCATGGCCGACAAGATTGAGGGCATCTCGGTGCCGCTCGGCAAGGACTACATGGATTTCACCCAGTACGTGCCTTTCGGCGTCTCGGTGCAAATTGTGCCCTGGAACTTTCCGGTGTCCATCTGTGCCCGTTCCCTGGCACCGGCGCTGGCCGCCGGTAATGCGGTGGTGATCAAGTCGCCGGAAATTTCGCCGCTGGCCATGACGCTGCTGGTCAAGGCCATCGAGCAGGCCGGTTTCCCCCGGGGCTCGGTCAATCTGTTGTGCGGCAAGGGCTCGGAAGTAGGCAGCCACCTGGTCAGGCACCAGGACACCAACCAGATAGTGTTCACCGGCTCGGTTCCCACCGGCCAGCGCATCCTCAAGGATGCGGCCGAGCGCGCCACCCCGTCGGTGATGGAGCTGGGCGGCAAGTCCGCCGCCATCGCGCTCGAGGATGTGAACCTGGACACCCTGCTGGCCAGCGTGAAAGTCGGCATCTTCTTCAACGCCGGTCAGGTGTGTTCGGCCATGTCGCGGCTGCTGGTTGCGCGTGACCGCTATGAAGAAGTGAAAGCCGCCGTAGTGGCCCTGGCCGAAGGCCTGACCATCGGTCAGGGCGAAGGCAATCCGGATCTGACGCCGGTGGTGTCACAGGACCAGCAGCAGCGGGTGCTGGCCATGATCGAACAGGCCCGTGCCGAGGGTGCCAATATCCTCACCGGCGGCGTGGCGCCGGACTTGTCCGGCTACTTCGTCGCGCCGACCGTGATCGAGGCGACCTCCGAGATGACCATCGCCCGGGAAGAAGTGTTCGGTCCCGTGCTGGTGATCATGCCCTTCGACAGCGAAGACGACGCCGTGGCCCTGGCCAACGGCACCGACTTCGGCCTGGTCGCCGGGGTGTTCGGTGAAGGCCTGAGCCAGACCCTGCGCATTGCTAACCGGCTGCGCGGCGGCCAGGTGTTCATCAACGAATGGTTTGCCGGCGGCATCGAGACGCCCTTCGGCGGCGTGGGTCTGTCGGGTTTCGGTCGCGAGAAGGGACAGGAAGCCATCTACAGCTATGTCCAGACTCGCAACATCGGCATTCGTCTGCGTCAGGGTTAAGTAATAAATAGCGATCTTCATCGCACACCAGAGGTCAGCAACGAACGCAGACACGCCATCAACCCATCCATGGGGGCTCCGCCGCGTCGTCCCTGACGCGGAGGGTCTGCTTATCGCAACCTGACCTCTGTCCAACGGAGTGCGGTGTAACAACCGTTATTTAGCAGTAAACAGGGTAGTGGGGAGAAACAAGATGAAAAAGTGGTTATGCATCATCTGCGGACTGATTTACGACGAGGCCAAAGGCTGGCCCGCCGACGGCATCGCCCCGGGGACCGCCTGGGAAGATGTGCCGGATGACTGGCTTTGCCCCGACTGTCTGGTGGGCAAGGCGGATTTCGAGATGCTCGAAATCACCGACGATGCGCCGGCTCCGCTGGCGGTCGTGGCCGAGATCAGCACCCCGCTGACCGAAACGGCGCCCGAGCCGGTGGTGATCATCGGTACCGGTCACGGTGGCTATCAGCTGGCGGCGGCGTTGCGTGCCAGGTCACCGGAACTGCCCATTACCCTGTTTACTGCCGACGACGGCGCCCTGTACAGCAAGCCGGCCCTGTCCAACGCCCTGGCGCTGGGCAAGGACGGCGACAGCCTGGTGGGCGAAACCGCGCTGGCCTGGGAGCAGCGGCTCGGGGTACGGGTTTATCCCCACACCCGGGTCGAGCGTATCGACCGTGAAAACAGGCAGCTGCATACCAATATCGGCGTTTACCCCTACGGTCGCCTGGTGCTGGCCACCGGAGCCTCACCCATCGTGATCCCGGTCGAGGGCGAGCAGGACGCCATGCTCAGCGTCAATGATCTGGCCGATTACCGTCGTTTCCGCCGGCAGCTGACGGGCAAGCAACACGTCACCATTCTGGGCGACGGCCTGATCGGTTGCGAGTTTGCCAACGATCTGGCGGCGCAGGGGGTGGCGGTGACCGTGGTGGGGCTGGGCCAGTGGCCGATGGAGCGACTGATCCCTCAACCGCTGGGACAGGCGTTACAGCAGGCGTTGACCGAGCTGGGCACCGACTGGGCCCTGCAGGACAGCATCACCCGAATCGACCGTGAGGGCGAAGGCTATCGCCTGCAGCTGCAAAGCGGTCGCGTGCTGAATACCGATCTGGTGCTGAGCGCCGTGGGGCTGCGGCCCAATACCGGCCTGGCTCAGGCGGCCGGGCTGGTAACCGGTCGCGGCATCGGTGTCGATATCTGTCATCAAACCTCGGATCCCCATATTTTTGCGCTGGGTGACTGCGCAGAGGTGGAAGGCCAGTGGGCGCCCTATATTGCGCCCATCAATCAGGCCATGCCGGCGCTGGTGAACAGTCTGCTCGGCACCCTGACCCCGGCGGCGCTCAAGCCGGCACCGGTACTGGTGAAAACGCCGGTGCTGCCGTTGTCGGTCATGCCGGCCAGCGGTGAAGGCGAATGGCGGGTGGAAGGCGAGGGTCGGGAACTGGCGGCGGGCTTCTATAACCCTGCCGGTGCCCTGACCGGTTTTGCCCTGCTGGGCAGCACACAACAGGGACTGCGCAGCCAGTGGCTGGAGCGCCTGACATCAAACCGCCAGGCGGCCTGAGGAACAGAACATGATCAACTTACCCAATGATGACCACAGCTGTGGCTGGTATCAGGCCCTGCCACCGGCCGCGCCGGTGAAGCAGCTCAAGGGGGTACAGAAGGCCGATTATGCGGTGCTGGGCGCCGGCTTTGCCGGCCTGGCAGCCGCCCGCCGGCTGGCCGAACATCATCCACAAGCGCGCATCGTGCTGGTGGATGCCCAGCGAGTCGCCGAAGGCGCCTCCGGCCGCAACTCTGGTTTCGTGATCGACTTGCCGCACAAGTTTGCGCTGGAACACCCGGATCCGGCCCACAAGCAGAAACTGCTGGGGCTGAACCGTTCCGCCATCGCCCAGCTGGACGGCCTGGTACAGCGCCACGGCATCGATTGCCAGTGGTCGGCGGTCGGCAAGTATCAGGGGGCGGTGGGCGAGCGGGGTGAGGCCTTTCTCGATCACTTCGAACATCTGATGAAAGATCTGGGCGAGCCTTACCGCAAGGTGGAGCACAGCGAGCTGAGTGCGGTACTGGGTACTTCCTATTATCGGCGTGCCATCTTTACCCCCGGTGGTTATCTGATGCAGCCGGCGGCGCTGGTGCGCGGCATGGCGGAAAATCTGCCGGACAATGTCGAGCTGCTGGAGCAGTCGCCGATCCGCTCCTTGCAGCGAGAGGCTGGCAAGTGGTGCCTGCTGGGTGACGAAGGCGAGGTTCAGGCGCCGACACTGCTGTTGGGCACCAGCATCTTTACCCGCGAGTTCGGCTACCTTAAAAACCGGCTGTTGCCGGTGATGACCTTCGCCAGCTGGACCCGGCCGCTGACCGACGCCGAACTGGCGCGCTACGGCGGTGAGCTGAACTGGGGGCTGACCCCGGCGGATCATGCGGGTACTACGCTGCGCATGACCGCCGACCGCCGCATTCTGATCCGCAACAGCTACAAGCATGTGCCCCGGTATGGCGGCAGCATCGATGACGGCATGCGCCGGCGCATTCAGGCGGATCATCGACAGGCGTTTCTGGCCCGTTATCCGGAGCTGGCCGAGGTACCCTTTACCCATACTTGGGGCGGTGTCTATGCCATCTCCCGTAATTTCACCAATTTCTTCGGGCAGCTGGAAGACGGCGTCTACGCCAGTGCCTGTGACAATGGCGTGGGGGCGGCCTGGGGCACCATTTCCGGCTCCCTGCTGGCCGATCTGGCGGTGGGCGCGGAATCCGCTCAGCTGCGTGACATCCAGCAAGTGACCGGCATGCCCAGCCTGAACCCGCCCGAACCTTTCCTGGGCTTGGGGGTGAGAAGTCGTATTGCCCTGGCCAAGTGGCACAGTCGGAGCGAGTTATGAGTGAAGTAAGAGTCATCGACAGCAAGGAACTGGATTTCAGCTTTCGTGGCGGCCCGCCGGGTGCCGCCTATGTGGCCCGGGCGCTGAGCCCGGAAGTCTCCCCGAACATAGGGGTGGGCTTTGCCCGCTGGGAAGGGGCCGAAGTGGCCTGGACCGTGCTGTACGACGAAGTGGTATTCGTGATCGAAGGCTGCTTCGAACTGACCGCCAACGGCAAGAAACACGAGGTGCGACCCGGCCAGATGCTGTGGATCCCCGAAGGCACCGAGTTGATATATGGCGGTCACGCCCTGTTCGGTTATGTGGTTCATCCGGGCAACTGGAAGGAGTTGCACGGACTGGCCTGATAAAAGTTCGTCTCAAGGCACTACTTTGCCGGCCCACTCGGGCCGGCTTTTTTATGTCGGGAGCCGATGATGGCGGGGGATCAGGCTTCGGGAATGGCGGCGATGACCGATATTTCCACCAGTAACTCAGGGCTGGCCATGGCGGCTTCTACACAGGCGCGGGCCGGGGCATGACCGGCAGGCACCCAGGCGTCCCATACCTGGTTCATTTCGGCGAACAGGCTCATGTCTTTCACATAGATGGTGGCGCTCAGCAGGTGCCGGTTGCTGCTGCCAACCTCGGCCAGCAGGGCGTCGACCTTGGCCAACCTGGTGTTTCGCCCCTTCGAACCCTGGGTGTCGTTTTCGTATCATCTGCTGTACCCGGCCCACCGGGCGCGCTCCCGGGCCACCGAGGAATTCAGCCAGCTGCTGAAACAGGAGCTGGCGTTGCTGGTGAAGCGTTCCAACGGGCTGCTGCGGCTACGGGATCACGCTTAAATAATGCGCGGTGCTTCCTGCTTGCGGATCAGCACCGGAATCGACTTGGAGGTCGGCGTGTCGCTGCCGTCGCCCACGCTGTGCAGCGGCACCAGGGGGTTGGTTTCCGGGTAATAGGCCGCCACGTCGCCGGGCGGAATATCGTAGGCCACCACCTTGAAGCCGCCGACCTTGCGTTCCACATCGTCCTGCCAGACGCTGACCAGTTCGACCCAGTCTCCTTCCTGCAGCTCGCGTCGCTTAATCTCGTCCGGGTGCATGAAAATCACCATGCGCTGACCGTACACGCCCCGGTAGCGATCGTCCATGCCGTAGATGGTGGTGTTGTACTGATCGTGGGAACGCAGGGTCTGCAGGGTAGAGAGCATGCCCTGTGCCCTGGTGGTAATGGCTTCCGGGATCAGGCGGGCAGGCAGTGGGTCGGCGCCGAAACTGGCCTTGCCGTTGTCGGTCTGCCATTCATGACGGGCGGCGCTGTTGCCGAGATAGAAGCCACCGGGCTGTTGCAGCCGTTCGTTGACCTGCTCGAAGCCGGGAATGGTGGCGGCGATGTGCTCGCGAATGCGATCGTAATCATCGGCCAGCGCCTGCCAGTCTACCGGTTGCGAGCCCAGGGTGGCCCGGGCCATGCCGGCGATGATGGCGGTTTCCGAGCGCTGGTGCGGGCTCTTGGGTTTGCCCACACCCTGGGAGGCATGCACCATGCTGAAGGAGTCTTCCACCGTGATGAACTGGGGGCCACTGGCCTGCACATCTTCTTCGGTGCGGCCCAGGCAGGGCAGGATCAGCGCTTCCTTACCGGCCATCAGATGGCTGCGGTTGAGTTTGGTGCTGATCTGTACCGTCAGCGTGCAGTTGGCCAGGGCCCGGGCGGTAACGTGGGTGTCGGGTGCGGCGGCGGCGATGTTGCCACCGAGGGCGATAAACACCTTCGATTCGCCGTCCAGCATGGCCTGAATGGCGGCCACCGCATTATGGCCGGGCCGGCGGGGCATGGGATGATTGAAGTGTTGTTCCATCCGAGCCAGAAAGGCGGTATCGGGCTTTTCGTTGATGCCGACGGTTCTGTTGCCCTGCACGTTGCTGTGGCCCCGCACCGGACACAAACCGGCCCCCGGTTTTCCGAGCTGGCCGCGTAGCAGTTGCAGGTTGACGAGCTCCCGAATGGTAGCCACCGAATGCTTGTGCTGGGTAATGCCCATGGCCCAGGTCACGATGACGCGTTTGGCGCCGGCATGCACTCGTGCCGCCTGGGTGATCTGCTCCCGGCTCAGACCCGACTGCTCGACAATCTGCTCCCAGGGGGTGGCGGCCACTTCTGCCAGGTAGTCGTCCAGCCCCGAGGTATGCCGCTCGATAAAGTCCCGGTCGAGCAGGCCGGCCTCGCCTCTGGCCAGGGCTTCGGCGTCCCATTCCAGCAACAGCTTGGCCATGCCGCGTATTGCCGCCATGTCGCCGCCCAGTCGCGGGCAGAAATAGTGGCTGGAAATGCGCGAGTCTTTCGGTGTCAGCATCTCTATGGGACTTTGCGGATCGGCAAAGCGCTCCAGGCCCCGCTCCTTCAGGTTGTTGAAGGTGACGATGGCGGTGCCGTTGCGGGCGGCGTTGCGCAGGCTGTGCAGCATGCGGGGGTGGTTGGTACCCGGATTCTGGCCGAACACGAAGATGGCATCGGCCTGATCGAAGTCGTGCAGGGTGACGGTACCCTTGCCGACGCCGATGGCCTGGCCGAGGGCCACACCGCTGGCCTCGTGGCAGAGGTTGGAGCAGTCGGGAAAGTTGTTGGTACCGAAAGACCGGCCGAACAACTGATACAGATAGGCGGCCTCGTTGCTGGCCCGACCCGAGGTATAGAGCTCGAGCTGATCCGGGTGTTCCAGCGTGTTCAGGTGGCGGGCGATCAGGGCGAAGGCATCGTCCCAGGAAATGGGTTCATAGCGGTCGGTTTCCCGGTTCAGGTACATGGGCTGTTCGATGCGGCCCTGATATTCGAGAAAGTAGTCGCTCTGGTGCTGTAATTGGCTGACCGGATGTTGCCGGAAAAAGCCCGGCGTGACCTGCTTCCCGGTGGCTTCCCAGCTGATGGCCTTGGCACCGTTCTCGCAGAAAGAGAAATGCTTGCCCTGCTCGTCGCCCCAGGCACAGCCGGGGCAGTCGAACCCCTTGACCTGGTTGGCCCGCAGCAGGTTGCGGATGTTGGCCGCCGGCTTCTTGCTGCCGAACACGAAACGGGTGGTGGAGGCCAGGGCGCCCCAGCCACCGGCCGGGCCCTGATAGGGTTTGATTTTTTTTGTTGTCATGGTGATACCTTGCTGCCTGGTGCGCTGCCGCCGAAGTGGAATAGCCCCGCGGGCGTTGCCGGCGGGGCTGGTGCAGCAGGTTACGGCTGGCTCCCCGGATCTGGCGGGCAAAAAATAGTAGGGCCAGTGTAGCCAGCCTCCGGGTCGTGATCTAATCGAAAGACTCGATATCGTGAAAGATGTAGCCTATCAAAAGAGATGTTAATCATATTTTATATTGATTTAAAACCGGGCGAGTCATGGACATCAAACAGCTTTATTACCTCTGTGCCCTGGAGCGGGAGCGGCACTTCGGGCGGGCGGCAGAGGCCTGTTGCATTACCCAGCCGACCCTGTCGATGCGTATCAAGCAGCTGGAGTCGGAGCTGGGCATGCCCCTGGTGCGCCGGGGCAAGCAGTTCGAGGGCTTTACTCCGGCTGGAGAGCGGGTGCTGGATCGGGCCCGCATCCTGCTGAGTCATTACGACAACCTCAAACTGGAAGTGGAGGCGATGAAGGGCAGCCTGGCCGGTACGGTGCGGCTGGGGCTAGTCCCGCTAAGCTGCATGGATCTCAGTCCGGTGCTGGCGCTGTTGCGGCAGCGTTATCCGGGGGTGAGCTTCGAGCTCAATGACATGACTGCCGATGCCATTTTGCAGGGGCTGGAAAAGAACAGCCTGGATATCGGCGGCGGCTTCTTCGAACCCGAAGTGCTGGCGCGATTGAACAGCCTGGCGTTGCCGGAGCAGGGGGTGGTGGTGGCCTTTGGGCCGGGTTGGCGAGAACAGCTGCCTGTGGTGCCGACGCCGGCAGATCTGGCGGAGCTGCCGTTGTGTCTGCCGAAAACCGGCATGTATTTTCGCCGCTATCTGGACACGGTATTTGCCCGACAGGGCATCAGGCTGCAACCGATGCTGGCCTCCAACTCGGTCTCCCGGCTGATGCGGGCGGTGCATTCGGGGCTGGGTTGTGCGCTGATCCCGGCCGGCAGTGCCTTGTTTGCCGAGCTGCCAGGAGTCGAGATCCGGCCATTGGCGTTGCCGACCATGGCCCGGATTGGCGCCCTGGTGATGCGTAACGACGAGCAGGCGAGCCCCCTGTCCAAAGGCTTTTTCGAGGTGGCAAAAGAGGTCTGGCAGGCATAAAAAAGCCCCGGCGATTGCCGGGGCTGGGTATTGCTTGCAATCGGCGTGCTTACAGTTGGGGGCCGGCGGCAACCAGGGCCTTGCCTTCGGCGGTGTCGGTGAACTTCTCGAAGTTGTCGACGAAACGCTTGGCCAGATCCTTTGCCTTGCCATCCCACTCGGCGGGATCGGCATAGGTGTTGCGCGGATCCAGGATGGAGCCGTCTTCCACGCCGTTCAACGCGGTCGGAATGGCCATGTTGAAGTAGGGCAGCTGAACGAACTCGGCATCTTCGATGGAGCCGTCGAGGATGGCGTTGATGATGGCACGGGTCGCCTTGATGGAGATCCGCTTGCCGGTACCGTTCCAGCCGGTGTTGACCAGATAGGCTTCGGCGCCGGCTGCGTCCATGCGCTTGGCCAGTACTTCGGCGTACTGGGTCGGGTGCAGGCTCAGGAAGGCGGCACCGAAGCAGCTGGAGAAGGTCGGGGTCGGCTCGGTGATGCCACGCTCGGTACCGGCCAGTTTGGCGGTAAAGCCGGACAGGAAGTGGTATTCGGCCTGCTGGCGGGTCAGCTTGCTCACCGGGGGCAGTACGCCGAAGGCGTCGGCGGTCAGGAAGATCACCTTCTTGGCGTGACCGGCCTTGGACACCGGCTTGACGATATTGTCGATGTGATGAATGGGGTAGGAGACCCGGGTGTTTTCGGTCTTGGAGCCATCATCGAAGTCGATGCTGCCATCTGCTTTTACGGTGACGTTTTCCAGCAGCGCGTCGCGGCGGATGGCGGCGTAGATTTCCGGCTCGTTTTCCTTGCTCAGCTTGATGGTCTTGGCGTAGCAGCCCCCTTCGAAGTTGAACACACCGTCGTCGTCCCAGCCGTGTTCGTCGTCGCCGATCAGCTGACGCTGGGGGTCGGTGGACAGGGTGGTCTTGCCGGTGCCGGACAGGCCGAAGAAGATGGCCACGTCGCCGTCCTTACCCACGTTGGCGGAGCAGTGCATGGAGGCAATGCCCTTCAGCGGCAGCAGGTAGTTCATCATGGAGAACATGCCTTTCTTCATCTCGCCGCCGTACCAGGTACCGCCGATCAGCTGGATGCGTTCGGTCAGGTTGAAGGCAACGAAGTTCTCGCTGTTCAGGCCCTGCTCTTTCCAGTTGGGGTTGGTGCACTTGGCGCCGTTCATGACCACGAAGTCGGGCTCGAAGCTTTCCAGCTCGGCGTCGCTAGGGCGGATGAACATGTTCTTCACGAAGTGGGCCTGCCAGGCGACCTCGGTCACGAAGCGCACGGACAGGCGGGTATCGGGGTTGGCACCGCAGTAGGTGTCGACCACGAACAGGCGCTTGCCGGACAGCTGTCCGGTTACCAGGGCTTTCAGCTCGGTCCAGGTTTCCTGGCTCATCGGCTTGTTGTCGTTCTTGCCCTGGTCGGCCCACCAGACGGTGTCGCGGGTGACATCGTCACGTACTATGTACTTGTCCTTGGGAGAGCGGCCGGTAAAGATACCGGTGTCCACGGCAACGGCGCCAAGGCTGGTTTCCACGCCTTTTTCGTAGCCTTCCAGATCCGCACGGGTTTCTTCTGCGAACAGCAGTTCGTAAGACGGGTTGTGAAGGATCTCGGTAACGTCATTGATACCGTATTGCGAAAGGCCTAATTGCTGCGCCTTGGACGTCATTATTATCTCCTGGTACGGGTTGGGTAAGGATCGTTATTAGGATTGTTTTATGTCGGCAGACTAGCAGGAATCAGGCGGCGTTTAGGGGATCGGTGTCAAAATTTGGGGCTTTGCGAAACGAATTAAGTCAATAGGGGCATAAAGCCCCTATTAACCTGAACTAAATGATCTGGATTAAATATTAATGCAGTGTCGGCGCGTCATTGAACAGGCTCTGCAGATCGGCTTCGTTGAAGTGGTATCGATTGCCGCAATAATCACAGTGCATTTCAATTTTACCTTCTTCCTTCACAATATCCCGGGCTTCTTCCTGGCCCACCTGCAACAGCGCCTGTTCGCATTTTTCCCGCGAGCAGGTGCACTGAAAACGAACCGGCTGAGGGTCGAATACCCGCACCGCTTCCTGATGATAGAGGCGGTACAGAATTTCGTGCGCATCCAGGTTCATCAGCTCGTCGGCCTTGATGGTATGGGTCAGGGCTTCGAGATGGGTAAAGTCGCCTTCCTGGTCACCGGGCAGTGCCTGCAACAGCATACCGGCACAGCGAGGCTGTTCGTGCTGCAGGTCGGTAAACAGCCAGATGCGGGTATTCAGCTGCTCGGACTGGGCAAAGTAGTTTTCCAGGCTTTCGCTCAGAGAGTGCTCGCCGAGTTCGACGATGCCCTGATAGCGTTCGCCTTCAAAGGGGGTAATGGTGATGGCGAGGTAGCCCTTGCCGACGATATCGGCCAGCTTGTCGCTGTCGGGCACCTCGCCTTCCCACCGGGCCACGCCGCGCAGATGCTGCTGGTGGTCACCGTTGATCACGGCCATGGACACCGGGCCGTCGCCCTGCAACTGTACCGTGATATGGCCTTCAAACTTGAGGGTGGCGGTCAGCAGGCTGGTGGCGGTGAGCAGCTCACCCAGCAGCCGTTTGACCGGCGTCGGATAGGCCTGGGATGCCAGCACCTGGTGCAAGCTTTGCTGCAGCTGGACCAGTTCTCCCCGCACCTGGTAGTTGTCGAACAGATAACGATGAAGTTGATCGATGTGAGTCATAAAAGTCCTGTATCGGCCGATGGCCGTTATCGTCTGTATATAAAGTGTAAGTCGCCCGCCTCAGCTCTGCGCCAGGCCAGAGGCGGTTGTCTGTCCGGGCCCCCGGGCTGGCTCAGTTTCCCTGCTTGATTTTCAGCAGGGTGCGCCGTTCCTTTTTATCCGGCCGGCGCTCGGGGCTGGGGGCAAACTGGCTGTTGAGTTTGCGGGCCTCGGCGTTTTTATCGCGCTGCTTGATGCTGTCTTCGGTTTCCCGATACAAACGCTGGGCCTGCTCTGCCTTGCCTCTGTGCTCCGACAGTTCCAGCACCACGACTTCCTTTTCATCGTTACCCTGACGCAGGCGGATCAGGGCGCCGACCTCTACCTGTTTGCTGGGTTTGCTGCGCTGGCCATTGTAGTGCACCTTGCCGCCGTCAATCATGGTGCGGGCCAGGCTGCGAGTCTTGTAGAAGCGGGCGGCCCACAGCCATTTATCCAGACGGATGGAGGGGTTTTCTCCGTTCATTGCGCTCGCTCTCATTAAAACCGGGTCTGAATTATACCAGATGCCCCGGCCCGGGGCGTATCTCGACGGGGTAAAACCCCGCTTCCGGCAACTTGTGGGCAGACGTTTACCGAGAGTTGCGATAATCTCTGGGTAGGGTGAGCCAAGATACGGAAACGGGACATGGCGGACAACAAACAAAAACCCGAGATACTGCACACCGAAATGGTGGCGGAAAGTCGGTTATTCAAGGTGGAGTCGGTCCATCTCAAGTTCAGTAACGGTGTGGAACGGGTGTACGAGCGCATGCGCAACAGCGGTCGTGGTGCCGTGATGCTGGTGCCGTTGCTCGACGAAGAGACCATCTTGCTGATCCGTGAGTATTCCGCCGGTACCCACAGTTATGAACTGGGTTTCCCCAAGGGACTGATCGATCCGGGAGAAGACGCCATCGAGGCGGGTAACCGCGAGCTGATGGAAGAAATCGGCTACGGGGCGAGACAATTGACGCACCTGAAACAGGTGACGCTGGCACCCGGTTATTTTGGTAGTCGTATGGATATCTTGTTGGCTCGGGATCTGTATCCTGAACAGCGCGAGGGGGATGAGCCGGAGCCGCTGGACGTGGTGCCCTGGCCGCTGGATCAACTGGACCAGCTGATGGCCCGGCCGGACTTCAGTGAAGCGCGCAGCATCTGCGGCCTGTTTTTACTGCAGGACTGGCTCAATAAAGAGGAGTAAGCATGGAGATCTGTGCCTTGTTACCCGGTGTTAAAGCCGCCGCCCGCGAAGCCGGTAGCCTGATCCTGGCCCTGTACAACAGTGGACAGTACCAGGCCGAACACAAAGACGATGACAGCCCGGTGACCAGTGCCGATCTGGCTGCCCACGTCTATCTCGATCAGGCGCTGCGGGAGCTGGCCGATATACCCGTGCTGTCCGAAGAGGGGGGGACTATCCCGCTGGCCGAGCGCCGTCGCTGGCCGCGTTACTGGCTGGTGGACCCGCTGGATGGCACCCAGGAGTTTATTGCCGGCAGCGGTGACTTTACGACCATGATAGCGCTGATCGAAGATGGCAAGCCGGTGCTGGGAGTGGTGTACGGACCGGTGAACAATCTCTTGTATTATGCGGCGCGTGGCCATGGCGCCTTCAAGGAAGCGAACGGCGAGACCAGGCAGATTGCGGCGCGACATTATGATCCGACCGAGCCGCCGACCCGGCTGCGCATCGTCATCAGCCGCCGGCAGAACGTTGACTGGGTACGCTCCCGGCTGACGTCCTCGCTTGACTATCAGCTGGTGCCGCTGGGCTCCAGCTCGCTCAAATCCTGCCTGGTGGCCGAAGGGGAGGCCGACATCTATATGCGTATCGGCCCGACCGGCGAATGGGATACCGGGGCGACCCAGTGCATAGTGGAAGAGGCGGGGGGCCGCATTCTGGATCTGAGTCTGAACCGGCTCAGCTACAACCGGCGCGACAGCCTGATCAATCCCAACTTCGTCACCCTGGGGGATGCGGGGCTGCCCTGGTCGACGATCCTGGTGCCGTCGGAATAAACCCACACCGCGCGTCGCAGGCCTTGGTGCAATGCGCAGATAAAAACGGCTCTGGCGGTGACGCCAGAGCCGTTTTTATTCGTCGAACATCTTCACTAGCCGAACATTGACCGCTCGACCATCCGCCGGCCTCAGTGCTTGTGCTTGGTCATCTTGTCCAGAAAACCCATGGCAAAGGCGGACAGCACAAAGGTCATGTGGATCACTACATACCAGAGCAGTTTGTTGTCCGCTATATTCTGGGCATTCATGAACACTTTCAGCAGGTGGATGGAGGAAATGGCGACGATGGAGGCCGCGACTTTCATCTTCAGCGAGCCGGAATCCATCTTGCCCAGCCAGTTCAGCTTTTCCTTGTTTTCATCTATATCCAGCTGGGAGACGAAGTTCTCGTAACCCGAAATCATCACCATGACCAGCAGACCACCGACCAGCGCCATATCGATCAGCGACAGTATCACCAGGATCAGCTCTGCTTCGGCGATGCTGAAGACGTGCGGCAACAAGTGAAAAACTTCCTGAAAAAACTTGATCGCCAGGGCCAGCACTGCCAGCGACAGGCCGAAATAAATCGGCGCCAGCAGCCAGCGGGAGGCATAAAGAAGGTTCTCGGCAAAACGTTCCATGGGATCTCGGGCCTTGTTATTCTTCGTCGCCGATGGCGTAGTCTTCTATCTCGATACCCAGTTCGGTCATGATGGCCCGGGCATGAGCCGGTATCTGATCGGATACGTCCTTGCGCAGGTCTTCGTCCTGGGGCAGGGGCTGACCGGTATAGGCGTGCAGAAAGGCCTCGCACAGCAACTCGCTGTTGGTGGCATGGCGCAGGTTGTTGACCTGACGACGGGTGCGTTCGTCGGTCAGTATCTTCAATACCTTGAGCGGTATGGACACGGTGATCTTTTTGACCTGTTCGTTTTTCTTGCCGTGCTCGGCGTAAGGGCTGATATAATCGCCGTTCCATTCAGTTTTCATTATCTACCCGCATCAAGGTTAAAATCCGAGCCGGATTGTAACCCTTACGTTTTTTATTGGCAATCCAACAGCAAAGAACGATAGACGTCCGGAAGGATTGACGGCTCATATCGGCTGGGTTACTGTGCGTGCTTTGGAAGTTCCGTATTATCAGGCTGCCAGTGTGCAAAGGAGAGGATATGCCAGATTACCAGACCCAGACTTATGCCGTTCGTACCGGTATCGATACCGATACCCAGCATGGTGCGGTGGTGCCGCCGGTCTACCTCACCAGCACCTATTCTTTTGCCGATTTCGATCAGCCGCGCCAGTTTGACTACACCCGCTCCGGCAACCCGACCCGACAGACGCTGATCGAGGCCCTGACCAGGCTCGAGCAGGGCGCCGGTGCGGCGGTGACCTCCACCGGCATGGGCGCCATCAATCTGATCATCACCTCCCAGTTGCAGGCCGGCGATCTGCTGCTGGCGCCTCACGATTGCTACGGTGGCAGCCACCGGCTGTTCAATGCCCTGGCGAAGAAAGGCAACTTCCGGGTGGAATACGTGGATCAGAACGATGCCGCGGCGCTGTCGGCAGCCCTGGCCAAGCAGCCCAAAATCCTGTGGATTGAAACTCCCTCCAACCCCTTGCTGCGGGTAGTAGATATCGCGGCCCTGTGCGCGGCAGCCAAGGCTGCCGGTGCCCTGAGCGTGGTCGACAACACCTTCCTGTCGCCGGCACTGCAGCAACCGCTGAGCCTGGGGGCCGACCTGGTGGTGCACTCCACCACCAAATACATCAACGGTCATTCCGACGTGCTGGGCGGTGCCGTGGTGGCCGCCGATGCCGAGCTGGCCGAAGAACTGCGCTGGTGGGCCAACTGCCTGGGGCTGACCGGTTCGGCCTTCGACAGCTACCTGACCCTGCGTGGCCTGCGTACCCTAGGCGTGCGCATGCGTCAGCACTGCGAGAATGCCGAGGCGCTGATCGCCTATCTGCAGGGGCGCCCGGAAGTGAAGGCCATCTATCATCCCAGCCTGCCCGGTAACCCCGGTCACGAGGTGGCAGCGCGTCAGCAGTCCGGGTTTGGTGCCATGCTCAGCTTCGAGCTGAACGTGGACGAAAGCGGCATGAGAGCCTTCCTGAAGCAGCTTAACCTGTTCTGTCTGGCCGAGTCGCTGGGCGGGGTAGAAAGTCTGATCGCCCACCCGGCCACCATGACCCACGCGGCCATGACCGAAGAGGCCCGCCTCGTCGCCGGCATCAGCAACCAGCTGCTGCGGGTGTCGGTGGGCATCGAGGACGTGCGTGATTTGATCGACGATTTGGACAATGCATTCAAGGTATTAAGCAAGTAATGACCCAGCAGCAGAACGACAGCGGCAGCCATCGGCGCCCGGTACACAAATTTGGCGGCAGCAGCCTGGCCGATGCCGCCTGTTTTCATCGGGTGGCCGACATCATCAATAGCCAGGGACAGCCCGACGCGTTGATCGTGGTGTCGGCCTCAGGCAAGACCACCAACCGCCTGATTGAGCTGCTCAGTCTCTTTGTCAGCGGCGATAATGCCGCCGCCGCCACCCTGGAAGGGCTGTACAGTTTTCAACGCGGACTGATAGAAAGCACCCTGAGTGAAACCGAGGCTCCCGCTCTGCTGGCGGCGCTGGATGAGGATATCAGGACCATCGCCACCGTGCTGGAAACCCAGCGACTGGACGACTATCAGCGCAGCTTTATCCAGTCGTTCGGTGAGCTGTGGTCTTCCCGGTTGCTGGCCAGCCTGCTCAACAGCCAGGGACTGCCCGCCTCCAGTCTGGATGCACGCCGTTTTTTGCGGGTATCCGGTTCGCCGGTACAGGTCGAGGAGGCACTCTCGCGCCGGCAGTTGCACGACATTCTGAGCGAGCACCCGGATCGGATCCTGGTGGTGACCGGCTTCATCGCCGCCGATGCGGAAGGCCGCACCCGACTGCTGGGGCGTAACGGCTCCGATTTCAGTGCCACCCTGCTGGCGGCACTGGCCGACAGTTCGCACAGCACCATCTGGAGCGATGTACCCGGGGTGTTCAGTGCCGATCCGCGGCGAGTAAAGGAAGCCCGCCTGCTGAGCCGGTTGTCGTTGCCGGAGGCCGCCGAACTGGCCCGGCTGGGCTCGCCGGTGCTGCATTGCCGCACCCTGGGGCCGGTGGCCGCCAGCCAGCAGCAACTGATGTTGCGTTGCAGCTATCATCCGAATGATGGCCATACCCGCATCCAGCGTGAGCCCCGGCGGGATCTGGGCGCCCGTATCGTCACCTCGGTAGACGATGCCGTGCTGGTGGAGATGACCATCCCCGACCGTTATCAGGATACCGTTAACGCGCTGACCGAATGGCTGACCCGGCGCGAACTGGCGCCGTTGGCCAGCAAGCGCCGGCCCGAGCGCAAGCGGTGGCAGATTGTCTATACCCGGGAGCAGGCCGAACAGGTCTTCTCGCAACTGCGGGATCATCAGCCTGCCGGCGGCTTCGAGGGGCTGCAGCAGCGGGAAGGTTTCTCGCTGGTGGCGCTGGTGGGCAAGGGGGTGACCGGTCAGGCCGAGCAGTGTCTGCACTTTTACCATGCGCTGAACGAACAGCCGCTGGAGTTTATCCAGCCCGCCAGTAACGGCCTCAGCCTGGTGGGGGTGGTGCGCAAAATCGTGCTGGACCCGCTGTTGCTGCGGCTGCATCAGAGCCTGTTCAGCCGAGCCCGGCGTGTGGGCATTATCCTCTTTGGCCGGGGCAATATCGGTCAGGCCTGGCTCAAGCTGTATCAGCAGCAGAAGGCGCGGCTGGAGCAGACCCTGAACGTGCAGCTGACCCTGTACGGGGTATTCGACTCCAAGGGGGCCATGCTCGCCAGTCAGGGGCTGGAAGTGGAGCAGGTGCTCAACGATTTTCAGCCCGCGTCCATGGTCTGGCCCGATTGGCTCGAAAACCTGGAAGAACACGGCTTCGACCAGTTGGTGGCGCTCGACCTGACCGCCTCCGACCACCTGGTGCAGTATTACCCCGACCTGGTTCAGCAGCATGTGCACCTGATTGCCGCCAACAAGCTGGCGGGGGCATCGGAGCAGGGCTTCTACCTGCGTCTGAAGCAGACTCTGGCCGAGCATCGGGTTCAGTTTCTCAGCAATGCCACCGTGGGGGCCGGATTGCCGGTGCAGAGCAGCCTGCGCCAGCTGCAGCAGTCGGGCGAGCAGATCCGCGCCATCAGCGGTATCTTCTCCGGTACCCTGAGCTGGTTGTTCCTGCACTATGACGGCAGCCAGCCTTTCTCCGAGCTGGTACTGCAGGCCTGGCAGCAGGGACTGACCGAGCCGGATCCGCGTCAGGATCTCAACGGTCAGGATGTGAAGCGCAAGCTGGTCATTCTGGCTCGGGAAGCCGGGTTCGATCTGGATCCGGAACGGGTCAGGGTCAGCGATCTGGTGCCCGGGTCTCTCGCCACGCTGGACAAGGAGACCTTCTTCGACCGGCTGGCAGAGTTGGATCAACCCCTGGCCGAGGCCCTTGCCAGAGCGAGAAAAGAGCACGGCGTGCTACGTCATGTCGCGCGTTTCGATGCGGTCAGTGGCGAAGCCCGTGTGGGTCTGGAAGTGGTCGCCGACGATCATGCCTTTGCCCACCTGCGCCCCGGCGACAATGTTTTTGCCATCGAAACCCAGCACTATCGCCAGAACCCGCTGGTGATTCAGGGACCGGGCGCCGGCCGCGAAGTGACCGCCGGTGCCATGCAGGCAGATCTGTGGAGCCTGCTGGCCAGTCTTTAAGTCCTCGCAGGTGACGGTACCCCCCCGGACCATGAGCGGCCACCAGGCTTCGCTCATGGTTCTTTCCCTCCTTTTTCTTCCTTTTCACAAATTATTTTTATCTTTGTTATCAATGCCTTGAGATATTAATTAGCCTGAATTCGTGCTTTTACGGGTATTTATCTCACTTTTATTCACACTGTTGCGTGAATGTTGTTATTTTAACAAATATAAAAAGTCATTTATAATCAATAGTTTGTAGTTTCAATGTGGTTTACATTTTTGTGACATTCCGTCTTAAATTGTGAATGGGTGTGAGTAATACTATATGCATCACAATATTTCACAGTTTAGGAGTACGTCAGATGAGCATGATTTCCCGGGTTGGTGTCGTTGGGCTGGGCTCCATGGGCATGGGCACCGCCATGTCATTGGTACGGGCCGGCTTCGACACCTATGGTTTTGACCTGAATGCCGAGGCCTGTGCTCGTCTGGCGGAAGCCGGTGCCGTGGCATCCGGTCCCTCGGCCCTGCCTTATGCCGGTCAGCTGGACGCCCTGCTGCTGCTGGTGGTGAACGGCGCCCAGGTAGAGTCGGTGTTGTTTGGCGAAAACGGCGTCGCCGAGGCCATGCGGCCCGGCAGCTTGGTGGTGGTGTGCAGCACCATGGCCGCGACCCAGACCAAGGCCATTCATCAGCGCCTGACCGAGATGGGCCTGGAAATGATCGACGCCCCCATCTCCGGCGGCGCGGTCAAGGCGGCCGAAGGCCGGCTGTCGGTGATGGCCTCGGGCAAGCCGGCGCTGTTCGAGCAGGCGAAAGCGCTGTTTGATGCCATCGCCGAAAAGCTCTATGTGATCGGTCCCGATATCGGCCAGGGCAGCACCGTCAAGACCATTCACCAGCTGCTGGCCGGGGTGCATATCGCCGCCGCCGCCGAAGCCATGGCGATGGCCGCCAAGGCCGACATCCCTCTGGAACTGATGTTCGACGTGGTTACCCACAGCGCCGGCAACTCCTGGATGTTCGAGAACCGGGTGCCGCACATCCTCGAAGGCGACTATAGCCCCCGTTCCAGCGTCGATATCTTCGTCAAGGATCTGGGCATAGTGCTCGACAGCGCCCACCAGATGAAATTTCCACTGCCGCTGGCCTCGGCCGCGCACCAGATGTTTCTGGCCGCCAGCAACGAGGGTTTCGGCCGGGAAGACGACGCCGCCGTGGTGAAGATCTTCAAGGGCATCCAGCTGCCGGAGGAAAAATAATGGCTCATCGTCTGGGCGTGATCGCCGATGACTTCACCGGTGCCACCGATATTGCCGGTTTCATGGTCGCCAACGGCTGGCGGGTGACCCAGCTGATTGGCCACGGCCCCGCCGAGGTGCCGGCGGAAGTGGACGCCGTGGTTATTTCATTGAAGAGCCGTTCCTGCCCGGTGGAGCAGGCCGTTGCCGACTCCCTGGCCGCCCTCGAGCGCCTGCAGGAACTGGGCTGCGACCGCTTCTTCTTCAAGTATTGTTCCACCTTCGACTCTACCGCCGAAGGCAATATCGGCCCGGTGACCGATGCCCTGCTGACCGCGCTGGATCAGGACTTCACCGTGATCTGCCCGGCGCTGCCGGTGAACGGCCGTACTGTGTGCCACGGCAACCTGTTCGTGAACGGGGTACTGCTCAACGAGTCCGGCATGAAGGATCACCCGGTCACCCCGATGCGTGATGCCAGCCTGCCGCGGCTGATGGCCGCCCAGGCCAATGGCAAGGTCGGTCTGGTCGACTATCAGGCGGTGCTGGCCGGGGCCGGTGCGGTCAAGGCGAAGCTGGCCGAACTGCAGGCCGATGGCATCAATTATGCGGTGCTCGACACCCTCACCATGGCGGATCTGCCGGTGCTGGGCGAGGCGGTGAGTGAGCTGACGCTGGTGACCGGCGGCTCCGGTCTGGGTGCCGGCCTGGCTCGCCACGCCACCGGTGGCGAAGGTGCGGCCCTGGCCCGGGAACTGGGGGCGCCGGATGCCGCCGGCCGTGCCGTGGTGCTGTCCGGCTCCTGTTCCCAGATGACCAATGCCCAGGTGGCGGCCTATCGGCAACAGGCGCCGCACCGCATGGTGGAGGTGGAGTCCTGCCTGAGCGATCCCGAGGCCTGTGCCATTGAGCTGGCCGACTGGGTAGCGGCCCAGCCGGCCAGCCCGGCGCCCATGCTCTATGCCACTCAGCCAGCCGATGCACTGGCCCGCATCCAGGCCGAATACGGCGCGGTCCGTGCCAGCGAGGCGGTGGAAGGGGTCTTTGCCCGCATCGCCGCCCGTCTGGCCGAGCAGGGCTTCAGCAAGTTTATCGTCGCCGGTGGCGAAACCTCGGGCATCGTCACCCAGTCGCTGGCGGTGAGCGGTTTTCATATCGGCCCCCAGATCGCCCCGGGGGTGCCCTGGGTGCGAGCACTGGACAAGCCCCTGTCCCTGGCGCTCAAGTCAGGTAATTTCGGAGACGAGCAGTTCTTTGCCAAAGCCCAGGAGTTTTATCATGACTGAATTTTCCCTACGCCTGGAAATGGTGAACATTGCCAAATCCATGTTCGAGCGCGGCTACAGCAGCGGCGGCGCGGGCAACCTGAGCCTCAGGCTGCCCGATGGCAACCTGCTGGCCACCCCCACCAACAGCAGCTTCGGTGACCTTGACCCGGATCGGTTGAGCAAGGTCGACATGGACGGCAAGCACCTGGATGGCGACAAGCCCTCCAAGGAAGTGCTGATGCATATCGCCATGTATAAAGAGCGGCCCGAAGCGGGCGGCATCGTCCATTTGCACTCGCCCTACCTGACCGCGCTGTCCTGCGTGGACGGGGTGGATCCGGCCAACTGCCTGCCACCCATCACCCCCTATTATGTGATGCGGGTCGGCAAGTTGCCGCTGATCCCCTACCTGCGTCCGGGTGATCCGCGCATCGCCGAGGAAGTGGGCAAGCTGTCGGCAGAGCACAGCGCCGTGCTGCTGGCCAATCATGGCCCGGTGATCAGCGGTAAGGATCTGCGTGCCGCCATGTTCAACGCCGAAGAGTTGGAAGAAACGGCCCGGCTGTATTTCATCCTGCAAAACAGCAAGTTGCGTACCCTGACCGATGAGCAGGTAGACGAGCTGGAACAGGTCTTCAAGGGCAAGATGTAAGGAGCACAAGATGCCGAAGTTTGCTGCCAACCTGTCGATGATGTTTACCGAGGTGCCCTTTATGGCGCGCTTTCGGGCGGCCTGTGCCGCCGGTTTCGAGGCGGTGGAATACCTGTTCCCCTATGCCGAGGACAAGGATGCCATCGCCGCCGAACTGAAGGCCAATGGCCTGACTCAGGCACTGTTCAACATGCCCCCGGGAGACTGGGACGCGGGTGAGCGCGGCCTGGCCTCGCTGCCCGGCCGCGAAGACGAGTTCCGTGCCGGTGTAGCGACCGCCCTGAGCTATGCCCGGGCGCTGGGCTGCACTCAGCTGCATGCCATGGCCGGCCTGTGTCAGCCTGGCGTATCTGCCGAGCAGCAGCAGGCCACCTACATCGCCAATATCCGCTATGCGGCGGATCAGGCGGCGGAGCAGGGGATACTGGTACTGCTGGAGCCGATCAACAGCCGCGACATGCCGGGCTACTTCCTCTCTACCCAGGTGCAGGCCGAGGCACTGCTGGAGCAGATCGACCGGCCCAACGTGAAGATCCAGCTCGACTTCTACCACTGCCAGATCATGGAAGGGGATCTGACCCGCACCATAGACCGGCTGTGGGGCAAGTTCAGCCATATCCAGATCGCCTCGGTGCCCGATCGTCATGAGCCGAGCGAAGGAGAGATTAATTATCCCTGGCTGTTCGATTACCTGGACGCCAGGGGTTACCAGGGCTGGCTGGGGTGCGAATACCGCCCGCGCGGCAATACCGAAGCCGGCCTCGGCTGGTTCGCCCCCTGGGCATCCAAGGAGTAAGCCATGATCCCCGCCGAACGCCGTGACTACATCTATCGCTATGTGCATGAACGCAACATAGTGCCCATCAACGAGCTGGCCCGGGAGCTGGACGTGTCGCACATGACGGTACGCCGGGATATCCAGTGGCTGGAAACCGAGGGCAAGGTGGTGTCGGTGAGCGGCGGGGTCAAACTCAATGACGCGGTCAAGCAGGAGCTGCCCTATAGCGAGAAGGCCGGTATCCGCCACCACAACAAGGTGGCCATTGGCCAGGCGGCGGCAGCCATGGTGGAAGATGGCCAGGTGATCTATCTGGACGCGGGGACCACCACCTTCGAGGTGGCCAAGGGCATTGCCCGCAAGGCGCACCTGACGGTGGTCACCAACGATTTCACCATCATCAACTACCTGATGCAGTACCCCCAGCTCACCCTGTTCCATACCGGTGGCCTGGTGGATACACGCAACCGTTCCTGCGTCGGCCAGGCGGCGGCCTCGCTGTTACAGAGTTTGAACCTGGATCTGGCCTTTATCAGTTCCAGCTCCTGGGAGCTGGAACGGGGCATGTCGACCCCCGCCGAAGACAAGGTGATGGTCAAGCAGGCCCTGCTGCAGGTGGCTCGCCGGCGCATCCTGGTGAGCGACAGCAGCAAATACGGCAAATACGGCATGTTTCGTATCTGCCCGTTGCAGGCCCTGACCGACATCATCTGCGATGCCGGCCTGGCCGACGAGACGGCGGAGCAAGTCCGCAGCCTTGGCCTGCAACTGACGTTGGTGAACCAGACCGACACACCATAAAGAACAAACCAACCGCTGTAGTTTATCTGGCGTCCGAGGACGCCTTGGAGAACCATATGAATATCATCATTACCGGTGGTGCGGGCTTTCTTGGCCAGCGCCTGGCGAGAGCATTGCTTACTCAGGATCAGATGCAATTCAGCACCCTGACCCTGGCCGACGTGATCCTGCCCAGCGCCCCGCTGGCGGACCCACGGGTACGCTGTGTGCAGGCGGATCTGGGCAGTCAGGCCGAGGTGCAGGCGCTGGTCGGCGCCGATACCGGTCTGATCTACCATCTGGCGGCCATCGTCAGCAGTCATGCGGAAGCCGATTTCGATCTGGGTATCCAGGTCAATATCGAGGCCACCCGCTACCTGCTGGAAGCGGCCCGTCATCAGGCACCCGGTTGCCGCTTCGTCTTCTCCAGCTCGCTGGCGGTGTTCGGCGGCGAGTTGCCGGAACTGATTCAGGACAACACCGCGGTGTGTCCCCAGTCATCCTACGGCATGGAAAAAGCCGTATGCGAACTGATGGTCAACGACTATGCCCGCAAGGGTTTTATCGACGGCCGGGTACTGCGTTTGCCCACCATCAGCGTGCGTCCCGGCAAGCCCAACAAGGCGGCTTCGTCCTTTGCCAGCGGCATTATCCGCGAGCCGCTGCAGGGCGAAGCAACCGTCTGCCCGGTGTCTCCGAGCCTGTCCATGTGGTTGTCTTCTCCGGCCACGGTGATCGACAACTTCATCCGCGCCGCCCAGGTGCCCGCCGAGGCCTTCGGTGCCAGCCGCACCGTCAACCTGCCGGGCATTACCGTGACCGTGGCGCAGATGATCGAATCACTGCGCCGGGTTGCCGGTGACGAAGTGTGCGCCCGCATCAGCTATCAGGAAGACGAGTCCATTTCCCGTATCGTGGCCAGCTGGCCCGGTCGATTCAATATTAGCCGCGCCCAGGCGCTGGGCTTTGTGCAGGACGCCGATTTTGACGCGGTGATCCGCAGCTTTATTCAACATGATCTGCAAGGAGCGCAACAATGACTGAAGCAAGTTCCCTGGCCCCGGTCATCGGCCTGGCCGTTGCCGTCGTCGTACTGATCTTTCTGGTGGTAAAGACCCGGGTGCACGCCCTGCTTGCGATGCTGGCGGCAGCCAGTATCGCCGGTGCCCTGGGCGGCATGGCGGCGGGTGACATCGTCAACGTCATTACCAAGGGCTTCGGCGGCACCCTTGGCAGCATCGGTATCGTCATCGGTCTGGGCGTGATGATGGGCCGCATCCTGGAAGTGTCCGGTGCGGCCGAGCAGATTGCCTACAGTGCCATCAAGGCGCTGGGCAAGAAGAAAGAAGAATGGGCCATGGCGATTACCGGCTACATCGTATCGGTGCCGATTTTCGTGGATTCCGCCTTCGTGATCCTCTATCCCATCGCCAAGGCGCTGGCCGAGAAGGGCAAACGCAACCTGCTGACCGTGGGTGTGGCCCTGGCCGGTGGTCTGGTGGTCACCCACCACACGGTGCCGCCGACCCCGGGCCCGCTGGGCGTGGCCGGCCTGTTTGGCGTCGATGTGGGTGCCATGATGCTGGCGGGTCTGTCTCTGGCGCTGCCCTGTGTGGTGGTCATCGTGCTGTACGCCAAGTGGCTGGGCAAGAAGTACCCTCATTTCCATGCCCCCGTGGTGCAGGAAAGCCAGGATCTGGAAGAGACTTATAACGAGTATATGGCCGCCAAGGCCGGCAAGTCACTGCCCAGCCTGTTCCTGTCGCTGCTGCCGATCCTGGCGCCGATAGGGCTGATCTTCATCAACACCATGTTCGGTGTGCTGGCCAAGGTAGATGGCTGGGAAGGTCTGTCCGACAATGGCCTGGTGCAACTGTTCACCTATCTGGGTCACCCGGTGATTGCCCTGTCTATCTCCGTGCTGCTGGCGGTGTATACCCTGGTGCCGAAGATGAACAAGCACGACACCATGGAGCACCTGGAAGAAGGCCTGCAGAGCGCCGGTATCATCCTGCTGGTGACCGGTGCCGGTGGTGCCCTGGGCGCCGTGCTGCGAGAGTCCGGTGCCGGTGCCATGCTGGGCGAGCAGATCGCCAGCCTGCCGATGCCGCCCGTGCTGATCCCCTTTATCGTGTCGACCCTGGTGCGACTGATCCAGGGCTCGGGTACCGTGGCCATGGTGACCGCCGCCTCCATATCGGCGCCGATCCTGGCCAACATTCCGGGGGTGAACATGCTGGTGGCGGCCCAGGCGGCGACCATGGGCTCGCTGTTCTTCGGTTACTTCAACGACAGCCTGTTCTGGGTGGTCAACCGCATGATGGGCATCAAGGACGTGAAGCAGCAGATCATCGTCTGGTCCATTCCCACCACCCTGGCCTGGGCCACGGGTCTGGTCGGTGTGCTGATCATGAACGCCGTGCTGTAAGTCTGACCCGCAGGCAGTAACAAGGCCGATGGCAATTGCCATCGGCCTTTTTTGATCCGGCATTCTGGTTGTGGGTGATGTATCGAACTGGATATCAGCTTTTATATGAAGCCTTGTTGCTCTTTGTCAGGCTGGTCAGTCTGTGTGCTAAATGAGCCATACCGTTCTCAACAGGGGTCTCGGGCCTCTTTTTATTTGGGTGCTATCTGGATTTTGTATTTGTTTTTTTATCAAGGTGTTATTTTGGGAGGCTCGTTTTAGTGATAGCGGGTAGCGGAATGTCAGATTTGGCTCCCCCTTGCAGGAAGCAACAGAGATGCGTTTTACCCTCAAGCAATTGCGGTATTTTGTCCGGGCCGGTGAGCTCAGCAGCGTAACCAAGGCGGCGCAGGAGCTGTATGTATCACAGCCGTCCATTTCCTCGGCCATTCTCCATCTTGAAGAGGTGACGGGTCTGCAGCTGTTCATCCGGCATCATGCTCAGGGGTTGTCGCTGACGCCTTCCGGACGGCAGTTCATCGTCAAGGCCAAGCAACTGCTGGGGCAGGCCGATGGTCTGGCCCATTACGCCAACACCCTGGGGCAGGATGTGGCAGGCTCATTGCGCATCGTCGGGTTTCCCACTTTTACCCCCATACTGGTGCCGGGCCTGATGCGTCGTTTTAACGCGCTCTACCCGGCGGTTAATGTGCAGTGCGACGAACAGCCCCAGCAGGACGTGATCCAGGGCCTGCACGACGGCCGCTACGAGCTGGCGCTGACCTATGATTTGCAGATCCCGTCCTATATCACTTTCGAACCGCTGATGGAGTTTCCGCCCTATGCGGTGATGTCGGAGGATCATCCGCTGGCAGGCAGGAGCGAGCTGTCGCTCGAAGACCTGGCCGAGTATCCCATGGTGGTGCTCGACTGGCCGATGAGCCGGGAGTATTTTTTTTCATTGTTTCTGAGTCAGGGGCTGGAGCCGAACTTCGCCTTTCAGGCCAAGTCGATGGACATGGTGCGGGGGCTGGTGGCCAACGGTTTTGGTTACTCACTGTTCAACGTACCGCTGGTCAACACGCAGGCGCTGGATGGCCGCAAGCTGACACATGTGCCGCTGACCGGCGAGTTGAGGCCCTTGCGCATGGGGGTGGCCCGGTTGGCTCAATTCCGTCTGACCCCGGCGGCGGACGCATTTATTGAAGAACTGACCAAAGAGGCCCAGCTGCTGTCCGGGACCATGTTCCCCGACAGTCGCTTTTATCGCAGCCTGAAATAGACAGGTCTCCGTGGATAATAAAAATCTATCAAAGTTAAACGATAAATATATTTTACAAATCCAGTGGGTCTTTTTAGGCTGAATGCTCTGGACGGTCCGGCTCTGCGCCGCAGAGACTGAACCGGAACGTTCCGCAGCTTATCGAACTCAGGGAAAGGTGGAATCAATCATGGCAGCACAGCAAAAGTCATACTGGCTGGACAAACTCGCCCAGCTCGAGCTTAAGACACAGGCCTTTATCGGAGGGGAATTTGTCGCCGCCAGCGACGGAGAGACCTACGATATCGTCAATCCCTCCACCGGCGAGACGCTGGCGGCGATGGTCGCCTGCAATGCCGCCGATGTGGATAGCGCCGTGCAGGCCGCCCGCCAGTCTTTCGAGTCCGGCATCTGGTCCGACGCCTCGCCGCGCGAGCGCAAGGCGGTGGTGAAAAAGCTGGCGCAGCTGATTATGGATAATGCCGAAGAGCTGGCCCTGCTGGAAACCCTTAATGTGGGCAAGCCGATACAGGATTCCCTGAATATCGATATTCCCGGCTCGGCGGCCTGCTTCGAGTGGTATGCCGAGGCGGCCGACAAACTCTACGGCGAGGTGGCCCCCACCGACGGCAACAACATTGCCACCATCACAAAGGAACCGGTGGGCGTAGTTGCCGCCGTGGTGCCCTGGAACTTTCCACTCGATATTGCCGCCTGGAAGCTGGCTCCAGCTCTGATCAGCGGTAACTCCGTTGTTCTCAAGCCTGCCGAGCAGTCGCCGCTGACCGCGTTGCGTCTGGCCGAGCTGGCCAAAGAAGCAGGCCTGCCCGATGGGGTGCTCAACGTGGTGACCGGCCATGGTCATATCGTGGGCAAGGCGCTGGGCCTGCATCAGGACGTGGACTGCCTGGCCTTTACCGGCTCGACCCGGGTCGGCAAACTGTTCATGGGCTATGCGGCCGAGTCCAACATGAAGCAGGTGTGGCCCGAGACCGGCGGCAAGAGCCCCAATCTGATCTTTGCCGACTGCGATCTGGATGATGCGGTCGACAATGCCATCAACGGCATCTTCTTCAATCAGGGCGAGGTTTGCTCGGCCAACTCCCGTATTCTGATCGACAACCGCATCAAGGCGCAGTTTGTCGACAAGTTTCTGGCCAAGGCCAACTCCCTGAAAGTCGGTGATCCGCTGGAGCCGGATACTCGGGTCGGCGCGCTGATCGACGTCAACCATGCCGAGCGGGTACGCGAATGCATTCGCAAGGCCCAGGCGGAAGGCGCCCGTTTGCTGGCCGGTGGCGAAGGTGAAGCCGGCTCGACCCGCATTGAGCCGACCGTGTTTGACCAGGTTACTCCGGACATGACCATTGCCCGGGAAGAAGTGTTCGGCCCCGTGGTGGCGCTGATCGGTTTCGATAGTGAAGAAGAAGCGGTGGCCATCGCCAACGACTCCATCTACGGCCTGGCGGCGTCGGTATGGACCAACGATCTCAACCGGGCCCACCGGGTTTCACGCAAGCTGAGGGCGGGCAGCGTATCGGTCAATACCATGGATGCGCTGGACTTCAGTACCCCCTTCGGTGGTTACAAGCAGTCCGGCTTCGGGCGGGATTTGTCGCTGCATGCGCTCGACAAGTTCACCCAGCTGAAAACCACCTGGGTTAAACTGAAGTAAGTTCCTCGCCTCTCGTTTGGTTCCGTCACAGTACTACTTGTTTTCCGCCCCGGCGTATGTCGGTGGCGGTTTTTTTATGGTCGGTCCTTGATGATAGCCATCGAATAAAACATTCGACTGCTGGCTGTCATACCCATTTCGGACTTAATGAAATTGATATGTGTCATAGTCACTACCTTCAGCGGCTCGGGAAAATGGCTGAGGGTGACCTGGCCATGTCGACGTTCTTTTGGTGGGCATCCCGGACGGCGGCATGGCAGCGAGGGGTAAATAGCCAGACCTGCCGTCGTGGCAAGATCAAGGTGTAGTGGGCAGCTGTGTTGGGACCGGCTGTTTCTGTTTCTTGCTCTGGCCGGGCAGGAGGCTGGAATAGCTTGCCGAATGAACCCGAAGCATTTACTCCACCGTGGCCGGGAGTGGTGTAATAGAGGGGGCTGTACTCCCAGAGTCGAGCGCAGATTGAAAAAGCGTTTGCTGATATCTGGTCGATCCGGGTTGTCTTATGGCTCGATATAAAAGGGAGGAAATGTCTGATTCAGGCTGTCGTACCGGAAGTACGCTTTGCTGGACTCTAGCCAGGTGTATCGGGGGGTGACTCAGCTTTAACTGCTACAGCGCCACTAAATTGACGGGGTTTGACCTTGCGATCAAACCCCGTTGGAACTCAAACCATCATCAATGGACTATTCCGGCTTACAGAAAGCCGTCCCGGCGCAGATCCTCAATGGTGACCTCGATGCTTTCGCGCAGGGTGGCCACCAGAAAGTCGATGTGCTCCTTGGTCAGGGTCAGCGGCGGTGACAGCACGTTCATGTGCGCCAGCGGACGGACGATGAGACCGCGAGCCTGGCAGTGGTCGGCGATACGGTTGCCGACCTTGGCCGCGGGGTCGATCAGCGCCTTGGTTTCCTTGTCGGCTACGTTCTCGATACACATCATGAACTTGCGGCCGCGCACGTCGCCGACGATGGGCAGATCGAGCAGGGTCTTCAGCTGGTTCTCGAAGTAGGCCCCCATGTCGCGAACATGATCACACAGTTGCATGCGCTCCATGATTTCGATGTTCTTCAGACCGGCGGCACAGCTGACCGGGTGACCGGAATAGGTGAAGCCGTGGGTGAAGATGGCACCATCCGCCTGGGGCTTGCTGATCACCTCGTAGATGTCGTCGGAAATAATGGTGGCGCCCAGTGGCAGGTAGCCGGAGGTCAGGCCCTTGGCGCAGGTGATGATGTCGGGCACGAAGTCGAACTCATCCTGAGAGGCGAACATGTGGCCCAGGCGACCGAAGGCGGTAACCACCTCGTCGGATACATAGAGCACACCGTACTTGCGGCACACGTCCAGGGTACGCTTGTGGTAACCCTCGGGCGGCACGATAACGCCACCGGCACCCATGATGGGTTCGGCGAAGAAGGCGGCCACGTTATCCGGGCCCAGTTCCAGGATTTTGTCTTCCAGCTCCTGCACCTTCTGATCACAGAAGTCTTCCAGGCTCTGGCCGGCCGGTCGACGGTAGGGGTTGGGGCAGGAAATGTGGTGCACCAGTTTTTCTTCGATGTCGAAGCCGATATGGTCGAACTTGACGCCGGTGATCGACATGGCCATGTAGGTGCTGCCGTGGTAACCGTCGATACGGGAGATGATCTGCTTCTTGCTCTTCTTGCCGAGCTGGTTGAAGTAGAAGTGGATCATGCGCACTGCGGTGTCGTTGGCAACAGAGCCACCACAGCCGTAGAACACGTGGTTCAAATTGCCCGGGGCCAGCTCCGCCAGTTTGGCTGCCAGTTTGGCCGCAGGCACCGTGGTGTGATGGCCGAAGCAGGAGTAGTAGGGGATCTGGCGCACCTGCTGGGCGATGGCCTCGGCCATCTCCTCGTTGCCGTAACCGATGTTGACGCACCAGAGACCACCGATGCCATCGAGGTAGCGTTTACCGTCGCCGTCGATCACATGCACGTTGTCACTGTCGGCCAGCACCATGGAACCGGTTTCCTTGAAGGTGGAAAAATCGGTCCAGGGGTGAATGTAGTGGTCCTTGTCCTGTTGCCAGACTTGCTGCATGTCACTGTTGGTTGGTTTGGACATTTTCATAGCTCCTTTGAACGTGCCTTGCCGTTGGCGGCTTGTGTCAGACCCCTGCAGGGTCATGGGTCAAGCTGACCCGCGGATTAACAACTTGATGATTCCAATGTTAAGGAATCCTTTTATATTGTTAAAATATATTTTTATCCTCTTCTGTATTAATAAAATCAATCCAGAGTCGAGAAAGTGGTAAGCATTTTTTTAATGGCATGATTTCTGGTTAAAAAAGGGTGATAGATGCTATTTCCTATGTGCTTGTCCGGATGGCGACTTCGGCCTTGTCAGGGAGAAAGGCGGCTTGGGTGAGGCTGGTGGTACCGATGTAACCGGGAGTCAGGCAGAGCATGGCGAACGGCTGACTGCAGGCGTGAAAACGGCGGCCGAAGCCGCCGTTGCAATGACAGGGGTACTGTTATTTTTCGTTCAGCACCTTCTCGATGGGCTCGGGCTCGAACAGTTTCTTCCTCATCACCAGCTTGACCCACAAGATCCCGATGACCGACACGATGCCCAGCACTATGCCGGCGGCACCGAAGATCTGATTACTCAGTTCGGGAGCGGGTGACGCGTAATAGATGGCGTAGAGCATGCCGGCGATGCCGACGATCTGGGGCAGCGGATAGAAGGGAGTCTTGTAAGGGCGTTTCATCTCCGGATAGCGTCTGCGCAGGGCAATCACGTTGATGTGGGTAATGATATAGGCCAGCAGCCAGGCGATGGCGGCGGATATCAGCAGCAGACCGATGGCATCGGGGCTATCGCCCATGATGAACATGGGCAGGCCGGTGACAGCGGCGACAAAAAGCACTGCTACCCAGGGTGTTTTGGTGCCCGAGGACAGGATCTTGAACTGAGGAAAAGCCTGACCGCTCTTTGCCATGCCGTAGAGCATACGGGGAATGGCCGCCAGCGAGGTATTGACGGTGCTGCAGGTGGCGGTAATGGCGGCTACGGCCAGGAAGGTCAGCCCCGCTTCGCCGAAGACGGCCTGGGCAAAGTCGTAATGAGGCAGTGCGGATCCTGCCAGCTCATCCGCAGGGATATAGAAGAGGGCGCCAAGACAGTAGATGGCAATGGTGATGAAAATCACGGTTACGCCAATGGTCATGGAGCGGGGAATGTTGCGTTCCGGATTCTTTGATTCTTCAACCAGGGGGCAGACGAACTCGGCGCCTACATATCCCCAGATGGCCAGTGCGACCAGCGTGATGACTTCGCCGCCCATGGGGTTCCAGCTGCCGGTGAGATCGATACCGGTCGGATGCGGGTTGGCGACGCCGGTAATGGCGGACAGCCCCAGCAGCAGCAATACCACCACCATCACGAAGGCCAGTACCGACTGCAGTTTGGCGAACAGATCGATGCCCATCAGGTTGAGTCCGGTAAAGACGGCCAGCAAACCAAAGCCCAGCGTCATCGGCGGGAAGACTCCGGGGTAGATTTTATCGATGATCATGTCGACCAGCAGCAGCTCGGCCGATAGCGCAAACATGGCCACGACAATGTAGCCGGAGAACACCGACAGGATGGCGGGGAAGTGCCCGATGGACACCTCGGTGTAGCTGCTCAGACTACCGGCGCGGGGGATCATCAGTGACAGTTCGGAAAAGGAACTGACGTAGGTGAGGGCCAGTATGTAACCGATGGCCAGGGGGATGATGAAGCCCAGCCCGGCAATACCGGCACCTTGTAGCATCAACACCATCACCCCCTGGGATACCACCAGGCCGACGGCAACCGCCAGCAGTGAACCCAGACCCAGTGTCCGGCTGAAACCGGTTTTTGCGGTTGTGGCGCCGGCGGTGGCTGCCGGGGCGCAGGTAACATTGTCGGACATAATCCATTAACTCCTTCATGTTGCTTTAGTTGAGCCGTCTTTGCGTCCTTGCGGGAGCAGTGTATCGACGGGTTGGAAGCGTGGGCTTACTCATTTTCCCCATGCGGGGGGCTCAGTTGCTCAATCAGGCGGGCGACAAAGCGCTCGCCCAGTCCGAGCTGGCTGATTTCGATAAACTCGTCGGGTTTATGGCCCTGATCCATGCTGCCGGGACCGCAGACTACCGTGGGCACGCCCAGCACGTTACTGAACAGCCCTCCCTCGGTGCCAAAACCAATGGTATGACAGCCGTCGCTCTCGGCCAGGCGTTGTACAAAGGCCACCACGTCGCTGTCATTGGCGGTGCTGAGGCACGGGTACTCGGTGGTGAGCTCGATGTCGATGCTGCAGTCCGGGGCGGTACGGCGCATTTCGGCCACCAGGGTCTCGGCATAATCGCGAAAGTCAGACAGTAGCCGGTGGGGATCCTCGGCGGCGACATTGCGGATCTCGAACATGAACTCGCAGTGGTTGGGCACGATATTAAGAGCGGTACCACCCTGCATGGTACCGGTGTGTACCGTGGTGTAGGGAATGTCGTACCCCTCTTCGAAAGGCCCCTGGTTGCGTTTCCAGATAGCGAGCTGTTCCAGCCAGCACACCAGACGGGCCGCGTAGTTGATGGCGTTGACGCCAAAGGGGGCCATACCGGAGTGGTACTCTTTGCCGGTCACTGTGACCTTTGCGGCCAGTTTGCCTTTGTGGGCGGTGACCACTTTCATTTCGGTGGGTTCGCCAATGATGCAAAGGGCCGGCTTGATGGGCAGTTCGGCCAGGTTGTCGATCAGTCGCCGTACACCGATGCAGCCGATTTCCTCGTCGTAGGAAAAGGCCAGGTGGATCGGCGTATGCAACGGGGCTTTCACCATGTCGGGCACGGCGGCCAGCACCACGGCGAGAAAGCCTTTCATGTCGGCGGTGCCCCGGCCGTAGCCGCGGTCCTGCTCAAGAGTCAGGCGATAGGGATCGTGGCTCCATTTCTGGCCGGTGACCGGAACCGTATCGGTGTGACCCGACAGCATGATACCGGGTTTGTCGGCCGGACCTATGGTGGAGTAAAGGTTGGCTTTTTGCCCGGCTTCGTCGTGGATAAGATGGCTGTTCACCCCGTGCTCGGCCAGATAATGCTGTACATAGGCCATCAACTCCAGGTTGGAGTTTGCACTGGTTGTGTCGAAGCCGATCAGCTGTTGCAGGATTTCTAGGGTAAGGGGGCTGGCCATGGTCTCTCCTGATTAATTCGGGTCTTGGCTGCCTGCGTGCAGACGGGGTATTGCTGGTGGTTAATGTTATGTAAGCACCATGCATATTAAAAATATTTTTATACTGTGTTTGGGATAGTTAAAGTTTATCCAATGGCCGGCGCCGGCAGCGGAATGAATAGGGGCACCGTGATGGTGCCCGCAGGCATGAGATATTGCCCTGGCTGCCGGACTCCGCCTTACTCGTCTCCCGGTACGCCAAATGAGCCGGCATTGGCCGGATCCCTGGCGCGGGTAATATAGGCCTGCATTTGCGGCTGGTAGTTCTGCCACACCATGCGCAGCTCGGTGATGGGTTCTATATGCCAGTCCACTCGCAGGTTCACGACCGGCCAGCTGGGCTCGGCGCTCATCAGCAGGCCGGCGGAATAGACAGGCCCCAGCTCGCCGCCGGCGGCCAGTCCCGCTTCCAGCGCCTGCAACAGGCGTTCGGCCAGGTGGCCTTTACTCTGTTCAAAGGCGGTGATCATGGCCTGAGGTACGTCGGTGTTGGCCAGCAGATTACCCATGGCCAGGCAGTTTCTGCCCTGGGCCATGGCATGAAGGCCGAGCGCTTGCTCGCCGCTGAAGACGGCGGAGTCACCCTGAGCGTTGAGCACGCCGAGCTGGCGCCATTCCACATGCGGATCTGTGCCGGCCTGAGCCTTGAGTACTTCGTCGGGTGCCACGCCTTCCTGCAGCAGATCCAGCGCCAGCGGCCCCAGTGTCGGGTTGGTGACATTCTGGGTCAGCGCCACCCCCACGCCGCTGCGCACGAAGGCGCACCGGCTGGCCACGGCGATGCTGGAAGAGGTGATGGCACAGCCCATCATGCCGGTATCGGGGCAAACCCCGGCGACGGAAAAGGTCATGTCGGTCTCCTTATGCCTGGTCGTCGGGAATCACGGCGATGACGTCGATTTCCATCAGCCACTCGGGCTGGGCCAGTCCGGCCACCACCAGACCGGTGGAGATGGGGTAAACGCCCTTCAGCCACTTGCCCACTTCCCGGTAAACCGGCTCGCGAAAACGCGGATCCGTGATAAAGGTAGTGGTCTTGACGATGTGGCTCAGGTCGGAGCCGGCTTCTTCCAGTAGCTGTTTGACGTTTTTCATGGCCTGCTCGGCCTGGGCGGCGGGATCTCCCAGCCCGATCAGGTTGCCTTCAAAATCGGTGCCGACCTGACCGCGAACATATACGGTGTTGCCGGCGCGCACGGCCTGGCACAGATCGTTGTCCAGCGTCTGATTGGGGTAGGTTTCCTTGGTGTTGAACATGCGAATGCGGGTATGAGTAGCCATGGGGCGCTCCGATAAATACTGATGGAATAAACGAATCGGGGCCGGCGCTATACCGGCCCGGGTTAACAGGTCGAACTCAGGCGATGCTTTTCTTCTTGGTATCGCGAATATCGCTTACCTTTTCGGCTTCACGCTGGTCGGCGTCCTTGTAAGAGGCGTATTTGCGCTGGGTGGCGATGTGATCCGCAATGTGCTTGGCGTCGTGCCACACACCCCAGATAAAGGTAGAGCCACGGCGGGACAGCCAGGGCAGACCCACGAAATACACACCCGGCTCGGTGGACACGCCACGCTTGTGCTGGGGCTTGCCCTTGTCGTCGAAGGCGTTCACGTCCAGCCAGCTGTAATCGGTGGTAAAACCGGTGGCCCAGATGATGGTGGTGATCCCGGCCTCGGCCAGATCCAGCTCCAGGGTCGGGTTGGTCATGCACTCGGGATCCGGCAGCAGCGTGCGGGCCTGTGGTTCTTCCGGCAAATCCAGGCCGTTGCGGGCAATATAGGCGTCGGCCGCATCCAGCAGTTCCAGGTAGTTGGTGTCGCCATTGCGAATGTTTTCCGCCAGATCTTTTTCAAAGGTGACCTTGCCATTGGCAAAGGTACCGGTGCGACCCACCAGGTTCAGGCCTTGTTTGGCCAGCTTGCGGAAGTCCACGGTGTGGCCGCCCCGGGCGCCGCTGACGGCGATGGTGACGTGCTCGGTGCCCGGCTTCATGGCCTCGGCGTCCCACTCGCCCAGTACGCCCAGCCACCAGCAGAAGTCGCGGTTGCGGTAGGCACGCGGCGGACGGTCGTGCGGACCGACCGACAGGTAAACGGTCTTGCCTGAGCGCTGCAGCTCGTCGGCGATTTGCACGCCGGAGGAGCCAGCTCCCACCACCAGCACGGCGCCTTCGGGTAGCTGCTGCGGGTTGCGGTATTCGGACGAGTGGATCTGATGCAGGCAGTCATCCGTGGGCGCAATGGGCGGTATGGCCGGGTGCTGGAAGGGGCCGGTGGCGGCCACCACACGGTTGGCCTGGATTTCGCCGATGGAGGTGTCCACGGTAAAGCCCGGGCGGTCGGCATTACGAGTGACCTTTTTCACTTCCACGCCAGTGCGAATGGGGGCGTCGAACTTGTCGGCATAGGCTTCGAAATAGGCCGCCACACGATCTTTGGGTGCAAAGGCGTCGTCGTCGAGATCATCGAATTCCAGGCCGGGGAAGCGGTCGTGCCAGGTCGGGCCATTGGCTACCAGAGAGTCCCAGCGCTGGGTACGCCAGCCTTCGGCGATACGGTTACGTTCCAGCACCAGGTGGGGCACACCCAGTTTGGTCAGGTGTTCGCTCATGGCCACGCCGGCCTGACCGGCACCTACTACAAGGGTATCTGTTTCGATTTTTCCAATGGTCATGTCACTGTCCTTCTGGCTGACGGTTTATTTCAGGTCGGTCGTGGGGGCCTCCCTTGCTGGTCATCAGATTAAGCACTGGGGTGATATAGATAAAATATTATTAACATTAGAATGACATTTGAAAAATTTATGCTGAGGCGAAATACGTGCGTATGACGGCCTAAAGGATTTGCCAGTGGGGAGTGGCGGGCAAGGCAAACATGTTTCGGTGTTGCCCACTGAGGGGCGGTCATTGCATCCAGGGCCTGGAGCCGTAGAGAGGTGCGGGGCACAGGGGGGGAATCAGCCCACTACCTCGGTGGAGTGGGCTCTTTGACTACGTGGGGAATATGATTAATCACGAGGAGTCAGATGTTACGAACCGGCTTATTTCCTGAGCAACCGGTAGACGAACAGCAGGGCCAGGGCGCCGATGATGGCGGTGAAGAAACTGCCGAGGTTGAAGCCGGTGACAGAACCAAAGCCGAGGCGGGTGCCGATCCAGCCGCCGACGAAGGCGCCGGCGATACCCAGCAGCATGGTCATGATGATGCCCCCGCCGTCCCGGCCCGGCATCAGCCACTTGGCCAGCATGCCGGCCAGCAACCCGAACACAATCCAGCTCAAAATACCCATGTGATCTTCCTTGTGCCGATGATAAGAGTGGACATGAACCCCGACGAGCGGGGATTCATGTTACTACAGCCTAATGATAGTTGGGCGTCAATCAAGGCCCGGTGATTGTCCCTTCGATAAGCCGGCTACGAGCGCTGTTGTCGAGCCGGTTGATGCCGTCTGTGCTGGTCATGTAGGCGGTGCTGTACCTCTGATCCGCAGACAGCAAAAAGGCCGATGGCAACCGCCACCGGCCTTTTTTATTTATTTTTGTCGTTACTTGGCTGCGTCCATGGCGGCCTGGATCCAGCCGTCGAAGGTGGCCTGGTTGGCCTTGATCCAGCCATTGGTATGCCGTTCGATATCGGCTTCCGAATCTTCGCCGTTCTTCATTCTCAGGTTCTGGGCGCTGATGTCGTTGGAAGACAGCTGCATCACCTCGAACAATTTGGCGGCGGCCGGGTTGGCGTCGGTAAAGGTCTTGTTGGCGACAATGCGCTGGGTGTTGGCCTGGAAACCGTAGTTCTTGCCGTTGGGCAGGGCGGTATCTACATCCTCACGCGCACCGGGCAGGGCGGAAAAGGGCACTTCCAGCCAGATCACGTCCTTGCCGGGCACCAGTTCGCCGCTGACCCAGTAAGGGGTCCAGGTGTAGTAGAGCACGGGGTTACCGGCCTTGTAGCGGGTCAGGGTGTCGGCGATGATGGCCGAGTAGGCACCCTGGTTGTGGGTCACGGTATCGCGCAGGCCATAGGCATCCATATGATGCTCAATCACCTTCTCGCAGCCCCAGCCCGGGGTACAGCCGGTCAAATCGGCCTTGCCGTCGTCATTGACGTCGAACAGGCTGGCGATCTTGGGATCCTTGAGCTGGCCGATATTGGTGATGCCGTACTGGTCGGCGGTGCGTTTGTCTATCAGGTAACCCTGGAGGGCGCCGGTGGAGTAGACGCCCTGGCGGTACAGCTTGGCCTCGCCGCCGGCGGCTTCATAGAAGTCGACATGAATGGGATCCCAATGATCCGCCATAAAGGTGGCATCGCCGTTGGCCAGGGCGATATGGCCGGCGGCATATTCCACTTCCTGGATATCCTTGACCGTGTAGCCGAGTTTTTCCAGGCCTTTCATGACCAGCAGGGTCTGAAAGGTTTCTTCGGCAATGGAGCTTTTCAGCGGTTGCACTGCGATGCCTTCGCCCGGCAGGGCGGCGAAGGTATTGAGACTCAGGGTGGTGGCCAGCAGGCCGGCCGATACAGCGGTTGTGTACTTCATGGTGATGCTCCTTGTCGATTATTCCTTGTTGCCCAGCAGGCGATAAAACACGCCGGCCGGACCGGTTTCATACCAGTGACGGATGCCCCGGCTGCGGTTGTCCTGCCCCATGGACTGGGTCAGCCGGTCGAGGATGATGGCCATCAGCACTATGCCCAGGCCTCCGACCGTGGCCAGGCCCATGTCGAGCCGGCCGATGCCGCGCAGCACCATCTGACCCAGACCGCCGACCGCAATCATGGAGGCGATGACCACCATCGACAGGGCCAGCATCAGGGTCTGGTTGATACCCGCCATGATGGTCGGCATGGCCAGGGGCAACTGTACCTTGAACAGCAACTGGGCCGGGCTGGCGCCGAAGGAGCGGGTGGCTTCCACCAGATCTTCCGGAACCTGTCGGATGCCCAGGCTGGTCAGCCGGATCAGCGGCGGCAGGGCGAAGATGATGGTCACCACCACCCCGGGCACATTGCCGATACCGAACAGCATGACGATGGGGACCAGGTAGACGAAGGCGGGGGTGGTCTGCATGGCGTCCAGTACCGGCCGCAGCATGCTCTGGGCCCGGTTGCTGTACCCGAGCCAGATACCCATTGGCAGGCCGATCAGCACGCAGAACACCACCGAGGTCAGTACCAGTGACAGGGTGATCATGGCCTCGTTCCAGGCGCCGATGGCGCCGATGCAGATCAGCGACAACAGGCTGCCCAGACCCAGGCGCCAGCCGGAAACCTGCCAGGCCAGCAGGGCCACCAGCAGGATCAGCAGGGGGGCGGGGATAAACAGCAGGCTTTGTTCTACTCCGGTCAGAATGGTATCAATCGGTGCCCTCACCGCCTGGAAGCCGCTGCGGAAGTTTTCCACCACCCAGTCCAGGCCCTGTTCCACCCAGATATCGAGGGGGATCCAGGCATCCTGAAAGGGGTGCAACCAGTCAAAACTCGCCTGCTCCACGGGTTCTGCGGGGGCGGCGTCGAGCCAGCTGCTGCCGCCGTCGTCACCGGTCGTGCCGGTGTCCCAGGGGTTATCATCGGCGGGTGTTTCAGGGGGAGAGCTTTCCCAGGGATTATCGCTGGCGGGTGTTGCCGGGCTCTCGGTTTCTGTCGTGGCCCAGGGATCTGTGTTCTGTTCTTCGCTCATACGGATGTCTCTCCTTCCCGATCCAGTGTTTCCAGCAGCGCCGCCTTGGTGATCACGCCGAGGTAGATACCTTGCTCATTCACCACGGGCACGCCACAGGGCGTCTGGGCGACCGTGCCCAGCAGTTCGCCCAGGGGGGTCTTGGCCTCGACCGGCTGAACCTGCTGGAGCATGGCCGTATTCATCGAGGCGCCGTCCTTTTCGGCCCTGGCAAGGGAGTCGATCGATACGGTACCGAGATAGCGGCGCTCCCGGTCGAGTACGTAGGCGTAGTCTCTGTCCTGATCGCGCATGCGTTGCAGGGCAATGCGGATACCGCCTTCGCCTTTCTGGATCAGGGTGACCTGGCGGCGGCTGGCGACGTCCTTGGCGGTAAAGACCCGGGCCACATCGACACCGCGAAAGAAGCTGCGCACATAGTCGTTGGCGGGGTTGTGCAGTATCTCGTCCGGGGTGCCAATCTGTACCACCACCCCATCCTGCATGATGGCGATACGGTCGCCGATGCGCATGGCTTCGTCCAGATCGTGGGAGATAAACACTATGGTGCGCTTGTCACGGGCCTGCAGCTGGATCAGTTCATCCTGCATCTCGGTACGGATCAGCGGGTCCAGGGCGGAAAAGGCTTCGTCCATCAGCAGCACGTCCGGATCCACCGCCAGCGCCCGGGCCAGACCGACCCGCTGTTGCATGCCGCCGGAGAGCTGATCGGGGTAGGAATGTTCATGGGCGGAGAGGCCGACCCGTTCCAGTGCCTGGCGGGCCCGTTGATGGCGCTCGTCGCGGCTCATTCCATCCAGCTCCAGACCGAAGGCCACGTTGTCCTGAATGTTGAGATGAGGCATCAGCGCAAACGACTGAAACACCATGCTGATTTTCTTGCGCCGGGCCCGGCGCAGTGAGGCGTTGTCCATGCTGGCGATGTCTTCACCGTCCAGATAGACATGACCCCGGGTGGGTTCGATCAGTCGATTGAGCAGGCGCACCAGTGTGGATTTGCCCGAGCCGGACAGGCCCATGATCACGAAGATCTCGCCGGCATGGATGTCGAAACTGGCGTCTTTTACCGCTATGGTCAGCCCGGTCTGGCGGAACACCTCATCCTTGTCTATCCCCTGCTCCAGCAGTGGGAAGGCCTGTTCTGGCTGGTCACCGAAAACCTTGTAGAGGTTGGCGACAGAGAGTTTGGCTTTCATATCCTTGAGCCACCTTGTTGTGCTTGGGAAGTTGCTTCGCTGTCTAAGTAATTGATATTACTATGCACCAGTTTTCATTGTCGGCACAAGTGGGTTATGGGACCAATGGTGAAATAACGGTCTCCTATGGTGGTTTTTTCGCCTTTATTCTGGTGTGAGCTGCCGAGGCAATGAGCGGGAGTGAAAGCAGGGTAGTTACAGCTCGATGCAATATGCCGGCCGGCGGTATGGGCATGATGATGGCGGTATCACCTCCGGCCATTCGGGCGGTATACCGACCGTTGCGTCCGGCGTCATCGGGTCGGAAATCCCTGGGTCGGGTTCCTGTTCCTTGGGGGGAGCATGACAGAGCATAGTGCACCCGGGGCCCCGGGTGCATGGACCAGAAAAATTATGATGATGCCTCGATCAGGGACCAGTGATTGTCCCATGACCAGGGGGAGTAGATGCGTCGCTCCTGCCCCGCCGGATCGAGCCGACTGATGCCGCCCTGGCCGCTGCCCAGCCAGATATTTTCGTCTTTGACCGCGGCGCCGGAGGCGTCGGGCAGCGGCGCTATCCGTATCAGCTCACCACTGTGGCGATGCCAGAGACCGTAACAGTTGCCGGGCGGCGAGGTGGCGGCGATCAGGGTATCGGTCACGGCGATGCTGGCGATGTAGTGATGAAAGCGCGCCCAGTCCAGTTGGGTGCCGCCGAGTGGTTGCAGCGGTTGCCCGGGGCGGTGACGCACCACCAGCGGTGGGTAGTCGTCCGGCTCGCCCCGGTATTGCTGGCCGGTGAACACTTCGCCGTCGCGGGTGACCGCCAGATGGCGAATCGACAGCTGTCGGTCCTGCAGGGTGGTTTGCTCCAGCAGCTCGCCGGTGGTGGCATCGAGATAGCTCAGGCTGGGCGCCATGGTATCCAGGTTGAGCGGCTCCCGCCCTTGGGTATGGACACCGCCGACCCCCACCACCAGGTTGCCGTTCGGCAGCAGGCGGATCTCGTGCGGACCGGTGCCGAAGCCCCGGTATTCCGCCACTTTTTCCAGCCGGCCGGCAGTCAGCTCATAGACGCCGATGATGCCTTCGCTGGTGTCGCCGACGCCTTCGGTGGTGAACAGCCGCTGGCCGTCGGGGCTGAACACGCCGTGGCCGTAGTAGTGACGATGGGGATCGGCCAGGCGTAGTTGCTGCTGTTCACCGGTCTGATGATCGAACAGGCAGAGAAAGTGGCCGGGGCGGCGGGCATGACAGACCGCCAGCGGCAGATGAGGATGCACCGCCATGCCGTGTCCCCGTTCGGGCAACGGCAGCTCATAACGCAGGCTGCCGTCCAGGTTGAGTGCCTGCACCACGTAGCGGTTTTGTCCACGACGACCGCCGCCGATCAGGTAGTGCTGCGAGCTGCGGGGCAGGGCACAACCGGCCAGTCCCAGGCTGCACAATACGCCGGCGGCGGACAGGCCTTTCAGAAACTGGCGTCGTTGCATCAGTCGCCGTCCGTGGAGTTGAAACCGAGGTTCAGGCCCAGTTCGGTGGGCAGGTGTTGTTTCAGCTGGTAACCCAGTTGATCGAACGACAGCTTGAAGCGCAGCAGGGCAGCGTAACGATCCCCTTCCAGCCAGTAGCCCAGGCTGTCGCCTTCGGGCAGGTGCTTGAGCGTGTCGGCAAAGGCCTGATCCAGCGCGTCGATAACGGGGGCATGACTCGGATCCTGTTGCAGATAGGCGCGAATACCACCGCTCCGGTATTCCTGCTCCAGCGAACTCAGGCTGGTGCGCAGAAAGTGCAGCGACTGGCCGCTGCGCCAGGCCTCGGCAAACAGCGGCCGCGGATGTTCGACGGTGTTCAGTGGCAACAGCAGTTTCTTTTCGATGCGATCGTAACGGTGAGCGAGCTGACCGAGAACCTGGGTCAGCAGGGCGGTGGCGCCACCCTGCTGTTGCATCTGCGTCAGTTGCTGCTGGTAACCGTTGGCATCATGCCAGGCGGCACTCAGCTGCCGGCCATTCGCCGCCAGTCGGGCACCGATTTCCGGCAGCAGCAGGCAGCGCTGACCGGCTGCGAGATCGCTTTCGAGCAGATACTCCATGGCGCCCAAGGTGGTGGTCGCGCCCTGATACTGGACGGGCTTGCCCTGTTCGGCGGCGGTCAGCTGTCGTTGCAGCTGCTTGCCGGTGGTGTCTTTCTTGTCGGGCCAGAACTGAAAGGCGAAGCTCAGTCCTTCCGCATCCAGCGGGCCGCCGCTCTGGCCCTGATGGGCACTCCAGGCCGCGAAGCTGCTGCGCCAGTGCTGCCTGAATTCGGCCAGTGCCGCCTGTTCTGTGTCCGACGATGATGGCTGGCAATAATCGGCGCCGGCCTGCTCCAGTTGCTGCAGCTCGGTGGCCAGACTGTCTGCCTGCTGGCGCATGAAGGTCAGGTGATGATCGGTCAGCGCCTGCAGGGCGGGGTCGGCCGGTGGTTGACTCTGGCAGGCGGTGAGGGTGCCGAGTGCCGCGAGCACTAACAGGGATTGCTTCATAGGGACTCCAGAAAGGCGATAAGCTGGGCACGTTCTTCGGTGCTCATGGTGATGACGCTTTGTTTGGCGGCTTCGGCTTCGCCGCCGTGCCAGAGAATGGCTTCCAGCAGGGTGCGGGCCCGGCCGTCATGCAGGTAATGGGCCTCGCTGCCGGCGACTTCGCTGGCATAACCCAGGCCCCATAGCGGTGGCGTGCGCCATTCGCGGCCGCTGGCTTCAAACTCGGGTCGGTTGTCGGCCAGCCCTTCGCCCATGTCGTGCAGCAGCAGGTCGGTATAGGGATAGATGGTCTGGTGACTCAGGGCCGGACTCTGGTGCTCGCCGGTGGTGTAGGACGGGGTATGACAGCCGCTGCAGCCCAGCGCCAGAAACAGCTGCTGGCCGGCCATCACGTCGGGATTATCCAGATGACGGCGGGCAGGGACCGCCAGATGCTGGCTGTAGAAGGTGACCGAGTCCATGATGTCATCGCTGACTTCCCGCTCGCCGCCATCGGGATAGCGGTCGCAGCCCTGAGTCCGGGTGCAGTCGTCGGCAGGAAACAGCGAGGAACTCAGTCCCATGTCGCCGGCAAAGGCACTGGCATTCTGCTGGCGCAGGCCGGGCTGACCGGCTTTCCAGCCGAAGCGGCCGACGACGGTATTCTGGGTCGTGATGTCCCACACCCGGTTGGCGCGACCGCTGATGCCATCGCCGTTGCTGTCTTGCGGATCTTCGCGCACCAGCAGATCGATGTCATCGATGGCTTCCAGCAGCCCCAGGCCAATCATGGGCGGCGCTATGCGGGACGAAAACAGGGTATTCGGGTGCAGCTCGCCGTAGCCGAGATCGGTCACCGTCAGTTGTGGCTGGCGCAGTTCCACTCTGGTGCCGTCGCTCAGGGTGACGTTGTGGCTCTGATAGTCGAGTCGTACCTTGCCCTCGGGGCGGGCGCCGGGAATGGCCATGTCCTGCAGCTGGCCGCCATAGGTGGGCTCATTGATGACACCGTGCACGCGCAGCCATTCCTGCTGTTCGGGGCTGCCGTCGGCCGGGATAGACAACCGCACCAGCATGCTGACCGCGTTGTCGTCGGCAAACTGCGGCGGGTGGCCGCGACCGTCTTTGATGTGACAGCTCTGGCAGGCGTTGGTGTTGAACAGGGGGCCCAGGCCATCGCGGGCGTCGGTGGTGGCGGGGGCCATCACCCAGGGATTGCGGAAGAAGCTGTTGCCGACCGAGAAATCCAGTCGTTTTTCAAAACTGAGGTTGGCGGCGGGCATGGAATAGGCGTTGGCACCGGTCTTGTCGGTGGTGGTGTCGCCACCGGGTTTGGCCGGGTTGGCCTGTGCGTTCAGCGCCAGGCTGGCGCCGAGCAGCAAGCTGCCGAGTCGAAGAAGCATGGAGACTCCAGAGTAAAGGCATACCTTGCTCATCAGATCGTTTGACCGCGTGGAATACTCGGCCAAAGGGCCAGCGCCACCGACACGCTGTGAATACTTCCATGTACGCTCTCCGTTTCATCCCTGAAACGAAAGGTCGGTGGCGCTGGCCCTTTGGCCTCTTGTTGGCACGGGTGCCGTCTGTTATTCGTCGCCTGAAGTTCTGTTTACAGTCTGATGCTCAAGGTGTGCTGTCGAGGGGAGGTGTCGGCACCGTGGCCCCGCCCTCCCGCTACGTTGTTATTGATACTTGTTATTGAAATTTTCGTGTTAGAACTCAGACTCGTGATCGGCGGTGTCCGGGCTCAGGTTGTTGATGCCGATGGTGTTGGCGGCCAGCTCGATGGCACGGGTCTGCTCGACCAGACCGTCGATGGCATCCTGCACCAGCTGGTTACCGGCCGGGTTGTCGGCGGCGATCAGCTGATCGAAATGTACCTTGTTAAGCTCGGCAGACTCCACCAGACGGTAGACGCCCTGCTCGCTCTTGCGCATCTGTACGCCTATCTTCCTGGCGGCATCCGCATCCTGCTGGGCCACCAGTTGCAGCAGCGAGGGACCTTGCAGGGTCGAGCCATCGATGCGCTGATATTCACCGAACATCAGGTTAACGATGCCTTTTTCGTTGTAGTAATGAGAGTGGTGGGTGTTGTCGGAGAAGCAGTCATGCTCGTCTTCCACCGAGTTGGCGACCAGCGCGACCTTCATCCGTTCGCCGGCCAGCTCGCCCAGCGACAGGGAGCCCATGCCGAACAGCATGCGACGCAGGCCTTCTTCGGCGGGCAGGGCGGTCAGCTCGGCACGATAGTTGCCGGTCTGGCCTGACTGCCACTGGCTGCTCATCCAGCCCAGATCGCTTATTAGCAACTGACTGGCGGCCTGCAGGTAATCACGGCGACGATCGCAGTTGCCGTTGGTGCAGTCGGCACCCAGCGCATAGTCGGTATAGGAACGCTCGCCCGCACCGGCGTTGGTACCGTGCAGATCCTGACCCCAGAGCAGAAACTCGATGGCATGATAGCCGGAGGCCACGTTGGCCTCGGAGCCCGCCAGTTCATTCAGGCTGGCCAGCAGTTCGGGAGTGATGTCGCTGACATCCAGCTGCTCGCCGCCGACCTGCAACACCTTGTTGGCGATGATGTTGGCGGTGGCGCCGTCGTTACCCAGCTCGTGCTGGTAGTCTGCCGCCACATAGTCGATCAGGCCTTCATCCAGCGGCCAGGCGTTGAGCTGGCCTTCCCACTCGTCCACCACCGGGTTGGCGAAGCGGAAGGTTTCCGACTGCTGATAGGGTACCCGGGCCGCTTTCCAGGCGGTGCGGGCCTGAGCCAGGGTCTGCTCGCTGGGGTTGGCCAGCAACTGCTTGATGGCCACATCCAGCTGCTCGGCAGCGGTCAGGGAGTCGGCGTACACCGCATGGGCGATGTCGGCGTAGTGCTCGACACTTGCTGCTGGCTGACGGCGGGGGTATGGGTCTGGGCGCAACCGCTCAGCAGGGCGCCGATGGCGGCGGCGAGCACGAGTTTCGGGTAAGGCATCCGGATATCCTTATGACTATGCGTGTGAGAATCGTTTGTATTAACGGTCGGGATAGTAGCGTTTTTCGGCAACTAGCCGCAAGAAATAGCAGAAAAAATGTCTGGTTTCGGATGAGCGGCGGTCATGTTGTCCGCCTCTCGTCTCACGCCTCACTCGGCAATATCCGCCATCACGGCGCCCAGCAGGGTCTGCAGGTCGTCGGCGGCGATACCGACCGATAATCCGCGTTTGCCACCGGACACCAGCACGAAGGGATGCTGCCGGGCCGAGGCGTCCAGCACGGTGGGCAGCCGCTTCTTCTGGGCGAAGGGACTGATGCCGCCTACCTTGTAACCGGTCAGGCGTTCCGCCTTGGCCGGCGGCATCATGTCGAGCTTTTTCACCCCGGCGGCTTTGGCCAGCCGCTTGAGGTTGACCTTGCCGGAAGCCGGCACCAGCGCCACCACCACCCCTTGCTCGCCTTCGGTCAGCAGGGTCTTGAACACCTGCTCCAGCGGCACCCGCAATTGTTCGGCCGCATGGGCACCGAAGTCATCCAGGGCGGTGCATTCATACTGGTGCTGAGTAAAGGCGGCTTTTTGTTTTTCCAGAAACACAATGGCGGGAGTCATAAAGAAGTCCGAAAGAATAATGAAGGTACCCTATGGTTCGATTATGCCTATTTTATCGGATGATTGAATCCGCGATGGTGGCCTCGCTTGTGACCGACCGCCGCTTTATGTTAACAAGGACCCTTTCGTTATCCGTTCCGGATGACGCCACTTTAATCAGAGAGAAATATCATGCTGGCCCTGGTCACTCAGTTATTCCCGTTGTGGGCGTTGTTATTGTCGGTTCTGGCCTTTGTCCAGCCAGAGTTGTTTGTCGGGATCAAGGGGCAGATAGTACCGCTGCTGACGATCATCATGCTGTGTATGGGACTGACCCTGAGTTTCAGGGATTTTCGCAACGTGCTGGCCAGCAGAAAGGCCTTGCTGGTCGGCGTGGTGCTGCAGTTTTCCGTGATGCCGCTGGTGGCCCTGCTGATTGCGACCCTGTTCGGCTTCGATGCCGAGCTGACCGTGGGCATGCTGCTGGTGGGCAGCGTGGCTGGCGGGACCTCCTCCAATGTGATGTGTTATCTGGCCAAGGGGGATACGGCGCTGTCGATATCGATGACGGCCATCTCCACCTTGCTGGGCGTGGTGCTCACCCCGGTACTGGTGGCGCTGCTGGTGGGACAAAGCGTTGATGTGCCGGTGCAGTCCATGCTCATCAGTCTGCTGCAGGTGGTGGTGGCGCCGGTATTGCTGGGGGTGGTCATCAATTACCTGGCCGGCGATTTGATCCGGAAACTGGAGCCGGTGCTGCCGTTATTCTCCATGGCCGCCATCGTGCTGATCATCGCCATCGTGGTGGCACTGAATGCGGACAATATCGCTCATATCGGCGGTATCGTGGCACTGGCGGTGGTGCTGCACAACAGCTGTGGTCTGTTGCTGGGCTATGGGATTACCGCCCTGATGGGCTTCGACAAGAAAGTCTGCCGGACCATCGCCTTCGAAGTGGGGCTGCAAAACTCCGGCCTGGCGGCGGCACTGGCGATGAAGTTCTTCACCCCGACGGCGGCCTTGCCCGGCACCCTGTTCAGCGTATGGCACAACATTTCCGGTTCCCTGCTGGCTGGCTACTGGGCCAAGAAGCCATTGTCGGCCTCTGCTAGCGGTGAGACGGTGAAGGTGGAGCCGAGCGCCTGATCCGGCGTTGGCCCTTGATAGCAAAGGCCCCCGCAACAGTGCTGTTGCGGGGGCCTTTTGATGGGAACGGGACCGGTTTCACTACCGGTGGCGTTGTGGCCCGGTTGAAGTATCAGGCCTCTTGCAACTGAGCGGCCTTGCTATTGCCATGACGCAGGCTCAGGGCAAGGAACAGGATGGCACCCAGGCAGGAACCGACCAGCAGGGTGAAACCACCGTCCCAGCCGTGATTGTCGACGGTAAAGCCGAGTACGGCGCTGGCCGACACCGAACCGCCCAGGTAACCGAACAGACCGGTGAAACCGGCGGCGGTGCCGGCGGCTTTCTTGGGCACCAGCTCCAGGGCGTGCAGGCCAATCAGCATGACGGGGCCGTAGATCAGGAAGCCGATGGCGACCAGGGCTGCCATGTCCACGGTCGGGTTACCGGCCGGGTTGAACCAATACACCAGAGTGGCCACGGTAACCAGCGCCATGAAGAAGATGCCGGTCGCGCCCCGGTTACCCCGGAAAATCTTGTCTGACATCCAGCCACACAGCAGGGTGCCGGGAATGCCTGCCCACTCGTAGAGAAAGTAGGCCCAGGAAGATTCATCGACCGTGAAGTCCTTGACCTCCTTCAGGTAGGTCGGTGCCCAGTCCAGTATTCCGTAGCGCAGCAGGTAAACGAACACGTTCGCCAGGGCAATAAACCACAGCATCTTGTTGGGCAGTATGTAGCGAGTGAAGATTTCCTTTGCGGTCAGCTCCTGCTCATGCCGGGCGTCGTAGTTCTCGGGGTAATCGTTCTTGTGTTCTTCGATGCTGGGCAGGCCACAGGACTGAGGGGTATCCCGCATCAGGAAGAAGACGATGACGGCCACGGCGGCGGCGACGGCGGCCGGTACATAGAAGGCGGTATGCCAGTCGTTGAACCAGCCCATGCCAAGAATAAACAGCGGGCCAATCAGGCCGCCACCCACGTTATGGGCAACGTTCCATACGGAGACGATTTCTCCTCGTTCCTTCTGCGACCACCAATGCACCATGGTGCGACCACAGGGCGGCCAGCCCATGCCCTGTACCCAGCCGTTCAGGAACAGCAGGACGAACATGATGGTGACACTGGACGTGGCCCAGTCACTGAAGCCAAACAGGAACATGATGCCGGCCGACATCAGCAGACCCGCACTGAGGAAATACCTGGGGTTGGAGCGGTCCGATACCGAACCCATCAGAAATTTGGAGATGCCATAGGCGATGGCGACACCGGACATGGCCAGACCCAGCTCTCCCCGCGAGTATCCCTGCTCTACCAGATAGGGAATGGCGAGGGAGAAATTCTTGCGTACCAGATAGTAGCCGGCATAACCGAAGAAGATACCGAGAAAAATCTGCCAGCGTAAACGCTTGTAGGTACTGTCTACCTCATCTGCGGGGAGCCGGGCGGTGTGCGCCGCCGGGGCAAAAAAACTGAACATAATGTTGATCCTGAGACAATTCGGGTTGAATGTCGGATATCGAGCACCGACGAATGGTTAAACGCGCGCATTTAAGCTCGAATCGGTGCGTCTTTCACTGTTTTTAGTGTGATTAAGGTCACATCTAGGGTGTTTTCTGGATTTTTTATTCTTTCGTGCTCGAGAGTGAACGCCTTGTTGAGCGTTTTGGCTGAGGCGGGTTGGCAGCCGGTATTGGCGGGAGCATGTGCCGGCGGCAGATCATCGGGGTATTGGGTCGATCAAAAACCGCCGAAGGAGGTGACTCCTTCGGCGGTGGTGATTACAGCGAGGTGGCGCAGCCGATATCAGCCGGCGCTGGTTGCGATCAGCCGGTATTGCGCATGCCGGCGGCGATGCCGGCGATGGTGACCATCAGCGCCTGATCCAGGGTCGGGTGAATATCACCCTGCTGGCGGGAGCGCTTGAGCAGCTCCGCCTGCAGCACGTTGAGCGGATCCGTGTAGGGATTGCGCAACTTGATCGACTCCTTGGTCCAGGGCTGTTCCGACAGCAGTTCGGCTTCCTGCTTGAGGCGCAGGATCAGCTCGATGCTGGCCTGCAGCTCGCTGCGCAGCTGACTACCCAGTGGCTTGAGCGGCTCGGGCACCAGCACGCTGTCGTAGTAGGCGGCCAGACCCGCATCGGCCTTGAGGAATACCATTTCCAGCATGTCCAGGCGGGCCCGGAAGAAGGGCCAGCGGCTGTTCATGGCGATCAGGGTCTGTTCCTGTCCGTCATCAATGGCGCGTTGCAGCCCCATGTGGGCACCTAACCAGGCGGGCAGCATCAGCCGGTTCTGGGTCCAGGCGAAGATCCAGGGGATGGCGCGCAGGCTTTCCACGCCACCGTTGGGCTTGCGCTTGGCCGGACGGGAGCCCAGCGGCAGCTTGCCCAGTTCCAGCTCGGGGGTGGCGGCGCGGAAGTAGGGCACGAAATCGGGCTCGCCGCGGATCAGCGAACGATAGTGGTCACAGGACACCCCGGCCATGCTCTCCATCAGTTCCCGCCACTCGGGCTCGGGCTCCGGGGGCGGCAGCAGATTGGCTTCCAGCACGGCGCTGGCATAGAGGGCCAGGCTGTGAATGGCGACCTTGGGCAGACCGAATTTGAAGCGGATCATTTCGCCCTGCTCGGTGACCCTCAGTCCACCCAGGGTGGAGCCGGGAGGTTGGGCCAGGATCGCCTGGCGTGCCGGGCCACCCCCGCGACCCAGGCTGCCGCCCCGGCCGTGGAACAGGGTCAGCTTGATGTCTTCCCGCTCGCTCAATGCCACCAGTTTTTCCATGGCGCTGTACTGGGCCCAGCCGGCGGCCAGCATGCCCGCGTCCTTGGCAGAGTCTGAGTAGCCGATCATCACGAACTGACGGCCCTGCAGGTAACCGCGGTACCAGGGTACGTTGAACAGCTGCTCGATGACCTCGGCGCCTGGTTCAGGTCGTCCAGGGTCTCGAACAAGGGTGCCACCGGCATCGGGAAGTCAACACCGGTTTCCTTCAGCAGCAGCTGCACTGCCAGCACATCGGAGGGGGCGCCGGCCATGGAGATGATATAGATGCCGAAGGCATCGCGCGGGTGCTCGGCGATGACCCTGCAGGTGTCCAGCACTTCTTTGGTGTCGTCCGAGGGCTGCCACTGGCGGGGCAGCAGGGGACGGCGTGAGTTCAGCTCGTTCAGCAGGAAGGCCTGCTTGTCGGACTCGCTCCATTCGGCGTAGTCCCCCAGGCCGAGGTAGCGGGTGATCTCGGCCAGCGCCTGGGCATGGCGGTCACCGTCCTGACGTACATCCAGCTTGACCAGGTGAATGCCGAAACAGGCCACCTTGCGCAGCACGTCCAGCAACATGCCGTCGGCAATCAGGCCGAGGCCGCATTCATGCAGCGAGCGGTAGCACAGCTCCAGCGGCTGCTGCAACTGGGCGGTGGTGGTGATCAGGTCGCGGGCATCGGTCTTCTGGCCATGTACCTTGGCATTGAGGTGCAGCAGGGTTTCCCGCAGATCTTCCCGCAACCGGCGCAGCACGGTGCGGTAGGGCTCGTCGCTCTGATCGGCCAGCCGATAGAGCTCATCATTGGCCTCGGACATGGACAGTTCGGACACCAGCTCCTGAATGTCGTTCAGGAACAGCGAGCTGGCCATCCAGCGACCGAGCAGCAGCACTTCCCGGGTGACCTTGGCGGTGACGAAGGGGTTGCCGTCCCGGTCGCCGCCCATCCAGGAGGCGAACCGCACCGGTGCCGCGTCCAGCGGCAGGCGAATACCCAGTTGCTCATTCAGCTGGGTATCCAGCTGGCGCATGAACTTGGGCAGGGCGGGCCAGATGCTGTTTTCGATTACCGCAAAGCCCCATTTGGCTTCATCGACCGGGGTGGGGCGCTGAGAGCGGATTTCATTGCTGTGCCAGGCCTGGGTGATCAGCTGCTGGATACGGCCGAGCACGTCCTCTCGCTCCTGTTCGGGCAGGTTCAGTTCCAGGGCCGCCAGGCAGTCGTTGAGCTGCACATGCTTGTGAATAAAGGTGCGACGGGTGACTTCGGTGGGGTGGGCGGTCAGCACCAGCTCGATATCCAGGGCGGCGACCGCCTCACGGATCTGCTGCTCGTCCAGTTGGGCCGACTTCAGCCGGCTGAACATCTGGCCCAGGGGCTCCGGGTCAGCGGCGCCCTGCTGCTCACGGGAAATGGTGTGAAACTGCTCGGCCACGTTGGCCAGATTGAGGAACTGGCTGAAGGCGCGGGCCACCGGCAGCAGCTCGTCGTCACTCAGGTTTTTCAGGGTGCTCAGCAGCTGCTGCTGATCGTCCTGGTTTCCCTGCCGGGCCGATTTGGCCAGCTGGCGGATGGTTTCTATCTTGTCGAGAAAGGATTCGCCATGATGGGCCCTGATGGTGTCGCCCAGCAACTGTCCCAGCAGGTTCACATTGGCCCTGAGTGACGCATTATTATCCATAACAACTCCTTTGCGTTCGTTAAATTACTACATGTTAAAGTAATGTTGATGCATATATAGCCATTATTTTTGTTTTTGGTCAATCCGGCGCTGTGCTGACCAAAAAGTATGTAACTTACTTACTAAAACAGAAGCGCTTGAGCAATCCTTGCAATATCTCGACGGTAGGCTTGACGAAGGACAGATCCAGATATTCGTCCGGCTGGTGCGCCTGGGCGATGTGGCCCGGGCCCAGCACTATGGTCTGACAACCGAGCTGATTGATGAAGGGCGCCTCGGTAGAGTAATTGACCGCTTCGGCCTTGTGGCCGGAGATGGCTTCTGCCGCCTTGACCAGCTCACCTTCCGGATCGGTGCCGTAGGGCGGAATGGGCTCGTGCAGGTGGCTCAGTTCCAGCGCCTGCGGATACTGCTCCTTGATCGGCTCCAGCGCGTGGTGCAGCAAGCCCAGCAGTTCGTCGGGGCCCACACCGGGGATGGGGCGAATGTCGAAGTGCAGCTCGCAACAGGCACAGATACGGTTGGGGCTGTCTCCGCCGCTGATATGACCCAGATTGAGGGTGGGCTGAGGCACCTTGAAATGCGGGCTGGCGTAGTTTTCCTTCAGCTGGCGCTGCAGGTCCAGCAAGCGGCCCATTACCTGATGCATGATCTCCAGCGCGTTGACGCCGTTGGCCGGGTCCGAACTGTGGCCGCTCTTGCCGGTGATGCGAATGGCTTCCGACATGTGGCCCTTGTGCATCATCACCGGTACCAGGCCGGTGGGCTCGCCGATCACCGCATAATCGGGCTTGATGGCCATGGCACTGGCAATGGCGCGGGCGCCGGCCATGGTGGTTTCTTCGTCGGCGGTGGCCAGAATGCGAATGGGTTTGTCGAGCTTGCTCAGATCCAGGTCTTTCAGCGCCTCCACGATAAAGGCAAAGAAGCCCTTCATGTCGATGGTGCCGAGGCCGTAGAGACGGTTGCCTTCTTCGGTCAGTGTGAAGGGGTCCTTGGTCCAGCGGCCCGGATCGAACGGCACGGTATCGGTATGGCCGGCGAGCAGCAGGCCGCCGTCGCCTTCGCCCCGGGTGGCCAGCAGGTTGAACTTGCCGGGCAGGTCGGGCAGTTCGGTTACTTCGACCGCGAAGCCCAACTGACTGAACCAGTCCGCCAGCAGTCGAATGACCTGCTCGTTACTCTGATCCCAGCTGCTGTCGGTGCTGCTGATGGAGGGGAGGGCGATAATGCTGCGGTACATGTCCAGCAGTTTGAGCGATGTCATAGGATCTCCGTCGGAAATTATCTAATTTAAATTCAGCACAATTGCATAAATATGTTTTTATTGCTAGGCTGCCAGCTTGTTCTTATCCGGGTAACTAGCATAACAGATGGCCATGTATTTCCCCCCTTCATCACAGCGACGACGACAGGACGCCTGAGCCTTTTCCCTAGGGTGACATAAGCCCTGAAAACACGCTAGGCTGATACCTGCATCTACCCCAAGCCGAATTGATATTGACGGATACGCCCATGTTAAAAGCTGCAATTATTGGTGCCAGTGGTTATACCGGAGCCGAACTGGCCGGTCTGATCCAGAGCCACCCCAATCTGACCCTGTCCGGCCTCTATGTATCGAGTGGCAGCCAGGATGCGCACAAACCCTTTGCCAGCCTGCACCCGCGCTGGCGTGGCGTGATCGACCTGCCGCTGCTGCCGCTGGATGAAGACGCCCTGAGTCGCATCCATACCGAAGCGGATCTGGTACTGCTGGCCACCGCCCACGAAGTGAGCCACGATCTGGCGTCGGACTTTCTGGCCAAGGGGCTGCCGGTGTTTGACTTGTCCGGTGCCTTCCGGGTTCCCGGTGAAGGGTTCTACGAGCGCTTCTATGGTTTCCAGCATCAGCATGGTGACTGGCTGGCTCGGGCCGCCTACGGCCTAGCCGAGTGGAATCAGGACGCCATCAAGGCGGCCCAGCTGATTGCCGTTCCCGGCTGCTACCCCACCGCCTCGCTCAGCGCACTCAAGCCGTTGCAGCAGGCCGGCCTGATCGCCGCCGGCAGCAAGCCGATTATCAGCGCCGTGTCCGGTGTTAGTGGTGCCGGTCGCAAGGCCAGCATGGGCAACAGCTTCTGCGAAGTCAGCCTCAAGCCCTATGGCGTATTCAACCATCGCCATCAGCCGGAAATCAGCCACCATTTGAGCAACCAGGTGGTGTTTCAGCCCCATCTGGGTAATTTCGTGCGTGGTATTCTCGCCACCATCTATGTGCAGTTGAACGACGACGTCAGCGACGAGCAGATTGCCGCCGCCTATCACCAGGCTTACGACGGCCAGAAAATCGTGCGCCTGACCGGCCAGTGGCCGCAAATCAACGACGTGGCGGGTACCCCCTTCTGTGACCTGCACTGGTCGCGAGACGGTAACCAGCTGATCGTGGTGTCGGCGATCGATAATCTGCTGAAAGGCGCGGCCAGTCAGGCCATCCAGTGTATCAATATTCATCAGGGATTCTCGCCGCTGGCGGGCCTGGTTCAGGAGTAATCAAGGATGACAACCCAACAATCACAGCTATCACCTCTGGTCATCAAACTGGGCGGTACCCTGCTGGAAAGCGACAAGGCTCTGGCGGCTCTGTTTACCACCCTCAAGACTTTCTTCGATGAGTCGGGTCGGCCGCTGCTGCTGGTTCATGGCGGCGGCGTGCTGGTGGATAACCAGCTGAAGGCCATGGGCCTGACGTCCACCAAGAAAGACGGCCTGCGGGTGACGCCTTTCGACCAGATCCCGGTGATCGCCGGTGCCCTGGCCGGTACCGCCAACAAACTGTTGCTGGCTCAGGCCATCGCTCATGGCATCAACTCGGTCGGCCTGTGTCTGGCAGACGGCGGCCTGTGCCGGGTCAGCCAGCTGGACCCGGAGCTGGGTGCTGTCGGCCAGATTGAAGGCGGCGATGCCACCCTGGTCAGCACCCTGCTGCAGGGAGGCTTCCTGCCGGTGGTCAGCTCCATCGGTATTACCTTCGATGGCCAGCTGATGAACGTGAACGCGGACCAGGCTGCCACCGCCATCGCCGAGATCCTGGATGCGGATCTGGTGATGCTGTCGGACGTGAGCGGTATTCTCGATGGCAAGGGTCAGCGTATTGCCGAGCTGAACGAGGCGGACGCCCTCGAACTGATGAAGCAGAACATCATCAAGGACGGTATGGCGGTCAAGGTCAAGGCGGCGCTCAAGGCCACCAAGACTCTGGGCAAGCCGGTGGCCGTGGGCAGCTGGCGCTATCCGGAACAGTTGTTGTCGCTGCTGGCCGGTGAGTCCGAGTGTGGCACTCGGATTTCCCATTAAGGAGGCGTTATGCAGCATTTACTGAGCCTGAAAGATTACAGTAAAGAGCAGATCGAACAGATCCTGAATCTGGCCAAAGAGCTCAAGGCCAACCCGGCCAGATACGCCGATGCCCTCAAGGGCAAGAGCGTGGTGACCCTGTTCGAGAAGCCCTCGCTGCGCACCCGGGTGACCTTCGATATCGGTATCAACCGGCTCGGCGGCCATGCGGTCTATCTGGACAGCCAGAACGGCGCCATGGGCAACCGGGAAACGGTCCAGGACTTTGCCGCCAACCTGTCGCGCTGGTGTGACGCCATCGTGGCCCGGGTTTATGATCATCAGACCCTGGTCGAAATGACAAAATATGCGAAAGTACCGGTGATCAACTCACTCTGTAACCTGTATCATCCATGCCAGGCGCTGGCGGACTTCATGACCATTGCCGAGCATCATGACGATCTGAGCAAGGTGCACCTGGTTTACGTGGGTGATGGTAACAACGTGACCAACTCGCTGTTACTGGCCGGTGCCATTCTGGGCTCGACCGTGACCGCTGTGTGTCCGCGAGGCCATAATGTGGATGCGCAAATCCTTAAGGAAGCCGAGGCGCTCGCCGCCGTGAGCGGCGCCAGGGTGCGGGTAACCGACAACCTCGATGAGGTGGAAGGGATTGATGTGCTCTATACGGATACCTGGGTGTCCATGGGCGACGAAACGCCGCTGGAACAGGTGAAGGAAATCTTCATGCCGTATCAGATCAATCAGGCCATGCTCGATAAAACCGGAGCCAAACAGGTGCTGCATTGCCAGCCTGCCCACAGGGAGTGGGAAATAACTTCCGAGGTGATGGACGGCCCTGCCTCCTTTATCCTCGACCAAGCCGAAAATCGCATGCACGTCCAGAATGCCGTGCTGCTGACATTGATTAACAGGGATATGCATTAATGAGCCAATTCAAAAAAATTCTGCTGGCCTACTCTGGCGGCCTGGACACTTCTGCCATCATTCCGTGGTTGAAAGAGAACTACGCCGGTTGTGAAGTTATCGCGTTCGTGGCCGATGTGGGCCAGGGCGAGGAAGATCTGGAAGGCGTAGAAGAAAAAGCCATCGCCTCCGGCGCCTCCAAGTGCATCGTGGCCGATCTGAAAGACGAATTCGTCAACGATTACGTCTATCCGACCCTGACCACCGGTGCCATCTACGAAGGCACCTATCTGCTGGGTACCTCCATGGCCCGTCCGGTCATCGCCAAGGCGATGGTCGAAGCCGCCGTGGCCGAAGGCGCCGATGCCATCTCTCATGGTTGTACCGGCAAGGGTAACGACCAGGTGCGTTTCGAAGGCGCCGTGGCGTCACTGGCCCCGCAGCTGGCGATCATCGCCCCCTGGCGGATCTGGGACATGCGCAGCCGTGAAGATCTGCTCGACTACCTGGCCGAGCGCAACATCAAGACCACCGCCAGCGCCACCAAGATTTATTCCCGCGATGCCAACGCCTGGCACATCTCCACCGAAGGTGGCGAGCTGGAAAGCACCTGGAACGAGCCGTCCGAACAGGCCTGGACCTGGACCGTGTCTCCCGAGCAGGCGCCTGACAAGGCCGAGACCCTGTCACTGACCGTTGAGAAAGGCCATATCGTGGCCATCGATGGCCAGGCCATGAGCCCTTATCAGGTGCTGATCACCCTGAACGAACGTGCCGCCAAGCACGGCGTTGGCCGGGTCGACATCGTCGAGAACCGCCTGGTGGGCATGAAGTCTCGTGGCTGCTACGAAACCCCCGGCGGCACCGTAATGATGGCCGCCCTGCGTGCCATCGAAGAGCTGGTGCTGGACAAGCCGACCCGCGCCTGGCGCGAGAAGGTGGGTGCCGAGTTCTCCCACCTGGTTTACGACGGCCGCTGGTTCACCCCGCTGTGCAAGGCGCTGCTGGCCTCTGCCGAAGCCATCGCCGAGGACGTGTCCGGTGAAGTGGTGCTGAAGATGTACAAGGGGCAGGTGACCGCCATTCAGAAGTCCTCGCCCAACAGCCTGTACTCGGAAGAGTTTGCGACCTTCGGTGAAGACGAAGTGTACGACCAGAGCCACGCCGAAGGCTTCATCCGTCTGTACTCGCTGGCCAGCCGCATCAAGCACTGAACAGCCAGAAGAAGTAAGATTTACCGAAAGGTGACATCGTGACCACAGGGGGCTAAGAGCCCCCTGTGTTGTTGGTGAAGGCGGTAAGCGGTGAGCCTGTTGGTAAATAAGAGACAGGCTTACCGCTTAGCGCTTTGTTTTCAGTATAATGCGAGCAATAACTGCCCAGCGCGGTTAACAATAATATTCAGTAATGTCGTCGAGGAGTAAAAGGTTATGGCACTTTGGGGTGGACGTTTCAGTCAGGCGGCAGATGCCAAGTTCAAGCAGTTCAATGATTCTTTGCGTTTCGATTATCGCCTGGCGGAGCAGGATATCGTCGGCTCCATTGCCTGGTCCCGGGCTCTGGCCAAGGGCGGGGTGCTGACCGCACAAGAGCAGCAGAAGATCGAACTGGCACTCAACGACCTTAAACTCAAGGTCATGGAAGATCCCAGCCAGATCCTCCAGTCCGATGCGGAAGATATTCACTCCTGGGTTGAGGGCCATCTCATTTCTGCCGTCGGCGATCTGGGCAAGAAGTTGCATACCGGCCGCAGCCGTAACGATCAGGTGGCGACCGATCTCAAGCTGTGGTGCAAGCAGCAGGTGCCGCCGCTGCTGGCCAAGCTGGATGCCATGCAGCAGAAACTGGTGAGTGTGGCCCGTGAACAGCAGGCGACCGTGCTGCCGGGTTATACCCATCTGCAGCGGGCCCAACCGGTGACCTTTGCGCACTGGTGCCTGGCGTACGTCGAAATGCTGGAGCGGGACTTTACCCGGCTGCAGGACGCACACAAGCGCATGGACACCTGCCCGCTGGGTTCCGGCGCCCTGGCCGGCACCGGCTTTCCCATCGACCGTCATGAACTGGCCCATTCGCTGGGTTTCTCGTCTCCGACCCGCAACAGCCTGGACTCGGTGTCGGATCGTGACCATGTGCTGGAGCTGATGAACTGCGCCGCCAACTCGATGATGCACCTGTCTCGTTTCGCCGAAGATCTGATTTTCTACAACTCCGGCGAATCGGGCTTCATCGAGCTGTCCGATCGGGTCACTTCCGGCTCGTCACTGATGCCGCAAAAGAAGAACCCCGATGCACTGGAACTGATCCGTGGCAAATGCGGCCGCGTGTTCGGTTCCTATGCGGGCATGATGATGACCCTGAAGGCACTGCCGCTGGCCTACAACAAGGACATGCAGGAAGACAAGGAAGGGCTGTTCGACGCACTCGACACCTGGTACGACTGTCTGGAAATGGCCGAGATGGTGCTGCACGACATCAAGCTCAATGAAGACAAGACCCGTGAAGCGGCCCAGGGGGGGTATTCCAACGCCACCGAAATGGCCGACTACCTGGTGTCCAAGGGCATTCCGTTCCGCGAGGCGCACCATATTGTCGGTGCCATCGTGGTGCATGCCATCAGCCAGAAGCTGCCGATGGAAGAATTGCCGATGGAAGACTTCAAGCAGTTCAGTCCGCTGATCGAAGACGATGTCTACGGCAAGCTGTCGCTGGAGTCCAGCCTGGCCAGCCGTTGCGCCCTGGGCGGGGTGGCACCGGATCAGGTGGAGTTTGCCCTGACCAGCGCCGAGCGTCGGCTCACCCAGCGTGATACCTCCGGCATTCACGTGCGCAGCGCCCGGCTGACCGATCTGGACGCCATCGAACGCATGGTGAACTACTGGGCCAATATCGGCGAGAACCTGCCTCGTACTCGCAAGGAGTTGATCCAGGCGGTGGGCGAGTTTGCGGTGACCGAAACCCAGGGCCAGATCAGCGGCTGTGCGTCCTTGTACGTCTATGACACCGGGCTGGCGGAAATTCGCTCTCTCGGCGTGGAGCCGGGCTTTCAGGGCCAGGGGCAGGGCAAGGCGCTGGTAGAGAAAATCCTCAAGAAAGCCGAGGACATGGCCATCGAACGGGTCATCGTGCTGACCCGGGTGCCCGAGTTCTTCATGAAGCTGGGCTTCGGTGCCACCAGCAAGTCACTGTTGCCCGAGAAGGTGATGAAAGACTGCGATCTGTGCCCGCGTCAGCATGCCTGTGACGAGGTAGCGCTGGAAGTGATACTGAAGGGCAAGGCCGGCCTGATCGGCAAGACCAAGGTTGCCTGACGCCAGGAGCCGGACGCCTGAAATTAAAGCCCGGCTGCTTAAAGCCCCGGTTGCATAAAACAAAGTTGCTTAAAAATAACACGGCCGGCTTGCATGTGTCGGCCAAATCCGTATAATTCAGCTCGCTTGGTATCTTGCCAAGCGAGCCAACAGGCTCCTGTCAGGTAGCTCCTGACTATTACAGGCCCCCGATATGGTGGGCACCGTTGTTAAATCACACCCCCTCTTTTATCCAAAAGAGCAGGCGGTGTAGATTTTATGTTCTTTACCCAATTGGAGCTCTGGTAATGCAGAACCAAAGAATTCGTATCCGCCTGAAGGCGTTCGATCACCGTCTGATCGATCAGTCTACTGCGGAGATCGTAGAAACTGCCAAGCGCACTGGCGCCCAGGTTCGCGGTCCAATCCCGCTGCCTACTCGCAAAGAGCGCTATACCGTACTGGTATCTCCACACGTGAACAAAGATGCACGTGACCAGTATGAAATTCGCACTCACAAGCGTCTGGTAGACATCGTTGAGCCGACTGATAAAACAGTTGATGCTCTGATGCGACTGGATCTGGCTGCTGGCGTAGATGTCCAGATCAGCCTGGGCTAATAACGGAAAGAGGTTTTATCAATGGCAATCGGTCTAGTAGGTCGTAAGCTGGGTATGACCCGTGTCTTCACCGAAGACGGCGTGTCCATCCCGGTCACCGTTATCGAAGTAGATGCCAACCGTGTTACCCAGGTGAAAACACTGGAACAGGATGGCTATCAAGCTGTTCAGGTGACCACTGGCATCAAGAAAGCGAACCGTATCACCAAGCCGGAAGCGGGTCTGTTCGCTAAAGCTGGCGTGGAAGCGGGCCGCGGTCTGTGGGAATTCCGCCTGGGTTCAGGTGAAGGCGAAGGTATCGAAGTCGGTTCCGAGCTGAAAGTAGACATCTTCGCTGATGTCAAGAAAGTAGACGTTACCGGTACTTCTAAAGGTAAGGGTTTCGCTGGCGCTGTTAAGCGTTGGAACTTCCGTACCCAGGACATGACTCATGGTAACTCCTTGTCTCACCGCGCACCGGGTTCTATTGGTCAGAACCAGTCTCCGGGTCGCGTGTTCAAAGGCAAGAAAATGGCCGGTCACATGGGTGCTGAGCGTGTAACCACGCAGAACCTGGAAGTGGTCCGCGTTGATGTTGATCGCAACCTGCTGCTCATTAAAGGTGCAGTCCCGGGTGCGACTAACGGCAACGTCATCGTTAAACCTGCCGTTAAAGCGTAACGTCTGAGGAGATAGTAATGGAATTGGTAATGAAAGACGCGCAAGGCGCTCTTGAAGTTTCCGAAACTACCTTCGGGCGTGAGTTCAACGAAGCGCTGGTGCATCAGGTTGTTGTGGCCTATGCAGCTGGTGCTCGTCAAGGTACTCGTGCTCAGAAGACCCGTTCCGAAGTGTCTGGCGGCGGCAAGAAGCCGTGGCGCCAAAAGGGCACCGGCCGGGCCCGTGCCGGTACCATCCGCTCTCCGATTTGGCGTTCTGGTGGTGTGACTTTTGCAGCTAAGCCGCAAGATCACAGCCAGAAGGTCAACAAGAAGATGTACCGTGGTGCCATCAAGAGCATCCTCTCTGAGCTGGTACGTCAAGAGCGTCTGATCGTGGTTGAGAAATTCGGTGTTGAAGCGCCGAAGACGAAAGAACTGCTGGCCAAGCTGAAGCAGTGGGATCTGACTGATGTTCTGATCGTGACTGCCGAAGTGGACGAGAACCTGTTCCTCGCCGCCCGTAACCTGTACAAGGTAGACGTGCGTGACGTGGCTGGTATCGACCCGGTTTCTTTGATCGCGTTCGACAAGGTATTGGTAACTGCCGACGCAGTTAAGCAAATCGAGGAGATGCTGGCATGATCCGTGAAGAGCGTATTCTGAAAGTTCTGAAGGCGCCGCATATCTCTGAAAAAAGCACCATGGTTGCCGAAAAAACCAACACTATCGTGTTCAAGGTTGCCAAGGATGCTACCAAAGCTGAAGTTAAAGCTGCGGTCGAGAAGCTGTTCGAAGTTGAAGTTAAAGATGTTCGCACGTTGCTGGTGAAGGGTAAAACCAAGCGCACCGGTAACCGCATGGGCCAACGTTCCGATTGGAAAAAAGCCTACGTGACCCTGAAAGAAGGTCAGGACATCGACTTCATCGGCGGTGCCGAGTAAGAGAGGAGTAATTCAAAATGGCAATCGTAAAATGTAAGCCTACTTCTCCGGGTCGCCGTCATGTAGTCAAGGTCAGCAACCCGGAACTGTACAAAGGCAAGCCGTTCGCCGCCCTGCTGGAGAAAAAATCCAAGTCAGGTGGTCGTAACAATGGTGGCCGCATTACCACTCGCCACATCGGCGGTGGTCACAAGCAGCACTACCGTATTGTTGACTTCAAGCGCAACAAAGACGGTATCCCGGCCAAGGTAGAGCGTCTGGAATATGATCCTAACCGCTCCGCTAACATCGCTCTGGTGCTGTATGCAGACGGTGAGCGTCGTTACATCCTGGCACCGAAAGGTGTTCATGCTGGCGACCAGCTGCTGTCCGGTGATGCTGCTCCGATCAAGGCAGGTAACTGTCTGCCGATGCGCAACATCCCTGTGGGTAGCACCGTGCACGCCATCGAGATGAAGCCTGGCAAAGGCGCGCAGATCGCTCGCTCCGCCGGTACTTCCGCTCAGATCCTGGCGCGTGAAGGTACCTACGTGACTCTGCGTCTGCGTTCCGGTGAAGTACGTAAAGTACTGGCCGAGTGTCGTGCGACCCTGGGTGAAGTTGGTAACTCCGAGCACATGCTGCGTCAGCTGGGTAAAGCCGGTGCACAGCGCTGGCGTGGTGTTCGTCCTACCGTTCGCGGTGTGGCGATGAACCCGGTAGACCACCCGCACGGTGGTGGTGAAGGTCGTACCTCTGGTGGCCGTCACCCGGTTACTCCTTGGGGCAAACCGACCAAGGGTGCCAAGACCCGTAAAAATAAGCGTACCGACCAGTTCGTGGTACGTCACCGTAACAAGTAATAGTTTTTTAGAGGTATCACCATGCCACGTTCTCTCAAGAAAGGTCCGTTTATCGACCTGCACTTGCTGAAGAAGGTAGAGAAAGCGGTGGAAAGCGGGGAAAAGAAACCAATTAAGACTTGGTCCCGTCGTTCAATGATCATTCCGAACATGATCGGTTTGACCATCGCTGTCCATAATGGTCGTCAGCACGTACCTGTCTTCGTTTCTGAGGAAATGATCGGTCATAAGCTAGGCGAATTTGCACAGACTCGTACTTATCGCGGCCATGCCGCTGATAAGAAGGCCAAGAAGCGTTAAGGGGTAAAAGATGGAAGCTATAGCTAAACACCGCTTTGCTCGTACTTCTGCCCAGAAGGCGCGCCTGGTAGCCGATCAAGTCCGTGGTCTGACCGTAGACAAGGCACTGAATGTCCTGGCTTTCAGCCCGAAAAAGGCTGCCGTTCTGGTTAAGAAAGTACTTGAATCTGCCATTGCCAATGCCGAGCACAATGAAGGCGCGGATATCGATGAGCTGACCGTGGCCAAGATCTTCGTTGACGAAGGTCCGACCATGAAGCGTATTCGTCCTCGTGCCAAGGGCCGCGCGGACCGTATCATGAAGCGTACCAGCCACATTACTGTGGTTGTGTCCGACCGCTAAGAGGCTAGGAGATAAGCAATGGGCCAGAAAGTACACCCGAATGGTATTCGCTTAGGTATCACCAAGCCTTTTAACTCGACCTGGTTTGCGAATACCAAGGACTTCGCTGACAACCTGCACAGCGATTTTCAAGTGCGTCAGTACCTCAAAGAGGAACTGAAAAACGCTTCTCTTTCTCGTATCGTGATCGAGCGTCCGGCCAAGAGCATCCGTGTGACTATTCACACCGCTCGTCCCGGCGTGGTTATCGGTAAGAAAGGCGAAGACGTGGAAAAACTGCGCAAGCACGTAGCCAAACTGGCTGGCGTTCCTGCACAGATCAACATTTCCGAAGTGCGTAAGCCTGAGCTGGATGGTCAGCTGGTTGCCGATTCTATCGCCTCCCAGCTGGAGCGTCGCGTGATGTTCCGTCGTGCCATGAAGCGCGCGGTACAGAACGCCATGCGCATCGGCGCCAAAGGCATCAAGGTGGAAGTGAGCGGTCGTCTGGGCGGCGCTGAAATCGCGCGTACCGAATGGTACCGTGAAGGTCGTGTGCCTCTGCACACCCTGCGTGCCGATATCGACTATGCAACTTCTGAAGCATCTACCACTTACGGCATCATCGGCGTAAAGGTTTGGATATTCAAGGGTGAAGTTCTGGGCGGCCTGCAAGCCGTTGCCCAGGAGCCTCAAGCCCCGTCCAAGCCCAAGCGCAAAGGCCGCGGTAAGTAAGGAGACTCGGACATGTTGCAACCAAAACGTACGAAATTCCGTAAAGTCCACAAAGGCCGCAACCGCGGTGTGGCGACCTCTGGTAACCTGATTTCTTTCGGTACCTTTGGTCTGAAGGCGATTACTCGTGGACGTATTACTGCTCGCCAGATCGAAGCAGCACGTCGTGCCATGACTCGTCACGTTAAGCGTCAAGGTAAAATCTGGATCCGTATTTTCCCGGACAAGCCGATTACCGAAAAGCCCCTCGAAGTTCGTATGGGTAAAGGTAAAGGTAACGTGGAATACTGGGTTGCCCAGATTCAGCCGGGTCGTGTCCTGTATGAGATGGACGGTGTACCTGAGGCTCTGGCTCGCGAAGCCTTTGCACTGGCGGCTGCCAAGCTGCCGGTTAGGACCACTTTCGTAACTCGGACGGTGATGTGATGAAAGCACAAGATCTGCGTGAAAAGAGTGTTGAAGAACTGAACCAGGAACTGCTGGGTCTGCTGCGCGAGCAATTCAATATGCGCATCCAGGCCAGCACCGGTCAACTGGCTCAGACTCACAACATCAAAAATGTACGTCGCGACATCGCGCGTGTTAAGACTGTTTTGAACCAAAAGGCAGGTGCGTAAGATGAGCGATTCTACCGTTCGTACTCTGCAGGGCAGTGTAGTTAGCGACAAGATGGACAAGTCTATCACCGTAGCTATCAGCCGTTTCGTGAAGCACCCGATCTACGGGAAGTACATGAAGCGTACCACCAAGCTGCACGTGCATGACGAGAACAATGAGTGTAATACCGGTGACGTCGTGACCATTCGCGAATGTCGTCCGCTGTCCAAGACCAAGTCCTGGACTCTGGTAAAAATCATCGAGCGTCCGGTTAAAGCCTAACGTTCTCTGATATACTTACCTGGTCAAACGGCCCTGAACAGGGCCGTTTGTTTTTTATCCTACCTTTTCAGATTTGGCAGTGCTATAATGCCGCGCCTTCAAAGGCAGCCAATATCCCGAAAGGGTTTTAAAGTAGTCACTTTAGCGGAGCACTAACATGATCCAAATGCAAAGTATGCTGGACGTGGCCGACAATTCCGGTGCGCGTAGCGTAATGTGTATTAAGGTCCTGGGTGGTTCGCACCGCCGCTACGCCGGAATCGGCGACATCATCAAAGTTACCGTCAAGGAAGCAATTCCGCGCGGTAAGGTTAAGAAAGGTGATGTAATGAACGCGGTGGTCGTACGCACTCGGAAAGGCGTTCGTCGTCCGGACGGCTCTGTCATCCGTTTCGACCGCAATGCGGCCGTGATTTTGAACAACAATCAACAGCCTATCGGTACTCGTATTTTCGGTCCGGTGACTCGTGAACTTCGCAATGAGAAGTTCATGAAGATTGTTTCACTGGCACCTGAAGTACTGTAAGGAGTCAAACGATGGCAGCTAAAATCCGTCGCGATGACGAAGTCATCATTCTTACCGGCAAAGACAAGGGCAAGCGTGGCACCGTCACCAAAGTCCTGGTCAGCGAAGGTAAAGTAATCGTCGCAGGTATCAACCTGAACAAGAAACACCAGAAGCCCGTGCCCCAACTGGGTCAGGCTGGCGGTATTATTGAGCAGGAAGCCCCCCTCGACGTGTCTAACGTAGCGCTGTTCAACTCTGCCTCTGGCAAAGCTGACCGCGTTGGTTTCCGGATTGAAGACGGCAAAAAAGTCCGTTTCTTCAAATCTACCGGCGAACTTGTGAAGTAATTGGAGTTTATACGATGGCGAAACTGCATGATTACTACAATGAAACTGTAGTAAAAGAACTGTCAAGTCAGTTCGGGTATAAGTCTATCATGCAAGTCCCTCGGATTGAGAAAATCACCCTGAACATGGGTGTGGGTGAAGCTCTGGCTGATAAAAAGATCCTGGACAATGCTGCTGCCGATATGGCCGCCATTTCCGGTCAAAAGCCATTGGTCACCAAAGCTCGTAAATCCGTTGCTGGCTTCAAAATCCGTGAAGGCTACCCCATTGGTTGTAAAGTAACTCTGCGCGGCGAGCGTATGTGGGAGTTCCTGGAGCGCTTGATTTGCATCTCTATCCCCCGGATCCGTGACTTCCGTGGCCTGAACGCCAAGTCGTTCGATGGTCGTGGTAACTATTCTATGGGCGTGAAAGAGCAGATCATCTTCCCTGAAATCGATTATGACAAGGTAGATCGTGTGCGCGGTATGGATATTACCATTACCACCACTGCCCAGTCTGACGAAGAAGGTCGTGCTCTGCTGGCTGCCTTTGACTTCCCATTCCGTAAGTAAGGTGTAGGGTTATGGCAAAACAATCAATGAAAGCTCGCGAAGTCAAGCGCGCAAAGCTGGCTGATAAATTTTCAGCTAAGCGTCAAGCACTGAAAGAAATCATCTCTAACGTGAATACTTCCGAGGAAGCACGTTGGGATGCAGTGCTGAAACTGCAGCAATTGCCCCGTGACGCAAGTCCCTCTCGTCAGCGTAACCGCTGCAACATCACCGGTCGTCCGCACGGTTTCCTGCGGAAGTTCGGTTTGAGCCGCATCAAGGTGCGCGAACTGATGATGAAGGGTGAAATTCCAGGCCTGAAGAAGGCTTCTTGGTAAGCGAACACGGGAGTAATACACAATGAGCATGCAAGATCCGATCGCGGATATGCTGACCCGCATCCGCAACGGTCAGGCAGCCAACAAAGTTGCTGTCACCATGCCTTCATCCAAAGTCAAAGTGGCTATTGCCAAAGTACTGAAAGAAGAAGGTTATATTGCTGACTTTAACGTCGTTGGTGAAACCAAGGCCGAACTGGAAGTGACCCTGAAGTACTTCCAAGGCGAAGCTGTGGTTGAATTGATCCAGCGCGTCAGCCGCCCTGGTCTGCGCATCTATAAGAAGCGCGACGAACTGCCGAAAGTTATGGCAGGTATGGGTGTAGCTATCGTTTCCACGTCCAAAGGTGTGATGACCGACCGTGCTGCGCGTAAAGCGGGTATGGGCGGTGAGATCATCTGCTACGTTGCTTAAGGAGTAGATATGTCTCGCATTGCTAAGGCACCTATCGAAATTCCTGCCGGCGTAGAAGTGACGTTGAACGGTCAGGAAATCACCGTCAAGGGTAGCAAAGGTACTTTGAACCGTACCATCAATGCTGCTGTTGAAATCAGCCAGAATGATAACGTGCTGACGTTTGCCCCGCGTGAAAACGTAGCAAACGCAAATGCCCAGTCCGGCACTGCCCGTTCTCTGGTCAACAACATGGTTATCGGTGTTACCCAAGGCTTCGAACGCAAGCTGCAGCTGGTTGGTGTTGGCTATCGTGCCCAGATTAAAGGCAATGCTATTGCACTGTCTCTGGGTTTCTCTCACCCGGTTGAGCATGCGCTTCCTGAAGGCGTATCAGCTGAATGTCCGAGCCAGACTGAGATTGTTCTCAAGTCTGCCGACAAACAGCAGATCGGTCAGGTCGCTGCCAATATTCGTGCGTACCGTAAACCCGAGCCTTACAAAGGCAAAGGTGTTCGCTATTTCGGCGAGCAGGTCCGCAGTAAAGAGGCTAAGAAGAAGTAAGGTAACACTATGGACAAAAAAGCAGCTCGTATCCGCCGTGCTACCAAAGCACGTAAAAAGATGCTGGAACTGGGTGCGACTCGCCTGGTGGTTCACCGTACTCCGCGCCACATCTATGCACAGGTTATTGCACCGAACAGTTCAGCCGTTCTGGCTTCCGCGTCTACCGTGGAAAAATCAGTACGCGAACAGGTGAAGTACACCGGTAACATTGATGCCGCTACGGCAGTCGGTAAAGCCATCGCTGAGCGCGCGCTTGAAAAAGGCGTGACTATCGTCGCTTTTGACCGTTCCGGTTTCCAATATCACGGTCGCATAGCCGCACTGGCTACTGCTGCACGTGAAGCTGGTCTTCAGTTCTAAGGGTGGAGTCGAAAATGGCAAAAATCGAAGCTCAAGCCGGTGAACTGCAAGAAAAGCTCATTGCAGTTAACCGTGTATCAAAAGTCGTAAAAGGTGGTCGTATCTTCTCCTTCACAGCACTGACTGTAGTAGGTGACGGTAACGGTCGTATTGGTTTCGGTTACGGTAAAGCCCGTGAAGTTCCTGCTGCCATTCAAAAGGCAATGGAACAGGCTCGTCGTAACATGCGTACAGTTGGCCTGAACAATGGCACCTTGTTCCATCCGGTAAAAGGTCGTCACTCTGGTTCAAACGTATTTATGAAGCCTGCTTCTGACGGTACCGGTATCATTGCCGGTGGTGCAATGCGCGCCGTACTGGAAGTTGCCGGTGTACATAACGTACTGGCCAAGACTTACGGTTCCACCAACCCGAACAACGTAGTTCGCGCTACCATCGACGCTCTGGCTCATATGAAGTCGCCTGAGCAAGTCGCTGCCAAGCGTGGTCTGCGCGTTGACGAAATACTGGGGTAATGCGCCAATGGCTAACAAGACTGTAAAAGTAACACAGACTCGCAGCTCCATCGGCCGTTTGCCTAAGCATAAGGCAACGCTGCGTGGCCTGGGTCTGCGTCGCATTGGTCACACCGTTGAGCTGGAAGATACAGCTTGTGTACGCGGTATGATCAACCAGGTTTACTACATGGTTAAGGTTGAGGAGTAATCGCATGCGTTTGAATACTCTGTCTCCGGCCGCCGGCTCCAAGCCTAGCGCCAAGCGCGTTGGTCGTGGTATCGGTTCCGGCCTGGGTAAAACCGGTGGCCGCGGCCACAAAGGTCAGAAGTCCCGTTCCGGCGGTAAAGTTCGTAACGGTTTCGAAGGCGGTCAGATGCCGCTGAAACAGCGTCTGCCGAAGTTCGGTTTCACTTCCCGCAAAGGTCGTGTAACTACCGAAGTTCGTCTGAGCGAACTGGCTAAAGTTGAAGGCGATGTGGTGGATCTGAACACCCTGAAGCAGGCTGGCTTGGTTACCAAGAATATCCAGTTTGCCAAAGTGGTTCTGTCTGGCACTATTGACCGTCAAGTGACTGTGGTTGGTCTGGGCGTCACCAAAGGTGCACGCGCGGCCATCGAAGCTGCCGGCGGTAAAATCGAGGAATAATAAGTACTATGGCCAAGAAACCAGGATTAGATGCTAAAAGCGCACAGGGTGGGCTGGGTGAACTGAAGAGTCGTTTGCTTTTCGTTCTTATCGCGATCGTTGTATTTCGCGCCGGCTCCTATGTGCCTATTCCTGGAATTGACGCCGCCGTACTTGCCGACTTGTTCCAGCAACAACAGGGTACCATCATTGAAATGTTCAACATGTTCAGTGGTGGTGCTCTGGAACGAGCGTCCATACTGGCGCTGGGGATAATGCCGTATATTTCTGCGTCCATTATCATCCAGTTGCTGACTGTGGTTCACCCCGCCTTGGCTGAGCTCAAGAAGGAAGGTGAATCTGGCCGTCGAAAGATCAGTCAGTATACCCGGTATGGTACCCTGGTTCTCGGCACCATCCAGGCCATCGGTATCGCCACCGGCTTGCCGAATATGATGCCAGGGCTCGTGATTAACGCGGGTCTTGGTTTCTATTTCACAGCAGTGGTGAGCCTGGTCACCGGCACCATGTTTTTGATGTGGTTGGGTGAACAGGTTACCGAACGAGGCATTGGCAATGGTATCTCGTTGATTATCTTTACGGGTATTGTTGCCGGTCTGCCATCGGCCATTGGTGCCACGGCAGAGCAGGCGCGTCAGGGGGAATTGCACATATTGTTGCTGTTGCTGCTGGCTGTGATTGTGTTTGCGGTAACGTATTTCGTGGTATTTGTTGAACGTGGCCAGCGCCGCATTGTGGTGAACTACGCCAAGCGTCAACAGGGCCGCCAGGTATTCGCAGCACAGAGTACACACCTGCCCTTGAAAGTGAACATGGCGGGGGTTATTCCGGCAATTTTTGCATCCAGCATTATCCTGTTCCCGGGTACCGTTGCCTCTTGGTTCGGTCAGGGAGAGGGGTGGTTTGCCAATATACTGCAGGAGTTGTCACTGACTCTGCAGCCCGGCCAGCCGCTGTACGTGATGCTGTATGCCGCTGCCATTATCTTCTTCTGTTTCTTCTATACCGCGCTGGTGTTCAACCCGCGTGAGACGGCAGATAACCTGAAGAAGAGTGGTGCTTTCATTCCGGGTATACGTCCGGGTGAGCAAACAGCGCGCTATATCGATAAAGTAATGACTCGCCTGACTCTGGTCGGTGCCCTGTATATTACCTTTATCTGTTTGGTTCCACAGTTTTTGATGACAGCCTGGAACGTCCAGTTCTACTTTGGTGGTACCTCGCTGTTGATTATTGTGGTCGTCATCATGGACTTCATGGCTCAGGTGCAAACCCACATGATGTCTCACCAGTATGGCGATGTCCTGAGAAAAGCGAACCTGAAGGGCTACAACCGTTAAGGTTCGGTTATTTACGGAGTTAAGCAATGAAAGTTCGTGCTTCCGTTAAGGCAATCTGCCGTAACTGCAAAATTGTCAAGCGCCACGGTGTGGTGCGTGTACTTTGCACCGAGCCTAAGCATAAACAGCGCCAAGGCTAAAAAAGTTACGGTTTGACTTGAAAATTAAAGGCGAGCTGGCTAAAGTAGCCAGCCACCTTTGTTGGGTGTCTGTGTAGTCATTACGTATCCTAGACGGGCTTTGTAATGGCTTATTATTTGTTAATTTGTAGGAGTGCATAGTGGCCCGTATCGCTGGCATTAACATTCCTGACCATAAACATGCAGTTATCGCATTAACTGAGATTTATGGCGTCGGCCGTACCCGCTCTAAAGCCATTTGTGCTGCAGCCGGTATCGCTGAGGATGTGAAAATTAAAGAATTGGATGAAGCTCAGGTAGAACTCCTGCGTGAGCAAGTGGCGAAATTCACCGTAGAAGGTGACCTGCGCCGCGAGATCTCCATGAACATCAAGCGTCTGATGGACCTGGGTTGTTACCGAGGTCTGCGCCATCGTCGCAGCCTACCCCTTCGTGGTCAGCGCACCAAGACCAATGCGCGTACGCGTAAAGGTCCTCGTAAACCGATCAAGAAATAACGGGAAGGTAGATCATGGCTAAAACTCCGGCTCGTAGTGCGCGTAAGCGCGTTAAAAAGCAGGTGAGCGACGGCATTGCCCACGTTCATGCATCTTTCAACAACACCATCGTTACTATTACTGATCGTCAGGGTAATGCTCTTTCTTGGGCAACCGCTGGTGGTTCAGGTTTCCGTGGTTCACGTAAGTCCACCCCGTTCGCTGCTCAGGTAGCTGCAGAGCGTGCCGGTGAGATTGCCAAAGAATACGGCGTGAAAAACCTGGAAGTAATGGTAAAAGGTCCGGGTCCGGGCCGTGAGTCATCTATTCGTGCGTTGAATGCTGCGGGTTTCCGCATCACCAACATCACCGATGTGACTCCCATCCCGCACAACGGTTGTCGTCCTCCGAAGAAGCGTCGCGTATAACACTTCTTGTAGGATAGTTGGAGAAAGAACATGGCAAGATATCTGGGTCCCAAGCTCAAACTGAGCCGTCGCGAGGGCACTGACCTCTTCCTGAAGTCAGGTGTTCGCGCGATCGATTCAAAGTGTAAAATTGATACCGCACCCGGTCAACATGGCGCCCGTAAAGGCCGTCTGTCCGACTACGGTGTACAGCTGCGTGAAAAGCAGAAAGTTCGTCGTATCTACGGCGTACTGGAAAAGCAATTCCGCAACTACTACAAAGAAGCTGCCCGCCTGAAAGGCAATACTGGTGAGAACCTGTTGCAGCTGCTGGAAGGTCGTCTGGACAACGTTGTTTACCGCATGGGTTTCGGTGCCACTCGCGCCGAGTCTCGTCAGCTGGTTAGCCACAAGGCTATCCTGGTGAACGGTAAGGTTGTTAACATTCCTTCCTTCCAAGTTTCTCCCGAAGACGTTGTCAGCGTTCGTGAGAAGGCTAAGAAACAAGCCCGGATCAAAGCTTCTCTGGAAGTTTCCGGTCAACGTGAAAAGCCGACTTGGGTAGAAGTTGACGCTACCAACATGCAAGGCGTTTACAAGCGTCTGCCTGAGCGTAGCGACCTGTCTGCCGAGATTAACGAACAGCTGATCGTCGAGCTTTACTCTAAGTAAAGCTAGCTTCAAAGAGAGGACACAATGCAGGGTTCTGTAACAGATTTTCTTAAGCCGCGTCTGGTTGATATCGAACAGATCAGCCCGACTCACGCCAAGGTGACTCTCGAGCCACTGGAGCGTGGCTTTGGTCATACATTGGGTAATGCGCTGCGTCGTATTCTGCTTTCTTCCATGCCGGGTTGTGCCATCACCGAAGTCGAGTTAGACGGTGTATTGCATGAATACAGCAGCAAGGAAGGTGTTCAGGAAGATATCCTGGAGATCTTGCTGAATCTGAAAGAGATTGCTGTCAAGCTGGAAGGCAAGGACGAAGTTACCCTGTCGCTGACCAAAACTGGTGCAGGTCCCGTAACTGCAGGCGACATCACCCATGGTGATGACGTTGAGATCGTTAACCCAGAGCACATCATCTGTCATTTGACTGGGGATGAAGCCGAAATCAGCATGCGTCTGAAAGTGCAGCGCGGCCGTGGTTATATTCCTGCCGCTGCCCGTGCTCATACCGAAGACGACGAGCGTCCTATTGGTCGCCTGTTGCTGGACGCGGCTTACAGCCCCGTGGTTCGTATCGCCTACAATGTTGAGGCGGCCCGTGTTGAACAGCGTACCGATCTGGATAAGCTGGTTATCGACATGGAAACCAACGGCACTCTGGATCCGGAAGAAGCTATCCGTCGTGCGGCCACTATCATGGCCGAACAGCTGGAAGCCTTCGTGGATCTGCGTGACGTGAGCGAACCGGAAGAGAAAGAAGACAAGCCTGAGTTCGATCCTATCCTGCTGCGTCCTGTCGACGATCTGGAATTGACAGTTCGTTCGGCGAACTGTCTGAAGGCTGAAGCGATCCATTACATTGGTGATCTGGTACAGCGTACCGAGGTGGAGCTGCTGAAGACTCCCAACCTGGGTAAAAAATCTCTTACCGAGATTAAAGACGTGTTGGCGTCTCGTGGTTTGTCTCTGGGCATGCGCCTGGAGAACTGGCCGCCTGCCAGCATCGCTGATGAATAAACCGGATCACGGGTTTTACAGATTTAGTTAGGAAGGATTAGGTCATGCGCCATCGTAAGAGTGGTCGTCAACTTAACCGGAACAGCAGCCACCGTCAGGCAATGTTCCGTAACATGGCCAGCTCCTTGGTTCGTCATGAAGTTATCAAGACGACTCTGCCCAAGGCAAAAGAGCTGCGTCGTGTGGTTGAACCTCTGATCACACTCGCCAAGAGCGACAGCGTTGCTAACCGTCGCCTGGCATTTGCCCGCACCCGCGACAGCGAAGTGGTCGGCAAGCTGTTCAACGAGCTGGGACCTCGCTACCAGGAGCGCCCGGGTGGTTACACCCGCATCCTGAAGTGTGGTTTCCGCGCCGGTGATAACGCACCTATGGCTTATATTGAGCTGGTAGGTCGCGATATCGACGCCGGAGAAGCCGTAGCTTCTGAAGAATAAGTATCAAAAAAGCCGGGCTCGCCCGGCTTTTTCTTTATCTGCTCCCGCACGATTGTTTTAATTTCCTTCTACCTTCTACCTTCTACCTTCTACCTTCTACCTTCTACCTTCTACCTTCTACCTTCTACCTTCTACCTTCTACCTTCTACCTTCTACCTTCTACCTTCTACCTTTAGCTGCTATCACCAGAACGCTTGTTTATCGATCGGGATGAATATGATAGATCCTTGGTCTGCCTGGCCAATTCACATCTCATGGCCTCCATATTCTCGTTATCTGTGGGTAACTCTGTGACTAAGCTGTGTTTTTGCTTGGGGTATAGGCAATCAGTCACCAAAGCCCTGTTTTTTACAAAAAAGCCCTTGCGCAAAATCGGGCGGTCCCTATAATGCGCATCCACTGACACGGGGCAACACGCCAACGGTCACAAGGGTTCGAAACGAACGAAACAAAGTTTGCTTCAACGCTTGACGAACAAAACGGAATGCGTAGAATACGCATCCCTGACCTGAAACAAGGTCAACGCTCTTTAACAATATATCAAGCAAACTGTGTGGGCACTCGCAGGTAGTTG
>NZ_MDKE01000054.1 GCF_001870485.1 Oceanisphaera psychrotolerans | reverse complement strand
AGTAGTTTACCTGCCAGGCCGTGCCAGCTCTAGCTCATATGAGGGGATGGCTAAGTGTTTACCCAGGTGCTGCAACCCGCCTGATTCTTCCATCAAAAACACCGGCCCGCACTGCGGGCCATTTTTATATAGGCCTCAATTGGAGCAGCCTGTCGGTGCGTCAAAATAATACGCGAAATTACAGATTTGCAACCGGGATGATCGCCTGCCAGGTCCGGCGGTAGCGTGGGCGCGGTTTAAAGCGATGGATTAATGTGATTGATTTTTATCCAGGCTGATAAGGAAATCCAATGGACTGTGTGTGCCGGCAAAATGCTGACCGATCACATGGGTATAAATCTGGGTGGTTTGCACGCGTGTTATTAACAATGCATACGCGTGTATAGCAGCTTGGTGCAGAAAAATGTAGTAAATTTATGGGGTTAGAATGTAATAGTTTAGATAACGTGCAAATTGGTGTGAATGTTGAGCATGATCATCTTGATCACGGAGTTATTGTTCTAAAAGAGAAAAAGTGGTTTTATTATCATTAGCTTATATACTTTATTGGGTGCATGAACATGGACATATATGCGCATGCTCACTATTAAAATGTTATGTTCTTTTCCTTGAACGTGGCTTATTCCAAACTTACGTATTTTGATAAAAACTTATATTTAGTGTTTTTTATAAAAGTAAAAAAGGTAGAGACGTAATGAAACGAAATAGAATATTGTTTGATATAAATGAAACTGTACTTGATCTCAGTACATTGAAACCTAAGTTCAAAGCAGCTTTTGGTGATGATAGTGTTATCGCAAAATGGTTTTCAATGCTTTTGCACTCATCTACAGTTTGTATAATGACTGGCGTAAAAACTGATTTTGCGACTTTAGCAGGCATTATGCTTGAATCTATTGCTGCTCGAAAGGGTATCAAATTACCTGAAACAATGCGTGACGATATTCTCAATGGTTTTGCTAGTCTTCCTCCTCACGAGGATATCAAGCAAGCTCTCGGTCAATTAAAGTCTGCTGGTTTTCGCACCGTGGCCTTTTCAAATTCATCTTTTAATTTGATCTCAATCCAAATTAAAAGTGCAGGCTTGACGGAATATTTTGACGATGTAATTTCAGTTGAAGAAACAGGTAGTTTCAAGCCAGATTCCAAACTTTATAAGTTTGCGGCTAAACAATTAAATAAACCACTGGAATCTTTGAGGCTTGTAGCTACTCATGATTGGGATACTCATGGCGCTTTGTCTGTTGGAATGAAAGCTGCATAAATAACTGATCCTAATAGTGCTACATTTTGGCTGTTCCGTAACGACTCCCAGGAAATGGCGAAACGGTATCCATAAAATGTCTGACTCGCTTCAGCAGCGATACCATGCTGTAGCACTGGTGATTGCGGGTTACCGTCTCATGCAGCTTGTGCCAAAGCAGCTCTATCTTGTTAATCCAGGGTGAGTAGACCGGCTGGAAGATCAGGATGAACTTGGGATTATCTGCCAGCCAACTTTGCACCAGACGGCTCTTGTGGATCACGTAATTATCCAAGATTAGCGTGATGTTCCGGGCTCGTCGTTAGCGTCGACGCAAGGCTTCCAGCAACGAGATAAACAGGGCTGAGTTCTTTTTGTGACCAGCAACATAGGTTACCTTGCCCGTCGTCGCATGCAGGGCTCCGGCCAGATAGTGCTTTTCGTTGATACCCGGTGTGACGACTTTCTTCTGCTGGCCTCGCAGCGTCCAGTCCGCCCCCAGCTTGGGGTTCAGGTCGATATCAACCTCGTCGGCGTAAAGCACGGGGTTATCCTGGCAACAGTCCGCCAGTGCCTGTTTAACCTGCTCGACCTTGAGCTCATAGTCTGGGTCCTTGATCCGCAATGTCGGCGCGACTCGACGCCAGACAATGCCCTCACGTGGTAGCCAACGGCGGAGCGTGGAGGCCGCTATGTTGAGGCCCAGCAAGCGATTGACTTCGATGGCAAACAACTCGGTAGACCAGCGGCTACGCTGGTAACCCAGGTCTTGCGGTGAACACTGTATCAGTACCTGAAGTAGCCGAATAATTTGTCTAATGGGTAACGTGGGTGGCCGCCCCGGACGCTGCGAGCGTAGCGCCTCGATTCCCCCTTCGTGATACCAGTTGAGCCAACGGCCCAGCGTGGAACGGGCAGCGCCGGTCAGCT
>NZ_MDKE01000053.1 GCF_001870485.1 Oceanisphaera psychrotolerans | reverse complement strand
CCAAATATGGCGCATCGCGACGCCGGTTACACAAGAGGTGTCCATCTCATCATCCATGGGGGCTCCGCCGCGCCATCCCTGGCGCGGAGGGTCGGCGGAGCAGATCCCCTTGCCCTCCCTCCGGCTCCGGAATTTCCTGTCAGCGCTGCCTGCAGGCGACTCGGTATTCCAGAAGAGGGAACAGGGATTGCGTCTGCCGACCGTCGCATGCCATGGATGGCATGTGCGAGCTTACAGGGATGTACTCGAAGCGTGTCGGAAGAGGCAGCCCTGTTGCCTCTTTCACACTACAGATCCAGCAGGATTGAAAACAGGAGTTGACGGAGCGCTACACCCCTCGTTCGTTATTCCAGATCAGTACGTGCAGCTGGGGCAGCACCCGGGCGTTGAACCAGCGGTCGGCGGTGACCTTGTCCACCAGCCAGCGCAGACGGGCGTTGAGCGACTCGGTGTCGGTTTCCAGATCCGACTGCTCGGGGGTGGCCGGGGACGGGTTGCAGGGCTGCAGGGTCAGCGGCAACTGCGGGTAGTCGGCGGCCACTTCCCTCGCCCATTGGTAGTCGGCCTCGTCGGCGATGACCAGCTTCAGGCTGACCCGGGTCTGTGCGCCGGCGGCGGCCAGACAGGCCTCGAACCGGCTGCGGTTGAAGGCCATGCCGGAAGACGGCGGCTTGGGGCTGAGGGTCAGATGATCGAGCATCGCAAACCAGTCCTGCACCTTGCTGCCCTGGGTTTCCATGGCGAAGGTGTAGCCCTGGGCATGGCCCAGTTCGAGCAGCTCGGTCAGCGGCTGCAGCGCCGGGTTGCCACCGGACAGCGTCACCAGCAGCGGCTGGCCACCGCTCAGGCGATGTACCTCGGCCATCACGGCGGCGGCGCTCATCGGCGCCCAGTCGGCTTTGAAGCGGGGCTCCACCGCATAGAGGGTGTCACACCAGCTGCAACGAAAATCACAGCCACCGGTGCGCACAAACACGGTCGGCACCCCGATCAGGCCCCTTCGCCCTGAATGGTGGGGCCGAAAATTTCGCTGATGGCAATGCTCATGGCCGGTACTCCGCCCAGGTCTTGGGGGTTTCCGATACCAGAACGGCACTGACTTCCGGCCAGCGTGCCCGAGCCCAGTCGAACAGATGGCGAGCCAGCCGTTCGGCGGTGGTGCACTCGTCGCCCAGCACCTCGTTGAGGTGACGGTGATCCAGGGTGTCGTCGATGTAATCCTTGAACGGCTTCAGCTCCAGGTAATCGCGTACGAAACCGTATTGATCCAGCGCCTCGCTCTGCAGCTCGATCACCACCACATAGTTATGACCGTGCAGCCGGGCGCAAGGATGCCAGTCCGGCATCTGAAGCAGCTGGTGGGAGGCAGAGAAATGGAACTCTTTCTTTATGGTGTACATTTCTTCACCCTCGCCACGGCCTCAAGCCAATACTCTTTATCCAGATAAGGAGTGGGATCTTCAACCCCGGCCAGGGCCATGGCTTCGATACGCTCCACGCAGGTGCCGCAGCGGCCGCAGTGAACCTCACCGCCTTCGTAGCAGGACCAGGTCTCGGCCACCGGCACCTCGAAGCGCGCCGCATCCCGGGCGATTTCGGTCTTGTCGGCATCAACATAGGGGGCGAACAGCGCCACCTCGGCCACGCCGTCCAGCGCCCGGGCCTGCATCTCGCCGAACAGGCGGATAAAGTCGGGCCGACAGTCGGGATAAATGAAGTGGTCACCGCCGTGTACCGCCAGTGCCACGGTGTCGAGGCCGCGGGCAGCAGCCACGCCGAAGGCGATGGTGAGCATGATGGCGTTGCGGTTGGGCACCACCGTCACTTTCATGTTCTCTTCGCTGTAGTGGCCGTGGGGCACCTCGATGTCGTCGGTCAGGGCCGAGCCGGACAGTTGACGACCGATATGGCCAATGTCCATGACCAGATGAGGGACCTTCAACCGCTCGGCACAGTGGCGGGCGGCATCGATTTCTTTCTTGTGGCGCTGGCCATAATCGAAGGTCAGCAGGGCGCCGAGGGACTGCTCCGCCGCCAACCGATGGGCCAGGGTCACGGAGTCGAATCCACCGGAGCAGATCAGTAATGCTTTCATATGTTGTGTCCTTGTTTTGTCCGGGTAGGCTGCGACCGGGAGTAAAAGCGGGGTGCATTTTAACGCCGTGGGCGGTGAGCGCAAGTCGTGGGGGAAGTGGGGAATGGGGAATGGGGAATGGGGATGGGAATGGACTGGGACGGAAGACTGGA
>NZ_MDKE01000052.1 GCF_001870485.1 Oceanisphaera psychrotolerans | reverse complement strand
TGCTCGTAGGCCGAGTCGATGCCGGTGAAGTTTTTCAGCTCGCCGCGACGGGCTTTCTTGTACAGTCCCTTCACGTCGCGCTCTTCGGCGATGTCCAGCGGGGTATCCACAAACACCTCGATGAACTCGCCCTCGGCCAGCGATTCACGCGCCATGCGGCGTTCGGCGCGGAACGGGGAGATGAAGGCGGTGAGCACGATCAGGCCCGCATCCACCATCAGCTTCGATACTTCCGCCACCCGGCGAATGTTCTCCACCCGGTCGCGTCGGTAAAGCCCAGATCCTTGTTCAGACCGTGGCGCACGTTGTCGCCGTCCAGCAGGTAGGTGTGGCGGCCCAGGGCGTGCAGCTTCTTCTCCACCAGGTTGGCGATGGTCGACTTGCCGGCCCCGGACAGGCCGGTAAACCACAGCACGCTCGGCTGCTGGCCCTTGGCCTGGGCGCGGGCGCCCTTGTTCACGTCCACATGCTGATAGTGAATGTTCTGGCTGCGGCGCAGGGCAAAGTGCAGCATGCCGGCGGCCACCGTGGTGTTGCTCAGGCGGTCGATCAGAATAAAGCCGCCGGTATCCTTGTTGGTCTGGTAGTCATCGAAGGCGATGGCTCTGTCCAGGCTCAGGTTACAGACGCCGATGCCGTTCAGCTCCAGCTGCTTGGCGGCGGTGTGCTCCAGGGTGTTGACGTTGACCTGATACTTGATGTCGGTGACGCTGGCGGTCACGGTCTGGGTGCCAATCTTCAGCAGATAGGGGCGGCCGGGCAGCAGGGCGTCGTCGTGCATCCACACCAGGGTGCTTTCAAACTGATCGGCGGTTTCGGCCGGCGCCTCGGCGATGGAAATCACATCGCCGCGGGAGATATCGATTTCATCCTTCAGGGTCAGGGTCACCGACTGGCCGGCGACGGCCTGTTCCAGATCACCGCTGTAGGTCACGATACGATCGACCGTGCTTTCCTTGCCCGAGGGCTGAACCCGGATGCGGTCGCCGGGCTTGATCACGCCGCTGGTGATGGAGCCGGAGAAGCCACGGAAGTCCAGATTGGGGCGGTTGACCCACTGCACCGGCAAACGGAAGGGCGCACGCTGCATGCGGGTGTCGTCCACTTCCACGGTTTCCAGAAAGCCCATCAGGGTGGTACCGTGATACCAGGTCATTCTGGGGCTGGGCTCAATGATGTTGTCGCCCTTGAACGCCGACATCGGAATGTAGGTGATGTTGCTCAGGCCCAGCTGTTCGGCAAACCGGCCGTATTCTTCGACGATGTCGTTGAAACGCTGCTCGGAATAGTCGACCAGATCCATCTTGTTGATGGCCACCACAATCTGGCGAATGCCCAGCAATGACATCAGGTAGCTGTGACGGCGGGTCTGGGTCAGAATGCCTTTGCGGGCATCGACCATCAGAATGGCGGCGTCGGCGGTAGAGGCACCGGTGACCATGTTGCGGGTGTACTGCTCGTGCCCCGGGGTGTCGGCCACGATGAACTTGCGCTTGTCGGTGGAGAAAAAGCGATAGGCCACGTCGATGGTAATGCCTTGCTCGCGCTCGGCGGCCAGGCCATCCACCAGCAGGGCAAAGTCGATGTCTTCGCCCTGGGTACCCCATTTCTTGGAGTCGGCTTCCATGGCGGCGAGCTGGTCTTCAAACAGCATCTTGGACTCGAACAGCAGGCGCCCGATCAGGGTGCTTTTGCCGTCATCCACGCTGCCGCAGGTAATGAACCGCAGCAGACTCTTGTGCTCGTGGGCCTGCAGATATTGCTCGATATCGGAGGAGATGAGGTCGGATACGTGCGCCATTAGAAGTAGCCCTCTTGTTTTTTCTTTTCCATGGATGCGGCGGAGTCGTGATCGATCATGCGGCCCTGACGTTCGGACGTTTTGGTGAGCAGCATTTCCTGAATGATGGCGGGCAGGGTGTCGGCCTGTGACTCCACCGCGCCGGTCAGCGGGTAGCAGCCCAGGGTCCGGAACCGTACGTTCTTCATCATCGGCACTTCGCCGTCTTTCAACGGCATGCGCTCGTCATCCACCATGATCAGGGTGCCGTCGCGCTCTACCACCGGGCGCTGGGCCGCGTAGTACAGCGGCACGATGGGGATGTTTTCCAGGTGGATATACTGCCAGATATCCAGCTCGGTCCAGTTGGACAGCGGAAACACCCGGATCGACTCGCCCTTCTGCTTGCGGGCGTTATACAGCTTCCACAGCTCCGGGCGCTGGTTCTTGGGGTCCCAGCGGTGTTGCGCGGTACGGAACGAGAAAATCCGCTCCTTGGCACGGGATTTTTCTTCATCCCGGCGGGCACCACCGAAGGCGGCGTCGAAGCCGTACTTGTCCAGCGCCTGCTTCAGGCCCTCGGTCTTGGTGATGTCGGTATGCACGGCGGAGCCGTGAGTAAAGGGGTTGATGTCTTTCTCGATGGCCTCGGGGTTCACATGCACCAGCAGGTCCATGCCCAGCTTCTCGACCATCTGGTCACGGAATTCATACATTTCGCGAAACTTCCAGCGAGTATCCACATGCAGCAGCGGGAAGGGCGGAATGGAAGGATAGAAGGCCTTCATGGCCAGGTGCAGCATCACGGCGCTGTCTTTACCGATGGAGTAGAGCATGACCGGATTGTCGGCCTCGGCCACTACTTCCCGCATGATGTGGATACTTTCGGCTTCCAGCCGTTGCAGGTG
>NZ_MDKE01000051.1 GCF_001870485.1 Oceanisphaera psychrotolerans | reverse complement strand
AAACACGGAAACCTCACTTGCGAAAAGCGAGGTGTCCATATATGGGTTTACGGCGTGTCTGCGTTCGGTATCTGGCCTGTGATCTCCTATCCGGACCGATACTTAACGCACCACGCCGCCGAGAAATTCCTGGCGGGTTTCGGGTCGGCTCTTGAAAATACCGCCGAGAGACGTGGTGGTGGTACTGCTGGTGGCATCCATCACGCCCCGGGCCTTCACGCAGTAGTGAGTCGCGGTAATGCTCACCGCCACGTCATCCGACTCCAGCAGCGCCTGCAGCGCCACCAGTACCTGCTGGGTCAGTCGTTCCTGCACCTGAGGCCGACGGGCAAAAAACTGCACGATACGGTTGATCTTGGACAGCCCAATCACCTTGCTGCGCGGAATATAAGCCACGGTGGCCGTGCCGTCGATGGTCACGAAGTGATGCTCGCAGGTACTGGTGAGGGTGATGTCCCGCACCTGCACCATTTCATCCACCTTCATCTTGTTTTCAATCAGGGTGATTTTGGGGAAATAGCTGTAATCCAGCCCGGAAAAAATCTCCCGCACATACATCTTGGCGATGCGCTTCGGCGTTTCGGCCAGGCTGTCATCTTCCAGATCCAGACCCAGTACATCCATCATCTCGGTCATCAGTCCGGTAATGCGGGACTGTTTTTCATCCAGGGTCAGATTATTGCCCTTCATCGGGGTTTCCAGCCCTCTCGCCTCAAGGGCGGAACGAACTCGGATGGCGGCATCGCTCAAAGCGGTCATGACAGGCTCCGTTGAATAAATAAAAAGCGGTAAAACAGACTGCGGGAATGGTAGTGCATTTAAGGTCCGCTGTGAATGCTGGATTCATCTCCTAACCTTCAGAGAAAAATGACAAAAAAAAATTTAAACTGGAATAATAAATTCAATCGCCCCCATAACAGGTAACCGAACATGGCCATTCACGATTGCGACAGCCAACCCGGGCTGCGTCCTTACCTCGACGCCAAGCACGACATGCTCACTCGTCTTGATGCAATAACCGATAACGAGCCGGTTTCCCTCGACCAATCGCTGAACCGGATCCTGGCAGACGACATATACTCGCCCATCGATGTGCCCTCGTTCGCCAATTCGGCCATGGACGGCTACGCCCTGCGCGCCACCGATGCGGTGACCGATGCGGCCCTCACCCTGATCGGCACCAGCCTGGCCGGCCATCCGTTCAACGGTCGGGTCGGCCCCGGCGAATGCGTACGCATCATGACCGGCGCCGCCCTGCCACTCGGCGCCGATGCCGTGGTGATGCAGGAAAACTGCCGCTCGGAGCACAACATCATTTACCCTCGGGGCGCCGTTACCGAGGGGCAGAATATCCGCCAGCCTGCCGAGGACCTGGCCCAGGGCGAACGGGTCTTTGCCGCCGGTACCCGCATCAACGCCCGGGTGCTGTCGGTACTGTCGTCGCTGGGGCTGGAACAACTCTATGTTCGCCGCCCGCTCAAGGTGGCGCTGCTCTCTACCGGGGATGAGCTGAAAAGCCCGGGTGAGCTGCTCGCCCCCGGCGATATTTACGACTCCAATCGCATCGGCATCGGTGCCATGCTCGAACGGCTCGGCATCAGGGTCATCGACTACGGCATCATCAAGGACGATCCGGCGCTTATCCGGCAGGCCTTTCTCAAGGCCGCCAGTGAAGCCGATGCGCTGATCACCTCCGGTGGCGTCTCGGTAGGCGATGCGGACTACACCAAGCAGGTGCTGGAAGACGTGGGCCGCATCGGCTTCTGGAAGCTGGCGGTCAAGCCCGGCAAGCCCTTCGCCTTCGGCCACATCAGTGACAGCCCCTTCTTCGGCCTGCCGGGCAATCCGGTGTCGGCCGCCGTGACCTTTCACCTGTTGGTGCGTCCGGCGCTGGCAAAACTGGCCGGTGAAACCCTCAAGCCCACCCCGCTGTTGCAGGCGAAGGCGCTGATGCCATTGCGGAAAAGCCCCGGCCGCATGGATTTTCAGCGCGGCATGGTCAGCACCCAGGCCGACGGCAGCCTGGGCGTGGTGGCCGCCGGCTCCCAGAGTTCGGCGGTGTACAGCGCCATGGCCGAGGCCAATTGCCTGCTGCACCTGGAGCAGGACAGAGGCAACGTAGCCGAAGGAGAAATGGTCACCCTGGAACTGATTGACGGGCTGTACTGGTAATGCAGCCGCTCAGCGACGACGAATGGCTGCGCTACAATCGCCAGATTGTGCTGCGCCAGTTCGATATCGACGGCCAGGAGGCCTTGAAAAACGCCGCCGTACTGATCATCGGTGCCGGAGGTCTGGGTTGCGCCGCCGCCCAGTATCTGGCGGTAGCCGGGGTGGGCCAGATCACCCTGGTGGATCACGACCGGGTAGAGCTGTCCAACCTGCAACGCCAGGTGCTGCATCAGGATGGTGATATCGGCCGGCTCAAGGTGGACTCCGCCGCCGACAGCCTGCGCGCCGCCAATCCTTATATCAGGGTGGTCACCCACGCCTGCAACGCCGACGAGGCCCTGCTCAGCCAGCTTGTCCCCCGGCATCAGCTGGTACTCGACGGCACCGACAACCTGGAAACCCGCCAGCGGGTCAACCGGCTGTGTTTTGCCGCCAAAGTCCCGCTGGTATCGGCGGCGGTGATCCGCATGGAAGGCCAGCTCAGTGTCTTTACCTACGGCGACGACGAGCCCTGTTACGGCTGTTTGAGCCGGCTGATGGGTGCCGGCACCCTGAGCTGTGTGGAGGCCGGCGTCCTCGCGCCCATGGTGGGGGTGATGGGTTCGCTGCAGGCGCTGGAGGCCATCAAGCTACTGGCCGACATGGGCCGCTCGCCCAGAGGCAAGCTGCTGCTGGTCGACGGCTTCAACCTCGGTACCCGGGAACTGACCCTGCCCAAGGCGCCAGACTGCCCAATATGTGGGGGAAGTTCGTAGCAAACGGTAGCTAGGAGGGCAAAGGGCCCGCTCCGCCGACACGCCGTAAACCCATATATGGACACCTCGCTTTTCGCAAGTGAGGTTTCCGTGTTT
>NZ_MDKE01000050.1 GCF_001870485.1 Oceanisphaera psychrotolerans | reverse complement strand
AATAAAACCTCGCCGGAAGCCTTGCCATATAAGGTTTTTTCATGATCTTGCCCTGAGCCTGACCGCTCTTGATGAGATAACCGGCGCGGCCAACCATCACACTGGTTTTACCCGTACCCGCACCGGCTAGCACCAGATTGTTGTCTTCGTCCACCACGCAGGCTTCCCGCTGACGCTCGGTGAGTGGCTGGCTCTCTACCGCAGCAAAGAAATCCGCGTAGTGTTGCAGTTGGCGAGAGACATAGCTCTGCCGCAACGCTTCCAGATCATCATGCTGCCACCCGGCGACATCGGCCACCCACTCGAACGGTACATCCCGTACCTCCTCGCACCACTCCGGGTCGGGTACCCGTACGAAACGAGCCAGAGCATGCTGCGCCATTGCCCTGGCCACTTGCAATCGCGACTGCCGGGGGTAGCCCTGGCTCAGCAACGCCCGAATGTCTTCTGCGGTTTTGATTACCTCCGGTGCCAGCTGCCGAAGCCAGTGTGCACGCAACCACCGAAACAACGCCTGGGCATCTTTTTTGCGAAGACCAGAAAAGCTTTTGGGCCCGGTACTGGTTTGCAGCACCAGCCTGGCGAAGATCGCGCCCTCCTGCAAGGTCGCCTCATTGGCCAGCGATGCGGCCAGGATCAGGTATTTTTCGTCATTTTTGGTGACTACCTGCAAGCCCTCTCCGGTCAATTGAAAGGTCGCAGATTCCGCGCCAAAGAAACGCATCAGCCAGTGAGGGGCAATATGTTTGGAAGAAAACCGTGAATTCATATTTCGTAAGACATCATCATTTTTGGTGCTCGTGCAGGTAAATTGAAACAGTCTAATTAACGGCGCCAGCAGCGGAACAATATTGCAATGTGCAATTCAATGTCTTATTAGCACAGTGTAAGATCTTCCGGCCAAATAAAATATGGCCCGAACTTCTTGCTGAACTTGAACTCACCGCCAATGTTCTTACCTGCCTCTGTCAAGCTATGCTTATCGTCAACAAAAGACAAGTAACCGGCCTGAGTGAAGTTTTCCAGTAGCTCGCTGGTTTTGCAGCCCAGTTTTCTGGCAAGTTTTGATGAAGTCAGTTTGCTCTCACCTTCACTGCTTGTGTCGTTCACTTCATCAGTCGGAGTGATTTTTTCCAAAGAAATTCGTACTTCATCGCTGATCCTGATAATCCGCTGTGCCTCATCGTATGCATCTTTGTAGATGTCAGGATCTTCAGTTCGAGAAACGGCGATACCCATTTCGTTATTATTAACCTGACTAAACTCGTAAAGGTTCAGGCTTGTTATGATGCAGGACTCTTCGTTGATATAACACTTTGCATGAAGGTTCTTGCAGAAACTGGTGCGAATAAAAGACAACTCCTTCAGCCAGTTGATCTCCTCCGGCTGGAGCTCACTTTTTCCATACACAATACGCACATCAATCTTGAGGCGATTCTTATCCTCCAGGAGTTCTTTTATTCGGTCATTCAGCTTTAAGAACGGACTAATGAGAATCAAACGCTCAGACGAATTTTTAATTAACTCTTCAAGATAGTAGTTTGTTGCACTTGTATTGAGAAACTTTGCCATTTATCTATCCTTACAAACTTACACCATTATCGAAAAACATTGAAAATCAAAGGGTGCCGTCATTAGTCAGCATTGGCCGCTCTCTTATGGCGACACTCTCTAGCAAATAATGCTGGAGTTAACCGGTTGCACGTAGCGCTAAATCCCACTTAAACGCCCTGTTAAGTTTGTTCGCCGAAGCTCATAAGGAAATAACCACCAAATTCATCATCCACTTGCGACACAATTTCAAAACCTTGTGACAAATAGAAGTCGAGTGCTTTTTGGTTTCTAACCATGCATTTAAGACTCAATTCCCCATATTCCCTTTTCGCAGCATTGAGTAGCGCCGAACCAACACCTTGGTTCTGTAACTCTCTTGAAACGTAAAGATGATGAATAAATTTATCTGGTTCCCAAATCGAGATAAAACCAGCAACGTTTCCTGAAACCTCGACTAACCAAATACGTTCTCCCTGGCTGTCACGATCGAAGTCACCTAGCTGGAAACTGTCTGTTTGGAGCCATGAAAAACTATCACGTCTGGAGTATAAATAGAGTTCTCTCAAACATTCGAGATAGCAAGCATTAAACTCTTTGATTTCCATTAGCATCCTTAACGCCAAATTCAGGGGCGCCGCAGGCGTCCCCTGAAATTTTTTGTTATACGCTGGTTATACCGTGAACTATCGCTTTCAATTCTTCTAGTTTATCCATTGCAATTTCACCCGACACATGCTTTTTGATTACATTGATGGGTTTTAAGTCTCCACGCTTACTATTTGGCTTTTCAATATTAAGAAATTCTTCAAGGTCAACCTGAAATTGATGAACACCCTTAGTTAATGGAGTTTTTGCATCGTTAATTAGTCTATTCCACATTGAATGATCAATGAACTTATTTTTTTGATCATTGTCACCGTCAAATAGCACAGAATGAGGTATGCCTAATTCCGTAAGAAGATGAATAAATCTATGGATATTAAATTTACCTACACAATCAAGAATGTAGACTCTATTATTACGTAAAAACGCCCATTCCCTGTCTGCTAGATAATCTAAATAAATTTTTTCAGACGGTCCTTCACAAAGAAGAACGTGACGTGCAAAGAAAAGGTTTGATCTTTCAGAGTCAAGCCACAAGAAGTATTTTATAGCTTCATCTGAAACTCTTACTTCTTCGTCGAAATCAGGATCTTTATTCTCACCGCTAAGCCTTGCTGCAACAAGGTTATTGCTGAGTATCTCTTGAAGATTAGATTCTTTTATTTGATATGCTTTTGTTTCCTTCTCTTGCCTGTGTAATTTGCAAATTGAGGGAATGGAGTTTATAGACTTACTTACAAATAAAGAAGAATGTGTCGAGATAATAATTTGTTGCCCTGGCTCACTGGATAAATCAATTAGACTTCTATAGAGTACATCCTGTTGTGAAGGATGGAGAAAAGCTTCAGGCCCTTCAAATAAGATTAATGTATAATCTGGATTAAAATCCTTTTTGGTAGCCTTCGCTGGAGTATGATATTTTGCAGACATTTTTATCAGAGTATAAATTAGATGCCTCTGCAATCCTTGCCCAAAGGATGAAATATCTACTCTCTGACCATCTAACTTCTGATCTTCAATATGGGGCTTTAACAAATTCTTTACTATATCATCAGGATTAATCGGTGAAACTTCAATATCAATCCCTACACCCCATTGCATCAAATCATTATTTATATCTGTTTTTAAAGATTCTATTGATAATCCACTAGCTTCTTCAGAACGGAAGGCATTATTAAATTGGGTAAATGCTGTATTAAGGTTTTCAAAAGAAGCACTAGTAGAAATTGCTTTTTTCATAACCAGTGCAATCAAATTTCTGAAAGGCGATGGTCCTGAAGTCTTTAACGTGTCTTCTACTTTACTAACAGCGGGAATATAGATTAATGAACCTAGCTTTGATGATGAAATGTTAGCAGCTCCATAAAATAATTGGTCGGAGATTTCACCATTTTCATATGCATAAATATTTGCCTGTTTAGCCTTTACCTTACCACTATCAGAAGCAAAATACCTTCTAACTCTTAAATAGCTGTTCCGAATAGTAGATCACTGTAAGGAAGGGAACTCAGTCCAGTTTGTGCGATCTGATCAGTCGCCAAACAAAACAAAACGACACCCAAAGGACTGAGTTCATGCCGATCTTACCACCCCTACCTCGCCCAGAGCGACGCCGAATGCACAAGATTATTCAGACTACGCGCGACAAGCAGCATGCCCGTCGAGTCATGGCCATCCTACTGCGTTATGAAG
>NZ_MDKE01000049.1 GCF_001870485.1 Oceanisphaera psychrotolerans | reverse complement strand
CGCCTGCTTCTACCGCCGTGGCGGTGTCATTGGCCGCCACCGGGTTATCGTTCTGACCCTGGAGGGTGATGGTCAGGGTGGCACTGTCGCTTAACTCACCGGCATCGGTGACGGTATAGCTGAAGGTCTCGGTCAGGGTCTGGCCGCTGGTGCGCAGGGCCTGCACCGCCGCATTGTTTTCGTCGATGACGTAACTGTAACTACCGTCTTCATGCAGCGTCAGGCTGCCGTACTGGCCGGCCAGCGCCGCGCCGACCGTGCCGCTGGTGTCACCGAGCACTACGCCGGTGACGGTTTTGGTATCACCATCATCCACATCGCTGTCGTTGCTCAGCACGTTGCCGCTGGCATTACTGCCGGCGCTGCCGTTGGCTACGCCGCCTGCCTCGATGGCGATCACCGTATCACTCTCGGCCACGGGGGCATCGTTGGTGCCGTTGATGGTAATGGCAATATCCTGAGTCGCGGTACCACCATTGCCATCGTCAGCAGTCAGGGTATAGGTCAGCACCAGCTGCTCTCCCTGTTTCAGGAAGTTGAAGGCCTCATTACCCGAATCGAACGTCCAGTTCAGTGTTCCCGTCGTTGTGCTGCTATCCAATACCGGGGTGGGAGACAATGACAGCATGGCGCGCAGTTGCTCAGTGCTCGGAACAGCAACACTGGTCGCCATCTGATCACCGGCAGCGTCCTTTTGCACCGCAGCCACACTGTGCGAAACTGTGACCTCATCTGCCGTGTCCACGTCCGTCAGCATGAGCGTCCCTGCATCGGCCAGTCCGGCATCCGTCTCCGTGAGTCCGGTTGAGGACGTAAAGCCGGCATTGGGGTTACCGCCATCGGCGACCAGCTCGATGGCCTGCACCGTATCAATGGCCAAGTTGCGCAGGAACGTCTGGTTCCCTTCGATCAAGTAATGACTGTTCAGCCAGTTCTGATCGGCCAGCACAGTAACCCGCCCCATACTCAGCGCCTGATCCGCCAGCACGATACGATTGCTGTCATCCACCACGACCGCTTGTGAAATATTCGGATCGATCTGTAGCTGCGCATAGTACGCCGTGCGGAATGCCGTCACGCCCGCCAGCAGTGGGCTGTTATTAAGGTTCCAGTTGTCACTATTATTATCATGCAAAGCGTCGTCGTAGGCGCCACCCAACACGGTGATACTGCCGCCAAGGGCGGTAATCACCGAGGAAATATTGCCGTTCTGAGCGGGCTTATAGCCATTGTGTTCGCCAATAAAGAAGATGCGTCCGCCCTTGGCCAGAAAGACGCTCAGGGCTACGGTTTCTTCCGCATTGAACGCATTGTCAGGCTGCATCACAAACAGCAAATCAACGCTCAGATCATAGCTGTCGAGGCGGTTGGCATAGTCATAGACCACCGTAGACATGCCCGGCTCGGCGTCATAAAAATCCCGTGCCGTCTGCCAGGTCCCGCTGCTAACAGTGGAGGGGGCGTAGAAGCCGATGCTGACGGTCTGCCCTTCTGTCAGGCTCAGTGGCGTCTCTGCCGGCCCTTCGGTTACCTCAACGGTAGATGCCGTCTCATCGGATGGCGCAGGCCCGGAAGTGTCCGTGCCGCCTGAAAATACCGGCGCATCATTCACCGCCACCAGGGTAACAGTCGAGGCTACAGCCAAGACGACGACATCGTCGCCACCGTTGGCTGTGCCGCCGCTGTCCTGCAGGCTGGTCAGAGTCACGACGCGATGGTTGGAAGTATCAGGATCCTGGCTGTTGTTCTGATAACTCATGCTGTCGATCAGCGTCTGGGCCGCTGCCGTAGACAAGGTGCCGCCGGTCAGACTGACTGTAGCGGTACCATCCGAGACGCTGACGCTGTAGCCGAGGCTGCTACTGGCTGTGGTGCCGTTGGTACCGTCGGTCAGCACGATATCGGTACCGTCGATATTGATGATTTCGTTGCTGCCGTCGGTGACGTTACTCACGGTAAAGCTCAGGCCGCTGATGGTCTGGCCGGCTTCGACGACATCAATACTGGTGCCGCTGAACAGGCTGGCCACAGCGCCATCTTCGGTGAAGGTCGGGTTGCTGCCAGTGGCGGTCAGGGTTGGGGCATCGTTGATACCCGTAATTGCAACGGTCACGGCACCAGTTGCGGTAAGCGCACCGCCACTCCCCTGAGCTCCGGTATTGTTGTCGGAGAACAACCAGTCGATCTGTACCGAGGCTGGTGGGTTGTCTGCGCTGTTGGCATAGGCAATCTGGCGCATTGCTGCAATGACCAGAGCCTGGGTGGCACTGCCATTGAACGTGAGCACCAAGGTGCCACCGGAGGATGTTGTCACCGTCCCTATCACCGTACTGTCGACGCTGAGTTCATCTCCCTCCACCAAAGCATCAAGAGTTCCGGTCGCCGAGAACTGGTCACGCACATCAGCGCCACCCTGACGCTGCAGCGTCAGGGTGGCGCCAGCATAATTGCCAGCATAATTGCCGGCATCAAGCTCGGCATCGAAGATCTGGACATCGCTGTCGAGCACCACAGGCATGCCACCTTCGGTGAAGTTAACAGTACCGCTCAGGGTATTACTGCCAAAGCTTGTGTCCAGGGTGCCGTCGCTGTTATAGCGAGCCACGGCAAAATCATTATCTTCCCCGACATAACGATTACCGGCCAGCAGAATCTTGCCATCGGGATCCAGTGCCATATCCCAGGCATAATTGTTGGCATTGCCAATATCGGTGGTAATGGACCCGGCACCGCCGGCGAAGCCGGTGTCGAGCGCCCCCGAAGCGGTAAAGCGCATCAGTGCGTAGTCAGCCCCATTACCCGACACACTCTTGTTACCCGCAACGAGAATACTGCCGTCGGCCTGTACTGCGATGTCCTTGAACTGGGACCAGCCAAGGCTCGAGTCAGCGGCAACGCCATCGCTGCCAAAGCCGGTGTCGGCCGTGCCATCGCTGTTCAGACGCACGACCGTAATAGCTGTTGTTTGTGTAACGGGATCGAGAGTCAAAGTGGTATGCATACCACCGACGACCATCTTGCCGTCCGCCTGCAGATCGAGGCCCGTGCCCCAAATCGTGTATCCCGCACCTATGGTAGCCATGCCGTCACCGCCACCAAAACCGGTATCGAGCGAGCCATCGTCAAGATAGCGCAGCACCAGAAACTCGGAGCTGGTATGCGGGAAGGTATCGATAGGGCTGGTGATAATGCCGGCCACGACTATCTTGCCGTCGCTCTGTTGTGCAACGCGGGTGACGTTCTCGGTGCCGCCGGCCACATCGGTTGTAACGATACCGGAGCCGGCAAAACTGCCGTCGAGCGCTCCGGTGTCGGTGAGACGAACGACCGTTACCACATTGGTGCCGGTCACCGCCATAACAATCTTGCCGTCACTCTGTTCGATGACGCTCCATGCGTATTCACCGGCCATGCCATCCAACGCAATCGTGGCTGTGCCGCCATTCCCAAATCCGCTGTCGAGTATTCCATCCGCGTTGAAGCGTACAACAGCCACATCCTTATTACTGACACTGTCATTGGTTTGACCCGCAACCAAAATCTTGCCGTCCGCTTGCACAGTAACCGCATAACCGCGATCATCACCGGCTTCCAGACCATCGAGTGTATTCGAACCTTCCGGAATGCTGATGCCGGTGGTGACGATGCCGTTATTGCCAAAGGTCACATCCAGGCCGCCATCGCTGTTGTAACGCACCAGGGTGATATCGTCGTCACTCCCGTTCCAGCTATACCCCGCTACCAGGATCTTGCCATCATCCTGAGCGACCACACTGTAGCCCCGAGCCATGCCGTCCCCGATCGCAGTGCCCACAATTCCGGCTCCTCCCGGAATAAAGAAACTCGGTGCATCGTTGACAGACATCACCGCCACGGTGGAAACGATGTCCAGGCTGGCGCTATCGTCGCCGCCGTTGGCGGTGCCGCCGCTATCCTGCAGGCTGGTCAGGGTTACCACCCGGTTACTGGTGCTCGGAGTATTGCTGTTGTTCTGGTAACTCATGCTGTCGACCAGTGTCTGGGCGGCTGCCGTCGACAAGGTGCCGCCAGTCAGGCTGACTGTAACGGTACCATCCGAGACGCTGACGCTGTAACCGAGGCTGTTACTGGCGGTGGTACCGCTGGTACCGTTGGTAAGAACGATATCGGTACCGTCAAGATTGATAATTTCGTTGCCGCCGTCGGTGACGTTACTCACGGTAAAGCTCAGGCCGCTGATGGTCTGACCGGCCTCGACAGTATTGATGTCGGTGCCGCTGAACAGGCCGGCCGCGCTGCCGCCCTCGGTGAA
>NZ_MDKE01000048.1 GCF_001870485.1 Oceanisphaera psychrotolerans | reverse complement strand
ATTTTGATCTTCTGAGCGGGATCGTCAAGCGATCTGGCTTAACTGATCGGCATTACGCCGAAGCGTCCTTTAACCTGTCACCGAACCCGCTTACTTGCTCTTCGAGTGCTCGGCCAGGTACAGCCAGGTGTCGATCACGGTATCCGGATTGAGGGAAACCGAGTCGATGCCCTGCTCCACCAGCCAGGCGGCCAGGTCGGCGTGATCCGACGGGCCCTGCCCGCAGATGCCCACGTACTTGCCGGCCTTGCGTGCGGCCTGAATGGCCATGGACAGCAGTGCCTTCACCGCCTCGTCCCGCTCGTCGAAGGAGCCAGCCACCAGACCCGAGTCCCGATCCAGTCCCAGGGTGAGCTGGGTCATGTCGTTGGAGCCAATGGAGAAACCGTCGAAGTAGGCCAGGAACTTGTCCGCCAGCAGCGCGTTGGACGGCAATTCGCACATCATGATGACCTTGAGTCCGGCTTCGCCACGCTTGAGGCCGTTTTCCGCCAGAATGTCGATCACGGAAGCGGCTTCGGTCAGGGTCCGCACGAAGGGGATCATGACCTCGACGTTGGTCAGCCCCATGTCGTTGCGCACCCGCTTCATCGCCTCGCACTCCATGGCGAAACAGTCGCGGAAGTCCTCGGAAATGTAGCGAGAGGCGCCACGGAAGCCCAGCATGGGGTTTTCTTCGTCCGGCTCGTAGGCATCACCGCCCAGCAGGTTGGCGTACTCGTTCGACTTGAAGTCGGACATCCGCACGATCACCCGCTCCGGCCAGAAGGCACAGGCCAGGGTGGAGATGCCCTCGGCCAGCTTGGCCACGAAGAACTCGCGCGGGCTCTCGTAGCCGGCGATGATCTCGTCGATCTTCAGCTTGAGCTCGGGGCTCTGGGTGTCGTAATTCAGCAGCGCCTTGGGGTGCACGCCAATCATGCGGTTGATGATGAACTCCAGTCGCGCCAGACCCACGCCGGCGTTCGGCAGCTGGGCGAAGTCGAAGGCCCGGTCCGGGTTGCCGACGTTCATCATCACCTTCACCGGTGAATCCGGCATGGAGCCGACTTCGGAGGTGTTGATATCGAACTCGAGCTGACCGTCGTAGATAAAGCCGGTATCACCCTCGGCGCAGGACACGGTCACTTCCTGACCATCCCTGATGCGCTGGGTGGCGTCACCACAACCGACCACGGCGGGAATACCCAGCTCGCGTGCGATGATGGCCGCATGACAGGTACGGCCGCCCCGGTTGGTGACGATAGCCGCGGCCCGTTTCATGATCGGCTCCCAGTCCGGGTCGGTCATGTCGGTTACCAGCACGTCGCCGGCCTTGATCTCGTCCATCTGTTCGATGGATGAGATCACCTTGGCCACACCGGCACCGATTTTGTGACCGATAGACCGGCCTTCGGCGATGACCTGGCCTTTTTCGTTGAGGGCGAAACGCTCCAGCACATTGGCGTCCTGACGGCTGCGTACGGTTTCGGGACGCGCCTGTACGATGTACAGCTGGCCATCGATACCGTCTTTGGCCCACTCGATGTCCATCGGGCGGCCGTAGTGTTGTTCGATGATCACCGCCTGCTTGGCCAGCTCCATCACTTCATCGTTGGTCAGCGAGAAACTGCGGCGCTCTTCCTTGCTGGTTTCCTTGATGTCCACCTGCTTGCCGTGTTCCACGTCTTCGGCGTAGATCATCTTCTGCAGCTTGGAACCCAGGGTCTTGCGCACCACCGCCGGGCGACCGGCCTTGAGGGTCGGCTTGTGTACATAGAATTCATCGGGGTTGACCGCGCCCTGTACCACCATTTCACCCAGACCATTGGATGAGGTGATGAACACCACCTGATCGAAGCCGGATTCGGTGTCCAGGGTAAACATCACACCGGAGGCGGCGATGTCGGAGCGCACCATGCGCTGAATACCGGCAGACAACGCGACACCGCGGTGATCGTAGCCCTGGTGCACCCGGTAGGAAATGGCTCTGTCATTGAACAGGGAGGCGAATACGTGCTTGATGGCCACCATGACCGCATCCAGGCCACGCACGTTGAGGAAGGTTTCCTGCTGGCCGGCAAAAGAAGCGTCGGGCATGTCTTCCGCGGTGGCGGAAGAGCGTACCGCGAAGGAGGCCTGGTCGCCGGCTTTGCCGGTCAGATCCGCATAGGCACCGGCAATAGCGGCTTCCAGTTCGGGCTGGAAGGGAGTGTCGATCACCCACTGGCGAATGCGACGGCCGGCCTCACCCAGGGCGGCAATGTTATCGACATCCAGGGTATCCAGCAGCTCATGAATCTTTGCGTTAAGTCCGCTTTGCTCCAGAAACTCGTTAAAGGCGAAGGCGGTGGTTGCGAAACCGCCGGGAACCGACACTCCGGCGCCGGCCAGCTGGCTAATCATTTCGCCCAGAGAGGCATTTTTGCCACCCACTCGGTCTACATCGTGCATACCGAGCTGTTCATACCAAATCACATATTCCTGCACTGCCACGTCTCCAACAAAGTTGTTCTTGGGGGGTTCCGTATCTCACTCTAAAAATGTGCTTGTTCTCCGGCCCTTTTATTATTTGATGGCGCGGGTGGGCCTGCGCACCGAATGATTCTACAATGGCGCCAAAAAGCAGGTAAACGGTTAACCTGCACCAATACCTAAAAGTGAGATCTGGAGGTCCCATGCACACTGTTTTTTATGTATCTGATGGGACGGCGATCACAGCCGAAGTCTTCGGCCATGCGGTGTTAAGCCAGTTTCCCCTGCCTTTCGAGCAATTTACCATCCCCTTTCTGGAAGACGAAGACAAGGCCCTGGCGGTAAAGGCCAAGATCAACAACAGCTATCATCAAAGCGGCAAACAGCCGCTGGTATTTCATACCATCGTGGATAACACCCTGCGCAATATCATCACCAGCAGCGATGCCATGTGTTATGACTTCCTCAATACCTTCGTGGCGCCCATCGAACAGCAACTCGGTGTCAAGGCCGAGCCTCGCACTCACCGTACCCACGGCATGGACAACAAGCAGCACTACGACAGCCGTATCGATGCGGTCAACTACGCCCTCGACAACGACGACGGGGTCACCACCAAAGAGTATGACGAGGCCGATATCATACTGGTGGGCGTGTCCCGCTGCGGCAAAACCCCCACCAGCCTGTATCTGGCCCTGCAGTTCGGTATCCGGGTCGCCAATTACCCCTTTATCGATCAGGACATGAGCCGGCTGAACCTGCCGCCGGCACTCAAGTCCAACCGTCACAAGCTGTTCGGGCTCACCATCGACGCCGGTCGCCTGCAGGAAATTCGTCAGCGCCGCCGGGCCGACAGCCTCTACTCCGACCCCGAGCAGTGCCGTTACGAACTGGAGCAGGTCAACCGACTGTTCCGCATGGAGGCCATTCCCTTTATCGACACCACCTATCACTCGGTGGAAGAAATTTCGGTCAAGATCCTCGAGCGCACCGGCATCCGGCGGCGCATCTACTGATTGCACACAATAAAAACAGACCTTATTTGCGATAAAACCTGAAACATTGCACACAAAAACAAACAACTGATTGATTTATCGTTTACATAAATGTATACATTAACCCCAGAGTTTAACTCGGCACGGTGTAGAACATAACCTCGGTTATGAAGAGGAATATCGGGTTGTTGGCTGATTGTGTGTAATGTCACCGCTGATGATGCAACACATCATGTACACAACCTGATGTTCAACAGGGAAACCGGCGGCGTCATGCCGTACCGGTTATGTGGCCTTGCTCGCGCACAAAAACAAAAAAGCCAGCGTGAGAAGGAAGCTTAAACCCACTTGAGCAACACTCAGGGACTTATCGCAATGAAACACAGTCAAAGCAAGTCAGTATTCGATTACCACGGCAAGCCTTCCTTCGGCCAGGCGCTGCCGCTTTCGTTCCAGCACATACTGGCCATGATCATGGGCGCCGTCACCCCGCCCCTCATCGTGGCGGGGGTGGCCGGTGCTACCGCCCAGGAAACCATGCTGCTGGTGCAGATAGCGTTGTTTTTCTCCGGCGTATCCACCCTGCTGCAACTCTACCCCGTCGCCCGTTTCGGTGCCGGCATGCCCACCATCTTCGGCGTGGGTTTCGCCTATGTACCCAGTCTGATTGCCATCGGCAGTGTCTACGGCATTCCCGGCATTCTGGGTGCCCAGATCGCCGGTGGTATCGCCATGATCATCGTCGGTATCTTTATCAAGCAGATCCGTCACCTGTTTCCGCCGGTCGTGGCCGGCACCGTGGTACTGGTCATCGGCCTGTCTCTGTATGACATCGCGATTAAATACATGGCCGGCAGCGGCAACACTGCCGCCGCCGGCTTCGGCAGTGGCCAGAACTGGCTGGTGGGTCTGACCACCCTCGGGGTGGTGCTATGTTGTTCACAATTTGCCAAAGGCTACTTCCGTCTGGCGGCCATTATTGTCGGCATTCTGGTGGGCTACACCCTGTCGTTCTTCTTTGGCATGGTCGACTTTACCCGCCTGGCCGATGCGCCCTGGGTGATGATTCCGACTCCCTTTGCCATGGGCATCGAATTCCACACCTCGGCCGTGATTTCCATGGTGGTGATTTGCATCGTCAACTCGGTACAGACCATCGGCGACCTGTCGGCTACCGCCATCGGTGGCATGGGCCGCGAAATGAAAGACAGCGAGCTGTCCGGCGGCCTGCTGGGCAACGGGGCCTGCACCCTGATCGGTGCCTTCTTCGGTGGCCTGCCCACCGCCTCGTTCAGCCAGAACGTGGGCATCGTGGCCATGACCAAGGTGATCAGCCGCTATGTGCTGGGCATTGCCGCCGTCTTCCTGATCCTGGCCGGCCTGCTGCCCAAGTTCGGTGCCGCCATGACCACCATCCCCTACCCGGTACTGGGTGGTGCCACCATCATCGTGTTCGGCATGATCACCATGACCGGTATCCAGCTGCTGGTAAAAGACGAACTGTCTTCCCGCAACATCACCATCGCCGCCCTGTCCGTGGCCCTGGCCATGGGCATCAATGCCGTGCCCGAAGCCATTGCCCAATTGCCGGATACCGCCCGCATGCTGATTGGCTCGCCGGTTATCGTGGCCGCCACCGTTGCCTTCGTACTGAACATGGTACTGCCCAAGAAATCGCTGCAGGATGAAGCCCGCGAACGCGAACAAATCGAGCAGGAAATGAACGGAGGCGCAAAGGAAAAGTCTGATGCCGGTTTTCAGAGCAAAGGCATGAAGATCGAAGCCGGCAGCTGAAAGGGTAAACCTGAAGGCAAGAATGAATATCCATAGCTGCTGATGTTCCTGTTAAAAGCTGGTCTGATGACCTAATGCCGTTCACTTAAGGTGAACGGCATTTTTCTTTCTGACTGGGTACGTGT
>NZ_MDKE01000047.1 GCF_001870485.1 Oceanisphaera psychrotolerans | reverse complement strand
TATACAAGCGCATCTTCGGCATTATCTGAGCAATAAAAATGAGGGGATCTCTGAGGGGTAAACAGGGTTTGGTTGTTGAGATCCTTGAGGATGACGGTCATGGCCCGGCTGTCGGCGTCTATGTCCACCTGGCCAAAGAACTGCAAGCCGGCCAGGGGCGACAGGTTTTGGGTGGCGGGTGACTTTTCAAAGATCACCTGCAGGCCAAAGGTGTCGTCCACCTTGCCGGGGCCGAAGCTGCCGGCATTCAACGGCCCGGACACAAATTCCCAGAACGGCGTAAAGTCGCTGAAGCCGGCCCTGGCCGGATCGTAATAGTGCGCCGCCGTGTAGTGCACATCGGCGGTAAACCACACCACATTCTCAATGCCCGCCTCCTTGATGCCCTTGAGCAACCGGGCAATTTCCAGCTCCCTGCCCTTTGCCGAGCCGTGGTCGCCGTTGGCCACCGCCTCCCACTTGCTTTCGCCATCGGCGACCTGCAGGCCCAGCGGCATGTCGCAGAACACCGCCTTCCAGGTCGCAGTTGAGGCTTTCAGTTGCGCCAGCAGCCAGTCCACCTGGGTTCCTCCCAGAATGGCGGTATCTGCACCGGGTTTTGTTTGCAGGTTTTTAGAGTTGGGGCCACAGTAAGAGCGCATGTCGAGCACAAAGCGGTCCAGCAGCGGGCCGAACGGCAGGCTGCGATAGATTTGCTCGCTGCCTTCGGGGCCGCTGCGGCGGATGGGCGCGTAGTCGAAAAAGGCGCGAGTGGCGCGGGCCTGCAACAGGGTGGCGCTTTTTACCTGATAGCGGGCATCGCCGGTAAGGTCTTTTGAGGCAGAATAGTTGTTCACCACTTCGTGATCGTCCCACTGCCAGATTTGCGCTACTTTGCTGTTGAACAGCCGCAGGTTCTCGTCCATCAGGTTATAGCGATAGCGACCCCTAAATTCGTTGAGGGTTTCGGCCACCTTGCTGACCTCGGGCGTGACCCGGTTCTTCCATACTTTGCCGTCTTCCACCTCAATGCGCTCGGGGATGGGGCCATCGGCATAGATGTTGTCGCCGCTGTGCACGAAAAAGTCGGGCTCCTGCTCGGCCATGGTGCGGTAAATGGTCATGCCACCCACTTCCGGGTTAATACCATAACCCTGCCCGGCGGTATCGCCGGACCAGAGAAAGCGCACCGGGCCTGCGGCGATGGGCGCCGTCATAAAGCTGCCAGTCACCCACTCGGACCATTCGCCATTGCCGGCATCGCTGTAACCCACCCGCACATGAATGCGCCGACCGGCGGGCAGGCCGGTCAGCTCCACCCGGCTGGTGAAGTCGCTGGGAGAAAGCGCCCAGGGGCCGCGTACTCGCCTGGGCCGGGCAAAGCTTTGGTCGGTGTCCCACTCCACCCACATACGTGCCGGCCGATCGCTGCGGCCCCACACAATGGCGCTGTTGGCAAGCACGTCGCCAATCTGAATACCGCTTTGCTGCTGCGGCTGGCCGGTGGCCGCCATGGCCGGCGCCTTGCTTAGCAGCAGGCCACCGCCCATCACCGCCATGCCCTGAATAAAGTCGCGTCGTTTCATGTCACCCTCTGCTTCAACCAGAAAAAGGCCACTCTAGAAGCCGAAAATGAAAGTCGGGTAAAGATTGGATGACGAATTGAAGACAATGATGGGCAACCGTGAGTCGAATAGAGCAAAACAGCGCGAACCGGCCGCCACTCTATCGTGTCCGGGCACTCAACATAAAATTCGTAACACAGTTCTTTATGTAAAATAAAATCACCATGGGAGGGGCTCACTGAGCCTGCAGTCTCACCGTTCTGCGCGATGGATCATGGATTCCCGCCTTCGCGGGAATGACAAAAGAGGGCACTGGAATGACAAAAGAGAATGCGGGAGTGACAAAAGTGGGAACTGGAGTGAATAGAGAGGGTGCGAGAATGACGACAGCCTCCCAGCCCGTATGCCGCATTCTTGTTCTGCACAACGCGCAGTTGCGTCAGGGTTGGCCGGCTGCTACATTCAGAGTCACTTCATGTATGTTGGCATAATATTATGTTTACTCCTGCGGCCCGACTGCGTCATACCTTTTCCGAACTCGAAGCCGCCATGGCGGCGCTGTCCGATCTGATCACCCAGGCGGCCGACACGGCGCCGGTCAATGCCTGCTGCTTTCCCCTGCCCGATGTGGCCAGCGGCGACGAGCACGAGCCGGTCACGCACATCGAGGTGGCCCGGCTCGATGGGGCTGCGGCCATCACGGCCACGCTCGACGGCTATCGCCAGTGGTTTATCCGCCCCGGTTGTTCCACCAAGGCCAGCTTTCGTCTGCCCGGTTATCTGGTGTTGCCGGCGACCCTCAAACCGGAGCTGCAAGCACTGACGGAAGACATCAACCGGCTCAAGGGGGAATTCAAGGCCCAGGTGCAGGAGGCCGAGAGCCGGGACCAGAAGTTTGCCCTGGTGCACGACACCCTGCCCGGCCTCATCACCCTGCAGGTCTACCGCCAGCTGGTATTGCTGCCGCACCCGGTGTCGCGGCTGGGCTTTACCTGGGCCAACAAGCAGATCATCCAGAAAATCGACAAGGACAAGCTGGTCAAACAGCTCACCGACGCCCGGCTCTCGCCCCCGCCGCTGACCGACGCCCAGACCTGGCTGCAGTGTGTGGATCGGGAAATCTACGACGTGAAGCGGCTGCCACCGGGCGTCGAGCTGCGTCTGCGCCGGCCGGTCAAGACCCACCCCATGGTCAATGTACGCTGGCGCGAAGACATCAGCCCGCGTCAGCAACAGGTCAAGGCGCACCTGCCACTGTTGCTGTGCCAGGACGAGTTACCGGCGGTCACCGCACTGGGCAACTACCCGCCCGCCACCACCCGCAAACGGCGGGCCGCCCGCATCACCGACGAGCCGCTGATCCCCCGGTTGCATATCTATCCCTACCGGCCGGACAACACCAAGCCGTAAGCGGGACGTCACCTCCTTTGCATGAGAATCATTATCATGTTTAAATCGGGCTCACCTGTTATCGTCGGATGAATCCATGGGCCTGCCCCTTTCACTGCTGCTGTTGCTTGCCAGTCTCGCCGGGCTGACGCCCCTTGCCATCGACATGTATCTGCCCAGCCTGCCCACCATAGCGCGCGATTTGGGGGTCCCGGTGGCCCAGGCTCAGCTCACCATCGGCGTATTTCTGGCTGGTTTCGCCCTCGGCCAGCTGTTCTACGGCCCCCTGGCCGATGCGGTGGGTCGCAAGCCGGTGATGCTGGGTGGTCTGACCCTGTTTACCCTGGCAAGCCTGGGTTGCGCCAGTGCCAATAGCATCGAAGCACTGATGGCTTTTCGTCTGCTGCAGGCCATCGGCGGCGCCGCCGGCTCGGTGGTGCTCAATGCCCTGTTGCGGGACATGTTCGAACGGGACATGTTCGCCCGGGTCATGTCGATGGTGATCCTGGTGATGACCCTGGCGCCACTGCTGGCCCCTCTGATTGGCGGCTATCTGCTGCTGATCGCCCACTGGCACAGCATCTTCATCCTGCTGGCCATCATCGGCCTGCTGGTGACCATGGCGCTGGCCATCAGGATTCCCGAAACCCTCAGGCCGGAATTGCGCCAGCCGTTCCGGCTGCTGCCGGTGCTGCAGAACTACGGCAAGGTACTGCGCCACCGGGCCGCGCTGGGGTACATTCTGTGCGGCGCCCTCACCACCGCCTCCATGTTCGCCTTTATTTCCGGCTCGCCGCTGGTGTATATCGAACTGTTCGGGGTGCCGGCCGAACACTACGGCTGGTTGTTCGGCATGAATATCCTGCTGATGATGGTGCTGACCTTCGCCAACAGCCGGCTGGTCAAAACCCTGGGCAGCGATCGGCTGCTCAAAACCGGTCTCACCGTGGCCTCCGTGGCCGCCATCGGCTTACTGATCAATGCCGCCACCGGTATGGGCGGTCTCTGGGGCATAGTGATACCGGTGATGCTGCTGATTGCCCAGATAAGCCTGGTAGGCGCCAATGCCATGGCCGGACTGCTCAGCCATTTTCCCGAGGCCGCCGGCACCGCCTCGGCCCTGGCCGGTACCACCCGCTTCGGTCTGGGCGCGGTGGCCACCTTCGCCGTCAACGCCAGCCATGTTCCCTCGGCATTACCGATGGCACTGGTCATGACGCTTTGTACCTGGGGGGCACTGGCCGGTTACTGGCTGCTGATCCACCCGGTACTGACCGGATCGGCCCGGATTCCGCAGTAAAAGCCGTTTTTTAATGGCGGCGCAAATGTTATAACTAGAGGCTGTCGCAGCCTGCGACCCGAAGACACTCATTATTACAAGGAATTAACAATACTATGTTTGAGAAGGTCACTGCTGCACCGGTAGACCCCATCCTGGGCCTGACCGATGCTTTCCGCAACGATCCCCGCACCGACAAAATCAACCTGGGCGTGGGCATCTATAAAGACGAAGCCGGCCAGACTCCGGTACTGCGCTGCGTGAAAAAAGCCGAAGCCCGCCTGGTGCAAGAGCAAACCACCAAGAACTATCTCAGCATAGAAGGCATCGAGGCCTATGGCCGCGTGGTGCAACAACTGCTGTTTGGCGCCGACTCCGCCATTATCGCCAGCCAGCGCGCCCGCACCGCTCAGGCGCCGGGTGGTACCGGTGCCCTGCGCATCGCCGGTGAGTTTATCGCTCGCCAGCTCGACACCAACACCATCTGGATCTCCAACCCCACCTGGGCCAACCACCGTGCCGTGTTTACCGCCGCCGGGCTGGAAGTGAAAGAGTACGGCTACTACAACGCCGAGACCAAGGATCTGGACTTTGACGCCATGCTGGCCGATCTGGCCCATGTCAAGGCCGGTGACGTGGTACTGCTGCACGGCTGCTGCCACAACCCGACCGGTATCGATCCTACTGCCGAGCAGTGGGAGCAGCTGGCCAAGCTGTCTGCCGAAAAAGGCTGGCTGCCGCTGTTCGACTTCGCCTACCAGGGTTTTGCCAAGGGCATCGAAGAAGACGCCTACGGCCTGCGGGTGTTTGCCGAGCACAATGTCGAGCTGCTGATTGCCAGCTCTTTCTCCAAGAACTTCGGCATGTACAACGAGCGCGTGGGTGCCTTCACCCTGGTTGCCAAAGACGCCGACACCGCCAACACCTCGTTCAGCCAGGTGAAAGGCATTATCCGCGCCAACTACTCCAACCCGCCGTCTCATGGTGCCAACGTGGTGGCCATCGTTGCCAACGACCCCGAGCTGTATCAGGACTGGCTGGCAGAACTGGCCGAAATGCGCGACCGCATTCAGGAAATGCGTACCCTGTTCGTGGAAAAGCTGTCCAGCCGCGGCGTCGATAAAGACTTCAGCTTCATCGCCCGTCAGAACGGCATGTTCTCCTTCTCCGGTCTGAGCAAGGAACAGGTTACCCGCCTGAAGGACGAATTCGGCATCTACATCGTCGGCTCCGGCCGCATCAGTGTGGCCGGCATCACCAAGTCGAACATCGACGCCCTGTGTGACGGTATCGCCGCCGTTCTCTGACCGCTAAAAGTCGGATAACCCGCGCAAACACAAAGGCCCCGCATCGCCAAGCCATTCCCCTTTCGTGTGCATGGCTTGAGGCGGGGAAAATGGGCGACGTA
>NZ_MDKE01000046.1 GCF_001870485.1 Oceanisphaera psychrotolerans | reverse complement strand
TCGACCATTCGAAAATTGTGCCCTACCTGCATCGCGCAGGAGAAGAGCTTTTCGGCCATCTGGGCAAGCTGGAATGGTCCCACCAATGGAGCGGTTACTTTGCGGTGACGACTGACCACTTGCCCCATGTCCATGAGCCGGAACAGCATATTCATATCGCGGTGGGCTGCAATGGCCGCGGCATTGCCGTGTCCACCGCCCTGGGTAAACAATTGGCCAACCGCGTACTGGGAGCAACAGCGTCAGAGCTGGCCGTACCCGTCACCTCGATACGGCCGATCCCTTTCCATCGGTTTCGTGGCCTCGGGGTAAAAGCTGCCACCTGGTTCAAACGGCTCCAGGATAACAGGGATTAACCGGCCCCAATCAGGTGGTGGTTTCTTTCAGGTGGTGGCGGAAGTAGCCCTGAACCTCCCGCCGAGTCTGCTCGATATGCTTGCGTAACAAGGAAACGGCCAAATCGGTGTCTCCTTTTTCGCAGGCATCGAGAATGTGCACATGCTCAGCATGGGAGCGACCATGCTCTGCCACCATCGAGATCTTCATCCGCAGGGTACGTCCCATGTGATCCTGAGTGGCACGGATCATGGCCAGCAGTCGCGGTCTGTCTGCCGGGGCATAGAGACAGGCGTGAAAACGCATGTTGAGATCGCTCCATTCCTGCTGGGACATGGCCCTATCATAGGCATCGAGTAACTCGCGTGCCTTCCTGATATCACTGGAGGCCATATTCGGCACCGCCAGTTCCAATGCCCTGCATTCAAGCGCAATACGGATATCCAGCATCTCGATGTAGTCGTCTATGGTCAGGCTCACCACCGTCGCCCCGGCATTGGGCGTGATCACAACCAGACCTTCAGATTCCAGCCGACGCAGCGCTTCCCGCACCGGGATTTTGCTGATCCCCATCCCCTGGGCAATATCATCCTGGCGAATGGGGGCCCCTTCGGGAAGCTCGCCATCAAGGATCTGCCTCTTGATTTCCAGATAGGCTTTTTGGTTGGCGGTCATGGCTTTCTTGGCTGCGGGCATACAGATCCTGTTTTATATGTCTTTATTTTTGAATAGATGCAAAACCCCTTAACCCCGGCAGTATACCATACGGGGTAAGCCGGCAACGTTCGCGTGCATGCTCACTTTCCGCTAACCCGGTTGCCCCCTCCGCCATTACCTCGCACTGTACTCGCCAACCGACCCCAGAACCATGTGGAACAACCTGGCTCCGCATCGGGCATGTCTTCGCCACCCGATCGACAAGGTGAACACTCCAGCCTTTATTATCAATTTTTTAGAGAAACTGATTCGTTTTTACCGTTAATTATCAAATAGAACCAGCACTGATAAACTACCTCTTCGTTCCCCGTCATCAGGTCATCGGCACAACATCACGCAATAGCAACGGATAACGAGGCCCCGGCCTCGATACATCGGGAGCAAGAAGCCCTCCGGCGGTGCTCACCAGAATGACATGCTGCCGGCATTCTCATAATCAGGAGACACACCATGCAAAAAACCATTCTTGTGACCGGTTCGACCGATGGTATCGGGCTGGAAACCGCCAAAATGCTGGTGTCGCAGGGTCATACCGTGCTGCTGCACGGGCGCAACCCGGACAAGCTGGCAAAGGTGGAGGCGATGCTTTCGGGTGCGGCCCGGGTGGAAGGTTATGTGGCGGATCTGTCACGCCTGACCGAGGTCGAGGCGCTGGCCAAGGCCATCGCCGCACGGCACGACCGGCTGGATGTGCTGATCAACAATGCCGGGATCTTCCGCACGACCAACCCCGTCACGCAGGACGGCCTGGACGTCCGCTTCGCGGTCAACACCCTTGCCCCCTACCTGCTGACCCAACGGCTGCTGCCGCTGCTTGGCACCTCTGGGCGTGTGATCAACCTGTCTTCTGCCGCCCAGGCTCCGGTCGATCCACAGGCACTGGCAGGAAAAGTCAGACTGGCGGACGATTTCGCGGCTTATGCCCAGAGCAAACTGGCCCTCACCATGTGGTCCCGCAGCATGGGGCTTGCGCTCAAGGACCAGGGACCGGCCATTATCGCGGTCAACCCGGGCTCCATGCTGGGCAGCAAGATGGTGAAGGAAGGCTTTGGCGTGGCCGGCGGCGATATCCGCATCGGTGCGGAGATCCTGGCTCGCGCGGTACTGGCGGATGAATTCGCCACGGCCTCCGGCCGGTATTTCGACAACGATGCCGGCCGCTTTGCCTCGCCCCATGCCGATGCGCTGGATGCACAAAAATCCGATGACATGGTGCGCCTGATTGAAGCGGTGATCGCCGAACACTCATCCGTGTAATCATTAAACGATCACTTTACAGGCAGGAAGCTCAACCTTTCTGCCGCTCCCAGTAGGGCTGACCGCCGAAACACGCCGAAAAGTAGTCGATAAAGGCCCTGACCTTGGGCGCCAGCAGCCGCGAGCTCGGATACACGGCCCAGATGGAGGTGTCGGAAACATAGGGATATTCCCGCAAAATCTGCACCAGCTCGCCCCGCTGCAGGTGTTGATAAACATTCCAGGTGGAGCTCATGGCAATGCCCAACCCGGCCACGCAGGCATCTCGCACCGCCTCACCGTTGTCGATGCGCAGGCTGCCGCTGGTCTTGATGCTCAACGGGCCATCGGGGGTATCGAAGGTCCAATTTTCCAGTCCCATCAAATTCACGCACTGATGCTCGCTCAGCGCCTCGGGTGTGGCCGGCTCGCCAAACCGGGCCAGGTAGTCCGGTGACGCGCAGATAATCCGCCGATCATGGGCCAGCCTGCGGGCGATCAGGGTTGAGTCCTTCAGATCGGCGTTGCGAATGGCGATATCGAATCCGCCCTCAACCATATCGATGATGGCGTCACTCAGCTTCAGGTCCACCTTCAGCCCCGGATACTCCGACAGGAAGCCCTTCATGGCCGGGATCAGGTGTATGCGGCCGAACGAGGCCGGCGCCGACACCCGCAGGGTGCCGCTCGGTGACGCCTTCTCTGCGCCCACAGATGCCCGGGCGGCCTCAACAGAAGACAGCACCTCTTCCGCATGGGGCAAAAAGGCCTTGCCCTCTTCGGTGAGGGAGACTTTCCGGGTGGTGCGGTGAACCAGCCGCACCCCCAGCCCTTCTTCCAGCTTGCTGATATACGAACTGGCGACCGCCGGTGACAGTGCCAGTTCCTGCCCGGCCTGGCTGATGTTATGGGTCGCGGCCAGCCGTACAAATAGCCTGAGGTGGTCGATTTTCATCTCTATTATCAACAAAAAGATCAAATATGTTGATAATCATAAATGATTATCAACGGTTTACCTAACATATGAGGTGACTGGCTGCGCACCTGCCCGACAGGCGCAAAGGCAGCGAAAGACCAGAAAAGATCGATACCCGGCCACATTATAAACAAAAAATAAAAACTGATTAAAAAATTAACGTCATTATCATGCTTTGGTTTGTTAACTATATTGGGTCCATGCAATCCAAACCAACCGAGGTAGTGACTGATGAAAGCAATGACAATCCGAGATTTTGGTGGTCCCGAGGCATTCGAACTTTCCGAGCTGCCCAAACCGGAAGTCAAGCCTGGCCATGTGCTGGTGCAGGTCGCGGCGACCAGCGTCAACACCATCGACATGATGATCCGCCAGATGGGCAAAGATCTGCCGTTTGCGCCGGCACTGCCCGCCGTGCTGGGGATGGACTTTGCCGGCACCGTCGTTGCCATTGGTGATGGCGTCACCGAATATGCTGTGGGTGATGAGGTTTACGGCTGCGCCGGTGGTCTGGGAGAGCTGCAGGGCACCCTGGCCGAGTATATGCTGGCCGATGCCCGGCTGATCGCCCGCAAGCCCAAGAATTTGTCGATGCGCGAAGCGGCGGCCCTGCCCCTGGTGGGAATTACCGCCTTTGAAGCCCTCACCCGAGCCGGCACTGCCAAGGGGCAACGTGTGCTGGTGCATGGCGGTGCCGGTGGCGTGGGTCATATCGCCGTGCAACTGGCCCGCCACTTCGGTGCCGATGTTTATGCCACCGGTGGTGCAGACGAGCAACTGTCCATGATCGAAAAACTGGGGGCGGCAGGCATCAACTACAAAACAGAAAGTGTCACCGATTATGTCGCCAAACATACCGATGGTGCCGGTTTCGATGTCATCTTCGATACCGTCGGCGGGGCGAATCTGATCAATTCGTTTGATGCCGCCGCCCTGAACGGCCAGATAGCGACGACCGTTTCTCTACTCGAACTGGATCTGTCGATGGCCCACTTCAAGGGCTTGTCACTGCATGTGGTGTTCATGCTGATCCCGATGATCCACGACCATGGCCGGGCTGTACATGGCCAGATTCTGGGCGAGCTCGCGAATATTGTGGAAGCCGGCGGCCTGCGTCCGGTTGTGGATGAGCACCACTTCGGCCTGAGTGACGCCGGCAAGGCCCATGAACGTCTGGCCAGCGGTCAGGCCATGGGCAAAGTCGTGGTTGAGATATAACAGAACTGAATGGTCAATAGACTGCCAAAAAGTACGCCAAGACCAGGGCATATCGGTACGCCATAGAAGGCAAGGACTCGGGCAAGGCACTGGATGTAAGAGACTATGTGTAACTGACACTAACAGCACCTGAATCCTGTTTCAGGCACGGCAACTGCAAAAAGCCCCTGACGTCAGGGACTTTTTTTTATTTCAGTCTTTTTTCAAAGAAAGCGGTTCGCAGCCTCAGAGATCCATACACACATAGTGTGGAACACAGACAGCTTAAAGCTTTATTTAGCACAAATCATATATATCATTACAAAAATGACAAGCCATGATCACATATTATTAATTCCCGCCTAACTTATCTTTAAGATATCCAACAGCATCACTCATATGAATCGCAATCTTTTCACCTGTGCGGCGATTTTTATACTCAAGGAGACTCTCGTCGATACCACGTTCACCGATGATAAAAATATGAGGGATACCAACAAGCTCAATATCTTTTAGCATTACACCAAGACGTTCTTTACGGTCATCGAACAGCACTTCCACTCCCATAGCAGTTAGCTCCGCATATAACCTCTCAGCGACTTCTTTAACGCGCTTAGATTTATGCATATTCATTGGGGCGATAGCTACCTGGAATGGGGCTATCGCCTCTGGCCAAACAATCCCAAATTGATCATGGTTCTGCTCAATAGCCGCCGCTACTATACGAGTGCAGCCGATGCCATAAGCCCCCATTTCCATTACTTGTTTCTTTCCGTCAGCATCAAGCACCATTGCTTTCATCGCTTCTGAGTACTTTTTGCCCAGCTGGAAGATATGGCCCACTTCGATGCCACGCTTGAGAAGCAGGGTGCCTTTTCCACAAGGACTAGGGTCTCCCTCAACCACATTGCGAAGGTCAGCAACTTGGCCTAAATTGACATCACGATTCCAGTTGACTCCTAAGTAGTGCTTTCCACTGACATTAGCTCCCGCTGCAAAGTCGCTCATTACTGCAACACTTCGGTCTACAATGAAGGGAACTGCAAGGTTAACTGGCCCCAGAGACCCAGGATCTGCACCGACTAGAGCCTTAATTTCAGTTCCTTCTGCCATTTCCAATGGGCACGCCACTTCAGCAAGTTTTTCAGCTTTAACCTTGTTCAACTCATGATCACCGCGAATGACCAGTGCCACTACACTCGAATTAGTCTCATCAGAAGCTTTAACAAATAGAGTTTTTACCGTCTGGCTGATCGGAAGGCCGTGTTGTTCTACCAAATCAGCAATAGTCTTAACGTTTGGTGTCTCAACCAACTCCATTCGTTGGGTTGCTGTTGCACGCTCTGCCATTGGCGCTAACGCTTCAGCTTTTTCGATATTCGCCGCGTAATCAGACTCCGTAGAGAAAGCAATCAAATCTTCTCCACTTTCTGCTAATACATGGAATTCATGCGAGCTTGAACCGCCAATAGAACCTGTATCTGCAATGACCGCGCGAAAATCCAAGCCGATGCGATTGAATATATTACAGTATGCTTGATGCATATCTGCATAAGTTTTTTCAAGACTCTCTTTGTCTAGATGGAAAGAGTAAGCATCTTTCATGATAAACTCACGAGAGCGCATCACGCCAAATCTAGGGCGCACTTCATCACGGAATTTTGTTTGAATTTGGTACAAGCTCAAAGGAAGTTGTTTGTATGACTTCACCTCATTACGGACGATATCCGTGATGACCTCTTCATGAGTTGGCCCAAGTACAAACTGACGTTCATTACGGTCTGAAATACGCAGAAGCTCAGGACCGAACTTACCCCAACGCCCAGTCTCTTCCCATAAGCCTGAAGGCTGTACTACAGGCATTAATATTTCGACTGCACCAGCATCGTTCATTTCCTCACGAACAATTTTTTCAACTTTGCGCAGCACTCTCAGTCCAGTAGGTAGCCATGTGTATAACCCTGATGCTAGCTTGCGAATCATTCCCGCACGCACCATAAGTTGGTGACTGATTATTTCAGCATCGTTTGGAGTCTCCTTTAGAGTAGAAAGGAGATAGTTACTAGTTCGCATTCATGGCACCCGACATTAGTGAAAAAAGAAAGCAACAGTGACCCAAGGAGCATCACTTCATCAAACTTGAGGGTTGCGGCTATAGCGTGAGCTAAGACATCGCCAACTTCTATAGCAGCTCAGAGATCCCCTCATTTTTATTGCTCAGATAATGCCGAAGATGCGCTTGTATA
>NZ_MDKE01000045.1 GCF_001870485.1 Oceanisphaera psychrotolerans | reverse complement strand
GTTAATCCTGATAGCCAAAAACACGGAAACCTCACTTGCGAAAAGCGAGGTGTCCTATATGGATTTACGGCGAGTCGGCGGAGTAGACCCTTTGTCCGAGATGGGCATGACCGTCAAAAAGATCGAATATTTAATGCGATGGGTATTACAGTTTTTTCTCCATCAGGATCACCGATACCTGCTCGCCTCTGCGCTCGAGCTCACGCTGCTCCAGGCTCACAAAGCCCATGCGTTCAAAAAACGGCTGTGAAGTAATGCTGGCCTCGCAGTAGAGCCGGGACAGGCTTCGAGACGCCGCTTCGGCTTTCAGTCGCTGCATCAGCGCCCGGCCAATGCCCTCGCCCTGATGGGCATGATGCACATAAAACAGATCGATACGGCCATCGTCCCCCAGCTCGGCAAAGCCCAGTAGAAAATTACCGTCCATCGCCACCAGTGGGCGAGTGCGGATAAAGCGACTGACCCAGCGCGGTTCGTCATATTCATCGGGTGACCATACCGCCAACTCGTTCGCACTGTAATCGGCCTGATTGATGCGGTGTACCGTCTCGTGAAACAAACGCCAGATACTGCTTGTTTCACCGCTGCGGATCTTCCTGATTTCCATTCTGACTCCTGCGGGTAGCTGTTCTCTATCTATCTAGCCACAGTTGCACGCAAGAAAAAAGCGGCTTCATGGCCGCCTTGTCACATTTATTATACATATCGACCACTTCAGCGCCGCATCAAGCCCCTACCAGATTGCTGATCACCCCGTGATGTCTTCCTCGCGGATCACCGGCTCCGCTTCGAACACACCATCGGCAGGCGAAGTATCATGGCCGTTCAACAACGAAAAACCCCGGGAGATCCCGGGGTTTCATTACTGCAACCATGTATGCGTCAGTCGAATCAGTTCAGACCCAGCTTCTTCAGGTCGGCTTCGATAACGGCGGCAGGTACCGGTACATAACCGTCTTTATCAACGATTTCCTGACCCTGCTTGGACAGCATCAGCTTGACGAATTCGGCTTCCATCGGGCCCAGCGGCTGGTTGGGGTGCTTGTTCACGTAAACGTAGAGGAAGCGTGACAGCGGGTATTCACCGCTGATGGCGTTATCGGCGTTGGCTTCAATGTAATCGGTAGAGCCGGCTTCAGACAGCGGTACGGCACGGACGCTGGAAGTGCTGTAGCCCAGACCGGAGTAACCAATGGCGTTCAGAGAAGAAGAGACCGACTGTACCACTGAGGCCGAGCCAGGCTGTTCGTTCACGTTGTTCTTGAAGTCGCCTTTACACAGCGCTTCATCCTTGAAGTAACCGTAGGTACCGGATACCGAGTTGCGGCCGTAGAGCTGAACGTCACGGCTGGACCAGTCACCGGTCAGGCCGGTCTGGCCCCATTTGGTGATTTGCTCGTTACTGCCACAGCTCAGGGTGCTGGAGAAGATGGCATCAACCTGATCGATGCTCAGGCCTTCGATGGGGTTGTCCTTGTGTACGAACACCGCCAGGGCATCGATGGCAACCCGTACCGGCGTCGGCTTGTAGCCATAGCGCTTTTCGAAGGCTTCGATTTCGTTGCTCTTCATGGCTCGGCTCATGGGGCCGAACTGGGCGGTACCTTCGGTCAGGGCAGCAGGAGCGGTTGAAGAACCGGCAGCCTGAATCTGCACGTTGACGTTGGGATAGTTGCGCTTGAACTCTTCGGCCCACAGGGTAGCCATGTTGGCCAGGGTGTCAGAACCCACGGAAGACAAGTTACCGGAAATACCACTGACCTTGTCGTAGTCAGGCAGAGCGCTGTCTACCGCAGCCAGTGCAGAGGTGGAAGCCAGTGCGGCCGTCAATCCAAGAGCAGTTACCAGTTTGTTCAGTTTCATCCTTAATCTCCAATCTGAGTTCGGTCTTTCAAGACGGGGCCAGTATTGCCGCCAGTGATGACAACTATATGAAGCATAGGTGACACATTTATGACAACCAGACAAGAAAACCGCCGCCGCGGTTTTCGGGGTCAGGCTATGGCCCTGCTGGGGTTGTCCTGCACCAGCAGTCGCTCGGGCAGAATAAAGCTGAAACAGCTGCCCTCACCTACTTTACTGGTGATATCGAGGTGGGAGTCGTGGTGACTGAGCGCATGCTTGACGATGGCCAGCCCCAGGCCGGAACCACCGGTCTGCCGGCTGCGCGCCCTGTCGACCCGGTAGAAGCGCTCGGTCAGGCGGGAAATATGCTCGGGAGCAATACCGTCGCCATTGTCGGTCACAGCAAAACGACCGACATGACCCGCCAGCCCCCATTCCACGGTGATGCGGGTGCCTGCCGGGGAATGACGGATGGCGTTGTAGACCAGGTTGGAAATGGCACTGCGCAGTTGCTCCTGATCGCCCCGGACCTTGATATTCGCGTCCACCATAAAGCGGAATTCATGGTTCTTGTCGGCACTCAGCGCCAGGGCTTCATGCTCCAGCATCGTCAGCATCGCCGGAATATCGACAATCTTGCTGGTATCGATATTGGGAGACGCTTCGATACGGGTCAGGGTCATCAGCTGATTGACCAGGGCATCCATACGCTGGGTCTGTTCCAGCATGACCTGCTGGGCTTTGTGCCATCTGGCCGGCGTCGGCGGCTCATCGAGCATTTCCAGATAGCCCTTGAGTACCGTCAGCGGAGTACGCAGCTCATGGGACACATTGGCCACGAACGACTTGCGCATCTGCTCCAGGCTTCTCAACCGGGTCACGTCCCGCACCACCAGCAAAGCCTGGTCTTCTGCGTAGGGCATGATGCGGCATTCGAGCAGCTTGTCTTCGTTTAGCGGCGACGGCAGTTCCAGGGGCTCCCGAAAATCGCCCCGCTCCATGTAAGCGATAAACACCGGTACACGGACCAGGTTGCCGATATGGTTGCCCGAGTCATCCGGCCAGCGAAATCCCAGCAATTGCTGAGCCAGCTTGTTACACCAGATGATGCTGCCATCGCGGCGGATCACCACGGCGGCATCGGGCAGCGCCTCGGCCCCTTCCCGAAAACGGCGCACCAGCGTCGCCAGCTCGCGTCGGCGGGCCCGGTGACGTTGCTGCAAGCGGTAAAGACCGTTGAAAATGGTTTCCCAGCTCCCCTTGCCTTCAGGCGGAATCAGGCTCCGGTCGCGCCACAGCCACACGGTCAGTTTGTGCTGAAAACGATAGTGCCACAGCAAATGCAGCACCGTCGCCACCAGCAGCCCCAGTGTCACCTTGCCCACCAGCAACCCGAGCAGGGAAAAAACCAGATAATAAAGCGTTAATCGCCACCACAAACCATGGCTGGATTCTTGTAACTGCATGCAGGCCTCATAGGCGCGTTGAAAAGCGATAGCCGGCACCACGCACCGTCTGGATCAGCTTGTCATGTCCCAGCTCGGACACCGCCTTGCGCAATCGTCGGATATGCACATCCACGGTTCTGTCCTCCACGTACACATTGGTGCCCCACACATTATTGAGCAACTGCTCGCGGCTGTATACCCGCTCGGGATGGGTCATGAAGAAATGCAGTAACTTGAACTCGGTGGGACCCATGTCGAGTTGCAGATTATTGACGCTGACCCGGTGACTGACCGGATCCAGTTTCAGCCCCTGCACTTCAATCACATCATCCACCGCGGTCGGCGCCGCCCGGCGCAGCACCGCCTTCAGGCGGGAGGTGAGCTCTTTGGGAGAGAAAGGCTTGGTAATGTAGTCATCGGCGCCCACGTCCAGCCCCTTGATCTTGTCTTCTTCTTCGGCGCGGGCGGTCAGCATGATCACCGGGATCTGGCGGGTCAGTTCATCCTGTTTCAGATGCTTGATCAACTGAATACCACTGCCACCGGGCAGCATCCAGTCGAGCAGGATCAGTTCGGGATAGGGCTCCTTGATCATCTCCAGCGCCTGATCGTAGTCTTCGGCTTCCTCGGTGGCGAACCCCTTCTGCTCCAGAACAAAACACAGCATCTCGCGAATGGCTGCTTCGTCTTCAACTACCAGTATTTTCCGTGACATCTTCAACTGCCCTTACAGGTCTCGTTACATATAAATGCATTATTAGCAGCAAGTGTGACATTTTTATGAAAATATGACACTGAGGTCAGCTCAACGAGCAACAGTCACGGTTTTTGGCGGCCACCTTATATTTCATATGAAGCTCTGGTTGGCCCGTGGCCGGGTCCAGGCTTTCTTCGATAATGACAAAGCCGTGCCGGCGATAAAAGCTCACCGCCGCGTCGTTTTCACAATATACCCTGAGCGACAGCCATCGGCGCTGGCTTTTGGCCATCGCCAGCAGCGCCTTGCCGATACCCTTTTGCTGGTATTCGGGCCGGACAAAGAGCGCAGCCAGATAATTATCCACCAGGGCCACAAAACCCTGAATGCCGCCATGGCATTCACAGACCCATATCTGAGCCGCTGGCAGGTAGCGGGCCCGCATTTCTTCCTGCTGTTGCCACCAGAAGGCCGCAGGTATGAAATCATGCGCCTGTAGCGATGCCAGCAGCCATACCTCCAGGATGGCATCGGTATCCTCGGGCGTGGCTTGTCGTATCATCATGTTGTCTCCGCCTTTCGTTTACCAGAGTGTATAGTGCCGGCACCGCTTCGAATCGGCTTTAATAATGGTCTGTGAGCCAGATCGGTCTTTATCGGCCGGGAATGACCGCCTGATCACAAAGCCGGTTTGCAGTACAATGCGTTTTTTCCGGCTCGTTAACGAGGACGCCATGTGGTTTAAGAACCTGCAGATTTATCGTTTTACCCGCCCTTTCGATGTCACCCTTGAAGATCTGGAAAAGCAGCTTGAAGCCTTGCCCTTCAGCCCCTGCGGCAGCCAGGAGCAGGCCAAGTTCGGCTGGATTTCGCCACTGGGCAAGCAAGGCCATGCCCTGACCCACGCCGCCGATGACCAAATCCTGCTCTGCGCCAAGAAAGAAGAAAAAATGCTGCCTGGTTCCGTGGTCAACGACATGGTGGCCGAAAAGGTGGAAGCGCTGGAAATCGAACAGGGTCGCGCGCTGAAGAAAAAAGAAAAAGAATCGATCAAGGAAGAAATCATCATCACTCTGCTGCCCCGGGCCTTCAGCCGTTTTCAGCAGACCTATGCCTGGATCAACCCCAAGGCCGGCTTTATCGCCGTGGACGCCAGTTCCGCCAAGCGGGCCGAAGATCTGCTGGCACTGCTGCGCAAGAGCATCGGATCCTTGCCGGTGGTACCGCTGGCCATGACCACCCCCCCCGAACTGACGCTGACCGACTGGCTGAAAGAAGGTGCCGCCCCGGCCGGATTTGCACTGGAAGACGAAGCCGAGCTGCGCTCTGCTCTGGAGCACGGCGGCATTATCCGCGCCAAGCAACAGGATCTGCTCAGCGAGGAAATCAAGGTCCACCTGGAAGCCGACAAACTGGTGACCAAGCTGGCGCTGAACTGGGCCGATACCATCAGTTTCGTGCTGAGTGATGACATGAGCGTCAAGCGACTGAAGTTTTCGGAAGAATTGCGTGAGCAGAATGACGACGTGACCAGCGAAGACGTCGCCGCCCGCTTCGACGCCGACTTTGCCCTGGTGACCGGCGAACTGTCACGCTTTATTCCCGAGCTGATCGACGCCCTCGGCGGCGAAGAAAATCGTTAACAGCGAACACTGAAGATCAAAAAAGCCGGAAGGGAGCATTCCCTTCCGGCTTTTTTATACTTCAAATGAGTATCAGCCTCGTAAGCGCCAATTTATTCGCTACAAGTAATACAGCAGGGATGATGGGCTCAGGCGTTACCCTTGACCTTCATCTTGAGCTCGGCGGCGAAGTTCAGCATCCGCTCCAGCGGGATCATTGCCTTGATGCGGGTCTCTTCATCCACCTGAATCTCGTGGGTCTTGCCCCCGTCTTTCAAGGCGTCGCGAATGGCCACCAGGCCGTTCATCGCCATCCAGGGGCAATGAGCACAGCTGCGGCAGGTGGCGCCATTGCCACCGGTCGGCGCCTCGACCATTTCCTTGTCCGGACAGGCCTGTTGCATCTTGTAGAAGATACCCTTGTCGGTGGCCACGATCAGCTTCTGCTGCGGCAGGGTCTGCGCCGCCTTGATCAGCTGGCTGGTGGAACCGACCGCATCGGCCAGCTCAATCACCGAGGCCGGTGATTCCGGGTGTACCAGCACCGCTGCATCCGGGTTCTGCGCCTTAAGCTCTTGCAGGGCCTTGGCGCGAAACTCGTCGTGCACGATACAGGCACCCTGCCAGCGCAGCATGCTGGCACCGGTCTGTTTCTCGATATAGGCGCCCAGGTGGCGATCCGGTGCCCAGATAATCTTGTGCCCTTCGCTGTCCAGATGTTCGACGATCTCGAGCGCGATGCTGGAGGTCACCACCCAGTCGGCCCGGGCCTTGACCGCCGCCGAGGTATTGGCGTACACCACCACGGTATGGTCCGGGTGCGCATCGCAGAAGGCGGTGAATTCGTCGGCCGGGCAACCCAGATCAAGCGAGCACTCGGCCTCCAGGGTGGGCATCAACACGGTTTTTTCCGGGCTCAGGATCTTCGAGGTTTCTCCCATGAAGCGAACCCCGGCCACGATCAGGGTATCGGCCTGGTGCTCCTTGCCGAAGCGCGCCATTTCCAGCGAGTCGGACACGCAACCGCCGGTTTCCTCGGCCAGCGCCTGGATTTCGGGATCGGTGTAATAGTGAGCCACCAGAACCGCGTTTTTTGCCTTCAGTAACGCCTTGATTTCGTCTTTCAGCGCTTGTTGCTGCTCAAGGGTCAGCGGCGCCGGCTTGGCGGGAAAGGGGTAATCAAACTCGAGAATATCGACAGCTTCAGTCATGACCAGGTTCCAGTTGTTCCATCCGGATAACTACAATGAGGGGCATTATAACGCCACTGCGGCGTCAAACCCAAATCGGGTAAGGAATTAGCAGCGAACAGAAGAGAATATCGAGGAAAACAAGATAATGGTGGGTCGTGCAGGATTCGAACCTGCGACCAATTGATTAAAAGTCAACTGCTC
>NZ_MDKE01000044.1 GCF_001870485.1 Oceanisphaera psychrotolerans | reverse complement strand
CCCAGTTGCGGGGCCGGAACGGGTTCCGGGTCGAATTGTTCACGTACCAAGGCGGACAGACAAATCGACTGGCCGGTTCATCCCCGTGCGTACGGGGAACGGGCCACGCCGAAGCTCTGACCGGGGCTGGCCGACGGTTCATCCCCGTGCGTACGGGGAACGGTAGCCTAATTAGCTATAAGTATAAAATCAAACCGGTTCATCCCCGTGCGTACGGGGAACGGTCTAAACCTATATAACTGATTTAACTGAATTTTTCTATATATAAAAAATCCACCAATTTTTCCTGATTGTTAAAGTTCTATAACTTATTGATTTTCAACAGGGTAAAAAGACACCAAACGCAGCCCGTCCAAGTCCACCGGCATACGTCGATTTTCACCATGGGTCTGGAACTCGAAGCCGGATTCTGTATTGGTGGCCCAGGCCATAACGACATTACCCTGCTCTGCCAGTTTACTTACCTGTTCCCAAATCATTTCACGGATGCGTCTGGAAACATCACCCACATAAACACCGGCACGAATTTCCAGTAACCACACGGCCAACCTGCCACGCAGCCGTGCAGGCACGTTCTCTGTTACCACTACCAGCATGCTCATGATCAGCCACTCCTGTGTCCTGCCTCACCCAATGACTTTGGCTCAGGAATCGCAATCGGCTGGGCATCCTCGGGCGGTGGGGGTGGTTCAATCTCGCCGGCAGCCAGTACTTCTTCGATAAGAGGGATCAACCTGGCCAAGGTATTGCTGCGTCGAAAAATATCCCGGCAGGCAATGCGCACCGCTTTATCGGGCTGCGATGGATTTGTGCTGGCGATTTCAAATGCCTTTGGCACCACTGTCTCGAACTTGATGATATCGGCCATGTCATAAACGAACGACAGCGGTTTGCCGGTATGAACAAATCCAATCGCCGGAGCATAGCCCGCCGCCAGGATGGCGGCCTCTGTTATGCCATAGAGGCAGGCAGTGGCCGCACTGATACACTGATTGACCTTGTCACCCTTGGCCCAATCCTTGGGATCATAGCGCCGGCCGTTCCACTTTACGCCATACTGTTTGGCCAGCATGGCGTAAGTGGCCCTGACCCGGCTGCCTTCTATTCCCCTGAGTTGATCCACCGAACGTCGGCTCGGCGCTTCCTCACCAAAGCGCAGCTCGAACATCTTGCGTACCACCTTCAGGCGAAGATCGTCTTCCAGTGCCAGCTTCGCCTGATACAGCAACTTGTCGGAACGGGCGCCACCGGGCTGACCGGAGGCATACAGCCGTACTCCCGCCTCCCCAACCCACACCAGCAGGGTGCCCACGGTCGCCGCCAGCTTGGCAGCAGCGTGAGAGACGCGGGTACCCGGCTCCAGCATAATGCAGGCCACCGAGCCCACCGGGATATGAGTACGAACACCGGTTTTATCGATTAAAACAAAGGCGCCATCAATCACGTCAATTTGCCCATACTGCAAAAAAATCATGGATACCCTGTCTTTCATCGGTATGGGTTTAAGAGGGATGAACGCCATGACGACTCCATTGTAAATGGCAGAACAAATTAGGCACGCCGAATCATCAGCAGACCACATCCAAACGCCTTGGCCCGGCCTACACCTTGATAAAGGCTGTCTAACAGGAGCTCCGGCTCTTCAACAGTCAGGATGCCACTCAGGTTAATCGAGCTGAATACCGCACCGGATTTTTTACCTTTTATGGCATGTTGCAGATAACCGTCGATTTGCACCCCGCCTTCATGCTCCAGGCAACGGATCCCCATCTGAGAACTACGGCCCTGCCACCAGTCGATCAATGCCTGCTCCGAGAGGGTTTTTAAAGCCAAATCTATCGTTGCGCCTCTTCCCAGACGCGAAGTCAGAGCGTCACGATACTGCCCACTGGCCACCACGGTTTTCCAGCGAGAGATATCTTCATCGGAAGCCAAATCCAGTAGCTGGTGCTTCAGCTGTTTCTTACTGCCTTCTGCCGCCAAAGAACATTGTTTTGCTTCTTGATGCAACCATTGTCGCTGAGCATCCATCAGCACATCATGACGTTTACCCTGGCGGCACACGGTGGGATTAACCCTGATCTGAAAAGCCAATTTATCACCGGCCTTTAACTGGGGAGAAAAAGACCGGCTTTCCACATCAAACAGTTGAGATGAGTTATCCGGCTTTTCACGAGAAAGTACGTAAAAAATCGGCTCACCCGATGGTGCCAGCCGCCCGTCGCTCTGTTCATGGCGAAACAGAAAGCCACGCTGTTGCTCCTGGGTAAAAAGACGCCACAGCAACTGATGATGGCCGTAAACCCCCTTACTCATGGTTTTAACCAGCTCGCTTTTCGCAGCTTGGCTGTCGCCCAGTCTTACTCGGGATAAATACATGTTATTCCTCCACCAAGGTCAGCTGGTGCTCCTGCCGGGAGCCGAACTGCCAGGGCATCCGGCTAATCGGCTCGTCCCATACCTGGCAACTCTGTACACCATCGAAACTCCCCAGATCCTCGGCCTTCCCCTGCCACAGATAGGTGACCATGGAGCCTAAACCCAACCAGCGCCGATCCTGCTCGTGACTGTCGAGTACCGGTGGAAAGCGTTGATCGAGTGCCGATTTCAGATCTGACTCCACCAATAACGGCGCAACGGGTGCAGCAAGCGGACAGGCTTTTCTGCCCAGATATGGAATAAAAGCAGGTTTGGCCAATGCTCTGTTCAGAGCATCCAGCGTCAACTCACTTTCCTGCTGTTGCCATACCGCCACTATCCAGTAGCCATCGCTGCGATAATCCCGGCTGGACAGCACCGTATTCAATTTTTCCTTTGCGATGCTCAGCTCGTCTTTGCGGGTATGGAAGCTTCGCTTTCTATCCTGAGAGGGTACCTGGGCGGTGTGATAATCCCGGGTCAAGCCGCCACATGAATAGGCCTTGATGGCAACCCCCATACTGTTTCGCAACATCTCCAGCCGACTCGTATCCTCACGCTTGATACCAAGGGCCGCACCAAGTAGCCCCAATACCGCCGAGCGGGTAGGAGTAAGCGCCGATGGTCTGTCTCCGCCCACGGCCGCTTCGCCCCAGCTGGCCATGGAGCCATACAGACGAAAAACCAGATATTGCATAACGCCTCCTCAGTCGGCGACAAACGCCTTGAGCTGCTCAAAACTCCCGTCGCCTTCTACGGCATTCACCGCATAACGCGCATCGGCACAGGCACCATAAACCTTGTCGAAATTATCGGCTTGCCGTTGCAGCGCCTGCACGGCATCTTCCGCCTGGTTTTCGCCGACAATCGGCTTGAGGAAAGCCACAGACAGGGAACGAGGCTGTTGATCACCCTTTTCTGCCAGCACGTAAGACGCATATGCGCGGGAGGCAAAGCTGTTTTGTTTGCCCTTCGGCGAGACCTTTACTGCCGCCTCCACCAGTGCGGCAATGGCTTTATCTGCCAGCTCAAGATCTCCGCCCAGATTGGCGACCAGCAGTTCCTTATCGATGCAGATGTAGCTGTAAAACAAGGCAGCCGCAAAAGCGGACTCACCAATATGAGCCGCGCCCAGATCACTGTCGCCCCGGTTAAGATCATCTACCGCCGTAAAGTAATCTTCCTCTACCGCAACACCATGCACACTGATGGCGTGCGCTACCTGGCAGGCCGCCTCGCAGTTAAACTCGGGAGAGGACGCCAGCATGCGGCCGAACATGGCAATGTCCACGGCCTTCACGTTATGGCGCAGCAAAAACAATTCTTCTTTTTGCGGCGCCCTGTTTTCTTCGACCAGAGTGTTAACCAGCTTGTTGACCGCCTGCATCTCCTCCGGGCTGATATGGGCAAGCTGCTCAATCTCCAGGCTGTCTTTCTTGTTCTTGCCAAATACACCGGCTATTTCTATTGCCCATGCTTTCGCCTGTTTTTCCGCCACACCCTGCTCACTGAGCGTGTTGAATACTTCGGCTCCCAGCCGCTTGGTGCGGGTGCCGATGTGTTCGCCCAGCGTCTGCTCAAACACATCGGAAATACGCCAATTCCGTTTAAGGCTTTGTGAGCTGACCCTTAATCGCTCGGTGCCGCCCATGCGGGCGGTTTTGGGCCGGCCCAGGTCGTCCCGGTTAAGATTGGACGGGGCATAAGAGGTCAGCAGGTGCAGTTGAATAAATTTACTCATGGTGATTCTCCTTGATTAATCTTTGGTTTTTGTCAGACCTTTCTCGGCGGCCTGGTAATAATCCATCGCCCAGCGTACGGCAATCTTCTTGTCGGCGCGTAATGGCGCATGACCATAATGTTCATCAAACCAGCCCAGGATCCCTTTGGCCAATGACACCACCTGGGTCTGCCCCTTCACCTGCTTGACCAACCGATGCAATCGACGATAGAACTCCTCCGGCGTTCTTGCCCCCTGCAACTGCTGAAAGCGCAACTCACTGACTCTGGGCTTGTCGGTATTCGCGTCTATCTTTCCCAGTGAAGCCGCAAAACTGCGGCTGTCATCCTGCAGCCGTACATGGCTCAACACCCCCGCCAGCGTCGCCCAGGCAAGCATCGACCAAGGTCGGCGTTGCCGAGCCGATTCCGGTAAACCCAGCCACAAGGCCCTGAAGCCCTGGGTCATCAATACCGCTTCAGGAGTTTCTGTCCGCTTCAGTTCGGCACGAAATACGGTGGGTGCCGGCCTTATCTTCAAGGCGGTCAATTCCTGCTCGGATAATGTCATGGCTTGCCACCAGCGCATCAGTGCCGCTTCTCCGGCAAACGCTGATGTAGCCGGTGCGCTTTGTTCAATATCTGTCATCACGCCTGCTCCCTGATTAAGCTATCGATTCGATAATCATTTCTGAACTGCTTGATACGCTTGCTGCCCGCCAGCCAGCCACTAAGCCGACGCCGCGCCTGAATTTTTTTAGCCATGTCCCTGTCGGGATACAGGTTGGACAGGACCTGTTCATCAAACAGCTCCAACCCCTGGAATGACAAAGCACGGAGCCAGCGACGGGCAATCTCTGCCGTCAATCTGCCATCGCACGTATTGAGTAACGACTGCACGGCGATAAAAAACTCGGCCTGAGTTCGCTGCCAGAACTGCAAGTCGATCTGGCTGGTATCCCCCTTGGCATCTGCCGGCTTGTCAAACCAGGCGGCCTTAATCTGGGTTCGGCAATGCCACACCACTTCCTGTGCCAGGCTTTGCAGGACCTTGATTTCACTGAGCAGGGTATCTCTCAAATCGGCATCCAGACGGATCAGCGGAAATTCGCTGTTGTACCAGCCTCTGGCCTTCATATTGTCCATATCAAAACCAAAGGCCCACAACCTGGGCGCTTCTCCCCAATCAAAATCGAAGAAAGCCGATTTTTCCAGAACAAAATTCTGTACTACCTTGGCCGGCAGGTTGCCTTCGGTCCGATCAACAAAGCTCAGGCTGTGCCACTGCTTGTACTGAATGCCACCAGGCTGTCCCTTAGTGGACAGATAGCCCTCTTCCGGCTTTTTGGGATCAAAACGGTAATGGGTCAGTGGATGCTCCCAACTGCCGGAATAGTTATTGCCGTAATTGCTGGTACGGTACTGCCGGCACCGCCGTGAACAGGGTTGCCGACTGAGCTGACAGACACCCTCTTGCTCTTCAAACAACAGTTTTATCCGCCGGGGCATGGCCCAGAACATGGCCAGCGGGTGCACATCGCTGGCATAGATTTCACTGCCCTTGGCCTTGCTGATCCGGGTTGGGCCCAGCCAAGGGAACAGCGCTGCGCTCTGATAGTCCGGATCATCGTATTTCCAGGAATCCCGACTCTGAATATTCAGCCACAGCTTTTGCCACAGGCTGGCATCCACCTCATGGGGCAGCACCAGGGTGGTCAGGGGACCACCGCCTCTTAACCCGGTTCTGTGCCCCTGGCCACCGGACGGCGCATTGATTTGCAGGGTAAACAGCGCCAGGGCGGCCATTTCCGGCGACAGTACTTCGGCAATCCCGCGTTTGATAAAATGATCCGTGTTCAACTTGAGACCATTGGCACCGGGCGCTTCGATCAGTAGGCCGGACACGGGCCCGGGACTGACGCCATCCAGTGGATCCAGATCCTGCATAAAACGCGGGCCGTAGCCATCCAGCTCAAAGGCATGCTTGACCAAAGAAAGGCTGTCTGACAGCGTATTTTCATCAGGAGAGGTCTGGTACCAGTCTCGCCACTGATATTTGTCATCAGGCGCCATCACCGTTTGTAGCAGGCCAATGGCAAATTGATAGGCAGCACCATGAAAATCGGCCCTGGGCAAGGCAAAGTCCACCACATCCGGGTCGGCAATGGCACTGAGCGGCAACTGCCGTTCGCTGCCATCCCTGAAACGGTAGCTAAGCCAGGGATCGGTTATCAAATTCATTCAACCTCCTTATTGCTGACAAACACGCCTAATTCGGTTGAATAACCAAACAAGGGATCATGATCGGGTAACCAAGGCTGGAGAAACTTTGCCTGCGGGTAACGCTGTAATATGAGCTCAAAGGCCGTCTTCAGGTTATCGGGCAAGGGTGCCAGCTGATCGGCAAAACGCCGTTTGGCGAGCTTCACTATGCTGTTCTGGAGCGCATGGGACTCGCCTTCGGCCCACAGTTGCAGCCGCCCTTGCGGGTCACGTTTCAGTACCAGCACCTGAACGGTTTTCCTGTCTTCAAAACGGGTGCTGATCTCGATGTTGTCATCGTGCCAAGCGCTGGCACTGGTCTGGTTATAGCCCTTGTGCCAGTCTATCCGCTGACTCTTCGCCTGCGCAGACTGGCCACGTAACTCGCCAAAGTAGCAATCCTCTTTCTTTTTGAATGCATCCGGCATCCGTTCATAAGCATGGTCACCGTAAACGGCTTCGATCAGCGACCTCGCCTCGCCTGGCATGCGAATAGCGCCTAATTGCCGCAAAATTTCCATTCCCAGCCATAACCAGCCGGGGGAGCGATAGACATGCTCGGTATTGGGCAAATGACTGAGCAACCAGTCCGCATCGGGTTGATCCTGCCACTCGGGAGCATGAACAAGTAATAAAGGCGCCGAGCGTTCATCTTTTTCCTTATCTATGCAATTGCCTGCCTGATCCCTGATATGTCGGTGTTGGCGGCCTGCTCGCTGAATGAGATCGTCGATTGGGCAAAGGTCGGAGATCATCAGATCGGCGTCGGCATCCAGGCTTTCCTGAAACACCTGGGTGGCAATCAGAATTTTTCCTCGGCGTTCGGCCTGACCTCCTTTTTTACCAAACGTGGCCAAGACCCTGTTTTCTATGGCCTTTCGATCCTTCAAAGTAAAACGACTGTGAAACAGGGTCAGAATGTCAGTGGATTCCAGTTGTTCAACCAGTGCCTGATAGGCGCGGATGGCGTCATCCACCGAGTTGCGGATCCATACCACGCACTCGCCCCGCCGACTGGCGGCCAGGATCTGGCTGACACATTCCTGCTCGCTATGAACAAAACTCACCGCCAACTCACGGCTCACGGCCGCCCGACTGGCGACGGGTACTTCATTCAGCCGCTGCCCAGGAATGACCTGGGTTGCCAGCGGGAAATCATTTTTTTCAGGCAGCGATATTGTTTCCACACCGGCGGCTTCCTGCCAGATGCGACATAACCGCTCCCGCTGCCGTTTTGCCAGCGTCGCGGTCAGCAGAATGGCACTTCCTCCCTGACGCAAATGGACCCGCAGCAAGTCGTCAAGCAGCTCAAACATAAAACTGTCCGCCGCATGAACTTCATCAAAAATCAGGATCTTCCGGTGCAATCCCAGCAAGCGAAGAGGTTGATGCTTACGCGGCAGTACCGTCATCAGCGCCTGATCGATAGTGCCGACCCCCACCGCCGCCAGCAGCGCCTTTTTACGAGAATCGGCCAGCCAATGGTTGCAATACAGACTGGCCGTCTCTTCGCCGTCGGTATAGGCAGAGTCCGTTTTTACTGCTGTCGTCAGGGCTTCGAGAAAATGGTCGTTCATTTCCCTGGCACCATGCGCCAGCACTATACTGGGTCGGCTACCATCAACGGACAGCATTTGCTGATAATGCTCCGCCACCCGGGAAAACATGGCATTGGACGTTGCCATGGTCGGCAGACCGAAATAAAAACCATCGGCTTCGCCCTGCTGTAACAGACGGTGAGTCAACGCCAGAGCGGCTTCTGTTTTCCCCGCCCCGGTCACATCTTCAAGAATGAACAACTGTGGCCCCGATGCCAAAGGCACCGATTCCGCCCAGGCCTGCAACGGAGTAGGCTCAAAACCAAAATGCTTCTGTACCGATAGAAATGGCTGAACCTTTACCGGCTTGACCAATTCTGTTGCCGCAAGCGCACGTAGTGCTTTTTCTTGAGCTTGTGGCCAATACTCGGCCAACGTCAAATCAGCGCTTTGATATTCAAAAAATGCCGTATCTGAACCTATCCAGTCGCTTAAAATCGCAATCCCAGATAAATGCCAGCTGACCTGACGCAAGCGAGTCAGCCACTCCCTGTCGGCCAGTTTTTGCTCGGGCCATGTCACCTTTAGTAACTGGGCACAATCCCGGATAAAGTCACAGGCCGCATCCACATCCGAATCGTGACAATAATCTTTCATCATTCTCGGCTGGCTGCCCCAGTCGATGGGATAGCCATGGTGACCAAACACCACATCCAGCAAGGCATTCAGGCTATCGAGAGCCGGGGTGACCTGACTGATGTCGACTTGGTTCAGTCCGATGTCTGCCCCATCGAGCCGCCGCCCCCGGCTGGCCATTAACCAGAAAAAATAGCCCAGCCGGTCATGGCGGGCCTGACGGCTGTCGTAGCCCGATCTGGGTTGATTACGAATTAATGGGCTATCTGCAAAATCCGCCAGGTTCTGGAACGCCGAGGCGAATTTACCCAGATCATGCAGCATCAGCGAAAAGGTAAATATTTGCCGCAACTGGCCGGGAGCGATATCCAGAAACTCGGCCAGGTTACGGGTCAAGGGTTTGTCTTCGTCCAGCAAGAACCAGCCAACCGCCGCTACATCCAGGCAGTGATAGGGCAACAAATGGTAGTATTCTCCTTCCTGCCCATCATCCTTGCGCGCCTTGCCCCAGTAACGGAAATAACTGGCACTCATTCGCCTTACTCCTTTTTTCGATTCTGTATCTACTCTCACCTCTTTCCCCTATTCCGCCAACACTGTGCAAATAAACATGTCGCTTCAGGCGACAGGTCGTCAGCCGAACAGCCAGGGTTTGATGTCGTCGATATTGGCCAGAATCAATTGCTGGGCGGCGGGATTGCCGTCGAGCATTTTTACGTTTATCTGCATATCCTGTAACAGGTAATTGGCCAGGGCGGCGCGGGTGTTCAGCCGTAGTTCGCCGTTTTGCATGCCGTAGTCGAGGGCCAAGGCTTCTTGCTGCTCGCGGGTAAGTCGGGGATCGGGCGTAAGGATCAAGGTGAGTTCGGTATGCCAGCCCTCGTCGGTGGGCAGCGGAGCCAGCGGCGGTCCTTCCAGAATGGCTTCGCCACGAAAACGACTGAGCACCAGATCACGATAGCCCTGCGCTTTTTCGCACCAGGCACGCAGGTGCCAGCGGCGGCCGGTGTTGACGAAGGCGGTCGGCACGATAATGCGGCCGCTGCGATCGGGGCGAGACACGGCCACATAGTCTACCTCTACCCGTTGCTGCCGGCGCAATGCCTGCACCAGTGGGCGAATAGTCTGCGGGCTGACGTTACGGGGCGGATGAGAAAGCATCAGGTGAGGAAGCCTGCAATCCGCAGTTTCGGGCATAGCATGGGCGCTCTGGCCCGTCATCCAGTTGAGGTACTCGGCTACGTCACCGGAAATAAATGCGGGAGCAAATTGCCTGGTCGGCAAATAGCCCTTGGCGGAGGCGCTGTAATATAAATTATCCGGATAGTGCCGCAGATATTGATTGATATCCTTGCTGGCCTGCTGGCGCCCGAGCTGAAAAAACTGTTGCAGGTGGCGGCAGCTGATCCGGCCTTCCCAGTTGGCAATCAGTTCAATCAACCAGAAACGGCGGCCCGGTTCGGTTTTTATCATTTTATTTTCGCTTATCCGTGCTTGGTTATTTTTATCGTTATGGCCTCTATTTAAAGCAAGAAAACTTCAATAATTCAAACAATAAAAAAACCCCGGCGAGCCGGGGTTAAAAACCAAACTACAGGGCTATATCAATCTATTACGGCTGTTCGCGCAGGCTCTGGATGCGTTTTTCCAGCGGCGGGTGGCTCATGAACAGTTCGCTGTGACGCTTGCCGTTGATACCAAAGGCGGCGAGTGAACCTTCCAGCTCCACTTCGGGGCCGCGACGCAGGCGCTCCAGAGCGGCAATCATCTTCTCTTTGCCGGCCAGGCGGGCACCGCCCTGATCGGCGCGGTATTCACGCTGGCGGCTGAACCACATCACGATGATGGAGGCCAGGATACCAAACACCAGTTCCAGTACCATGACGATGGCAAAGTAGGCCAGGCCACCCATGCCGCCGCCTTCTTCCTCTTCATTGTTGCTGAAGAAGCCGCTGATGATGTTGGCCACGATGCGGGCGAAGAACATCACGAAGGTGTTCACCACGCCCTGGATCAGGGTCAGGGTTACCATGTCGCCGTTGGCCACATGGCTCACTTCGTGGGCCAGTACCGCTTCGGCTTCGTCCCGGCTCATGCTGTACATCAGGCCGGTACTCACCGCCACCAGAGCGTTGTTGCGGCTGGCGCCGGTGGCAAAGGCGTTCATGTCCGGCGAGTCGTACACACCCACTTCCGGCATGCCGATGCCGGCCTGCTGGGCCTGGCGGGCCACCGTGGTCATCAGCCAGTGTTCCATTTCATTGCGGGGCTGTTCAATCACCTGCACGCTGTAGGCACGCTTGGCCATCCATTTGGAGATGAGCAGCGAGATGGTCGAACCGCCAAAACCGAATACGGCACAGAACACCAGCAGGCCACCGACGCTGCTGCGATCGATTCCCAGCATCGAAAACACGATATTCAGCACCACGCCCAGCACCAGCACCACGGCCAGGTTGGTGGCGATAAACAGCAGAATGCGTTTCATAACCTTTCCTTACTTCAACGAGTCTGCAGACATAATATGTCCGCGTGGGCGAAATTCAAGATGGTCATGATGAATTATTTCAGTAAAGGTGCAAGATCTATAAAACCGGTGGCGGTGTCTTCCCCCTCTTCACCCAGCCAGGGGATCTCGCCCAGCAACGGTGCCTTGATGCGTTGCTTGAGGGTAGCGGCGTTTTCTTCGTAATGACTCATTTCGGGATCGACCCGGTTCAGCACCCAGCCGGCCACCACCAGGCCGTCGTGTCGAATGGCATCCAGCGTCAGCAGGGCGTGGTTGATGCAGCCCAGCCGCGCGCCCACCACCAGGATCACCGGCAGGTGCTCTTTCCTGACCCAGTCGGACAACAGGTGTTGTTCGTCCAGCGGCAGTCGCCAGCCCCCGGCGCCTTCGGCAAAAATCCAGTCGACGGCGGTTTCCTTCAGCCGGGCCAGGCCCTCGCCGATATGGTGAATGCTGATGGTTTCATTGGCCTTGGCTGCGGCAATGTGGGGGGCGATGGCCGGGGCAAAGGCGTAGGGGTTGTGCATGTGGTAGGGCAGCGCGATGGACGAAGCCGCCTGCAGGGTCAGGGCGTCACTGTTCTTGAGCTCGCCGTCAATCAGCTCGCAGCCGGAAGCCACGGGTTTGTAGCCCAGTACTTTCTTGCCCGCCTCGGCAGCGGCCCGCATCAGCGCCCGGGTAACGAAGGTCTTACCCACTTCGGTGTCGGTACCGGTAATGAAAAATGTCTTAGCCATAGATGACTCCATACGCCAACCGATAGGTGGCCACACAGTGGCCCTGATTGTTCTTAGGATAGATGAGATTCAGTCGCTGCCAGGCTTGTTTGCCCATCAGCCCGGGCCGGCGGTCGCCGTTGACCCGATTGGCACCGATGCCCTTGAGATCGAGCAGCAACCCTTTCAGTTGCGGATAACCGAGTTGCTCGTCCACCTGCTCCAGTTGCCAGCGGCGGCCGGTGGCCGCCAGGTAGTGCGCCAGCGTCTCGGGCGCGACAAAGCGGTTGATGTGGGCATGGCCGTCCAGTTGCCGCCAGCTGTTTTCCAGCTCGTGCAGGCTGCCCGCCAGCAGGGTGGAAAACACCAGCACACCACCGGGTTTGAGGCGCGCACTCCAGCCCTTGAGCCAGGCGGCCGGATCGGCGCTCCACTGCAGGCAGAGGTTGGCGAAGATCCAGTCCAGGCTTTGTTCGGGCAGCGGCATGGCGTCCATATCGGCGCAGATGGGCTGGATGTCGGCTTTTCTGGTTGCCTGTTGCAGCATGTCGGGTGACAAATCCAGCGCCAGCAGCTGGTTGGCTCGCTGTTTGAGCTCGGGCGCAAACCAGCCGCTGCCACAGCCCAGATCCAGGCCGGTGTCGGCCCACGCCGGCAGCCGCGCCAGCAGGGCGTTGCCGCTGCGGCGCTGCAATTCGTTGTGTTGCTCGTAGCTGTGGGCGGCGCGGCCGAAGGCGGCGGCGACCTTCTGTTTATCGATAGGCTCCGCCAGCGGTGGCGTGGTAACCCCGGTGGTCACTTGTGTGGTATCCATTACCTCTGCTCCTGCCGGGCGGCCTGTGTTAAGGCACCGACCAGCGCCGTAATGTCTTCGGAACGATGGGCGGCACTCAGGGTAATGCGCAGCCGGGCCGAGCCTTTGGGCACCGTGGGCGGACGAATGGCGCCCACCCAAAACCCCCGCTCGCGCAGCCGGGCGGCCAGCGCCAGGGTGCTGTTCTCGTCACCGACGATCAACGGCTGAATGGCGGTGGCGGACGGCAGCAGCGCAAATGGCAGGGCGGCCACCCCTTCGCGAAACTGCCGAATCAATTGCCGCAGGCGGTCGCGTTGGTCGTCCGCCTGTTGTACCAGCCGTACCGCCGCCAGAATGGCGGCAGACTGTGGCGGCGGCAGATGGGTGCTGTACACGTAGCTACGGGCGTGATTGTGCAGATAGTCAACCAGGGCACGGCTGCCGCCGACGAAGGCACCGCTCACGCCGAGTGCCTTGCCGAAGGTACCCATGGTAATTTGCACCTGTTCGGCGGCGATGCCCTGCTCGCTCAAGGTACCCCGACCCGCCTTGCCCAGCACGCCCAGGCCGTGGGCATCGTCGATCATCAGCCAGTTGCGGCTTTGCTCGGCCAGTTGGGCCAGCCCCTGCCAGTCACCCTGATCACCGTCCATGCTGAACACCCCTTCGGACACGATAAGCCCCGCCTCGGGCTTGAGCTTCGCCGCCAGGGCGGCCATGTCGTTATGAGCGAAGCGCTGCATGCGGGCCGGGCTGAGTGCGCCCGCTTCCTGCAACGAGGCATGATTGAGCCGGTCTTGCCACAGCCAATGCTCCTTGCCGAGCAGGCTCTTGATGACCGCCTGATTGGCGGAGAAACCGGAGCTGAACAGCATCACCGCCTCCAGCCCCAGCCAGTCGGCCAGCTCGCTTTCAAGCGTCCGATGAACGGCCTGATGCCCCACCACCAGTGGCGAGGCCACGGCACCCACGCCAAACTCGCGGGCGGCGGCATCGGCGGCGGCCCTGAGTTCGGGCGCCTGACTGAGGCCCAGATAATCGTTGCCGGCAAAGTTGAGATAGGCCAAGCCGTTGGCCCACAGCTGCCGGCCACCGACCCGCTCGATCACCGGCAGGCTGCGCTTCAGACCCGCCGCTTCACGCTCGTTCAGGCTCAGATTAAAAGGCATGGTGTTCTCTCGATTAACGCGGTGTTTCAGGCTTCGTAAAACAGCGGCTTGGGTTCGTTCTGGGCGGCGAGTTGCTCGTGCAGCTCTATTTCGGTCATTTCGTCCGGCTTCTGGCTGGCGCCACTGGGCCGCACGCCGAGCCGCTTGAACAGCTGCATGTCGCTGTTTTCGTCCGGGTTGGGAGTGGTCAGCAGCTTGCAGCCGTAGAAGATGGAGTTGGCGCCGGCCATGAAGCACAGGGCCTGCATCTGATCATTCATCTTCTCGCGGCCGGCAGACAGCCGCACATGGCTTTGCGGCATCAGGATACGAGCCACGGCGATGGTGCGGATAAAGTCGAAGTCGTCCAGATCTTCCTGGTTTTCCATCGGGGTGCCCTTGACCTTCACCAGCATGTTGATGGGCACGCTTTCGGGCTGACGCGGCAGGTTGGCCAGCGCCAGCAACAGACCGGCGCGATCTTCCGGGCTTTCGCCCAGGCCGACGATGCCGCCGGAGCACACCTTCATGCCGGCGTTGCGCACGTTTTCCAGGGTGTTGAGCCGGTCGGCATAGGTACGGGTGGTGATGATGTCACCGTAAAACTCCGGACTGGTGTCCAGGTTGTGGTTGTAATAGTCGAGCCCGGCATCGGCCAGCCGGTCGGCCTGCTCGTTGTTGAGCATACCGAGGGTCATGCAGGTTTCCAGGCCCAGGGATTTGACCTCCTGCACCATTTTTACCAGGTAAGGCATGTCCCGCTCCTTGGGGTTACGCCAGGCGGCGCCCATGCAGAAGCGGCTGGAGCCGTTGGCCTTGGCCTCTTTGGCCCGCTCCAGCACTTTTTCCATTTCCATCAGCCGCTCTACTTCCAGCCCGGTGCTGTAACGAGCACTCTGCGGGCAGTATTTGCAGTCTTCCGGGCAGGCGCCGGTCTTGATGGATAACAGGGTGCTGACCTGTACCTCATTGGGATCGAAGTTGGCCCTGTGCACCTGCTGAGCTTCAAACAGCAGATCGAAAAAGGGGCGTTCAAATAATGCGAGCACCTGCTCACGGGTCCAGTTTTGACGGCTCATGCTTGCCCTGTATCCTTAAATTCAAGAGGTGTTTTTTGTTGGCTAGTGTAAGCACCGGTGCTAGCCTGTCAACCAACAAGAGAGAACAAGGTTTACATTCGTCTATTTTATGAGCAGTGAAATTATGAACAATCAGGCCTTCGATCTGCATCATCTGTGGCACCCTTACACCTCGCTCACCCAGCCTCTGCCCTGTTACCGGGTAGAACGTGCCAGCGGCGTTTATCTGCAACTGGCGGATGGCCGCAAGCTTGTCGACGGCATGTCGTCCTGGTGGGCCTGCCTGCACGGTTACAACGTGCCCGAGCTGAACCAGGCCGCCACCGCCCAGTTGGAAAAGATGTCGCATGTGATGTTCGGCGGCTTGACTCACGATCCGGCCGTCAACCTGTGCCGGGCGCTGAGCCAGGTGCTGCCAGAGGGGCTGGATCGTTTTTTTCTGGCCGACTCGGGCTCGGTGTCGGTAGAAGTGGCGCTGAAAATGGCCATTCAGTACTGGCATGGCCGGGGCCAGCCCAAAACCCGCTTTGTCACCCTGAACAAGGGCTACCATGGCGACACCTTCGGTGCCATGAGCGTGTGCGACCCCAACGGTGGCATGCACAGCCTGTACAAGGGGTTTCTGCCCAAGCATCTGTTTATCGACAGCCCCAAAAGCCGCTTCGGCGGTGACTGGGACCCGCAGGATCTGCAACCGCTGGAGCTGATCCTGGAACAACGGCATCACGAACTGGCGGCCCTGATCCTGGAGCCCATCGTGCAGGGCGCCGGCGGCATGTGTTTTTATCACCCGGAATACCTGAAAGGCGCGCGTGCGCTGTGCGACCGGTACGATGTGCTGCTGATTGTCGATGAAATCGCCACCGGTTTCGGCCGCACCGGCAAGCTGTTTGCCTGCGAATGGGCCGGCATTTCGCCGGATATCATGTGCATCGGCAAGGCACTGACCGGCGGCTACATGACCATGGCCGCCACCATCACCACCCGGCAGGTAGCCGAAACCATCTGCCACGGCCCCGCCGGGGTGCTGATGCACGGCCCCACCTTCATGGCCAATCCGCTGGCCTGTGCGGTGGCAACCGCCAGCCTGGAGCTGCTGCTGGCATCACCCTGGCAGAATCGCATCCAAAACATTGAAGCACAGTTACAGCGCGAGCTGGCACCGGCGCGCGAACTGCCCCGGGTGGCCGATGTACGGGTACTGGGCGGCATTGGCGTGATTGAGTTGCATGAGCCGCTGAACGTGGCCGAGGTGCAACAACGGCTGGTAGAACAAGGGGTCTGGATACGCCCCTTCGGCAAGCTGCTGTATGTGATGCCGCCCTACATCATACAACCGGACGAACTGAGCCAGCTCACCCAAGCCATGTTGAATATTTGCGAATAAAGAACGGCTGCAATCAGCAGCCGTTCTTTAATGCCTTTTCATACTGCAGATACGCAGGTATGGCCACTCCAACGAAAACGCCGGCCTGAGCTCGCAGGCCGGAGCAACGTGCCATTATTGGCACTGTTAGCGTTTGGCTACCGCCGACATGGTCTTGGCCTGACCCAGATTGGCCACCGCCTTGGGGTAATAACGAGGTGAAGCATCGATGGCGCGCTGAAAAAGGCTGCCGGCCTCTTCGTAGGCACCTTCCATCATGGCGATATAGCCAGGTCGTTGAGTGCCTCGGCCTGAGAGCCATTCTTGCGCAAGGCCGCCAGGGCTTCCGACTTGCGCCCCCAGCGATAATACAGCAGCCCCAGATTACTCCAGGCTCGCCGGTATTGCGGATCCTGATTCACCGCCCGGGTCAGCGCCCGCTCGGCCTGGGGGTACTCGCCTTCCAGGTAATAGGAGAAGCCCAGATTGGTATGCAGCATGGCCAGGCCCGGCTGTATGTTGAGGGCGCACTGGTAATACTGACGAGCCTGCTCACCCTGCTCCATGATGTCCGCCAATAACCCAAGTCCATTGTAGCTACGCCAGGGGGACTCATTATCGGTGACGCAGGCGCCCGCCTCCCCTGTTGATGCCTTGAGCCGAGACTGGTCGGCCGCCACCACCTCCTGCAACAGGGTCTCGGCTTCCTGATGACGTTTCATGTCCACCAGTAATAACGCCAGGGCTTCTTTCAGCTCCGGTCGTTTCAGATCGCTGGCCATGGCCTGGCGATACGCCGCTTCGGCCTGGCTGTTATTGTCGCGTTGTTGCTCCAGCCTGGCGATATTGAAGTAAACGTCGGCCTTGTTAAACTGATGAAATTCCAGTGCCTGACGATAGGCATAAATCATGGAGTCCGCATTGCCCGATGCCTGGGACTGAGCAATCAGCATACTGGCCTCGGTCGCATTGGTCGGTTTGATCACCCCCGAGCCGGGGGACTTGACTCCCAACAGCCCGCTATCATTCGCATCGTTGGTACTGGCACAGCCACTTAACAGCAGCATCGTGACTAGCGCAATCGTCTTCTTGTTGTTCATTGTCAGATCCTTAAACCAGTCCGTGGTCAAAGAAAGCATAGCCAAAAAAACACTTCTCACCGGGTTAATCGCATTCCGCCTGCCGATTGATCTTGCCGGCATGAATCCCATGATGACAGCGACTACATGCTGCCAAACACCTTGAACACCTTGAGCAAGGCCGGCCCGATGGCGACGATAAAAAAGGATGGCCAGATAAAAAAGACCAGCGGGAAAATCATCTTGGTGCCAATTTTGGCCGCCAGTTCTTCCGCCTCCTGCTTGCGCTTGATGCGGTATTCATCGGCATAAGTACGCAGGGTTTCGGCGATACTGGTACCCAACTGGATGCACTGATTAATCGCCACGTTCAGGCTGCGGAAGTCTTCCAGCCCGGTACGCAGAATGAATTCCTCAAACGACTGCTGCATGCTGAGCCCCGCCCGCAACTTGGCGGAAATCAGCCCCAGCTCTTCGGCCAGTTCTTCATGATTAAGGCTGATCTCCCGCGCCACCCGCTGCAAGGCGGCCTTGAAGCCCATGCCCGCCTCGGTACATACCACCAGCAGGTCCAGCGCATCCGGCATCGCCATTTTCATCTGCGTCATGCGCCGATTGGCCAGGCGCTCCAGCACAAATACGGGCAAAATATAGGCCACGTAGCCCACCACCACCAGTAACAGCATGATAATGTTGTAGGACAGCGGGGTGCTGGTCAGCATGATCGCAAGTGCAATCAGCACAGATAACATCACCACCAGCAGCCGTATGCCGTTGAACACGCGGTAGGCAGAATTTTTCTGAAAACCGGCATGCACCAGCAGGGTGCGCACCCGGTGACCACTGAAGGTACCGGTGCCGCCGTTTTTGGCCAGTACCAGTCGGTGCTCCAGGCTGTCCTGCTGCTGCTCTTCCACCTCCTGTTGCATGTGATTCAGCCGCCGGCGATAGGGGTTGACTACCCCTCCCGCTACCAGGGCCAGCCCCCAGAACAGGGTGATGGCCGACAGTGCCACCCCGCCGATCAACAGCCACTGGCGTATCTGTGTCTCCGCCATACTCGCTTTAAACAGCTCCATCAGATCCGTCATGTTACACCTCGATCTTGATAATGCGGCTGATCCACCAGATACCCAGCGTCATGGCGATACCGCCATAAATCAATAGCCGGCGCCCATCCTTGGTCGTGACCAGCTCGGTGATATAACTCGGTGTAGTCACATACATCAACGCAAACAAGGCGAAGGGGGTCAGCACCAGCACCCAGCCCGACATGCGTCCCTCTGCCGACAGCGTTCTGACATGGCGGTTGAATTTGAACCGGTCACGGATAATGGTGGCCAGCTTGTCGATATTCTCCACCAGGTTACCACCGGTTTCCCGCTGTACCTGTACCGCGCTGATCAGCGCCATGTTGGACACACTGGGCACCCGCTCCAGCAGCCCGGTCATGGCCTTGCGGATATCCTTGCGATAGTTGATGTCGGCAAACACCAGCGCAAACTCCCGCCCCAGCGGATTGGGCATCTGCTCGCTGATGAGCTTGATGGTGTCGGCAAAGGAATATCCCGCCTGAAGACCCCGCTTCATGATATCCAGCGCCTCCGGTAACTGCTGCTCATACAGCGCCAGCCGATGATAGTAATTACGTTTGAGCTTGAGGTGTACGGCCAGGGCGGGCAACACCAGCGCCATCAGCACCAGCAGCCAGCTCTGCCACAGCCACCAGCAGAGCACCGCCAGCATCAGGCTCCCAGCGCCGATCATAAGCACCAGCTGATAGGCATAAAGCCGCGAGCCGGCCAGTTCCAGCGCAAAGGCTACCCGCTCCATCAACGCCGAGGTTTCCAGACGCCGCAGCAACGGCGAAAGGGCATCCAGTCGTTTGGTACGATAGATGGAGACCTGTTGCTGTTCGCGATTTTCCGCCTCCAGCGCCTCGAGCCGCCGCTTGAGCAGGGCAGAACGATTCAGCCTGGGCTGAGTCACCGGCACAAACATGGCCAGACTCAAAAACACCACCGCCAGCCCCACCAGCGCCAGAAAGATAAGGGTATTACTGGTCATAAGACCTCCCGCTAAAAAATGCCCTTATGCAGCTCGTCGTCACCAAAGAGGCTGCGCGGTAACACCATGCCACGACGGGCCAGGCGATCGTAGAAGTTGGGCATCACCCCGGTTGGGCGATGGCGCCCCTGCACGTTGCCCTCGGCGTCGATACCGGTGCGCTCGAAGGTAAAAATTTCCGACATGGTAATGGTTTCCCCTTCCATGCCGTGTACCTCCTGCATGCTGACCATGCGTCGCCGGCCGTCTTCCTGCCGCTCCAGCTGAATAATCAGATCCAGTGCCGACGCCACCTGAGCCCGAATGTTCTTTACCGGCATGTCGAAGCCGGTCATGGACACCATGTTTTCGAGTCGCCCCAGAGCATCCCGTGGGGTATTGGCGTGAATGGTGGTAAGTGAGCCTTCGTGACCGGTATTCATGGCGGTGAGCATGTCGAACGCCTCGGCACCGCGCACCTCCCCCACCACGATACGGTCGGGCCGCATCCGCAGGGTGTTTTTGACCAGGTCACGCATCGCGACTTCCCCCCGCCCTTCAACGTTGGCAGGCCGACTTTCCAGCTGGACCACATGAGGCTGCTGCAGTTGCAGCTCGGCGGAGTCTTCTACCGTGATGATGCGCTGGTTGGCCGGAATAAAGCCGGACAGGATATTCAGGAAGGTAGTTTTACCGGTGCCGGTACCACCGGAGATCAGAATGTTGAGCTTGCCCTTGACCACCGCCTCCATCACCTCGGCCACCGCCGAAGTGATGGTGCCGAAGTCGATCAGGGTGTCAATAGCCAGCTTTTCGACCGTAAACCGGCGTATGGACAGCACGGGGCCATTCAACGCCAGCGGCGGAATAATGGCGTTGACCCGGGAGCGTCTTTCAAACGGGCATCCACCATGGGTGACAGTTCGTCGATCCGGCGGCCCACGCTGGAAACGATACGCTCTATCACCCCCATCAGATGGGCATCGTCATTAAAGGTCAGCGGTACTCGCTCTATACGGCCCCGGCGCTCTACATAAATGTTTTTGGCGCCGTTCACCATGATATCGGCGATACCGGGGTCGGCCAGCAAGGGCTCAAGCGGGCCGTGCCCCAGAATTTCATCGAGCAGCTGACGCACTATCTTGTGACGGGAGTCAACCGACAAGGGGGTAGGCGAGTCCTGCATTATCTGAAAACACAGGCGTTCAATCTGTTCGCTGGCCTGTTCACGAGAAATGGTCTGTAACATGGGCAAGTCCAGCATATCCATCAGCTTGCCATACAGACGATGTTTGTGGCTTTCTTCGTCGCTGTTAAGAATATAATCTTCCAGGTTCATCCTTGACCCCCATTGTTATCCTGTATTGGTCAAACCCATTATTTCGTGCTGACCAAACCCGTTCTTCAGCCTTGGCCAAACCATCTTTTAAGCAAGCCCGGCTTTGTAACCGCTGCCGCATCCTGCGGCTTGATTTCATCGACAATGTCTTCGAACACCTTGACCAACTTATGTTTTTTTTCTATTTCCACCACCAGCTTACCCAAATCGGTGCAGTTTTCCGCCAGGGTAAAGTCATTGAGCAACGTCAGGATATGCGTGATTTCGGTGGTCTGTTCTATTTTCTTTAAGGTGAGATCCTTCCGCTTGTCGTAACGGTTTATCAGCAGAATAATTCTGCCTTTCGGTATGCCCAGCTCGTGCCGGAGACGTTTCAGCAGATACATGGTTTCCCGCAGAGCAGACAGCGACTGCTGCATGACCACCAGTACATGGTCGGCACATTCCAGAACCGGCAAGTTCCAGCTCTCGGGTCCGCGGGACAGGTCCACCACCACCTGCTGGTACTGGCTGCGCAGCAGATACATCAGCTGGGAACAGCTTTTGGCCGTAGGCACGTAGTGTTCGGTCAGCGATGGTGGCAACGACGGCAGCACATCGAGCCGCTCCCGTGCCGGACTGACCATGCCAGACAGCGCCATCGCATCCATCTCCGTGGCCCTGAGCATGCCACTGGCCAGGCTACCCTGCTTGTCGTGTACGTTGAGATAATCCGCCAGCGAGCCGTAGTGTAGGTTGGCATCAACCAGCAATACCTTGTCGTCGTCATCGGTCTGGCTAAGAGCATAGCCCAGATTGGCACAGATAAAACTGGCGCCGGACCCGGGTTTGCCGTTCACCACCACGGTCACCGGTGCCAGCCGGGCGCTGGCCGCCAGTTTGTCCGCCACCCGGGTCAGAGCCGACCACAGTTCTGCCGGCTGATATTCGAAGGGTAAAAAGTCCACCGCGCCCAGCCGCATGGAACGGCGCATCAGCGCAGTATGACTGGGGTCGCCTACCACGATGACCGGCGGCGACTGCGCCGACCGGCGCTCCAGTTCATCGTACACCATGGAGATCATGGGGTGATCCACCAGCAACAATACCTGCCGGCCCGGCTTGGGCAACGCTTCCTGTTCGGATAACCGTCGCAACTGCAACTGACTGGATTGCAGTTCGCTCTGCAACTGCGGCCATAAGCGACCGTCCGGATCTATCACGCTGATTTGCAACGGACAGGCCAAGATCGAACGAGTTGATGAATCGCTTTCCAGTTCTACAATTTTGGCGTCTGTCATAAATCAGGCTCCTCCGGTGTCACATGAAATGTTTCCGGATTTAGTTATCCCTAGGCTTTCAGCCCGTAAAGTACTGGAAAAATCCGGTGCCAACATGGACAAATCCACCGTTAACGGCAATATCATCTGGTATTGATAATTGACTATCTGACTGCGAATATAACGAATGCTGTTAGAATCCGCGCCTTCAGGTGCGGTGAGTTCTTTGCCCGTCTCATCGAGATATTTGAAATCTAGGTTTCCTGGAATAAAACCCGGCAACGATCCCCCCAATTGCTGGACAACCTGTCCCGCTACCACGCCTCCCTGTACATCATCAACCAGGCACACCGTTGCCAGTCGTGCAGCCCGGCGAGACGCCTCATTGAGTACTCCCCAAGTATAAAGCAGCCGGCCCGCCTCCATCACCGCAAACATGGTTAAAAACACCACAGCCCCCACTATAGCGAACTCCACCGTTGTGGTGCCTTTTTGCAACTGAATGGAGCGACGATTCATAATAACGCCCTCATTATCATACTGGTTTCTAATGGAAAATTTAATGAAATGGTATTGCCAAAGAACATATTGAAGCTATCACCAAACATTGGCTGCCAGTCATAACTGACATGGATCTGTACATAAGTCTCACCATCTATCAATAACGGTGAAACATTTATGTCTTCGGCTTTCAGCCCCGGCAAAACGGTTTTTGTACCTATGGTTTCCTGGCCATAAAGGATCATATTTCTGGTCTTGTCCTGCACCAGGCTGACATCAAAATTGCCCGGATTAGGGCTAACACTGGCGGTTCGAGCTCCAGCCCTAACTGCCTTGGTCAAGGTATTGTATTCGTAGAGCAGGCGCCCAAACTCCCCGATGGTCAGCATCAACAGCAACATGATAGGCAGAACTATGGTTGCCTCAACGGCAGCCAGCCCTCTTTGCCTGGATAAGCGCATCATTATGAATCGCCTCCCATCTCATTTTTATATAACACCAACCGATAGGGACCGTTATTTAAATTGCTGTTACCCACACCTTCGGCCGTGCAGTTTTTGACGAACTCGGCAACGATAAACTGATCCGTCCCCTGCCCCGTCACCTCCTGAATCAGGTACATACAGGCGGTCCCCATGGAGGGCACTGTCGTTTTTCCCTGGTTGATACCGCTGCAGTTACCCACCGGCACCTTGACCATTCGCCGCTTAGGCATGCAATGCTGCGTATTGGGTACGGTTGAATAACTCCCGTACTTATTTACATAATCCGGATAGCTCTGCAACTTGCTCAGCAGAGCGGTATCGTTCAGCACTGTGCTGCCTGCTGTGGAAGAAAAGTCGGATGATTTGAATTTCAAGGGCGTCAAGTTAGGAACGGCACAATCCGCATAAAAAGCATCAGACCCTGCGGATGACGGGGCATCCATTGGCTCACTCATCGGGCTTTTATACTTGCCAAAACGGGTATTCAAGCCGGCCGTGGTAGGTCCTATCATATTCCCGGTTTTTGTCGTGATATCATCACCCTTGGCAATACATGAGGCGTCGGTCAAGGCACCCGCCAGACCATCCCGATAGCCATCCGCACCAGGTCCCCCCAGATCCACCGCTAAAAAGTTACCCGGCCCGACTGGCGTGTTATTGGTTGGCACCTTTATAACCACCACATCCCCCCTCTCACTGTCACTGGAAGGTGTAAACCCATAATCATAATCATCGGGTAGATAGTCAGGGTCAGGTGGGTTGGTATCGTTGACACACATCATCAATGGAATAATCTGGCAAGGATCCTGGATAGTCGGGCTTGCGCCGGCAACCGCCGAAGCCCCCACCTGCCAGATATCAATAAGCAACTGTGAAAAGAATTGATCCACCGGCACTGTGGGCAGAGTCACCCGGATATAACGTGCAGCTTCATCATCGGTGTGTTTAAATTCGAATTTATCTCCCGCTAGGTTATATACAGTGTGAGAAAATTCTACCGTCACATCCTCGGCTAAGTTACCTGTATCGATATTAACCCGGCTGAACCCATCACCAGATAAAATAGCCGTCAGAGTCGCTTCTACTGCTTGCCGGGCTGCATTGTGGTTGCCTCCCTTGTCAAGCGTTTCGGCGCCACTCAGTGCGGCCGAGTCCACCGCATCCTGCACCCGAGTCTTGTTCAGCAACAGATAGCCCCCATCCAGCGCCAAGGCGGTGAAGCCGAGCAGCGTAAAGAGCGCTATCGTCACCAGGACGAGCACGGCGCCTTTCTGTTGCTTGCGGTGCGATAACGCTTTCATCATGTTTCTCCTGCTTATCAATCGCCGAGATTTAATCACCGAAATTTAATCGCCAAAATTGAGGGTGACCTGGGTTTTCCCCTCACTGGGCGCTTCGGCCCCTTTCACGTATTTGTCGTGCAGCGACACCCCATATTCGCCATTCAGGGTCAGGGCCGCGATCTTACCGTCGTTGCGCATCCCCGCCTCAGGATCCATGATTTGCAGCTCATCCAGCTCCTGTACGCTGTCCCCCATGGCAAAGTCGTAGTAACGTTCACCCGCACAACCGGCCAATACGCCAGTCGCCAGCAGCATCAGTAATATTGTTTTCATCGCATTTCTCCTCTCGATACCGACTGTTCGTACTGGCTATAAAGACTGGCCATAAGTCTGCTCCATGCCACCTTCGGCCACAGCGGGATTCATGCCGGTATTACCGGAAGGCTGAGCCAACGGGGTTTGATCACCAGCGCGATCGCGCCGAGACATGTTACCCAAAAGATAAAACTCCATATCGCTTGGCTCGATAAAGCCTTCGGTGGGCAAGGTCACCTGCTGTTTGTCGAAGGGTCGTACCAGACGGGGAGTTACCATGATCACCAGCTCGGACTCGCCCTTGGCATAGCTGCGGCTGGTAAACAGATTGCCCAGAACCGGAATATCACCGGCAAAGGGCAGCTGGCTAACCGACTCACGGGTGCTTTCGCTGAGCAGGCCGGCTATGCCGATAGTCTGGCCATCACCCAGCTCTACCGTGGTACCGGCACTGCGTTTGCTGAGGGCGGTAATATCGCCAAACAGCGGTACATTGGCGGAGTTGGCCACCACCGGCTCGCTCACCGACAGGTTGAGGTTAAGATTGATTTTTCCGCTGCTCAACACCACCGGGGTAAACTTGAGCCCAACCCCGAACTCCTTGAACTCGACGGCCACACCATCTTCGGTGGGTACCGGCACAGGGTATTCACCACCGGAAAGGAATTCGGCCGACTGACCGCTGATGGCGGTAATGCGAGGCTCGGCCAGCACCCGAGCCAGGCCGCGGGTCTTGGCCAGGTCCAGCGCCACCGAGAACAGGGTGTCACCGGTTTGCAGGGTACCCACCAGGGTATTGGTGCCAAAATTGGCCAGCTGGGAAACGCTGTCACGCAGCAGGTTCAGATCCCAGTTGCCGGTGCCCACACTCAGACCGAAAGCAGACTCCCAACTGCGGGAGGTATCTCTCGCCACCTCGGCCACGGTAACTTCCAGCATCACCTGCTGGCCCCCACCCACACTCATCATATTCATAACCTCGGAGCGGGCCACGCCCCCTTCGGCGGCGACCACATAGCCCCGGCCCAGTTCATAGGCCGCGTTAAGTCGATCAAGATCGGATACCTCGCCACTCATCACCAACTGCCCCTGAGAGGTATGCACCTGAATGGGCTCGTTGGGCAAAAAGCGATAAAGCCGCTCTTTGAGTCCCTGCAGGTCATGGCTGACTTCTATGTCGTACACCTGCATCAGGCCATCGTTCATGTCCCACACCATCAGGTTGGTATGGCCGAGCGACTTACCTACCAGATACAGCTCCCTGTCTTGCAACACCAGAACATCGGCAATAGCGGGGTTACCCACCGATACCCGACTGGCAGGTCTGTCCAGCATCAGCGAGCGAGACTTGTGAATAGGCAACTGCACTTCGTTACCTGCCTGTTTTACGCTGCCACCGGCCCATAACAGCCCGGGCGACAACAGCAGCACCGCTCCCAACATTGTGTTTATCAGGGTTTTCATAGCCACCTCCGTGTGAAACCTTGTTTTTTTGTTATATTCAGCTTTTTACCGGTACCTGCTGCTGACTGGTGCCCTTGATCAGGTCCACCGACGACTGACGGGGGCGGGCTCTGGGCTGGGGCGCCGCCGGCTCGGCTGCCACCGGCGGGGCCGACGCCGGCGAGAGTGACGCCACTACATCGTCTTCCAGACCCAGCTCGTCGTTGGGGTTACGCAGTGCCAGCTGAATACGGCCATTGGAGCTGGCGTTAACCAGTTTTTCGGCTTGCTCCGGATCCACCTCCAGGGTGACGGCGCGAACCAGTTTGGGGCGGTTTTCATCGGTATGCTGGGTTTGATCCACCGCCAGCACCTTGAGATTCTTCAGCACGGTGCGGGTCATGTCACCTTCGGTAAACAGAATATCCACCCTGTTGCCCGGTAACAGAAAGCCTGCCACCCCGATGACGTCGTTTACCCTTACGGTTACCGCCCGCATGCCCGGTTCCAGCAATACAGAGAGAGTGCTGCCCTGCCCGATAGGCGTGAGCCGCTCTTTGCGCAACACATCCCCTTTATAGAGGTTGTTTTTAGTCACCATGCCCTGAGTTTCTTCAAGCGTGCTAATGGCACCGGGAGGCACCAGGCGGGAGTCTATTTGCTTGAACTGGATATGTATGGGATCGAGCTGAACACCGGGGGCCAAATCCACTGCCGCCACCACGACCTGGGTCAACTCGCTACCTGCCTGTTCGGCCTGCCGGGCGCTGGCGGCACTTTGTTGTTCGAGCCAGTTATTTGCCATCCAGGCGGCACCCAGACCGAAGATCACCGACAAAAATAAAAGCATCAAGGTTCGAATTTTCATAACCCCATCCTTAGGTTTGTTATGGCTGTATTAACGTATAAAAAGTATAGTCAGTGTACGCAATACATGCTCCAGGCTTTTTTCAAAACAGTTTCATTAAGCGGCTCGCCGGCCTGGCCATTAAAGTGCATGATATCCCGGGCAATACCCAGAATATCGCGCGGATAACAGGCAATAAGCGGCTTGGCGCTATTTTCATGCAATTCATTCACCATGAAATGAAACAGCTGGTCGCTGGCTATCAGCTGATATTTATCCAGATTCATCATCCATATCTTTTTATACAAGTCTTCAGACATGGACCGTAATTCAATCTTGTAACCCAGACGGCGCAAAAAGGCTTCATCGGCAATGGTTGCGGGATCCAGGTTGGTGGAAAACACCAGGATCTGCTCGAATGGAATATCGAAGTGCAGGCCGTTAGGCAGCGACAAGAAGTCCTTTCGTTCTTCCATGGGCACTATCCAGCGATTGAACAACTCATCGGCAGAAAAACTCTGTCGACCCAGATCATCGATAAGAAAAACACCGTTATTGGCCTTCATCTGCAGAGGCGCGCTGTACTGACGGGATTGCCGATCGAAATGCACTTCCAGCATATTCAGTTTCAGCTCACCCCCCACCATGACCAGTGGCCGCTGGCAGGGAACGTAACGATTGTCCATATCTTCATCCTGCGATTCGGCCCGCCAGTGATAGAGCGGATCGAATACCGGAATGATGGTGTTCTGCACCGCGATGGCATGAGGGACATAAATCATTTCATCGAATATTTTATTGAAGCGATGGCACAGGAAGCTCTTGCCGGTACCCGCATGACCGTAGATCAATAGCGGCCGCCGGGAGTTCAGTGCCGGTCCCAGGGTATTAACCAGGTCAGGGCTGACGACCATGTCGCTCAGCGCCAGCTCCAGGCGATCGCGGCGAATGCTTCGCGCCCCCAGCGCCTGGCTCAGCACCAGCTGGTTGTAGGCTTCCAGCGGAATCGGCGCCGGGCCGATATAGCCGTCTCGCGCACTCAGCTCCTGTGCCTCGTACTGGCCCTTGGCAGTTAGCGCATGGCGAATGACATCGCCGGAACGACCCGAGGCGCGTACCTCCACCAGTTGCAGGGTTTTCAGCTCCTGCAGCAAGGGTTCTACCACACTGCCACGCAGACAGAGCCGAGCGCTCAAGGAGGGTAGCGATAGGGTGCCTTCTTCCTGTAAGTGACGCAGGGTCAGCCGCAGCAGCAGTTCGCGGGAAAGACCGGTTTCTTCCGGCGTTTTCGGTTTGGGCAGGTACATCCGTGTTACCTCCTTAAGCTCATCCGTACATCTATTTATTGCAGGACGACTTCAATCAACCGCCTGGCTTTGAGCGCCATACGCCGCCTCATTGCACCAGGGTATAAATCTCGAAGTGATTCAAGGCCATGGCCAAGATGGCGCCCAGCGCCAGCGCCGGGCCGTAAGGCACCTTAAGCCCGGCCAGTTCTCCCTCCACCGGCGCCAGATACTTTTTGGTGCCCAGAATATAACCATAGCGCATAAAGCTTTGTTTGAAGCCGGACCAGCCGACTTTATAGAAGGCAAACACCAGCACCAACGGCAGGCCGATCACCAAGCCGTAGAGCAAGGATTCCAGAAACAGTTTCCAGCCGAGGAAGGCGCCGATGCACAGCCCCAGTTTGACGTCACCGCCCGCCAGTAAACGGAAGAAAAACAACGGGAACAGCAGGATAAAGGCATAAACCAGACCGGTCAGACCGAAAGCTAGCCCATCACCAATAAAACCATGATAAATCAATGCTAAGGGAATAAAAGGAAGGGTCAGCCAGTTGGGAATTTTATGGGTAGTAAGATCCAGCCAGGATGCGGCCAGCAACAAAGTAAACAATGGTAGCTGTTCCATAGCATCACCATAGCTTTAAGTATAATGATAGGGCAGCAAGCTGCCCTTTGGAGTATAAATTATTAGCAATTACCGGTAGTAGTATTAGCCATACTTGCTTGGGCTCCATCTAAAACGCCACATAAACCGGTGATAGTTTCACCTACATTGTTTCCTAGCCGAGTAAAGGAAACCACTACAGCTGCAGCCACCAAGGCACCAGCAACAGCATATTCCACCGTGGTCAGACCATCTTCATCGTTCAGCAGGCGAAGCAGTTCTAATGTAACATTCATAAAATACCCTCGTTCCATCTTGAATATTTTCAGCCAGAGACTTTCGATATCATTAATAATTCATTAATATCTTAATCTCCATGTCGGGAAAGCTCCCGGACCTACAACCATCGTGGCTGCTTTATGTTCATATACCCGGCTACCTCCTTGTTCACCTGTTTATATGGTTACTCTTATCCGGGACATTCCCGACGCAAACTCTTCGTACCACACCATTAGGTATAAACAACGACCCAAGTTTATTCAAAGAGAAACTCCATTTTTATCTTCATAACTTTTCGACAGATAAACGATTATACAGTGTAGAACCATTCTAATTTATGTCATGAAATAAATAACTTTCAAAAAAGGCCGGTGTATACCGGCCTTTTTATCCCCGAGTTCACAGCGCCTCTTTAACAGTCAGTACCGTCATTTTTCACCACTTTACACATGGCATTGATACTGGCTCCCACCCCATCACCCAAGGTAGCAAAGGCCCCCACCAATGAGGCAGCGACCAGAGCCCCCGCCACCGCATATTCCACCGTTGTCAGCCCCTTTTCATCGTGCCAGAGTCGTGTCAGTTCATTGAATATTTTTTCTCTGAAAATCATCGCCACTTCTCCCGGTTAATTTATTTCCATTCAGCAACTTATTTTCATTAAACAGCGGTCAAAGTATAGCCAACAGCCAAGGTCTCATATGGCTTATATTGTCTCGTTTTTTCGATAGATATCCTTGGCAAATACCAACTGTCCCTGCTCTACCCAGGAGGTGAAATACACCAGAAACACCGGTATCGGCTGGCGGGCCGGCAAAATACGGGTCTGTTGATATTCCGGCAAAGACCAGCCCAGGTTCAGGGCCAGTTGGGCCGGTTCTGCCAGGCGCACGCAGCCATGGCTCAGGCGCGCTCCGCCTCGCCAAACAGCCGCTTGTCCGGGGTGTCGTGCAGATAAATGTCGAAAGGGTTGTTCATCTCGAATTTGAAGCGTCCCAATGCATTGCCGGGTCCGGGAGCCTGTACCAACCGCAACCCGGCCGGGGGTTGCTGCCAGTCGATGGTAGCCGGGTCTTGTCGGTCCGCCGCCCCCGGTAACCAGACGCCGAAGCCGTTACGGCCCAGAAAACCGCGGTCGCGACGCTGGGCCGGCAACAGGTCTTCGCGGATGATGTTGGCGGTGGGAGTCCAGTCCGGATTGACCTTGAGTGCCTTGATATGGGTACCCAGCTCCGGGGTAGGCCAGTCGGGCCGCCCGACGATCACCTTCATGTTCATCGCCGGGCCGGTGGAGTTGAACAATGTCAACCGGTAAGCGGGAATATTCACCAGCAGATACTGCTCAGGCGCGGTCGGCGGCAACAGCAGCCAGCGACGCAGGTTATGGCGCAACTCGGCACGCAGCTCGGCCGGCGAGCGGCTCACAATGGCACGGGTCTCTGCCGTGAGTCGTCCATTAGGGGGCAGCCCATGCGCCCGTTGCAGGCCTTTGAGGATGTCACTCAGGCTGCGATCCAGCGCGTCGGCCCGCCCCCGGGGCGTTGCCAGTGCATAACCCAGCTCGGCCAACCGTCGGCGCAAGGCGGGAATGGCCCGATCCCGTTCACCGGGTCGCACCTCTCCACCGGGGGGCAAGATAGTGATGGCGCTGTCGGGATTCAGCGCATGATAATGCTGCTTGAGCTGAAGATAGGCGGGGTAATTTGGCTGTTGACGGTGCAGATAGGCATTCAGCTCGCCGCGGGCCAGCGCCTCGTTGAAGCCGGCTTCCGTCTGCTCGGGGGAAAGAGAAAACTGGGCAAAACGGGCCCGTTGCTTTAATACCTGCCGCCATTCCCGGCTGAACCAGGCGTCCCGTTCAGCGGTTGACAGTGCCGCCAACCCTCCTGGTTCGGGTAACAGCAAGTCTTCCAGTTGTTGTCCGGCCTCGTTCAGCTCGCCCGCGCCGTTATGCCATAACAGCGGCTCGGCAGCCCGTAACGGCGACACCAGAACCAGTAACATGACCATTAAACGCAACATCAGCTCCCCTCCCTGGATGGTGACGGGGCTAAGTATGGGTCATAAATAACCGGTCTGCCCGGTGTTTACCGCGGGTATGAATAAAACAACAGCAGGGTAAAGAGGAGCGCCGCCGCCAGCAGCACCAGATACACCTTGAGATACTGCAGATGACGGCGCCCCCTGAAGTGCACCAGGGTAAAGGTGGTTACCGCCAGCCCCAGCGCGCCCCAAATACCCACATGAAACCAATAGGCCGGCAGCGTCAGCCACTCGGTTCTTACCGGAATGCCCAGATAACGCAGATAACCAAAATCCGGTTCCGGCCGGCCGTAATGAAACAGCACCAGCAGCAGAATATACAGCGCCCAGCCGCCCAGGGTCATCGCTGCCAGTAACTTGCCCACCCCGTCAACGCCTCGTGGTGCCATGGCTACCTCCGGGTTCATCTTTTGCTTGAGTCCTGAGACTACAAGGGTAACATTAGCTCCCTTATCTATAGTCTATCGGCCTGGCGCCGATTTAGTTGAAGCTGGAGAGCGATTTTACATGACCCACGCATCCGTTACTGATGTGCTGGCGGGCGAATATCCTGTTGGCACCACCCTGACCGTTAAAGGGTGGATTCGTACTCGCCGTGATTCCAAGGCGGGTATTTCGTTTTTGGCAATTCACGATGGCAGCTGCTTCAATCCCGTGCAGGCCGTGGTACCCAATAGCGTTGAGAATTATCAGGCTGAAGTAGTGCGTCTGACCACCGGCTGTTCGGTTGAAGTCACCGGCACCGTGGCCGCCTCTCAGGGCCAGGGCCAGGACTTTGAGCTGCAGGCCAACGACGTCAAGGTAGTTGGCTGGGTTGAAGATCCGGACAGCTACCCCATGGCCGCCAAACGCCATTCCATTGAATACCTGCGTGAATACGCACACCTGCGCCCGCGCACCAACATGATGGGTGCCGTTACCCGGGTACGCAACTGCCTGGCTCAGGCTATTCACCGCTTCTTTCACGAGCGCGGCTATGCCTGGGTAGCCACGCCCATCATTACCGCCTCCGACTGCGAAGGTGCCGGCGAAATGTTCCGGGTTTCTACCCTGGATCTGCAGAACCTGCCCCGCACCGACAAGGGCGATATCGACTTCGGCGAAGATTTCTTCGGTAAAGAAGCCTTCCTGACCGTTTCCGGTCAGCTGAACGGCGAAACCTACGCCTGCGCCATGAGCAAGATTTATACCTTCGGCCCGACCTTCCGCGCCGAAAACTCCAACACCAGCCGCCACCTGGCCGAGTTCTGGATGGTAGAGCCCGAGCTGGCCTTTGCCGACCTGAACGATATCGCCAGCCTGGCAGAAGACATGCTGAAGTATGTGTTCAACGCCGTGCTGACCGAGCGCATGGATGACATGGACTTCTTCGCCCAGCGTATCGACAAGGACGCCATCACCCGGCTGCAGAACTTTGTGGAGCAGGACTTCGCCCAGGTGGACTACACCGATGCGGTCGAGATCCTGCAAAACTGCGGCAAGCAGTTCGAGTTCCCGGTGGCCTGGGGTATCGACCTGTCTTCCGAGCACGAGCGCTACCTGGCAGAAGAGCACTTCAAGGCACCGGTAGTGGTCAAGAACTACCCCAAGGACATCAAGTCCTTCTACATGAAGCTGAACCCGGACGGCAAGACCGTGGCCGCCATGGACGTACTGGCTCCGGGCATCGGCGAGATCATCGGCGGCTCCCAGCGGGAAGAACTGCTGGATGTGCTGGACCAGCGGATGGAAGAAATGGGCCTGAACAAGGAAGACTACGGCTGGTACCGGGATCTGCGCCGCTACGGCACCGTGCCTCACTCCGGTTTTGGTCTGGGCTTCGAGCGTCTGGTGGCCTACGTCACCGGCATGGGTAACGTACGGGACGTCATCCCCTTCCCCCGCACCCCGCGCAACGCCGATTTCTGATTTTCAGGCATCAACATACGCACAGCAAAAAGCCCCGACGTTCGGGGCTTTTTTGTGTATACATACCGTCATGCCGGCAAGAAGTTAAATCCCGAAGGCAAACTTCAGTGCAAACAGGGCCGCCAGCGCCCAGACGATGGGGCTGACTTCGCTCGCCCGGCCGGCCAGCAACTTGACCGCCACGAAGCTGATGAAGCCGAAGGCAATGCCGTGGGCGATGGAAAAGGTAAATGGCATCATCACCAGCACCACCACGGCGGGTACCGCCTCGGTAATGTCATCCCAGTGCAGGTGGCTGAGTTGCCCCATCATCAGCACCGCCACATACACCAGGGCGCCGGCCGTCGCGTACGCCGGTACCATTCCCGCCAGCGGCGAAAACAGCAAGGCGGCAATAAACATCAGACCGGTGACCACGGCGGTCAGGCCACTGCGTCCGCCCACGGCCACACCGGCGGCACTCTCCACATAAGAGGTAGTGGTCGATGTCCCCAGCACGGAGCCAGCAATGGAAGCGCTACTGTCTGCCAGCAGGGCCCGACCCAGGCGCGGCAGGCGGCCTTTTTCATCCAGCAGCTTGGCGCGCTGGGCCACGGCGATCAGGGTGCCGGAAGTGTCGAACAGGTCGACAAACAGAAAGGCGAAAATCACCGACAGCATGCCGATATTGAAGGCGCCGGCAATGTCCAGCTGCATAAAGGTCGGCATGATGGACGGCGGGGCAGAGACGATGCCTGATACTGAATATCACCGAAGGCCACGCCCAGGCCGGTCACGATGAGAATACCGATCATCACGGCACCACGCATGCCACGGGCCGCCATGCCGATGATCAGAAAGAAACCCAGCATCGCCAGCCCGACCTGCAGGCTGGTGACATCGCCCAGTCCGACCAGGGTCGCCGGGTTATCGACAATGATACCGGCATTCTTGAGGCCAATCAGCGCCAGAAACAGGCCGATACCGGCGGCGATACCGAGCTTCAGCGAGCCGGGAATGGAGTTGATGATCCACTCACGCACCTTGAACAGGCTCAGCAGCACGAAGATACAACCGGAGAAAAACACCGCACCCAGGGCGCTTTGCCAGCTGTAGCCTTCGGTCAGTACCACCGTATAGGTGAAAAAGGCATTCAGGCCCATGCCCGGCGCCAGGGCGATGGGATAGTTGGCCGCCAGCCCCATGATGAAACAGCCGATGGCCGCCGCCAGACAGGTCGCAACGAATACGGCACCATAATCCATGCCGGCTTCGGACAGGATGGCCGGGTTGACGAAGATGATATAAGCCATGGTCAGAAAGGTGGTAATGCCCGCCACCACTTCCTGGCGCACATTGGTGCCCAACTCTTTGAGGTGAAAATATTTGTCTAGCATAGGGGGGTCTACTGTATTGATAAAAGTGCCTGAAATTATCGACTCAAAAGGCCCCGTTGGCAATCACGACAGGGGCGCCTTGCGGGCGCCCCTGATATTGCGTATTGGCCGTTGTTCCGGTTCAGACGAAGCCGAGCAGCCGCGGCAGGAACAGCGACACTTCCGGCACAAAGGTCGTGATCAGCATCACCGGCAGGCCGACAAACGCCATCAGCGCGAGCGCAGGCTTGACGGCTTTATGAATCGAGACCTTGCCGATGCGGCACGCCATGTAGAGGATCGGTGCCACCGGCGGGCTGTTTGCCCCAATCACCACCGAGCAGGCCACGATGGAAGCGAAGTGGACCGGATGGATGCCGGTATCAACCATCAATGGCAGGAACAGCGGTGCCACCACCACCGTGACCGAGACATCGTCCATGATCATGCCGGCGAGGATCAGAAACAGATTCACGGCAATCAGGATCAGCAGGGGGTTCTCGATCAGGGTGCTGACCAGCTTGGTCAGATCCTGAGGAATCCGCTCCGAGGCCAGGATACGACCAATCATGAAGCTGAACAGCAGGATCAGGATCACGGTGCCGGTCGTTTCCGCCGCCGCCACCACACTCCGAGCGAAGCTCCTGAAGTTCAGATCGCGGTAGATAAAGAAACCGATCAGCATCGCCGAGAAGGCCGCTACCGCCGCCGCTTCGGTCGGTGTGAACACCCCGCCGTAAATGCCGCCAAGAATGATGATCGGCATCGACAGGGCCGGAAACGCCTTGATCGCCGCCCTGCCCTTGCCCGGCAGTTGCCCGAGGCCATCGCCGGCCGCACTGCTCAGCTCATTAAAGAAGCGCCCGACGCCGAAACGGTTGGCGGCGATCAATCCCAGAATCAGCAGGATGGCCGGCCCCACCGACGCGGCAAAACAGGCGGCGACCGACTGCCGCGTGACGACCGCGAACAAAATCATGGTAATCGACGGCGGGATCAGGATACCGAGCAGCGACGAGATACCGAGCAGTGCCGATGAATAGCTGCGCGGGTAACCGCGTTTCTCCAGCGGCTCTATCATGATGGTGCCGATCGAGGCGACGGCGGCGGTGGCCGTCCCGGCGATGGCGCCGAAGATGCCCGAAGCCATGATCATCGACGCCCCCATACCGCCACGGCGCTTGCCGATCATCACCTCGATGAAGTCGACCAGTCGGCGGGCAATGCCGCCGCTTTGCATCAGGTAGCCGGTCAGCACGAACAGGGGCAGCGCAATCAGGATCACCGAGTCCACCGAGCGGTAGCCCTGCAGCATCAGCGTATTCAGGTTGGCGTCATAAATGTACACCATGTAGGCCAGCACGCCGGCAAACGACCAGGCCACCGGTACGCCGATAATCATCAGCAGCATCAGCAGCCCGATAGCAATAAAACCTTCCATGTCAGTGTTCCTCTTCCTTCAACTGGCGGGCGCCGGGCGCCAAATGCAGAATGCCGGTGACGGCACAGAGCAAGTCACGCAACGAATAACAGCTGCAGCCCACGGCCGCCAGCATGATCGAGCCTGCGGCAACCAGAGCGGTATGCCCATGCCGGGCGTCGACTGCGGACGTTTCAGTCCCCACGCCAGCATGCGATAGGCCAGCACCACAAAGAACAGACAAATCACGAAGGTGATCAGCGACACCAGCGCCTTGTGCATCAGCTTGAGCCGATGATCCGATATCTGCAGTTCGACGAAATCCACGACGAGGTGCTCGTTGTGACGGCTGGCGATCAGTGCGCCGAGCATGTAGAGCCACATGCCGAACAGCATGATCAGCTCCAGCAGCCCGACGATGGACCAGCCGAACACATAGCGCGCCAGCACCAGAAACAGCATCAACCCGACCACCAGCATGCTGGACATGAAGGCGGCCGCTTCCAGCAACCACCCGATACGGCGATCCAGCGCGTAAAACACTCTGCCGATCATCTTTTTAAGCCTCTGAGCAGACCGGCCCGCAATGCGGGCCGGTCATATTGAAACGGTGTGCCTATCCGGTTAGAGCGGAGAGGCGTTACTGCGAATGGTGTCCATGATCTCGGAACCGATCTCCTTGTCCATCATCGGCCAGACCTGTTCGCGGGCGGCCTTGGCAAATTCGCCAAGCTGCTCGGCGCTGGGCTCGAAATACTGCATGCCGGCTTCCTGAGCCTTGTTGATGTAGAACTCATCCTGCTCCCTGGCGGCCTTGAACTGCTCGTTCATGATCTCGATGGCCGATTCGCTGACCACCTTCTGCTGCTCTTCGGTCATGCTTTCCCAGACATCCTGGTTCATCGACAGCACGCCGGTCATGAAAAAGTGTTTGGTCTGCACGAAGTAGTCGAGGGAGTCACGGAAGTACTCGTAATCCCAGTAGATCACGTTGCCGGCCTCACCATCGACAACGCCGGTCTGCAGCGCGGTGTAGACTTCGCCCCAATCGATGGCAGCGGTCTGGTAGCCCAGCGCCTGCATGGTCTGGGGGGCCGGAAACACGGTCATGGTACGCACCTTGAGGCCGTCCGCGTCGGCGATATTCAGCGCATACTTGCCCCGGGATCCCACGCCGTTGAACCCTTCCGGCCAGGGGCCGAAGAATTTCAGGCCGATATCCTGGTAAATGCCGCCCAGCATGTTGTTGACCCAGCCACCCGGGCTGTAAGCCTCGAGTGCTTCATCCCAGGACAGCGTCATGTAGGGGGTATAGATCACGCCAATTCGCTTGTCGTAGGACGTCATCGGCCAGTTCAGCATCACGTCCACGTCGCCGGCCACATGCAGGTCGAATACTTCCTGCTGACCGCCCAGTTCATTCTGATAATAGACGCGGGCTTCGATATCGCCGCCGGATTTCTGTTCGATCAGCTCACCCCATTTTTTCAGCGCCTCGCCGGCCGGCGAACCCTGGGTGCCGGAGTCGGTTGCCAGTTTCAGGGTGAGTGCCTGGGCGCTGGCACTGAACAGACAGGCGGCGGTGATGGCGGAAGCCAGCAGGGTTTTAACATTGCGTCCGATGGTTTTCACTTGGTTACCTTCCCTTGGTTATGCTGCGTGAGGCGAATGCGCCCGATGGCGAGCGCACGCAGTGAACAAATCCTTTTGCAGTTCGCAAGTGGTACGGGGCACGGGAAAGCAGGAAGTCTTTTCCGCAAACCGTCCGTCTTCGACTGCGGAGCTATACCCATGCTACAGATGTGTGAATATGTCGTCGTCTCAATAACGACATAAAACCGGGAAAATGAGGTTCATTTGCGTCATGACTTAAATAACTTGTCTGATTGCGACAGAGAGCAGCAGCCCGCTTGCGGATCTGTCCGGTCAACATTTATTCAGTTGATCACGAACAGCGCCATGAACTCGTTGACCGGTGTAACTTCAAGTCGCTGCCGATCCAGGCACAGCGCCAGAATGTGCCGGCAGCGCGCCGGCGGGAAGCGGGTTTGCAGGTTGCGCATGAACTTACGCTCCAGCACCGGTATCGCCTCGGCCCGGCGGCGGCGATGGCCGATGGGGTATTCCACTTTCACCTTCTCGGTGCTGGTGCCGTCCTTGAAGAAAATCTGGATGGCGTTGGCGATGGAGCGCTTGTCGGCTGCCAGATATTCGGCGCTGTAGCGCGAGTCTTCCACTATCTCCATCTTGCGGCGCAGAGCATCGATACGGGGCTCGGCCCGGTGAAAGTCGTCTTCATAGTGTTCCGCCACCAGGTCGCCGACCAGCAGCGGCACCGCCACCATGTATTGCAGACAGTGATCCCGATCCGCCGGGTTGGCCAGCTCTCCCTCCTTGGAGATGATGCGGATGGCGGACTCATGGGTGCTGATTTGAATACGGTCGATGTCGTCGAGCCGGTCTTTCACCTGCGGGTGCAGCAGCACCGCGCACTCCACCGCCGTCTGGGCATGAAACTCGGCGGGAAAGCTGAGCTTGAACAGCACATTTTCCATCACGTAGCTGCCAAAGGGTTGCTTGACCCGAAAGGGTTGACCCTTGAACTGCACATCATAAAAGCCCCATTTGGGGGCCGAGAGTACCGACGGCAGTCCCATTTCGCCCTTCATGGTGATCAGTGCCAGCCGCACGGCGCGGGCGGTGGCGTCACCCGCCGCCCAGGACTTGCGAGAGCCGGCATTGGGCGCATGACGGTAGGTACGCAGGGCACAACCATCGACCCAGGCCTGGGACAGGGCGTCAACAATCTGCTCGCGGCTGCCACCCAGCAGATGGGTGATGACCGCCGTCGAGGCTACCCGCACCAGCAGCACGTGATCCAGCCCTACCCGGTTGAAGCTGTTTTCCAGCGCCAGCACACCCTGGATTTCGTGAGCCTTGATCATGGCCGTGAGCACATCTCTCATGGTGAGCGGCGGCTTGCCCTCGGCCACCGCCACCCGGCTCAGGTAATCGGCGGTGGCGAGAATGCCGCCCAGGTTGTCGGACGGGTGGCCCCACTCGGCGGCCAGCCAGGTATCGTTGAAGTCCAGCCAGCGGATGAGGCAGCCGATGTTGAAGGCGGCGGTGACCGGATCCAGCTCGTGAGAAGTACCGGGCACCCGGGCGCCATGTTGCACCGTGGTGCCCGGCACCAAAGGCCCCAGATGTTTGGTGCATTCGGGAAAACGCAGCGCCAGCAGGCCGCAACCGAGGGTATCGGCCAGGCAATGGCGGGCGGTGTTGTAGGCTTCATCCGAGGTGATCCCGGTATTTACCACGTAGTCGGCGATGGTGACCAGCAGCTGATCGGGATCGGGTCTCTCGTTCGGCTCAACATTGATGCTCATGGTGTGCTCCTTTACCGCTTCTCTATCGGTACCCATGGCTGGGGGGCCGGGCCCACATAATCGGCGTTGGGGCGAATGATGCGGTTGTGGGCGCGCTGCTCCATGATGTGTGCGGTCCAACCGGTGACCCGGCTGAGCACGAAGATCGGCGTGAACAGTTTGGTCGGAATGCCCATGAAGTGATAGGCGCTGGCGTGATAGAAGTCGGCATTGGCGAACAGCTTCTTTTCCCGCCACATCACCGCTTCTACCCGTTCGGAGATCGGATACAGCACCCTGTCGCCCGCCGCTTCGCTCAGCTTCCTGGCCCAGGGTTTGATCAGCGCATTGCGCGGATCCTTCACCGTATAGACCGCATGACCGAAGCCCATGACCTTCTCCTTGCGTGCGAGCATGCCCAGCAGGGCAGCTTCGGCCTCGTCCGGGCTGCTCCACTGCTCGATCATCGCCATCGCCGCCTCGTTGGCCCCGCCGTGCAGCGGGCCGCGCAGGGTACCGATGGCCGCCGTCACCGCCGAATGCAAATCGGTCAGGGTGGAGGCACAGACCCTGCCGGCGAAGGTGGAGGCATTGAATTCGTGCTCCGCATAGAGCACCAGCGAGCAGTTCATGACCTTCACATCCAGTTCGGGCGGGGTTTCGCCGCGCAGCATATGCAGAAAGTGGCCGCCGAGACTGTCGTCATCCAGGGCGGTGTCGATGCGCACGCCATCGTGGGCATAGCGATACCAGTAGCAGATGATGGCGGGCAGCAGCGACAGCAACCGCTCTGCCGCTTCCTGCTGTTCGCCGAACCGCTGCTCGGTTTCCAGGTTGCCAAGCAGGGAGCAGCCGGTGCGCAACACGTCCATGGGGTGGGCCGAGGCCGGTATCAGTTCCAGCACGGTGCGCAGCGCCGCCGGCAGGCCGCGATTGGCTCGCAGCCGGGCCTTGAAGGCGCTCAGCTCGCCCTTGTTGGGCAGATAGCCCTTCAGCAGCAGAAAGGCCACCTCTTCAAACCGGGCATGAGCGGCCAGATCGGCAATGTCAAAGCCGCGATAGGTCAGGCCGGAACCGGTCTTGCCCACGGTGCAGAGGGCAGTCTGGCCGGCGATCTGGCCGCGCAATCCTTCGGCGTTAGTCATGCTTGCCTCCTTGTTGATTATCGGCCGGGGGCCTGGGCTGAGCAGCATGCTCGAACAGGGCATCCAGTCTGGCCTCGTACTCATAATAGCCGAGGGTCTGATAGAGCTGCTCCCGGGTCTGCATCTGCTCCAGCAGGTCACGCTGGTGACCCTGGCTCAGGATCTGGCGATAAACGATCTCCGCCGCCCGGCTCATGGCCCTGAAGGCCGACAGCGGGTAGAGCACCATGGCCACCCCGGCCTCGGCCAGCTCGTTCTGACTGAACAGCGGGGTCTTGCCGAATTCGGTGATGTTGGCCAGTACCGGCACCGGTATGGCCTCGCAGAAGCGGCGGTATTGCTCCAGGCTTTCCATCGCCTCGGGGAAGATAAAATCGGCACCGGCGGCCACGCAGGCCTGGGCACGTTCGACGGCACTGTTCATGCCCTCCACCGCCAGCGCATCGGTGCGCGCCATGATGGCGAAGCGAGGGTCGGTGCGGGCATCCACCGCCGCCTTGACCCGATCCACCATTTCATCGTGTGAGACGATGGCCTTGTTGGGTCGGTGGCCGCACCGTTTCTGGGCTACCTGATCTTCGATGTGGATGGCCGCCACGCCGGCCCGTTCCATCTCGCGCACGGCGCGGGCGATGTTGAAGGCCCCACCGAAACCGGTATCCACGTCCACCAGCAGCGGCAATTCGCAGGCCCCGGTGAGGCGACGGGCGTCTTCCAGTACGTCATTCAGGCTGGTGATGCCCAGATCCGGCAGCCCGAAGGAACTATTGGCCACCCCGGCGCCGGACAGATACAGCGCCCGGTGTCCGGCTTGCTCTGCCTGCATGGCGCTGTAGGCGTTGACGGCGCCGACGATGGCCAGCGGCCGCGCTTCCTGCAGGGCATCGAATAGACTGTGTTTCATGGCTGTTTCTCCTGTCGTTAGGCAAGAAGTGAGGCCGGAGCCGATCCTGATGACAGTCAGAGAACCGATGCTCATCGAGCCGCCGGATCAGGTCATTGGCGAGAGGTGTGCCTTCATCGAGTACAGCCATGATTTGTAGACACTTTATGTGCACACTCCTAAAAATAGCAGCTGAAGCACGCAATAAAACGCCGGTATCGACAAATAGAAAAAAATCGATCCTGCTTACTCAACTGTCGGTATGAGTGCACAGGATCGGGAGGGGTGTATCAGGAGAGAGTTATCAGGCGCTACGGGTATCCGGGGATTTGTCTTGCGACAGCCACTCGCTGATGTCTTCGCTCGGCATCGGTCTGGCCAGCAGGTAGCCCTGCCCCAGTCCGCAGCCCAGTTGCTGCAACTGGGCCTGCTGTTCGGGCAATTCGATGCCCTCTGCCGTGATCTCCATATCCAGCTTGAAGCCAGCGAAATAATGGTTTGCACCAGACTGACCGCCCTGGGGTCGGTTGACAGGTCGGCCACGAAGGACTTGTCTATCTTGAGCTTGTTGACCGGCAGCTGACGCAGATGGCTGAATGAGGAATAACCGGTGCCAAAATCGTCCAGGGCAATGCCGATCCCCAGATCACGCAACTCCTGCAGGGTATCGAGCGAGTCGACGGTATCCCACATACTGGTATCTTCGGTGATCTCCAGCACCAGAGCAGAAGCATCGAGGCTGCTGGCCTGCAAAACCTGCGTCACGGTAATGGCCAGCTCGCCATCCATAAAGATATTGGGGCTGATATTCACGTTTACCTTCAGCCAGTCGAAGCCGCTCTGATGCCAGTGCCGCAGTTGCTGGCAGGCCTGCATCAGTATCCATTCATTGAGCCGATGTGCCAGGCCGTGGTTTTCGGCCACCGCAATCACCTCGATCGGACTGATGGTGCCGAACTCGCTCGAATGCCAGCGTAACAGAGCTTCCACCGACTCGATGGCCCCGGTGTCTAGGTGAAAGATGGGCTGATAATGCAGCGTCAGATGATCCTGCTCGAGCGCCACCTGCAACGCCACCGCCAGTTTTTGACGCCGCAACCGCCGTTCATCCATGCCCGGCTCAAACATCTGCTGCATGGTCTTGCGACTGTGCTTGGCGTAATACATGGCGGTATCGGCATGGCCAAGCAATTCGGCCATGGTAAGGCCGTGCAGAGGATAGAGACTGGTGCCGATGCAGGCCTGGGGCGACAGACAACCATCCGGCAATTGCACCTCGCGGGAAAGCGACTGCCATAACCGAGCCGCCATCTGCTCGGCGTCTTCCGGATACTGCATCCGCTGGAGCACCACAAATTCATCCCCGCCGAGCCGGGCAATCTGGCCCCGGTCGCCGATGGTGTCTCGCAAACGGGCAGAAATGATCCGTAGCAGGTTATCACCCACTTCATGACCCAGGCTGTCGTTGATGGCCTTGAAACCGTTGAGGTCCACCATGTGGACCGCCAGCCCCTGCCGCTCCCGCTCGGCCCGTTTCAGGGCCTTGCTCATCAGCTGATAGAAAAACATGCGATTGGGCAGGCCGGTGAGCATGTCGTGATAGGCCATGTAGCGATTACGGCTGTTTTCCCGCACCACCAGCCACAGCATCAGGCCACCGCTCAGCAGCAGGCCGGCGAGATACAGACTGGAACGCAGGCGAATATCCTGAATGATATCGAGCTGTTGCCAGATCTTGTCACCAGAAAAATTGTCGACGTTGATTTCCCGCGCCTGCTGCCGGAAGTGCGCCAGTTCCTGTCGCAGTGCCAGGATGCCGGTACGGTCATCCGCGCTCAACGCATACACCCGATTTTCCCAGAGCTCGAGCTGCCGGGCAAAGCTTTCCAGCATCGGCTGCACCTCTGGTTGCTCGCGCATCGGGCGGCTTTCCTTGCCCTTCAGCAGGGTGTCTACCCGGCTCCACAACAGCTCAAAGCGCAACTGGACATTTTCTTCATCGGCGGTGTGGGCGGACAACGCCGTCAACGCCTGATCAAACTTGAGCAGCTCCATCTCCAACTCGGAACTGGCCCAGCCCACCGCCTTGATGGTGGCAGAGACATAACGCACCACCTCCAGATCCCGATGATAGCTGTACAGCGAGCTGGCACCGAATAACAGGGTAATGGCGGTGAGAACGAGTAGTTTGAACTTTTTCACTATTAGCGCACGTCCAGGCTTTTCAACTGCCAGATCAGCAGTTCATGATAACGTTTGGTATTGAAACGGGGCAGATCAGACAGCGGCAACATGAGCCAGATCGGCCCTTTATGCCGTACCTTCATCGGCTTGCCGTCAAAATGCGTCGTCAGCAGCAAGGGCATCTCGGCCACCAGCTGTCTTTCGATATCATGATGGTAGTCATTCAGCGCCACAGCTCGAACCTCGGCGCCTTCGGCTCCCAGTCTTCGCAGCAGATCACTCAGCAAGACCCCGCGAAAAAGGTGTTCCCCTTCCGTCCAGGGCGTCGCGGTCCTGAACTCGTGCTGCGGCAAGGCCGCCAGCATATCCATATCAAATTCTGCCTTGTTATCGGCATTGGTCACAGCCAGCTTGCCGGTGACGGTCAGCACCACCCGGCCCTGAGGTAACGGCAAGGCGTCGGCTGCAAACGACAGCGGACTCCAGCTTCCCAGCAACAGCACCACCGCGAACAGCAGCGTGGACCAGGGGACTGTGTCCATGGGGTTGATCAGCTTCATGTTTCGGCCCCTAGTAGATTCAAAAGAGTACATACAGCATAGCCGGTTTTTCTCAGTCTGCAGCAATGGCCGTGAGTCTGACAGGATTAAAAATCGATGTCGAGCCAGAGCGGTCAGAAGCGATGGTCTTATCACGAAGGTCAGGGGAAGGAATTAATTCCGTTTGAATCCAGCTTTGGCAGCGGGGACTCTGCCGGAGCCGAGAGCGCACCACCGACCCGATCCGGGCAATCGGATCCGGCCCGCTGGCACCGCTTGGTCAGTTGATGACGCAGGTCCGGTGGCCATTAACGAACAAGCCCGGTTATCCCGGGCTTGTTGTACTCAAAGGCGCTTGAGGGTAACGCCCGATTCAGGCAACGCCGTCAGCATGGGACGCCGTTCACGCACGTAGTCGATAAAGGCCCGGGCATCGGTATTGCAGCGCACCGCCTGGTCCTGGCAGTTCAGCGGCTGATTGATGTAGTGCACCTGAACACCACCACCATTGACCTTGCTCAGGCGAGCCACCGGAAAGGCTGTCAGCTTGCCATTGGTAAAGGCCAGATCCAGCCGGTCGGTAAAGGCCTGCTGACTGTCGAAGAAGGTGCTCCAGCCATCGTTACCGGAAGCATGGTAGCTGTTCAGCACCACCTGATAGCGGGTGTCGGGCTCGATCCGCTGCCAGTGTCCCTGCGACAGGAATTCGATACGGTCGAGATAACCCCGTCCCTTGCTGGTTTCGTTAAAGGTATAACGCAGCCCGGCGGCATAGGGGAACTTGCCGGTATGGGCGTCCGCCGGCAGGGAGGCATTGATGGTTTCCAGCAACAGTCCCGCCACCTGACGACCGGTGAGCGAGACCAGGCTGATGGGGTTGGCAAAGGGCAGCAGCTCGAGTCCCACATGGCCTTCTTTAAGCGCACCGGGTTCCAGGCTGTTACGCACCGACCCCGCCGCCACCAGGGCAAAATCGGCACGGCGTCCGGTGACCGCCAGTACCTCGGGGGTGTTTGCCCAGTACAACTGGCTGGCCGCTACCAATGGGGCTATTTGAGAACCACTGCCATCCACCGGCAGGCGCACATGCTTCAGTGCCTGCGGCAGATGGCCGATCACCTCGCCATAGGCCCGGTTCAACGCCGGCAGATACTGCTTGTCGATATGGGCGCGCAGTGCCGGATCTTCCGCCACCATGGCAATATTCGGCTGAGACGCTATCTCGGCCTTGAGCCGCTGCGTTTGCTGTTCATTCAGGCGGTGCTGTTCACCCCGGCGAATATCCCGGTAGAAGACATTGTCGGACAACAGGGTATTACCCCCTTCGCAGCGACTGACCCGACCGTCGGGGGTAAAGGTCACGCTCACCTGCCCCATGGCCTGGGCAAACTGGCCGGCCTGTACCACACAGGTGATGCCCCGCCCGTCGGGGTTGGTGAACTGGCGGGCATAGGGCGCGCCATCGGCCCAGCCGAGGTTGCTGAACTGGCCGAGCAGGCTGTGGGAGTGCCCGCCCACTATCACGTCGATACCGTTGACCTCGCGGGCCAGGCGCTGATCGCGCTCCAGCCCCAGGTGCGTCACCGCCACTATCTGTTTGACACCCTGTTCACGCAACGCCCTGACCGTGCGCTGGGCACTGTCGACTTCGCGCTCGAAACGCAGATTGCCGGTATGCGCCGCCATGTCTGGCATGTCTTCCAGCACCAGCCCCATCACCGCCACCACCGGACGTTTACCGGCGTCCTTGACGCTGTCTACCCGCTCCTTTTCATGGCCGTCGAAGGCGTAGAGCACATAGGGTTTGAGGTTCTCCAGACCCTTCAAATCCGGATCGTGACTGGCATCCAGGTTGGCGGCCAGCACCGGAAAGTTGACGCCCTGAATAAAGGCGGCCAGGCGCTGGTTGTCGATATCAAACTCGTGGTTGCCGAGCGCCATGGCGTCCAGCTGCATCCGGCTCAGCACATCGGCGTTCATCGCGCCCTGATTGAGGGTGAAATAGCCGGTGCCCTGCCAGGCGTCGCCACCATGCACAAACAATAGAGGCTGCTCCGCCTCTTCCGCCTGACGGCGCAGTTCATTGACATGGCTCAGCAGCCGCGGATGACCGCCAAGACGGGTAAATACCGCCTTGTGATCCAGCGTCAGGCGCGCATCACTCGGATCAAAATGCGAGTGGGTATCGTTGATATGAGCCAGGGTCAGGGTAAAGGGGGGAGCCGGCTGCTGACTGGCACAGCCCGCCAGGGTCAGGGCAAGCGCCCCGGCCACAAGGGTCTTGTTCATGGGGGAATAAACTCCGTTTTTCATTTTAGGTAATGTCCGCTTCAACTGGTAAAGACCACGGTTTTGCCGTTATGCAGGAACACCCGTCGCTCGATATGATATTGCACCGCCCGGGACAGGGTCATGCACTCGATATCGCGGCCCTTGGCCGTCAACTGCTCCGGATAATGACTGTGATCCACCACTTCTACGCCCTGGGTGATGATGGGTCCTTCATCCAGATCGTTATTGATGTAATGGGCGGTGGCCCCCACCAGCTTGACGCCTTTATGATAGGCTGATGATAGGGCTGTTCGCCTTTGAAACCGGGCAGCAGCGAATGGTGGATATTGATGGCCTTGCCGGTCAGGGTGGCGCACAGTTCCGGGCTCAACACCTGCATGTAACGCGCCAGCACTACCAGATCCGCTTCGCACTCGTTGATAATGCTAAGCACCTGGGCTTCCTGCTCGGCCCGGGTCTCGTCGCTCACCGGCAGATGGTAATAGGGAATATGATGCCAGTCGGCCAGCCGCTGCAAATCCGGGTGATTGGAAATGATCGCCGGGATCTCGATGGCCAGCTGGCCGGTGCGATAGCGATAGAGCAAATCGTTCAGACAATGATCGAGCCGGGACACCATGATCACCACGTTGGGCCTGTTATCGGTGGCGGTCAGCTCCCACTGCATATCAAACTGCCTGGCCCGTGGCTGCAGACCCTGGTTGAAGGCCGTTTCATCGAAATGCGGTGCCTCGGGAGGACGAAACTCCACCCGAATGAAAAAGTGCCCGCTCAGCACATCGTCAAAGGTCTGCATTTCCACCACGTAACAGCCCTGCTCATGCAGGTAGCGCGTCACCACGTCCACGGTGCCCAGGCTGCCCGGACAGTGTGCAGTCAGATAATAGGTGCCTTTCGGTTTGGCCACGGATGCTCCCCCTACCCCAGAATAAGTAAAAAAAGTCCCCCGGTCGACGGGGCCGCTATTCTGCGGCAAAGCCCCGACCGGCGCCAGCGTTCAGACGGCCTGCGACGACAATGATTTTTCCATGATGAAACGAATAAATTTCTGCCCCGCCCGCTCCACCGGTTGCTGCTCCACCAGCCGGAATCCACGCTGCTCGAACACCGGCCGCGACAGCAGGCTGGCATCGGTCCGCAGACACGCCACTCCACGCCGGCCCGCCTCCTGCTCGATATCGTCGCACAGGCGTCCGGCCAGGCCCTGGCCGGCATGATCGGCCAGCACATACAACAGCGCCAGATGATCATCGGGATACAGGGTGGCGAACGCCACCGGGATTTGATGGAACGCCATCACCCGGGTGTAACCGGTCTGCACCAGGGTCCTGAAATCGGCGGCATAGAGATAGGGAAAGGATGCCCAGGATTCAACCTGTTCTTCGCTGTAGTTTCGCCGTCCCTGCTCCATCACCGCATCGTGATAAATCAGTTCCAGGCTGCTGAGATCGGTCTCTTTAAAGTCTCTGATCAGATACATGATGGCTCCGATAGAATATGCGTCAGGGCGTTGTTGTTAATGTTCGGCCTCGCTGCCGGGCTTGTCCACACACTGCAACCTTGACTCCCGGCGACGGGCGGCAAAGGCCAGGCCACCACCGGCAATCATCACCATCAAGCCAAATATCCAGGCCGGTTGCGGCCCCCACAACATCACCCCCGAGCCCGACATCAGCAGCACAAAGCCCATCAGCTTGGCTCGAGTGGCCCGTCCGTTCACCCTCAGTGTCGCCTGACAATGAGGACAGGCAAACTGTATATCGAGTCCCCGAACCTGCCGCTCGGTGATGTGGGCGGCTTCGATGAGGTTTTCACAGCCAGGACACTTCACGCGACTTCCTCGATGGATAATGATGCAGCTCCGGCAGGATGCGGTGGCCGTCACCACACCGACTTCCGGTGTCGCTGCCGATAACGGCGAGATCCGCCTGCCGGTTCGAAAAGGGCAATGATAACAAAGGTCAGGGTCACTATCTGCGGCTCAACCCGAATTTTATGGGGTTTTGCTACTGTTAGATCATGCCTCTATACCCGGAGTATGACCTTGCAATCTTTTCAGGATCGACGCGCCGCCGGCCAGAGACTGGCCGGGTTGGTGCGGCATTATCGCGAGCTACCCGCCTTGCTGGTACTGGGCCTGCCTCGCGGCGGAGTACCGGTTGCCTTTGAAGTGGCGCAGGCCCTGCACGCGCCGCTCGATGTGCTGCTGGTGCGCAAGCTCGGCTACCCCGGGCATCCGGAGCTGGCCATGGGCGCCATCGCCACGGGGGATATTCTGGTGCTTAATCAGGAAATCGTCAGACACGGCGGCATCGACCAGCCCCCGCGCGATGCCGTGCTCCGGCGGGAACAGAAAGAACTGCATCGCAGGGAGCTCATCTACCGGGGACAGGCCGCACCGCTTGCGCTTGCCGGGGCCACTGTGCTGCTGGTGGACGATGGCCTGGCGACCGGCGCCACCATGGAAGCGGCCATACGGGCGGTGCGAAGCCAGGGGCCGGCACACCTCGGTGTGGCGGTACCGGTGAGCTCGGCGGAAGCCGCCGCCAGGGCCACCGCCCTGGTCGATGAATTTACCGCGTTGGTGGTGAGCGATAATCTGGGCTCGGTTGGCCAGTTCTATGACGATTTCAGCCAGACCAGCGATCGGGAGGTCTGCATGCTGCTGGCCCAGGCCAACGACAAGCGCTGAGGTCGTCATCGGCGTCCCGCTTTACGCCTCCCGGCGCGACAGCTCCCCCGGCACAGGCAAAGTCCATGCAGGGACTTTCATTTTTATGGGCTTGGGATATGCTGCGAACCATGCTGTGAATAAACAACGCCAACCAACGGGACAACATGTTAAAACGATGCTACCTCAGTGCACTGGTGATCGGTGCCACCCTCAGCGGTTGCGCCGGTCAGGCCACTACCGCACAACCGGCCACTCCTCGGCCATCGCAATCGAACGCCACCCAGACCACCCCCGTTGCCCCCGCCGACTTTGCCGCCTGGCGCACCGGCTTTCGCGCCCGCGCGCTGGCCGAAGGGATCAAACCGGCAGTGTTCGACGGCGCCTTCAAGGGCGTGACGCTCAATCAGCAGGTCATGGAGCTGGATGGTCGTCAGGCCGAGTTCAGCCGGCAGATCTGGGACTACCTTGACACCGCCACCTCCGCCACCCGCGTCAGCACCGGCCGCCAGAAATGGGAACAGTTGAAACCTGCACTCCGGGCAATAGAACAACGCTACGGCGTGGATGCCAGGGTAGTACTGGCCATCTGGGGCATGGAAACCAACTATGGCTCCTATCGCGGCAACACCAGCACCATCGAAGGGCTGGCCACCCTGGCCTTCGAAGGGCGCCGCCGCACCTTTGCCGAAGCGCAGCTGATGGCCGCCCTGCAGATACTGCAGGCGGGTGATGTCAGCCCGGAAAAGATGCGCGGCTCCTGGGCCGGGGCCATGGGCCACACCCAGTTCATGCCCACCAGTTATCTGGAGTACGCCCAGGACTTTACCGGCGATGGCAAGCGGGACATCTGGGCTGAAGACCCAACCGATGCCCTCGCCTCCACCGCCTATTATCTGTCCCGCTTCGGCTGGGACCATAACGCTCCCTGGGGAGTGGAAGTCCGGCTGCCGGCCGGATTCGACTACCGCCTTGCCGATCAGAACCAGCTCCAGCCGGTCGCCTACTGGCGCAATCAGGGCATCACCACCATCGATGGCCAGTCGCTGCCCGACCATGGCGAGGCCGCCATACTGGTGCCCGCCGGCGCCCGGGGGCCGGCCTTCGCCATCTTCAACAACTTCAAGGTGATCCGCCGCTACAACAACGCCACCTCCTATGCCATGGCGGTAGGACACCTGGGCGACAAACTGGCCGGTGGTGGTGAGTTCGTCGCCCCCTGGCCACGAGACGAGCAGGCCCTGAGCCGGACGGAAAAGGAAGAACTGCAACGCAGGCTGACCGCCAGGGGCTTCGACACCAAAGGAGCCGATGGCGTCATTGGCCCCAACACCATCAACGCCATCCGTGCCTATCAGCAGTCTGTCGGCCAGATCGCAGACGGCTATGCCAGCGCCTCGCTGCTGAAACAGCTGCGTTAACCATCATGCAACGGCGCCTGCGGGCGCCGTTTTTTTATCTGCCCTCTCTTGCTCAAGAGGCGCCGGCACCCACAGGTGCAGGACGGCGATAAAATTTGCTATCATGCGCGCCCTGTAACGTCATGCTCTGCGAGTGTGGCCACGAATATTTGCTTGATACAGCGCACGGCCGGCGCTGGAGGAAACCATGTCTCAGTTTGTTGTTTGTGCCCTCTATAAATTCGTTACTCTGGACCACCACGAAGCGCTGCGCGAGCCGCTGCAATCCATGCTGGAAGCCGAGCAGATCCGTGGCACCCTGTTGCTGGCCAGTGAAGGCATCAACGGCACCGTGGCCGGCTCCCGCGCCGCCATCGACCGGCTCAAGGCCTGGTTCGATGCCGATGCCCGCTTCAACGGTATCGATTACAAGGAATCACTCAGCGAAGAGCAGCCTTTCTACCGTACCAAGGTCAAGCTGAAGCAGGAAATCGTGACCCTGGGGGTGGAAGGCATCGATCCCAAACGGGTGGTGGGCACCTATGTGGCCCCCAAGGACTGGAATGCGCTGATCTCCGATCCGGAAGTGGTGCTGGTCGATACCCGCAACGACTACGAGGTGGATATCGGCACCTTCAAGGGCGCGCTCAACCCCAATACCGAGAGTTTTCGCGAGTTTCCCGAGTACGTCAAAAACAACCTGGATCCGGCCAAGCACAAGAAGGTCGCCATGTTCTGTACCGGCGGTATTCGCTGTGAAAAAAGCACCGCCTATCTCAAGGAGCAGGGCTTCGACGAGGTCTACCACCTGCACGGCGGCATTCTGAAATATCTGGAAGAAGTGCCGGAGCAGGAGTCCCTGTGGCAGGGCGAGTGCTTCGTGTTCGACAACCGGGTCACCGTGGATCACCAGCTACAACCGGGCCAGTATCAGCTCTGCTCCGCCTGCCGGGCGCCACTGTCGCAGGATGACCTGCAAAGCCCGCACTATCAGCATGGACTGAGCTGCCCCCGTTGCCATGACCGGCAGACCCCCGAGCAACAACGCCGCTATGCCGAGCGCGAGCATCAGCTGCAACTGGCCAGGGCACGGGGCGAAGCCCATATCGGCAGCGATGCGGTGGCCAATGCCGAGCAACGCCGGGCCGAAAAGCAAGCGCGCAAGCTTCAGCAGCAACAAAAGAATAAAGCATCGTAAGACGCCGGACGTGAGGGGAAAACACCGGGCCGGAAGGTCTGGTTTGTTCACCTCACGTCTTGCCCTTCCCCCTCACGTCTTACACCTTAGGGTAACCTGATGCTCTGGATCCCCTTTGCCCTGTTCGCCGCCCTGATGCAGGCCTGGCGCAATGCCTTTCAGAAACAGCTCAGCCAGAGTGTCGGCGCCACCGGGGTGACCCTGGCCCGCTTTATTCTGGCCGGCCCCCTCGCCGCCACTTACCTGTGGCTCCTGTATCGCTGGCAACCGCAGCAGGCACTGCCAGATTTTTCGGTGCCCTTTGCCGGCTACATAGTGGGCGCCGCGTTCAGCCAGATCCTGGCCACCGCCCTGATGGTGCGGCTGTTCCAGTTGCGCAACTACGCGGTGGGTGTAGGGCTGGCCAAGAGTGAAGCCATTCTGGCGGCGGCGCTGGGGGTGTGCTTTTTCGGCACCTCCCTCACCGCCCTCGGCTGGCTGGGCGTGGTACTGGGCGGCATGGCGGTCTGGCTGCTGAGCGGCCTGCACCGGGCATCCGGCACGGTATCGCCGATGACACTGGTCTTCGGGCTGGGCAGCGGCCTGGCCTTTGCGCTGACCTCGCTGTGGGTACGGGAAGCCAGCCTGCTGCTGGCATTGCCCTTTCCTTTCTCTGCCGCCTGGGTATTGCTGCTGGTGATTGGACTGCAAACCCTGCTGCTGGTGACCTGGTTGGGGCTGCGCGATCCGGCCAGCCTGCGTGGGCTGCTCAAGCGCCCCACTCTGACCGCCCTGGTCAGCCTCACCAGTTGTCTGGGCTCCATCGGCTGGTTCAGCGCCATGAGCCTGGAAAGCGTGGCCCTGGTCAAGACCCTGGGGCAGATTGAAGTGTTGTTTACCCTGATGATTTCGGCCTGGTATTTCAGAGACAGGCTGGCCCGCCACGATCACCTGGGGCTGGGCCTTATCGTGGTGGCGGCGATCTGCGTGATGTGGGCATGAGGCTCGCGGTCATTGAGCAGGAGCCTCTGCCCGGTTCGGGAGACGAGGGTAGCCTGCCGCGGCGGCTACCGGAGCACCCTGTTTTATTTCGAAGATCACAAAAATGGAATATACATTCGACAAGCCGGGCGGGATAGTGGTTAACTGCCACCGAGTGTGTACCGGAGAGCCACCACCATGAAAGAAAAGGATCTGATTTTTTTCCAGCCGCTATGGCGGCGCATTGCCGTTACTCTGTTCTGTCTGGCCTGGTCGCTGTACGAATGGCTGTCCGGCGCCCAGCTATGGGGCATGATCACCGGGGGGCTGGCGATATATTGCTACTGGTGCCTGTTCCATACTTTCCAGCCCATCAAACCCGCCGATCCCCCCGCCCGCTAGCTTATACTAGCTTGCCATGGACGAAGCTGACACGACGCCCCCTGTTGTCGCCGCCCTGCATGATGTGGGCGTGGGACCTGGCGGCGCTAGTCAAACGGATAACGCCGGAATGCCAGCAAGCGTTTGATGCCTTCCAGTACCAACAACCCTACTGCTATCCAGATGGCGATGTAGGTCGGCCATTCCGCCGCCGAGATGCTTTCGCCCAGCATCAGTGACACCAGCACCAGCAATACCGGCTCCACATAACCGAGTAGGCCGAACAGGCTGAACGGCAGGCAGCGGCTGGCCAGAATGTAGCACACCAGCGCCAGGGCGCTGAGCATGCCCAGCCCCATCACCAGCAGGGATAATACCGGCCGCTGGGCAAAGGCGGCGAAGGGTGTGCCGGCTGCGAACACGAACCAGGCTGCCACCGGGATCAGCAACAACATGTCACACCAGAGCCCGCCGAGGCTGTCGTTACCCAACCAGCGGCGCCAGACGAGATACAGCGGGTATCCGATGGCCACCACCAGGGTTTCCCAGGAAACAGCCCCCGCATGCCACAGCTCGTTGGCCACCCCGACGGCGGCGCAGGCCACCGCCAGCCACTGCAACCGGGTCGGCCGCTCTTGGTAGAGGAAACGCCCGATCAGCACCAGCACCAATGGCATCATGAAATAACCGAGCGACACCGCCAGCCCGCTCCCGTTCAGCGGCGCCCACATGAAAATCCACAGCTGTATCCCGACCAGGGCGGAAGACAGCGGCAAGCCCAGCCATAACACCGGCCGGGTTCTCAGTTGCGTGAGCAAGTCGACAACCAGCCGCCAGTCACCACTGTAGAACAGAAACAGACCGACACAGGGCATGGTCAGCAACATCCGCCAGCCGAACACGGCTTCGCTATTGAGGGGCGTCATCAGGCTGGCGTAATAGTACAGCAGCGCAAACAACACCGACGAAAATACCGACAGCGCAACACCCTTGGTCACTCCGTTCTCCTCTCTGGTTAGCTCGATGGAAAATGTTGCCAGCAGCTTAACAGTTTCGAGGTGAAGTTTTGAGCGGGCGAAAGAATAAAGCCAGAAAATGTACTGAGTATTTGGCCGGCAAGCAGCAGAGAGCACTGCTTGCCCCGGAATTCATGGTGATATCAGCAGCCAACGCAACGGTACACAGGGCAGCCCATCTGGCCACTCATCCATTGCACAATAGTCACCGGTCAGGGAGCGGAGCCAATGGGACGACTGGCGCGGGAAGGCATCAGGCATCGGCCGGGTCACTGCCGCCTGGTGTTTTGGCCGATTCCGGCAGCCGTGAACCGGCTCGCCAGGCCGGCAGCCGGTAGACCTTGTGCAACACCAGATAGGTCAGGCCACCCAACATCACGCCCCAGAACGCCGAGCCCAGCCCCCAGAAACTCATGCCCGAGGCGGTCGCCAAAAAGGTCACCATGGCGGCCTCCCGGTGCTCCGCATCGTTGACGGCCCCGATCACGTTGCTGGTAATGGCACCGATCAGCGCCAGTCCGGCCAGTATCGCCACAAATTCTTTCGGCAAGGCGGTAAACAGCAGGATGATGCTGCCGCCAAAGCAACCGCCCAGCAGGTAGAACAGGCCATTGGCGATACCTGCCACATAGCGTTTGTCTGCATTTTCGTGGGCATCCCTGCCGGTGCACAGGGCGGCGGTAATGGCGGCGATGACGATGGTGATGCCACCAAACACCGCCATCACCATCGACATGATGCCGGTGACAATAATGATCGGCCTGGCCTTGGTGCGATAACCCGAGCTGCGCAGTATGGCCATGCCGGGCAGAAACTGTCCGGTGATGCTCACCAGCACCAGCGGGATCGCCAGGCTCAGGGTGGTGTGCCAGCTCCATTCGGGACGAATGAACACCGGCTGGGCCAGGCTGAGTTCGAGCCCGCTCAGATCAATCCCTTCCAGCCCCATGGTCAGCGCTACCCCCACCAGCATCACCAGTATCATGCAATAACGGGGACAGAGGCGTTTCAGTATCAGGTAGGCGGCAATCATCATAAAGGTCAGGGCCGGCATGGACTCCACCGCCTGAAAGGCGCCCACTCCGAACTGAAACAGGATCCCCGCCATCATGCCGCAGGCAATGCCCTTGGGGATCGCCCTCATCAAGGTATCGAAACAGCCGGAAATACCGATCAGAAAAATGATGAATCCGGCGGTAATGTAGGCCCCCACCGCCTGATTGAGGCTGAGATCGGGAAACATGCTGATCAACAACGCCGAGCCGGGCACGGACCAGGCGGTCACCACCGGCACTTTCAGCCACCAGCTCAGCAGTATGCCCGACACCGCCGCTCCGATTGAAATGGCCCAGACCCAGGACACCATCATCTCATGGGAGACATTGGCGCTCTGCGCCACCTGAAAAAAGATGATTAGCGGTCCCGAATAGGAAATCAGCACCGCCAGAAAGCCGGCGGTCACGGCCGATGCCGACCAGTCCTTGAAATTCATTATTATGCTCCGAACAGCGTCGAGAAAAGAGAAGAAAGCGGCGGTCATTGTATTGCCAAACCGTACAGAAATGACAACCATGTATGCGTCACGCAAGTACTGCATTTGCGTCACGCCTACCTGACTCAACCAAAGGACACCCATTGCGCCTCATTCCGCTACTACTGACGTTGATATTACTGTCCGGCTGCGCATCCGCCGACAGCCCGCGCCTGGCCCTGATGCCGGTTGCCGACTTTCCGGGCCGCCTGTCGGAAACCTCCGGGCTGGTTGCCTGGCGGGACGGCTTTATCAGCCACAACGACAGCGGCAACGAAGTGGAATTGTTCTGGCTGGATGCGACCGGTCAAATCCAGGCTATCTGGCCGTTGGCCGATGCCCATAACCACGACTGGGAAGATATCGCCATGGCCGGTGATCGCCTGTATCTGGCCGATATCGGCAACAATGGCGGTCGACGGCAGGATCTGGTGATCTATCAACTCGACGCCGCCACACGAGGGATCAGCCTCGCCCGCAGGCTGCCGGTACGCTATGCCGAACAAACCGATTTCACATCGCTCCGGCACCGACACAACTTTGATGCCGAAGCCCTGACCTGGGTGGAAGATGAGTTATGGCTGCTGACCAAGCGCTGGCTGGACGAACAGACCAGCCTCTACAAACTGGATCCGGCGGCGCCCGTGGCTGCACTGACGGAACAGCAGCGACTGAACACCCGCATGCTGGTCACGGCAGCCGACTATGATGCCGCCAGCCAGACCCTGATACTGCTGGGCTATGGTCGCAACTGGCTGGACCGACGGGCATACCTGTGGCTATACCCGGTACGGGACGGACGCATCATCGAACCGCAGGGCCGGCACTTCACCCTCGATGAAGGGGGCCAGTTCGAGGGCATCGCCCTGGGCCCGGACGGCCATCTCTACCTGACCCGGGAAGGTCACCGAACCAACCTGTTTCGCAGCCGGCAGCCACTGGCGGCGCTGCTGGCCGACGGACTGGCCCAGGGGCCGGAGACGCCCCTGCCCTGATCGGGGTCAGCTGGCAGCGGCCCGCGCCTGGCTGTCGATGCGTATGCGCACCGCGTCATGACGCCAGATTTCCCGATCACAGTCAATAATCCGCCCCTGTTGGTCGTAATTGATACGGGTTATCGCCAGCACCGGGCTGCCTTCGGCCAGGCTGAGCGACCGGGCCGCCTCGCCACGGGCGGCAGTCGGGCAGATATCGAACCGGGAGCGACCATAGCGCAGGCCGTAACGGCGTTGATACAGTCCGGTCAGCGACTGACCCAGATCCTGTTCGCCAATATCGGGGAAATACTCGGGGATCAGATAGTGCTCGGTATAGAGCACGGGCCGCCGATCGATGCTGCGTAGCCGGCAGATACGGGTCAGCCGGCTGAGCGGCGCCAGTGCCATCTCGGATACCAGCTCGGCGGGGGCCAGCACCGATTCGCAACTCAACACACGAGTGGCCGCCACCCGCTGTTGCGCCGCCACCAGGGCATGAAAATGAGAGCGGCTGGCCGGGTTGTAAACCAGCCGGGGCCGGGACACAAACCAGCCACGCCGTTCTTCCCGGTAAATCAGCCCCTCTGCCTCCAGATGATGCAGTGCCTCTTTCACCGTGATACGGGTGGTATCAAACAAGTCTGCCAGTTCCCGCTCGGCCGGTAGCTTGCTGCCGCCGGTCAGCGCCTGACTGGTCAGCTGTTGCCGTAACGCCTGGATAATGGCGGCGCCCTGTGTGGTCCGTGGTTCGTTCATGCTCTTGGTATAGTCCAGATGATGTTAATGCCAGTGTCACATCGATTCATGACAGTAAAATGACCCGACTCCCTAGTAAAAATACGACGGAAACTCATTTTTCCGCCATAAAAATGTCGTAACACTGTCACAAACCGGCTCTAACATCGGCTTCGAACCTGACCTAGTCCAGAGGATTGGAACCGATGAAGACCATACTGAAAACCTCAAGTCTGCTTGCCCTGGCCCTGAGTGCCACCCCGGTACTGGCCACCGACCTCAATGAGCTGGAAAGCAAGGCCCGCGCCGAAGGCAAGGTATACAGCGTCGGCATGCCCGACAGCTGGGCCAACTGGAAGGACACCTGGCGGGATCTGGGTGAACACTACGGCATTCAGCACCAGGATACCGACATGAGCTCGGCCCAGGAAATTGCCAAGTTCGCCGCCGAAAAAGACAATGCCACCGCCGATATCGGTGATGTGGGTGCCGCCTTCGGTCCCATCGCCGTGCGCCAGGGAGTGACCCAGCCCTACAAGCCTACCACCTGGGATGACATTCCCGACTGGGCCAAGGACCAGGACGGCCACTGGATGCTGGGCTACACCGGCACCATCGCCTTTATCGTCAACAACGAACTGGTGCAAAAAGCCCCGACCTCCTGGCAGGATCTGCTGAATGGTGACTATCAGGTCACCGTCGGTGACGTGGGTGTCGCCGCCCAGGCCAACAGTGCCGTGCTGGCCGCCGCCTTTGCCCAGGGCGGAGACGAGTCCAATATCAAACCGGCCCTGGCGCTGTTTGCCCAGCTGGCCAAACAGGGCCGCCTGTCACCGGTAGACCCCAATATCGCCAACCTGGAAAAGGGCGAAGTGGAGATGGCAATACTGTGGGACTTCAATGCCCTCAGCTACCGGGATCAAATCGACCGTGACCGCTTCACCGTGGTCATCCCCAGCGACGGCTCGCTCATCTCCGGCTACGCCACCATCATCAACAAGTACGCCAGGCACCCCAATGCCGCCAAGCTGGCCCGGGAATACATACTGAGCGATGCGGGACAAATCAACCTGGCCCGCGGTTATGCCCGCCCCATCCGCAGCACCGTTAGCCTGCCCGCCGATGTACAGGAAAAACTGCTGCCCAACGACATGTATGCCGCGGCACGCCCCATTGCCGACCAGGATGCCTGGGAAAAGAGCACCCGCACCCTGTCCCGCCAGTGGCAGTCCGCCGTCCTGATCCACCAGCAGAGGTAAGCATGAACAAGGTCATACTGGTCGTCATCGACGGCCTGGCCTACGAGGTTGCCCGGGACTGCCTGGGCTACCTTCAGGGTCTGAACGAAGCCGGTCGCATGACCGGCTACCAGATGCAGTGCGAACTGCCGGCGGTGTCCCGCCCCCTCTACGAGTGCATCCTCACCGGCACCCGGCCGGTAGACAGCGGCATACTGAACAACGACATGGCGCGACTGAGCACCCAGCAGAGCATATTCTCGCTGGCGCGCCGGGCGGGGCTGACCACGGCGGCGGCGGCCTATCACTGGGTCAGCGAGCTGTATAACCGGGCCCCTTATCAGCCGGTACGGGATCGCTTTACCCAGGATCCGGAACTGCCGATACAGTACGGGCTGTTCTACTCTCAGGACCACTACCCGGACTGCCACCTGCTGCAGGACGCGGAGATCCTCAGAACCCGGTTCGACCCGGACTTTTTGCTGGTCCATCCCATGAACACCGATGATGCCGGCCACAAGTTCGGCCTGGACTCGCGCCAGTACCGCAACAGCGCCCGCCGCTTCGATCTGCTGCTGGCCGACTATCTGCCCCGCTGGCTGGATGAAGGCTATCAGGTGCTGATCACCAGTGATCACGGCATGAACCGAGACCACAGCCACAGCGGCATTCTGCCGGAAGAGCGGAATATTCCCCTGTTCGTGGCCGGTAGTGCCTTCAGCCATGACGCCCAGGCCCAACCCCGACAGCTGGATCTGTGCGGCACCATTTGCACCTTGCTGGGGGCTACGCACGACAAGACCGAATGCGAGGGCCTGCTGTCATGAATGATACCTTTACCACGATACCCGGTCAGGGGAATGACGGGTGTCAGACAAGCCGACCGTCGGCGCCAGGGATGGCGCCGTCCGAGCGCCCATGGGGCGAGCTTGCTCGCCGTGACGAGATGTTTCAACCTGACCAAACATCCGGTGAATGTTCGCAGCAGGTTGAAACATTGAGTGTCATGTCCTCACGGCGAGTCGGCGGGCTGAACCTGTCTTTCCCCTGTTGCCCAGTAGCAGCCAGACCCGCCGCCTGGCGCCGCGCGCTACCGCTGCTGTGGTTGCTACCCTTTGTGGTGGTGTTCGGCCTGTTTCAGCTGGCGCCTATCTTCTGGGTATTGATCAACAGCTTTCAGGCCGGCGGTGACTGGAGTCTGGCCAATTTTAGGGAGATCATCGATTCGCCCTTCTATCGCCAGTCCTTCGGTAACAGTATCGATCTGGCGCTCTGGTCCAGCCTGCTGGGATTACTGATCGCACTGGCCGGCACCGCGGCGCTGCGTCAGGTGCCGGGAAGAATACAGGATGCGGTCATGGCCTTTACCACCATGGCCAGCAACTTTTCAGGCGTGCCGCTGGCCTTTGCCTTTATCGTGCTGCTCGGCATGAACGGCGCCGTCACCCTGCTGCTGCGTGACGCCGGCCTGATCGAGGGTTTCAACCTCTATTCCCGCGGCGGGCTCATTATTCTGTATACCTATTTCCAGATCCCGTTGGCCATACTGCTGCTGTACCCGGCCTTCGACGGCATTCAGAAAGACTGGCGCGAAGCCGCCGCCCTGCTCGGGGCCCGTCCCTGGCAGTACTGGCTGCGAGTGGTATTGCCGGTACTGACACCGGCGCTGCTGGGCACCTTTATTATTCTGCTGGCCAATGCCCTGGGCGCCTACGCCAGTACCTTTGCTCTGATGACCAGCAACTACAACCTGGTCACCATACAGATATCCGCCCTGGTTGCAGGGGACATTTTCCTCGAGCCCCAGCTGGCGGCCGCCCTGTCGTTGCTGCTGATGGTATTGCTGGTGCTGGTGACCGCCGTCAATCAGTGGATCATCGCCCGGAGTCGTTATGAATAAACAACCCCAAACGCCCCTGCTGGCGCGGCTGACGGTCGCCGGGCTGGTACTGCTGCTCGCCGCTCCCATTGTCATCACCCTGGTTTATTCCCTGTCAGCCCAGTGGGGGGCCCATATTCTGCCCAGCGGTTTTACCCTGGACTGGTATCTGAGCCTCTGGTCGGACAGCCGTTTTCTGGCCGCCTTCGGTCGCTCGCTGCTGGTGTGCCTGGCCGCCCTGCTGTTCAGCCTGCTGCTGATACTGCCGACCCTGTTCGTGGTGTTCTACTACTTTCCCCGGCTGAAAGGCGTGATGAACATGGTGATACTGCTGCCGTTCGCGGTGCCGCCCGTGGTCTCCTCGGTCGGACTGCTGCAGCTCTATGCCGGCGGCCCCCTGCCCTTGACCGGCGGCCCCTGGATTCTGATCTTCTGCTACTTCACCATCAGTCTGCCCTTCATGTACCGGGCACTGTCCAACAACCTGGAGGCCATAAAACTGCCGGATCTGATGGACGCGGCCCACCTGCTGGGCGCCGGCACCACTCGCGCCTTTCTGCAGCTGGTGCTGCCCAATATCAGAAACGGCCTGCTGGCCGCGCTATTCCTGTCTTTCTCTTTCCTGTTCGGAGATTCGTGTTCGCCAACATGCTGGTAGGCACCCGCTTCGAAACCCTGCAGGTCTACCTGTACAGTCAACGCACCAACAGTGGCCACTTTACCAGTGCCATGGTGATGTCCTATTTCCTCTTTATCGGCCTGGCGACCTGGTTCGCCCTGCGCCTGCAAAAACGGAGCGCCTGATGCATTATCTGGAAGTCGCCAATCTGACCAAGTCCTTCAACCAGACCCCGGTGTTCAACAACATCAGTTTCGATATCAGCCAGGGCGAATTCATTACCCTGCTCGGCCCCTCGGGTTGCGGCAAGTCCACCCTGCTGCGCAGCCTGGCAGGATTGATCACCCCGGATCGAGGACAAATACGGGTGTCGGGAGAAGACATCACCTGGCTCAAACCGCAACAACGGGGCATCGGCATGGTGTTTCAGAGCTATGCCCTGTTTCCCAACCTGACGGTAGCCGACAACATCGCCTTCGGCCTGAAGATGCAACGGCTCGATACCAATGACATCAAACGCCGGGTGGCCGAGGCGGTAGAGCTGGTCGGGCTGGAGGGACGCGAGAGTTATTACCCCGCCAGCCTGTCCGGGGGGCAGCGCCAGCGGGTCGCCCTGGCCCGGGCGCTGGTGGTACGGCCTCGCATCCTGCTGCTGGACGAGCCCCTGTCGGCGCTGGATGCACCCATCCGCAAGCACCTGCGCGAGCAGATCCGCACCATTCAGCAACAGCTGAACCTGACTACCGTCTTCGTGACCCACGATCAGGAGGAAGCGCTGACCCTGTCGGACCGGGTCTTCGTGATGAACCAGGGCCAGATTGTCCAGGCCGATACCGCCGAAGCGGTCTATACCCGGCCGGCCAACGACTTTGTCGCCGGTTTCATGGGCAACTACAATCTGCTCACTCCCGAACAGGCGCGACAGTTGCTCGGGCTCGAGATTAGTGGCAGGCTGGCGGTCCGCCCCGAGTCCATCTACATTCGTGAGCCCGGCCGCGACTATGGCCCCGCCATGACGGCCCCGGTCACGGCCACCGTTGCCAGCCACCAGCTGCTGGGCAATGTGATCCGCTACCGCATTCGGGTCGCCGATTGCCTGCTGACGGTGGACCGCCTGAACCGGGGTGCCGACGCCCTGCTACCGGCCGGCAGCCCGCTGGAATTGATATTCAACAGTACCGAACTGAAGGAAGTTGCCTGATGAACCTGGCCATTTTTGATCTGGACGACACCCTGATTGACGGTGACTCCGCCAGCCTGTGGCTGGCCTTCATGGTGGAACGCAGGCTGGCACCGGCTGATCTGCTGAGGCAGGAGCACCAGCTGATGCTCGACTACCATCAGGGTTGCATGGACATGGACGCCTACATGGCCTTGACCCTGGCTCCCCTGCGCCACTGGCAACCGGCCGATCTGGCGCCGCTGGTGCACGAGTTTGTCGAACAGGAAATACTGCCCGTCGTCTACCCAAAAGCACGGGAGCGGCTGGCCTGGCATCGCTCCCAGGGCCATGAAGTGGTGATCGTCTCCGCCACCGGCGAGCATCTGGTACTGCCCATCGCCCGGGCCCTGGGAGTGGAAGCCGCCATCGGCATCCAGCTCGAGTGCCATGAGTCGGGGTTCAGCGGCCGAACCCGGGGCGTGTACAGCTTCCGGGAAGGCAAGCTGACCCGGCTGCGGCACTGGCTGACCGAACGCCAGCTGACGCCGACCCTGAGCTATGGCTACAGCGACTCGATGAACGATCTGCCGCTGCTGGAATATGTCGACAGGGCTGCCGTGATCAACGGTAGCGAGACCCTGAGCCGGCTCGCGACCGAACGGGGCTGGGAACAGCTCCGCTGGCACAGATAAGACCCGGGCGCTGAACGGCGCCCTGGTGTCATCTGAGCTTCACATAACGGCCATATACTTCGGCTCAGATTGTAACAAACAGATGGTATTCTGATGTCGGTGTTGACCAGTTTGAACGACTCCCTTGCCTCTTTGATAGCTCAGCGCCGGCTACAGCCCGTGTTCCAGCCGATAGTGGACACCCGCCAGGGTTGCCTGCTCGGTCACGAGGCCCTGATCCGTGGCCCCGCCGGACACCGGCTCGAATACCCCTCCGCCCTGTTTGACGAAGCCAAGCAGACCGGTTTGCTGTCGGAACTCGATCTGGCCTGTCGGGAGGCCGCCATGCAGGCGTCTCACCGGCTGCAGATGGACGGGTTACTCTTTATCAACGTCAACCCCAATGTGCTGCTGGACAAGCAGCATCCCAGGGGCTGTACCCAGCGCATGGCACAGGAGCTGGGCATTCCCGCCAGCCGCATCGTGATTGAACTGTCGGAACAATATCCCATTCAGGATCCCGAGGGGCTGAAAAGCGCCGTCGACCGCTACCGCAAACTGGGCTTCCAGATTGCCATCGACGATCTCGGGGCCGGTTACTCCGGCCTCAAGCTGTGGTCCGAAATCAAACCCGATTATGTGAAGATCGATCGCTACTTCATTCAGGATATTCACCAGGATCCGATCAAACGGGAGTTTGTGCAGAGTATCCTCACCCTGGCCCGGGGCATGCAGTCCCGGATCATCGCCGAAGGCATAGAAACCCGGGAAGAACTGCAGCAGCTGCAAAGCATGGGCATCTACTACTGTCAGGGCTATTACCTGGGCAGACCGGCCGCCACCCCGCTGTTGCAACCGCTGCCGAACCGCGCCGCGGTGCAGGCCGACACGCTCAGCCGCCACAAGGAAAGCGTGGCCATGCTGGCCCGCCCCGGTAACAGCATTCATGTCGACGTCACCATACAGCGAGTATTCGATATCCTGCTCGCCAACAGCCGGCTGCAATCAATGCCGGTGCTGGAGCACGGGGCGCCGGTGGGCATGCTGCGACGGGAAAAGATCATGGAACTGTTTTCCGGTTCCTATGGCCGGGCGCTCTATTCCAACAAAAGCGTGCGTCATGCCATGGACAACCCGGTGATAGTGGACTGGCAAACGTCGCTGGAGACCGCCAGTGGCCTGATCACCGATGACGATGACATGTCGACCATGTCCCATTTCATCGTCACCCGCCAGGGGTTGTACTACGGTCTGGCGTCGGTACGGGGTCTGCTGCGTACCATCACCGAGCAGCGACTGCTGCATGCCCGCTATGCCAATCCGCTGACGCTGCTGCCGGGCAATGTGCCCATCTACCGGGAAATAGACGATGCCCTGCAGCAACGGCACGACTTTTATGTGGCCTATTTCGATCTCAACCATTTCAAGCCCTACAACGATGTCTACGGTTATGCCCAGGGTGACAAGGTCATCCAGTGGGTGGCCCGGCTGTTGCAGGAAATCATCGTCGGTGCCGGCCAGTTTCTGGGCCATGTGGGAGGCGATGACTTTGTGGCCGTATTCGACCAGCACTGTGACTGGCGCGGTTTGTGCGAGCAGATACTGCAACGCTTCACCCGCGAGATCCCGAGCTTCTACCACGCCGAAGACCGGCTCCGCCAAGGCATGCTCGCCTGTTGCCGCAACGGTCATCAGCAATTCTATCCCCTGCTGGGGCTGGCCATCGGGGTGGTGGCGCCGGATCCTCAACGCTGCCACTCACATCACGATGTGGCCGCCCTGGCCAGCGATGCCAAGCATCAGGCCAAGCAGCATCCTCACAGCCATTGCCTGCTGAGTGCTCGCCGTTCGATGATTTAAATTCTGCCACTCGCCTGCCATTGCCTATATCACCCGTTATCAAATGGTTGTTTTATATACAAAACAACCGATTTCAGCGTCTCTATCCAGCCTTACCACACACTTTTACATTTTATTAACAAAACATTTTTTCCTTTGTGCTAATACTCTAAGTAGGCATCGGTGTTTTATGCCTTTAGCGAATAAAGCTATCAGCCCGAGCAAATTCAAGAGGAAGCGACATATGACAGGCAAAGGAAAAACGGCTCTTCTGGTAGCGGCTACTCTGGCCGCAGGAATGTCCCAGGCCCAGGCAGCAACCCTGGACTCGGTAAAAGAGCGAGGTGAGCTGAAATGCGGGGTCAACAACAGCCTGGCCGGTTTCTCCAACCCGGATGACAAAGGCGTATGGAAAGGCCTGGATGTGGACTTGTGCCGCGGCATCGCCGCCGCCATCTTCGACGACCCCGGCAAGGTACAGTTCATTCCGCTGAACGCCAAGGAACGACTCACCGCCCTGCAGTCGGGCGAAATCGATGTGCTTTCCCGCAACACCACCTGGACTTCGAGCCGGGATACCGATTTGGGTGTCAACTTCACCGGGGTCAACTATTACGATGGTCAGGGTTTTCTGATCAACAAGAGTCTGGGCGTCACCAGCGCCAAGGAGCTGGATGGCGCGGCGCTCTGTATCCAGGCGGGCACCACCACCGAGCTGAACGCGGCCGATTATTTCCGCAAGAACGGCATCAGCTATACCGCCGTGGTGTTCGATACCTCGGATCAGACCATACAGGGTCTGGAAGCCGGCCGCTGTGACGTGCTGACCTCGGATTTATCCCAGCTGTATGCCCTGCGCATCAAGATGTCCAACCCCGATGGGGCCGTGGCCCTGCCGGAGGTGATCTCCAAGGAACCGCTGGGGCCCTCTGTACGTCAGGGCGACGATCAGTGGTTCAACGTGGTCAAGTGGACACACTTTGCCATGGTTAACGCCGAAGAACTGGGCGTCACCAAGGCCAACGTGGACAGCATGAAAGGCAGCGATAATCCCGATGTCCGCCGCCTGCTGGGTGAGGATGCCGACTTCGGCAAGGGCATGGGCCTGCCGAAAGACTGGGCCTACCGCATCATCAAGCACGTGGGCAACTACGGTGAGGTATTCGAGACCAACGTGGGCCAGGGCTCACCACTGAAAGTCGACCGTGGCCTGAATAAACTGTGGACCGAAGGCGGCCTGCAGTACGCTCCACCGGTACGCTAACGACAGCCTGTTCGCCGGCAGCAGCCTGTTTGCCGGCGATGACTTGTTGTTAGTGTCAGCTAATGCAGAACACGGGCTGCGCCCCGGCGCCGCCCGCCCTGAACACTTACACGGGGATTGGACTTATGTCCTCATCGGCGAACCGTAATCACTCCGACGTTAAATTCTGGCGGGATCCGGCCAAGCGGGCCCTGCTGTTCCAGATAATACTGCTTTGCGCCGTGGCCGGCGTGATCTGGTTTATTGTCAACAACACCCTTTCCAACCTGAGCACACGCGGTATTACCACCGGCTTCGACTTTCTCGATGATCCGGCCGGCTTTGCCATCGCCCAGTCACTGATCCCCTACAGCGAAGTGGACAGCTACGGCCGCACCTTCGTGGTGGGGCTGCTCAATACCCTGCTGGTGTCCTTTCTCGGCATCATCGGCGCGACCATTCTCGGTTTTATTATCGGGGTGGCCCGGTTGTCACCCAACTGGTTGATCTCCCGGCTGGCATCCGCCTACGTCGAGCTGTTTCGTAATATACCGCTGCTGCTGCAGATGTTTTTCTGGTACTTCGCGGTACTGCGTACCCTGCCCAGCCCGCGGGACAGTCTCAATATCGGCGACAGCGTCTTTCTCAACGTCCGTGGCCTCTATCTGCCCGACCCCCAGCCTGGCGCCGGTTTTAACTGGGTCTGGCTCGCACTGCTGCTGGCCATCGCCATCGCTACCTGGCTGATTCGCTTCAACCATCGCCGCCAGGAAGCCACCGGGCAACGACTGCCCGCCGGCTGGATATCGCTGGGGCTGATCCTCGGCCTGCCGCTGCTGACGTTTGTGCTGGTTGGCGCCCCGCTGGACTGGCAGTATCCCGAACTGCGCGGCTTCAACTTCCGTGGTGGCATGACCATCATTCCCGAGTTCCTGGCCCTGTGGCTGTCGCTGACCATCTATACCGCCGCCTTTATCGCCGAGATAGTCCGCTCGGGTATTCAGGCGGTCTCCCATGGTCAGACCGAGGCGGCCCATGCACTCGGCATCAAGGATACCCTGACCCTGCGCCTGGTCATCATTCCCCAGGCGATGCGGGTGATTATTCCGCCGCTGACCAGCCAGTATCTCAACCTGACCAAGAACTCGTCGCTGGCTACCGCCATCGGCTATCCGGATCTGGTCTCGGTGTTTGCCGGCACCACGCTGAATCAGACCGGTCAGGCCATCGAGGTCATCGCCATCACCATGCTGGTGTACCTGACCATCAGCCTGACGGTGTCGTTCTTCATGAACTGGTTCAACAGCCGCATGGCGCTGGTGGAGAGATAATATGTTCAAAGATACCCTCACCCCACAACGTGCCGCGCCGCTGGCCAGCACCGGTCTGGTCGGCTGGCTGCGCACCAACCTGTTTTCCAGCCCGATCAACAGCATCGCCACCCTGGTCGGGATCTACGTGCTGTACCTGTTGCTGGTGCCAACCATCGACTGGGCCCTGCTCAAGGCCGACTGGACAGGCTCCAGCCGGGACGCCTGTGTCAGTGGCGGCGCCTGCTGGGTGTTTATCGGCAACCGACTGCAGCAGTTCACCTACGGTTTTTATCCCACGGATGAAATCTGGCGCATCAACCTGACCTTCGTGCTGTTCGTGCTGCAACTGCTGTGGCTGGCGCTGCCCAGAATGCCCGCCAAGATGTGGGTGGCACCGTTTCTGATACTGGTATTTCCCTTTATCGCCTACATGCTGCTGTACGGTGGCTGGTTCGACCTGGTCGTGGTGCCCACCCATCGGTGGGGCGGGCTGACCCTGACGTTGATCATCGCCACCGTGGGCATTATCGCGGCCCTGCCCATCGGTACCCTGCTGGCGCTGGGGCGGCGTTCGCACATGCCGATAGTGCGCAGCCTGTCGGTGGTGTTTATCGAATTCTGGCGCGGCGTTCCCTTGATCACGGTGCTGTTCATGTCGTCGGTGATGCTGCCGCTGTTCGTGCCCGAAGAGCTGACGCTGGACAAGCTGGTCCGGGCCATGATCGGCATCGTCTTCTTTCAGTCGGCCTACATGGCGGAAGTGGTCCGGGGCGGCCTGCAGGCCATTCCCAAGGGCCAGAGCGAGGCGGCCTCGGCGCTGGGTCTGAACTACGGCAAGACCATGCTGCTGATCGTGCTACCCCAGGCGCTGAAGATGATGATTCCGGGCATCGTCAACACCTTTATCGCCCTATTCAAGGACACCAGCCTGGTGCTGATCATCGGCCTGTTCGACCTGCTGGCCATCGTGCAGGCCGGCCTGGCCGATCCCAACTGGCTGGGTTATGCCACCGAAGGTTATGTCTTTGCGGCACTGGTGTTCTGGGTATTCTGCTATGGCATGTCCAAGTACAGCCAGTATCTGGAACGCAAGCTGCATACCGGCCACAAGAAACGCTAGCCATAGAACCGTCATTTGGAGCTGAAGAATGGAAACACAAAACAAGGAAGCCATGGTGACGCTGCGTGGCGTGAACAAGTGGTATGGTGACTTTCATGTACTGCGCGATATCGACCTGACCGTCACTAAGGGAGAGCGCATCGTCATCTGCGGCCCCTCGGGTTCCGGCAAGTCGACCCTGATCCGCTGCATCAACCGGCTGGAAGAACATCAGCAGGGCGACATCATAGTGCGGGACACCCCGCTCACCAACGACGTCAAGAATATCGAGACCATCCGCCGGGAAGTAGGCATGGTGTTTCAGCACTTCAACCTGTTCCCGCACCTGACGGTGCTGGAAAACTGCACCCTGGCGCAGATATGGGTACGCAAGACGCCGCGCAAGGAAGCGGAGGAAGTTGCCATGAAGCTGCTGACCCGGGTCAAGATCCAGGATCAGGCCAAAAAATACCCGGGACAACTGTCCGGCGGCCAGCAGCAGCGGGTGGCCATCGCCCGCAGTCTGTGCATGAACCCGGAGATCATGCTGTTTGACGAACCCACCTCGGCGCTGGACCCGGAGATGATCAAGGAAGTGCTGGACGTCATGATCGAACTGGCGGAAGAAGGCATGACCATGATGTGCGTCACCCACGAGATGGGCTTTGCCCGTACGGTGGCGGATCGGGTGATTTTTATGGATGAAGGACAGATCATCGAGGAAAACGATCCCGAGACCTTCTTCCATCATCCGGAGTCGGAACGCACCAAGCTGTTCCTCAGCCAGATTTTGGGACATTAAAATGGGGGGACCGGGGATTCCACTTCCTCATCCCCGGTCCCCACTCACCGGTTGTTAATCAGTGATCGCAGATATCGCCTTTAGTGAACAGATAGTCCTTCAACTCCTTGTCCAGCACCTGATCATGACGGCGTATCCACTCCAGTACCATGGCGGCGTGCTCTTTCTCTTCATCCCGGTTGTGCGCCAGAATCGCCTTTAATTGCGGATCCTTGCAGGCATCGACTCGCTGATTGTACCAGTCCACCGCTTCCAGCTCTTCCATCAGCGAAGTAATGGCCCTGTGCATGTCCCGGGTGTCATCGCTCAGTTCGTCAATGGGCTCATGATAGCCTTCGTTTGCCATGATACGGCTCCTTAAGTGGCGAGAGAATATAACAATTATGGGCTGTTATTCAGTCTGGTCGAAGGGCGGTATTTTGCAAATGACGGCGGGAAAGTGAGCAAGAGGAAAAGGAAGAAAGAAGCCCCGCCGGGTGGCGGGGCTGATGGGTATTAGAAGGCGGCGCGGAAGATGGCGACCACTTCCTCGTGAGTCGGCTGCAGCGGGTTGGTCAGGCCGCAGGCATCCTTCATGGCGTTGCTGGCCAGGGTATCGAAGTCTTCTTCTTTTACCCCCAGACCGGCCAGACCGGCGGGAATGCCCACTTCCTTGGCGAGTGCTTCGATGGCCTCGATGCAACGGGCCGCGCCCTGTTCATGGCTCAGCCCCTGCACATCCAGGCCCATGGCGGCGGCAATGTCGGTCAGACGGGCACTGGCGGCGCGGCTGTTGAAACGCTGCACATGGGGCAGCAGGATGGCGTTACAGACACCATGAGGCAGGTCGTAGAAACCACCCAGCTGATGTGCCATGGCATGCACATAACCCAGAGAGGCGTTATTGAACGCCATGCCGGCCAGCAACTGGGCATAGGCCATCTGGTTGCGGGCGGCCATGTCGCTGCCATCAGCCACCGCCTGCACCAGGTTTTCGCTGATCAGGGTAATCGCCTTCAGCGCGCAGGTATCGGTGATGGGGTTGGCGGCGGTAGACACATAGGCTTCAACCGCATGGGTCAGCGCATCCATGCCGGTGGCGGCAGTCAGGGACTTGGGCATTTTTTTCATCAGCTCGGGATCGTTGACCGACATGACCGGCGTAACATGCTTGTCGACGATGGCCATCTTGATGTGGGTATTTTCATCGGTAATGATGCAGAAACGGGTAATTTCCGAGGCGGTGCCGGCGGTAGTGTTGATGGCCACCAGCGGCAGCTGGGGCTTGGCGGATTGATCGACACCCTCGTAGTCACGAATATCACCGCCGTTGCTGGCCACCAGGGCAATGCCCTTGGCACAGTCGTGGGGTGAACCGCCGCCCAGAGAAATCACGAAATCACAGCCCCGCTCACGCAGCAGCGCCAGGCCCGCTTCCACGTTGCCGGTAGTGGGGTTGGCCTGAACGTCATCGAAGATACTGGCCTGAATGTCTTTGGTGGCCAGCGCCTGTTGCAATTGACCGGCGTAACCCAGCTCGACCAGCGGCTTGTCGGTCACGATCAGGGCGTGGCGGAACCCGGACTGGCTCAACTCGGCCACCGCCTGATCCACGGCGCCGGCGCCAATCACGTTTACCGAAGGCATATAAAAAGTTGCTGTGCTCATTCGTTATTTTCCTTATCAATCCAGAAACAGGTAATTGGTGACTGTTTATCAACAACAGTCTGCTGTTGGCACCACCTACATCGGCAGATCGGGCCCGCTCCATCGGCCAGGCCCGATCAGACCGTCAGGGTAACGGTGCTTTGTTTAACAGGGGTTATCCCAGATCATGGTTGGTCGCTTTAATCAGAAGAAACCAAGCGGATTGCTGTCGTAGCTCACCAGCATGCACTTGGTCAGCTGATAGTGATCCAGCATCATCTTGTGGGTTTCGCGACCGATGCCGGATTTCTTGTAACCACCGAAAGCCGCGTGGGCCGGATAGGCGTGATAGCAGTTCATCCAGATACGGCCGGCCTGAATGCCCCGGGCCATGCGATAAGCGCGATTGGTATCCCGGGTCCAGACCCCGGCACCCAGCCCAAATTCGGTGTCGTTGGCCATGGCCAGCGCCTCGGCTTCGTCCTTGAAGGTGGTTACCCCCACTGCCGGACCGAAAATTTCCTCCTGGAATACTCGCATCTTGTTGTTTCCCTGGAAGATGGTCGGCTGAATATAGAAGCCGTTTTCCAGCCCGCCGACCAGGTTTGCCTGTCCGCCCAGCAGCATTTGTGCGCCTTCGCTTCTGCCAATTTCCATATAGCTCAGGATCTTGTCGAACTGCTCGCGGGAGGCCTGGGCCCCGACCTGGGTCTCGGTATCCAGCGGGTTGCCCTGTTTGATCTGGCGTGCACGCACCAGTACCCGTTCCATGAACTCATCGAAGATGCTCTCGTGTACCAGCGCCCGGGACGGACAGGTGCAGACTTCCCCCTGATTGAAAAAAGTCAGCAGCATGCCTTCGATGCACTTGTCGACAAACTCCGGCTCATAACGCAGCACGTCTTCGAAGAAGATATTGGGTGACTTGCCGCCCAGCTCGACGGTAGAAGGGATCAACCGCTCCGCCGCCGCCTTCAGCACATGCTGACCGACCGGAGTAGAGCCGGTAAACGCCAGCTTGGCGATGCCCGGATGGCGCAGAATCGCCTCACCCGCTTCCTGGCCCACGCCATTGACCACGTTGATCACGCCGGGCGGCAGCAGATCACCGATCAGCTCCATCAGCACCAGAATGGAAGCCGGGGTCTGTTCGGCGGGCTTGAGTACGGTACAGCAACCCGAGGCCAGCACCGGCGCCAGCTTCCAGGCCGCCATCAACAACGGGAAGTTCCAGGGAATGATCTGCCCCACTACCCCCACCGGCTCCTGGAAGTGATAGGCGGCGGTAGTGGCATCCAGCTCGGCGGCCGATCCTTCCTGAGCGCGAATGGCGCCGGCAAAATATCGGAAATGATCCACCACCAGTGGAATGTCGGCGGCCAGGGTTTCGCGTACCGCCTTGCCGTTGTCCCAGGTTTCAGCCACGGCCAGCATTTCAATATTCTGCTCGATACGGTCGGCGATGCGCAGCATCACATTGGCCCGCTCGGCCACCGCGGTTTTACTCCAGCTCACAAAGGCCTGTTGCGCCGCCTGCACCGCCAGATCCACATCTGCGGCATCGGAACGTGGCACTTCGCAGAATACGGCGCCGTTAACCGGTGAAACGTTTTCCATATAACGGCCATTTACCGGCTCGCGCCATTCACCACCGATAAAGTTCTGATAGCGGGGCTTGAAGTTGACCACGGCACCGACTTGTCCTGGTTGCTGATAAATCATACTGGCTCTCCTTGCGGTAAAATAAGTGATTGACGTTAACGCTAAGCAGCGCTTCCCACAGAGAGTTGCAAAGTCGATGCCAGTTGCGGCAGATCATGTAAACAAAGCAACAAACCCGTTACATTGACGACACCGACAGGCTACCCTAAGAAGATTATTTCCGCGGTTGGCAATCAAGGTGTCCAATTGAGGGACAGGGTGTTCAGTACAGGTGTTCAGTTTCTTGACAGGTAACCATCATGACCATTACGACCATGCTTCATCAGACTCAGGATCGGCATTTACTTGAACGTTCATGGCAACGTAGCCGGGATTACGGCCTGATCCGGCACAGCCACTTTGCCCCCCTCTGCCTGTCCCAGCAGGATTTTCAACAAAAACAGCAGCAGCATGCGCGATTGCTGCGTTACCTCAACGCCAGCCTGCCGTTGTTCGAACAGTTGCAGCAAGGCCGTCGTTGCCGGCTGCTGTTCGCCGATGCCGAGGGCACCATACTGTTTAGCGCCGGTGACCCTTACTTCGGCAACAAGGCGCAGAAAATGGCGCTGGCCAGTGGCGCCAGCTGGCACGAACAGAACATGGGCACCAATGCTATCGGCACCGCCCTCAACGAACAGAAGGAGGTCAGCATACTGGGGCAACAGCATTTTCTGGCCGCCAACCACGGCATCAGCTGCAGCGCCAGTCCGATCGTGTCCCCGTCCGGCGAACTGCTGGGGGTGATCGATATTTCCAGCGAGATGGGCGAGCACTGCCAGGACATGCTGCTGACGGCCCGGCTGATGGCATTGTCGGTAGAAAATGCACTGGTGATGAACCAGCAGGATACCCACTGGATCCTCAATCTGGCCCCCGATGCGGGCAGCCTGCAACAACCCTGGTCCGGCATTATTGCCCTGCGTGAAGACGGCGAATTGCTGGGGGCCAACCGCAGTGCCCGTAACTGGCTGAAAGAACTCGACATTCCCAACCTGCTAAACGGACTGAAACAGGGCGAACTCACGCCGCTGGGTCAGGGCATGGCCCTGCTCAGCCGCCAGAAGGTACCGCGCCCTCCTGCCGCCGTCCCCGCCGACACGACCCGCAGCAAGTCTGAAAGCACGGCACTCAAGCTGATGGCCCGCCAGATCCCGCTGCTGATCCAGGGCGAGACCGGCACCGGCAAGGATCACCTGGTACGCCGTCTGCACCAGGGCTGCAGCCGTTCTTCTGGTCCGCTGGTGGCAGTCAACTGCGGTGCCCTGCCAGCCGAACTGCTCGAAGCCGAGCTGTTCGGCTACCAGCCGGGGGCCTTTACCGGCGGCAGCAAACAGGGCGCCCCGGTTATATCCGCGCCGCTCACGGTGGTATTTTGTTTCTGGATGAAATTGGCGAGCTGCCGCTGGCGGCTCAGACCCGACTACTGAGAGTACTGCAGGAAAAAACCGTGACCCCGCTGGGCAGCCATCTACCGGAGGCGGTGGACTTTCAGCTGATTGCCGCCAGTCATCGGGATCTGGCTATCATGGTCGAACGAGGTGAGTTTCGTCAGGATCTGTATTTTCGCATGAACGGCTTTTCCCTGACCTTGCCGCCGCTGCGGGAGTATACCGATGATGACTTTACCCGGCTGCTGCACAACTTGCTGAGCGAGTTGCAGCAAGACGATATCGTATTGGATGAGGCGGTACGCCAGAGGCTGCAGGCATACTCCTGGCCGGGCAATATTCGCCAGCTGAAGCAGCTGCTGGAAGTCGCGACCGTGCTGGCCGAGGGGAACCGGATAAGCCTGGAACATCTGCCCGAGCTGCCGACATTCAACAGCCCGGCACCGACAAACCAGGACCTGAAAACGCATGGCGATCAATTGATAGAGCAGACGCTGAAGGAATGCAACGGCAACGTCAGCGCCGCCGCACGCCGCCTGAATCTGAGCCGGACCACCATCTATGCCCGGCTCAAGGCACTCAGAGACGGTTAATCCCCGCTCTGACGTTCCGGGTTACCATTAGCCGGTCACTCAGATATCGCCTTTGGGGTATTTGGCGAACTCGCGGGAAATATCGGCATACAACTCGACCGCCCACAAGGGCAGATTGGAAGCAAAACCGTCCAGCGGCTGACGCCGTGGGTCATGGGGCGCAATCACCACCGAGGCCCGATCGGTACCTATGGTGTTTACCAGCACAAACAGCTCCTCCACCGCAATATCGCCGATGGCCAAACAGCCACTGGACTCGGCCTTGCCGTGGATATAGATATCGCCGCCGGGATTGGTACGTCCTTCCTTCGCGGCTCGCATCAGATCATAGGAATTCGGATAATTCAGCCGCATCGACAGGTGAAACTGACTGTTGGGGTTAAGATGAGTGATGCGATAGATCCCTTCGGGGACCTGCTTGTCCCCTTCGCGCAGCTTGGGGCCGGGACCACCGCTGGCCTTGCGAATAGGATAGCTGCGAATAAAGGCAAAATCCCCGTCGTTGCGGGCCCACAGCTCCAGGGCTTTTTCTTCCTTGGTGGCCAGCAGCACGATGTCTTTGGGTGGGTAAGTCACTTCGGCCCGCATGAAATATGGCTTCATACGTATTTCGGCCAGAGGACCATAATCCGCCAGCACATTCTCTATGGTGCCATTATAATTGGCGGTGACCGGGGTTGAATTCACTAAAGTAGCCAAAAGCAGGGTTGAGACAGTGAATCCAGTTAAAAGACGCATAAGTGATAATAAACCCAAACCGGAATGATACTCTAATCATAGCCCGAGCCGGGGGGTGTTGTAATCTGATACCACCAAATAAGTCGTCCGATGAGGGGCGATAAGGATATGATGGTGAGCCCTATCATGGCTCACAGCGGGCAGCAACACATGGTCGGATTGTCAGGTAAAAGGAGGAAGATACGATGGCCGGAGGCTGGGCTCGGGATGGAGCCGTTCAGGATCAGATAGATGCCAGCGTGGCAGACGCGGTACAGGATGCCAGAAGCCACCTGAATGGTGGCGAAAGTCTGAGCCACTGCGAGGAATGTGACGCCCCCATTCCCGAGGCGCGCCGCAAGGCGGTGCCGGGCGTGCGGCTGTGCATCGCGTGTCAGGCCGGGCAGGAAAAGCAGCGCAAGGCGGTAGACGGCGTCAATCGCCGCGGCAGTAAAGACAGTCAACTGAGGTAAGGTTTGAGCGGACCACGCCGTGTCGGGTCATTACTTCTGGCCAAAAGTTCTATACAATAGACGCCCTTTTTCTTCTTTTCCCGGTTAACTCTCACCACTGGCACCCTGAGTTGACTCATTACACACCCGGAGCAGCACGTTGGCGCAACAACCCGAACAGTTTAAAGATTTTGGTCTGGATTCCCGTCTCTTAACCGCATTGGATCACATGGGTTTCAACACCCCCACCGAGATCCAGGACAGGGCCATTCCGGTGATACTGACCGGCCATGATCTGATCGCGTCCTCCAAAACCGGCTCCGGCAAGACCCTGGCCTTCCTGCTGCCGGCCATTCATCGCCTGATGAAAACAAGGGCGCTGAGCAAGCGCGATCCGCGCGCGCTGATCCTGGCGCCCACCCGCGAGCTGGCCAAGCAGGTATATGTGCAGCTGCGCTCGCTCACCAGTGGCAGCTCCATCAACATCGCCCTGGTGCTGGGTGGCGAAAACTTCAACGACCAGATCAAGGCGCTGCGCAAAGAGCCCCATATTATCGTGGCCACTCCGGGCCGGCTGGCCAACCACCTGGATGCCCGCTCGCTGATGCTGGGTGGCCTGGAGCTGCTGATCATGGACGAGGCCGATCGCATGCTGGATCTGGGCTTCGCCAAGGAGCTGAACCAGATCAACGAGGCCGCCGATCACCGCCGTCGCCAGACGCTGATGTTCTCGGCCACCCTGGACCACGCCGAAGTGAACGAGATGGCCGACAAGCTGCTCAAGTCCCCCAAGCGGGTGGCGGTGGGCGCGGCCAACGCCGAGCATCTGGATATCGAAAAGCGCTTTTATCTGTGTGACCACCTGGACCACAAGCAGGCACTGTTGCAGCACATTCTCGCCACCGAAAGCTACCAGCAGGCCATTATCTTCACCGCCACCCGGCCCGATACCGAGCGACTGGCGGCCCTGCTACAGGAGCAGGGGCTGAGCACCGCCGCCCTCAGTGGCGACATGAGCCAGGCCGAGCGCAACCGCATCATGGACAGCTTCAGCCGTGGCCAGCAGAAGGTGCTGATCACCACCGACGTGGCCTCGCGCGGGCTGGACCTGCTGCAGGTATCGCTGGTGGTCAACTTCGACATGCCCAAGCAGGCAGAAGAATACGTGCATCGCATCGGTCGTACCGGTCGCGCCGGCGCCAAGGGCACCGCCATGTCGCTGGTGGGCCCAAAGGACTGGGATGCCTTCAAGCGGGTCGAGCGCTTCCTGCAGCAGGATATCGGCTTCGTGACCATCGAAGGGCTGGCAGGCAAGTTCAAGGGCATAAAACCCGCAGCCAGAAAATTCGGCCCCAAGGGCGCCGCGAACCCGGCCGCCAAGGGGGCCGGCTACAAGGGCAAGGCAAGTCGCAAGCCGGCCGGCAAGCCCGTCAAGGCACTGAAAGATCGCAGCGACCGACTGCCAACCGGCACCGGCTTGGGCTCCGACGACGGCATGGCGCCGCTGAAGCGCAAGAAGCCGACCAGCAACGACTGAATCCCGCCATCCAATCAGGCGTGGTAACAACAGGCCGGAGCGCACCAGCGCCCCGGCCTTTTTGTTGCTGTGCCGTCGCCCCCTCGCGTAGCTGTCACTTCAGTTGGCAGGCCCTGCAACGCAGGGCAACACAAAACACCCGACATGTTCAGACATGACGCCGTATCCCAGTCGCCAGCAGGTTTACGCCGCATGAACGGACGCCTACGGGTGGTTATCTTCACACCGATCTTGGCGCAATCACCCGGTGGCAGCCAAAAGCCCGGCCAGATTCGTCGGTTTTTCCTTGCCGGGGCTTTCATTTATTAATTTAATGTTAATAATGCTGTCATTAACTTATAAAATGATGGTATTTCAGGATGAAAAATCTGCCCACGGATCTGCTGCGCACCTTTGTTACCATCAGTCAGCTGGGGGGCTTTACTCAGGCCGGTGAACGGCTGGGCCGCTCGCAACCCGCCGTCAGCCTGCAGGTAAAGCGGCTGGAAGAGCTGCTCGATATCCGGCTGTTTCATCGCGCCAGCGGTCTGCAGCTGACTGAAGAGGGTCAGTTGCTGCTGGGTTATGCCCAGAAGATGCTGGATTTGAACGATACGGTCGTCTCTCGGCTGGATTCACCCAAGGTCAGCGGCTCGGTACGGCTGGGTATTCCCAACGATTTCGAAGTCTCGTTTCTGGCCACCACCATTGGCCGTTTTTCTCAGGCCTACCCCAACGTGACTCTGGATGTGAGCAGCGACATCAGTGCCAACCTGCTGCATGACTATGGTCAGGGCGAATACGATCTGGTGATGGCGATAGAAGAAAGCAATCAACCTCATCCCCGGCTGACCGATTACATCACAGAGCCCCTGGTATGGGTACGCAGCAACAATCTGATGCTGGAGCCGGACGCGCCACTGCCACTGATCCTCTATCCCAAGGGTTGTCTGTATCGCAAGTCGATCCTCAACGCCCTGACCCAGGCCAACCAGCCCTGGCGCATCGTGTACAGCACCTCCAGCCTGTTGGGGATCCATGCCGCCGTCAAGGCGGGGCTGGGGATCAGCGCCTTGTCCAGAAGCACGGTCCCCGAAGCTGGAAGCCTCGACCAGCTATGCCCCCTGCCCTCCCCTTGGCAACCTGTCCATCGGCTTCAGTTACGACCCCAACCAGCTCACCCCGGCCTCGCGCATGCTGCTCGACTACCTCAAGCACGGGCTCAGCGCACTCTGAACCCGCTGCCGCAGATAGCCAGGCTCAGGAACTCAGGCGCTGGGTCCAGAACTGGCAAAACAGCTCGCTCAGACCACCGGCATTCTTCAGCGTCATCCACAGAAAAGCCCGGAAGAACCGGGCCTTGTCATTTCGTCATGTTCATTCTGCCAAGTGGTGATATCAGCAGCTCCACCCCATGACCTGGATGCCTTCGGGCGGGTCGAGCCTACCCTGTCATGGTTGAGCACATCGGAGCCGGAAACACCGCATTAATCAGAAACAAGGTTAACCTGTATATTTCTGGACCATGCCGAAGAGATTACGTGTATCCACCGGGTCGGCCAGAAAATCAAGCTCAACATAATGCCCGGTGCGTTCCAACTGCGCTCTTATATAACGCAAGGCAGAGAAATCCTCGGTGGCAAACCCGACACCGTCAAAGACGGTAATCTGATCGGCTGTCTGCCTTCCTTCGGCCTGCCCGGTGATGACTTGCCACATCTCGGTTACCGGGTGATTTTTATCAAGTTGCTGAATATCACCTTCTATTCGGGTTTGAGGCGTGTACTCAACAAAGATATCCGAACGCTGCAATATCTCTTTCTGCAGCTCCGTTTTTCCCGGGCAATCTCCCCCGATGGCATTCACATGGACACCCGCCGGGACCATGTCATCGGTCAGGATAGTTGCATATCTTTTATCCGCCGTACAAGTGGTAATAATGTCCACACCTTCGACGGCAGCCTTTGCCGTTGAGCAGGGAATAACATTCAGCCCCAGGTCTCTAAGATTGGTGGCTGCTTTTTCGGTGGCAGCAGGATCAATATCATAAAGCTTTACTGTCTCTACACCGCATATTTTCTTAAATGCCAGCGCCTGAAACTCACACTGGGCACCATTACCTATCATGCCCATGACTTTCGATGATTTAGGCGCCAGATACTTCGCCATCAGTGCAGATGTTGCTGCCGTGCGCAATGCTGTCAATATGGTCATTTCTGACAGCAGGACCGGGTAGCCGTTGTTAACATTGGACAGCACCCCAAAGGCTGTCACTGTTTGAAATCCTTCTGCCTGGTTCTTGGGGTGCCCATTCACATATTTAAAAGAATATATTTCACTATCCGCTGTCGGCATCAATTCGATCACGCCAACATCCGAGTGGGAAGCGACCCGAGGAGTGCGGTCAAACTGCTCCCACCTCTTGAAGTCTTCCTCAATATAATGAGAGAGTTCAAGCAGCAGTGTTTCAACTCCAATGTCTCTTATGATATTCATCATATTTTCGACACTGACAAAAGGTACCATAGCAAGTTTGGAAGGAGAACGATACATCATAAAAACTCCAATTAATTTGACGGGTTTCTAATAGAGGCTCCGCTCATAAATGAGACGGCAGCGCCGGAAATAAATATTACAACAATACCTAAAATGGCTAATATGTTTGTCTCTTGCCCCCAGATAATAAAGGTCCACAGAGCTGCAAATACTAAAAAAGAATACTCAAAAACAGAAACCTGAGCAGCATCACCTATACGGTAGGCCTGCGTAATCAAGGAAACAGCGATAACCGAACAAATCGCCTGGCCCAGGGTCAGCAGCAAATACATAGGTGTAGGCCTGTTCCAGCCACTGAGCAGAAAATTCTCGCTTCCTCCCGCCACCGGCCAAATTGTAAAAACAGTCAGCATGATAAAGCTGATGACTCCCAGGGTGACAAACACTCCCACGGCCAATGTGAGCGCAGACTCTTCCGCACACCAGTGCCGGGTTGCCAGCATGCCCAGGCCATAAAAAGCCCCTGCTGTCAGCGGAAGAACAGACAGCACCGACAGATCGGTCATATCTGGCTGCAACAACATTAGTGCACCCGCGAAACCGATTGAAATAATAATGACTTGGCGAAACCTGATCTTGGTGCCGAATACAACGGCAGAAAAAATAAGGACCCAAATTGGTGAGCTGAATAATCCAGCCCCAGCTTGTGCTACCGGTAAAAAACCCAAAGCAGCAAAATAGATAAGCAGCCCCGTAGACACGGCCAGGCTACGTAACACCGTCATTTTTAAATCCACCACTCGTAATGACAGATTAAAAAAACTTGCCAAGACAAGAAGAACAGGAATGGCGAAACACGACCTGATCAGGTTGAACTGCCAAAGTCCAGCTTCTGCCGATACCATTGAGACAAAATTATCACTGAAGCTTAACACTGCCGTAGACACCAACGCTAGCAAGGCAGCATTAAGGTTTCTGTTGTTAGTCATCGTCGAAGCTTCCTAAAACAAGATTAATTATTTATAGCGAATTTATTTTAAATGAGCGCATCGGTTCAATCGGAACTCCCCCTCGCATACCAGATATGGTATGCGAGGGACTATTGGTGCAGACCCGATCTTAACCAGGAACCATTTCAAAAAACATTAAATCTCACTCAGCCAGAATAATTCCGGCGCAGAACTCAAACAACAAACAGATGACCAAGCGCAGTCATGACCGGCAGAGAAATAATCAATCTGATAAGCCAAATCGCAAACAGATGGAGAATATTAAGACCAATATTTGCTTTCAGGATAATAATTGCCACTTCAGTCAGATAGATAATTCCATTTACCGCGACACCCGCAATAACAAACCGTGTCAACTCACTCTCGATATCTTCGGCCAGTATTACCGGCATTAATAAGTCGATGAACCCTGTCATAATGGCTGTGGCTGCCACAGAAGCTTCCGGCAGTTGCAGCAGCTCGAGATATGGCACCAGCGGTGTCGCCAAAAACTGTATCACGGTTGTATATTTTATTATCGACAGTCCGATAACACCCAGGAGCATCATGGCCGGATAAATAGTAATGGCCACATCGGTTGCGGCATGGATACCGTTCATGACCTGCCTGGCTGGAGATTCGGCCCTGTCTGCACGCTCCACTCCCCGCCGAACCGCCCACCTCAAGTGACTTTCATTCTCCCCTTGGCTAGATCCCTGTGACGCATTGCTCCTGTTGGAGAAATAGGTATTGGGTACATTTTTAAGTGGTATCAGTCGGGGGACTATCATGGCGCATACAACACCTGATACCGCTACCGAAAAGTACCAGGAAAAAAACACATGCTCCATACTGACGAACTTCAGTACAATATATGAAAAAGCAATAGAGACAATGGAATAACTGCTCGCAATAACGGCAGCTTCACGTTTGGTATAATACCCATTGCGATACTGCTGGGTCGTCAGGATGACACCCACTGTAGAATCGGATAACCATGAAGTCAGGCAATCGATGGCGGCACGACCCGGCAAGCCGAAAATACGACTGAAAATCTTATGCACCAGCACACTGATAAACTCCATCAGGCCATAATCAGTCAAGAGCGGAAGCAGTACCGAGCTGACAAAAAACATAGCCAGAACCACAGGTGCCACATCATACAGCAGTACCCCGCCAGTATCCCTGTCCCATATCCATTCGGGACCAACTTGAAAATAAACCAGCAACATGGTTGCGGCACCAAGCAAACGTATTATCGTCCACTTCATACCGGGGTTTAACAGTTGAAGAAAACGGTTATCTATTGCTTTAAGTCGCGAGTTAAAGCTGACAACGGCGGTTAATATTGACGGAATAACAGCAACTGCAACCGACACTTCCAACATATAAGGTTTAATAAAACCATTAATTAACTCTATAAGGTAAACAATGGGGATCATCAAACTGCCATTTATAACAACCGGCGTCATAAACATCATGACGCCCATCAAAGATGGAATGATAAAGCGAAGTAGTCTGGCTTTTGACATTGGTTGATTGGCAGTTCCTGTGGAATCGAATATATCCACACTTGCACCATATGATTCTTTTTCTAGTTCCATCTCTCTGATCCTTGTCTTTTTAGACCTGCTTATTGACCCGGCAGCGATTGTCGTTGTCGGCATGCCTGAACTATATAAACACAGTCAGATACTGCCGACACATACCATCACCAGCTCAACAACAGTGGCTTGATTCATACATTATCAGCATATACATCATTAATTCAGGTGCGAGCCTGGATTGAAGCCAAATGAAACTCTGGCTTCAGAATAGACTTCCGAGCGACGCACCTTATTGCTGGACAAACTCACCGCGTGTTACTGTCGCACTCAATACGTATTCGCACTATCCCCTTGAGTTATCAAACCTTGAAATGTAATTAACCTTAACCATTTACGGCGATATCGGATCGACATGTGAGATCCATCGACTGAAGGACTTCATCCAGTGAACGTATCGCTCCTGTTTGCAGATACTCCATGGCATTTAGGGATGCATTGTGTGCCTCGATACTCGAGCCGGCAACACAATCCTCAATCACGCGACAAAAGTAATCCGACTGGTGCCCATCGACGAATGTATAGTGAACGCATACATCTGTCAGCCCACCGGTCAGGATCAAGGTGTCGACCTTCAACCCGCGTAGCAGAATTTCGAAATCGGTACCAAAAAATGCCGAGTAACGTCGTTTCTGAATATGGTAATCATCTGGTTGAAAACCAAGCACCTCTTTTGCCAACTCGGTTTCCGGGTTATTGTCCAGACAATGTACATCTTCACTGCCATCCAGCTCTCTTCCCATATCAACCAGGTTAGCCCGGTGAATTTCCTGAATGAAAATAACGGGAATATCACACTCACGCGCCTTGTCGATGGCCACTCTGGTTCTTGCCATACGTTTGTCGTAATCAGGCATATGGGCAATAGATCTGACTTCTTTCTCTACGAAAGTGCTGCCCTGAATATCTATAACAATCAATGCCGCACGACCTTCAATAAGATTACGTTTCTTGGTAGTAGTCATTTTTATGTCAATCCCTATATACTGCGACGGTTATGTAAACGTGAAACATAGTGAGGTGCGATATCAAGCTGCACCTCATCATTAATAAAACCTTCAAAATTAATGCTTTCAAGAAAAGTCACTTGTGCAACACAAGTGCTATCTACTCTTATTTACGTTTGCCTCTATGAGCGTATTCCTCATTGCTGTTGTCATATCTTAGTCACACTGAAGGCAGCTGAAAATTAGATAGATCTTGCTCTCAGCGAAGGTTTTAACTATGCTGAGCCGATGAACAGCTCCCTTAGACACTTGAATTCGCTACGAGCCTTCGAAGCCGCAGCCAGGCACTGCAGCTTTGCCAAGGCCGCACAGGAACTCAACGTCAGCCACAGTGTTGTCAGTCAGCACATCAAGAACCTCGAACTCTGGTTTGGTACCAAGCTTTTCGTCAGATACGGCAATCGTATCGAGCTCAGTGACGACGGTCGTATGCTGATGCCCCAGGTAGCAAATGGATTCCAGATCCTGAGAGATGCATGTGAGAGTCTGCTTCATCAGAACCAGACGGGAACGGTCACCGTGTGTGCCGAGCCGGCCATTGCATCACGGTGGCTAAGAAGGAAAATTACAGAGTTCTGCGGCGAGTACCCAAGAATCGAGGTTGATCTCAAACCGGTCTGGACCCCTCTGGTGACAGGAGATCCATCTTCCAGCATTGTCATTCATTTCGAGGAGCGAATTCCCGCCAACTCAACCTCTCAGCAGCGATGGTTTCCGATTGATGGCTTTCCTGCCTGCTCACCCGAGCTTTACAAAAAAATAGTGTATGCAGATGCTGTTGCCCTCTTCTACGACCTGCCACTGCTCCACGACAGCGGAAGACAGACCTGGCAGCAGTGGTTTTCGAAGTATCTTCCGGAGCGTAGAGAGTGGGAGAAAGGCAAGGTATATTCCGACTTGTCGCTGGCCATCGATGCGGCAGTGGACGGCGAAGGAATCATATTGGCGGACAACATCATTTGCAGAAAAGAAATCGAATCAGGCTCGCTGGTCAGGCTTGATAACCGGGCCATTCGCTGCACCTGGTACAGCGTGGCCACTGATAACAACAAGATGCAACATCCCCCTGTTGCAACCTTTCAGAGCTGGTTAATGGAACAGTTTGCCAACATCGACTTTGGCGCCTCCTGAACCCGACCTCATGCGCTGTGGGCGTATAGCTGACATCGTTCACCCAGAGGCAGATCGTGCTTCTGGCGTGAACTGATGAATGGCAGCAAGTACCTGGTCGCATTACATAAATCATCCGATGACCCGTGGTCATCGGATGATGTCAGCGATACAGAACCGGTCAATAACTCCTCAACTGACCAGCATAACGGAAGGCTCCGTCACTTTTATTCTGCCAGGTGGTGATATCAGCAGCTCCGTGCCACGGCGGAAGACGCCGCTCCCTGAGTCAGCTTGCTCACCGCCACATAGATGACGGACGAGGCCAGGCAACCATAGAGCGGCCCTTCCACCCAGCCCACATCGGTGAACAGCAGGAAACTGCCGCTGGTCAACAGACCGGTAAACATGGCCGCCAGCGCGCCCCAGGCATTCCCCTGCCAGAAAGAAGAGATAAACACCGGGCCTATCATCACCGCCAGCAGGGTGCCGGAGCCCAGAATGCCCAGCCAGGACAGCATGAAGGGCGGCGCGTACAGCATCATCAGGAAGCCGACGAAACCAAGAATGGCCACCCAGCTGCGGTTGATCCACAGGACACGACTGCTGCTGGCGCCGCTGTTGGGGAACAGCGCGGTACGCAGATCGTGAGACGCAGCACTCGACACCGTATGGGCGTTGTTAAAAGTCATAGGACTCTGTATACCTGACATTGGCCCTGATAAAAAATGGCTAAATCATCATCAGAAACTTGCATTTTTCGGTGTTCTGGGGAAAGGAATCACATCTCGCACGTTGCTTATACCTGTTACGTAGGCAACCATTCTTTCAAGTCCGAGTCCAAACCCGGAATGAGGTACAGTACCATATGTCCTGAGTTCCCTGTACCAACCGTAATCTTTTGGATTCATCCCCGCCTCAACAATTCTTTCGTCAAGAACATCTATCCTGTGTTCGCGTTGTGACCCCCCTATTATTTCGCCTATACCTGGTGCCAATACATCCATGGCTGCGACTGTTTTTCCATCATCATTCACTTTCATATAGAAAGCTTTTATTTCTTTGGGATAGTTAATGACTATAACGGGAGAATTAAAATGGATCTCAGTCAGATAGCGCTCATGCTCGGAAGAAAGATCCACTCCCCAATAGACAGGAAACTCAAACTTCTTACCGGAGTCAATTAGTATATCAACAGCCTCTGCGTAATCAACAGTGATAAAATCCATATTTATCAGCCTCTCCAATCGGGAGATTGCATTACTGTCAATATGCTTGACAAAAAAACTCATGTCATCTTGCCGCTCGATAAGGACTGCCTTGCAAATATATTTAAGCAATGACTCTGCAAGTTGAGCACTTTGCTCAAGATCCGCAAAGGCAATTTCAGGTTCTACCATCCAAAACTCGGCCAGGTGACGGCTGGTATTAGAGTTTTCCGCTCGAAAAGTAGGACCGAAAGTATAAACCTTGCTCAAGGCGCAAGCATATGTTTCAGTATTCAACTGCCCCGAGACGGTCAAAAAGGTTTCTTTTCCAAAAAAGTCTTCTTTAAAATCTACATGACCATTGGAATCCAAAGGGATATTATTAGGGTCAAGAGTTGAAACACGGAACATCTCTCCCGCACCTTCGCAGTCGGATGCGGTGATAATGGGTGTTGAAACCCACAAAAAACCCTGTTCGTTGAAAAATCGGTGAATAGCTTGAGATATGCAATTACGAACCCGAGTCATGCTTCCTATTATATTGGTGCGAGGCCTGAGATGGGCATGTTCACGTAAATATTCCATGCTATGTCTTTTTGAAGACATGGGATATGTCTCGGGATCTTTGACCCAGCCTACAACATGTACCTCTCTTGCCCTCAGTTCAACACTCTGCCCACTTCCTTTGGATTGAACAAGACACCCACGTGCAATAATTGAACATCCAGCCGTTACTTTAATAACTTCAGATTGATAATTAGATATTTCATCAGGAACAACTATCTGTAACGAATTAAAACAGGAGCCATCTGATAAATGAATAAAAGAAACGCCAGATTTTGAATCTCGCCTTGTCCTCACCCATCCCTTGACCGTTATCTCTGTACCTTCTGGAAGAGATGACGTTGAAATATCAGAAATTGAAACATCCATAACATGCTCTCTAATATCATAAAATAAAGGCAAGCCATGGATTTGGCTTGCCTTTCATTAATTAACTAAACCTTTCAGTAATAGACTGATAAATACCATCGACGCAAACATTGAACAACAATTCGCCATACTCTCGAGTGGCATTTTTTGCCGATGACAAGGTACCCGTACAAGGCACCCAGCTCTGATCTGCCGGGAATATATCATATGGAGGAAAGGTTGCCGGCTCGTGATGAACCACTTTATCCATATTCACACAGTCGGGATGCAAGTACAGCATTAGGGAAGTTTCAAGAACCCCACCATGCTCGACATCCCAGCCGGTAAAACCATCTGGGAACACTTTCTCAATGGTTTCCTGAGTCACGTAGTCCCAATATGACAGCAACATGACCTGGGCATCGATGCCTTCGTGTCTCAGATGTTCTAGTCCCAGCTCTATGCCTTCGACCAGAAACATCGAGTTTTCAAAGTGACCATTCACCAGAACAAACTTTCTGTTTCCATGTTTGGCATAAGCGACAATGACATCCTTTACGGTATCGATCATCGTCTTGCCATTGATGCAGGTTGTTCCAGGGAAGAAGTTACCTCCCCCTGACTTAACCTGGGACTTGTATCCATAAGAGATAGGTGGTGCGACCAGAATGGAGTCGGAATTCCTTGCCACTCCCTCCGATATTGCCTTGGGGATCAAAACGTCGGGATTCATTGACATATGAGGCCCGTGTTGCTCAATAGCTCCAATTGGCAACATAATGATGGCATGACCCTCTTTCGTTTTTTCTGCGTAGGTTTGCCAATCCATCAGTTCTAAATTAACCATACACTATACCTCTATTAATCTGATAATGACGCTTTATAAACCGGGCGTTCAGCCATGATTTTTAACTCATCCCTGACACCTTTGTATAGCGAACAGCACATCAGCAACATGATGACTGAGAAGGGCAATGCTGCGGCGATTGAAGCCGTTTGTAATGAACTAAGAGCAGCATCTCCTCCGACGACCAACAAAACAGAAGCAACAACACCTTGCATGACACCCCATATTATTCTGTGTCGATTCAAAGGACTTTCACAACCTTCGCTCATGATGGTTGTCAACACCAATGTACCCGAATCGGATGATGTTATGAAGTAGGTGGCTACCAGAATGGTACCGACAATCATGGCGCCTGTTGACAGATAACCGAGATCCATACCGGCAAAGGTGGCATACAGTGCCTTGGAAACATCACTGCTGACGACTGCGGCTATGCCTGCATCTTTAAATAAGTCAAGGTATAAGGCTGTGCCACCATAAGCTGCTATCCACACAAATGACAGAAGCGAGGATACACCTACTACACCCCATATAAATTCTCGAATAGTCCGGCCTCTGGATACTCTCGCCACAAAAACACCAACGAAAGGAGCCCAGGACATCCACCAGCCCCAATAGAATACGGTCCACCAGCCTTGCCACATACTTTTCCAGCTTGCATCTTCATCACCTACCCTGCTGGATGAACTTTCGACGAAAACGTTGAAGTTGAAGAACTGCATGATGTATTCAAAAGTGCCGCTAAAGAAGGTTTTTACAATGTAAAGGGTGGGGCCGAACAGGAAGAAAAACAGCAACAAGACAATGGTCAGCCACATGTTTCCTATCGAAAGATATTTCACGCCTTTTTTCAGACCGGTAAGCACCGAGATCAGGGCGCACAGGGTGATAACAACGATCAAAATCAGCTGAACAGAGGAACTTTGGGGGATACCCCATACCTCGGACAAGCCGGCATTGATCTGCTGCGCTCCCATACCCAATGAAGTAGCGATACCAAACAAGGTTGCAAAAACAGCGATAACATCGATTAACACCCCCCATTTCCCGGTCACTTTTTCACCAAACAAGGGGTACAAGGTATATCGAATACTGAGTGGTTTATCTAATCTGTAGCAGACAAAGGCTAAAGACAGCCCAACTACACAATATATAGCCCAGGCATTCAAACCCCAGTGGAAAAATGAAATGGCAATTGCAGAAGTTGCAGCAGCCTCATTAGTCACATCTGTAGAAAATGGCGAACCACTGGAGAAGTGAAACATTGGCTCGGCTATCGACCAGAAGATGATACCAATACCCTGACCCGCCGCATAAACCATGGCGAACCAGGCAAAGTATCCAAACTCGGGCTTATCATCGTCTCGCCCAAGCCGTATTTTCCCGTATTTGCTGAATCCGATCCAAATACAAAAGGCCAGAAAGAATGCCGCCAGCGAGATATACCAGAAATTGGCTGCTATCGTAATCACGGTTCTTACCTGGTCAACCATCAGTGATGATTGACTAGGAAAAGCAAGTGCGAATACAACCAGTGCCACTGTAATAGCTAGAGATATAAACATTATATGGGGATTTATACCCTTTAAAGGGCCTTCATTAAGAACCATAACTTTCTACTCCTTATCCTTAGAAGTGACATTCAATAGGCCTTTCCCTGTTTTTAGATATATCAGCATAATGATTTATGCTGTATTTCTATATCGTATATAAATTTTAATTCCCCACCTCATTTTCAACCAAAAATAACGATATACCTTCAAAGTTAAAAGCCCATCTGATGAGAGATGGGCTTTTTCCTTAGCCTTTAATGATGTTGTGCTCGGGCCCGAACGGGAAGCGGGTGATGTTTTCCACGCCGCTGTCGCTGATCACCAGAATGTCGTGTTCACGATAACCACCGGCACCCGGCATGCCTTCCGGCAGCATGATCATCGGCTCCATGGAGACCACCATGCCCGGCTCCAGTACCGTTTCGATATCTTCACGCAGCTCCAGACCCGCTTCACGACCGTAGTAGTGACTGAGGGTACCGAAGGAATGACCGTAGCCAAAAGTGCGGTACTGCAGCGCATCCTGCTCGGCGAAAATTTCGTTCAGCTCGTGGGCGATGTCGCAGCAGCGAGTACCGGCCTTGATCAGTTCCAGACCACGACGGTGTACCTTGCAGTTGAGCTCCCACAACTCCAGGTGACGGTCGGAAACATGCTCGCTGAACAGGGTACGTTCCAGCGCCGTGTAGTAGCCGCCGATCATCGGGAAGGTGTTCAGGCTCAGAATGTCGCCGGCTTCAATCTTGCGGCTGGTGACCGGGTTGTGGGCGCCGTCGGTGTTGATACCGGACTGGAACCAGACCCAGGTGTCCATCAGCTCGCCATGGGGGAAGGTTTTAGCAATTTCGCGCACCATGGCCTGGGTACCGGCCAGCGCCACTTCGTATTCCGGCACGCCCACGCCGATGGCGTCACGAATGGCGGCACCACCCACATCGGCGACCCGGGCACCCTGCTTGATCAGCGCGATTTCTTCCGCCGACTTGATCATGCGCATCTTCATGGTGGGCACGCCGATGTCGACGAATTCGGCGTCCGGCAAGGCGGCCTTCAGCTTGTCCAGGTTTTGCAGGCTCAGGTGGTCGAATTCCACGCCCACGCGCCGGGCACCGCCGATCAGCGACTTGACCGCATGGAAGAAGTTGTCTTTCTGCCAGTCGGTATACACCAGGTTGTCGCCCAGGGCGTTGCGACGGTAAGGCTGGCCACCGTCGATGTTGGCGGTAATGGTGGTGTGAATGTGCTGGGTCACGGCCAGGCCGTAGTCACGGCCGAAGCGGCAATAGACGAAGTCACTGAAATAGTTGATGTTGTGATAAGAAGTAAACAGCACGGCATCGACATCGTGAGCGGCCATGTAGCCGCGCAGTCTGGACTGACGTGAGGTCATTTCTTCGTTGGAAAACATGCCCCGGACTTTTTCGCCGTTGGGAATATTCAGGGTCTGTGGCATTTGCATGATAAGGCTTCCTTCCTCTATGACAGTAACAGGGTTGACTGCGCCGCTGAAACAACCGGACCTGGCGCATGACCTGATACTAAGTTCGGCCTCGTCATAACAGAAATGAATAATTTAAATCCTGCCATTAACAACGTTAATGGTATGTTAAGCGCCGATGGGTGTCACCGGAATAAAAACACCGTATCGAGCCACACCAGCCCCCAGACCAGCCCCATCAGCAGCATGGTCAGCAGCACCGCCGCCGAGCCCATGTCCTTGGCCCGGCCCGACAGCTCGTGATGCTCGGGGCCGATGCGATCCACCACCGCCTCCAGCGCCGAGTTGAGCAGCTCCACTATCGGTATCAGCATCAGGCTGCCAATCAGCAACAGGGTTTCCACCACTCCCGGGTGCCAGATCAGCGCCACCGGCAGCAACACCGCCACCAGCCAGCATTCCTGACGAAAGGCCGCTTCATGCCGATAGGCACTCTTCAGCCCCTGCAACGAATAGCCACCGGCGGCAATGATACGCGCCAGTCCTGTTTTTCCTGGTTTCATAAGAGCAGTTCCATTTTGTTGGTGTGGTTTGTTTCGGCTGGTCAGCCTTCACGAGGCCGTCGATTATATGTCGAAGCGTCCTGCGCCAGCCAGCAAGGGTCTCATCATGCTTCGGGCCCGGTGAAAAAAAGGTCGAAAAACGGCGGCCGGATTTGACCTTTTTTTTACCTGGTCGGGCATAGCATGGGGTAATCGTCATCATTTTACCTCTAACAGGGAGCCGCCCATGGCCTCATTAACCGAGTCATCAAACAAGCCGACACCCAGGCAAATATCATCAAAAACCGGGCTGTCACTGACACCGACCCGCCTGGTCTTTTTGGTCTCCTGCTACTTTTTTCTGGTGCTGAATGTGGCTCTGCTGACCAGACTGGTTACCATTATCGGCAGCCTGGAGCAGGTTCGTCTCGGCTTCCTGCTCACCATCCCCTTGTTTTTCGTCGCCTGCTTCAACGTCATTTTCAGCCTGCTCACCGTTTTTCGTGGCGAAAAACCGGTACTGGTGTTGTTTATTCTGGTGTCATCCCTGCTGAATTATGCCATGTACAACTACGGCACCATTGTGGACCGGGACATGATCGTCAATATCCTGGAAACCAACAGCGGCGAGGCCAAATCCTATCTCAACCTCACCGCCGTGCTCTGGTTTGTGCTGACCGGCCTTCTGCCGGCGGCGCTCATCCTGAAGCTGAACATTCGGCGCAGCACCGTCGTTCGTGAGCTGGGGATGAAGTTCGCTTCCGTCACGGTGTCGATCGTGGTGATCCTGCTCGTCGCCGCGTTTTACTACAAGGACTACGCCTCGGTCGGGCGCAACAATCACTATCTCGACAAGATGATCATTCCAACCCACTTCTCCCACAGCCTTTATGGCTATGTAAACGAGAAATACTTCAAGGAAGACATTCCCTACCGGACGCTGGGGGAAGACGCCACGCTGACCGCTCAGGCGCAAGACGGCCGCAAACATCTGCTGGTGCTGATGGTGGGCGAGACCGCCCGGGCCGACAATTTTCAACTCGGCGGCTACGAGCGCGACACCAATGCCTTTACCCAGCCACTGGGGGTCACCTATTTTGAGCAGGTGTCTTCTTGCGGTACCGCCACCGCGGTGTCGGTGCCCTGCATGTTCTCGCGCCTGTCGCACCGGGATTTTTCCGACACCCAGGCTGCCAATCAGGATAACCTGATGGATATCGTGCAGCGGGCCGGCGTCAACACCCTGTGGTTGGAAAACGACGGCGGCTGTAAAGGCGTCTGCGGCCACATCAAGACCATCGAGTTCAAACCCGATGCCACCAATCCGGTCTGTGACGGTGACTACTGCCAGGATCAGGTGCTGCTGGACGGACTACGCGCCCAGCTCGACCAGCTCAGCGGGCAAAACAACATCATGGTGCTGCACATGGTGGGCAGCCACGGTCCGACCTATTACAAACGCTACCCCGCCGAATTTTCCCACTTTCAGCCGGATTGCCAGCGCAGCGACATCCAGAATTGCGACGCCCGCCAGCTGAACAATACCTATGACAACACCCTGTATTATTCCGATTACATCATGAGTGAGGTGATCAAGTTACTGCAGCAACGGCAGGACTTGAGCACGGGGATGCTGTATGTGTCGGATCATGGGGAGTCGCTGGGTGAGTCGGGCCTGTATCTGCATGGCATGCCCTATTCGCTGGCCCCCACAGAGCAGACCCACGTGCCCATGCTGACCTGGTTTTCCGACGCCTTTGTGGCCGACAAACAGCTGGATGAACAATGTCTGGGACAAGCGGCCAATACCAACGCCTATTCGCACGACAACCTGTTTGACTCCATTCTCGGCTTGATGGACATCTCGACCGAGCTCTACCGGCCGGAAATGGATCTGTTCAATGACTGCCGAGGCCAGGGCCGGCTGGCACTGAATCAGACCGCGTCAAAATAAACCGTCACCCGGGTGCCGGCGGGCGCATTGGCCTCGATTGCCAGCCGCCAGCCTGGTGCTCGCAGATGCGCTCGACGATGGCCAGCCCCAGCCCGAAACCGGCGGGGTTGGCTTCGCTGACCCCACGGGTGCGTACCCGGTCCTGCACACCGGCGGCAATGCCGCTGCCGGTATCGGATACCTGCAGATAATGCGCATCCAGCCGAACACGGATTTCACCCTCGGCGGTGTGCTGCATGGCATTGCGCAGCAGGTTGTTCAGCACCGCTATCATCATGGTCGCCGGGCGCTGCCCCACTTCGCCGTTGTCTTCAAGCTGCAACGCCAGCCCCCTGGCCTCGGCCAGCGGTTGCCAGTGGGCCAGTTGCCGGGCGGCGATGTCCGTCAGCGGTTGCTCGTCATCTTTGCCGGACAGCGAGTCGGGAGTGCGGGACAGCTGTAAAAACAACTCCGTCTGCTGCTGCATCTGCTGCAGGGCACCGTCGATTCGCTGCAACTGGCGCAGCCCGGCCGCATGCGGCTCGCTTTCCTTCAGCATGTCGACCGCCCCCCGAATGACCATCATGGGGGTACGCAGCTCATGGCTGGCGTTGGCAGAAAACTGCTGCTCCCTGAGCAGCAACTCATTCACCCGCAGCACATAACGGTCGAAGCTGCGCGCCAGCCGGCCGGTTTCATCCGCCGGGTAGTTCATCTCGAGTCGGCGGCCGGGCTGTTGCGGCAAGGTGGCCACCTCGGCGGCGAGTCGCGACACCGGCTGCAAGATCTGCCGGCTCAAACGCCGGGACAAGATGAAGCCCAGCCCCCACACCAGCAGAACGCCGAGGCTGACCCCGGCCAACACCATCAGCTCGTAACGCTCGAACTCGCTCTGATCCTGCACCAGCACATGGATCCAGCCGCCGTCATGACGCACGAACAGGTTATAGGCCTTGCCGGGCAGCAGCACCTCGTGCCCGCCCTGGGGATAACCGCGAAACGCCTCCGGCAACCGCTGCTGATCGGCCCTGGGCAGCTTGTAATAGGTGGTATCGGTCATCGGCAATACCAGCGGTGTGGTGACCGCCTGATGGTTACGGATCTGGTCACTCAGATCGCTTTGCAGGTGGTTGTAAAACAGGGTGTCTTCAAACCAGAAGATCAGCAGCACCATGCCCACCGCCGCCAGAGAGCTGATGGCCACTATCACCAGGTTCAACGCCAGTTGCAGCCGGGATTTGATGGTCATCGGCATCTTAGTCGTCCCCGGCCACCAGCCGGTAACCCAGGCCGTGCACGGTGTGCAGCAAGGCACTGTCGAAGGGCTTGTCCAGCTGGCTGCGCAACAGATAAATGTGGGATTTGAGGCCATCGCTGTCGGGCGGATCATCGGCCCACAGCTCGGCGATCAGGGTCTCACGGCTCACCACATGGGGTGAATGGCGCATCAGTATCTCGAGCAGCTTCAGGCACTTGGGATTGAGGCTGAGCAATTGTCCGCCACGGCTGGCCTGACGGAGGTCGAGATCCAGGCTCAGCTCCGCCACCTGCAACCGCCGCACCTGTTGTTTCTGGCTGCGTTTGAGTACCGCCTGAATACGCGACCACAACTCGGGCAAGGCGAAGGGTTTCACCAGATAATCGTCGGCTCCCACCTCGAAACCGCCGAGTTTGTCGTCCAGGGTATCCCGCGCGGTCAGCATCACCACCGGCAGCGGATTCTGTTCGGCACGCAACTGCCGGCACAGCGCCAGGCCATCCATTCCCGGCAGGGATAAATCCAGCACCAGCAGATCATATTCCTGTTGCCGGAGCTGATTCAGTGCGGCGGCCCCGTTGTACATGGCATCCACCACGCAGTGTTTCAGGGTCAGGTAATCGACGATATTCACCAGAATATCCGGATTGTCTTCCACCACCAGAATACGCATTGTGGCTCCTCAGCCTGCCGGCAGGATTCTGCTCTGCAATTCCACCCCTTTGGGGGTGACCACCAGTACGCTGCCCTGAGTGTACCAATCACCCAGCACGATGCGCCGGGCGGGCTCGTCCTCGATACAGAGCTGATGAATGGCGGGTCTGTGGGTATGGCCGTGAATGAGCGAACGCACCTGATAATGCTGCATTTGGCGCTCGACCTCGGCCTGATTCACATCCATCACCTGCATCACCTTGTTTTCCTTGGATTCGGCGCTTTTGCCACGAATGCCGTCGGCAATCCGCATCCGCCGGCTGAGTGGCAACCGCAGAAACAGCCATTGCAGCCAGCGCCAGCGGGTGATGCGGCGATAGCGCTGATAACCGGCATCGTCGATGCAAAGGGTATCGCCGTGCATGATCAGGGTCGGCTCGCCGTAGAGGTCAATGACCTGATGCTCGGGCAGCAGCGTCATGCCGGCTTCGCGGGCAAAGCGGCGACCGACCATGAAATCCCGGTTGCCGTGAATGAAATACACCGGCGTGCCCTGCTCGCCGCAGGCCCGGAACGCCGCCGCTACCTGGTCGTTCAGCTCGCTCGGTTCGTCGTCACCGATGGAGAACTCGAACAGGTCTCCCAGCACATACAGCGCCTCGGCCTGGTTCGCTTCCTCCCGCATGAAGCGCAGAAAGGCGGCAGTAATGTCCGGGCGCCCGGCGCTCAGGTGCAAATCTGCAATAAAGAGAGTGGTCTGGTTCAAGGGCAGGCTCATGATTTTAAAAAGGGTTAAAAATGCCCGCTCAAGGGCGGGCATTTTTTATTCATGACGATGTTCGCCAGACAAAAGACTTATTCGCTGACGGTCACGCCGGTGATCAGCACGTCGTCTACCGGCACGTCCTGATGCATGTAACCACGGGTACCGGTGGCCACACCCTTCAGCTTGTTGACCACGTCCATGCCTTCAACCACTTCACCGAACACACAGTAGCCGTAGCCCTGGCTGGTGGCGGACTTGAAGTTCAGGAAGTCGTTGTCGTTGACGTTGATAAAGAACTGGGCGGTGGCGGAGTGCGGCTCCATGGTACGTGCCATGGCGACGGTACCGACCTTGTTGGACAGACCGTTGTCGGCTTCATTCTTGACCGGAGCACGGGTTTCCTTTTCTTCAAAACCGGGGCCGTAACCGCCGCCCTGGATCATGAAACCGTCGATGACGCGGTGAAACAGGGTGTTGTCGTAGTGGCCATCGCGGCAGTATTGCAGGAAATTGGCCACGGTCTCCGGGGCCTTGTCGGCGAACAGGTTCAGGGTGATGTCGCCATAAGTAGTGTGCAGTGTGACCATGATAATTATCCAGATAAGTAGGTTCAGGGTCCGATTTTAACGCAAGCGGCCGCTTTAGCGAACCCCCAGGGTCGCAAGGCTTGCACCGAATGGCCATTAAAGGTTCAATACGTATCGACTAATACTCCTCACCAAGACGTGGAATCATGCTAAAAATCTACAACTCCCTGACCCGACAAAAAGAAGAATTCATCCCTCTGGTACCCGGCAAGGTCGGCATGTACGTCTGTGGTGTCACCATTTACGATCTCTGCCATATCGGCCATGGCCGTACCTTCGTCGCCTTCGACGTGGTTACCCGCTACCTGCGCTACCAGGGTTACGACCTGACGTTTGTGCGTAACATCACCGACATCGACGACAAAATCATCAAACGTGCGGCCGAAAACGGTGAAAGCTGTGACGCCCTGACCGAGCGGCTCACCGCCGACATGTACCGCGACTTCGACGCCCTGCATATCGCCCGTCCCGACATCGAGCCCAAGGCCACCCAGCACATTCCCGAAATCATTAGCATGGTGCAGACCCTGCTCGAAGACGGCCATGCCTATGTGGCCGATAACGGTGACGTGCTGTTTGAAGTGAGCAGCTTCAACGACTACGGCAAGTTGTCGGGCCAGAATCTGGATCAATTGCAGGCCGGCGCCCGGGTCGAGGTGGAGCTGGCCAAGCGCAGCCCGCTCGATTTCGTGCTGTGGAAGCAGTCCAAGCCCGGCGAGCCGAGCTGGGAATCTCCCTGGGGTCCGGGTCGTCCCGGCTGGCACATCGAATGTTCGGCCATGAACGGCAAGCACCTGGGCAAGCATTTCGACATTCACGGCGGCGGCTCGGATCTGCAGTTTCCGCACCACGAAAACGAAATTGCCCAGAGCTGCTGTGCCAACCACAGCCCCTATGTCAACACCTGGATGCATTCGGGCATGGTGATGGTGGATCAGGAAAAAATGTCCAAGTCATTGGGCAACTTCTTCACCATCCGCGACGTGCTGGGGCATTTTGACGGCGAAACCATCCGTTATTTCCTGCTCTCCGGCCACTATCGCAGCCAGCTCAACTACTCGGACGACAACCTGAACAAGGCCCGCACCGCGCTGGAGCGCTTCTATACCGCCCTGCGCGGACTGCCGGTGATCGAGGCGGCGGGTGGCGAGGAGTTTGTGACTCGCTTCAAGACCGCCATGAACGACGACTTCAATACGCCCGAAGCCTACTCGGTGCTGTTTGATCTGACTCGTGAAATCAACCGACTCAAGGGCAAGGACGACGCCACCGCCGCCGGGCTGGCCGGTCGACTGCGCGAACTGGCAGGGGTGCTGGGCCTGCTGCAGCAGGATCCCGAGACCTTTCTGCGCGGCGATGCCGGCGCCGATGACGAGGTGGCCGAAATCGAGCGTCTGATCCAGGCACGTCTGGATGCCCGCAAGAACAAGGACTGGGCCGCCGCCGACGCGGCACGGGACAGCCTCACCGCCATGGGCATCGTGCTGGAAGACGGCCCCGAGGGCACCCGCTGGCGCCGTAAATAACACGCCCGTGCGGCTATTTGCCTGCGGCGGCAGACCTTGAAATCATCATCATGGGCACCATAATTGGTGCCCTGTTTTTTTGGCAAGCCATTACGGCCAACACCAACTTGTTCAAGGAGCCTTGCAATGCGAACCTTTCTTCCCGCCGTATTCCTGTCCGCCCTGCTCGGCCTGACCGGCTGTGAGCCGGAAGGTCCGGCGAGTGATATCGGCGATAACATCGATGAGGTGGTGAATAATACCGTGCCATCTGCGCCACCTTCGCAGCATGCCACCGAGACAGCGGACAGCCAGCCGGAGCCTGAAGTGATCGAGCAGCAGAAAGCGCAGATCGAGGAGACCGTACAGGAGGCCTCGCAGGAAGCGCAGGAAGCGCAGGAAGCGCAGGAAGCGCAGGAACGTCTGGATGAAATACTGGAACACACCCTGGAGCCCTGACAGGCAGGCCGCAGCCACCGGTTGCGGCCTTTTCAATCCCGGTGTCGCTTCTTTTCGGAGCAACAAATGACAACCCTCGTCATATTGTCACCACCATCTGCCGCGAGACCTGCGTCAACCTGATTCGCAATCATCCATTAATAATTGATTTATATGCCTATTTTAAAATAGCCCGGTATTTTTAAATCCTTGACCTACTGTTGTTTCCCCGGTGTCTGCGCTATTACTAGTAAGGTAAAACAAAATAGCGGCTCCGGCCGCCAACTATCCCCAGCGAGGAGCAGAAGATGAAGAAATCATGGCTTAATGTGTTGTTATTGACCTCTGTGACCGCTTTTGGCATGGCCGCCTGTGATAACAAGGGCGGCGCCGAGCAGGCTGGCGAAAAGATGGATGAAGCCATCGAAAATGTGCAGGAGCAGAGCCAGGAAATGGCTGACGAAACACAAGAAGCTCTGGGTATGGAAGAACAGGGCACCATGGAAAAAATGGGCGAGCAGCTGGATGAAGCTGCCGACAGCCTCAAGGACACCGTCAGCGAACAGGCGGCAGAAATGGAGCAGGCCATGGATGACGCCGCGGCCGAAGCCGACCGCAAGCTGGACGCCCTGATGGACGACAGCAAAGAGCAATAATCACTGACAAGGGAGCCGAGGCTCCCTTTATTGGTATTCATGTGCGCCGTGGTAGCTGAGGGTATCGCCTCCGGGCCGAGTCCCCAAAGGTGCACAGGTGCTTCCCGGGATTGATATTAATCCTGCGGCAGCTCCATTTCTCCCCCGCAATACTTGCAATAACTGGCATCCTGATCATGCCCGCCCTTGTCACACTGGGGGCAATGACGATGATCGTATTCCCGCCGCATTTCCCGCCCCAGCTCGGCACTGAGAATACCGGTAGGCACCGCAATAATGGCGTAACCCATCAGCATGGTGACGGCGGCAATGGCCTGACCCAGCGGGGTCTGCGGCGTGATATCGCCAAAGCCGACGGTGGTGATGGTGACGATGGCCCAGTAAATACTGAGGGGGATGCTGGTAAACCCGTTTTCCGGCCCTTCCACCACATAGAGCAGCGAGCCGAACAGGGTGACCAGGATAAAGAGGCTGCTGAAGAACACCAGGATCTTGCGCCGGCTCTGATTGAGCGAGCGCAGCAGTACATTGGCCTCGTTGACGTAACGCATCAGCTTGAGAATGCGGAAAATCCGCAATACCCGCAGCAGACGTATCATCATCAGCAGGCTGGCACCGGGAATGAAGATGGCCAGATAGGTCGCATCACCGCCAGCAGGTCGATAATGCCGTAAAAGCTGCGGACATAGGCGAGCCGGTTCTGGGAGCAATAGACCCGCACGCCGTATTCCAGGGTAAAAGCCAGGGTAAAAAACCACTCCAGCCCGTACAGGACATCACCGTATTGCGCCCGCACCGAACCTATCGAGTCCAACAGCAATACGGCGATAGACAGCAGAATGGTCACGATAAGGGCAATATCGAAGCGGCGGCCCGCCGGAGTTTCGGTACCAAAGATTACCGTGTAGAGCATATCCTTGTCGGGCCACTGCATGGGTTGTCCTTATTGGTGCTGTTACCAGATTCCTGCTGACGACCTCGGCTTACAGATCGTGATAACGCTCGCAGGCGATCAGGGTGTTTTCAATCAGCGAGGCCACCGTCATCGGACCCACGCCGCCGGGCACCGGGGTAATATAGGAGGCGCGCTCGGCGGCCACCGCATATTCCACATCGCCCACCAGTCGACCGTCGTCCAGCCGGTTGATGCCCACATCGATCACCACGGCACCGGGCTTGACCCAGTCACCGGGAATAAAGTTCGGTTTACCTACCGCCACCACCAGCAGGTCGGCTCTTTCCACCTGCGCCTGGAGATCTTCGGTAAAACGATGGCAGGTGGTAGTGGTGCAACCGGCCAGCAGCAGTTCCAGGGTCATGGGCCGACCCACGATATTGGATGCGCCCACCACCACGGCGTTAAGACCGTGGGTCTTGATGTGGCTGCGCTCAATCAACGTCATGATGCCCTTGGGGGTGCAGGGACGCAGCGCGGGAATACGCTGGGCCAGACGGCCGACATTGTACGGATGGAAACCGTCCACATCCTTGTGGGGATGAATGCGTTCGATCACCAGGGTGCTGTCGATATGGGCCGGCAATGGCAACTGCACCAGAATACCGTCGATGCTGGTGTCTTCGTTCAGCTCATCGATCAGTTTCAGCAATTGCTGCTCTGTGGTGTCCATAGGTAAATCGTAAGACTTGGAAACAAAACCGACCTCTTCACAGGCCCGGCGTTTGCTGCCGACATAGACCTGAGAGGCCGGATTGGCACCAACCAGTATCACCGCCAGGCCCGGCGCGCGTTTACCCGCGCTGATCCGTTCGGCCACACGTTCGGCCACCTGACTGCGTACCGCCTTTGCAATCGCTTTTCCATCGATGATTTGAGCTGACATCTGCGTTTATTCTCCCCTTTAAAAATCTGCGGCAATTGTCGCACTTTTTGCCGACTTTGGTAAGCAAGCGCCCGTGGCTTTATCCGTCACGCCGGTCGGATAAAGCCGTTGACCCCCGTAAAGCAAATAGGTATTATCCCGCCCCGTTACGTCGCAGCCCTGCTGCAGCGGATACGCCCAAAAGCGCCCTTAGCTCAGCTGGATAGAGCACCCGCCTTCTAAGCGGGTGGTCGCAGGTTCGAGTCCTGCAGGGCGCGCCATCTTTGGTGACCGTAGCTCAGTTGGTAGAGTCCCGGATTGTGATTCCGGTTGTCGCGGGTTCGAGCCCCGTCGGTCACCCCAGCTTCCGGCTCACCACCCTCAAGGCCAGCCAGACTGTGCCGCAACACCACGTCGATCCCAAACCGTCGTTAACACGCCGACTTTCCGTCCGGCTGCCTGACCCTTCCTGTAAGCCACACTATATACGGCAGTTTACACAAACGACAACCAATTTATGAAAGCGCTTACATTTTTGGCCTAGCGAGTGTTTTGTCGACCGTGACTTATTGTCCGCTGTTGGTCATCAATCGGGCCACCTTGTCGACCAGCGCCCGGCGAATACCCCCCAGCTGTTTTTTCTCATCACCCTGCCAGGGCACGGGGCGACACAAGCTCATGGTCTGCAGGCCCAGCCTGGCGGTGAGCAAACCGGCACCCACCCCCTGCCCGGCCCGGGCTGACAGTCGCCCGGCGAGCTCCAGCCCGAGCAGGTCCATACCGGCATCGATGGCCGCCTCCGATACGCCCACATACAGCATGTGATGCAACACCTGGCGGATCAGCCGCAACCGGCTCAGACCGCCCAGACGAATGCCGTAGCACTGGCTGATGTCTTCAATCATCTTCAGGTTGCGCCACAGCACCAGCAGCATGTCCACCGCCGCCAGGGGGCTGGCCGCCACCATCACCGCCGCCTCGCCGGACCATTTCAGCACCCTTGCCCGGGCCTGTCGGTCCTGCACGCTCAGCACCTGCCGGCTGTAGAGGGTGAGCACCTCGGCGTCCAGTTCCTGGTCGGTCAGGCCCTGCTGCCAGCTCTGGAAGGCATCGGAACTGTCCAGGCCGCTGCGCGCGGCCAGCTGCTCGCAGAATGGCCGCGCCTGACCACTGCCCTGCTCCGCCAGCAACTGTTCGGCTCTCGCCTGCTGACGCGACACCCGATCCAGGGTGCGCAACAGCCTCAGCTCCCGCCACAACCGGCCCAGCGCCGCCAGCGCCAGCAGTATGATGGTCAGGCTCCAGGCCACCCCGAGCAGGCGGTTGTCCTGCCAGGTCTGCCACAGACCGAGGGCGGAATGCACCAGCAACAAGGTCAGCAACAGGCCGAGGCCACTCCACCACAGCCAGTGCCGGCGACCGGGCCGCAGACTCTCGGCCAGCATCGGCTCCGGGGTCTCGTCCAGCGCGATAAAGTCATCCTGCTCCAGTAGCTGACCGGGACGCAGGGGGGCGGACTCCGGTTGTTGCTGCGATGATTTCAGCGGTTGATCCAGGATCACCTTGCCTTTCAATGTCACGATAATTTGTCTCCCAACAGAAACGCCAGCGCCTGATCCAGGCGCAAATGGGGCAGCGGCTGTTCCGGCTGCCACTCGGGCGGGGCGAATTCGGTAAAGTCGAAGCCCTGCTGCTGCCAGAAGGCCGCATCGGGCAATGATTCGGGCACCTCGCCCGGATACAGGGCCACCGCGTCCAGATTGTCCCGTCGCCGGCCTTGCAGTGCCGGTATGGTTTCGCCCCGGTGGCTGACCCGGCCGCTGCTGGTGGCGCGAATCGCCGCCAGTGCCAGGGTATGGATGTCGATGCCGGACAAGCGCGCATGCCGATGCCCGCCCCGCACCAGGGTGCCGAGCAGGGTAGCCAGCCGACCATGCTGATCCGGCGTCAGATGATCGGCCTTGGTGGCGGCAAACAGCAACTTGTCGATGCGCGGGGAAAACAGTCGTTGCCACCAGCCGCTTTTGCCGTATTCGAAGCTCTGCAAGATGGCGTTCAGCGCCCGGCGCAGATCGGCGAAGCTGTCGGGCCCGCGATTGAGCGGCGTCAGGCAGTCCACCAGCACTATCTGGCGATCGAAACCGGCAAAGAAGTCCCGATAAAAGCCCTGCACCAGATGCTTTTTGTAATGTTCGAAGCGTGCGGCCATCATGCCGTAATGGTGGCTGTCATTCAGTCCGCCCGGCGCCTCGCCCCATACCCAGGGGACAAACTGCAGCATGGGCGCATCCCGGTATTCGCCGGGCAGAATGAAACGCCCCGGTTGCACCAGATAGGCGCCGCACTCGCGCTTGATGTCGTGCAGCCACTGGGTATAGGCCGCCGCCAACGGTGCCAGTTTGCCATCGTCGGCGGGGCTGTCGGCGGCAAGTAAAGCGCCGGCCTGCAACCAGGGCGTAGCCAGCCCGGCCAGCGCCGGGGTCTGCAGCAGCTGCCGCTGTTGCTCGCTCCACTCGGCATAACTCATGCCCAGCAGTGGCAGATCCAGCAGCCATTCACCCGGGTAGTCGACGATTTCCAGATAGAGAGTGGCGGTATCCTGCAGCTTGCGCTTGAGCCGGTTTTTGGGCCGGTAACGGATGGCGAGGGTTATTTCGCTAATGCCCCGGGTCGGCTCGGGCCAGCAGGGCGGCGTGGCCGACAGCTGGTTCAGGGCCGCCTCGTAACCGAAGACCGGCACATGATGGTGTCGGCTGGGCACCCGCTGTATGCCGAGCAGCCGCCCCTCCGCCGCCGGCGGCCAATGCGGCAGACGGGCATCCAGCCCGGCGTGTTCCAGCTGGTTGACCAGGCTGGTGATAAAGGCGGTCTTGCCACTGCGGCTCAGTCCCGTTACCGCTAGCCGCAAGCGTTGGTCCAGGCCCCGCTGCACCCAGGCGCCGGCCCGGTTACGCCACTGCTCCAGTGGCGTCCTGCTCATCGATCTTTACCCAAATCATGGAATTCCCGTCGCAGACGAAACTCCCGTGAGGTCAGCAGTTGCTCCATTTTTGCCACCCGGCCATTCAGCTGCTGCAACCGGCCTTCGAGCCGGGTCAGTGCCTCTTGCGCCGACAACCCCGACTGCCAGCCGGCGGTTTTGACATGAGACTGCGGCTCCGCCTCTTCCTTCACCGGCAGATCTTCCAGCAGCAGCCAGGCGGCGATGTAGAGTACAAAGGTCAGAAAAGTGGCAAACACCAGACCGGTCAGCGCCAGCACCCGCACCAGCCAGGGCTCGACTTCGGCCTTGCGCGCAATGCCGGCACAGACGCCGCCGAGCTTGGCGTTACGCTTGTCGCGATACAGGTTTATCAAGGTTGACGCCATCCGGGTACCTCCTGATCCAGCAGCCGCTCCAGGGTGGTGACCCGCTCGGCCAATTGTTCCGCCTGCGCCAGACTCTGCTCCAGTCGTTGACGGGCAGTCTCGTCCAGCCCCTCGTCGAGCCGGCGCTTGCTGCGATAATGCAGCACCAGCCAGATGGGCACCACCAGAAACAGAAAGATATTCAAGGGGGCCACCAGGGCCCAGGCCAGCTCCGACATCAGTGCTCCTCATTCTTGCTCATTTTGGCTTTCAGTTTATCCAGCTCCTGGGTAATGGCGTCGTCCACCTCCAGCTCGGCAAAGGACTGCTCCAGACCCTTGCTCTGGTGGTACAAATCCGCCCGGGCTTCCAGCTCGTCTATCTTGCGCTCCATCCGATCGAACTTGTCGACCGACGAAGAGGTTTCGCTGTGGCGTACCCGCTCCTGCACCTTGATGCGGCTCTGGGCGCTGCGCTCACGCAACTGCATCGCCTGCTGGCGTGAACGGGCATCGACCAGCTTGGCTTCCAGGGCGCCGATGGCCTCCGACAGCTTGTTGATGCCTTCTTCCACCGCCAGGTGCTCATGCTCCAGAGCCTTCAGCAGCTCGCTCTGCTTGCTCTTTTCCAGCAAGGCGGCCCGGGCCAGATCGTCGCGTTCGCGGCTCAGGGCCAGCTCGGCCTTGCCCTGCCAATCGCTCATCCGCTCCCGGTGCCGCTCAATCTGACGCAGTAGATCTTTTTTCTCGGCCAGAAAACGGGCCAGATTGGAACGCTCGCGCACCAGCTCGTCTTCCATTTCCTGGATGATCAGCCGTACCATCTTGGCCGGATCTTCGGCCTTGTCCAGCAGGGAGTTGAGATTGGCGTTGATGATGTCCGCCAGTCGGGAAAATATGCTCATGGTGCTGTCTCCTCGATACAGGTTGATAGGGGCAACGTGAAAGTGACGTGCCACTATCCATGACATAAACAAGTTACATGCCAACCAGACAAAAACCACTAATCATCTGAAATATCGATAAAAATTATCAGCCGCCGAGATGTCGATGTTGGCCACTACAGGCGAATAACGCTATCATCTGGTAAATTTCGCCACTCTGATGTGCCATGACAGACAATGATCTGATCGGTCAATCCAATCCCCTGCTCCAGGTATTGGAGCAGGTCTCGCTGCTGGCACCACTGAACAGGCCGATACTGGTGGTGGGTGAGCGCGGCACCGGCAAGGAGCTGATCGCCCACCGGTTGCATTATCTGTCACCCCGCTGGCAGCAGCCCTTTGTTTCTCTCAACTGCGCCACCCTGGCCGAGACGCTGCTGGAAAGCGAACTGTTCGGTCACGAGGCCGGCGCCTTTACCGGCGCCCAGAAACGCCACCAGGGCCGCTTTGAACGGGCCGATGGCGGCACCCTGTTTCTCGATGAGCTGGCCAGCACCAGCCCGCGGGTGCAGGAAAAGCTGCTCAGGGTGATCGAATACGGAGAATTCGAGCGGGTCGGCGGCAGCCAGCCGGTATCGGCAAACGTGCGGCTGCTGTGCGCGACCAACCAGGATCTGCCCATGCTGGCGCAAAAGGGGGACTTTCGCGCCGATCTGCTTGATAGACTGGCCTTCGATGTGGTTACATTGCCGCCCCTGCGAGCCCGGGGTGACGATATTTTGCGCCTGGCCGAGCATTTTGCCGTTAATCTTTGTATGGAGCTGGGTTGGCCGCTGTTTGCCGGTTTTTCTCCCGGCGTGCGCCGGCAACTGCTGGCCCATGACTGGCCGGGCAATGTGCGGGAACTCAAGAACGTGGTCGAGCGTAGCCTGTATCATCATGGTCAGCCGGAGATGGCACTGGACGAGTTGTATCTGGATCCCTTCGTCTCTCCCTGGCGCCCGGCGCCACCGGCGCGGATCAGCACCGATGCCGCGCTGCCGCTCGATCTCAAGGCCCATCTGGCACAAGAAGAAATACGGCTGCTCAAGGCCGCGCTGGAACAGGCCCGCTATCATCAGCGACAGGCCGCCGAGCTGCTGGGCCTGAGTTATCATCAGCTACGCGGCCTGTTGCGTAAATATGCCTCCCTGTTGCCGATGGGCGAGCAGGCAGAACACAAGGATTAAGCATGCGTTTATGGCTCTGCGGCCTGTTGACCACCCTGCTGCTGGCGGGCTGTGATAGCGGCAATCGACAACTGGCGAACGAAAGCCTGCTCTATTGTATCGAAGGATCGCCGCTCACCTTTAACCCGCAGTTGGTGACCTCTACCGAAACCCTGGACGCCACCGCCCATCAGCTCTACGACCGGCTGCTGGAGATCACGCCCGACAGTCAGCATCCGATACCGGCGCTGGCCACCGCCTGGGAGCGCAGCGAGGACGGCCTGCGCTATCGCTTTACCCTGCGCCCCGGGGTCACCTTTCATCACACCGACTGGTTCAGCCCCAGCCGCCCACTGACCGCCGAGGATGTGGTCTTTACCTTCGCCCGCCTGATCGACAGGCAACACCCCTATCATGGTGTCAGTGGCGGCCGTTATCCGTTTTTCGACAGCATCGGCTGGCATGAGCTGGTCAGCGAAGTGCGGGCCCTCGGCGAGCATCAGGTGGAATTTGTACTCAGCCGCCCCAATGCCTCCTTTCTGACCAACCTGGCCACCGACTATGCGGTCATACTGTCGGCGGAATATGGCCAGCAGCTGCTGACGGCCGGCACACCACAACTGATCGATCAGCAACCGGTTGGCACCGGTCCCTTTCTGCTCAGCCAATACCGGCCCGATGAATTCATCCGCTACTACCGCCACCCAAGCTACTGGCGCGGCAGTGCCCGGCTGGCGCAGCTGGTGTTCGACATTACTCCCAAGTCGTCCAAACGGCTGGCCAAGCTGCTCACCGGCGAATGCGATGTGATGGCCCATCCGGCCACCAGTCAGCTGTCGGTGATCAAGCAGCATTCCGAGCTGGCCTTAAGCCATGCCACCGGCATGAACGTGGCGGTGCTGGCGTTCAATACCGAAAAACCGCCCTTTAACGATGTGCGGGTGCGCAAGGCCCTGAGCCTGGCCCTGAACCGGGCCGATATTCTGCAGGCCGTGTACTTCGATATTGGCTCCCTGGCCGAGTCGTTGCTGCCGCCGGTATCCTGGGGCTACCACCCCAATCTGTTGATGCCACTGCCGGATCAGGACCGGGCCCGCTGGTTGCTGGAGCAGGCCGGCCTGAGTCAGGGCTTCGAGATGACATTGTTGGTCCCCGCCGGCGCCCGGACCTACAACCCGGACGGGCTCAAGACCGGCCAGTTGATCCAGCGTCGGCTGGGCGAGCTGGGTATCACCGTCAAACTGCTCAGTCTGGAAGAACAGATCCTGCGCCGGGAACTGCTCGAGGGGCATCAGGATGCGGTGCTGACCGGCTGGTCCGCCGACACGTCGGATCCGGACAACATGCTGCGTAACCTGCTCAGCTGCCAGGCCATTGCCGCCGGTACCAACGCCAGCCGCTGGTGTCATCCCCTGTTCGAACAACAGCTGGATCTGGCGCTGGCCGAACCGCAACTGGTACGCCGTATCCAACATTATCAACTGGCACAGGAACTGGCCTTTCAGGACATGGCCGTGATCCCCCTGGTGCACAGCCTGCGGTTGCAGGCCTATCGCAAACAGGTTCAGGGATTCCGTCTGCTACCCTATGGCGGTGTCGCCCTTCATCAGGCCTACAAGGAGTAGTCATGCTGCCTTATCTGTTGCGGCGAGTTTACCTGCTGTTGACCACCCTGATCACCCTGACCCTGATCGCCTACGCCCTGGAATACCACTTGCTGAGCCAGGGACAAGTCGATTTCTGGCCCGGTTATCAACGCTTTGTACTGCAGTTGCTGGCCGGTGATTTCGGCATTTCCAGCGCCACCGGCCTGCCGGTGCTGGGCGCGCTGAACCAGTATTTTCCCGCTACCCTGGAGCTGTGTCTGGCGGCCTTTACCCTCTCGCTGCTGGTGGGGGTACCCGCCGGCACCCTCGCCGCCCTGCGTCAGGGCCGCTGGCAGGATACGGTGATCCTTACCGGTACCCTGATTGGCTATTCGGTACCGGTATTCTGGCTGGGGTTGCTGCTGGTGATGTTTTTCTCACTCCATCTGGGCTGGCTGCCGGTGTCCGGCCAGATCAGCCTGTTGTATGATATAGAGCCGGTGACCGGCATCATGACCGTGGATACGCTGCTGTCCGACAGCGACTATCGCTGGCCTGCCTTTCTCGACGCCCTTCGCCACCTGATACTGCCGGCGCTGGTGCTGGCCATAGTGCCGACCACCGAGGTCATTCGCCAGATCCGCAGCGCCCTGCTGGAGGTGCTCAAGCAAAACTATATCCGTGCCGCCCTGACCAAGGGCCTGAGTGAGACCCATGTGATACTGCGCCACGGCCTGCGCAACGCCTTTCCCATGGCCATTCCCACCCTGGGCCTGCAGTTTGGCACCGTGCTGACCTCGGCGATCATGACCGAAATCGTGTTCGACTGGCCCGGCCTCGGTCGCTGGCTGGTCACCAGCATCGCGCTGCAGGATTATGCCGCCATCAAGGGGGGCACCCTGGCCATCGCCACCTTTACCATAGTGGTGAGCGTCACCGTGGATGTGGTCTCTACCCTGATTTACCCGGCCAGAAGGAAAGCGCTTTATGCCACCCAGGGCTAATATTTACCCGGAATTACGTGTTCGTTCACCGCGCGAACAGGCCTGGGGACTGTTTCGCAAGAATACCCTGGCCATGATCGGCCTGTGGGGGGTAGTGCTACTGTCTCTGCTGACCCTGTTTGGCCCCTGGCTGGCCCCCTATGCCCCCTACGAGCAATTCAGCCAGGCATTGCTGATGCCGCCCTCTTGGTCTGACGAAGGCAATATCGACTTCTTTCTCGGTACCGACGATCTGGGCCGCGACATGCTGTCGCGGCTGGTGTTAGGTGCCCGGCTCACCTTCGGCAACGGGGTACTGGCGGTACTGGTGGCACTGCTGGTGGGCGGTTGCATCGGTATTATCGGTGGCATGAGCAAAGGACTGAAAGCCAGTATTCTCAATCACCTGCTCGATACACTGCTCTCTATCCCCTCACTGCTGCTGGCCATTATTTTCGTCGCCATTCTGGGACCGGGACTGTTCAATACCCTGATCGCCATCACCCTGGCGCTGGTCCCGCAGTTTGTTCGTGCCATCTATAATGCCGTGTCTCAGGAGATGCAGAAGGAATACATTACCGCCCTGCGCCTCGATGGGGCCAAACACTGGCGTATACTCAGGTTTGGCATCCTGCCCAACCTGAGCGACACCATCGTCAGCCAGACTACCCGTGGACTGTCCTCCGCCATTCTGGACATTACCGCCGTGGGGTTTCTCGGCCTCGGCGCCCAGCCGCCTCGTCCCGAATGGGGCGCCATGTTGTCGGACGCCATGGAACTGGTCTATCTGGCCCCCTGGACCGTCACACTGCCCGGGCTGGCCATTCTGCTGACGGTACTGGTAATCAACATGGTCGGTGAAGGTCTGCGGCAGGCGATTAACGAGGTAATGGACTGATGCCGCTTCTGGATATTCGTAATCTCACCATCGAAATAGAAACCCCCCAGGGGTTGGTCAAGGCCGTGGACAAATTCAGCCTGACCCTGGCCGACGGCGAAATCCGCGGCCTGGTCGGTGAGTCCGGCTCGGGCAAGAGCCTGGTGGCCGAAACCATCGTCGGCATCGAAAAAGACACCTGGCGCGTCACCGCCGATCGCATGTATCTCGACAATATCGACCTGCTCAGCCTGTCTCCAAAGGAACGACGACGCATCATGGGCCGGGATATCGCCATGGTATTTCAGGAGCCTTCCAGTTGCCTGGATCCGTCCGAACGTATCGGCGCCCAGCTGGAGGAAGCCATTCCTTCCCGCAGCTTTCAGGGCAAGTGGTGGCAACGCTGGCACTGGCGCCGCAAACAGGCCATCGGGCTGCTGCACCGGGTAGGGATCCGTGACCACCGGATGGTGATGAATGCCTACCCCTTCGAGTTGTCGGAAGGTGTCTGCCAGAAGGTGATGATCGCCATGGCCATCGCCAATCAGCCCAAGCTGCTGGTGGCGGATGAGCCGACCAACGCCATGGAGGCCTCCAATCAGGCCCAGATCCTGCGGTTGCTGGAGCGGGTCAACAAGTTATCGGGCACCACCATTCTGCTGGTCAACAACGACATGACCACCTTTGCTCGGCTGACCCACAACATCACCGTGATGTATTGCGGCCAAACGGTGGAGTCCGGTACCCGGGAGCAGATCCTGACCCGCCCCCATCATCCCTATACCGCCGCCCTGCTGAAGATGATGCCGGAACTGGACGGCACCCTGCCGCACAAATCACGACTCAACATATTGCCGGGGGTGGTACCGCCGTTGCAAAGCCTGCCCATCGGCTGCCGGCTGGGACCCCGCTGCCCCAATGCCCAGAAACAATGCGTGATCACCCCGCCCCTGGCCAAGGTCAAGGGTCATGCCTATTACTGCCATTTTCCGCTCAATATGCCAAAAGGTAAGTCCAGATGAGCCAGGTCCCATTGCTCAAGGTCGATAATCTCAGCAAGGCATTCGTGACCCACAGCGGACTGTTTCGCAAGGTCACCAAAACCGCCTTTCATCCGCTGTGTTTTACCCTGGAGCAGGGGCAGACGCTGGCGATAATGGGCGATTCGGGCTCGGGTAAAAGTACCCTGGCCAAGGTGCTGGCAGGCGTACTGGCGCCGACCAAGGGCTGTGTCTATATCGACGGTGAAAAAATCGGGCCGGGCGACGACAAGAAACGCTGCAAACTGCTGCGCATGATTTTCCAGGATTCCAATACCTCGCTCAATCCGCGTAGCCGCATCGGCCAGATCCTGGAAACCCCGCTCAGCCTGAATACCAGCCTGGATGCAGAGCAGCGCGAAACCCTGGCGCTGGATACCCTGCGCATGGTGGGATTATTACCGGATCACTACCATTTCTACCCGCAAATGATTTCCGCCGGCCAGAAACAGCGGGTCGCGCTGGCCCGGGCGCTGATCCTGTCTCCCAAAATCATCGTCGCCGACGAGGCCATCTCCACCCTGGATATTTCGGTGCGTTCCCAAATCATAAACCTGCTGCTCAGCCTGCAGAGTCGGCTGGGGTTATCTTACGTGCTGGTGGCCAACGACCTGGGCGTGGTACGCCATATCAGTGATCAGGTGATCCTGATGCACGAGGGTTATGTAGTGGAAGCCGGCCCCACCCACAAGGTGCTGACCAACCCCCAGAGCGAACAGGGCCTGCGCCTGCTGCAGAATTACCACAACGAATATCGCTGGCATCACGACGATGCCAAGCGCTGATAGCCGTCGGGTTGATGCGTGACACCTCGGCCAAAGGGTCCGCTCTACCGACTCGCCGTGAATCCTTTCATGGCGGCTGTGTTGCCTCTGGAACCATGGCCTACAGGTACGCCGCTGTGAAAACGCAGCTCTTCGTCGGTTGCCTGTATCAGCTCCGCCTCCCGGGCGCCGAAAAACGCCACCCGCTCATCGATATTCTGGCCGCTGTAGTCCGCGGCCAGGGTCAGGTAATCCTGGTAATGGCGGGCTTCGGAGCGCAGCAGCGACACATAGAAGCGGCTCAGCTCCTCATCCAGATAAGGCGCCAGCCGGGCGAAACGCTCGCAGGAGCGGGCCTCGATATAGGCACCGATGATCAGCCGGTCGACGATGGCCGCCGGCTCGTGGGTACGCACGTGCTGTAACAGCCCCCTCGCATAACCGGATGCCGACAGGGTGCTGTATTCGATGCCTCTGGCAGCCATGATCTCCAGTACCTGCTCGAAATGGTGCAGTTCCTCCTGGATCAAACGCACCATTTTCACCAGCAAGTCATTCTTGTCCAGTTCGTCAAACACCCGCCGGTTATCGCCGATCAGCGCCTGCTTGCCCAGCACCTCGCCCTTCTCCGGCAAGGCGTCGAGCGACTTGTAAAAATCCAGGTTAGGCAACAACTTGCGTTTTTCTTTCGGTAGACAGTAACGCCGCACCAGGCTGTGGGCGCTCATCGCCGCCTTCATCTCGCAGTTGGCATGATCCACCAGCAGGGCGGGCAGGTGTTCCGGTTTGCGTGCTTCTGCAACCCAGGCATCCGGCGTCTCACAATGCAAAAAAGCGTGAATGGGCGCCAGCAACTGGCTAAACTCGGTCGTCAGGAAATTCGGAAGCAAAGTAAGCACCTATAAAATGGTTCTGCATGACACCCTGCCGGGTGGGTAATGGCACTATTTTATCAAGTCACGAGCATGACCACAGCCAAAAATACCCGCCGCCGACGTCCCTGTCCGGTAACTTTACTTCTGTGAACGGTTTCACATTTCCCTGCTCCACGCGCACAGAAAACCGATTTCTTGTCTACAATGCGGCCATCGAATCGATTGCGTAACCGTTTCGCTCACCATTTCTGGTTCATTTTCGGAGCTAGCGGCTCCAGAACAAGGCAATATCGTGAAGAAAACCACCTTACTTAACAGTCATTTATCGGCACTGGTCGCCAGCGTAGGTCATACCGACGAAATCGTGCTGGCCGATGCCGGGCTGCCCATACCCGCCGGCCCCCAGCGTATCGATCTGGCGGTGAGCCCCGGGCTGCCCGGATTGCAGCCGATGCTGGCGGCACTGCTGAGCGAGTTGCAGCTGGAAGCGGTGGTACTGGCGGAAGAAATAAAAACCGTCAGCCCCGATCTGCACCGGCAACTACTGGCGCAACTGGCCGAAGCCGCCGCCATCCAGGGCCGGGACATCCCGGTGACCTATATCAGCCACGCGGCATTCAAGCAGCAAAATGCCGAGGCCAAAGCCGTGGTTCGCACCGGCGAATGCACCCCTTACGCCAACATCATACTGCGCTGCGGCGTTCCTTTCTGAGGTGAACATGGAACCCATACTGTCTCTCTCCGGCATCGACAAGGCCTTTCCCGGCGTCAAGGCGCTGGATCAGGCCGGGCTCAATGTGTATCCAGGCCAGGTCATGGCGCTGATGGGCGAAAATGGCGCCGGCAAGTCCACCATGATGAAGGTGCTCACCGGCATCTACCAGGCGGACGCCGGCGAGATCCGCTATCGTGGCCAGCCCTGTCGCTTCAAGGGCCCTCGCGACTCGCAACAGGCCGGTATCGGCATCATTCATCAGGAACTTAACCTGCTGGACGAGCTGACCATCGCCGAGAATATCTTTCTCGGCCGCGAGCCGGTCAATGGCTTCGGTAAACTCGACTGGACCCGGCTCTACGCCGACGCCCAGGCTTTGCTGGATCGGTTGCAAATCCGTCATTCACCCAGAACCCGGGTCGGTGATCTGAGCATCGGCGCCCAGCAGATGGTGGAGATTGCCAAGGCACTGTCGTTCAAGGCCGACGTCATCATCATGGACGAACCTACCGATGCCCTGACCGATACCGAAACCCGGGCCCTGTTCCGGGTGATTGAAGAGCTGCGCGCCGATGGGTGCGGCATCGTCTATATCTCCCACCGACTGGCGGAAATCTTCGAGATCTGCGACCGGGTCACCATATTGCGCGATGGCAAGTGGATCGGCGAAGAGGCGGTGAACGATATCGACGAAGACCGGCTGATCGAAATGATGGTCGGCCGCAAACTGGACGAGCAATACCCTCGCGTCACCGTGACTCAGGGACCGGAAGTGCTGAAGGTGAAACACCTCGCCGCCGACGGGGTAAAAGACGTCAGTTTCAGCCTGCATCAGGGCGAAATCCTCGGCTTTTCCGGGCTGATGGGCGCCGGTCGCACCGAACTGGTGAAAACCCTGTACGGTGCCCTGCCCCGTACCGCCGGCACCGTCTGGCTGGCCGGCAACCCCTATCATGCCAATAGTCCCCAGCAGGGGCTGGCCGCCGGTATCGCCTATATTTCGGAGGACCGCAAGGGCGATGGTCTGGTGCTGGACTTATCGGTCAAGATCAACATGAGCCTGTCGGCGCTGGCCGAACTGAGCCGGGGGCCCCAGCTCGATCACCAGGCCGAGCGCGGTGCGGTGGACGAGTTCATTTCGCTGTTCAAGATCCGTACCCCGGGCCGGGAGCAGCTGATCGGCAACCTGTCCGGTGGCAACCAGCAGAAGGTGGCCATCGCCAAGGGACTGATGACCCGCCCTCGTGTTCTGATCCTCGACGAACCCACCCGTGGCGTCGACGTGGGCGCCAAGAAAGAAATCTATCAGCTGATCAACCGCTTCAAGCAGGAAGGCATGGCCATTATTCTGGTGTCGTCCGACATGCCGGAAGTACTGGGGATCAGTGACCGTATCATGGTAATGCACGAAGGTCGCATTGCCGGTGAATTCAACGCCACCACCGCGACCCAGGAACAACTGCTGGCCGCCGCCGTGGGTCAGACTCAACAAGAGGAAAATACATGAACTCTCCCGCCCTTGACGGCAGCCGCCGCTGGTTCAGCAAGGAATGGTTGATTGCCCAGAAATCGCTGATCGCCCTGCTGGTGCTGATTGCGGTGGTCTCTGCGCTGAGCCCCAACTTTTTCACCGTCGACAACCTGCTCAACATTCTGCGCCAGACTTCGGTCAACGCCATCATCGCCGTGGGCATGACCCTGGTGATCCTCACCGCCGGCATCGATCTCAGCGTCGGCTCGGTGCTGGCCCTGTGCGGCGCCTTTGCCGCCAGTATGGTGTCGATGGAGCTGTCCATCTTCATTACCCTGCCGGCCGTGCTGCTGGCCGGTTTTGCCCTGGGCGGCGTCAGCGGCATCATCGTTGCCAAAGGCCGGGTACAGGCCTTTATCGCCACCCTGGTCACCATGACCCTGCTGCGCGGCGTGACCATGGTCTATACCGAGGGTCGCCCCATTTCCACCGGCTTTACCGATGCCGGCGATATCTTCGCCTGGTTCGGCACCGGCTATGTATTCGGCATTCCGGTACCGGTGTGGCTGATGGCCGTAACCTTTCTCGGCGCCTGGTACCTGCTCAACCACACCCGCTTCGGCCGCTACATCTATGCGGTAGGCGGTAACGAAGCGGCGGCGCGACTGTCGGGCATCAACGTCGCCCGGGTCAAGATGGGCGTCTATGCCATCTGCGGCATGCTGTCGGCACTGGCGGCCATCATCGTCACCAGCCGGCTGTCATCGGCCCAGCCGACCGCCGGCACCAGCTACGAGCTGGACGCCATCGCCGCCGTGGTACTGGGCGGTACCAGCCTGGCCGGCGGCAAGGGCGCCATCATGGGCACCCTGATCGGCGCCTTGATCATCGGTTTTCTGAACAACGCCCTCAACCTGCTGGATGTATCCTCCTACTATCAGATGATCGCCAAGGCTGCGGTAATTCTGCTGGCAGTACTGGTCGACAACAAACACAGATAACTTCACACCACGATACCAAAAGGAAGCTGAATCATGAAAAAAATGACGACCCTGCTCTCCGCCGCCCTGATAAGCGCCACCATGACCTCCGGCGCCTATGCCAAAGATACCCTGGCGCTGGTGATCTCCACCCTCAACAACCCTTTCTTCGTGACCATGAAGGAAGGCGCCGAGCAAAAGGCAGAAGAGCTTGGCTATGATCTGATCGTGCTGGACTCCCAGAACGACCCCGCCAAGGAGCTGGCCAACGTGGAAGACCTGAGCGTCCGCGGCGCCAAGGTACTGCTGATTAACCCCACCGACTCCGATGCGGTGACCAACGCCATTCGTCTGGCCAACGGGGCCGGCTTGCCGGTACTGACTCTGGACCGCGCCGCCACTCGCGGTGAGGTGGTGTCTCATATCGCCTCCGACAACGTGGCCGGCGGCAAGATGGCCGGTGACTATATCGCCGAGCAGGTGGGTGCCAACGCTCGCGTGATCCAGCTGGAAGGCATTGCCGGCACCAGCGCCGCCCGTGAGCGCGGTGAAGGTTTCGCCCAGGCCGTGACCGAGCACGGTTTTGAACTGCTGGCCAGCCAGCCGGCCGACTTCGATCGCACCAAAGGCCTGAACGTGATGGAAAACCTGCTGACCGGCAACCCGACGGTACAGGCAGTCTTCGCCCAGAACGACGAAATGGCGCTGGGTGCCCTGCGCGCGCTGCAGGCAGCCAACAAGAAAGAGGTGATAATCGTCGGCTTTGACGGCACCGAAGACGGCATCAAGGCGGTACAAGGCGGCCGTCTGGCAGCCACCATCGCCCAGCAACCCGATGCCATCGGCGCCATCGCCGTGGAAACCGCAGACAAGGTGCTGAAGGGTGAAACCGTGGCCAGCCATATTCCGGTTCCGCTGCAGGTGATCAGCGAGTAAGGCATCTGCGGAATGGCATTGTCCCTGTATCGACAACGCCACTCCCGAGCACAAAAGTTGTCATTCCCGCACAGAAACTTGTCTTTCCCGTACAGAAACCTGTCACTCCCGCGAAAGCGGGAGTCCATGGGGGGGCACCGGTTCAACCCCGGTGCCGTCGGCCCCTGGATGCCCGCCTTCGCGGGCATGACATATTAGCCAAGGCATTTGAAGGCAAACTCCATGACATTAACCGTAGTTGGCAGCATCAATATCGATCATGTGATCCGGCTGCCGCAGTTCCCCCGCCCCGGTGAAACCCTGACCGGCAGCGACTATCGCATCGTGCCCGGCGGCAAGGGGGCCAACCAGGCGGTGGCCGCGGCCCGTGCCGGTGCCACGACCCGTTTTATCGCCTGCGTGGGTGAAGATACCCTGGCCCAGAGCCTGATCGACGGCTTTGCCGCCGACGGCATCGATACCGCGGCCATCGAGCGTATCGAAGGCATCAATACCGGGGTCGCGCTGATCCAGGTCAACGCTGAGGGCGAAAACAGCATCGCGCTCGCCGCCGGTGCCAACGGCCGGCTGACGCCCGAACAGCTGAGCCGGCATACCGAAGGTCTGCACTGTGAACAGCTGTTGCTGCAGCTCGAAATCCCGCTCGCCACCAATATCGCCGCCGCCAGCCAGGCCAAGGTCCAGGGGGCCCGGGTGGTACTCAACCCCGCGCCGGCTCAGTCATTGCCAGATGAACTGCTGACGCTGGTGGATCTGATCACCCCCAACGAAACCGAAGCCGAGCGACTGACCGGAGTGACAGTAAACGACGATGCGGGTGCGGACGCCGCCGCACGGGCGCTGCATGCCAAGGGTATCGCTACCGTCATCATCACCCTGGGCGCGCGCGGCGTCTGGCTGAGCGAACAAGGCCGGGGGCAGCTTATCCCGGGCTTCAAGGTCAAGGCGGTAGACACCACGGCGGCGGGCGATACCTTCAACGGGGCCTTGCTCGCAGCATTACAGCAACGGCAGCCCTTGCTGCAGGCGGTGCGCTTCGCCCAGGCCGCGGCGGCGCTGTCCGTCACCAGACCCGGCGCCCAGACATCGGTCCCTTACCAGGACGAGATTAACGCCCTGCTGGAATCTCGCTGATGGCAACCATCAAGGATGTGGCCCGGCACGCGCAGGTGTCCACCTCCACCGTCAGCCATGTATTGAACAAGACCCGCTTCGTCAGCCCCGAGATCACCGCGCGGGTGCAGCAGGCCATCGACGAGCTCCACTATGCCCCCTCGGCGCTGGCGCGCAGCCTCAAGAGCAACGAGACCCGTACGCTGGGCATGCTGGTGACCTCAAGCGCCAATCCGTTCTTTGCCGAGGTGGTACAGGGAGTGGAGCAGCGCTGCTTCGAGCTGGGCTACAGCCTGGTACTGTGCAATACCCGTGACGATAAACAACGACTCAATGCCAGCATGGAAATGCTGCTGCAAAAGCGGGTAGACGGCATTATCCTGATGTACACCCAGGCTCACCTGGGTGCGGAGGTCTTTGACCGCTATCCCAGTGTGCCTCTGGTACTGGCGGATTGGGGTCCCATGGACATGGAAGCGGATCTTATCCAAGACTGCGGCGAGCAAGGCGGCCGGCTGGCCACCGAACACCTGATACACCTCGGTCATCGTGATATCGGCTGCATCACCGGTCCTTTGGGCAAACGGGCAGCGGACGAGCGACTGGCAGGCTTCAGGGCGGCGATGGCAACGGCGGGGCTACCGATACGTCCGGAATGGATAGTCGAGGGCGACTTCGAGCTGGCCGGCGGCAGCAGTGCCATGGCGGCGCTGCTCACCCGGCCCGAACGACCCACGGCGGTGTTCGTCGGCAACGACATGATGGCGGTGGGCGCCTTGCGGGCCCTGGCCGATGCGGGTATTTCAGTGCCGGCGCAGATGTCGCTGGTCGGGTACGACAACATCGAACTGGCCCACTATCTGGTGCCGGCACTGACCAGTATCGAGCAGCCCAAGGCCGGGCTCGGTGCCCTGGCGGTAGATACCCTGCTGGCGCGTATCAAGGCACCGGACACCCCGCGCCAAGTACTGACCCTGACGCCCGAGCTGGTGGTCAGGGACAGCAGCCGGACGCCGGCCTGACACTGGCCGGAACGGTGCCAACAAAGGGGCGTGGGCGGTGGCCCGGATAAAAACCACCACGCCACTTCTTATTCTCAGCAATGCTTTGCCAGCTGCCGGCGCTATGGGTACACTGCCTTATATCTTTAGTTGTACGAGTCAGTTCTTCTATGAAGCAGTTTGCCGAATTTATCCCCCTGATCATCTTCTTCGTGGTGTACAAAACCGTCGATATCTACGCGGCAACCGGCGCGCTGATGGCCGCCACCTGCATCCAGATGCTGGTGGTCTGGCTAAAGCACAAAAAGCTGGAAAAAATGCACCTGGTCACTCTGGTACTGGTGCTGTTCTTCGGTGGTCTCACCATGTTTTTTCAGGACGATGCCTTCATCAAATGGAAAGTGACCGCGGTGAATGGTCTCTTCGCCATCGGGCTGCTGATCAGCCGTTACGGCTTCCGTAAAAACCTGATCAAACAGATGCTGGGCAAGGAAATGACGCTGCCGGATGTGGTCTGGGACAAGGCCAATCTGGCCTGGGCCGGCTTTTTCAGCTTTTGCGGCGCCCTCAATGTCTATGTGGCCTTCAATCTGTCTCAGGAGTTCTGGGTCAACTTCAAAGTCTTCGGGCTGCTGGGGCTGACGCTGCTGTTTACCTTTGCCACCGCCATTTATCTTTATCGTCAGCAGCAGGCACTGGAAAAATAACTGCCGTCATCGGTACACTCCGGTTATACAACAAGGGGAGCCAGGGCACGAGTTGCTTCCCTCTATCCATATCCGCCATATAAAAAGGAATAAACCATGTGGTATGTCATATTCGCCGAAGACAACGCCAACAGCCTTGCCCTGCGCAAAGAGGCCCGTCCGGCCCACCTGGCCCGACTGCAGGCGTTGGCCGATGAAGGCCGGCTGCTGGTCGCGGGCCCCAACCCGGCCATCGATGCCGAGGACCCCGCAGAAGCCGGCTTTACCGGCAGCACCGTGATTGCCGAATTCGACTCGCTGGCATCGGCACAGGCCTGGGCCGATACCGACCCCTATGTGGCGGCCGGCGTTTATGCCTCGGTCATCGTCAAACCCTTCAAAAAAGTGCTGCCCTGATTTCAACCGGCTTCGGCCGGTTTTTTCATCTCGTTCCCACCTCCCGCCCTTCTTCAATATTTTCGCAATACTCGATCTCTTTGCTGGCAAAAAACGCTTCTTTGGACAAGTCTTGATAGAGTCCGCTGGACAAAATTCAAACAACCTGAGACAAGGAGAGACGGGAATGAACAAGGTACTGTTATCCACCTTACTGGTGGCGTTGCTGGCGGTGACTGCGCCGGGCATGGCCAATGAACCGGCTACCGAGCAAAGCGCTGTCATCACCAGCATCGATATCAACACCGCCAACCAGGATCAGCTGGCCATGCTGACCGGAATCGGTCCGGCCAAGGCCGCGGCCATCGTGGAGTATCGGGAAGCCAATGGGCCCTTTGCTTCGGTTGACGACCTGGCCAAGGTCAGTGGTATCGGCTCGGCCACCATAGACAAAAACCGCCATTTACTGAGCAATTAACCCCTGGCTTCAGCACCCGGCCCTCCCGGCATGGTCGGAAGGGCCGCTATTGGTTATGATTAGCTCCCATTGTTTTTTTGATGATACTCATGCCTCAAAACACGCCTTCACAGCCATTGATCCGTAAAGCGGTGATCCCGGTCGCCGGACTGGGTACCCGTATGCTGCCCGCCACCAAGGCCATTCCCAAGGAAATGCTGCCGGTGGTCGACAAACCCCTGATCCAGTATGTCGTCAACGAAGCCGTACAGGCCGGGATCAAGGAAATTGTACTGGTGACCCATGCCAGTAAGAACTCCATCGAAAACCACTTCGACACCAGCTTCGAGCTGGAAGCCACCCTGGAAAAACGGGTCAAGCGCCAGTTACTCGAAGAAGTACAGAATATTTGCCCCTCCGACGTGACCATCATGCATGTCCGTCAGGGCGAAGCCCGGGGGCTGGGCCATGCCATTCTCTGCGCCCGTCCGCTGGTAGGGGATGCCCCTTTTGCCGTGCTGCTGCCAGATGTACTCATCGACGATGCGGGCTGCAACCTGCAACAGGACAACCTGGCGGCCATGATCAAGGCCTTTGGTCATAACGGCCACAGCCAGATCCTGGTGGAGCCGGTGGCGGATAACCTGGTCGACCAGTTCGGTATTGTTGATATCGGAGGGGCGCAGCCGGGTCAGGGCGAGTCGGCTGCCATTGTCGCCATGGTAGAAAAACCGCAGCAGCAGGAAGCGCCTTCCAACCTGGCGGTGGTGGGGCGTTATGTGCTGTCGGCCGACATCTGGCCGCTGCTCAAGAAAACGCCGCTCGGCAAGGGGGATGAAATTCAACTGACCGACAGCATCGCCATGCTGATGGCACAGCAGCCGGTAGACGCCCATCATATTACGGGAAAGAGCCACGACTGCGGCAGCAAACTCGGCTTGATGATCGCCAATATCGAGTTTGGCCTGCGCCATGGGGAGCTGGGGCCTGCCCTCACCCGCTATCTGCAGCAGCGGCTTGACGCTCAGTAACTGCCGTGACTGGCGGTAAGTTGCATTTTACCGCCAAAACCACCATGCAGGCTCAGATCGAAAGGAAAGGAGCAGGCGTAGCTGAGCTGACTGGCGGACAATTTTTTTAACCCCAGCGGACCGGCATTACAGCGAGCCAGCCAGTCGTTGCCCACCATGCCGCCATTGGCCATCATCACCCTGTTGCTGTTGGCCTGCAACCGGAACAAGGCCAGATTCACCCGACAGCCAAGACCCGCGTCCAGGATCAGGCGATTGATGTATTCCAGCGTACGGGCCGGGCTGTTCAACAGACACCCCGGCCGATTCTGGTACTGCCGCAAGGGTTCGTTCAGCAGAAAGGCCATCAGTGACATCATCACCGGAGTGTCCATATCGAGCGGGTCAAACTCCGCCAGCAGCAGCAACAGGTCCTGATCCAGCCGGATATATTCGGCGAGCAGCCAGGGGGAACTTTGCCGGCAACGAAGTTTCCAGGCCCCAAGTTCACGCTCGGGTAGCTGACGCCATCCCTGACACAGACGGCTGGCGGCCACGTCTTCCCGGCGAAAAAACGCCAGATGGTCGTTGAGCTCGTCGAACAATCGCCGCGGGTCGGGCTTGAGGCAGGCGGTAATGACATCGGCTACCAGCGACCAGTTGCGGATCGGCTTGGCAAGATAATCTTCGGCACCGGCCCGCAACGCCCGCGCAACGTCCGCCATTGTCTTCTGGCCGGAAATGGCAATCACCGGCAGCGCCGGATAACGTTGTTTCAGGCAGCTAATCACCTCCTGACCGTCCGGCGCCAGCAGTTTCAGATTGCTCAGTACCAGATCGGGCGACTGCTCACGCGCCTGCCATATGCCCTCTTCGCCATGCTCCGCCTCGATCACCCTGGCTCCCCACAACTCCAGGTACGTCACCATCAACCGGCGGAACACGGCATCATCTTCGATCAGCAGAATAAGTAGATCGCGGTCAAACATCAGATTAGGCAACAAGGTCATGGGATATACTCTGAGCCTAGACGAATTTCGGCAGAGCGACAGAGGCTCCGTCATGGCGGCTGTATTCTGCCGTGGCTTTATTGGATAATGGGTCTCTCATTTGATCACTGTGGCATTATGACACCGGCAGAATATCAGGCACTGACCTCCCCCAGACTGTCTCATCCGGCACGCAGCCTGTATCAGCTCTACCTCAGGCACCATGCCCGGGGTGACATCACCCAGGCGCTGGATTACCCCTTGTTGGGCAAGGCACTGGCCGTGCAGGGTGAAGGTGAATACCGCTATCGTGTCACGCCGGCCGAACTGACCGCACTGGTCGATGAGTTGCTGGATGCCGGTTTGCTGAGCCTGGTGCAGAATCCTCACCCCCAGCACTACCACGGTGCCGTGTTTTCTTTGCCACTGAAAGGACTTCAGGGATTGGCTCCACTACCCTCGCGCCAGTTTGCCATGCATCCGCAATGGCGCCCGGATGAACAGTTTGATGGCCTGGCCAGGCTCTGCGGCCTGCTCGACAGCCACGTTGATGAAACCGAACTGGGCGAGTTTATCGCCTACTGGCTGGGGCGGCCCGAAGTGTTCGAAAACCAGCATCAGTGGATGCTGAAACTGGTACGCAAGCTTAAGAACCAGCGCAGCGTCAAACGCGCGGCACCACCGCAGGACAGCGGCCACTACCAGCAACTACCGGCCAAAAACGACACCGGCCCCAGCAAACGAGCTCGTGAAATGATGGCCGAAGCCCAGCGTCTCAGCTCCGATAACCAGGAAGACCGCAATGAAAAAGACAGCTGAAGAAATTGCCGCCGACCTGAACGACATCGCCCGTCGTCGGCGCCGCCCGAAACCACAGAAAGACGTCTCTCCGACCGCCGTCGGTGGTGATGTGAAGGGATTGCTGAACCGGCTGCAGCGGCTGCGCGCCGGCGGCAACCTGCCCGAGTATGACTACTTCACCCTCAAGCGCCAGTATGAGCAGCAGGCCAATACCGAAGTACGTCAGGCCCAGAAAGCAGCGAAACAGCAGCGCACCGAACGCTTGCTGGCCCAGGCGGATCTCAACTCGGAGTGGATCTTCGACAACATGGACCGCGACGACCCGGCGCTGAGCCATCATATCGATACCGCCCATCACTTCATCAATGCCTTCGATCACTGGGAAGAAAAAGGCGGTGCCGCCATTCTGATTTACGGCAATTTCGGCACCGGCAAGTCAACCCTGGCCGGGGCCATTGCCCACGACCTGATCCGGCAGCACCAGAAGTCGGTGATTTTTCAACAATGGGCCTCGGTGGTAGACCGGCTGTTTTTCGGCGTCATCGAAGATCAGGAAAGCCGCAACCAGTATCGGCGGGCACTGGAAGAAGTCGACCTGCTGATCCTCGATGAAGTGGCTGCCAACCGCACCCGGCTGGCAGAAAGCCAGTCCAGTTTTCTCGGTCATCTGCTGCGTCGCCGCCGCAATCTGTCCAAGAGCGTGATCATCATCACCAACCATGACCCGCAGGCGCTGCACCGGGCGGTAGGCGATTTCTGTTTCGAGGCGATCAAGGCCTTTCATCCGGTCGACATGGCCCTGCTCGGCCCCAGCCGACGCCCGGATATCGGCGACTACCGCAGCTGACCCCCGAGGACGGCACCGTTATCATCGGTGCTGTCCGGTACCCGCTTATTCCAGACGGAAACCTATTTTCAGCACTACCTGAAAATGGGCAATCTGGCCGTCCCTGATATGACCGCGCATTTCCGTGACCTCGAACCAGTCCAGGTGGTCCACCGATTCGGCCGCCTTGGCCACCGCCTGCTTGATGGCGTCGTCGTAACCGTGCGGGGATGTTCCGGCTACTTCTATTAATTTGTAAACATGATGGGACATGGCAAACCTCGTCGTTGGAACCACTGCCACCGGCCGGCGGCACTCACCGTTAAGCATTGGCGGTCAGGGTCCGTTTTGCCACCGGACAGGCGTCACGTTTGTCGCCCCCGGGTTGCGCATGTCTTGCTCACGCCCCGTTATTGACCTACCCTGACGACTTTCCTGCGGCCATCGTCTGAGCTGTACCGGCCGGTGCGGCGGCGCCGAACGCATTCCGGGATCCTGTCATGTCGCTAATTTTTTCCCTGATGCAGCAGATGAGCGTGTTTCTGGTTATCGCCTACCTGCTGTCGAAATCCCCCCTGTTCAAGCCGATGGTGAACTACTCCATCCGCCTGCCCCACAAGATGGTCATCTATCTGGTGTTTTCCGGCTTCTGCATCATGGGCAGCTATTTCGGCCTGGAAGTGCAGGATGCCATCGCCAATACCCGGGCGGTGGGCGCCGTGCTGGGTGGCCTGCTGGGCGGCCCCGTCACCGGCACCCTGGTTGGTCTGACCGGCGGCCTGCACCGCTATACCATGGGCGGCTTCACCGATCTGGCCTGTGCCATCTCCACCACCCTCGAAGGCCTGCTGGGGGGCCTGGTGCATTACCATCTGGTCAAGCGGGGCGAGATGGCCAGGCTGTTTTCTCCCTGGGTGGCCTTTGCCACCACCCTGGCGGCGGAAGCCCTGCAGATGACCACCATACTGCTGGTGGCCAGACCCTTCGAGCAGGCGCTGACGCTGGTACAGGTCATCGCCGCGCCCATGCTGCTCGCCAACGCCACGGGGGCGGCGCTCTTTATCAGCATGATCCGCGACCAGAAAGCCATGTACGAAAAATTCTCCAGCCGCTTTTCCGCCCGGGCGCTGAACATCGCCCAGCGTACCGTCGGCATCATGGGCCGGGGACTGAACAGCGAGTCTGCCCGAAAAATCTGCCGCATCATCCATGAAGAAACCGGAGTGGCCGCCGTGGCCATCACCGACCGGGAGAAAATTCTCGCCTTCACCGGCCTGGGCCATGAACACCACCAGCCGGGCACCGCCATCGCCTCTCCCCTGACTCTGGAAGCCATCCGCGATCAGGAGATCAAGTTTGCCGACGGCTACCAGATGCCTTATGCCTGCTCCCTGTCCGACGACTGCCAGCTCGGCTCGGTACTGGTGATCCCCATCCGGGGAGAAGACGGCATCCTCGGTACCATCAAACTCTACGAGCCCAAAAGACGCCTGTTCCTGAAGATCAACCGCACCCTGGGCGAAGGCATCGCCGGCCTGCTGGCCCACCAGCTACTGACCGGCCGGCTCGAACAGCAGCAACAGCTGCTTACCCAGTCCGAGCTCAAGCTGGCCCATGCCCAGGTCAATCCGCACTTCCTGTTCAATGCCCTCAACACCATCGGCGCCATCACCCGCCGGGATCCGGACAAGGCGCGGGAGCTGCTGCTACATCTGTCCAATTTCTTCCGCAAGAATCTCAAGCGCGCCTGCGAGCAGACCACCCTGGCGGAAGAGCTGGATCATGTCGCCGCCTACCTGGCCATCGAACAGGCCCGCTTCAACGACCGGCTGACGGTCAGCGTGGACATTCCCGAATCGCTGCTCGGATTGCGGCTGCCCACCTTTACCCTGCAGCCCATCATCGAGAATGCCATCAAGCACGGTATCTCCACCCTGCTCGAGCAGGGGCAGATCCGGGTCACCGCCGACACCGAGGCAGATACGGTCAGACTCAGGGTCACCGACAATGCCGGCACCTACCAGGCCAGGGCCGACGGTGACGGTCTGGGCCTGAGCCTGGTCGACAAACGGATCAAGTGTCTCTATGGTGAGCGCTTCGGGGTCGATATCGGCGTCGAGCCCGAACAATGGACCCGGGTGACCGTTTCACTTCCACAGCAGGAGAGCCAGCCATGATCAGCGCCCTGATCGTCGATGATGAACCCTATGCCCGCGCCGAGCTGGCCGAGCTGTTACAGGAGCTGGGTGGGGTGACCGTCCTCGCCGAGGCCGCCAACGCCCTGGAGGCCATGGCACTGCTGCCGCAACACAAGCCCGATGTGCTGTTTCTCGATATCCAGATGCCGAAAATCAGCGGACTGGAGCTGCTGTCCATGCTGGAGCCCGGGCAGATCCCCCGGGTGGTGTTCGTCACCGCCCACGATGACTATGCCATTCAGGCATTCGAGGACAATGCCTTCGACTATCTGCTCAAGCCGGTGTCCAAAGCCCGGCTGCAGAAAACCCTGGACCGGCTCGGACAGGCGCTGCCGCCCCAGGATCTGGCCCCGGTCACCCCGTCTCTGACCACCATCCCCGGTTATCAGCAGCAACGCATCCGGCTGGTGCCGCTGGCGGAGGTGGAATACATCTATTCCGATCTGGGCGGGGTCCATCTGGTCACTGAAAAGGGTGAATATCATACCCAGCTGACCCTCAAGGTGCTGGAGCAGCGCACCGCCCTGCTGCGGGTACACCGCCAATATCTGGTGTCTGCCTCCGCCATCCGGGAAATCACCCTGCAGGATAACCACAGTGCCGAGCTGGAAACCCGGCTGGGGCATACCCTGCCGGTCAGCCGCCGCTACCTCAAGGCGCTTAAAGTCCGTTTGGGCCTGCAATCCTAGTGATCCGGCTCACAGCCTTCCACCATTACAAATGTATTACAACCGCTTAACACCACATATGACCGCTTACTCAAACAAGACGGGATTTTTTTAACCGTTTTCTTACACTGGGCGCAACACTACCATTCAGCCAAGGAGTTGCGCTTATGTTATGGTTTTTACTCTGTGCCGGCCTGCTGGTCGCCGGCTACTTCAGCTACGGAAAGTTTATCGAGCGGTTGTTCGGACCTCGCCCGGAACTGGATACCCCGGCCATCACCATGGCCGACGGCGTCGACTATGTACCCATGTCGGACAAGAAAATCTACCTGGTGCAGCTGCTTAATATCGCCGGTCTGGGCCCCATCTTCGGTCCCATTCTGGGTGCCCTCTACGGCCCCGTTGCCATGTTGTGGATCGTGTTCGGCTGTATCTTCGCCGGGGCCGTTCATGACTATTTCTCAGGCATGCTGTCGGTACGCGCCAGGGGCGCCTCGGTACCGACCGTGGTCGGCGAACAGCTGGGCAGTGTTGCCAAGCACTTCATGAATATCTTCGCCGTGATCCTGCTGCTGCTGGTCGGCGTGGTGTTCGTACTGGGCCCGGCCAAGCTGCTCGGCAACCTGTCCGGCATTGCGGTCACTGCCTGGGTCGCCGTTATCTTTGGTTATTACATACTGGCCACCCTGGTGCCCATCGACAAGATCATCGGCCGCTTCTATCCAGTGTTCGGCGCCCTGCTGGTGTTCATGTCGGTCGGCCTGCTGATCGGCCAGGTATATAGCGGCAAGGGCTTCTATCAGAGCGGTATCGATTTCTCCAACCTGCACCCCGAAGGCCTGCCCCTGTGGCCACTGCTGTTTATCACCATCGCCTGTGGCGCCCTGTCTGGCTTCCATGCCACCCAGTCACCGCTGATGGCCCGCTGCATGCAAAACGAGCGCTCCGGCCGCTTCATTTTCTACGGCGCCATGATCGGCGAAGGCGTAATAGCGTTGATCTGGTGCAGCCTGGGACTGTCCTTCTATGAAAGCCCCGAGGCCCTCAATGCCACCCTGGCCAGCGGCGGTCCGGCAGCCGTGGTACATGAAGTGTCCACCAGCCTGCTGGGTACCGTCGGCGGCATCCTCGCCATCCTGGGGGTAGTGATACTGCCAATCACCTCGGGCGACACCGCCTTTCGCAGCGCCCGTCTGATCGTGGCCGAATTCCTCAAGCTGGGACAACAGGCCCTGCCCAAACGACTGCTGATTGCCGTGCCCATGTTCATGATTGGCTACCTGATCACCCAGGCGGAGTTCGGCGTTATCTGGCGCTATTTCGGCTGGGCCAATCAGACTACCGCCATGATCATGTTGTGGGCCGCCGCCGCCTACCTGGCGAAAGAAGGCAAACTGCACTGGGTATGTACTCTGCCGGCGATGTTCATAACCGCGGTGACTTTTACCTACCTGGCCAATGCCGACATCGGCTTCGGTCTGGCGCTGCAGCCGTCCACCCTGATCGGCCTGGCGGTTACCCTGGTGTTTACCGTCGCCTTCCTGCTCAAGTTCCGTTCCGCCAAGGTAGTAACGGTGCAAGAAGAAAGCGCCTGACCCCCGCCCCGACCGCAGTCGGGGCCCGGGCACCAAACAGAAAGAGCGCCCCGGTGGGCGCTCTTTCTGTTTCTGTCTGCCTGCTCGGCAATGCCGATACCGGCACCTGCCGGGTACATGGGCTCGTCGGGAAGTCAGAACCGCAGATAGATGACCGCCAGCAAGGCGCCGCCCAACAGCAACTTGTTTCTGAACTTGCGCGGCATGTTGGCCAGCCGCCATACCAGCCCGGCCCGGGGCAGCTGGCTGGCCAGCTGCCATACCCCGGACTCACTTTGCTCCTGCTGCCGGCGCAATTGATTCGTCAGCAGCTTCAACCGCAGCGCCTCCGCCTTGAGCTGTAATAACTGTTGTTCCTGTTGTAACGACTTGTGCATGGACTCAGTCCTTCAAAGACCAATCGGACATGGTTTTCTTGCCCTGAATATAGGCGACATCTTCCTGCAGCTCGTGCAGTGTCCTGGCCAGAAACCGGCGCTGACCGGCGAGGTTACGGGCGATGGACCAGAAGGCCCAGCACATCAACAACAGCAACACCGCCGACAGCCCGAAAAACACCCACAGCCGGGCCGAATGAGACAGCACCAGATTAAGACCAAACAGCAGGCTGATGTATGACATGAAGAACAGAAAAACCGCCGCCAATGCCAGGATGCCAAGACGCACCATGCGCTCTTTCTGTGCCACAAATTCGATGCGGGCCATCTTGAAGCGGACAAACAGCAGCTCGGTAATGGTATGCAGCAATTCCTTCAACGAATTGATCTGTCCACTCATTGAACCTTCCTTATGGCGTAAACCCTCTGCCGGGCGGTGATGCACATCACCGCCCGAAACCTTGCACCCTGCCTGCTAAACCACTGACCGCCCACTGCAGGCTTGGCCACAGCACAGGCAGGCACCACCGACTCACCGACGGCTCAGCAGGGCGCCCAGCACCAGGCCGATGACCGCGGCGATGCCCATGGCCTGATAGGGATTTTTATGCACCAGATCGTTGGTCTGTGCCGCCGCCTGCCGGGTACGATCGACCATAGAGTCTTCCAGCTCCGAAAACTGCTGCTGCGCCCGCTTCAGCTGGGCCTTCAGCTTCTCCTTGAGTGCCTTGCCTTCCTTGGTGCCATCATCAACCGCCGCCTGATAGAGCGCTTCGGCGTCCTTGAGTACCTGCTTGACGTCATCCATCAATACCGCTCGTTCCGCTTCGTAGTTCCGGCTCATGGCGCCTCCTTGTCTCGTCAGAAATAAACATCTTGCTTGAATGTCACAATGCCTGTTTACCATATCCACTAACCACCGAAGTAGCCAGCCCACCGCCATGTTTTTGACCATGAAAAAGACGTCAACGGCGTTATCGGAACGGCTGTTCCCACTCGAAGGATAAAAGACACCGACAGCATGATGCGTTCGATGAATCGAGCCGAAACCCACACAGGGCAGGCTTCGGCAATGGGGTCAGGATGTGCTGGCGGGTCAGGCGAAGGCGTCAATCACTTCATTATGAGTGGCCCCGCTCAGGTTTTTATCGAGGTCCCGGTACAACGCCTTGCGCAGGCGCTCATCCATGGCATCGCGCAGCAAACCGAGAAACTGGGGCGGAGCCGCCAGATAAAAGCCCCGGATTTCATTGGTGTCCAGAGCATGACGGATCCTGGCGATAATATCACGCGCGAAGCGCTGGTTCTCGGTATGACGGGGGTCGCTTTTCTCCGGTATGGTCTGCACGTCACTGACCAGATCACCGGCTTTTAAACGCGCTTCCGGATGAGCAAGGTCCATAATCTCCTCAAACACGCCTTCTATCCTGTCTTGCAGGTAGATAACGGCTTTTGAAGCATCAGCTATTACGATCCAGTCTGACATATGGCACCTCTTCTTGGTTATTGGAACATATTGGGGGTCTTGAACTTCCTAAGTATTGTCGATTCCTCGCAAACCGCATCAAGCCTTGATGCAGGCCAGCCGAAGCTGTGATTTTCCGAGGATGAGAAGGAACGGTAGCCTGAACAATCCGCAGGACATACCTCCACCCCAGACCAACTAGTAGCACACCGCAGGCTAGGTATGCCACCGCTGTACGGCTATTTCAGCTCGCCGGCGGTCGAATCGAGGGGCTGGGCTTCGTGCTATAGCCATCGAAAGTCGATCTCATGATCGCGAAGTGCCTTTCAAATCATATCGAAAACAGAGAGCATTTCAGTCCGGAAGGGATCTTGTAGCCGGGATTATCCAGCTTGAGTCGAACCCGGTAAGTACTGCTGGCCGCATCGATAATGCTGTCAACATTGACCACATCAGCCTCGTGGGTTGACTCCAGATGCTGCAGACGCACCCGATACTTGTCACCCTTAGCGATGGTACCGAATCGTTCCAACGGCATCACGGTTTCCACATACAGCGGGTCGAGCCGGACAATACGGAACACCTCTCCTCCCGTCACCAGATCGCCTTCGGTCACCATCCGTTCGACAATCACACCGTCGATGGGGCTGGTAATCCGTTTCAGCTTCAGCTGTTCCCGCCGTTCCCGCAGCTCAAGGTTGGCAATCGACTTTTCCGTGCCGATGTCGTCTACCTCCTGCTCGGTAATCAGCTTGGCTGCAGTCAGGTCTCTGATCCGCTCCAGCCTTCTCCCGGCATAGGCAGCCTGAGCCGACTTGGTATCAATCGCGGCACGCTCAAGGCCCGAATCCAGCTCCGCCAGCAACTGCCCTTTTTCGACCTGATCGGAACGGTCCACCAGCATACGGACCAAGCGCCCCTCTGCAGTCGTACCCACGGTGACATCGGCCGAGGGCTCGATATAGCAACTCAGTGTCTGAAGGGGCTCTGCATGAGCCCAGGTAGTAACACATCCAAACAACACGACCGCCTGCAGGCATTTCTGTTTCAACATTGCTCAACTACTCCGATTTTCCGCTAAAGGACAGGGACCGACGGTTCTGGAATTCGGCTTTCAGAAGTCGGCGCCGGATGGTCTTGTGATAACGTTCGACCCGTTTCTGGGCACGATGGTAAAAATGACGAGCCAGCCTCTGCAGCCACCCACTGTCGGGTGATCGTTGCAGCAGATGCTGCAGTATCCCGACAAGACGGCGCGGAAGAACCTGTAACAGCTCATCTTCCAGCGACAGCATCTCTTCCCAGCTTCCGGCTTGCCCCTGACGCGCACTGCGCCCGACCAACTGACGGTCGACACGGGCACTGTCATGCAGTTCGGTCAGGATGACATGCAGGCCCCCCAACTCATCCACCCCCGGTGACAGCTTGATATCGGTGCCCCTGCCCGCCATATTGGTGGCGATGGTGATACGTCCGAATTTGCCGGCCTCCGAGACGATCAGCGCCTCTTCCACATCCTGGTTGGCATGCAGCACCTGGTGTTCGACACCCTTCATCTCGAGCCTGCTAGAAAGCTCGTCGGCCGACCTGATGGTGCGTGTCCCGACCAGTACCGGCTGGCCGCGCGCCTGAAGATACTCGATTTTATCCACCAATGCCTGCCACTTGAGATCGGCCGTGGCAAACACCCGGCTGCCATGATGCGCTCTTCGGCTCGGACGATGGGGCGGGATCCGGACCGACAGGAGGTTGTATACGCTCCCCATCTCGGTCGCCACCTCCTGTCCCGTTCCGGTCATTCCGGCCAGCCCCATGTAACGGCGGAAAAACAACTGGAAACTGATTTTGGCCAGGGTGACTCGCGGTGGCGTCACCGACACGCCCTCCTTCAATTCAATCAGCTGGTGCAGCCCCTTCTCCCAGGAGCGATCCGGCATGACCCGTCCCGTATGCTCATCCACGATCTGCACCTTGTCGTCACGCACGATGTAATGTACGCCCGGGGTGAAGTTGTAAAGCGCCGTCAAGGCCTGGATCACCGACTCTTCCCGGCGGAACTGATTGTGCCACACCGGTTCAGAATCGATTGTCAGCTCGGCCAGCCGCTCCCGCCCATGACGGGTAAGCTCGATCATCTTGCGGGCGTCAATCATGAAATCCGTTCCCGCCTCCAGAGCCCTGGCCAGTTCGAGCGCATGACCATAGTAATCTTCATGACGGGCACTCTCGTCACTGGCGGATATGATCAGAGGGGTACGCGCTTCATCGATCAACACACTGTCGATCTCGTCCACAATGGCGAACTGGAGCCAGGCAACAACAGCTCGCCACCGGGACGACGGTGAATGAAGTCTTTCAGACGAATGCCCAGCTGCGACAGCTGCTGCCCCAGCACCAGACGATCCTTGAGGTAGTCGAACACCAGTGTTTTACCGGTGCAGTAAACGATCGGATGCCGGTAAGCCTGCTCACGCGCCTCGCGCGTCGCATCCTCCGCCACGACGGCGGTGGTCAGCCCGAACCAGTCATACAGAGGACTCATCTCCTCGGCGTCGCGTCTGGCAAGATAATCATTCACCGTCACGACATGAACCTGACGTCCGGCCAGCGCCATGACAATCGCCGCCAGTGTGGCGGTCAATGTCTTGCCTTCCCCGGTATTCATCTCGGTGATGCAGCCATGAACCAGCACGAATCCTCCCCGCACCTGCACATCGTGATGGCGCATACCCAAGATGCGGAAGGACACGACCCGGATCAGGGCAAAGGCCGCCGCCAGTTGCCCGCTCTTTATTCCTTCCCGTCGCAGACAGCTGCGTATTTCCTGCAGGTGCAACCTGAGCGCGGCGTCGTCAAGCTTTTCCAGCCGGGCTTCATGGGTGCCGACCTGCTCGACAAAACGATACTGACGCCGGGATGAAAGCTGTACCTGCCGGGTCCAGTGCAACTCGATCCAGTTCCACGCCCGCTCCAGAAATGGCCGTTCACTCCAGTCCAGCTTCTGGGGGTAACGTTCGGCAGAGGTCAGCAGCGCAAACATGTTCAGACACCGAACTTGCGGATGAACAGATCACGCAGTACCCGATACCACTGCATCGCCAGCGGCTCGGGGGTATGCTCGAAGCGGACGTAGACCCGCCCGCCCAGCGCCGTACTGATCGGCGCTGAGGACTGAGCCTGCAACTCCAGCAGAAACAGGGGATCCAGTGCTATCGGCTCCTGCTGGCCCGGCTCGATACCGATGCTCCCGCCCCCCTGAAGCGCCAGCGCCAGACTGGGAAGACGATGCGTTGCGGCCGGTACCGCACGCAGTACCCTGGCAGGCAGCTCCCGGGCCACATTATCGACCGGGCGCAGCCGTATCTCCTGGCTGTCCGCCCTGACCCTGTCGATGCTCATCTGCGGCACCGCGCTGATGACCGTGTAACGTGCGGGATCGATAATATGGGCCATCACCTCACCACGCTGGAACCAGCGCCCGGCCAGATCCGCCGAGCCAGGCACCAGAAAACGGCCATCCATCGGTGCTGTCAGTACAAAATCGGCTATTCTCGCCTCCAGATCATTTATCTGGGTCTGCACGCTGATCAGCTCCTCCTCGATCAACCGCGCTTCGACCCGATCGGAGTGCTGTGAAATCACCTTGCGCGCCTGCAACTCGGTCTTCCGTGCCTCCAGCACGGCCTTGCGTGTCGGCAGCAGTTCATCCTCGCAACGCAACAACGGCTGCCCCTCGGTGACGGGTCCCTGCGGCCGCAACACCTCCCGCACGAAACAGCCCTGAGGTGCACGGATACGGGATTGTTCGGGCATCCAGACCACCCCTTCAGCCAGGGTGGCAGAAGGAACCGGGGTCAGAGCCAGCAGCCAGACCAGTCCGCCAATACTCAATGCCGTCACCCCACAGAGTCTGAGACGCCGCTCCATGATGAGTGGATCATTGAGCACCCCCTTGACCAGCTTGATCAGGGGCGACAACAGCATCATGTAGACAGCCCAGAGCGCCAACAGGATACCGATGATGAAAAACTGGGTTGCCACGAACAGCACTATGGTGAATACCAGCATCATGCGGTAGCCGAAAGAACCGACCGCATAGCCGGCCAGCCAGACCGACTCGCGCGCCGTGGTCCGGGGCGGCTGCAGCCCCCTGCGGATACGCAGCGCATAGCGCTTCATCAGGTAACCAACGTAGCGATTGGCTTTCTGCCCCAGCCCCGGAATTTCGAGCCAGTCCGACAGAATATAGTAGCCGTCGAAACGCAGCAGCGGATTGATGTTGAAGACAAGCGTGGTGACACCCGCCAGAATAACGACGTCATGCAGAAAGACCCGGAACATGCCGGGCTCGGCCCAGGTCCAGATCCAAAGTGCCACGGAGGCGACCGCCAGTTCGATCATCATGCCGGCGGCCCCCACGATCATGCGCTGATACTTGCTGACGAAGGCCGTGGCATGACTGGCATCCACGTAGGGGACCGGCATCATTACCAGCAGCATGGCGCCCATCTCGTGGCATTGCCCGCCAAACAGCTTGATCGCAATACCGTGCCCCAGCTCGTGGATGGCCTTGACCAGCGGGAACACCAGCAACAGCGTCACCATGTACTGGGGAGTAAAGACCAGTTGCCCGACGTCGGCCGTCAACCCTTCCCAGTTACTGAATGCCAGCCAGCCACCAAAGGTGACCAGCAGCGTCCAGAGGACCAGTATCACCGGCCGCATCCAGGCCGGGATCCAGCCGACCAGCAGGGTCAGGAAGCGATCGGGATCAACCAGCGGAATTCTCAGCGCGAGCGGATTGGACAGATACTGCTTGATCCGGTTGCGTCGAGACTCCTGCGTACGCTCCTGCAGTTCATCCAGGTCGGGTACCTGACCGGTGCTCAGTACGCCGGCATTGTGCAGTTGGGTCATCAACTGCACTATCTCGTCCTGGCCGAGAACATCGTCCCCCATGGTTTCACAAGCCAGCTGCCAGATTTGCTCCAGCGTGCGCTCGCCGTCCATCAGGCCGAGAATACGGTAGGCTTGGGCATTCAGCCGCAGGAACTTGCCGCTGCTCTGGTCCTGCACCACTCGCCAGACTTCACCCCGGTAGACATGCCTGAATATTGTGGCCTGAGTCCTGAGGCGCGGTACCAGCGTGGCGCTGCGATACCAGGATGACGAAAAGAGTGTCGACACGTCAGACTCCAAACCATTTCCATAGCGAGAGTCGCCACCAGTAACGCAACTCTCGTGTCCAGATCCAGATCAGCTTGCGCTCATCCACACTTACCTTGCCAACTCCCTCCATGCCGGGTCTCATCCCCTCGGCGACGGACGCCAGTGTCGCCTCGACACGGAACAGGTTCTGGCCATCGCGGGCCTCGGCCAGCGGCGTGATCAGGCTGACGTCGAATGTGGACTGCTGTTCGGGGAACGCCTTCAGCACCAGCTCTCCGCGCTGACCGAGGCTGAGGTAACCGATATCGGCCTCGGGCACATCCAGCACCAGACGGTAATCCTCCAGTGGTGCCAGCTCGAACAGCACCTGCCCCTTCGAGATCGGCAGCCCCAGATCCTGCGACAGGTCACCACTGGTGACAAGCGCATCGAAAGGGGCCCGGAGTTCGGTTCTCTGCAGCATGGTTCTGACCAGATTCAATTGTGCCTCGACCTGTGCCAGCTGAGCCAGCACCACGCCAGCCTGAGCCGGATCCCAATTGGCCTGCGCCAACTGCAGCTGGCGGGTATACTGCGCCTGCTGACTCTCCAGCTTGGCCAGCTCCAGCTTCATGTCGCGACCATCCAGTTTCGCCAGCAGATCCCCTTTCTGGACCACCTGGCCGGCACGAACCACCGCCTGCTCGAGATAAGCATCGAAAGGTGCCGCCAGCGAGCGGTTGACCGCCCCCTCAAGGCGAGCGTCGGTATTGATCCGGAACTCGCCGGTTGCCAGACTGAAAAAAAGTACCGCCGCCAGCACCCCCGCTGCAATAAGCTTGGTGCCCAGGTAGCCGGCCCCCAGCAAACGTTTGCAGGGTGCCTTGAGCATACGCCCGATCATGTCCATGGAACCGGCGTTGGCCGCTCGCCCCTTGAGCAGTACCTGTCCCAGAACCGGTGCCACCGCGGCGGCCAGTTCAACGTTTTCAGGTTCGGGCCGGCCAGCCCATTCAAATGTCAGCACCCCATACTGTTCGGCATCACGAATGAAGGGGACCGACAGCGAGGTATGGTTGCCGTGCCGCTCGATCAGCTTGCGATGGGCATCACGAATGACCAGGCTCTGTTCGTCTCCCGGCCAGCAGACGGGCTCCCCCTGATCCACCGCCTCTTCCATGGCGGACTCCAGGTCCTGCACCAGATCGATCTTGCGCGAGAACTCCGCCACATTGGCGAGCGTAAACAGACGGATACCGTGTTTGTGGGCAAAGCCAAGCGAAATACGGTCACACCCGAGGCTGACACTGGCCTGTGCCAGCACCGTCTGGGCCGCCTGTTCCAGATCATCACTGTCGAGTGAAGACATCAGCAGTTCCAGCAGCAGGATCAACCGTTCGTTCAGTTCTCCTTCCCCGCTGCCGGCCTGAACGGCGGGATGACCGAGCAACCAGCCGATACCCCACTGCATCCAGTTTTTCTGTTGTATGGATAATCCCGGAGAAAGGGGTGACAGTGCCAGTACTCCCAGCAGCTCATTGTTCTGTATGACCGGCACCGCAAACAGGAGTCGGGTGCCAGCCCGCTGCAATACAGGTCTGCACAGTTCCAGCGCCTGCTCGGCCACCATCATCAGGGGGTCGCTGCAAGGCGTGTTGTAGGGCCAGGTTGCTCTTGGCTCGAAAGGCCCCGTACTGGCAGGACCCAGTACCAGCACCCCCTCCTGAATGCCGCCCAGCCCATCGTTCAGCAGATTGAACCAAGCCGAAAAAAACACCGGTTCAGACTCCTCCTGGAGAAGCCTGAACCAGTGCATGTATTTTTCCGGATTCGGCGTATCAGAGCTTGATTTCACCGAATCGTTTTTCATATTCCTTCAGTCCTATATCCAGCATGATCTGCAGACGTTTGGCGGCATAGGGAGTCAGCAGTATGCGCTGAGACAGCATCACTTCCACTTCTTCCTGGTTTCCCTGCCAGCTTTGATTGGAACCAAACAGTACCATGATCTCTTCACGAGTCCCCATGACATTACAGACATTGGCATAGGTAGACTGCATGTTGTCATCATTCCACTTGATTTTCGGCGTGGTCGGCCGCGCCTGCTGTTCATTCATGGTGTTCAGGTCCGCTTGTTCAGTCATTTACTACTCCTTGGTTGTATATCACGCACGGGTGAGTGCTTGCGTGTTGTCATCAGATTCGGGTTTGACAGGTTCGATGAGCAGTTTCAAAGTCTGTGACTCACCTGTCAACGGGTGTTTTGTTTCGATCATGATCACGAACACCTTGCTGTCAGCCGGAATGACCCCGGACAAGCGAGTAGAGGGTCCGTGACCTATCTGTTCGATCCATACCGGAAGTGGCTCTCCCTCCAGTGTCACCTGGACCAGCTCGGAGTCACCCACCAGCTCTGCCAGAGAGATTCTGAACTCCTCATCCGTCGCCAGTTTGATGACCGGCATCTCGATGCTCAGGTTACCCCTCACCATTGGATCCGTGGTCAACAAGGCATATCCGCTCTCTCCGGCCTGGGTGATCGCCGAGGCGCCGTATACCACATCCGGCCGGGTATTCAGCAGCGCATCCGGGAAAATTTGCGCGGTTGCGGATAACGCGATCACCGGCTCGTTCGGACTCTGCGTCGGAATGCCGCTGCCCGTTGAAGACTCATTGTTCACACCACTGATGATACGCATGTAATTATCCGGCACCAGCATCGAGGTACCGGTGTAGTAACCGTTACCCGGGCGGGTGACCAGATCGGCCGGCATGTCGTTGTACAGGGTGCTGAACCTCAGATAATTCGGCTGCAGCCCGGCCATACGCTGAGTGTACAAGTCTGATGTACGCTCGTAGATCAGCCAGTTGCTATCCGCCGCGGTGATGGCGTCATTGCCGGCGCCAGTGCGATTGTAGAACCAGGTTCCCGCGGCCAGCACGGCGGCATTGCCGCTCGCGCCGTGCACCGTCATCGGGCTGTCGAGGAAGATCTCCTTACCGCTGCGGGCCCAGACTGTCGACAGTTCACTGCTTCCATGCCAGGTCATGCGCCCATCGGCCTGGGCAACGAGATCGGCCGAGGCACCGTCAATCTCGCCCAGCGTCATGTTGCCGCCCGCATTCAGGCTCGCCCTGTCGGTCAGGGTCAGCAACCCGGTGTGGGAGAGCGAGCCGCCGGCATTCATCGACACCACCCGGGCACGGTTATCACCCGCCATGGCCAGATCCGTGGTGGTTCCCGCTACCAGAGTACCGGTATCGATGCCGGTACCACCAGCCTGGAGCATCCGGTCAGCCGAAAGCAGGATCTGGGCGGTATCAAAGGTTGCCAGATCGGCATCCAGTCGCAGCAGCCCTGTATCGGCGCCGAGCGTCAGATTGCCGGTATCGCTACCGACCGCCTGCGCCACGAGCAGATCGCCGCCCAGGGCCTGCACGTCGATGTCCCCCGCCGCATTCAGGCCACTCAAACCATCAACCGTCCCGACGGTCAGACCGTCGCGATCCCTGTAACCGATGCCGCCACTGGTGGAGTCGGCTGCCAGGGTATCGACATCATTGCTGTCATTGTTCAGGGTGATGTCGTCACCCGCCCTGATATTCAGTGACGCGGCCGTGACCGCCCTGGCCGATTCGGTGGTGTTCTGGTACACGGCGTTCGCCACGTCCATTCTGACAGTGCCGTCGACGACCCGAATACGGTCGTCCAGTTGAAGGGCGTCCGCCACCAGATCGATGCTCTGGTTATCGCCGGCGGTCAGACCGTTCAGGCTTGACGCCGCCCGGTCGGTGCTGTTGGCGCCGTTCACCGCCGTGACCTGGTCCACGGTAAGCTTGCCGCTGTGAGCCAGATACTGGCTGCCACTGCTTTGCGCCGCAACACCCGTTGCATCCGCGATCTCGATCCGATTGGTTTCAGTGCCGATATCGCCGCCCGCCTGCAGCAGCACATCGCCGGTGGTGCTCAACTCGGTGGTGGTGCCGGTGGCGCTGTCGGTGCCGATGGCACCACCCGCCAGCAACTGTAAGGTACCCGTGCCCGAGGTCACCTGAGCACCGTTGTTCAACGCCAGGGCGCCGGTACCGCCGGTGCGCAGATCCACGTAGCCGGTGGTATCGGCCGCCACGTTCTCGGTCAACGTCAGAGCTCCGCCCTGAGTGGTCAGGGTGATGTTACCGCCGTTACCGGTGGTCAGGCCCGCATAGTCGACTTGATAGCTGCCGCCGATATTGTCACCGGTGTTGAATGCGTCCACCCCGCCCAGCTGCAGCGCATCTGTGGCACCCAGCTTGCGCAGCCAGAGACTGCCGCCGTCCGCGTTGGCCGCCAGCGCCGAGGCGCCACCGATCTCGATGCGGTGGCTGTCGCTGCCGATGCCGCCGGCCGCCTGCAGCAGGACGGAGCCGTCGGTGCTGATGGCGGCGGTGTTGTTGGTCGCCTTGCCACTGACCAGGTTGTTACCCGCCAGCAGCTGAATGTCGCCGGTAGCGGAGCTGAGCAGGGCCGAAGCGCCGATAGTCAGATCAGAGAGGCCCCCGGCGCGCACATCCACCCAGCCATCACCGCTGGCGGTGACGTTACCGTTCAGCGTGATGGCGCCGTCGGTGGTGCGCAGATTCACGTTGCCGTTATCGCCGGCCACGAGCGCGGCGTTAGTGGTCAGCTTGCCGCTGTTCAGCGCCCGCAGATCGATGCTGCCGCTGTCGGTACTCACGGCCTGGGCCACGAGCAGGTCGCCGCCCAGGGTCTGCACATCGATGTTGCCCGCCGCGTTCAGGCCGCTGAGGCCATCCACCGTACCAGCATCGACGGTGCCGATAGTCAGACCGTCACGGTCCACGTAACTGATGTTGCCACTGGTGGATTCCGCCGCCAGGATGCCGATGGCGTTCTCCGGGTTGTTGAGCGCGATATTGTTGGTGGCCTGTGCGCGCAGGGAACCGGCGCTCATCGCCTTGCCGCCGGTCAGCACCTGATCGATGCTGTCCGCCAGCAGGCGGATAATGCCGGTGGTACCGGTGATCTGCACTCTATCGTTCAGCTGCAGCGCACCCGCCGCCACCAGATCGATGCTCTGGTTAGCGCCGGCGGTCAGACCGTTTAGATCCGTTGCCGCATGGTCAATGCTGTTGGCGTCGTTCACCGCCGCCACTTGGTCCACGGTAAGCTTGTCGCCGTGAGCCAGATACTGGCTGCCGCTGCTGTCGGCGGCCAGTGCGGTCACACCGGTCAGCTCGATGCGGTTGGTATCGGAGCCGATATCCCCGCCCGCCTGCAGCAACACATCGCCTGTGGTGCTCAGCTCGGTGGTATTACCGGTGGCGCTGTCGGTGCCGATGGCCCCACCCGCCAGCAACTGCACAGTACCCGTGCCCGATGTCACCCGGGCACCGTCGTTCAACGCCATGGTACCGGTGCCGCCGGTGCGCAGATCCACATCACCACTGCCATTGGCCGCCACGTCCCCGACCAGGGTCAGGTCGCCACCCTGAGTGGTCAGGGTGATGTCACCGCCGTTACCGGTGGTCAGACCGGCATAACTGGCGTTGAAGCTGCCACCGGTATTATCGGTGATGTTGAAGGCTTCCACGCCGCCCAGCTGCAGCGCATCTGTGGCACCCAGCTTGCGCAGCCAGAGACTGCCGCCGTCCGCGTTGGCCGCCAGTTTGGAGGCGCCGCCGATCTCGATGCGATGGCTGTCACTGCCGATGTTGCGGGCCGCCTGCAGCAGCACGCTGCCGTCATCGGTGGTGACGGTCGCACGACCGGCATCGTCCGTTGCCCGGGTGGTCAACAGGTCACGACCGGCCAGCAGCTGGATATCACCGCTGGCCGAGCTGAGCTGCGCGTAATCCGCGCTCAGGTCGCCAACCGTGATATCGGAGGTTGCACCACCGGCACGCACGTCGATCCAGCCTGTACCCTCAGCCGTTACATCGGCGTTCAGGGTGATAGCACCGTCGGTGGTGCGCAGATTCACGTTACCGTTACCGCCGGCCACGATAGCGGCGTTGGTGGTCAGGTTACCGCTGGTCAGCGCCCGCAGGTCTATGCTGCCGGTGTCGGTGCCTATGCTCTGGGCCACAAGCACATCGCCGCCCAGGGTCTGCACATCGATGTTGCCCTTCGCGTTCAGGCCGCTGAGCTCGTCCGCCGTGCCCGCATCGATGGTGCCGACAGTCAGGCCGTCGCGGTCCACGTAACTGATGCCGCCACTGATGGAATCGGCCGCCAGTGTATCAACATCATTGCTGTTATTGTTCAGGGTGATATCGCCACCCGCCCTGATATTCAGTGACGCGGCAGTGACGGCCTTGATCGATTCGGTGGTGTTCTGCAACAGGGTGTTCGCCACGTCCATTCTGACCGTGCCATCGACAGCCCGAATACGATCGTTCAGCTGCAGCGCACCCGCCGCCTCCAGATCGATGGTCTGGTTAGCGCCGGCGGTCAGGCCATTCAGCATGGCCGCCGTATGGTCGATGCTGCTGCCGTCATTCACCGCCGTAACCTGATCCACGGTCAGCTTGCCGCTGTGAGCCAGATACTGGCTACCGACGCTGTCGGCCGCCAGCTGGTCTACCCCGGCCAGCTCGATGCGGTTGCTCAGGCTGCCGATGTCGCTACCGCTCTGCAGCAGCACATCGCCGCTGGTGCTCAATTCGGTGGTGGTACCGGTGGCGCTGTCGGTGCCGATTACACCGCCCGCCAGCAACTGCAGGGTGCCGCTGCCGGAGGTCACCTGAGCACCGTTGTTCAGTGCCATGGCGCCGGTGCCGCCGGTGCGCAGATCCACATAGCCGTTAGCATCCGCCGCCACGTTCTCGGTCAACGTCAGAGCTCCGCCCTGAGTGGTCAGGGTGATGTTACCGCCGTTACCGGTGGTCAGGCCCGCATAGTCGACTTGATAGCTGCCGCCGATATTGTCACCGGTGTTGAATGCGTCCACCCCGCCCAGCTGCAGCGCATCTGTGGCACCCAGCTTGCGCAGCCAGAGACTGCCGCCGTCCGCGTTGGCCGCCAGTTTGGAGGCGCTACCGATTTCGATGCGGTTGCCGTCGCTGCCGATGCGGCCGCCTGCCTGTAGCAGGACGGAGCCGTCGGTGCTGATGGCAGCGGTATTGTTGGTCGCCTTGTCGCTAACCAGATTGTTGCCCGCCAGCAGTTGGATATCGCCGGTGGCCGAGCTGATCAGGGCCGAAGCACCGATGGTCAGATCAGAGAGACCGCCGGCACGCGCATCCACCCAGCCATCACCGCTGGCGGTGACGTTGGCGTTCAGGGTGATGGCGCCGTCGGTGGTGCGTAAATCCACGTTGCCGTTATTGCCGGCCACGATGGCGGCGTTGGTGGTCAGGTTACCGCTGGTCAGCGCCCGCAGGTCGATGTTGCCGCTGTCGGAGCCCACGGCCTGGGCCACGAGCAGATCGCCGCCCAGGGTCTGCACATCGATGTTGCCCGCCGCGTTCAGGCCGCTGAGGCCAGCCACCGTCCCGACGGTCAGACCATCGCGGTCCACGTAACTGATGCTGCCATTCACCGAGTCTGCCGCCAGGATGCCGATGGCATTCTCCGGATTGTTGAGCGCGATATTATTGGTGGCCTCTGCACGCAGGGAGCCGGCACTCATCGCCTTGTCACTGCCCAGCACCTGATCGATGCTGTCCGCCAGCAGCCGGATAATGCCGGTGGTACCACCAATCTGTACCCGGTCGTCTAGTTGCAGGGCACCCGTCGCTTCCAGATCGACAGTCTGGTTAGCGCCGGCGGTCAGGCCGTTCAAATCGGCCGCCGTCCGGTCGGTCTTGTTGGCCGTGTTTACCGCCGCCACCTGAGCCACGGTCATATCTCCGCCGTGGGCCAGATACTGGCTGCCGCTGCTTTGTGCCGCCACGCCCGTGGCATTCGCGATCTCGATGCGATTGCTATCACTGCCGATGGCGCCATTAGCGGCCACCAGCAACACATCGCCGCCGGTGCTCAATTCGGTGGTGGTGTCGGTGGCCGTATCGGTGCTGATGCCGCCTGCCGAAAGCAGTTGCAGGGTGCCGCTAGCGGACTGAACCTGGCCGCCATCGATGCGGATAGAGCCGTTGCCGGTGCGCAGATCCACATCGCCGCTGCCGTCAGCTGCGATGGCGTCCACCACCACGATGTCGCCATTCACCTTGGTCAGGGTGATGCTGCCGTTACTGCCGGCCAGGGTACTCAGGCCGGACATGGCACCGCCGGTCTGATTGACGGTACCACCGAAGGTTTCAGCCGTATTCAGCGCCGTTGCCTCACCCAATTCCAGAGGGGTGCTGTCCAGATGCCGCAGCCAGATGCCGCCGGCACCGCCCTCTGCCGCAATACTGATCGGCACGGACACTTCGATGCGGTTGCTGTCGCTGCCGATGGCATTGCCCGCCTGCAGCAAGATGGTATTGCCGGTAGAACCAATCAGCGCGTTGCCATCGGTGGCCTTGGTGGTGGTGATGCTGTCACCGGCCAGCATCTGAATGACGCCGTTTTCACTGGTGACCAGCGCGGTTTCAGATGCCGATTGATCGAGGATCAGGTCGGAGCCGGCTCCGCCTGCACGCAAATCAACGGTGCCGGTACCGGTTGCGGTCACCGCCTTGTCCAGCGTCAGCGAGCCGTTGCCGGTGGCAATGCGTACATTACCGTTGGTACCCGGCGTCACGCCGGTAACGGAACCGGCTCCGATCAGGCCGGTATCGATGCCGGTCACTTCGCCTATCGTCAGATCCCCGGCATTGAGCAGGGTGACATCGAAATCGTCGGTATTCAGCGCCAGTGCCGCCAGGTCGATCTGGTTGGTTTCATTATTCAGACCGATCTCGCCACCGGAGACATCGGCGGCCAGAGCAGAGGCAGTAATACGTGACTGGGCGGCATCGGCGGCCTGGGTCAGGGCGCCTGCGGTTTTCAGCGCAATCTGGGCATCGGGGGCCGTGATGCCGTCACGGTCCACGGCCGTTTGGCTGATCAGACCCAGGTTGCTGCCGGTATCCGCGGTCTTGCCGGACAGGGACACGCGGCCAATCTCCAGTGCGCGGGCGTTGTTCAGTGCAAGACCGGAATCCGCCGCAAATGCGCCGGCAAAAGTCCCGATAATATTGTCACTGAGCAGCTTTGCCACGCCCTCACCGGTGCTCAGGTACACCGCCGTGGCCGTGTCGACATCGGCATCGCCGTCAGCAATAACGGCGTCGTCGGTCTGCAGCAGGGTGCCGTTTTCGACCCGTGCGCTCAGGATGTTGGCGGTAATGTTCTCGGACTGGGTTAAATTGGCAACCACGCCCGGCGTGGTGCTGAGCACACGCAGGTCAATCTCGTTGGCGGTCAGGCCCGTCGAGGTGTCGGTTACCGCCGGCTGGATAGCCACCATTCCGGTGTCGGTATCGAAGGCATATCCTTCAACACGGGTACTATCGAGCTCGCCGATGTCCAGCGCCTGGCCGTTGGTCAGCACCAAATCACCGTCAATATCCGCGGCCAGGGTGTTGATGCGGTTGACCGCAGTGGCCACAAAGTCTCCGCCCCCTTCGAGGCGCAGTTCGTCGGCGGTGATAACCCCCTTGGCGACCATGCCCTCGGAGCTGGTCAGGCCGCTGTCGGTGATGATGGTGAGGCTGCCCGCATCCCGGGTATTCGGCTGGCGAGCCACGGTCAGCGCCGAGTTGATCACTGTCTTGGCCGCATAGGCATCGTTGTTGACACCGGCCAGCAGCGTCAGATCATCCCTGAAGGTGGTCGGGGCATTGACCACGATATTGCCGCTCAGATCGGTACGTCCGATGGTGATATCGGCAAAACCGGTGCGCGCGCTATCGGCCGTTACCAGCTCACTCATGGCAACGGCGGTGGTGGAACCATCCCTGAAGGTCACCAGATAACTGCCACTGCCCTGATTGAGTACCGTCGTTCCTTCATAACCGGTCAGATTCCGGATCGCCGCCTGGATATTAGCACCCAGGGTGGCGGCGTTGCCTGAGTAGGCGATGTCGGCAGTCTGCAAGCCGCCAATATTCAGCTTGAAGTTGCCGCCCGCATTGCCGTTGATCAGCAGATTCTGTTGCGATGCCAGACTGGCGGTGCTGGCCGTGACCTGAGGCGCGGCGAGGAACACCGCGTTGGCACTGCCGTTGAACCAGTCCTCACCCAGATACAGGGTCCGGCTGACATCCGTTTCCGGGCGACTGCCGGCATTGCCGAATTCGATGCGGGTATCGGCATTTTCCGGACGGATCACCAGATGACCGTCACTGGACACCTGCAAACGGGACGAAGAGTTGTTGACGAACTCCATGGAGTCGGCCACGAAGATGATATCGCCCGTGGCCGTGCCTTTGTTTGCGTCACGCCCTACATAGATGTTGTTGCCGGAGGCATAGATACCGAAGCTGTTCTCGCCAGCGTCGTCCAGGCGGCCACCCGAGGTGCCCTGCAGCAGAATATAGCCACTGCTGCTGAGAATGCCGGTGCCATTGTCCTGCAACCGGATACCGTGGTTCTGCTCGACGGAGTTCACGTTGCCGCCGCCGCCCTGACCACGAACCAGAATATCGCCGCTGTCACTCTGCACCAACGCGCTGTTGGCCAGCAAGACGCCGAGATAACGGTTACCGCCGGTCACCGCATCTCCAACCGCACTGGCGTCACCGTCGAGCAAAATATTGCCGCTGGTGGTGGCCAGGGTGGCCCGACCGGATACACCCTCACCGATCACGATGCCGTCTTTATTGCCACTATCGGTCTGATTCAGTACCTTACCGCGCACACTGAGCTGGCCGCTGCCGGTGCTAAGCTGGGTGGCTGCACCGGTGATGCGCACACCGGCCCCTGACGAATCCGACGCCTGCCCGCTGTCGGCGGTGCGGCCATAAATCGAGAGATCGCCACCAGCGGTCTCCATTTGGGTATTATGTAGACGAACACCATCGCTGCCGTCGGTATCGCCGGCCACGCCCTCGGCATAATTACCGGCACTGCCCAGGCTGATATCCCCCCCTTCGGTGTCGATATCCACGTTGGACATGATCACGGCACCCTGTCCCGAGCCGGTCGCCACGTTGGGATTGAACAGCAGGTTGAACGCTTGCCCCGCGTCTGTATCGATACTGACGCCCGACAGCTTGATTGACTGATCCGAGTTGATGGTCAGGGTCTGCTCGCCGGCTAACGCCGCATGAATGTCGAAGCTGTCCTGCAGATAACTGGTATAACCCGACGTCAGACCCGGTACCGCGCCGCCGGTGATGTTGATGGTCACATCATCGCTCAGCAGGTTGAGTACCGGATTGCCGGCGAAGTTGTTGCTGGCCGTGATCACGGGGCCCGAGGTGTTGCTCAGATTGATCGACGCGGCATCAAAGTCGATGTCCGTGGCGCCGTTGAAGGTCAGGCTGCGCAGCGGGTCGGCCACGCTGCCGATATCGCCGTTGAAGATGATCTTGCCGGCGGTCGCCCCCGCCCCGGTCAGGCCGGTGGTATCCAGCGTCAGGCTCTGGGGTGACTGGGTCTGGGCCGTCGGGTCAGTCGATGAAATGACCGGGGCCGCACTGAGCACCTGACCGTCAAACCGGATATCGCCACCGAGGTTGTTGTAGACACCGCCGGCGTCCGATCCCTGAGTGTTGATGGCGACGGTGTAGCCGTCATCGGCCAGGTAGACATTTTTGGCAAACAGCACATCGCCAGAAGCCACACCCGCGCCGACACTCTGGGTCACCTTGGTGCTGACCGGGGTTTCATGACGCAGATAGGTGTCTTTGTTGAAGGTGATGGCACCGCCATTGGTCGCCAGCTGGCCAAAGATGGAGATGGTGCCGATATCAGACGCTGCCGTACCAAAAATCAGGTTGAGCTGGTTGCCGCTCCCGCTGGAGGTAATATCCACCCCCGTATGCAGCACGATATCGTTGCCGGCATCGAAGGTCAGCGTGGCGGCTGCACCGGTGGTCTTGGCGATCGACGCTTCAATGCTGATATCCTGATCCGCCTGAAGCGTGACATTTGAGCCACCATTCAAACTGGCCTCGATGGAGGTATTGCTGACCGTGTCTGCGGATCCTCCGGTCGTATCCACGGTCAGGTTGGTCGGATCCAGCAGCCAGCTGCCACCTTCACCGGACTCCGCCGACACATCCACATTGCCACTCACGCCCAGGGCGCCGCGGCTGGAGGTTTCAACCTGCCCGCCTCGGCCCTCACCGGCCCCGGTCGCACTGATACGGCCGTCATGCCGTGTCTGCTCGGCAGACCAGAGCACCACTTCGCCACCATCACCTGAGGTGATCGCGTCGGCACTGATGTCGGCATCCTGGGAAACCGTCACCCGGCCCGCTTCGGCAATCTCATCCTGAGCGCCCTGCCAACCGCCGCCCACATGGATGGTACCGCCGCCGGCCAGCCCGTCCGTGTTGACCGTGCCCTTGATGTCGACATCGCCACCGGTAACCAGAATGCGACCGCCGGTTTCTCCCGCGTCATCGCCTCTGGCCTCGACGGTGCCGGCAATCATCGCCGCTCCTTCCCCGGCATCGATGCGGATGCTGCCGTCACCATTCATGGCCAGGGTATTGGCCCGGACGATACCGGTCTGATTGATAGCCGCCGCCAGGGCGCCGCCGGCATGGCGGCTCTGGATCAGCACTTTGCCGCCATCGGCGACGATGGCACCACTGTTGGCGATGGCTGCATCGGCACTGACGCCATCCATTTCGACACCGATAAGGCCATCGGCCGTCAGCTCGAGGCGGGCCTGATCCCCGGCCAGCAGCGCGACCTGTCCCGTTTCGGCGGTAATGGTGCCGCTGTTCTCGACCGTCTTGCCGGCCAGTACCACAAAGCCGCCGGTACGGGTGGTGATCTGCCCCTGGTTGATGACGCTGCCACCGGCCGCCAGATCTTCCAGCAAGAGGCTGCCGTTGATGAACTCGTCACTGTCCGGCATCTGCCCCAGCACAGCCAGGCTGCCCACGTCGATGCGGGCACTGCTGCCGAACAGCACGCCGGCCGGGTTGGCGATAACCACACCGCCCTGGGCGTTGATCTGCCCCAGGATCTGGGAAGGGTCACCGGACAACACCCGGTTAAGGGCCAGATCAGAGCTCTGCTGCAGGAAGTTAACGATGGCAGCCGAGCCCACGTTGAAGGTATTCCAGTCAGTCACCAGCCGTGAGCTATTCTGCTGGATGTTCATGACATTGTCTGCCTGGGTGATCACCGCCTGACCCTGACGGATCACGGCGCCGGAGGGCAGCTCATCGGGTGCAGGAGCCGCCTGAAGTTTCATGGAGAGGCAGACAGAAGCAACGGCAAGCGAAAGCAGCTTGGGATTCATGTGGGGTGTTTTGTTCACCCGGGTGTTATGCTTGGTCATTCCGTAAACCTTCCTCAAAACAGTATTTTACCGATCACCCAGAGACGTCCCTGATTATTCTTACCGTCGCTATCGGTACCTTCAGGGGTTGGATTCGGGTTATCGCCGGCTTTTTGGGCGTAGACCAGCTGCAGGTTGCCGTTTTCGCCATAAGTCAGGCTGAGGCCGGCGCCATAACCGGCGAGGGTATAGCTATTGGGCCCGTCGAACACAATACCCGGGTTCGGGTCTGCGTATTGGGTAATGCCACCGACGTCATAGAACCCGAACGCTTCCACACGCCCCCAGTCCGGCTGGGCGAGGATCTTGCGCAGCTCCAGATTGGTCACCCAGCCGTTATCGCCAATCCCTTCGCCTACCGGCCAGGCGCGAACGCCGTCCGGTCCGCCTAGCTGAAATTTCTCGGCACTGTCCAGGTTGCCATTCGCCCACTGGCCATTCAGAGACGCATTGAAGAACAGAGTCTCGAACGGCAGGGCCTGATAGCGTTGCAGCGAGTAGTTGCTCTTGGTGAAGCCGCCCTCGGTCTGTGCCCCCAGGGCATCGTTGAACTGATAGTCGCTGCCGCCTTCGAGATCGACAGAACCCTGTGTCAGGGTCAGGCCCCAACGGGTCTGGCCGTCGAGGCTGTCGATATGATCACCGCTGAAGCCCAGGCTGGCGGAGTTGATGTCACGATCATTCTCGATAGCGCCAAAGAGGATGGAGTTCTGGTAGTTCTTGAAATCGAGGCTGGCATACAGATCCATGTTGGTCTGGGCGCTGCGCTGGAGCGGATAGCTGCCAAACAGGGTGGTCACCGAGGAGTCACTGGCAATGTTGATCGGAACGGCGAAACCCTGCTCGAAATCGAAATCCACGCTCATGGCGGCATAGGACATCCCCAGCCTCAGACCTGATTGCCCGGCCCGAAAGTGGCCACCTACCTTGTAACTGCGGGACGCGTCGGCCTCGGTCAGGTTGACGAAGAGTTGCTCGCCATGCCCGGTGGGACTGTTCAGGTTCAGGTTGGCACTCAGGCGCTCGGCACCGGTGTATCGACTGCCGTAGTTGTCGGCCGTCAGCAGCACATTGACCAGGTCATCATCCTCGACTTGCGCCACCACCTGGGTCGTTCCTGGCTGGGAGCCGGGCTTGAGATCGGTCTGTACGCGCTTCACGCCCGGCAGATCGTTCAGGAGTCTCACTTTCTCCTCGAGGGCATTCACATCAAGCGGCGCTCCCGGTTTGACCGCGTCAGCCAGATAGGCTGATGCCACCTCGGTCTTGAGACGCTCGCTTTCACCCGCGATGGTCAGGCCATTCTGGCCGGACGCCTCGTCCACGATGCCCTCGAGCACATCCACCCGCACGACACCATCACGGATCTCCTGGGGCGGCAACCACGCCTGCGCCAGTGCATAACCGCGATCACGCAGCAGCCGGGCCAGTGACTCAGCCGCGTCGCCGAGTTCTTCGACCGTCAGCTCCCGATCAGACCACTGTGCCATGTGCTCCGCGACCTCGGTGTCACTCAGCAGGGTAATGCCCCGAATATCGTAACCGGCCACCTGAATTCTGGGGGTGGCATCCTGATAGGGTGTCACCGGCGCCAGGCCTTCGATTGCCACGGCCACCTGCCGGTTTTCCAGAAACTCAATCTGGGAGAACCTCAGCACGGCATCAGGGTGTCCGTTTTCACGCAGGAACATGAGCAGATCGTTGGCAGCCAGCTGGAATTCGTCAAAACTCAGTGCCTTGCCACTCCAGGGCGACATCACCTGGGACAGGTGCTCTACATTGACATCCGCGCCATCCAGCACCGGGATCGCATCGACTGAGAAGGTTCTCTGGGTCAGGTCGACAGGTGGTGGTTCGATGGCAGGATCGACCGTCGGCGCCGCCGCCGGCGCCCGCAATACCACCTTGCCTTTCATCCGCTCGGGAATACGCATCGGGTCCGATGCCGGGTCGGTTGCACTGCGTTCGTCCGGCTGAGCAAACAGGCTCACCAGCTGGAGTTCGTCGGCATCGGCTCCCTGTGCCAGCAACTGCATGGGTGTTAGCGCCAGTACCGTCGTGATCAGCGAAACGAGTGGCTTGATATCTGCTCTGGCCGCCGTCATTGCGTTACCTCACGGGCCGCGCCAAAGCATTTCACGGATATCGGTGTCAACATAGGGTCCCTGTCAATTCTGTCCATCGCATCAATATTCATTATTGTTTTCAAGTGTCCAACCGCCCCCAGTTCCAGCGGATTCGTCCATTGCCGTTCGGGGCTCCGGCCCGGGCAACCGCCAGGCTCGAAGCCGCACCGATCCCTTCGAGGGCCGTCACACCGGCCTCTTCGGAGACCGCACTATCTGCTCCAGGTGCCTGGTGTTGAGGCTCATCGGCCTCGCCCTCTGCATTCGTCTCTGGCGAATCGGCCTCGACCACGGTGTCTCTGCCGGGTACTGACTGATTGTCATCCGGATTCAGCCCGGATGTGGTTTCATTTTCGGTTTCCCCGACCGCCTCCCCGGTCTGTTCAACCGGCTCTTCGGCAGCGAGCCTGCGCTCGCGATCATCATCTTCATCTGCAAGCAGTGACTGCGCCGCTTCAGGCCCGTTTGCCGGTACGCCGACCTGTGTGGCCACACCTTCGGCATGGCCAAACACGATACCCGAGTCCAGCAGGCTGGGAGCGGCGGCGATCTCGCCACCCAGGGCCGGCCTGGCCCCGGTCGGTACCACCCCGGCCGTCGGCATAAAGACGCGCTCACCCAGGGTGTTCAGACTGAAGGGCACCACCTGAGAAGTGCTCGAATTATCATCCTGCTCGGCAGGAGAGCCGGCTTCGGCCATCTGTTCAAGCAGGCTGCCGGTTGTGAATTCACCGCGAGTGCCTTCACCCGTCGCCGGCGTCGGCCCGGAGTTGGTCGGGGATTCATTCAGAATGTAGGCGGCCTGATTCTGGCTCACGTTCAGATAACCGGTGATGCGTACCGAAAAAACAAACTCGGAACCATCGAGCGTCGTCAGCGTGAAACTTTCCTCGATGCGTTCATTCCGGGCCAGCTCGGCCAGCGCGGTGCTGGCAGGGTTCAGTCGGTACTCCCAGTTACCGGACGAATCCAGTGCCAACGAACCATACGCGGTTCTCTTGTTGAGCGCAACAAACGCGGACTCTCCCTGATCTGCATCGATAATCTGTAAACGGCCGCTTTCGGACATGACCAGACTCTCGATCAGATTCGCCATCGCGCCTGTAGTCGGGTCTGGCGTGATGACCGGGGTATTGTTCCGGCCATGAATGGTGAACGTAGCCTGCCGGACACTGCCGTCCGCCGTTTCGACGGCAAAGCGATCGGTCACACTGACACCTTCCGCCAGCCCTTGTACCGCGGGTGCGTCGTTGTTCAGGGTGTAGTTCCAGCGTCCATCCGTATCCAGCACGAAACGACCGTAGACGGAGTCGCTGTCCTGGGCCACAAACAGGGACTGTCCGGCATCGGCATCGCTGATGGCCAGCACCCCGCTGGCCTGCTGCTGCCGACTCTCGGTCAATACCGCCAGGGCACCATCACCCGTGTCCGGGGTGATGACCGGCTGGTCGTCACTGCCGCGGATAGTGAAGCTGAAGGTCTCGGTGGTGCCGTCCGCCGTCGTTACCGTGAAGCTATCGCTCAGGGTATCTGCCGCTGTCAGTTGCTGTACCTGGGCCGAGGCATTATCGAGGCTGTAATTCCAGCTGCCATCGGCATTCAGCACGAAGCGCCCATAAGCGGAGATGCTGTCCTGGGCCACAAACAACGACTGGCCCGCATCGGCATCACTGACAGCCAGCTCCCCGCTGGCCTGCAGTTGGCTATCTTCATGCAGCACCGCCAGGGCACCGTCACCGGCCGCCGGTGTGATCACCGGCTGGTCATCGCTGCCATTGATGGCAAAGCTGAAGCGCTGGGTGGTGCCGTCAGCTGTTTCGACCGTGAAGGCGTCGATCACCTGTTGACCGGAGACCAGCTCCTGCACGGCGGCCGCGGCATTATCCAGGGTGTAGGTCCAGCTGCCGTCGGTTTTCAGCACGAAGCGACCGTAGGCAGAGCCGCTGTTCTGGGCCACAAACTGGGCCTGACCGGCATCGGCATCGCTGATGGTCAGTACACCGCCGGCCAGCAGCTGGCTATCTTCATGCAGTACGGCCAGGGCACCGTCACCGGCCGCCGGCGTGATCACCGGCTGGTCATCATCGCCCTGAATCTCGACGCTGAAGGTGCGGCTGGTGCCATCCTCTGTCATCACGGTCACAGTGTCGGTCAGCAGATCGGCGGAAGTCAGTTGCTGAACGGCCGCAGAGGCATTGTCGAGGGTGTAGCTCCAGCTGCCGTCGGTTTCCAGCACGAAGCGACCGTAGGCCGAACTGCTGTCCTGCGCCACGAACAGGGACTGGCCGGCATCGGCATCACTCACGCTCAGCGCCCCCCCGATCCGGGTAAGCTGATCCTCGGTCACCCGTTGGCTGCCCGGGTCGGAGATCTGGGCGGCGTTGTTGCGTCCCTCGATGCGGATCTCCAGTGTTCTGGTCGCACTGCCATCGGCACTGCCGATCCGGAAGCGCTCAACCCGGACTTCCCCTTCTTTCAGATACTGAATATCGCCATTGCGTACCACGTAATTCCAGTGGCCATCGGCGGAGATGCTCAGCTCGCCCAGTGTATCTGCCGACAACATCTCGACCTGTTCGGCGAAGGCGTCTTCGCCAGCGTCCGCATCGCTTATCGTCAGCTGACCACTCGCCGTGAGCAGCTGCTCGCCCGCGCTGTTGTCGGCTTCTTCAACCAGGGTGCCGACCGTCGGCTCGGCCCCCCCGATCTCGGCGCCATCGTTGGTTCCCACCAGCTCGACCGCAATGGTCGCGGTACTGCCATCCAGGGTGGTCGCCACCAGTGAGTCGACAATCCGCTCACCGGCGCGCAATGCCTGGACGGCCGCGGCGCCATTATCGATCTGGTATTGCCACTGACCATCGGCGGTCAGTGTAAACCGGCCGAAGGCGGTATCGGTTTCCATGGCCAGATAACGCGTTCTCAGTGTCGTATCTTCGCCATCCAGCAGGCGACCGGACGCCGCACTGACCAGGCTGTCGTCTTCGGTTAGCGTGGTCGTGACGGATCCCGGTGCATCGGTACGGCCAGACAGGTTGATGGTCACCGTGGTGGCACTGCCATCGGTGGTGGTGACCGTGAAGTACTCGACTCGCTGTTCACCATCGGTCAGGGCCTGCACCTGGGCATTGACGGCTTCGCTGAAGCCGCTGGCATCCTGACCCAGGTCGTAGCGCCAGCCACCGTTCTCGAATACGGTCAGATAGCCATAGCGGCCCTGCTGGCTGTTGGACGCGGGGCTGAAGGTCGCAAAACCGCCGGTCAGAGACGGGTAGGCAATGCGGCCGGACACGCTGTTACTCAGCTCTTCGGTCACGCTGCCTTCGCCATAATAGGTATAGCTGTCGCCGGCACCGGTACTGCCACCGGTATCCCCCTCGACCAGGGTCGAGCCCGGGATCAGCACGTCGTCATTGGCGGCGGAGGCATATTCGCGATCGGCGAAGATGCCCATCTCGCCCGCCTCGCCCAGTACGACGACACTGACCACCTTGCTCAGCAGATTGATGGAGCCGGAGCCCGGCAACAGGCGATGACGGTCACCGATGCTGCCGGTGAGGGTATCGAGTGACAGGCCACCGAGCAGGAAGTTGGTGCCCGCATCCGGCAGGATGAAATGATTGCCCGTCTGCCCTGTCGCGACAGAGCTGGTGTCGGTGCTCTGCATCAGAACCGGGACACCCAGGTCGTAGTTGACCTGCGCGTCGTCACCCGCCACCAGACGACGGCCCTGATCGGGCGAGCTGATGCGGATCTGATCCGCACCGGCACCACCAAACACGGCGGCATCGCCGCTGCCCAGCACCATGCTGTCGACGCCACCCGAGGCAGCCGAGGTGGTCATCAACTGCTGCAAACGGGTTCGCTCGAAGCCATCTGCGTTCAGGTACTGCTCGTAAACCGCGGCACCGGCATCACCGAACAGGACCGAACTGTCTTCCGCTCCGGTGAAGGCGGTCACGCCGTCGGCACCGGCACCGCCGAAGATCAGCTTGTTGCCGGCGGCGGTCACTATCTTGTCATCACCACCCAGCGTCGGCTGGGTCACCCCTGCGAACAGATGCTGACGACTATCGTCAGCGGTGATCAGGCGACGATAGTCCAGGTTGTCCCCGGAGATCACATCGTCGGTTCTGACACCGGTCTGGATTCGGATCTCGTCGTCGGCCACGCCGCCGGCAATCACCTGATATTCCGCCATGGCGCCGGCATTCTGATCATCACCGGAAATCGTCAGGGTAATGGTGTCGTTACCGCCGGAAGACACATCGCCATCCAGCGTCGCAAAGCTCAGCAGCCGCCCCTGCACATCGAAGGCAATGTTGGCATTGTCGCCGGCAATGGCCCGCTCCCGGCTTTCACCGGTTGCCGCCACATCCGCACTCAGAGTAATGGCGTCGGCCCCGAAACCGCCGATCACGACCTTGTTGCCGTCGGCCAGGGTATTGTCACCGCCCCCGATCTGGATGCGGTCGTTACCGCCGATGCTGGTGCCAAGACTGGTGATCAATTCGGGAGTTCCCGCCGCACCGAACAGCATGCGGGCATGATCACCGGCCACCAGGGTGTTACCCCGTCCGGCACGGATTTCGTCACTGCCGCTACCGCCGATGATGACGGCGTCGCCGGCGACGGTGGTCAGAATATCGTCCGCCCCCAGGGTGACGTCATGGCTGCTGACGGACTGCCGCTGGGCACCGCCGTTGCCGACCAGACCGGCGGCACGCCTGATCTCGCCGTTGTCTCCCACCAGCGTGGTGCGGGCTCGGGCCCCGTTGATGCCGATGCGGTCGGCGCCGATGCCGCCGATTGCCAGCACCTCGCCCATATCACCGGTCACGGAGCCGGCGATACCGACCCGGATCTGGTCATCGCCGCCGGTGGCGGCCTGAAGGTCGGTGGATACCATGCGAGTCAGGCTCTCGACCTGCTCGTCCGCCTGATCGGTCGGGGCAAACTCGAAGCGTGCGTTGTCACCCGCCAGCACCCTGAAGGCCGTGGTGTTGGCATTGACGAACACCTGATCGCGTCCGAAGCCGCCGATCAGTGCCAGATCACCTTCCCCTATCGTCAGCCTGTCGTCACCACCACTGTTGATCGCGAGACTCTCGATCCGCACCAGTGCGCCGGAACTGAACACCATCTCGGCCGAGTCACCGGCCACCAGCAGACGATTGCTCATTCCATCCTGTGCCGCGCGGGCATCGGTGGAGCGAATATCGACGGTATCGGCGCCCTGACCGCCGATCACCATGTGTTCACCGGAGCCCAGCAGAATACTGTCGCCACTGCCCGAACCGGTAACGGTGGATCTGACCGCGTTCAGCAGGTAGCTCTGGGACTGTCGGAGATATTCGCCATTGTCGCCCAGCACGATGCTTTCGCTCAGCGAGCCCGGTGCAATAGTGACACTGTCGGCCCCCATGCCCGCCATCACCAGGTTGAAACCCAGTGTTTCCCGGGTGTTGTCGGCACCAATCAGGATAGTGTCATTACCACCGGTGGCGGCGATCTGGTCCAGGGTCCGCAGCGTCGTCAGACCACCCCGGTTATCGAACAGGAATTCGGCGTTGTCGCCGGCAATGAAACGACCGGTGCGACCGCGATTTTCGGTCTGGGCCGACGCCGTTACCGGAGCCGGCAACACCGCCGCAATACCCACCACCCCGGCCAGGTAGCTGGTGCCGCCGATAAAGTCGCCACCATTGCTCCAGCCGTTACCGCCGGCATCGGCGGTGGTGGTCGCATCGATGGTGATGTTATCGGCGCCGATGCCACCCGCCACCAGCTTGTAGCCGTCGCGCAGCCTGATGGTATCGGCACCACCCAGCACGGTGCTGATGGTGGTGGCGGAGCGCAGCACACCGTTTTCGGCGACCGTATCGAACAGGAAGGTGGCACTGTCCCCCATGACCAGATGGGTACCGTCGAGCAGCGAAATAGTGTCGGCTCCAAAGCCGCCAATCACCAGCTTGTTGCCGTTGGCGGAGACGATCTCATCGTTACCGCCCTTGTCGGTTTCGGTGCTGGTCACCTTCAGCATCATGTTCGGACCTGAACCGGTGGAGGCCGCGCGCAGCACTTCGCCGTTATCCCCCAGGATCACGTCTTCACTGGTCGCCTCGCCCTGCACCCATCGGCCATCGGTATCGATATGAGCCGACACCAGAATACGGTCGTTACCCATGCCGCCGATGATGAAATTCTGTCCCAGGTTGCGCGCGGCCGTGTCGCCGCCGCTGCCAATCCGGATCTGGTCGACACCGGTGGTGGCGGCCAGGGTATCGGTGGAGCGGAAGGCGGTCATGGCACCATAGCTATCGAACAGGATATCTGCATGATCCCCGGCCAGCAGCCGTAGGGAGTCGCCGCTGGTGTCACCGCCAGCCGCGGCCAGGGTGATGCTGTCCGCGCCACGGCCACCGATCACGACGGCGTCCCCGGTGCCCAGGGTGATGATATCGTCGCCACCGCTCGTCACACCGGTCTGCGATGTGATGCTGCCGAGACGGTGGTCATCCGGCTCCGCCAGAGAAAACTCGATACGACCGTGGTCACCCATTACGATGTTGCGTTCGCCATCCGGATCCGTTGCCACGATACGGTCGGCACCCGCGCCACCCAGCACGATGTTGCTGCCAGCGCCCAGCGTGACGGTGTCCCCGGCGCCATAACCGCTGGTCCAGGTCGCGACCTCCAGGGCACGGCGGGTGAACGGATCCAGTACCAGATAGCCCTCATCCGCCAGCACCAGGTTGTCGCCGTCGCCCAGCAGGATCTCGTCGGCCCCGGCGCCACCGATCACCACATGATCCCCATGCAGGCCTTCGATGTAGTCGGCTTCACCAAAACCGGCATCGGTGGTGTCGTCCACTTCCGCCCTCACCAGGGCTCCGGTTGCATCGAAGCTCATGCGCGCCAGATCCCCCGCCAAGGTATCGTTGCCGGCCCCGGTATAGAGCCGATCCAGCCCCAGCGAACCCAGCAGCACATCGTCACCCAGGCCGCCGATCAGTACCTCTTCGGTGCTGTTGAACGAGCTGCTGTGAAGTGTGGAGTCGAACCAGGTCCATTCCCGTGCCGGCAGCTGGGTCCAGGCCGGCCGTGTGACAACCGCGGTGGATTTGGACTCGATCCGGTTGTCGGTGTCTTCGACGATCAGCGTATCGGCGACCAGCAGGTCGCCACCACTGGTACTGATCAGGGTGTCATTGCCCTGCATGCCGAAGATCTGGTTCTGTCGTTTGTCCCCGACCAGCACATCGTTGCCCTGACCACCGATGATGTTGTGGAAGCCACGGATGGTGACGTTGGTCGCATTGGTGTTGATACGGCTGCCCGATGCCACGGTCGCGGCACCTGCCACCGTCGTGAAGCCGTCCGGCAGGGTGTATTCGCTGCCACTGGTGTTGATGCTGAGCGCCGTTGCATAGTCGGAAAAATCGATGGTATTGCGCACCCCCTCACGTTCTTGCGTCACATTCAGTCCAACCCCGCGGGCCGACCCGCCATGGAGGCTGCCACTGACGGCGGCCTTGTTCTCGAAGGCGAAGATATCGCTCTGGACACCACCGATCAGATTTTCGAAGCCGGTGAAGCGAAGCACACGATCGCCGTAAGAGGATACCGGCGCACCCTCGTTGTTGACCGCGCCACTGGTCATGCCGGTGATCACCCCGTCATTCAGCCCCGCGGCATCGGTATCGGTCAGGCGACTCTGGGCATGACTGTTGAGTGTTGCCTCGAGCTGCACCATGTCGGCGGAGATGTCGGCCACCTGAATATGCAATCTTGCGCTCTCGTAGGACATATCCAGGATGTCGTCACCGCTGCCCCCTGCAATCAGGCCTATTTCGGTGCGGCTGTCCCAGGATACCCGGCTATTGCCCTGGGTCACCTTGCCGTTGTAGGTGTCGAGCACCAGCCCGGCCGTCTGTTTGGAGAAGTCGATCACGTTGGCGCTGCCACGGATATCGTTGTCCGCGATGGTCGCCACCCCCCAGTTACCGAGGAAGCGATAGCTGTCTGCACCGTCGCCCCCCTCCATGGCGGTGGTTCCGGCACGGGCAATCAACAGATCGTCGCCGTCGCCCCCCTCGAGGCTGGAGCTGCCGCTACCCCCGATCAGCACATCGTCGTTCGGGCTGCCGACCAGCTTGTCGGTCCCGTCACCGGCCACCAGCACCACATCGATGTTCTTGAGGCCGGAGACATCGACCGTGTCGTTGCCGCGACCGGTAAAGCCGACGATCCTTTTAACGCCGGTATAGGCAACGGTGTATTCGGTGCCGTTGAGGGTCGCGGTGATCTCGATTTCACCGTTACCGGTTTCCTTGATGACAAACTTCTCGTCACCGTCCTCGATATTGCGGTATTTGCGATCTTCGGCCCCCTTGCCCTCCATCATGGCGGCGATGTTGAAATCCACCGCACTGTCGGATGGCAACAGGGCGTTATCTCCCATGTGCAGCACGAAGGTGCCGTCACCGTTATCGTCCGATGCCAGTATCGGCATGCAGGGCTTGGGCTTCCAGACGACCTCGAACAGCTGAACATCGATGAGTGTTTTACTGTAAATGGATTGCCAGCCGGCGATAAAGGTGTTTACGTCGACGTAAATTTTGGCGTAGGCATTTGCCCTCAGGCTGGCTTCAACCAGATTGAGCGGATTAAACGGCTCACACATCAGCTGGTTGAGAATTTCCAGCGCACGGAATTTGCCATCCCGGGCCCCCGGGCCATTTTCATCCCAGAAATCCAGCTCGCCGGTGAGTTTGATGCCCCCTTCCGCCCCCGCCCGGGCAAGTCCGATATTCAGTTCCGCATACACGGCCAGAAAGGCATTCAACACCACTTCCGGTGTATCGACCCCATTGATGAAATTGTCGCTGACATAGAAGCCTTCGAGCATGTGCAGCGGATTTTCACTGTCGATAAACTTCATGATGCCGTAGGTATCGAATCCCAGCGTCAATGCCACATTAACAGCGACCCCGCCCCGGATACCCGCCTTGACGCCCGGGACAATATAGGAGCCCGCATCAATCCGCACATCCACACTCAGGTTCGGTGGCGTAAAGGTCACCAGATCCACCGGTTTGCCCATGATCAGATCCAGCACCAGCGACAGATCGGTCAGAATCGGGATCTTGAAGGCGTTGTTCGGGTTCTGCAGTTTATCGAGGAACGAGGCCGTCCCGGCGGTGGAACCGGTCCCGTTGCTGGAACTCATCGCCTGATCGGTGCTGTTGACATCACCACTCAGGGATGAATTCTTGCGACTGCCGCTGTCCTGCAGGTTGCCACCGAAGCTGAACACCCGTCCGATCGGGATAATCAGCCCCTGGGCATCAACCGGAATCGCGTTGAACAGATCCAGCATGTAGACGAAAGACTTGATGAACTTGACGTTCACCTTGCCCTGACCCAGCTCCTCGGCAAGATCCAGTACCGTATAGTCGCGCCCGGCCAGTTCGGACAGGCCCGGTATCGCCATGGTCAGCCCGTCGATCACCGGCTGCAGAGGCTGGGTCACCTGCTGGATTTCGCCCACGATGGGCGCGAGGAAGTCGGAGAACAGGCTGCCGACATCGATGGCCAGGTCGGTAATCCAGACCTGTGGCTGGGTCGAAAACATGTCGCCGTAGCCGATCGGAATCGAGGCGGTGTTGAGCGCCCAGGTCATGTGGAAATCACCGATGATACGCGGCAACGGCGTATCCGGAATCGCCAGTTCCATATGGAAGTTGGCCTGGGCCGCACCGGTAAACTGCTGGCGGAAATTGTCGGAGAACTTGCCGCTGGTCATTTCGGCATAGGTCAGACGGCCGTCCGAGTTGCGGTCGGTCATGTTGATGGCGAACTCGCCATGGAAGAAGGTGCGCGCACCCACCTCGTCCCCGAAGGGCGAGTAGTTGCTGACGTCATTGCCGTCCTGATCCACCACCAGATCACCCGCCAGATAATCGGTCAGGGTACCGGCCACGAAGAAGATATTGGCCGATATCGACGCCGGGTTACCCGCCAGATAGGCATCGAACACTATGCTGAGCTCGTTGACCGCCGGGTTGGAGTCCGGCAGATCCCAGGGATTGTCGATCAGCGGATTGAGCGCCGGGTCCTGAACCGCCTCGAAGCTGCCGCTCAACGAAACGTCCTGCCCCAGCAAGGATGCACCCCCAAAGGTGATCAACCAGGTATCATCCTGCTCGGCCACGGTAATGCCGGTATAGTCGGCAGCCACCGCCTTGTTGAGCCGGGTCTGCAACTGGGACGCCGTCATGTCGTTGCCGGCCCCGGTCAGGTTCCAGCTGTTGCCTCCGGCCGAGAAGCTCAAGTCGAAGGTCCCCTGGGAGGAGACCGGAGGAGTCACGTAGATTTGGGAGGCGACCGTGGCCGGATCGGTTGGCGTGCTCAGCGTAGACACCGCCAGGCTCGCCGTGTTGGTCAGGGTCACGGTCTTGCCGGCGAGGCTGGCGCCACCAAAGTCGATGACCCAGTTGCCACCGCTTTCGGTGACGCTGATGCCGGTATAATCCGCTGCAACAGCGGTATTGAGCTGCTGCTGCAGGATGGAAGCCGTCAGCGTGCTGCTGTCCAGCCCCGACACTGTCCTGCCGGTTCCGTCGGCCGTAAAGGTCAGGTCAAAGGTGCCGGCAGAGGTATCCGGCGGTGTCAGACGCAGCTGCGTGGTTTCCGTGAGACTGTCGGACGGCAGGGTCTTTTTCTGGGTGATCAGGTCGTAGACGCTCTGGGTGAGCGCCGCATCATCCAGGCCCGCATTGCCCGGCATCTCGGAAACCAGATAGAGGCCTTCCTCGATATTCACCCCGAAACCAAAGAAGAAGTCCCAGCCCAGATCGAGCCCGATACCGCCGTCCACATCCAGGTTGAGTCCCGCCAGGCCGATATCGAAGGACAGATCCAGCTCGCGGGACAGCAGGCTCTGGCCGAGGTTCATGCGGAATTGCAGTGCACCGGCTTCGGCCAGTGGGTCGTAGCCGTCCACCGCCACGATATCACCGCCCTTCTTGTCACCTCGCACATCGGAGGTACGACCGGCCAGGGTATAGCCCAGACGGGTACCTGCCGCCACGGCCGGAGACAGGGAGCCAAATGCCAGGTATTCGACCACGATATCGTCGGCCGTGATCACCCCATCGCCGTTGTAGTCCTTAAGGTAGTTCAGGAAGGGATTGTCACCGCCACGGTCCGCAATCGCCATGCCGTCAATCTCGGCCTCGATCCACTGATCCATGCTCAGCGGATTGATCAGACCGTCGTTATTGCTGTCGGAGGTGAACACCTCGAACAGGGTCATGCGCAGCGCATTTTCCATGCCGCCGTAGGTATCGAGCGAACTGTCGATGAAGTTCTGGATCTCGGCAATCACGCTGCCGCGAATATCGGCGATGAACTGGGCCCCCTCGGCCAGTTGCTCGCCGATCAGCGGCAACGGCAGCGAGGCAATGGCATCCAGCGACTGCTGAATGCCCTTGAGCGCATAATCGATGCCGTCGATGATCACGGACGGGTCACGGATCAGGCGGATCAGGGGGTTGTTGAGCTTGAACAGGTCGAACATGCCGCCCAGCTCGGGCAGGCGATAGTTGAGGGTATAGGCACTGTCATAGGCGCCCGCGCTGTCGATCATGACGGAGCTGACCGTGTCACCGGCCATCAGGCCGTTCATCAGTTCGCTCAGGCTGTTGACCTGCAATTCGAGGTCACCGATGTAGATCGGGTTTCTGAGGCTGGCATCGATCAAGCCCAGCTCGCGACCCAGAGCGAAGATATCGTTGGGCAGGGTGACATAGCCCGGCAACAGCACATTGGCCGAGCCCTCGAAATCCACGGTCATGTCCCGGTAGAGTGCGCCGAAGGGCGAGCCCCCAGGTTGGTGCCATCCACGCTGACGGTGACCCCCTGGCCGCGCAGCAGGTTGCCATCGAAGCTGATCAGGAAGCCGCCGTTATCGCTGTCGTCCACCACCAGGATGCCACTGTATCCGCCGCCCATGGCGGTATTGAGCCTGGTTTGCAACTCTTCAGCCGTGATATTCCAGGCAAGGCCGGTCAGGGTTTTGGTGGCCGAGCCATAGCCGAAGCTCATATCGAAGGTGCCACTGGTCGCCGCCACCAGCATGACCCGGGCCTGGTTGACCACGCCCGGGGATTTGCTCACCACCACCGGCACGGCCACCACCGCCCCCGCGTGGGTCAGGCCGCCGTCATCCGCTTCGAGCAACGAAATACCACGGCCGGCCAGGGAGCCGGTAAATTCGATGTGCCAGCCATCCTGGGGCCTGGCGTCGTTATGCAGGGTAACATTGACATCGGCCCCCGCTATTGCCCTGGTTCCACTGGTCAGGGCGGTACGCAATGCCGTTGCCACCGTGGCGGCATCGGCGTTCCAGGCGATGTCGCCGGTGCGGTAGTCCTTGCCGTCGATGTTCGCGCTCAGGGTGAAGCTGCCACCCGAGCCGGAAGGAATGCTGACCCACTGAATCTCGTTCAGCGCACCGAGGGGGCCGCCATCGGCGTCGGCACGCAACTGCTGAACCTCCAGGCTCAGCGACTTGCCGTCAAAACCGGCCCCTCTGACCACAATCTTCCAGCCCTGGGTCGGGTCCTCGGCATCGACCTGTTCGACACTCACTGTGCCTCGCAGCGCCGTTGGGCCATACAGCAGCGCCTCTGCGATATAGGCCTTGACCGTGGCGGCATCGTAGCCACGCGCCAGTGACTGGGTATGGTAGTCCACCCCGGCAACGTTGAAGTGCAGACGGAAGGCGTCATCGTTATCGGCGGTGAGGGTCCAGGCATCGGCTGTCGTGCCGGTGCCGCCGATATCGAAACCGGTGGTCACGGCCGTCTCGTCCCAGATCAGGGCAACGCTCTCGCCGTCCTGCAGGGTCAGCACGGACACCGCAGAACCGAGATAATGACGGCCATCGCCCTGCCCGGCCGCGCCGGCGGGATCGTCGCCCAGATAGAGGCCGGCCTGAGCCAGGATATCCGCGGTGCCCCCCTTGACGTCGAGCGAGAACAGCCCCAGCGAGGCATTGAACGCCAGCGCGGTTCCGTTGACCTCCATCCCCAGACGGGCAAAGGTACCGGTATCGTCATCGAGATTGTCGGTGGTGCCGCCATCGAAGTAGTCGTAAACGAACATGGCGCCGGACGCGAGGTCCAGCCCGAGCGCGATATTGACCATGGCCGAAGACTGCAGTGTGACCAGAGCACTGCCTCCCACATCGACAATGCTGCCGACGGAACCCATCAGATCCTGCAGCGTCGACCCGCCAATCAGCTCACCGAGCGTCGCCAGATCGATGGAGATCGGATAGCTCTTGTCGAGCAGGTTGATCTCGTAGGGAATATTGAGCATCACCGCATTGGAGGTGGCATCGTACTCCAGGCTGACACCGAACACCTCGGGACGGGTCGGGTCATAGATGGGCAGACCGAAACTGTCGGCCAGCACTGCCTGCAGCTGCCCCACCCCCGTCGCCGGATTATTGCCCACCTCCTCGATGGCGCGCGCCAGCTCCACCGCGATATCGAACATGTCGTTGACACTGAGATCGATAACCGGAATGTCCTGATCCAGGAAACTGAAGGTTTCAAACTGGCTGAGCAGGTTCGACGCCATGCGCAGCCCTTCGATGACCTGCAGCCAGGACAGATCGCCGAAACCGGTCAGCGCATCGGCACCGATCACCCGGATATCGACCGCCTCCGATAACGACAGGGCTCCCTGCCAGACATCGATGATCGGCAGGCTGATGTCGATACGAGGGTCCACATCCGGCGGCAACAGATTCAGGCCCCCCGCATCGAGGCTGATGCCATCGATAACCAACCTGGCCATCGGCTGACTGCCGATGGTGTAGTTGCTGTCGCTGAAGGTGACCGGGCTCATGTACTCGCCGATCAGGCGCCGGCCTTCGACCCGGACACTGGCGACCGCCGGTGCAATGAACTGCAGCGCCCCGGCCACGGTGGTGGTGGATGTTTTGGTATTGACGTTATAGAGCACCAGGTCACCGGCCGTCACCCAGCTATGAGACTTGAGCTCAGCCAGCTGGTCAGCACTCAGCTGGTCGCTGTTTGCACTATTCCATCGATCGATTGCCGTCTCGATGGCCGTGTTCAGGTCGTCGGCCAGGTCCGCTACGCTGGTGTTGGTCAGCGTCGAGGACGCCAGCAGTTTCACATCCAGCTCTATCGCCTGGCCGTCATTGAGCGTATCACCGTTCAGGGTGATGCTCAGGCCCAGATCCTCCGTCAGTACCCCCGGCTCTTCTGTTCGGGGGGCCGCGATCAGCGTTTCGCTGCCACCGGCATTCAGTACCACCTCACCCCGCATTCCCAGCAGGCTGTCCTTCAGGGTCGCGGCATCGATCAGCTCATCCAGATAGACCCGTCCACCCGGATTGCCATCGGCGCCATCCAGCAGACGCACGTTCACGCCGGCATCGATCTGCGCCAGCATGTTGTCCATCGACAGGTCGACAAAACCGATGGAGGCACGGCCTTCGAACTGCTCGACACCGGCCACCAGGCGGGCACCGACCAGGGTGTCTTCGAGGAAGACCGACACCCCGCCGGCCTTGTTCAGCGAGTCGGTCACGAAGCCGAGGTGGCGCACCAGCGGATCATGATCCACGGCCGCAAACTTCAGCGAGGCAACATGCTGGCCCTGGGTATTCAGTTGCATGACCGGGGTACCATCCGGCAGCGTGCCCAGGCTGAAGCTCAAGGCCTCCCCCAGGTGACTGACCTTGGTCTGCAACGGTCCCAGCTCACCACCGGTAATGCCGGCCAATGCCGTATTGAGGGCGTTCATCAATGATTGAGGTGTATAGGTACCGGACGCAATGCCGACGGTAATGCGGTTATCACCGGTCGCCGCCGTCACGCCAGCGGAAGCCAGGTCATCGGCGCCATCGATGATCAGATCGAAGGCACTGCCGTTGGCCAGCGTCAGCGAACCTGGCAACCCGACGCTCTGCCAATCGATTGGCGTGGTCAGGCTGGTGATACCGAATACCGAAGAGAAGGCCCCGCTGGCCGCCACGCCCGCTTCGGTGATGGTCTTGCCATAGAGGGTAAAGCTCAGCTGTTCATCACCGGCTTCATCGGCGGCCAGCGCCACCTCGACGGCCTGCCCCAGATTCTGATAGCCCAGGCGACTCAGGGCACTGTTGGCATGCACGGCCACACCACTCAGCGCCGTGCGGATGTCGGCCAGCAAATCGTTCAGGTTGTTGTTGTCGTCCTGGGAGGCCGCACTGATGGTGACCCTGTAGCGGTCGCCATCGAAGTTGACATCGAAGCTGGTGTCTACGGCCGGATTGTAATCCGGGTTGGGCTTCATGATGGGCTCACCGGTATCCGGATCTGTCCCGTTCTGAACCTGCACTCTCGAATCGTAAGGCTTTGACGGATCCTGCAGGAACCGGGCGAAGCCCGTATCCACGCCTCCGGCCTTGGTACCCTGCACCTCACCCGATACCAGCACACCGCTGTCAATCTTGAAGTTTTCAGGGCGATTGAAGTCGAGGCCGATGGTGGTAGTCAAGTCGACACCACCGTTCACCGCCAGCAGGCCCGACAGTTCCAGGGAAGCCAGCGGATCCAGATCGCCGATATCCAGCCACACCGGCAACGCCAGTGCCGGCAGCGAAGGCGACAGGCTGATATCGAACATGAAATCCATCGCGATCGGATCGAACCGTGCCGCGATATTGAAGGTTTCCCCACTGGGCAGCAGCTCGTTGATGGCATCGGCCAGCACGGACGCGAAGTCTTCGAGGGTATTGAACTTGGGCCCGATTTCGGTCTGGGCTTCAGTTCCGGTGGCTGAGAAGCCCAGAGCCGAGCTGCCGTTGCCGAAGCTGGTGCTGGTGTCGACCGCCTGCAAATTGTGGAATACCAGCAGAGTCGGCAGGTTACGCTCGCCAATACTGCCCGAGAACTGAATGTCGTAGCTGAAGGCACTCGGGCCCTCTCCCGGCACCGCTACCACGGCGACGTCGGCGCCGGCAATGGCGCGCTCACCGGTGGTGAATGCCAGCTGCAGTGCCCGCTCCAGCTCCACGGCCCGTTTTTCATGCAGGCTGAGTCCGGTGATGTCGATACCGAGCCCGGTCAGCCAGGTATCCAGAGCGGTTTCATCCGGCAGAACTTCGAGCGGCTCCTGCAGGTTGTAGTAGCTGCCATCAAGCTGCATCACCAGAGAGTACATGCCGCCCGCGACGTTGTTGAACGTCAGCCTCTGGACTTCATCGCGCGCCACCTGTTCGCCGATCGCGGCACGTCCTTCCTGCAGCGTGTAGGCAACGGCCTCGGCGCCGGCGTAGGCGCGCAAGCCGCCGAAGCTGGCCGTCAGCAGCGGCACATCCAGCCTGGACAGGGTGCCGGTGAAGGTAATTTCGAAGACGTTGGTCTGCTGATCGTTTTCCAGCGCGACACTGACGCTGCCGGCCGTGTCCAGGGCATCGTTGATGGCGGTCTGAATGGTCGCCGCATCGGCGCCGGCGGCAATCGCCGCCGTGGTGAAGGTATCGCCACTGTCGAACGTCAGGGTCAGGGTATAGCTGCCGGAAGCCGCATCATTGACCGTCAGCCGCTGCACCTCGCTGAGACCGGTTACCTCGCTGCCGGTCTGAATGGCTTCAATCAGGATGCCGGCACTCGGAATGATGGCGACATAGGTGAAGTCATCCACATTGACCGGGCGAATGCTGAGCTTGCCCCAGGTCAGGCCGCCGGCCATCGGGCGCAGCTCCGAAGTACCGACCTGGATCAGGCTGGCCCGGATTTCCTGCCCTTCGATCTGTTCTGTGGTGGTTTGGGTCACGCCGCCGGTGGTCACGTTCAGCGTGACATTCAGGTTGAGTGCCTGAACCGTCTTGCCGGCCAGCTCGCCGGTAAAGAGAATATCCCAGCGCTGGCTTTCGCCCACCGGCGTCGGTGCCGCCACCACGCTGACGTTGCCGGCGCCGACGCCATCCAGTTGTTCCAGTGCCTCGAGCAGCGCCTGTTGCGCCTCGGCCATGCTCATGTTGGCAATATCGACACCGACCGCGTAGGTGCTTTGGTCGGCAAACTTGATTTCAACCACCTGAGTCACTGTTTCGCCAGCGGCGGCGGTGACCGGCGCCAGTGCGATGGACTGCAGCGGGCTCATCTGCAGCAACGGCAGATCCTGCCCTGCCAGCCGTCCGGTGAACTCGACCTGCCAGCGCTGCGACTCGCCGGTGACCTTGACATTGCCCACACCGATGTCCGGCATGGCTTGCAGTACGGCCTGAAGCTCGGCGGCAGAGGCGGTTGCCGCGAAGCGCCCGGACAGCGCGCCGTCACTGCCCAGCTGCACCCGGTAATCGCCCACGGAGGCGCCCAGCAGTATGCTCTGCACCTCGTTACGCAAATAGGCCTCCTGGACTGTCCCCATGGCAACATCGGGGGTGGTGGCATTGGACAGGTTCACCACCGCCAGCTCTGCCAGTTCCTGGCCGGCCAGAATGCCGCCGAAGCTCACCTTCCAGCTGCCCGTGGCCACCTGACGCACCGCAATCTCGAGACCGTCGATGTCGCCCAGACGGCTGGCACCGGAGGTGGCATTGAGCAGGGCGGCCCGCAGGGCAGACGCCGTGATATCGCTGGAGAGCGTACCCGACGGGGTAACACCAGTCGTCCAGGTCTTGCCCCCATAACTCCAGCTCAGATCGAAAGTTGCCGGCGTCGCCGGATCGGCACTGACGCTGACCGTCTGAACTTCACCCGAGGCGTTTTGCCCCGGCGTCAGTTCGGCGATGGTGACGCCACGGCTTTCCCCGGCGGGGACATAGGTGCCGTTTTTCAGGTTGCCGTAGTACACCGTCATGTCCGGAATGTCCTGGTTGGCCAAGTCACCCTTGAACTCGATCAGGAACTTGGGCGCAGAACCATAGTTTGCCTTCTTGCCGGTGGGATCCAGCGGGTCTTTCTGCGGGAAAGTCACCTTCACATTGCCGACGCCCGCAATTTTCTCCAGCGCCTGCTGAATCATCTTGCCCTGCAGGGTGCCGGTGGGATCCGCAATATAGCGAATGGGGTCCGTGGTCTGCCCCATCAGCTGCAATTCGAAGGTACCGGCCGCATACCCCGTGAAGGTCAGCACCTTCACTTCGCCGCCACCGGTGGTATGGGCCTCGGTTTCGGTAACCGATGAGGTCGCCGTCGACGACACGCTCATGCTGTAGCTGAAGTCGTCGGCCGTATAGGCCCGGCCCGACACGGCACCGGCAAATTCGATGCGGAAGCCTTCGCCGCGACTGCCGGTCACCCGTATGTTGTCGGCAACGGTCCCTACCGCGGTGGCCATGGTCCCGGCCAGGGCGGATGCGATGTCGGGATCGCTCATGGCCGCGGTGATGGCCAGGGTCTCGGCCGCTTTCCCCTTGTACGACAGCGACAGGGTGCCGGTCGCGGTGCCCAGCTCGACGCGCAACGTGGCATTGACCGGTTCACCACCGGCCTGTTGTTCGCTCACGCTGGCCGCCGTTCCCGTCACCGCCGTGCTGCTGGCGCTGCCGGTATCGGTAGCGGTAGTATCGGTCGTCGTGGTATCGCTGACCCACTGCGGCAGGCTGTCCTGCAACTGCAAGGCGCCATCGGTGGCTTGCGAAATACGGCCACTGATGTAGTCCGCCAGCTCGTTGATATGGGTAAAGCTCTGGGTATCGGCCTGCCACAGGGTCACGGTATAACTGCTGGCAACCAGGTCTCCCGGGCGCTGCAACACCAGATCGAAGGCCAGATCATCGCTCAGGCGCGGTGACACCGGCTGCTCGCTGGTCAGGTCGAAGCTGAGCACGCCCTGCAGCTTCTCGTTCAGCACCTTGGTCCAGCCGTAGGCGAAGTCGAACGCATCGCCGAGATCGGTACCGGTAAACGGAATCGGGATCTGGAAGGCCTCGGAGTCGCGGAACTGGTCGAGGAAGTCCCCGATATTGACCAGCATCTGCACCATCATGGCCGGTGTCATGTTCGACAGGCTGGCCAGATTGGTCAGGTTTTTCTTTTTGATGACCGGGTCGGTATCTGCGATCAGGTCGAAGTCAATCGGCAACGCCGCGCTGCCCCAGTACACCTCGATGCTGGGGTTTTCGCCACCGGTCAGCTTGGTCAGATCGCCGCCGAACAGCTTGGCCTTGAGCGGGAAGTCGGCCTCGGCCCAGACTGTTGCCGAGGCGTCAATCAAATCTGAAAGACTCGCGGCGGCAGCGAAGTCGGACAGCGATACCCGCTGACCGACGGCCGCAGCGGTGGCACTGTTCTTGACCGTGACACCGGCATCGGCCACAAAGTGAACGCTGCCATTGTCGATCTCGGCATCCAGCACGCCCAGTGACACGGCGGCGTTGAAGCTGTCGGTGCCGGCCACCACCTGGGCGGAAATATCCCGGGCCTGGAAGAAATAACTGTCGCCGGTCGTCAGGTCCGCCAGGCTGTCGAACGCCAGGCCGAAGGACAGATCCAGATTCAGCAAGGCATTCAGATCCAGGGTGCCGTCGCCCTTGAGCGCAAAACCCAGCTCGTCCAGCCCGGTGCCCAGATTGAACGGCAGCGAGAGCGCCTTGCCCAGATTCAATCCCAGATCCAGAGACAGACCACGGCTGCCGCCCTGCTGGGCGGTGGTGACCCGCGCCTGCCCGCCGGTCAGGTTGCTGCTGTCGGCCCGCAGCTGAACGACGTTGGTCGCCGCCCAGTTGCCGGCGAAGGCAATGGCCAGCACACCGTTGCCCTCATCGGTCACTGTCAGCTTGGTGGTGTCGTCAAAGAGGGCACCCAGCGCTTCTCTCAGTGCGGTTTGCACGGCATCGGCATCGGCATTGTATGCAATAGCATCGGTGGTGTAGTCCGCTCCGCCCTGCCTGAAGTTCAGGGTATAGCTGCCACCGGTCGCATCGATACTGAGGTGCTGGATCTCATTCTGATCATCAAGAAACAGACCACCACCTATGGTGAAGGGCCCCTGTGCGGATTCCCCATACTGGCTCGGCAACAGGGATTCGAGGTCGGAATAGAACCCGGTCGCGCCCAGGAAGTCGCGCAGCCAGTCGATCAGGCCGCTGTAGGTAGGGTCATCGGCATTCGCATAGTAATCTGCCAGCACGCTGGTGCGAACCTCGTTGCCATCGGCATCCAGGTCCACGCGCTGGAACGAGAGCAGATCGCCCAGGGTGCGCCCGTCTTCGCTCTTGAGCAGGTTGCCCAGGCTGGTGTCCAGGAACGGCAGTATCGCATCAAGAAAATCGGAACCATCGAGTGCACTGCCGACCGAGGCCACCTCGGCGAACAGATCTGCGAGGTTGATACGCACCGCTTGCGCATCGATGCTGACATCGAAGAAATAGTCGGGCACGAAGGCGCCGTTGACGATGTTGGAGCCGATGGTCAGCACCGGGTTGCCCCAGTCGGTGACGTTGAAGCCGCCCAGGTCGCCACCCAATACGAAACGGCCATCCAGCGCCATCGCCGGCGTCAGGTCGAACACAGTATCGAAACCGGCGGCACTCAGGTCGCTCAGGGTAATGCGCCCCTTGCCATCGGTGTTATCCGGATCTTCGGCGGTGATGCTGGCCGCCACCCGCACGCTGAGCTCACCCTCCGTAATGCTGGCTCCGGCAAAGCCGGTCGTACCAAGGGCGGCCTGAATATTAAACAGTTCCAGCGCCACACCGGTATCGAAGCGGTTGAGGTTGAAGAAGATATCGGAATCACCCGGCTCCGGCAGCGGGATGTCGCCCACCGGCGTGGAGCCGGTACGGGTGGCTAGCGCGATACCGGCATCCAGATCCAGCGCCAAGGCAAAACGCGCCAGGCCATCGGCCCCCAGCGTCAGTACATCACCCAGCGCGAAGTCGAAGCCGAAACTGAGCATCTGATCGATGTTGCTGACCAGATTGAAGCCGAGGATCACCTCGCTGCCGCTGGTATCGAACATCGGGCTGATGGCGATACGCGGACCGTCCAGCGGCTCGCCGAACACGCTGTCCAGCACCGCCTGATCCATCTCCAGACCGGCGATGAACTCGGCGCTGGCACTGCCGAAGCGGGTCAGACCATCATAGAAGGCGCCGGTCGCTGTACCGATATAGCTGCCAATATCCAGCGCCGCGCCCAGCAGGCGGGCACCGTCCAGGTTGAGCTGGTATCCGCCATCGACGGTCAGCCCATTCCAGTTACCCAGCGACAGATCCAGGCCGGAGAAGTTCCAGTCCACGCCGATGTTCGGCAGGCGCATGCCGCTGAAATCGGCGCCACGGAAGCTGCCGAACTGGAACAGGGTACTGCTGAGACCGGTCAGCGCGGACAGATCGAGACCGGAGAAGTCGACCCAGCCGAAATCCAGGGGGGTTAAGCTGCCAGAGGTGGTCCAGGCGCTATTGATATTGGTGAGGAAGTCACCGATACCGCTGACACCGGTCAGATTGATACCAACGAAGTCGGCACCGGTCAGCGACCAGGTGATATCGCTGCTGAAGCTGAAATCACCGAAGTCCACGTTGCGGAAGCTGCCGGACAGGGTGCCGCTGGGCAGCGTCACCTTTGACCAGCGCGAGCCGGTCCAGTCCACCGCGCCGAAGGTGGCGCCGGTAAGGTTCACACCGGTCAGCATCGACCAGCTCAGCTTCAGGTCGCCCAGATTAATGCCGCCGAAGTCCAGCCCGCTCAGGTCCCAGCCGGAGAAGTCGAAACCGCTCAGGTCGATGCCGCTGGCCCAGGTGGTCGCACTGCCGGTAGTAGCACTTGGTAGGGAACCATCGAATATCTTCGACAGCATGCCGCCGATATCCGCCAGGGTGCCGGTGACACCGCTCCAGTCCACATCCAGCGCCAGAGCTCGCGACAGGTTTACACCTTGCAGGTTAGCGCCGTTGAAGCGCACATCACGCAGGTTGGTGCCGGACAGATCGAAGCCGCTCAGGTTGATGCCGGATAAGTCGATGCCGGACAGATCCCAGCCGCTCCAGTCCTTGTCGGTCCAGCCGGACAGATCAAGGCCACTGCCGAGGCGCAACACGCTTGAGGCCAGAGAGCCAAACAGGCTGCGCAGATCGGTATCCACGATCAGACCGGTCAGCTTGGTGTTGGCGTCAAAGCGCAGGTCGCCGGCGAACCAGCTGGACCAGTCCACGTCCAGTGCCAGCGCAAAGGACAGATCGGCACCGGACAGGTTGGACCCGACCAGATCGGCCCAGCGCAGGTTGGCGCCACTGAAGTTGGCACCGCTCAGGTTGGCACCGCTCAGGTTGATGCGAGACAGATCGAGGCCGGTGAACAGGGCCCCGCGCAGATCGGCGCCGGAGAAGTTCAGCCCGCGCAGGTCGACGTTGCTCCAGTCGATGCCGGTCAGAGTGGCACCATCAAAGGTGGCGTTACGCAGCAGGCTGGCACCGTCGAACAGGGCGCCGGCCAGGTTGGCGCCGCTGAAGTCCACACCGGACAGGTCCAGGCCACGGAAGTCGGCACCGGCCAGGTTGGCACCGCTGAAATCGAAATTGCGCAGGGTATCGATGCCCAGCTTGCCGAAGTCGAAGCCGGCCAGATCAAAGCCACTCCAGTCCATCTGACTGGTGGTAAAGGGAATGCTCAGATCACGGGACAGCGCCAGGTTCAGCGACTCAACCAGACCCGATAGGGACGGAAAGTCATTGGTGGTATAGCCGAAGTCGTTCAGGTAGGCCGACGCCGCATCCTGCAGCTTGAACACGTCGATGCTGGCGCCATCACCGGCGTCACTGTCGAAGCCCAGCAGTTCGTTGACACTTTTATCCAGCCCCGGGATCTTGCCGTTCAGCACCGGGTTGTCGAGTGCCGCGTTACCGGTCTCGTCGATGCTGCCCAGCAGGTCGAGGATGCTGTCTTTCAGGGTTTCGGTGATGCGTACATCCAGATACATCTCGGGGGTGGCGACTTGCCACTCCCCGGTGTCGGCGTTTCGGGAGATCAACTCCGGCGCCCGGAAGATCAGGGTCGGCAGGCCGAAGTCGTTCAGGCTGAAACCGGCCCCTGCGGCATTGAGCAACAGGCTGCCACGCAGGTTGGAGGTAGTGGTCAGCCCGGCCAGGGCGTTGATGCCGCCGGCACTGGAGATATCGGTCGCCGTGATGCGGTTCAGGCCATCCGCATTGTCCGGATCGGCCAGCTCGACCTGGGCCGCAGCGCGCAGATCGATCACCCCTTCACGCACCTGAACCTCGGCCAGCCCCGCCAGAGACAGGCTGGCGTCCAGTCCGGTCAGCGCCAGCCGGGCGCCGGCATCCAGCCGGTTGAGTCGCAGCCAGGACTCGGTATCGAAGCCCCCGCCATTGGCAACCATGTCGACACCGAGATCGGTATTCAGCGCCGCGACCAGGCGGGCGACGGCGGTGGCGGCCAGCTCGAATTCGGGGGCGAGATTACCGGCCTCGACCAGCAGATCGGTGTTGTTGACGGCAAAGTCCCGCGCCACCTGCTTGTCGATGTTGACCTGCAGGTTGAACAACAGCCCCATACCGTCGGCGGAGAAGCTCAAGCCCCCCTGAAAGGCGAACAGCGGGCCGGAGGCCCCTTCGGTAAAGACGTCATCCAGCGCGAACGGCGCCATCGCGGCCTGATAGGCCGCCGCAGAGGCTTCGTTCATCGCCGTCAGGCTGTCGTACAGGGCGCCACTCAGGGCGGAGGTGACCGCATCCATAATGGCAGCCGCATCGGCCCCCGCCGCGGTGATGTCGTTGATGATCGCCGCCCGCAGGTCGGCGCCCAGCAGAGAGGCGCCGGTCAGCACGGCACCGGTCAGGTCGGCACCGGCCAGGTTCAACCCATCCAGCACGGTATCGGTCAGATCCACACCGGCCAGTGAGGCCCGTGCGAAGATGCCCTTCAGTTCCGACGGCAAGTCCGCCACACCCTCGAGAGAGGCACCGGTAAAGTCGGTGGTATCACTCAAAATAGCACCGGCCAGGGACGCCCCGTTCAGGTTGCTGCCCGCCAGTGAGGTACCACTCAGGTCGATACCGGTGAAGTCCAGGTTGCTCAGATCCACGCCGGACAGATCAAAGCCGGCCAGACTGGTGCCTTCGGCCAGCAACAGCAGTGCCGAGTTCAAGCCTGTGGTTGCCAGATCCGAGGTATCCACGCTGTCGGCAAACGCCAGCGCGTCTGGGGCCACGCCCAGGGCGGCATCAAACTGTGCCCCGTAAATGAAGGCCCTGGCGAGCACGGCATTGGTCAGCTCGGCTCCCTGCAGGTTGCTGCCCTGCAAATTGGCGCCGGTCAGGTTGGCGCCGGTCAGTATCACATTGCTCAGGTCGAGCCCGGACAGATCGACCCCGGAAAGATCGAAGCCGGACAGGTCGGCACCGGCGGAAGCCGTCAGGTCGACGATATCGGCCATGCCCTCGGCCGCTTGCAGTTCGGCGGCGGCGCTGCCGGAGAAGATCGCATTCTGCACCCGGGTGGTGGTGCTCACCAGAGAGCGGGCAAAGTTGGCCGCCACCAGCGAGGCCGCGGTCAGATCGGCGCCGCTCAGATCGGCTGCCGTAAACACCGCCCCCCGCAGATCCAGGCCGGCGAGCATGGCACCAAACAGGTTGGCGGAAGAGAAGTTGGCCTGGCGGGCCACCGCCTTGCCGCTGGTGTCGCTGAACACGGCGCCGCCGAGGTTGGCGCCTGCGAAGTTGGCGCCGGTCAGATCCGCGCCGACAAAATTGGCGTTACGCAGATCCGCGCCACCGAAGTCGAACCCGCTCAAATCCAGCCCGCCGAAGTCGGTATAGGCCAGCATGGCCCCGCTCCAGTCTGCCTGGGCGGAATCGAACGGCATGGCGGCGGCCGACAACAGATATTGATTCAGCGCATCGACCAGCCCTCCGACCGTCGCCGTGTCAGTCCCCGTATTCAGCGTGGTGGTCGCATAATAGGCCTCTGCCGCCTCCTTCAGGTTGAAGATGCGATTCAGGGTGTTTTCGCTGCTGTCATCGGCGGAGAACAGATCGGCCAGGGAAGCCCCCAGGCCCGGCAGTGTGGTGGTGAAGAAGCTGTTATTCAGTACGAAGTCGCCACTGTCTTTCAGGCGGTCCAGCGCGGTCAGAATGTCGGCGGCCAACGTCGCGTTGAGTTCGATATCGAAACTGACATCGGGCCGGCTCACCAGCAGAATGTCCTGCTGATAGACAAACAGCCGGTCGGTTGCCAGCACCAGACGCGGGGTGCCCAACGAAGACAGATCGTAGCTGCCAAGCCGGGCCGAGAGCGGCAGATCCGCCTCCAGAGAGCCGCTGCTCCAGCGGTTCAGCTCCGGCACCGCGCCGAGGGTGACTCGCTGTTGGCTGTCCAGCGATGCCGGATCGATGGCGAAACCGGCCTCGGCCGCCAGAGCCAGCCGTCCTCCGGTCACGCCAATGCTGCCCGCGCCCGAGCCGAACACCGTCTCGCTCAGTCCAACATTCAGGGCCAGGTCATCGGCACTGGCCGACACTCCCAGGTTGAACGGCAACATGCGGATGAATCCGAGATCGGCCGCATCGGTCGGGTTCAGCGAACTCAGCTCATCGAGCCTGACGCCCATGGAAACGGCGCCTTCCAGCCGGGCTTGCAGCTCGATGTTGGAGAACGCCGACAGCGTCAGCCCCGCCTGGGCGAGATCGTCGGTCAGACTTTCGTCCAGCTCCGGTGTCAGTGTCAGACTCCGGGTGGCATCGAACAACAGATCCAGCCTGAGTTCCGACCAGTCGTGCACACCGGCTGCCACCGAGAACAACTCACCCGATACCAGCCCGTTCAACTCGGCCGCCACCGCATCGGCCAGGTCACCCAGGTTGGTCAGGCCGGTCAGGGTGTCGTTGCTGACGGTGAGCAAGTCATTCAGGAAGGTGGTGGCCGCGCCTTCTGCCGTGGACAGCTGGTTTTCACTGAACCCCTGCGCCAGCAGGCCGCCGACCGACATGCCCAGCAGGGGCAGTTCGGCCGACAGAACGGAATCGTTCAGCAGTTCGGCAATCAACTCCTCCCAACTGCCGAGACTCTGCGACAACTGGGACACCATGCTGTTGCCGAGCGAAATATGGCCGGTCAGGGATTCGATCCCGGAAAGGTTGTAGCTGCCCTGATTGCTGACATCGGTACTACGGTCTTCGTGACGGGTAACGGTCACCGGCGCAACGGCATTGAGGAATATCGCCTTGTCCTGGCCCTGGCCATCGCTCACGGACTGCAGACTGGCACCGTCCAGCAGCCGATATTCATCATTGCCCTGCCCGCCGATGATGCTGAAACCGCCGTCCGTGGCATCGAAGGTGAAGCTGTCGGTTTCATCACTGTCGGCATAGGCGACAGTGACGGTGTCACCGTCCACGGTGAACACCAGATCCCGGGTGACACCGGAGAAATCGAGTGTGTCGTTGCCACCCGCGCCGGTGGCCGCATCGCTGCCCCAGTCATCGCCAAACACGAAGCGGTCATCGGTGGCCGTACCGGTAAAATTCTCATCGGTTGAATCGGAGGTAAAGTCCGCCAGCAGCCCCTGCCAGCTACCACCATCGAGCAGCATCGACACATCGATAAGGCCCGCCCGAACTTCCAGCTCCCAGTCGCCACCGAAGGTCTCGCTACCGGTCAGGTCGTCGGATGCGGCAACATCGGCACCGGTGAGGTCGGCCAGTGCCTGCACCAGCGCCTCCCCTTCGGGAATACCGGCCACGGAGCAGCCGTAGATCAGGATATCGCCCTGATCCGACAGCGCCTCGCCCCAGCGGGCGAGCACATCACCGTATCGTTCCAGCGTCGCCTGCTCCAGCACCGTATTACCGAGGCTAATCTGGCCGTCGGCCCCGTGGGAGATCAGGTGTACCGCGTTCAGGTCCTGATAACGGGACAGCCACTGGCCAACCTGTTCGACCCCATCACTCAGACCGTCGAGAAAGACCACTTCATAGCGGCTGCTATCCAGAGCGGAGTTGGACAGTACCTGCTGGATCAGGGTGTCGGCGTTTTCCACTCCCTGGTCGACGAAAATGACCTGATCGACGAGGGTATCGGCGGCTTCCGTATCGGCCACCTCATCCACGGGACGGGCGGCGGCAACCAGACTCTTCTCGGCCTCTAGGGCGAGGTTGATCACCGGCTCCGGCGAGGGTTGTTCCGGGGCCGGCGGCACGACCATCAGGTCACCGGATAGGAGATAGCGCGGCTCCATCGGCTCGACCACACCGGTCGGCATGCGCTGTGTGACCACCACCTGGGACTCAAGAGATCGCTTGATCATGCCCTGCCACTGCCTCAGTGCACGTGCGCGCAGAGATCCCTTTCTAAAGCCTTTGATTGCACTACCCATAGTGGTGTTCTCCGTCCGGTATCTTCAGGTCGCTTACTTCTGTTCCAGCATCAGGTCCAGATCGGCCACGTCATTACGGGCCAAACTGCCGACCGCCTGTTTGAGCGTCAGGCGATTCTTCAGATACTCATAACGTGCATTCATGAAATCACGTCGAGCCGCATAGTAGCTCTGATAGGCGTCCAACACGGAAACGGAGGTTTCCACACCGGACTCGAACCCCTTGAGCCTCGTCGCCAGGCGTATCTCCTGCGCCAGGATCCCCTCACGCAGAGCCGCCAGCATGGCCGTACTGGAGACCAGGCTCGCATAGGCGGAACGCACGATACGCTCGGTTTTGCGGTATTCCCGCTCCAGTTCCTGATTGGAGCGATCCAGCCTCGCCGCCGACTCCCTGACCAGTGATGCGGTCCGGCCACCACTGTATATCGGCACATTGACGCGAATCCCCACCTCTAATTCGTTCACATCCTGGCGCGTGTCGGAAAACAGGGTGCTTTCGGAAACCTGCTGCCCCGCAGAAGCGAACAGATCCACCGTTGGCAGATGCTCGGCCCTGCGCCGGCCGATTTCCTGCCGGGCGATGTTGGTAGAAAGCCGCTGGGCCTGCAGCGCCAGATTCTGATCCAGGGCCGCCCCGACCCAGCGATCGACGCGTTCGGGGAAGGGCGCTGCCGCACGGAAGTCGGCGTTGAAGCCGTGCAGGCTTTCCACCTCCTGACCCACAATTTCCTTGACGCCGAGGCGGGCATCCTCGTACTGGAAATCGGCTTTCATCAGGCGAGCCCGCGTCAGGGCTTCCAGACTGCGCGACTCGTTATAGTCGGCCAGGCTGAGCAGGCCGCTGTTGAAACGGATTTGCGCCTGCTGCAGCTGGGCCGTGACCGCATTGTGCTCGGCCTCGGCCAGATCGCGCTCGTCCCGGGCCGCCAGCACATCCAGATAGGCGGTAGTCAGTCGCATCAGCATGTCCTGCTCCGCGGCCAGCAGCGCCAGCTTGGCCTGTTCGACCGCCACCTCCGCCTGATCGATGGCGATCAGGCTGGCACGGCGATAGACCGGCTGCGTCAGGTTCAGGGCAAGGTTGTAGCCGGGCACATTGTAATCGCCGGTCGGGATGGAGCCGGACTCGTTGACGGTCTGCCGCTTGCCGGAATGCTGGTAACTGAAGCTGAGCTGGGGGAGATAATCCGCCCTGGCCTGTGGCAGCACCTCGCTGCGCGCCTGAACTCGGCCTTGGCGGCAAGGTAGGTCGGATCCTGCCGGAGCGCCTCATCGACGAGATCCAGCAGGCGATAACGTTCGCCCGCCGGAACATCCGCCACACTGGCGTAGTGTTTGTCGTCCAGTGTGACCGAGCCGATGCTCAGCACCGGCTGACTGGTGAAATCGAACGCGGCCACATGACGCAAGGTATCGAGCTCGAACCCGGCGATCCCTTTCAGCTCATCGGGAAATCCTTCCTGCGGCTGAATCGCCGCTTGCGGCATCACCACCGTCAGGGCACCGGCATGGCGGTCGATAAAGGGAGTGACCGTGCGCGCCAGCCCGTCCGCATAGGCTGTATTCAGCGTCAGTTCCACCCGGGCGGAACCCAGCCCGCTGGCACCGTATCTGACACTCTGGATGAAGCGCTCATCGGCCGCAAAACCACTGACCAGATCGGAAACCGCCTCTGCCGGAGTGCCGGGGAAATCCACCACCAGCCTGCTGGGCGCGGTCAGATAGTAACCCCGGGCCTCTACCGATTCAGGGCCGGCCACTTCAAGTCCGAAGCCCGACCTGAGCTGGGTCATCTGCAGGGAGGCGGGAACGGCGGCTTCTTGCTGTACCGCGGCATCGGGCACCAGTATCAGATGAATGACGCTTTTTGCGGCGGCGTCGTCACTGCCAATCTGGGCATCGAGCAAATCGATTGGCATGGCCGGGGTAAAGATCAGCACCGAGCCGCCACCGGCCCGCGATTCCACCTGCGGCGTACCGAGAAACTCCGGCATGGCCGGCAGCTTCACCGCATTTTTGGCGACACCGGGCAGTTCAACCACCAGCTTGCGGCTCTGATCGACCAGCGAGACTTCGACAATCAATTCCGAATGACCGCTGAAAGACAGGTCGTACAGATTGCCCCGTTGTTCGACCTTTATCTGCTCCAGCAGTTGCAGGGAGGAGTCCACCGGCCGTTCGCGCAACAGCAGTTCCCAACTCAGACGGCTGTCGCCGTTGAGGGCCACCGTTTCGTCAATCAGGTCGACCGGCCGCATGAATTCAACCACCAGGTGATTTCGCTCACCGATGGTCTGCACATAAGCCTTGTGAAAAATGGAGGGCTGGGCCAGCAGCGCCCTGGCCTTGGCTCGCCACTGCTCAAGATCCGCGGTCGCAGACAGCGTTACAAACAACCGGAGGCCATTGGCCTGCACGTGGGTGGACTGCAGTTCACCGGGACGGGCCGTAATCAACAGGCGATGCTCGCCTGTTGCAACCTCCTGTGGGCTCACATCCTCTACACTCTGCCGGCTCACCCCTACTTCTGCGGCCTGGAGATTGTGCTCGGCCGTCAGGCCGAATACGAATACTCCACTTATCATCATTGCCAATGGCTTGAGCCTCATCTTCCCTGGAACCTCCGTTGTCATTCCTGTTTTCACATCGATTTATTTTGATTACCCGCCGGACTCAGCTCAGCGCACCTTGGCGCTGGCCTTGGTAAAGCCGGACAAGGAGAGTTCCGCCACCAGTGTCTGCTCCGACGTGAAGGGCCGGAATCCGGCTTTCATCACCTTGCCCGCCTTCATGCCGGCATACAGTTCGGAATTGAGGGGGAGCAGCGCCACACAGCCATCGCTGACGCAGGTGGTAAAGGAAAAGTGCTGTTCCCTGGAGTCGTCAATTCTGATGACGATACCGGGTCTGAGATCGACCCCGAGCGGGAATACAAGCTGCAGCACCCGCTGATCCTTCACCTTCATCACAGACGCGGCCAGCACCCGAGAACGCTTGTCGCCTTCTCCCACATAGAGTTGCTGGGACGCATGGCATTGCGGCTGCTTGCACTCAACACGCCAGTCGCCGAACACCTGGTCCTCGGCGGCGACGAGGCCCGGCGCAACTAACAGACCAATACCAAAAAAAAGGCCCAGCAGACGCCGAATACTGCGCCCCCCACGGCTATCCGAATGTTTATTCTTCATCTGTTATCTCTGACAAAATGCACAAGAATTTAAGGTTGATTGCAGGTTTGCGAGAAATAGAAAACGGCGGTAAAGCCGGTTGGTTTCGAGTTGGCCAAAACCCTAAACCCAACCGGACTCCCGCCGTTACTATGAATGCCTGCTTTCTTGATTTCGGTTTCATTCAGGGCTTATTTATTGATGCATGATCTTGCATCCAGCCTGATCCCCGTCGGCCCTGAATTCGGGTTCAACCCGCCGGTGAACTTTTAGCACATTTTATCAGCTATTTTCAATCGAATCCGGCCATTAACGCCGCAGGGATCAAACAAATCCGGGTGCGACACCTCGCTCCCACTGCCGGAGTCGGTGCCGGGTTGCGCGGGTTACCGCAGGGTATTTCCGGACTGGACTGCCACCATCGGTACCGCATGAATCTGACCGAGTGCGCTATGTTTCATGCTTGCCATCCTCACGCTGCCGCAGCCGGCTCACTGCCGTTGGCCGGCATCGCCGGACAAACAAAAAAGGCCTTGCTCGATGCAAGGCCTTTCGGCTTCCAGTTTGATGGGGCTTAACTCCGCGATGCCAGCTCCGCCAAGGGGGTGTTGAATGTCAGCTTGATAAACTCGGTGCTGTCGGGCACGCCCGGCTGGCGACCATCCTCGGTGGGGAAGTTGGTGTCGATGGCGATACCCAGGGTGTTACCATCGATGACCACCACGCACTCGATGGAGTCGAACGGCATGGTGAACTTCTTCTCTGCCAGACCGGCCAGGGGACCACCGATATCCTCAGGGTCATCAATATCCAGCAGGTCAACCAGCAGGCGCTTCTTCAAAATGCCGTTCTCGTCGGTTTCGTTGAGATTAACGATATACAGCCGCTTGATTTCGGCCTCGGCGCCGAACTTGCCGTCACGCTCAATCAGCACATAGGTATCCTTGCCGACATTGGTCATGTCACCAATCACGATATCGTTGCCGGTGGCCGGGCCATCCTTGCGATACTTGAAATTCACGCCGGTATAAAAAGCGGTTTTCGGATCGAACTGGAAGATTTCAAGCACCCGCTCGTCACCCGGCACCGGGCGCAGCGCGTCCACCACAGGTGCGGCTTCCGGAACGGCGTAGAGAAACTCGTTGTTCTCGTCAAAGGCCAGGCTTTCGAATCCGCGGCTGCTGCCATGGGTGGCGGTGGCCGGCTGAGCAAGGGCATGGGGGTGGTTGGGGCTAACCAGCACCGGATGGGGCACCGGCTCTTCCAGCAGGGTGCCGTCGGGGCCGAAGTGCAGCAGGAAAGGCCCGAACTCTTCACCCACCCAGTAGCTGCCGTCATCCGCACGGGCGATGGACTCCACATCAAAGTCGTAACCGGTCAGCAACCGCCCGGCCTTGATGTCGGCGGCGACCGGAATGCCCGAATTCTGACCCATGCCATCACCGTGGCGATAATGTTCCAGATCGGCCGTGATCAACAGATCCACACCCTGGCCATTGTTGAGGATATTGTTGCGATCATTAAAGGGGGTAAAGCTTTCGTTCTTTATCAGCCCCGGTTTGGTGGTGCCGTTACCCTGCTCCCTGAACTGCGGCCTGACCTGGTAGAAGCCAATCACGAAGTCGCCCGAGTTGCCCTTGGCGCCGAAGCCGTTGTCGGGCAGGGCGGTGAAGGTGCCGTCATGGTTGTTCAGCAGGCCCGACCATCCGGGCACGGGCTGGGTTTTGATAAAGGGTGGGGCCACGCCAAACTTGCCGCTGATAAACTGGCCTGACGTGGGGCCCGCTTCACGCGCGGACTGATCCAGCACCGCCCAGCCCGCCAGGCTGTGGGGGGCGGCGTCGGTGGCAACGACGGTGCCGCTCCAGCCGGCGAGTGCGCAAAATACCCCATGAGCAACCAGACGTTTCATTTTTGCTATTTTCATCGTAACCATAACCCTTTAACAGTGAGAAGCCGGGTGGCCAGGCTCAAGCCATAAACACAACTGTTCAGAACCTAAAATCCAGGCCACCCTGTTGCAGGGCAAACTAGCGAAGCACTGTTACTGATCCATGACTCATTGATGACACTTTTATTGGCTTGTTCACCTATTGGCTTGCTCATCGCCAGGCATTTTGCATCCCGCTTTTTCATCCTGGCCATTGCCCTTCCCCACTCCCGTCGTCAAAATAGATACATTTGAAAACCGTAATGGCAGGCAGTGGCAGCCTCAAACGCTCGGGTGGTAGCGTGGCCGAATGGCATAACAGAAATTAGCCATCTGGAATGGCTATTAATATGCAGTATTTTGTCGTCGGCCAAAAACATGCGAAAAATCACCACAAGAGATGCGAATTCGCAGAACTACAAATGTTATGTATTGGGGGAGCTATGGCAAATCAAACATATGAAAAGCAGAAAGTAATCTTACGTTATTCGAAAAAGGCAATAGACAAGGCTGCTCGCGACATCAGGCATGGCTGCGAAGGAGATACTAGAGAAGACGCTATCAATAAAATTCAAAATTATCGTGAGCTTCACGCTTATCCTTTGATGTTAATGAAAAATCATTTAGTTAGAACATCAAATCGAGTGTCAGATGATATTATTGTTGCTCGTAGATTGAAGCGCTTACCTACAATTATTAACAAGTTAGAACGCCCTTCATTAGATGGTATAAGTGACAACGCTATAAAATTAACACGCATGCAAGATATTGGAGGTTGCAGAGCTATAGTTAAGAATTTAAAACAACTCAAAGAACTTCAAGCATTATTATTAAAAAGTCGTTCAGTTCATAAAATTGTTAATATATCTGACTATTTGACTCCAAAAGAAAGTGGGTACGGAGGGGTTCATCTTGTTTATAGTTGCTTTGATGATGAAGAAGATGGTCACAATTGGAAGAAAACAAAAGTAGAAGTACAACTTAGAACTCAATTACAACATGCTTGGGCAACAAGTCTTGAGATCATTGATACACTTGAGCAAATCGAGTTAAAAACAAGCATGGGAGGTCACCCTCTTTGGCGTGAATTTTTTTCAGTTGCCGGAAAGCTTGTAGCACATGATGAAAAAGCGTATGAACTAGACAAATCGGATATGGAGCATTTAGAGGAAAGGCTTCATGAACTTGAAGTTCAGCTAGACGCAACTCGAAAACTAACAACATTTTCGGTAGGCATTCAAGCTGCAACTCACGGATTAAAGGAGCTTAAGTCGCCAAAAAATATTGGCATGTGCTTAGTGACTCTCCACTCTAACTCTTTGTCTTCAGCTAAATTTATCAGTGAGAATAGTTTTAAGATGGATGTTGGGGTTAAAACATTTAAATTAGATCAAACTCCTGAAGCCCTGAGCGAATTGAATGAATGTGAAAAAGATCCTGATATTTTAATGTGCGTATTACTTTCAGCGAAAAATGCTCAAAGCCTTAAAAAGGCATATCCAAATTACTTTGGTTCTACCGCAGACTTTAGGCGATTCATCAGAAAGCACACTCCAAAAAACACATAAAAATTCAATGTAATTCGCAACACGTAGCATTTTTGGTTTTCAATGAATTTAGTGTCTATGTTGTAATGCAGAGGGTTTTGTATTTCGTTGCTCATACGTTAATTTGGCATCAGAATGACACAATAAAATACGAACCCTCTAAATAGCTGTTCCGAATAGTAGATCACTGAAGGAAGGGAACTCAGTCCAGTTTGTGCGATCTGATCAGTCGCCAAACAAAACAAAACGACACCCAAAGGACTGAGTTCATGCCGATCTTACCACCCCTACCTCGCCCAGAGCGACGCCGAATGCACAAGATTATTCAGACTACGCGCGACAAGCAGCATGCCCGTCGAGTCATGGCCATCCTACTGCGTTATGAAGGATGCACGCTCAAGAAGATTCATA
>NZ_MDKE01000043.1 GCF_001870485.1 Oceanisphaera psychrotolerans | reverse complement strand
GCATCCATGTGTTATCAACCACTCACCTTATGCACACGAAAGGGGAATGGCTTGGCCCGGTGGCCGCCCGTTTTTTGGCTGCTGAATATGATCAGCGCTCGGTATCCAGCGGTTCGAAGCTTTTCACCAGCTCATCCAGCGCCTTGATCTGGGCCAGGAACGGCTCCAGCTTCGCCAGCGGCAGAGCGCTGGGGCCGTCGCATTTGGCCTGAGCCGGATCCGGGTGAGATTCAAGAAACAAGCCGGCCAGTCCGGTCGCCATGCCGGCGCGAGCCAGATCCACCACCTGATCCCGGCGACCGCCGGAGGCCTCACCCAGCGGTCCCGGCATTGCAGGGCGTGGGTCACATCGAAGATGATGGGCGCGCCACCGGTGGCCTTTTTCATGACCCCGAAGCCGAGCATGTCCACCACCAGGTTGTCGTAACCGAAGTTGGCGCCCCGTTCACACAGTATCAACTGCTCGTTGCCGCACTCGATAAACTTGTCGACGATGTTTTTCATCTGCCCCGGGCTCAGGAACTGGGGCTTCTTGATGTTGATCACCCGACCGGTTCTGGCCATGGCCTCCACCAGGTCGGTCTGCCGTGCCAGAAAGGCCGGCAGCTGGATCACATCGGCCACTTCGGCCACGGTGGCCGCCTGATGGGGTTCGTGCAGATCGGTAATCACCGGTACCTTGAAGGTGTCTTTCACTTCCTGCAACAGCTTCATGCCTTCTTCCAGGCCGGGGCCGCGGAAAGAATGAATGGAGGAGCGATTGGCCTTGTCCCAGCTGGCCTTGAAGACATAGGGAATGCCGAGCTTGTCGGTCACCTTGACGTAATGCTCGCAGGCCTTCATGGCCAGGTCGCGGGATTCCAGCACGTTGATGCCACCAAACAGCACGAAAGGCTGGTCGTTGGCAACCGGGATATGATTGATATTAACGGTTTTCATCGCTACTCCTAGTGGAGGGTTTTGGGGCCCAGATCCAGGGCTGCTACCTGGGCTTTAAGCACATCGGCCACCGGATCTTCGGGGCAGTGCTCGATAAAGAATTCAAAATCGTCGGCGGCAAGCTGATCGCAGTCGAGCTGCTCATACAGAAAGCCCCGATCACGTCGCTCGAAGGGACAATCGGGCTTGAGCTTGAGCAGCAGTTGACTGCAGGCCAGCGCCTGAGAAAACTGCTGGTGATGAATAAAGGACGCCTTGGTCACGTTCAGCAACCGGGTCAGTATATCCAGCTTGTCGGCCGCCTTGAGGTGATTGGGCTTGATGCGGGCCAGGTTGCCCCGGGCTCCCCGCAGCAATTGCTCCATTTCATGGCGCGATAACTGGCGGCCGGTAAAGGGATCAATCACAATCCCCTCTTCTCCGGGCCAGATCCGTACCAGAAAATGCCCGGGAAAGCCGATGCCCTCGGCCCGGACCTCGAAACGTTCGCACAGGTGCAGCAACAGAATGCCCAGAGTCACCGGAATGCCCCGGCGACGGGAAAGCACCCTGTCCATCAGGCAATTGTCGACCGCAAAGAAGCGCTCCCAATCCCCGACCACGCCCATGCTGCCATACAGCACCGGCAGCAGCTGCTGCGAGGCATTCATGTCTTTAAGCTCGCCGGCCAGTTCCTGCTCCAGCGCAAAGAGACTGAGTTCGGCCTGATCCCGCGCCTTGATCCCGTACAGGCTTTCCACCACATCCAGCGCCAGGGTCATCAGACTGCGCGGCTCGTCGCTCAACCAGCCATCACTGATGTTCGTTTTCAGCATTCAGCCTCCCGGGCCACTGTGCCAGCGTTATCCGTTCCTGGCCACCGTAGTCGCGCAGGGTTTCTATCTGTTGGTATCCCAGGGCGGCGAAACCGTCACGCACCAGAGCCCCCTGTTGCCAACCGTGCTCCAGCAGCAACCAGCCGCCGGATTCAAGATGATCACGAGACTGGACGATCAAATGATGCAGGTCCGCCATGCCGTGCTGCTCCGCCACCAGGGCCGAGGCCGGTTCGAAGCGCACATCCCCCGCCTGTAAATGCGGATCGGCGACATCGATATAGGGCGGGTTGGACAGGATCATGTCAAAACAGAGCCCGTCCAACGGCTCGAACCAGCAGCCCTGACGCACCTCGATGGCGAGTCCCAGTCGCTCGCCGTTGCGCCGGGCCAGGGCCGCCGCCTCCGGGTTGAATTCCACCGCCAGCACGGTGTCGTCCGGCCGCTCGCTCTTCAGCGCCAGGGCAATGGCGCCGGTGCCGGTGCCCAGATCCACCAGGGTCGCAGGGCGTGCCGGCAAGCGGGCCAGCGCCGCCTCGATGATGACTTCGGTATCGGGTCTGGGGATCAGGGTGGCAGGAGACACTTCCAGCGCCAGCGACCAGAACTCCCGCTCACCGGTGAGGTAGGCCACCGGCTCACCGCGCTGGCGCCGGGCCAGCAGTGCACTCAGCCGTTCGCACTCGGCCGGCGTCGGCTCGTATTCGGGCCAGGCCAGCAGAAAACTGCGCGGCCGGGCCAGCACATGGCATAGCAGTACGTCCGCATCCACCGCCGGAGACTCGCCGCCCGCCAGCTGCTCACGCAGCCATTGTCGCCATTGCGCCAGCGTCATCAGTGCTCCGCCAGAGAGGCCAGCAAATCGGCCTGGTGCTCCTGCAGTATCGGCTGGGTCAGCATCTCGAGCTGGCCTTCCAGCACTTCGCTCAGCCGATACAGGGTCAGGTTGATACGGTGATCCGATACCCGCCCCTGAGGATAGTTGTAGGTACGAATGCGATCGGAGCGGTCGCCGCTCCCCAGCAGGTTGCGCCGGGTGCTCTGCTCTTCGGCGTGACGCTTGTCCTGCTCTGCCTGCGCCAGCCGCGAGGCCAGCACCGCCATCGCCTTGGCCCGGTTCTTGTGCTGGGAGCGCTCATCCTGACACTCCACCACCATGCCCGTGGGCAGGTGGGTGATGCGAATGGCCGAGTCGGTCTTGTTGACGTGCTGGCCGCCGGCGCCGGAGGCGCGGAAGGTATCGACCTTGAGGTCAGCCGGGTTGATCTCGGGCGCCTCGGCCTCGGGCACCTCGGGCAACACCGCCACGGTACAGGCGGAAGTATGAATACGGCCCTGGGACTCGGTCTCAGGCACCCGTTGCACCCGGTGACCACCGGACTCGAACTTGAGCTGGCCGTAGACGCCGGTGCCCTCGATGCGGGCAATCAGCTCCTTGAAACCGCCGTGCTCGCCCTCGCTGGCGCTGATGATTTCCACCCGCCAGCGTTTCTGCTCGGCATAACGGCTGTACATGCGGAACAGATCACCGGCGAAAATCGCGGCTTCATCGCCGCCGGCACCGGCGCGGATTTCCAGAAAACAGTTGTTGTCGTCATTGGGATCTTTCGGCAACAGCAGGATCTGCAGCTCGACGCTCAGGGCTTCTATGCTGTCTTTGGCGGTGTCGATCTCTTCCTGCGCCATCAGCTTCATGTCGGCATCGTCTTCTGCCAGCATCTCTTTGGCCGCGGCCAGATCGGCTTCGGCCTGCTGATAGCGGCGAAAACAGCCCACCACGCCTTCCAGCTGGGCATATTCACGGGTCAGGGCCCGGTATTGATCCTGATTGTTGATGATCGAGGCTTCGCCCAGCAGCGCCTGCACTTCTTCGTAACGCTCCTGCAGGCCTTCCAGTTTCTTCAGTATGGATATGTTCATGGTGTCTCGCCGCTATGGCTTAATCGGTGCTGGTCAGCCCCAGGCTCTGGGCCAGAACGGCCAGGATTTCCTGATCGCCGTCTTTGCCCGCCTGGCTCAGCGCCTGAGTAGGAGTATGGATCAGCTTGTTGGTCAGTCGTCGCGCCAGCTGTTGCATGACCTGAGCGGCATCGTCCCCCTGGGCCAGCGCCTGCAGCGCCCGGGTCAGTTCCTGTTGCTGCACCCCGTTGGCCTGATTGCGGTAGTCACGAATAAGATCAACCGACTTGAGTGAACGGAACCAGCCCATAAACTGGTCACGCTCTTCCAGGATAATGCGTTCGGCCTGACCGGCGGCCCGCTTGCGGGCTTCCAGATTCTGCTCGATGATGCCCTGCAAATCGTCCACCGTATACAGGTAGGCATCGCTCAGTTCATCCACCTCGGCCTCGATATCCCGCGGCACGGCGATATCCACCAGCAGGATGGGCTGATGGCGACGGGCCTTGAGCGCCCGTTCCACCATGCCCTTGCCGATGATCGGCAAGGGACTGGCGGTCGAACTGATCACGATATCGGCCTTGGGCAGATGATCGGGAATCTGCTCCAGGGTTATCACCTCGGCGCCGAATTCCTGCGCCAGACTCTGGGCCCGCTCCAGCGTCCGGTTGGCCACCATCATCTGAGTCACCGACTGCTCCCTGAGATGACGGGCCACCAGCTCGACGGTTTCGCCGGCACCGACCAGCAGTACCCGGGTACGACCGAGGTCGGAGAAAATGCGCTTGGCCAGGCTGACGGCGGCAAAAGCCACCGACACCGCGCTGGCGCCGATGTCGGTTTCGGTACGCACCCGCTTGGCCACGGAAAACGATTTCTGAAACAGTCGCTCCAGAATCCCCTTGAGGGTACCAACCTGATGAGACTGGCTATAGGCCTGTTTGATCTGGCCCAGGATCTGCGGTTCGCCCAGTACCAGGGAGTCCAGGCCACAGGCGACCCGCATCAGATGACGTACCGCCTCTTCACCACTGTGTTGATACAGGCAGGCGGTCAGCTCATCTTCATCCAGCCGATGAAAATGTTGCAACCAGTGCCGCACCGACTCGCTGTCGCCGTCTGGCTCCAGAAAGCAATAGAGCTCGGTACGGTTACAGGTAGACAGGATCACCGCTTCCTCCACGTCCCGGGTGTGCATCAGTTCCTGTAGTGCCCTGGGGGCAAGGTCAGGTCCGAATGCCACCCGTTCGCGCAGGGCGACGGAAGCTGTCTTATGATTAATTCCCAGTACCAGCAGGCTCATGAGGGTTTTGCCCAGCTCATCACATCTTTCAAGTAGCCGAGCATTGTACGAGAAAGAGTAAGGCTTTAAAAGGCGCTGACCTTGCCCTTATACTGACGCCAAATTTCACTCCCGGAGTTATCCGTGCGTATTCTCGTGTTCACCTTCGCCCTGCTGTGGTTGTCGGGCTGTGCCTACCAGGCTCAGGAAGCCCCCGCCGGCTCCTGGCAGGCCCAGAAAACCACCCTCACTCAATTGCAACAATGGCAACTGTCGGCCCGGCTCGGCATTATCACCCCCGACGAGCGGGGCAGCCTCAGCCTGTTCTGGCGTCAGGACCGCGATGACTACCGGATGAACCTGACCAACGTGGTCGGCAAACGGGTATTCGATCTGACACGCCGTCAGGGGCAAATCATGCTCACCGACCACGAAGGTCAGCAGCACCAGGCCACCGATGCCCGGGAGCTGGTGCTTCGGCTTACCGGCTGGGATCTGCCGGTCGAGCAGCTGTCTTACTGGATAAAAGGTCTGCCGGGTGAGCAGGACCAGGTGGAATATGACGCCGATGGCCGCCCCAACACCATCCTTGCTCATGGCTGGAAGCTGCGCTACCTGGGCTATACCCGGATTGACGGGCTCTGGTTGCCCAGCCGACTGGACCTGACCCATAACGACACCACCCTGCGCCTGGCCATCAGCCAGTGGGAGCTCGAGTCATGATGGTGTTGCCGGCTCCGGCCAAACTGAATCTTTTTCTGTATATCACCGGCCGCCGGGACGACGGTTACCACAGCCTGCAGACGCTGTTTCAGTTTGTCGACCATGGCGACAGTCTGGGTTTTGAAGCGGCCCCCGATGGTGAACTGTCTCTCTCGCCGGCCCTGCCCGGGGTGGCACCGGAGCAGAACCTGATCATCAAGGCCGCCCGCCTGCTGCAAAGCCAGACCGGCTGCACCCAGGGGGCCCGCATCCATATGACCAAGCGGCTGCCCATGGGCGGGGGGCTCGGCGGAGGCTCCAGCGACGCCGCCACCACTCTGGTCGCCCTGAACCGGTTATGGCAACTGGGGCTGTCTCTGCAACAGCTGGCCCGGCTGGGGCTGACACTCGGCGCCGATGTGCCGGTATTCATCCACGGTCAGGCCACGTTTGCCGAAGGCGTGGGCGATATTTTTACCCCGGCCACGCCCCCCGAGCCCTGGTACCTGGTGCTTCACCCCGGCATCGAGGTGGCCACCGCCGCCATCTTCCAGGACCCGGACCTGCCCCGCAACAGCCCGGTATTGTCGCTGCAGCAACGACTGGCATTACCCTGGGAAAACGATTGTGAAGCACTGGTCAAAAAGCGCCACCCCGAGGTTGCCAAGCTCCTTGGCTGGTTGCTAGAATACGCGCCGTCAAGAATGACGGGCACCGGCGCCTGCATCTTCGCCAGCTTTGACAGCCGGGAACAGGCTGAGCAAACCCTGGCCAGGGCACCGGAAAGCGTGCACGGCTTCGTCGCCAAAGGCTGTAATCGTTCGCCTCTTTTCGGCGCATTGCAGCAACTGGATGCCGCTTCCCCGTCATCAGATACGGCAACCTAGACAGCGATTGCAGAAAATGGGGGTGGGCCCTTTTTCGCTCTTATTTCCAAGGGGCAATTTGCTGTCCGGTGTCACCGACAGGACTACAGGGCTCGAACCCGACTACCTGCCTGGTGCGCTACAGACTAGAATGTGCGCTACAGACTAGAATAGAATTCTAAAACGGGCTGGATAGCGGAAGTATCTTCCGTGATAACGGGTTCACGGCCCCGTCCAGTCTCGCCACCCATGAAGCAACCCCGAGGTTTTCAACCGTGCCCGACATGAAGCTGTTTGCTGGTAATGCTACGCCGGAACTCGCCCAACGTATCGCCGACCGTCTTTTCATCAAACTGAGTGCTGCCGATGTCGGCCGTTTCAGTGATGGCGAAATCAGCGTACAAATCAACGAAAATGTACGGGGCGGCGATGTCTTCATCATCCAGTCCACCTGTGCACCGACCAACGACAACCTGATGGAACTGATCGTGATGGTGGATGCACTCCGTCGTGCTTCCGCCGGTCGTATTACCGCCGTTATCCCCTACTTCGGCTATGCCCGTCAGGACCGTCGCGTTCGCTCTTCCCGGGTGCCGATTACCGCCAAGGTAGTGGCCGACTTCCTGTCCAGCGTCGGTGTGGACCGGGTGCTGACCGTCGATCTGCACGCCGAGCAGATCCAGGGCTTCTTCGATGTGCCGGTAGACAACGTCTTCGGTACCCCGGTACTGCTGGAAGACATGAGAGCCAAGAACCTGCACGATGCCGTGGTGGTGTCCCCCGATATCGGCGGTGTAGTGCGTGCCCGTGCCGTGGCCAAGCTGCTGGACGAAACCGACATCGCCATCATCGACAAGCGTCGTCCGCGCGCCAACGTCTCTCAGGTCATGCACCTGATCGGTGACGTCGAAGGCCGCGACTGCGTGATCGTCGACGACATGATCGACACCGGCGGTACCCTGTGCAAGGCCGCCGAAGCCCTGAAAGAGCGCGGCGCCAAGCGCGTGTTCGCCTACGCCACCCACGCCGTGTTCTCCGGCAACGCCGCACAGAACATCAAGGATTCCGTGATCGATGAAGTCATCATCACCGATTCCGTGCCGCTGAGCCCGGAAATCCAGGCACTGGACAAGGTAAAACAGCTGTCTCTGTCGCCGATGCTGGCCGAGGCGATTCGTCGCATCAGCAACGAAGAGTCCATCTCCGCCATGTTCGAGCACTAAGCTCGACGGTGTTGAAAGAAGCCCGCTGATGCGTAATGCCGATCAGTTAAGCCAGATCGCTTGACGATCCCGCTCAGAAGATCAAAAT
>NZ_MDKE01000042.1 GCF_001870485.1 Oceanisphaera psychrotolerans | reverse complement strand
CGATGATAGTGTGGCAGCTGCCATGTGAAAGTAGGTCACTGCCAGGCACCCAATTTAGTATCCTGACTATACAGCTTTATGCGGAGCGGTAGTTCAGTTGGTTAGAATACCGGCCTGTCACGCCGGGGGTCGCGGGTTCGAGTCCCGTCCGCTCCGCCATTACATTAAAGCCCTGACCTTACGGTCAGGGCTTTTTCGTATGGGCTGCGCTGAACTTTCTGGATGAAGTCGGTTCTGTGCACCTTCGATTACTCAAAGCCCCAGCAGCAATGCTGGAGTTTTTCGTCTTGGCTGGATGTCATGTTCTGCCATTATCGTGATACCAGCTGCAAAGTATCAGTGAAATTCCGTACAATGCCCGCCTTATTACAAAGGGGACGCTATGCCGATTCAATACAATAAACTGATATTCTGGAACCTGATGGCGGTGGCCGTTCTGGCCAGCTGGTTCTGGCTGCCGAATCATGGCTTCTGGTTCGATATCGACAAGGCCGTTTTTTATTACTTCAATGACAAGATCGGCACCAGTGACAGCTGGGTTACAGTCGTTGCCCTCGCCAACAACCGGGCTTTCGACGGGGTAGCCTTGCTGGCGATGGGCCTGGTGTATTACAGCTACTACCGGGGGGCCAGCGCGGAGCAAAAGCGTCAGTTGCTGATCATCGGCCTGATGATGCTGTTGACCGCGGTGGGCCTGAATCAACTGGGCCGGGCCATTCCGGTGGAAAGACCGAGCCCGACGCTGACCTTCGAGAATGTTTTCCGTCTGACCGAGCTGGCAGGCTTCAAGACCAAGGATGCCTCCGGCGACAGCTTTCCCGGTGATCACGGCCTGATGCTGATGATCTTTACCGCCTTTGTCTGGCGTTTTCTGTCCTGGAAGGCCGGGCTCTGGGGTTGTCTGTTTGTGGTGATTTTCTCTGCCCCCAGGGTGATGGGCGGTGCCCACTGGTGGAGTGATATTTACGTGGGCGCCTTTGCGGTCGCGTCTTTTGGTATGGCCTGGCTGATGCACACCGGCGTGTTTGATGCGTTACTGGGCTGGTTGGATCGGCATTTGCCCCATTTCCGTCGGGGTTGACCCAGCCGTTACTTACTCGTTCCGCTGAAACAGGGCCGGGATCTGGCGAATAAGCCAGCTCTTGGCCTTGCCCATGGCATCACGCCGCCAGGCCAGTACGACCTCGGTCGTTTCTCTGCTGCTCCCTGCCACTTCTTTTAATTCACCTTTTTCCAGCATGTCTTCCAGCCAGGACTGCGGGATGGATGAGATACCGAGCCCGGCTTTCAGGGCGATGATCTTGTCCTGCATGGTGCTGACCGTCAGCCGTGATTGTTTGTCGAATAGCCGGTAGGTTAGCGGTGGTTTTAGGCGCGCTGTGTCTGCGACGGCGATGGCGCGATAGCGGCTGAGCACTTCTTCTGTCAGTGGTCCTGGCTCCTGGTGAATGGGATGCTCCGGGTGAGCCACGTAGATAAAGGTTTCCTGATACAGGAAACAGGTCTTGATGGCCGGGCTCAGTACCGTATTGTCGCGCAGGGGCGTAATGGCGAGATCGGCACGCCCGGTTTCCAGCGCTTCCCAGGTGCCGGCCAGCACTTCATGGGCTAGTTTGATATCGGTTTCGGTCTGTTTTGACAAGGCATCCAGTACCGGGAACAGCCGCTGGCTGGGCATAATGGCATCGATGGCCAGGGTGAGTTGTGTTTCCCAGCCCAGCTCCAGCGCCCGGGCATCCTCTACCAGCTGGCTGGCGGCATGCAGTAATTGGCGTCCCCGTTCCAGCATCAGTCTGCCGACCGGAGTAAACTGGGTCTTGTGTCCGGAGCGATCGAACAGCGCGAGATCGAGCTCATCTTCCAGCTTCTGCATGGTATAACTGAGTGCAGAAGGCACCTTGCCCAGTTCATCGGCGGCGGCGGCAAAGCTGCCCCGGCGCTCGATGGCATCGAGCACGCGCAGCGCTTCAAGGGTCAGGGATTTTTCTCTCGACATGCTATTTAGCTCTCAGGGTGTGCAACTGCGTCAACCATAACCCAGTTTATCTCCAGTGATATACCGCCGTGTTTAAAACCAGCCCAGTCCCTTGAGCAAGGCGGCGCCGAGGCTGGTGCTTAGCAGGGAACCCAGAGTCGTCACGGCGATGATATTGGCAGCCAGCACCGCATTGCCACCCATGGCCCGTACCATCACGTAGCTGGCGGCGGCGGTGGGAGAGGCGTTGATTAAAAACAGGATGGCCAGCTCGGTGTCACGAAAGCCGACCAGATAGCCACCCAGGGTAATGAAGGTGGGGATGATCAGCAACCGTAGCAGGGCAACGACGGGCAGCAGACCACTTTCTTCCTTACCGCTTTTCAGGCTCAAACTGGCTCCGGTACAGAGCAGGGCCAGAGGTAATGTCATCTGCGCCAGATACTGGCCGGTTTTCATCAGCATATCCGGCACCGCCCAGTCGCTGGCGGCAAACGGCAGCGCCGCGACAATACCGATAATCAACGGGTTTTTGACGATCCCCTTGAGCAACTTCCCCGATGTCAGATTTTCACCCTGGTTCAGGCTGCGATTCAGCGTGATGATGGCCAGAATGTTGAACAGTATGGTCAGGCAGACCACGTACATGGCGGCGGCGGCCACGCCTTGAGAGCCATAGGCATTGTTGACGTAAGCCAGACCGACGATGCCCATATTGGCCCGAAAGGCCCCCTGTACCAGAATACCGCGCACGCGTATGTCGGTGGTCATGCGAATGGCCAGCCATTCCAGTAAGACAAACACCACCAGAGTTGCCGCTACGCCATACAGGATCAGGGCCGGGCTGGCCATCTGACTAAAGTCGCTCTGGGCGATACTGGTAAACAACAGCATCGGCAGGGCGATATTGAATACCAGTTTACTGGCGCTATCGATAAAGCCTTCGTTCATCATCTGGGTTCGGCGCAAGCCAATACCGAGTAACAGCAGCAGGCAGATAGGGCCGGTAATGGAAACGGAAAACAGGACGCTGTTAATAAGCTGATTCATGACGTTTTAAACTTGGAGGCGAGGGCCAATCAGCATGCCTCGAGAGTGGGCATGGGGCAATACCCGTATTATTTTTGACAGCCTATAAATAGAAAAAGGCGCTTCAAGGGCGCCTTTTTCTATTTATGACTGATAATTGCCAGCACGCTCCGGCTGATAATCGACGGCAGTAATGGTGACCTGCAGCTTTTTGCCGTTAGGGCCTGGCCACTGCATGCTCTGTCCAATGGTCAGGCCCAGCAGCGCCGCGCCAATGGGCGCCAGCACCGAGATTTTCTCTTTGGCACCATCATATCCCGTGGGTAGCATAGCGTCTTGGTAAAGCTCTCGTTACTGTCGGCCATGGTAAAGGTGACGGTGGAATTCATGGTGACGATATTATCCGGCACCTCGGTAGGGGGCACCACATTCGCCCGATCCAGTTCGTCTTCCAGCCGTCGAACCACGTCGGATTCGGGCTGTTTCTCGAGCAGGGCTTCGAGCCGGGCCAGATCCAAGGTAGATATAGTAATAGGTGGCAACTGGGCCATAAAAACCTCCAATAAAAAAGCAGGCAACGCCAAAAGCGCTGCCTGAACCCGATAGCTAAGATATACCTCAAGCCATTGGTTTTAGCCAGAGGTGTCACCGGCTATTTATTGAAACTCCAGCTAAATGCAGAGACCGGTGAGTTTTCGGATTTGTCTTGCGTTAAATCAAAAACAGCCTGTCCCGGATGAGGCACACTGCCCGCAGTTGACTCGCTTACCTCAAAAGAAATTAAGGACAGAGCATGAAAAAACTTTCCCTGCTGGTTGCCGCAGCCTTGCTGGCCCCTTCCGCCTTCGCTCATCAGGCCGGTGATATTCTGGTGCGTGGTGGCGCCGCTACCGTTGCTCCTCATAGCAGTGGTGATGATGTGCTGGGCAGCGGAAGTCTGGAGCCAAACAGCAACACCCAGCTGGGCCTGACGCTGTCCTACATGATGACCGACAACTGGGGTGTCGAGCTGCTGGCCGCCACGCCGTTCTCTCATTCTGTCAGTACCGCCGGCTTGGGCGAAGTGGCCAAAATCAAGCACCTGCCACCGACACTGGTAGGCCAGTACTACTTCGGCAATGCCCAGAGCAAGGTGCGCCCCTACGTCGGCGCCGGCATCAACTACACCACTTTCTTTGATGAAGAAGGACGTGGAGCCCTGGAGGGTACTACAGTAAAACTGGATGATTCCTGGGGGCTGGCGGCACAGGCGGGTATCGATATGGCGGTGAATGAAAACCTGTTTGTGAATGCTTCTGCCTGGCTGATTGATATCGATACTGATGTTGATAGTGCTGTGGGCACTTTCAAAACCAATATCGACCCTGTCGTACTGATGGTGGGCCTGGGCTACCGTTTCTAACCGAATGTCAATGTGGGTTGAGAGGCGCTGAGCCTCGGCAGTGTTTGGGCAGACTGATGGGTCTGCCCTTTTTTATATGGGAAGCATTCGATCAGGCGACAGTAGTGCCTTCCTCGACCTGGGCCTTTACCTTGTCGACGATATAGCCGCCGATGGGAATGGCGGAGGTGGCCGCCGGCGAGGGGGCGTTACAGACGTTGATGGTGCGTTTGGTATTCACGAACAGGAAGTCGTCTACCAGTTTGCCGTCTTTCGATACCGCCTGGGCACGGATACCGGCGGGGTAAGGCGTGAGGTCACTCACCTGCAGGCTGGGGCAGTACTTGCGTACCAGTTCCAGATAGCCGGCCTTGTTGATGGAGTTTTTCATCTCGATCAGACCGGGTTTGAGATTTTTCATCAGCACCTTGAGGATGCCCGGGTAGGTGAACATCTCCAGGGTGTCGCGCAGGGAAATATCGCTCTTGTTGTAGCCTTCCCGCTTGAAAGCCAGTACCGCGTTGGGGCCCACGGTGACGGTACCGTCAATCATCCGGGTCAGGTGCACGCCGAGGAACGGCATGTTCGGGTCCGGGATCGGGTAGATAAGATGGTTCACTATCTGATTGTGCTCGGGCTTGAGCAGGTAGTACTCGCCGCGGAAAGGACAAATCTTGAACTCGGGCTCCAGGCCCAGCATGCGCACCACCCGGTCGGCCATCAGCCCGGAGCAGGACACCAGGTATCTGCCCTGAAATTCGCCCAGAGTGGTTTGCACTACCACCTGGCTGCTTTCTTCTTTCAGGCCGGTCACTTCGGCGTTGTAGCGGATCTCACCGCCCAGTCGCTCGAACTCCCTGCCCATGGCCGCCGTTACCTGCTTGTAGTTGACGATGCCGCTGGAGGGCACGAAGATGCCGCCCACGCCGGTGATATTGGGCTCGCGCTCTTTCAACTGCTCGGCATTCAGCCAGTAGCGTTCCAGGCCGTTGGCCTCGCTGCGGTCCCACAGCGCCTGCATTCGCTGCATTTCCAGTTCGTTGGTGGCCACCAGCAGCTTGCCGCATTCGTCGAAGGAAATGTCATGTTCGCGGCAGAACGCCTTGGTAGCGATATTGCCTTCCAGACAAAATTTGGCCTTGAGGCTGCCCGGAGTGTAGTAAACCCCGGCATGAATCACGCCGCTGTTATGGCCGGTTTGATGCTGGGCCGGGCCGGATTCCTTTTCCAGCAGCAGCATCTTGTGGTCGGGATAGGCTTTTTTAAGCTGCCAGGCGGTAGACATGCCGACGATGCCGCCACCGATAATAATGAAATCAAACACTGTGTGTTCACCTGTGTGAGAGGGGCAAAAGCCGGAGTTCTGCCCCGGCGTGATGTTATGTTTTTATTGTTCAAGGTGCCGCCGCAGACGGCACCTTGTCAAAGCCTTTAGCCCTGATTCGGATGCTTCAGGGTCTTGGCATGAGTGAAGTAGCCACGTTGACGCATCAGCTCGCGGCGCAGTCCCTCATGGGCGATAAACTTGTCCCGACCGTGCAACCAGAAGTGGTTGTTGATCAGCAGGAAAGAGCCGGTGGGGACCGGTACCGACAGTCGCTGGGCACTGGTTTCCAGCGCCTCGGAAAGGTCTGCCAGCCACACCCCTTCATCGAAGTTCTTGGGCTGCACGAACTGATCGATATAGGACATGATGGGCTGGCCGCTGCGATCGGTATCGAACACCGCGTGATAAACATCCTTGCGGGCGTTTTTGCTGGGCGGCGCGGCCCAGCGCATCACCCGGCGCGCCATGGGATCGGCGTAGAAACGCTCCAGGTGTTCCCAGTCGTCCAGGTGCAGCAGCAGCGAGTTGCCGCCTTCCATGTTCTGTTCGTCGATCTTCAGCATCAGCACGTAGTCGGTATCCTGTTCGACGAAGGTGCCGTCGTTGTGCAGTTCCATCACCCGGTGCGCCTGGCGCAGGTAGCTGTCGGAGTTGTCCTGATTCTGCACCACGAAGCGGGCGTAGTACTGGCCGCTCATGGCGTCGAAGTTGGAACGGCCGAACAGGTGAGCCACGGCGGTGGTGAACTTGACCATGTCTTCGGCCTGCTCCACCTGGTTCAGTCCTTCCGGCGTGATCAGCAGGCCGCCGGTATTGCGATCGACCAGGGTGTTGATCAGCAGGGGCTGCAGCGCCTGGCCGCAGAGATCGTTGAGCAGCTTGGCCACCCGAAAACGCAGGAACGATTTATATTCCAGCGCCTGTACCGGCCACTCGGCGGTGGCATCCAGAAAGCGCTTCACGGTTTGCTCGTCGAAGCGAAGCTCGAGCAGGCGAGGAGACTGGGCGGACGGCGCCAGGGTGAACCCCTGATGCTGGTGATTGGCGAAATCGGCGGTGGCAACGTTAGACATGGTGGCTTCCTTGTTACTTGGTATGCTGTTGGTCGAGGCGGCTTAATGTCGCTGTATATATAAAATGTCGACATTTTTGCTTAATGTCAATTTATTGTGGTTGTTTTATGATCTCCATTGCAATTTCGTTATAATCGGGCGATGGAATCATTCAGGAACAAAGCATGAGCAACCTCGATGCCCCGCGGGAAAATCTGGCACGCACGGCCTATCAGCAGCTGAAGCAAGACATCATCCGGAGCCATTTCGGCCCCGGTGAGAAGCTGTTGATGACGACCCTGAAGAGTCGCTATGGTCTGGGCGTCAGCCCCTTGCGGGAAGCCTTGTCACAGCTGGTGTCCGAGCGACTGGTCACGACCGAAAGTCAGCGCGGTTTCCGGGTCAGTCCCATGTCGGTGGCCGAGCTGGAAGATATTTACGATGCCCGTGGCCAGCTGGAAGGGCTGGTGGTGGAACTGGCCATGGCCCGGGGTGATGATCTGTGGGAGGCGGGCGTGGTGGCGGCCCATCATGCCTTGAGCAAGGTGACCCACCTGGATTCGGTCGACGATCAACTCAATCAGTGGGATCTCCGGCATCAGGCCTTTCATCAGGCGGTAGCCGCCGGCTGCCGTTCGCCTCAGTTGCTGGTGGTGCGTCAGACGCTGATGGATCAGGCGGCGCGCTATCGTTATCTGTGGCTGAAGCGCACCGTGTTCAGCGAGCAGGCATTACAGGAAAAACAGCGAGAGCATCAGGCGTTGTTTGAGGCTCTTCTTGCCCGCAACCCCGAGGCGAGCACCATGATGCGCGATCATCTGCTGAGTCCCGTGGCCATCATCACTCGGGTGCTGACCGAGCAAGGCGTACGCTGAATGCCGTAGTTGAATAACGGATCGGGCGGCCGCCCGATCTGGCTGGCCTGCATGTAAACCCCCTTTGCCTTCCCTTTCCTCCTGCTCCAGTCATATACCAAATCCAATGCGAGTCTCACTCTGCTTAATATGCTTTTACGTACCAATAAATTAGTGTTTATCACTTTTTTAGAGGCAAGCCTTGCTTCCGGGTGTTTGGACATGTAAATATACAGCCATTCGGACGTCTAAATGTCTCTTTAGCCAAAGCGCAGGGTGCCAAGGCCAGGCCGGTACCGCAGGCTGCCCATCTGGAATTGGCCGAAAAAGCCTTCCGCTTGAGAGTTTCGGTGGTGGCGGACAGCACTCAGATCTACACGTACATGTGTTATTCTGAGTTCAACGAAATCATCGAACCCATTGCTCGCCTGGATGCGGACATGATCACCATCGAACCCTCGCGCTCCGATATGGAACTGCTGGATGTGCTCCGTGACTTCGCCTATCCCAACGAAATCGGGCCCGGCGTGTATGAGGTCCACTCCCACGCGGGCACTGCGCCAGGCCGATGCCGAAGCCAAGGCATAAAGGAATTGTTTTAATTTAAGTTGTCAGGAGATAAACATGGGTTTTCACAGCGCGCGTCATGTAGAAGCGCTTAATCAGTCAATGGCCGAGCTGAATGGCGATATCAACGTCTCGTTCGAGTTTTTCCCGCCCAACAGCGAGCAGATGGAGCAGACCTTGTGGAGTTCCATCGAGCGGCTGAAAACGCTGGCCCCCAAGTTTGTCTCCGTGACCTACGGCGCCAACTCCGGTACCCGGGACAGAACGCACAAGGTGATCAAGGACATTCAGGATAAAACCGGCCTGATTGCCGCCCCGCACCTGACCTGTATCGATGCCAGCCGCGACGAACTGCGCGGCATCGCCCGGGATTACTGGAACAATGGTATCCGGCAGATTGTGGCCCTGCGCGGTGATTTGCCCAAGGGCATCGAAAAGCCGGACATGTACGCTGCCGATCTGGTGAGCCTGCTGAAGGAAGAAGCCGACTTCGATATTTCGGTGGCGGCTTACCCCGAGGTGCATCCGGAGGCAAAAAGTGCCCAGGCCGATTTGCTCAGCCTGAAGCGCAAGATCGACGCCGGTGCCAACCGGGCCATTACCCAGTTCTTCTTCGACGTGGAGTCTTACCTGCGGTTTCGTGATCGTTGTGTGACCATTGGTATTGACGTGGAAATCGTGCCGGGAATACTGCCGGTATCCAACTATCAGACCCTGATCAAGTTTGCCGGTTTCTCCAACGTGCGCATACCGAACTGGATGCACCAGCGTTATCAGGGACTGGAAGACGATCAGAACACCCGCAACCTGGTGGGCGCCAGCATCGCCATGGATCAGGTGCGGGTGCTGAGCCGTGAAGGGGTGAAGGATTTCCACTTCTACACCCTGAACCGCTCCGAGCTGACCTACGCCATCTGTCACAGCCTGGGCGTGCGACCACCGGTCGCCGTGGCACCCTGAACATTGCTTTATCGTGAAAGCCCCCGCAACGCAGGTTGCGGGGGTTTTTTGTTGATCTTTGGTGAAAGTATTGGTCCGCTCTGCATCTGAAACGTCGTGACCTTGTTAACAAAGGTGGATTTCTTTGACGCCATTTTGGTTGACTTTGTTATTGCCCCCATTTCACTATGATGCCTTTCGTCTCGTTTTCAGATGATTCTGAACACGAAGGACAGGATCCCACCTAACAAAAAGGACTTCTTATGCGTGTTAAACCGCTGGCATTTGCCCTTACCGCCGCGCTTGGCATGGCCCTCACCGCCCCCGTCTTTGCTCAGGAAACCCGTGAATTTTCCGTTTCCACCGTGTTGTCCGATGCCTTCCCTTGGGGGCAGGCGGCAGAAAAATGGGCCGAGCTGGTGAATGAACGCTCCGAGGGACGTATGACCCTCAAGGTGTATCCCAACGCCCAGCTGGTGTCCGGCGACCAGACCCGTGAATTTTCCGCCATGCGCAGCGGATTGATCGACATGGCGGTGGCCTCGACCATCAACTGGTCGCCCCAGGTGCCGGAACTGAACCTGTTCTCGCTGCCTTTCCTGATGCCTGACGAGGCGGCCATCGACGCCATCACCCAGGGCGGCACCGGTGAAAAGCTGTTCGCCGCCATCGACAAGAAAGGCGTCATGCCGCTGGCCTGGGGCGAAAACGGCTTTCGTGAGCTGTCCAACTCCAAGCACCCGATCGACGGCCCGGAAGACGTGCAGGGGCTAAAGGTACGGGTAGTGGGTTCGCCGCTGTTCCTGGATACCTTCAGTGCCCTGGGTGCCAATCCGACTCAGATGAGCTGGGCCGATGCCAAACCGGCGCTGACCACCGGTGCCATCGACGGTCAGGAAAACCCGTTGTCGGTATTCGATGTGGCGCGGGTGGATCAGGTCGGTCAGAACCACCTGACCCTGTGGCATTACATGGCCGATCCGCTGATTTTCGGTGTGAACAAGAAGGTGTGGAAGTCGTTGTCTGAAGAAGATAAGACGCTGCTGCAACAGGCGGCCATCGACGCCGGTGCCTGGGAAATCGAGAAATCCCGCAGCGAGCTGAGTGATACCCTGGCCACCATCAAGGAGCGTGGTGTTGAGGTGACCGAGCTGACTCCGGAGCAGCATCAGGCCTTCGTCGATGCCACCGCCGAGGTGTACCAGAAGTGGACACCACGCATCGGTGCCGAACTGGTTGCCGAAGCCCAGGCGGCCATCGCCGCCCGTTAAGTCTCTTATTCTCTGGCCCGGCTGCAACGTCGGGCCGCATTAGTTAAGTTGAACCTCCTTCCGAGAGTTGTACCCATGTCAAAATCTGCCCCCGATGCCCGCCCCGAGCGCTGGCTGGCGGCCCTGGCCCTGTTGGCGGTCTGTGTGATCAGCCTGGGTAATGTGGTGGTGCGTTATACCACCGATGCGTCCTTCGCCTTTACCGAAGAATTTTCCGTGTTTCTGCTGGTGGTGCTGACCTTTGCCGGCGCCGCCCTGGCCGCTCGCCGCCATGTGCATATTCGTATCGACTGGTGGAAGAGCTGCTGCCGCTTCGTCTGCGGCCGGTACTCTATGTGTTGCAGTGGGCTGCGAGCGTGCTGTTGCTGGGCCTGGTGGTCTGGTACGGCGCCTTGCTGACCTGGGAGGAATACAGTTGGGAGTCGTTGTCACCCGGCCTGGGCTATCCCACCTGGATTTATATCGTTTGGCTGCCCTTGCTGTGTCTGGCCATTATCTGGCGTCTGACCCAGAGCCTGGTGGAACGCTGCCGGACCTGCCTGCAAGCGGGAGGTGCTCATGAGTCCTGATCTGCTGATGCTGCTGGTATTCGGCGGCGCCATGCTGCTGGGTGTGCCGGTGGCCTTCGCACTGGGCCTGGGCGGAGCCGCCGGCATTCTGGTCGGCCTGTCGCCGGACATGCTGGCAACTCTGGGCACCAATACCTATAACAGCATCGCCAAGTATCCGCTGATTGCGATACCGCTGTTCATCCTGACCGGGCTTATCTTCGAGCGTGCGGGGGTGGCGGCCAGTCTGGTGCGCTTCGCCCAGGCGCTGATCGGCCCGCGTCACGGTGGCCTGGGGCTGGTGGTGGTGCTGGTGTGTCTGATCATGGGCGGCATGAGCGGTTCGGGTCCGGCGGATGCCGCCGCCGTGGCCATGGTGATGCTGCCCAGCATGACCAAAGCCGGCTATCCCAAGCCGTTTTCGGCGGCCCTGATTGCCTCGGCATCTTCTACCGCCATCCTGATCCCGCCGTCGATCGCGCTGATCCTCTACTCGATCGTGGTGCCGGGGGTGGATCTGCGGGCGCTGTTTGCCGCCGGTCTGTTCCCCGGCCTGCTGGCGGGACTGTCGCTGTTGCTGCCGGTGTGGTGGCTGGCCAAACGTAACGGCTGGGAAGATCCGAGTCAGGGCGAGCGGCCCGATCTGAAAGCAAGCTTCATCCAGGCGTTGCCGGCGCTGTTTGCTCCGGTGCTGATTTTGGGCGGTTTGCGCTCTGGTCTGTTTACGCCGACCGAAGCGGCGGTAGTGGCGGTGACCTACGGTCTGATCGTGGGGATTTTCGTTTATCGTCAGCTCAGCCTGAAGGATGTCTGGGGCTTACTGGGCGAGGCGGGCATGGTATCCGGGGTGGTGATGATCATCATTTCGCTGGCAGGGATTTTCGCCTGGGCCGGCACCACCCTCGGCACCTTTGCACATCTGGCCGAGTCATTGCTGTCGTTGTCGGATCAGGGCTGGGTGCTGATGATACTGATCATGGTGCTGGTGTTGTTGGCGGGTATGCTGCTCGACGCCATCTCCATTTATCTGATCATCACGCCGATCCTGATCCCGCTGATGCAGCATTTCGGCTGGAACCCGGTGTGGTTCGGCATCCTGCTGGCGATGAACATTGCCATCGGTCAGTTCACCCCGCCGGTGGCCATCAACCTGATGGTGACCACCCAGATTGCCGGTATCCGGCTCGAGAAAACCTTCGGCTGGGCGCTGTTCTTCATGCTTACCATGCTGTCGGCGCTGATACTGGTGATGCTGTTCCCCGGCATTGCCCTCTGGCTGCCGGAGCGGCTGGGCTTCGTGGTAGGGCCTTGGTAATTTCATAAGCCATATACCTGTAAATCAAAGCCCCCGTAACGCAGGTTACGGGGGCTTTTTATATTTCACGGTCGTGGGAGGTGGCTCTGCACAAGGGGCGAATAAACGGCCAGCCGCCCCGACACGCCGTTAACCCATATATGGACACCTCGCTTTTCGCAAGTGAGGTTTCCGTGTTTTTGGCTATCAGGA
>NZ_MDKE01000041.1 GCF_001870485.1 Oceanisphaera psychrotolerans | reverse complement strand
GAACACGTACCCAGTCAGAAAGAAAAATGCCGTTCACCTTAAGTGAACGGCATTACGCTGATGCGGGCTTTTTTGTTGCACGAGAGATGAGGCGAGCTGCATGAGGGAACCGGAACAGCCACTTTATCCATGATCGAACCCGCCTTCCGCCAGCCTATTATGGTGGATTGACTCGACCGAGGTGGCCATTATTGCCGCTATTAATTAGAATATGGCGTCATTTTAACGGCCAACTCAGCATATGCACCCTATCGAACTGATTGTCGGGCTTGGTAATCCGGGCCCCGAATACGCTCATACTCGCCATAACGCCGGCGCTTGGTATGTGGCCGAACTGGCCCGGATGCACGGCGGCCAACTGAAGGAAGAAGCCAAGTTCTTCGGCTGGACCGGTCGGGTTCGCATCAATGGTAAAGATGTTCGCCTGCTGATCCCGGCCACCTTCATGAACCGTTCGGGCAAGTCGGTGGCCGCCATGGCCAACTTCTACCAGATCCCGCCCGAGTCGATTCTGGTGGCCCACGACGAACTGGACCTGCCCCCGGGTACCGCCCGCTTCAAGCAGGGCGGCGGCCACGGCGGCCACAACGGCCTGCGAGACACCATCAGCAGTCTGGGCAACAACAAGGATTTTTATCGGTTGCGCATCGGCATCGGTCATCCCGGGCACAAGTCCCAGGTCGCCGGTTTCGTACTGACCAAGGCACCGGCCGCCGAACACAGCCTGCTGGAAGCCGCGGTAGACGAAGCCGCCCGCAGCACCGATATTCTATTTAACGACGGCATGACCAAGGCGATGAATCGCCTGCATGCCTTTAACGCCGACTCCACCAAGTAACTTTTAGTCATCACTCTCAGGACACTCATCATGGGTTTTAAATGCGGTATCGTGGGCCTGCCCAATGTAGGCAAATCCACCCTGTTCAACGCGCTGACCAAGGCCGGTATCGAAGCCGCCAACTTTCCGTTCTGCACCATAGAGCCGAACACCGGCGTGGTACCGGTGCCGGACAAGCGGCTCGACGCCCTGGCCGAGATCGTCAAGCCCCAGCGCATACTGCCCACCACCATGGAATTCGTGGATATCGCCGGCCTGGTTGCCGGTGCGTCCAAGGGCGAAGGCCTGGGCAACAAGTTCCTGTCCAACATCCGTGAAACCGACGCCATCGGCCATGTGGTGCGCTGCTTCGAAAACGACAACATCGTGCATGTGGCCGGCCAGGTGTCGCCCAAGGACGATATCGAGGTGATCAACACCGAACTGGCACTGGCGGATCTGGATGCCTGCGAACGGGCCATCCAGCGCAACGCCAAGAAAGCCAAGGGCGGCGACAAGGATGCCAAATTCGAAATCACGGTGCTGGAAAAACTGCTGCCGGCACTGGAGCAGGCCAAGATGCTGCGCAGCGTCGAGCTGACCAAAGAAGAAAAGGCAGCCATCGACTACCTGAACTTCCTCACCATCAAGCCGACCATGTACATTGCCAACGTCAATGACGACGGTTTCGAGGACAACCCCTACCTGGCCCAGGTGATGGAAATCGCCGCCGCCGAAAACGCCATCGTGGTACCGGTATGCGCCGCCATGGAGTCGGAGATCGCCGAGCTGGATGCCGAGGAGGCCGCCGAGTTCATGGCCGATCTGGGGCTGGAAGAGCCGGGGCTGAACCGGGTGATCCGCGCCGGTTACGAGCTGCTCAACCTGCAGACCTACTTCACCGCCGGGGTGAAGGAAGTACGCGCCTGGACCATCCCCGTGGGTGCCACCGGCCCGCAGGCGGCCGGCAAGATCCACACCGACTTCGAAAAGGGTTTTATCCGCGCCCAGACCATCGCCTATGACGACTACATTGCCTACAAGGGCGAGCAGGGTGCCAAGGAAGCGGGCAAGATGCGCTCCGAAGGCAAGGACTACATCGTCAAGGACGGCGATGTGATGAACTTCCTGTTCAACGTCTAAGACGCCGCCTATACCGCCCCCCGTTGGCGGGTGCAAGGCTGCATGGACCGAACCTCATGGTTCGGTCTTTTTTTGTGTGAAAAAACATCCCCGCTGTTTACCCTTGCACCGCAATGACTAGTTTCTGGCCAAACGATTGAGAGGGGCCAATTTTTAGGGAAAAAACGGTTGACGCTTTCGGCCCGGATACGCATAATGCGCCCCGTTCGGTGACGAGACGTCATCAACAAGAAAGCAGTGGCTATGTAGCTCAGTTGGTTAGAGCACATCACTCATAATGATGGGGTCGCAGGTTCGAATCCCGCCATAGCCACCATTGCTGGGGTATCGCCAAGCGGTAAGGCAGCGGGTTTTGATCTCGCCATTCCCAGGTTCGAATCCTGGTACCCCAGCCATATTAAAAAAACCAGCCTTATGGCTGGTTTTTTGCTTTCCGGGATTCGGGATTCGGGATTCGGGATTCGGGATTCGGGATCAGCATAACGACGCTCGAACCCCCGATCACCAGTCCCGAACCCCCGTTTTAATTCCAGCCCCTAATCTCGAGTTCCCGCTTTCAAAGCCCCATGGCGTACTTCATCACACGGTTTTTCAGCGGCCCGCTGTGCTCGGCGGCTTTCAGCCCCAGGTTACGCAGCAGCTTGAGAGGAAACAGATCGTTGCTGAAGGTGTGATAACACAGATCCATGGCCGACTGCATCAGCAAGTTGTCGGGCCGGCGCCGGCGCTGATAGCGCTGCAACCGCTCGGCGGCGGCAATATCGAGGCCCGCTTCCACCCCTTGATGAATCAGCTCGCTCAACGCAGCCACGTCCTTGAAGCCGAGGTTCACCCCCTGCCCCGCCAGCGGGTTGATGGTATGGGCCGCATCGCCCAGCAACACCACGGCCCCTTTCACATAGTCATTGGCATGGCGGCGACGCAGCGGGAAGTGCCCCTTGTTCAGCACCCTGAAATTGCCCAGCCGAGGCGGGAAGTACGCCGCTACCTGTTCGGCCAGCGCCGCATTATCCAGTGTCGCCAGTTCGGCAATCCGCGCCTTTTGGTCATACCACACCAGAGAGCCCTGCCGGGGGCCCATCGGCAGAAAAGCCCGAGGGCCGCTGGGGAAAAACTGCTGCCAGGTGGTATCCGACTCCAGACCGTCGCCTTCGATGCCGATCAGCATGCAATGCTGGGCATAGTCCCAGGCCGTTACCCCAATTCCGGCCAGCTGACGGGTACGAGACTCGGCACCGTCACAGGCCAGCACCAGCCGCGCCTGCAACTGCTGGCCGCCCTCCAGGTCCAGCTCGGCACCGGCATCGTGTTGTGACAGCCCAACCAGCCCATTGGGGCAATCCAGCACCACGTTCTGCCACTGGGCCAGCGCCTGCCACAAGCCGAGCTGGATGAGGCGGTTTTCGACCATGTAGCCCAGATATTCGCAATCCAGCTCCCGGGCCTCGAAGCGGGTGCTGAACCCCTGCCACTCGCAGGCTTCCAGCCGCCGATAAGGCCAGGCGCGCATGGCAACGATAGCCTCCCAGGCGCCGGCCTGTTGCAGCAGCCGCACCGAGCTGGCGCTGATGGCCGACACCCGCAAATCCGGTTCCTGTTCGGGCGAATACGCCGCGGGGGTTTTCGCTTCGATCACCCGAATATTCAGACCGGTCGGTGCCAGCAGGGCCGCGGCCAGTGCCCCGACCATGCCGCCGCCGATGATGGCAATATCACAATGTTCCATACGCTGACCTCGTGCTAACCTCGCGATTTTTCGGCTATTCTACCGCAAAAAGTGCGGTATTTCGGGAGTAATCTGCCACCACGGCGACTGGATATTATCTGGTCACTGGCGGTAGAAAAGAGTAGAATCCCCGGTCCTGAACGCATGACCCTTGCCGTAATTCAAAGAGTGCCATGAGCAAAAAACTTCATATCAAAACCTGGGGCTGTCAGATGAACGAATACGATTCATCCAAGATGGCCGATCTGCTGGACGCCACTCATGGCTATCAGCTCACCGATGACGCCGAGCAGGCCGATGTGCTGCTGCTCAACACCTGTTCCATCCGCGAAAAAGCGCAGGAAAAGGTGTTCCATCAGCTGGGCCGCTGGCGTCCGCTGAAAGTCGCCAACCCCAAGCTGGTGATCGGTGTCGGCGGCTGTGTCGCCTCCCAGGAAGGTGACGCCATTCGTGCCCGGGCCCCCTTTGTCGATATCGTGTTCGGCCCCCAGACCCTGCACCGTCTGCCGGCGATGATCAAATCCGTGCTCGAAGGCAACGGCGCCCAGGTGGACGTGGCCTTCCCGGAAATCGAAAAGTTCGACAGCCTGCCCGAACCCCGCGCCGAGGGTGCCACCGCCTTCGTGTCCATCATGGAAGGCTGTTCCAAATACTGCTCTTTCTGCGTGGTGCCCTATACCCGCGGCGAAGAAGTCAGCCGCCCGCTGGACGACGTGCTGTACGAAATCGCCCAGCTCGCCGATCAGGGCGTGCGCGAGGTGAACCTGCTGGGCCAGAACGTCAATGCCTACCGGGGTGATACCCATGACGGCGACATCTGCAGCTTTGCCGAGCTGCTGCGCCTGGTGGCGGCCATCGACGGCATCGACCGTATCCGCTATACCACCAGCCACCCCATCGAGTTCACCGACGACATCATCGAGGTGTACAAGGATACCCCCGAGCTGGTCAGCTTCCTGCACCTGCCGGTACAGAGCGGCGCGGATCGTATTCTGACCCTGATGAAGCGCCCGCATACCGCGCTGGAATACAAGTCCAAAATCCGCAAACTGCGGGCGGCTCGCCCCGATATCACCATCAGCTCCGACTTCATCGTCGGTTTCCCCGGCGAAGATGCCGAGGATTTCGAGAAGACCATGAAGCTGATCGAAGACGTGGGTTTCGACATGAGCTTCAGCTTTATCTTCAGCGCACGCCCCGGTACCCCGGCGGCCGATCTGCCGGACGATGTGCCGATGGACGAGAAAAAAGAGCGACTCTACCGCCTGCAGACGGTGATCAACAATCAGGCTCAGCTGATCAGCCGGCAGATGCTCGGCTCGACCCAGCGCATCCTGGTGGAAGGCCCTTCCAAGCTGGATCCCATGGAACTGCGCGGTCGAACCGAAAACAACCGGGTGGTCAATTTTGTCGGTCCCCATACTCTGATCGGCGGCTTTGCGACGTGGAAATCACCGAAGTCATGCCTCACAGCCTGCGCGGCAAGTTTCTCCGCGGCGAGAACGAAATGGGCCTGCGAGTACAGACCTCGCCCAAGAGCATCCTGGCTCGCCGCCCGGATGGCGTGGCCGACGAAACCGGTGTGGCCACCTTTACGCCTTAACTGCCGGGAACCGGGAGCAGGGACTGGGGACCGGACTCCCCTATCCCCAGTCCCGACTCCCCCATCCCCGATATTCAGGAGTTACCTTGACAGCCAACGTCACCCACCTGGAACTTGAACTTCAGCCTGCCGATGGCCAGCGACTGGCCAGCCTGTGCGGCCCCTTCGATGACAACATCAAACAGCTGGAACGGCGTCTGGGTGTGGAAATCAACTACCACAACCAGCACTTTCAGCTGGTGGGCCCGACCAACCTGGTCAAGGTCGGCGGCGAACTGCTCACACAGCTTTACGTGGACACCCAGCCGGTCCGGGGCCAGTCGGTACCCGACATTACCCCCGAGCAGGTGCATCTGGCCATCAAGGCCAGCCGGGTGCTGGAGCAGGATGAGCAACCCAACGAAGGCTATCAGTACGGCAAGGAAGTGGTGATCAAGACCAAGCGTGGCCTGATCAAGCCCCGCACCCCCAATCAGGCCCACTATGTCGCCCATATTCTCAGCCACGACATCACCTTCGGCATCGGCCCGGCCGGTACCGGCAAAACCTATCTGGCGGTGGCGGCGGCGGTCGATGCGCTCGAACGGCAGGAAGTGCGTCGTATTCTGCTGACCCGTCCGGCGGTGGAAGCAGGCGAAAAACTCGGTTTCCTGCCCGGCGATCTGAGCCAGAAGGTCGACCCTTATCTGCGCCCGCTGTACGATGCCCTGTTTGAAATGCTGGGCTTCGAGCGGGTAGAAAAACTGATTGAACGCAACGTCATCGAAGTCGCCCCGCTGGCCTATATGCGCGGCCGTACCCTCAACGATGCCTTCATCATCCTCGACGAAAGCCAGAACACCACGGTCGAGCAGATGAAAATGTTTCTGACCCGCATCGGCTTCAATTCCCGGGCGGTGATCACCGGTGACATTACCCAGATCGATCTGCCCCGAAACGCCAAATCCGGCCTGCGCCACGCCATTGAAGTGCTGACCGGGGTCGATGGACTGTCGTTCAACTTCTTCCGCGCAGAAGACGTGGTGCGCCACCCGGTGGTGGCCCGCATCGTGCGTGCCTATGAAGCCTTCGACGATAAGCAGAAGCGTGACCAGCACCCGGACGAGAACGCATCATGACCCTGTATCTGGATCTGCAACTTGCCTGTGATGACGCACCCGGGCTGCCGAGCGAAGCCCAACTGGAGCGCTGGCTCAAGGCCGCCCTGGCAGACGAAAAAGACGAAACCGAAATCACGGTACGGCTGGTGGATGAACACGAAAGCCGCGAGCTGAACCGGGACTACCGGGGCAAGGACAAGTCCACCAATGTACTGTCTTTTCCGTTCGAAGCCCCTCCCGGTATCGAACTGCCGCTGCTGGGCGATCTGGTGATCTGCCGTCAGGTCGTAGAGCGGGAAGCGGCCGAGCAACACAAGCTGCCTGAAGCCCACTGGGCACACATGGTGATACACGGCTGCTTGCATTTGCTCGGCTTCGACCATATTAAGGATGATGAAGCCGAGATCATGGAAGCCAGAGAGATTGCCATTCTGGCAGAACTCGGTATTGCCAACCCCTATCAAGACGATGAAGGTTAAACAAGGTCAATGAGCGACGATAATTCGAACTCAGAAAACGGTTCGTCCACCAAGAAAAACTGGTTTGAGAAGCTGGGCCAGCTTTTTCAGGGCGAACCGAAGAATCGTGAAGAACTGGTTGAAGTCATCATGGATGCGAGTCAGCGCGAGCTGATCGACCAGGACACCAAGGACATGATCGAAGGCGTACTGGAAGTCAGCGAACTGCGGGTCCGGGATATCATGATCCCCCGCTCGCAAATGGTGACGGTAGAAAAATCCCAGCCCGTCTCCGCCTTCCTGCCCATGATTATCGAGTCCACCCACTCTCGCTTTCCCGTGGTCAATGAAGACAAAGACCACATCGAAGGCATATTGCTGGCCAAAGACCTGTTGTCTTACGGCTTTGGCCTCACCGACGAAGCGTTCTCCATCGACAAGGTGCTGCGCCCCGCCGTGGTGGTCCCCGAAAGCAAGCGGCTCGACAAGCTGCTCAAGGAGTTCCGCCAGCAACGCTACCACATGGCCATCGTGGTGGACGAGTTCGGCGGCGTCTCCGGCCTGGTGACCATCGAAGACATTCTGGAGCTGATCGTCGGCGACATCGAAGACGAATACGATGCGGAAGAAAGCGCCGAAATCCGCCAGATCAGCACGCGGGTCTATGCGGTGGCCGCGCTGACCGATATCGAAGACTTCAACGAGTTCTTCCATACCGATTTCAGCGACGAAGAGGCCGACACCGTCGGTGGTATGGTGATGCACGCCTTCGGTCATCTGCCCGCCAAGGGCGAGCAGCTTGATATCAACGGCTTTGTATTCAAGGTGGCTCACGCCGATCGTCGACGCCTGCTGCAGTTACAGGTTAAGATACCGAACAATCAGGAAACCTCCACCTCGGAAGCCATATAACCGTGCGTCACTATCTGCCAATGTTCGGGGCCCTGCTTAGCGGGGCCCTCGGCGTTTTAGCCTTCAGCCCCTTCGACTACTGGCCACTGGCGCTGGTGTCACTGCTGGGTCTTTATGCCGTCACCCAGAGCGTTAGCCCGGCCCCGGCCGCCAGACGCGGCTTTATCTGGGCCATGGGACTCTATCTGCCGGGGCTGTGGTGGATCCACAACAGCATGACCCTGTTCGGTGGCATTCCGCTGCCGGTCGCCTTCCTGCTGGTGGCGCTGCTGGCCGCCTACCTCAGCCTCTATACCGCCGCCGCGCTCTGGCTGACGCGCAAGCTGGTGCCGTCATCCCCGCTCGGCGCCCTGCTGGTGCTGCCGGTACTGCTGGTCGTCGCCGACTGGTTGCGCGGCTGGGTGCTGACCGGTTTTCCCTGGCTGTGGTTCGGTTACAGCCAGCTGGAAGGGCCCCTCTCGGGGCTGGCCCCCATCATGGGGGTGCAGGGTATCAGCTGGCTGCTGACCTTTTCCGCGGCGGCGCTGTGGCTGCTGCTGCAACACCGACCTTCCTGGTGGCCGAGCCTGGCGGCGCTGGCCTTATGGGGCATGGCCTTCGGTGCCGGCTTTATTCAGTGGGTGACCCCCACCCAGAGCAGCCGTTTCGCCCTGATACAGGGCAACATCGAACAGTCGCTGAAGTGGATCCCGGGGCAGCTCGAGCTGAGCCTGGAGCGCTACCTTGGTCTTACCCTGCCCGAACGGGATGCCGAGGTGGTGATCTGGCCCGAATCGGCGCTGCCGGCTTCCGAGCAGCACCTGGCGCCCTGGCTGGAGCAGGTGGATCTGCTGATGCACGAGCGAGGCCAGAGCCTGATCACCGGCACCGTGTCCCGCCCCGATACCGACGAGGTTTATAACGCCGTCATTACCCTGGGCCGCAATGCCATTTCCTACCAGCCCGAGCACAGTAACCGCTATTACAAACAGCAACTGGTGCCGGTGGGGGAATTTGTGCCCTTCGGCAGCCTGCTGCGGCCGCTGGCGCCATTCTTCGACCTGCCGATGTCATCGTTCTCCCGCGGCGACGCCGGCCAGCCGGATCTGAACGCCGCCGGTCGTCATCTGAGCGTGGCCATCTGTTATGAAGTGGCCTTTCCCGGGCTGGTACGGGACAACATGAAGCCCGATACCGATTATCTGCTGACCCTGTCCAACGACACCTGGTTCGGTCAGTCCATCGGCCCCTGGCAGCACCAGCAGATTGCCCGCATGCGCGCGCTGGAGCTGGGCCGGCCGCTGATCCGCGCCACCAACAACGGCGTCACCCTGGTCACCGATGAAAAGGGCCGCATCACCGCCAGCCTGCCCCAGTTCGAGGCGGGCGTGCTGCGCACCGAGGTCACCGGCATGACAGGGCTGACGCCCTATGCCCGCTTCGGCAGCACACCGCTGCTGATATGGCTGCTGGTCATCGCGGCGCTGGGTATATTGCAAGGCCGGCGGCAATACCGGTGGCAACAGCGGCAACAAAAGCTGAATGCAAAAGAAAGGCTGAAAGTGAAGGCGAGAAGCTGAATGCGATAAACGGAAGAAAACGAAGGGGGGAGGAGAAACCAGACCATCGGCTTTCCCTCCCCCCTTGCTTCATGCGACGGCTGAGGAACCGGCGGCCATATGCTGACCGGAATGGAGCTTAGAAACCACTTTCGCGGATCAGTATCGCCAGCATCCTGCGCAGCTGATACCACAACCAGCTGCGCGGCTCACCCTCCAGCCTGACCACTCCGGGCAAGCGGGCATCGGCGCCGCCGACGGGCTTGATATCATCCAGCGTCATCGACACCCGGTAGTGCCCTTCTTCCGGTACCAGCCGGTCTTCGACGACGCGCCGTACCGCAATGGGACCGCCATATTCCGAGCTCAACTCGCCATAAGGCAGAGCAAAGACGGCGCCGATATCCACATCACGGACGGTAACCGGCAGAGCCGCCATCCCCGGCCGATCGGCAATAAAGACCCCTTTGCTCCCCGCCCCGACCAGATCGAGGTATTGCTCCCCGATATATCCCTCTACATGGAACCGGGTGGGTTCCACCACCGACAGCAATGACATCTCGGTGCTCACCCACACCCCGGGGTGCAATGGTTCAATTTGCGTAATCCGCCCCGTAAAGGGAGCCCGCAGTTGCAGCCGCTCCTGCCGAGCCTGCAACCCGGACTTTCGTTCCAGCAGGCGCTGATATTGCTGCTCGGTAATGGCGCGAACGGCCTTTTCCTGCACCGAACTACCACTGCGATCCAGCAACAACCCAGCCAGCCGCAATTCTTCTTCCACCTGCTGCAACTCGAAGTTCAACGGTTCGGACTCCAGCCTCACCAGCAACTGGCCGGCTTCAACCGCATCACCCTGTTTCGCCATCACCTCCGTGATGACGGCCGGCTCGGATACAAACAGGCTCTGTTCCGACCGGGCCTTCAGTACCGCCGGTACCGACACCCCCACATGCAGGGGCAACAGACTCAACATCAGCATTACCGTCGCCAGGCCCCAGAACAGCAGGCGGCCGGCGCCCATGGTGCATTCACTCCGACGCTTCCACCACACGCTCACTTCCCTCCAGATTGGCAATGCAATGAACCAGAGCACTTCCACCACAAACAGCAATATACCCAGCACCTTGAAGAACAGGTGATAGACCAGCAGGGCAATGCCCAGAAACAGAAAAAAACGATACAGCCAGGTCGCCCAGGCATAGGCCACCATCAATCGAGTTCTGCCCCGGGGTTGCGGCTCGGGCAGGGGATCCTTCAATCCCAGCAGCAAATGACGCAGCCGCCAGCGCCCAAAGGCAAAGGCCCGCTGCTGCAGATTCTCTATCCCCAGCCAGTCGGAAAAGGCGTAGTAGCCATCGAAGCGCAGGAAGGGACTGATATTGACCAGTACCGAGGTGACCCAGCTGGTAGTGGCAACAAAGAAAGCGGCGCTGCGCAAGGGACCATCGGGTAACAGATTCCACAGAAAGGTCGCCAGCAGCGCCAGATACAGCTCGGTACGAACCCCGGCGGTCACAATACGCAACCGGGCAGCCCGGGATCGGAGCCGCCAGGCATCGGTGGTATCGGTATAGAGCACCGGAAACATCACCAGCAGGGCCACGCCCATGGAGGCGACCCGGCAGCCCTGACGTTTGGCCGCAAAGGCATGGCCCAGCTCATGGGCGCTTTTCACCACCAGCAGGGTCAGCCCATAGAAGGCCAGCCCCTCCAGACTGAAAAAATGCAGAAAGGTAGACCAGAAGCTGTCCCACTGACGCACCACCAACACCAGACCAAGCGCACCGAGTGACAACAGCAGATAATGGGTGACCGGCGCAAACAACCAGTTCAGGCGGGGCGTCCAGCGATTCAACCAGGGATCCGGCCGACACAACGGGATGCGAATAAACAGGTAGTGATGGATCAACCAGCGCCAGAACCCCAGCAGCCGAGCGGCATGCTGCTGATAAATCCGGGCGGAGGCCTCGGCCGAGCGAGCCTCGTTAAGATTGTTCGAAACCACAAAATCGATAAAGGCCGCCAGCTCTTCGGGGCGATAATCATGGCCCTGCGTTTTGAGCTCCTGCAAGAAACCTTCTGCCGAGGCGCCCGCCTGCCAGTGCCGGATCAGGTAAATGGCCTCGGCCGACAGCGCAAAATACTGGTTACGCACCGCGTCAAACAGCAGCCAGCGCGGAGCGCCATCTTCATCGTGGGCCCCGGGTAACAACCGCAGATTCTGACGCAGGGGGGGTAATACAGCACCGGTTGTCATGACATTACCAGCCCAGCCATTGCCGTGCGCTGGTAATAGGGCGACGGAACAGATAGAAGAACAGAGTGACCCTGTTGCCGTAGACTTTTGCCGTGCCACGCGTCCCTATTCTGGGCAGCGTGGTGTCGTGTTCGAGGTCGCCAAGCCCGGCAACCAGACGATACGCCATCAGATCATCGGGAGTACGTTGCGGCTCATAGCTCGCGTGCTGCAGATGTGCCGACCAGGCAGACAGAGGGTCATTATCAAAGAACACCTTGACCTCGGCCCCCTGCTGCAAGGCAATTGAGTCCTTCACCGCCAGCATGATTTCCAGCTCTACCGCTTTCGGGTCGGCCAGCAGCATGATGCGCTCGCCGATATTCACCGGCCGGCCTTTCCATTCGTTCGGATCGCCCAGCACCGCAATACCGGCCCCCGGCGCGGTCAACGTGGTCTTTGCCAGCCGGGAGCGGGCATAGTGCAGCTCCGCCTGCCGCAATTTTACCCGCGACTCCAGCTCGGCCAGGCGCGCTTTCTGGGTTGGGTCCATAAAACCGCTTTGCTGAACGGTTTTCAGCTCGGCCTGGGCCACCAGCAACGCCTGCTGGGCTATCTCGTACTCATTGGCCAGTTCGGTATCTTCAAACTGTACCAATGGCTCACCGCGCTCAACCCCCTGGTTGGGCATGACGTCCAGTTGTTTGACGGCGCCATTGAGCGGGGCGCTGATCACCAGTGGGTCCCTGGCTATCACTTCCACCGGCGCAAGAGTACTGAGCCGCACCGGTACCCACATCACAGCCAGCAGCAGGACAGCCAGCAACAGCCAGACCTTTCGCTGGCGCATGCGCTGCAACAGGTTTTTGAAAGGCAACCGGCGCTGCAGTGCAAACAGCGCATGCCCCATGGTACCGGACAGATGCTCCATGACCCCTCTCTCCTGCTCGGTCCAGGGGGCGGCGCGAAACAGCAACAAGACTCCGAGTATGCGCCCGTCATCGGCCGCCGCCCGCAGCGGTATCCACAGCAACTGCTCCGGCGCCATGTCCTGCCAGTCATGGTGTAATGCCTCTGGTACCGGACCGGCATCAAACGCCGACAGTTGCCGGCCACCCTGCTGCTGCGACAGATGAGCGGCAAGACGTTCGACCCAGGCAACAAACGGTGAGGTGTAGTCCACCGTTGGAATATCCGAGGCCGCCACCACCTGCAGATGGCTCAATTCTTCCCCCAGGATCAGCACGCTCTGGGTATAGGGCACACAATGATGGGTTTGATTGACGATGGTATAAAACAGCTGCGCAAGGCTGCTCGCCTTGCGCAATTGTTGTTCCAGCCCCAATAAAGCTGCAACATGTTGGTTCACATCAACTCCTTAAACCCTGGTCAGCATATTCAACAGCCGGTTACCGTAACCTTCCATCGCATCCACTTCGGTAGCCAGTTGCTCGGCCAGCGGCACAAAGCCGGTGATCGGTAACTCCGCCGGTGACGGCTCCGGATTGCTGGCCGCCTTATTACGCAGCAGGGCTTCGATATCCAGCTTGATCTCCAGAATACGGATCTGGCCATCGCTACCCGTCGCCTGGATCCTGAGCGTCAGATCTTTTACCTGCTCGGGTGAGTTCACGGTGACGTTGCCGGTGTTCGGGTCAATCGTGATCCAGTCTGGCAGCACGGAGCCGTCGGCCAGGGAGCCACTGTAGCTCTGCCCCTGGGCGGCACTGCTGTCGGCAATACGGATAGAGAACGCATTATCGGCTGTAGAGACAATACTGGATACCCGCATCGCGACCATATCAAAGGCCTGTTGCTGTACCGTGCTGAACACCACCTCGCCATTATCACCGACATTGACATCAACCGAGGCCCTGACCGTGGTATTACCATCGGTGCCGGTGGTCTGCACCACCAATGCACCGGCTTCCGACAGCATCACGGTGTCTATGGATACCTTGGGACTCACAAAACCGACACCGGCATTGTCGTCCTGGCTTCCGTCTTTACTGACCAGCCCCTGCGGCAATGATGAAAGTTCGTTCACCACCCGGGTATTATCCACCTTGATAGACGGAACATCAGTCTTGTTGACCGGCTTAACAACCGTGGTCTCTGTAGGCGGAGCCAGGATTTCCAGTAGATAGTCACGCGACACGCTGCTACCTGCTTTATCCACCGCCGTCAGGGTAACAATAAACTTGCCAGCTTCGGTCGGCTTGCCGGAAATAATGCCGGTGTCCGGGTTGTAGGCAAGACCGGATGGCAAGCCCTTGATAATGAAATCGAGATCTTCACCGTTCGCAGCGCTGTCCACATCGGTAAAGAGTACGGAAATATCGCGGCGATAGTCCTTGCCGAAACTCCACTGCTCATTGATGTTGGTGCTCAGCGCCACCGGGTTATCGTTCTGGCCCTCGATGGTGATGGTCAGGGTCGCGCTGTCGCTCAGCTCACCGGCATCGGTGACGGTATAGCTGAAGGTTTCGGTCAGGGTCTG
>NZ_MDKE01000040.1 GCF_001870485.1 Oceanisphaera psychrotolerans | reverse complement strand
CCGCGCCGATGATAGTGTGGCAGCTGCCATGTGAAAGTAGGTCACTGCCAGGCACACAATTAAAAAGCCCGATACTAACGTATCGGGCTTTTTTCGTTTTCGCGCGGATTCGTTTGACAAACAACTCCGACGGCATCGGCCAAGGCCTGCATTGCTTCGGCTACTACAAACATCAGATTGCCGCTCTAAGCAGTACCAATCAACAGACGGTGGGTTTTTGAAGATGCTCGGCGTAAACTGGGGCATTCATTTTTCTGAGCCGGTTGAACATGAAAACCCTGCTGTTTATAGCCGTCGGTGGTGCAACGGGAGCCGTGTTGCGCTTTATCATCACCGATCTGATGGCCCGTCTGCTAGGTCGTTCCTTTCCTTATGGTGTTCTCACCGTCAATCTGTTTGGCTCCATGCTTATGGGTGTCATGTTCATACTGGTGCAGCAACAGATGCTCAACACCCATTCCTGGCGTCCTTTCGTGATGGTCGGCATGCTCGGCGCCTTGACCACCTTTTCCTCTTTTTCTCTCGATACGGTGTTATTACTTGAGCATGGTCAATGGCTTAAGGCGGTGTTGAATGTGTGTCTCAATGTGGTTTGCTGTATCATGTTCACATATTTTGGCATGCAGATTACCGGCAGCCTGATTGCTTCCCGTTAGTCCGGGCCACTTATTTGCAGTACACTAACTCACTTTGATTTTATAGGTGCCTTCAGCATGTCAGAACAGCACAAGTCGACGACCCACTTCGGTTACAAGACGGTGGAAACCAATGAAAAAGAGCAGATGGTCGCCGGTGTATTTCACTCGGTAGCAGCGAAATATGATGTGATGAACGATCTGATGTCCTTTGGTATCCACCGGTTGTGGAAGCGATTCACCATCGATTGTTCCGGCATACGCAAGGGACAGAAAGTGCTGGATCTGGCCGGCGGCACCGGTGATCTGACCGCGAAATTTTCCCGAATTGTAGGCGAAACCGGTCAGGTGGTACTGGCAGACATCAATGACTCCATGCTCAAGGTCGGTCGCGACAAGCTCAGAAACAAGGGGCTGGGCAACAACATTGCCTATGTACAAGCCAATGCCGAGGCGCTGCCTTTTCCGGACAACCATTTCGACTTGATCACCATCGCCTTCGGTCTGCGTAACGTGACCGACAAGGACAAGGCTCTGGCGTCCATGCAGCGTGTACTGAAGCCCGGCGGCCGTTTGCTGGTGCTGGAGTTTTCCAAACCTCAGCATGAGGTGATGAGCAAGCTGTATGACTTCTATTCCTTCAACATACTTCCCAAGATGGGATCCCTGGTGGCTCAGGACAGCGAGAGTTACCAGTATCTGGCAGAATCCATCCGCATGCATCCGGATCAGGAAACGCTCAAGGCGATGATGGAGCAGGCCGGGCTGGAGCAGGTGGAATACTTCAATCTGACCGATGGCATAGTGGCGCTGCACCGCGGGTTTAAATTCTGATGAAAGAGTTGCTGTTTCCCTTGCTCAATGGTTCGCTTGAGGCCGCATTTAATCGATTTATGCTGCAGGATAGCGAACGATTGAAGAAGATGGCGCCATTACATGGAAAGGTGTTACAGCTGACCGTAACGGATGTCGCCGGCCTGTTCTTGCTGTTTTCCGCCGACCGCCTGGAAATACTGCGGCATTACGAAGGCCTGCCGGACAGCCACCTGAGCCTTTCGCTCAATGCACTGGGCCTGCTGAAAGACAAGGGCCTGTTGATGCAATATATCCGCGACGGGCGCATTGATTTAGAAGGCGATCCCCAGCCCTGGCAAGACTTCTCCTCCCTGGTAAAAGATCCGAGTATCGACCTTGAAGCCCTACTCGCACCCTATACCGGCGATATCATGGCGCACCTGCTGTGTCGTCATGGTCGCGAATTGAAGACGGCAGCAGAGCGGAGGGCCCAGGCGCTGCGCGCCCAGTTGGGTGATTATGTACGGGAAGAAGCCCGTTTGGCGGTTGGGCCGCTGGAGCTGGCCGACTTTAATGATGAAGTGGCCGAGCTGAACAAGCGCCTGTTGCAGCTACAGGCGCGGCTGGCGACGCTGACGGATAAGGTTGTGCATTCATGAAAAAACTACGGGAGTTACTCCGACTCTATCAGATTGGAAAAACCCTGTTCGATTATGGCCTGGATGAACTGATACCGGCTCGGCTGCAGATATTGCCGGCGCGACTGGCGAGAAAAAGCCTGTTCTGGCTCAAGAACCGGCATCCGGATTTGTCCCGCGGCAAGCGCATCCGTCTGGCGCTGGAGCATCTGGGGCCGGTATTTATCAAGTTTGGCCAGATGCTGTCGACTCGCCGGGACTTGCTGCCCCTCGATATCGCCGAAGAACTGGCGTTGCTGCAGGACCGGGTGCCGCCGTTTGATGGTGCTCTGGCTCGTAAGCAGATTGAAGCCAGCCTGCGGCAGCCCATCGAGGTACTGTTCGATGAGTTTGATGAAAAACCGCTGGCTTCGGCCTCTATTGCCCAGGTGCATACGGCCCGGCTGAAGACCGGCCAGGAGATCGTGATCAAGGTGATCCGTCCCGATATAGAACGGGTGATCGAGGCCGATGTCAGCCTGATGCATTCCATGGCCACTCTGGTTGCCCGGCTGGTGCCCGAACGAAGCAGCCGGCTGCGACCGGTCGAGGTGGTGGAAGAGTATCGCAAGACCCTGTTCGATGAGCTGAACTTGCTGCGCGAGGCGGCCAACTCCATTCAGTTACGGCGTAACTTCGAAGGCTCCCGCACCCTCTATGTGCCGGAAATCCATTCCAGTTACTGCCATGAGAATGTGCTGGTGATGGAGCGAATCTACGGCATTCCGGTGTCCGATATCGAGGCGCTGAAAGCCAACGGTACCGACATGAAACTGCTGGCCGAGCGAGGTGTGGAAGTCTTTTTTACCCAGGTGTTTCGCGACAGTTTTTTCCATGCGGACATGCATCCGGGCAATATTTTTGTCTCCTACGATCATCCGGAGGATCCCCAGTGGATTGGCATCGACTGCGGCATCGTGGGCACTCTTAACCGGGACGACAAACGTTATCTGGCGGAGAACTTCCTGGCATTCTTCAACCGGGACTACCGCAAGGTGGCCGAGCTCCATGTGGAGTCGGGTTGGGTGCCGGCGGACACCAAGGTGGAGGAATTCGAGTCGGCGATTCGTACCGTGCTGGAGCCTATTTTCGAAAAGCCGCTGTCGGAAATCTCTTTCGGCCATGTACTGCTGAACCTGTTCAATACCGCCCGCCGTTTCAATATGGCGGTGCAACCGCAGCTGGTGCTGTTACAGAAAACCCTGCTCTATGTGGAAGGCGTTGGCCGTCAGCTCTATCCGCAACTGGATTTGTGGAAGACCGCCAAGCCTTTCCTGGAAGAGTGGATGCAGCAGCAGGTCGGTTACAAGGCAGTACTCAATGCGGTAAAGGAAAAGGCGCCGTTCTGGGCCGAGAAACTGCCGGATTTGCCCGAGCTGGTCTATGACGCCCTGCGTCAGGCCAAGCTGCAACAACGGCAGGCGCAAGGTCTGTACCATCAGTTTGCCCAGCATAACCAGGGGCAGGGGCAGGGACGCTTTCTGCTGGCGGTGGGGGCCACCCTCTTGCTGTCCAGCACGTTGCTGCTGGGAATGGGTAAAAGCGAATGGGCGATGTCCGGTCTGGTGCTGACTTTGGTTGTATGGTTGCTGGGCTGGCGGAAAATAGCGCGTTAATGTGATCTGGTGTCAAGGTTTTGTCATCAAGTCCGGATATCATATTCTGTTATTGTTTACTCTTTACATAGGAAAGGTGCGTTATGGGTGGAATCAGCATTTGGCAGTTGCTTATCGTGGTGTTGATCGTGGTGCTGTTATTCGGTACCAAGAAGCTGCGTGGTATGGGTTCTGATCTGGGCTCGGCGGTAAAAGGCTTCAAGAAAGCGATGAGCGACGATGAGCAGGGCAAGGACAAGAAAGACGCCGATTTCGAACAGCAGTCACTGACCGATAAAAAGGAGCAGACTGACGCTCCGAACGAGAAAGATCAGGACAAAACCAAAGATAAAGATCGGGTGTAACCATGTTCGACATCGGGTTCTGGGAGCTGGTTGTCATTTCTGTGGTCGGGCTGCTGGTGCTGGGGCCGGAACGACTCCCTGTGGCCATCAGAACGGTATCCCGGCTGTTCAGGACGGTAAGAAACACCGCCAATGCGGTGAAGACCGAGCTGGCCCAGGAGCTGAAAATGGAAGAGCTGCATCGGGACTTGAAAAAGGCCGAGCAGCTCGGCATGCAAAATCTGAGTCCTGAGCTACAGGAGTCCATCGATCAGTTGAAGGATGCCGCCGCTTCCGTGAACCGGCCCTACGAGTCGAAGGACGCGAAGGGAGCCGATCTCCGGCATACCGAAACCGATGCCCCGCCCTCGAAAGCGCCGCAGGATAAATCTTAAATGAGTCATACACAGCAGCCTCTCATCAGTCATCTGGTGGAGCTGAGGAGTCGTCTACTCCGTGCCTTTGCCGCCATTGTGCTGGTTTTTCTGGCCCTGGTGTACTTTGCCAACGATATTTACCATATTCTGGCCGAACCCTTGCTGCAGCAGTTGCCGAAAGGTACCAGCATGATTGCCACCGGGGTGGCGACCCCGTTTCTGACCCCGATGAAGCTCACGCTGATCGTGTCGTTTTTTGCCGCCATCCCCTATGTGCTGTATCAGGTATGGGCCTTTATTGCTCCCGGCCTCTATAAACACGAAAAGCGACTGATAGCCCCGCTGGTGTGCTCCAGTGCCCTGCTGTTTTATGCTGGGGCGGCCTTCGCCTATTTCGTGGTCTTTCCGCTGGCCTTCGGCTTTTTCACCAAGATGGCGCCGGAAGGGGTGACTATTGCCACCGATATCGCCAGTTACCTGGATTTTGTGCTCGGCCTGTTCGTGGCCTTCGGCATTGCCTTCGAAATTCCCATCGCCACCATCCTGCTGTGCTGGACCGGGGTGACCACGCCAAAAGATCTGGCCGGCAAGCGGCCCTATGTCATCGTGGTGGTATTTATCGTCGGCATGCTGCTGACGCCACCGGACGTGATTTCCCAGACCCTGCTGGCCATTCCCATGTGGCTGCTGTTCGAAATCGGGGTGTTCTTCGCCCGCTTCTACGTGCGTGATAGCGGCGGGGACGAAGAACCGGGCGGTTCATCATGATTGATATCGGGGTCAACCTGACCAACAGCCAGTTCGACAAGGACAGGGCCGAGGTGATCAACAGGGCAAAGGCCGCGGGGGTATCGGCACTGGTACTGACCGGTACCTGCCTCGAGGCAAGCCGGGCGGTGGCCGATTACGCCATCACCGAGCCCGGTTTCTGTTACGCCACTGCCGGCATTCATCCTCACGACGCCAAGACCTTCGACGACCAGAGTCTGAGTGTGCTGCGAACACTGGCATCGCGGCCCGAAGTGGTCGCCATCGGCGAGTGTGGCCTCGATTACAACCGTGACTTTTCGCCACGCCCGCAGCAGGATGCAGTGTTTGAAGCCCAGCTTGCATTGGCGGCCGAGTTGCAGTTGCCGGTTTTCATGCACTGCCGGGACGCCCATACCCGTTTTCTCGATATTCTCAAGCCCTGGCGCAGTCGACTGCCGGCGGCGGTGCTGCACTGCTTTACCGGTAGTGAAGCCGAGCTGCGCGACTGCCTGGCGCTGGATCTGCATATCGGTATTACCGGCTGGATCTGCGACGAACGCCGGGGGCAGGAGCTGCAGCGGCTGGTGTCGCTTATCCCGGGTAACAGGCTGATGATTGAAACCGACAGTCCTTATCTGTTGCCGCGGGATCTGTCACCCAAGCCTGCCAGTCGCCGTAACGAGCCGGCTTATCTCCCCCATATTGCCCGACGTATTGCCGCCTGCCGGGGCGAAGAGCCCGAAGCCCTGCTTGCCGCGGCGACGGCGAGCAGCCTCGCCTTTTTTCAACTTCAGGAGCAGTAATGACTCAACAAGTGTTCGGTGGTTTTCCCTCTCGTCGCCTGCGTCGTTTACGGAAGCATGATTTCAGCCGTCGTCTGGTGCGCGAAAATACCCTGACGGTGGACGATCTGATTTACCCGGTGTTTGTCTTGCCCGGTCTTCAGCGGCGGGAAGCCGTGGCATCGATGCCCGGCATCGAGCGGCTGTCCATCGACCTGCTGCTTGAAGAAGCGGCGGAGCTGGTGCAACTGGGTGTGCCGCTGATTGCCCTGTTTCCGGTGGTTAACGCCAGCCAGAAGAGCCTGTTGGCGGAAGAGGCCTACAACCCGGAAGGCCTGGCCCAGGAAGCGGTACGGGCACTGAAGGAAGCGTTCCCCGAGTTGGGGGTGATGACCGACGTGGCGCTGGATCCCTTCACCGTACATGGTCAGGACGGCATTCTCGATGACGATGGCTATGTGTTGAATGACATTACCACCGAGGTGCTGGTAAAGCAGGCCCTGAGCCACGCCGAAGCCGGTGCCGATATCGTGGCGCCTTCGGACATGATGGATGGCCGTATCGGCGCCATTCGGCAGGCGCTGGAAGAGGCCGGCTTTATCAACACCCAGATCATGGCCTATTCGGCCAAGTATGCTTCCAACTATTACGGACCTTTCCGTGATGCGGTTGGCTCCGCCGGTAACCTCAAGGGTGGCAACAAGTCGACCTATCAGATGGACCCGGCCAACAGCGACGAAGCCCTGCAGGAAGTGGCGCTGGACATCCAGGAAGGGGCCGACAGCGTCATGGTCAAGCCGGGCATGCCCTATCTGGACGTGGTGCGCCGGGTCAAGGAGCAGTTCGGGGTACCGACCTTCGCCTATCAGGTCAGCGGCGAATACGCCATGCACATGGCTGCCATTCAGAACGGCTGGCTGAAGGAGCGGGAAACCGTGCTGGAGTCACTGATGTGCTTCAAGCGTGCCGGGGCCGACGGTATCCTGACCTACTTCGCCAAGCGGGTCGCGATCTGGCTGAACGAAGGAAAGTAAAGCCGGGACTGGTGACAGGGGATTTGGGACTGGTTAGGGTCCCTAATCCCTAATCCCTAATCCCTAATCCCTAATCCTGCTCTTGAATCACCAGCGGCCAGCCCAGCTCGGTCTGGCGTGCCGCCTCCTGCAGCAGCTCGCTGGCTCGCAGGTGATGGCTGCGGCTCCAGTCGGAAGGCAGGGTCAGGGTCAGTTGCCGATCCCGGGCTTCCAGCTTGAATTCCGGCACGGTGCCGCGGGTGCGGCGCAGGCAGAGGATGATGGCCAGACGCAACAGTCGGGCCAGCAGAATAGCCTGTTCTGCCTCGATGGCACTTTGCTGCTCTAACGACTCCTGCCGAAATTCATCCCGCTGATTCAGCAGCAGCGCGGCCAGCAGCTGTTTCTGAGCCGGGGTAAAGCCGGGCAAGTCCACATGACGGATAATATAGGCGGCATGTTCGGGGGCCCGTTTGTACTCGATGCAGAGCCCCAGCTCGTAGAGCAGGGCGGCCCAGCCCAGCATGGCGGTGGCGGGGGCATCGATATGCTGGCTGCTGGCCAGTTGCTGCAGGGCGTTGAGGGCGGTGTTGCGCACCCGCTCGGCCTGGTCCCGGTCCAGCTGATAGCGGCTGATCAGGCTGTCGGCGGTACGTTCCCGGGCGTCACACTCCCGGCGGCGGCCCAGCATGCCATAGATAAGGCCTTCGCGCAGGGCGCCACCCGCCAGCGTCATCTTGTCTATCGCCAGCATATCGAACAGGGCGATGAGAATCGCCAGGCCGGATGGAAACACGGTGACGCGATCCGCTTGCAGGCCGGGCAGACTAAGCCGGTCGAGGTGGCCACAGGCGATGGCCTGTTGTTTCAGCTGCAACAGCTTGGCCAGGGTAATTTGCTCATCCTCACCCTGACTTATCATGATTTCCTGAATGGCCTGCACGGTGCCGGAGGCCCCGATACAGTTTTCCCAGCCGAGTTTCAGATAGTCCCCGGCAACCGGCGTCAGGGTCTGACGGGCGGCGGCAATGGCGAGATCAAAGTTGGCGGCAGATAGCTGTCCATCGGCAAAGTGGCGATTCAGCCAGGTGACACAGCCCATGTGCAGGCTGTTGAGCAACTGCGGAGCTGTCCCTTCACCGATGATCAGTTCGGTACTGGCACCGCCGATGTCGATCACCAGTCGGCGGCCGACGCCCGATGAGGTCCAGGCCACGCCTTCATAGATGGTAGCGGCCTCTTCTTCACCGGAAATAATCCGCACCGGATGGCCCAGTATGGCCTGAGCCCGTTCGAGAAAGACATCGATATTGGTTGCCAGCCGCAGGGTGGCGGTGCCGACGATACGAATATGGTCGGCGGGAATGTCCTGCAACTGCTCGGCGAACAGATGCAGGCAGTCCCAGCCTCGTTCCATGGACGCCGCATCCAGGCTGCCATCGGCCTGCAGACCGGCGGCCAGCCGCACCTTGCGCTTGATCTTGGTCAGGGTGCGGCTGGCGCCCGACACTTCATGCACCACCAGCATATGAAAGCTGTTGGAGCCCAGGTCGACGGCGGCATAAAGCGCGGGGTTTTTCACCTGGTTCAGCTCCGGTCACCCTGGGGACGACGACGGCGGTTGTTGCCGCCGGGACGACGCTGGCCGCTGCCCTGACGGGTGCCGCGATTGGCGTGGGCCCGGTGATGATGGATATGGGTCGGCGCAGTCACGTCCTTGAGCAGTGCATCACGGTCGTATTTACTGACCGGAATTTCATGCTCGATATAGGCTTCCACCGCCGGCAGGTTGAACACGTACTCTTCACAGGCAAAGCTGATGGAACAGCCACTGGCGCCGGCCCGACCGGTACGGCCGATACGGTGCACATAGTCTTCCGCATCGTCGGGCAGATCGTAGTTGAACACGTGAGTCACATCGGGAATGTGCAGGCCGCGCGCCGCCACATCGGTGGCCACCAGAATATCCAGTACACCGCCGGTGAAATCCTCGAGGATTTTCAGGCGTTTCTTCTGGGGAACATCTCCGGTCAGCAGACCGACCCGATGGCCATCGGCCTGCAACCAGCCGTGGACTTTTTCGCAGCTGTGCTTGGTGTTGGCGAACACGATGGCCTTGTCGGGCCATTCTTCTTCCATCAGTGTCAGCAACAGCAGCATCTTGTCTTCCTGAGCCGGATAAAACAGCTCTTCCTTGATGCGAATGCCGGTCTTGCGCTCGGGCTCTACCTGTACATGTTCGGGGCTGTTCATGTGCTCGTAGGCCAGCTCCTGCACGCGCAGCGACAGGGTGGCGGAAAACAGCATGTTCTGGCGTTGGGAAGCCGGCGGCATGCGGCGGAACAGGAAGCGAATGTCCTTGATAAAGCCCAGATCGAACATGCGATCGGCTTCGTCCAGTACCACCACCTGGATGGCGCCGACATCGATGATTTTCTGCTTGAGGAAGTCGATGATACGACCGGTGGTACCGATCAGGATATCGACACCGGCTTCCAGTACTTCTACCTGCTTCTCGTAGCCATCACCACCGTAAGCCAGGCCCAGCTTGAGGCCGGTACTGGTGCTGATGGTATCGGCGTCGTTGAAGATCTGCACCGCCAGTTCCCGGGTGGGCGCCATGATAATGGCCCTGGGCTGGTTCAGCTGGCGTTGTTCGGGGGCCGGGGTGGTCAGCAGGTGGTTAAAGGTGGCGGCGAGAAAGGCGATGGTTTTACCGGTGCCGGTCTGGGCTTGCCCGGCGATATCCTTGCCTGTCAGTAAATGGGGTAACGACAGCGCCTGTATCGGCGTGCAGTTGTGAAATCCCTTTGCTTCCAGTCCGGCCAGAACCTGCGGTTGCAGGCCCAACTGGGCAAATTTTGTGTCTGTTAAGTGTGTTTTGCTCATAACGTTCAGAATATCAGGTTAGACTTGCAATAATAAACAGGATCATTTGAAATAGGGCAACTAAATTGCCCTGACGTTGTGTGTCGGGGGATAAAACAACTGATTTGGAGTTGGAGATGAGTGACAAAATTATTCAGCTGACCGATGCCGGCTTCGAAGCTGACGTGATCAAGGCCGATGGCCCGGTTCTGGTAGATTTCTGGGCTGAATGGTGTGGTCCCTGCAAGATGATCGCCCCCATCCTGAGCGAAGTGGCCGATGAATATGCAGGCAAGGTCACCGTGGCCAAGCTGAATATCGATCAGAATGCCGATACTCCGCCCAAGTTCGGTATTCGTGGCATTCCCACCCTGCTGCTGTTCAAAAACGGCGAAGTGGCAGCCACCAAGGTCGGCGCGCTGTCCAAGACTCAACTGAAAGAGTTTCTGGACGCAAACCTGTAATGGTGAGGTAAGGGGTGCGCAAGGCATCCCTTATCGTTTTTGCTAGACGCTTCTTCTTTTTGGTGCTAGTTTACTGTTCGTTTGCTAACCTATTTTTGTGCCCTAGGGCCCTCCGAATTCAAGTCTCAATCCGGCAGACTTTTCTGACTATTTAACACATCCTGGTCGATAGAAACTCACCACTATGAATCTTACCGAACTCAAGAATACCCCCGTATCTGAGCTGATAAAGCTTGGGGAAACCATGGGCCTGGAAAACCTCGCCCGTTTGCGCAAGCAAGACATCATCTTTGCTATCCTCAAAGCCCATGCGAAAAGTGGTGAAGATATCTTCGGCGATGGCGTGCTGGAAATACTGCAGGACGGTTTCGGCTTTCTGCGCAGCGGCGACTCTTCCTATCTGGCCGGCCCCGATGACATCTACGTATCACCCAGCCAGATCCGTCGCTTCAACCTGCGTACCGGCGACACCATCGCCGGTAAAATCCGCCCGCCGAAAGAAGGCGAGCGTTACTTTGCGTTGTTGAAAATCAACGAAGTCAACTACGACCGGCCGGAGAATTCTCGGAACAAGATTTTGTTCGAGAACCTGACACCGCTGCACGCCAATGAGCGGATGAAGATGGAGCGGGGCAACGGCTCCACCGAAGACATTACCGCTCGGATACTGGATTTGGCATCCCCCATCGGTAAGGGCCAGCGCGGCCTGATCGTGGCGCCGCCCAAGGCCGGTAAAACCATGCTGCTGCAGAACATCGCCCAGAGCATCGCCTATAACCATCCGGAATGTGTGCTGATCGTGCTGTTGATCGACGAGCGTCCGGAAGAAGTGACCGAGATGCAACGTATGGTGAAGGGCGAAGTGATCGCCTCCACCTTCGATGAGCCGGCCGCTCGTCACGTACAGGTGGCCGACATGGTGATCGAAAAGGCCAAGCGCCTGGTCGAGCACAAGAAAGACGTGGTGATCCTGCTCGACTCCATTACCCGTCTGGCTCGTGCCTACAACACAGTGGTGCCGTCTTCCGGCAAGGTACTGACCGGTGGTGTGGACGCCAACGCCCTGCACCGTCCCAAGCGTTTCTTCGGTGCGGCTCGTAATGTGGAAGAGGGCGGCAGCCTGACCATTATCGCCACCGCCCTGGTGGAAACCGGCTCCAAGATGGATGACGTTATCTACGAAGAGTTCAAGGGTACCGGTAACATGGAACTGCACCTGTCGCGCAAGATTGCCGAGAAGCGGGTCTATCCGGCCATCGACATTCCTCGTTCCGGCACTCGCCGCGAAGAGCTGCTCACCACCCCGGACGAGCTGCAGAAGATGTGGATACTGCGCAAGATTGTGCATCCCATGGGCGAGAACGATGGGATCGAGTTCCTGATCGACAAGCTGGCGATGAGCAAGACCAACGACGAGTTCTTCGATGCCATGAAGCGGCAACAGAAGTAATTGTCAGCAATCAAAAGACCGCGGCCCGTCCGCGGTTTTTTTATGCGTGAACCTCGGCCGCTGCAGTCACTCCTCTTGTCCATCGTTGCTGAAACCCAGTCGGCCGCAGCTTCTGTTTTTGGTACAAGCCTTCCCGATCCGGGTATAATCCCGGTGCCACTCGATACACTCGGAATAACCCAATGAAATATAAGGATTTACGAGATTTTATCGCGCAACTGGAAGCCCAGGGCGAGTTAAAGCGCATCAGCCATGAAATCGATCCCTATCTGGAAATGACCGAGATTTGCGATCGGACCCTCAAGGCCGGCGGCCCGGCGCTGCTGTTTGAAAACCCCAAGGGGTTCGATATGCCGGTGCTGGGCAACCTGTTCGGTACCCCCAAACGAGTGGCCATGGGGATGGGCCAGCAGGATGTGGATGCGTTGCGGGAAGTCGGCCGCTGGCTGTCTTACCTGAAAGAGCCGGAGCCGCCCAAGGGGCTGAAAGAGCTGATGGAAAAGCTGCCTATCTTCAAGCAGGTGCTGAACATGCCGGTCAAGCGATTGAAGAAGGCGCCCTGTCAGGAAGTGGTACAGGAAGGCGATGATGTCGACCTGACCCAACTGCCCATTCAGCATTGCTGGCCGGGCGATGCGGCCCCCTTGATAACCTGGGGGCTGACCATCACACGCGGGCCCTACAAGAAGCGCCAGAATCTGGGCATCTATCGTCAGCAACTGCTGGGCAGGAACAAGGTGATCATGCGCTGGCTCAGCCATCGTGGTGGCGCCCTCGACTTTCGTGAGTGGCAGGAAGCCAATCCGGGCAAGCCTTATCCGGTGGCGGTGGCGCTGGGCGCCGACCCGGCCACCATTCTCGGCGCCGTGACCCCGGTGCCCGACAGCCTGTCCGAATATGCCTTTGCCGGCCTGCTGCGTGGCAGCCGTACCGAGGTGGTCAAGTGCATCGGTAGCGATCTGGAAGTCCCCGCCAGTGCCGAAATCGTACTGGAAGGCTATATCTATCCCGACGAGATGGCGCCGGAAGGACCTTATGGCGATCACACCGGCTATTATAACGAAATCGACGAATTCCCGGTGTTTACCGTGGAGCGGATTACCCGCCGTCGTGACGCCATCTATCATTCCACCTATACCGGTCGGCCTCCCGACGAGCCGGCGATACTGGGAGTGGCGCTGAATGAGGTGTTTGTACCCATCTTGCAGAAGCAGTTTCCGGAGATAGTCGACTTCTATCTGCCGCCGGAAGGTTGCTCCTATCGCATGGCGGTGGTGACCATCAAAAAGCGCTACCCCGGTCATGCCAAACGTGTCATGCTGGGCGTTTGGTCGTTTTTACGTCAATTCATGTACACCAAGTTTGTTATCGTGTGCGACGACGATATCAACGCCAGAGACTGGAACGATGTGATCTGGGCCATTACGACCCGAATGGACCCAGCGCGGGATACCACCCTGATCGAACACACTCCCATCGACTACCTGGATTTTGCCTCGCCGGTATCCGGTCTGGGCTCGAAAATGGGGATGGATGCCACCAACAAGTGGCCGGGTGAAACCGACCGGGAGTGGGGTCTGCCCATCGTGATGACAGAAGAAGTAAAACAAAGGGTCGACAGCTTATGGGATCAACTCGGGATCCTGGATTCGAGTGCCAAACAGAGTGAACTCAAAGGATAGTCATGCAGAAAGTAACATGTAGTGTTGAAGCCCTGGAAGAAATGGCCGAAACCCTGTGGTATGTGCGGTTGAAGCCGGAAGTGCCTGTGGATTTTCTTCCTGGTCAGTATCTGCTGGTGGTGATGGCCGACGATGACAAACGTCCCTTTTCCATCGGCAATACCGTGAACGAAGAAGGTGTGCTGGAATTGCACATCGGTGCCGGCCCCGATAATACCTATGCCATGCAGGTGCTCAAGCGCATGCAGGAGCAGGGCCAGATCGACGTACAGCTGCCGGCGGGCAAGGCCCATCTGCGCTCGGGGTCCCGTCATCCGGTGATCCTGATGGCCGGTGGTACCGGCTTTGCCTACACGCGCTCCATTTTGAAGCAAATGCTGGCGGATGGTCTGCACCAGCCGGTGTTCCTGTACTGGGGGGTGCGCTTCGAGCAGCATCTCTATGCGGATCAGGAAATGAAAGCCTGGGCTGCCGAGCATAAGGAACTGACTTACGTGCCGGTGGTGCAGAACGGCGATGAACACTGGCAGGGCCGAACCGGTCTGGTCCATGAAGTCATCATGGACGACTTCCCCAGCCTGGCAGGCTACGACATCTATGTGGCGGGTCGCTTCGAGATGGCCGGTGTGGCGCGGGAAGCGTTCAAGGAAAAGGGTGTCGATGCGGCTCACCTGTTCGGTGATGCCTACGAGTTTATCTGAATGCGGCCAGGAAGAGGGAGCATCGGTTCCCTGTTCCTGAACGCGAGTTTCGCCGGGCAGTGTGCCCGCAGACTGGTCTGGCGGACCGGCTCGGCGAGCTTAGCCCTGTTCATCCTGGCTGTCGGCCAGCCTGCGTTCCAGCAGTGCCAGCTTGGTTTCCATCTCGTTCAGCTTCTCCCGGGTGCGCAATAGCACCTTGGTTTGAACATCGAATTCTTCCCGCGTGACCATATCCAGTTTACCCAGTTGCGCCTGCAATACGGTACGAATGCGTTTTTCCGCTTCTTCGCCCATGTTCTTCAGTCCGCTGGGCAGATTGTTTTGGATTTGTTTGGCAATGTCTTCCAGTTTTTTCGGATCTAGCATGCTTGTCTCCTTGGCTATGGGGCCATTTTACCCCTATTTGCCGGTCGCGGTCAGGTCAGGCTTTCCATTTTGGCACGAAAGCCGTAGTTTTAGGTGACCAAGCTTCAAATGAGAAAAGTATGTTCCATCTGCTTACGCGTTTGCTCTATCGGCTGACCCGTCGTCTCAGCTGGCACAATTTACTGGTATTACTGTTGCTGCAGGCCGGCGGCAGCTGGCTGTTGCTCAGCCTGGCAGGGGAGCAGGAGCTCACCTCCCCATCGGTATTTTTCTATTACAATGCGGTGGTGATCAGTACCGTCGGTTTCGGTGACTATTCCCCGGTGACGGATGCCGGCCGCTGGTCGGTGGCGCTGTTTCAAATCCCCTTCGGACTGCTGGTATTCGGCAGTTTCATCGGCAAGTTGACCCAGACCCTGGTGACCTGGGTAAGGAGAGGTATGTCAGGCAAGGCAAACTATTCACATTTATCGGGTCATACCCTGCTGTTCGGCTGGAATGGTGTGCAGACCGAACGGATCGTCGATCTGCTGCTGGCCGACAGCGCCAGCCATAGCCAGGAGATATTGCTGTGCGTCACTCAGGAGATGGAGCATCCCTTTCCTGAAAAAACGGCGGTCAAGTTCGCTCGTCTGCATTCCTTCACCGATCCCGACGAGCTGGCGCGGGTAGGGCTGGCAAGTGCCAGCCGGGTGCTGGTGGACGGGGAAGACGACGACCAGACCCTGACTACCTCTCTGGCGCTGTCCGCCAAAGCCGCTCCGGATGCGCACCTGTGCGCCTGGTTCACCGAAGCCAGCAAGGCGGAACTGCTGCGGCTGCATTGTCCCAATGTGGAAGTGTCCAGCTCGAAGGAGGCGGAAATTCTGGTGCGTTCGCTGCAGGATCCGGGCGCGAGCCTGATCCAGGAGCAGATCTTTTCCACCCTGCTGGGACCGACCCTGTATCGCATTCAGGTACCGCAGAGCGCGGGGGAGCTGGTGTACGGCCGCTTGCTGAATACTTTCAAGCAAGAGCACAATGCCACCCTGCTGGGTGTTTCCAGCCAGGCCAGCGGCCAGGACATAGAGCTGAATCCTGCCGGCGATACCCGGGTCATCGGCGGCAGTTTCCTCTACTACATCAGCCCGGAACGGTTGCAGAGTGCGCAGATCAGCTGGGAGTAGCTCTAGAGGCTTCGATGGTTATCTCGAACCCATGAAACAATCGAGCTGTTTGAGTGTCATATCAATCCCGGACAAAGGGCCCGCTCCGCCGACTCGCCGTAAATACCTCCTTGTAGGCTCAGCCGCGCCATCCGTGGCGCGGATGGTCGGCTGAGCAGATCCCTTTGTCCTTCTTGGAGCATTGGAATTGCCTGTTGGCGCGGTCTTCGGGCCACTCGGTGTTCAAGAAGAGGCAACAGAGAACGGCTCCCACGACCGTGAAATGTCAGGGACGGTATTTCCGAGCCCCCAAGGATGATGAGATGGACACCTCTTGTGTAACCGGCGTCGCGATGCGCCATATTTGG
>NZ_MDKE01000039.1 GCF_001870485.1 Oceanisphaera psychrotolerans | reverse complement strand
CCTGGGAGTCGTTACGGAACAGCCAAAATGTAGCACTATTAGGATCAGTTATTTAGTGACCTGATTTTAGCTCAGCAATTGTTCTACTCCTCGAATGCCCTGCATCCCAATACTGACATTCTTACCGAATGGCACCTTTGCATTGCTATCTTATCTAAGTAGTAACTACCAGTGTTCCCTCGTAGTGTGTGCCTCATAGCCCAAGACCTGATGCAACTGACATCGAAGAGGGTTGATCCGTGTAGGTAAAAGCTCGTTAACAGACGAGCGCCAGGCTGATATCTCAAATGTGGGCATGCATCAACTGCCAAGTGATCCTTTCGCAAGCTAATGCTGCTGTAGCTTGGCGAGGTCAGCAGCCCCATCAACTGAAAAATGGAGTTGATGAACCATTCCAGCTCCTGTAAGAGCAATCCGAAGATGAGCGCCGTTTCGATAGTGCTATCTCAGTAGTTGAATCTACGCCGCGGCGGCCTCGACGCTGATGCTTATGGAAACACCATTGAACGATGAATTTTTGAACAGCCTCGAAGCTCAGAAAACCACTATTGAACAAAGCCGGATCAACTGCCGCCTGTTGCTGTTGTTGGACCGCATTTTTCCTATCAATATGCTTCAGAGTCCGTTCGTTAAGAAAGGCTTCATTTTAGCCGCTAAAATTATGTCAGCTGTTTTTGAGTAAGATCCTGCCGGTAAATCATGCAGCTTGGCGTGCCGAACCTTGCTTTGTTGTGCCAGTCAGTACAATTTCTGTTTATTTTTAGCATGTTCATTTTTATTGTTTTTGAGGGTTTTTAGCGGCTTAAAGTAATGTGGTACATTCTTTTTAATACTCGGTTTTGTTTGTCATTTATAATGTTTAGCTTAACTTTTATGTGTTTTCCTTTTTTGTTTTTGATATATCGAAATTAATTTTAAAGATGGAAAATTAATTTGGTTTTTTATTTAAAAAATTATTTTTGTTGTTAGTATTAAAGTCTCTTCTGGTCTTGGGAGGAAATTAAATGCAAACAATGGCACATAAAACACTTATTAATAGAAAAGTACTTCTGGGAATGATCCCGCTTTCAGCTCGGACAATTTACAACATGGAGCAGCGTGGTGAATTTCCTCGCCGTATTGCGCTAACCAGCAGAAATGTTGCCTGGGATCTGGAAGAGGTTGAGAAGTGGATTGAAGAGCGGAAGTCATCTGGCCTGCAGGCTATACGGCCTGGTTATTTCATGGGAGGCCAACGCTATGGCTCTTGATCTCATGTCTGCATTTACCGAAACGCCGCTGCCTATTGATTACGTGTTGCCTAATATGGCTGCGGGAACCGTAGGGGCCATTGTTTCACCTGGTGGAGCAGGCAAGTCCATGCTGGCTCTTCAATTGACGGTCCAGATAGCTGGAGGGCCTGACTTGCTGGGCATTGGTGAGCTAGTTACCGGCTCTGTGGCCTATTTGCCTGCCGAAGACCCGACAGCGGCTATCCATCACCGATTGCATGTTTTGGGAGCACATCTCTCGCCCATACAACAACAAGCAGTAGCCCATGGTTTGCTTATTGAGCCACTGATTGGCAGGTGCCCCGACATTATGTCTTCAGCGTGGTTTGACGGACTCAGGAAGGTTGCAGAGGGTAGACGCCTGCTGATTCTGGATACACTTCGCCGCTTTCACATCGAAGAAGAGAACGCCAGCGGGCCTATGGCGCAGGTGATAGGTCGAATGGAAGCCATTGCTGCTGAAACGGACTGCTCCATTGTGTTTTTGCACCATGCAAGCAAAGGAGCTGCCATGATGGGGAGTGGCGATCAACAGCAAGCCAGCCGGGGCTCGTCAGTGTTAGTCGATAATATCCGTTGGCAAGCCTATCTTGCCGGCATGACGGCAGGAGAAGCCGAAGAATGGGGCGTGGATGCTAACCAGCGGAGGTACTTTGTCCGCTTTGGTGTGAGTAAGGCGAATTACGGTGAGCCATTCTCGGAACGCTGGTTTAGACGGCATGAAGGTGGCGTGCTCAAACCCGCCATTCTGGAGCGCCAAAAGCGGCAGCAGTTTGTGAAGCCGAAAGCAGTGGTAGGGCTTGGTGATGACAATTGGTAACAAGGTCACTCCCACCAGCACGGCATTACAGGCGCGTGTGATGATCTATCAGCCCACTCAGCGTCCCCGAGAACGCAAGGGACAATGGATGGACACCTGCTTTGGTCGCTGTCGAGTCACCGGCAGGCTCGGACAGCGCCATGCCGACCTTTTGGAATCCATGCTGTACGTTGCCGAACGGAAGCGGGATGTGTCGGATGGCGGAGTGGAGCTTCTGGTAGACCCTGCGAAGCTTCGCCGGACAATGTCCGATCATCAATACAGCCTTGCCCAGATTGAGAAGCTGTTGGCTGAACTGCGGGCGGCGACCATCACTATAGAGACGCCGCAGTTTGATTTCCCCATTATCGGTGGCCTGATCGATCATGTCATACCCTCACAAATGACTCGAATGGATCCCCTTACGCGGGGGGAGCGTAATTTGTGGCGTGTTCGGCTGGGAGTGGCCCTGGTTATGTTGCTAGAGCATGATTTATCTCTTCACTATCAGCCAGCACCTATCACCAGGCTTAAGCATGGGATCAGTCAAGCAGTCGCTCGCCATGTGCTGACCCATAAGTACGCTCCAGCTGGAGGCTGGCATATGGATACCCTGATCCGTGCCGTGTGCGGTGATGATGTCGCTGGCCAGGCCATGCGTGATGGGCGCAGACGGCTGAGACTCGATGCTACTGGGCTGGCCACATTGGGGATAGAAATCACTGATGAAAACAGAGTAACGCGTGGCACAGCCGCCCGATAGCGTGGTACAGCCGCCCGAAGACGTGGCGCACCCGCCCGAAAGCGTGGCACACCCGCCCGATTTTTTGCCGTTTTAGCAGGATCTTCAGGATATTCAGGATATCCAGGCGGTATAACCGCCCGCTTTATGCGAGCGTTTACACCTTAAGGAAAAAAGCTCTGCCGAGCTTTATTAAACGGCCTGCGGCCGAAGGTTTAACGCCAGGAGGTAAATGGCCCATACGGCTCAGTAACTCTTATTCCTTGGCGTTAAACCCGACCGAAGGGAGGAAATGATCAAGGCACTTCGGTGTGTTGTTGCGTATGTAGATGCTGAAAGTGTCAATGAAACGGGTTTTTACAAACTTCATGTTCATTTAACTTATTAAAACTTAAGGGTTTTATTTTTATTCTGCTCACGGCGTCCCCGTTTTCTTGACACTTGAGGGGCGCAAGAATCGGGCTTTATTGACATATGAGGGGCGGTGACCTGAGTAAATAAGGATACCGGGTGGAAAACTGTGTATTCCAGTGTGCAGAACATAATGACAGCGCTACAGGAAAACGCTGCTAGAGCGCTATTTTACTGCTGTTGGAGCACAACTGGATCGCTGTCACTGTCGGGCTAATCGTTCATTCAGGCTGTTATGGCAGGAATACACAGCAAAAAACAGATGAAAACAAAGAAAAGCAGAGAAATGCACAGGGCATACATACAAGAATCAAGGCTGAGGTGCGGGCAGGATGTGTGAAGTAGTCCCACCATGCAAGCATGGCGGAGCCTCTTCACTGGCCCTTATTCGCACCTGCGGTGCTCAACGTTCATCCTGCCCTGCGGGGCTATAGCGCTTTGCTGGCAACCACAAAGAGGACATCAAGATGGAGGCACAGGCAAACAAAACAACCAGGAAGAGCTGTACCCCGATCAAGGTATATTGCCTGCCTGAAGAGCGAGCGGTGATTGAAGAGAATGCCAGGAGGGCGGGACTGAGTGCTTCAACCTACCTGCGGGATGTGGGGCAGGGGTATCAGATACAGGGAGTAACCGATGCGGAGCAGGTGCGTGAGTTGGTCAGGGTAAATGGTGATTTGGGCCGCCTGGGTGGGCTGTTAAAACTCTGGCTGATGAATGATGCCAAGGTGGCTGCGTTTGGACCCAATACAATACTGGCGCTTCTACAGCGTATCGAAACGAATCAGGAACGAATGAGCCACCTCATGGAGTCCATTCTTCGGCCAAGGGCCGAATCATGATTGCCAAACACGTTGCCATGCGCTCACAGGGCAAATCCGACTTTGCCGGGCTGGTGAATTACATCACCGATAAGCAGAGCAAGGAGCATCGGTTGGGTCAGGTGCGGTTGACCAATTGCGAGGCGCACTCAATCAGGGATGCCATCAGCGAAATACTGGCAACCCAGTTTGCCAATACCAGGGCGAAAAGTGACAAGACGTATCATCTGATTGTCAGCTTTCGGCCCGGTGAACAGGTAGATGCCAAAACTCTGGCCAGCATCGAAAACCGTATTTGTGAGGGGCTGGGCTTTGGTGAGCACCAGCGCATCAGTGCCGTTCACAACGACACTGACAACTTGCATGTTCATATCGCCATCAACAAGATCCATCCAAAGCGCAACACCATTCATGAGCCCTACTACTCACACCGAGCATTGGCCGAGCTATGCGGGGCCATGGAGCAGGACTACGGGTTGCAGCAGGATAACCATATGCCGCGCCGGCAGGGGGCCGAGGCCCGGGCGGCAGACATGGAGCGGCATGCGGGCATTGAAAGCCTGATTGGCTGGATAAAGCGCGAGTGTCTGGACGAGCTGAAAACGGCGCAGTCCTGGAGCCAGCTGCACCAGGTGATGAGTGCTAATGGTCTGGAACTTAAAGCACGGGGCAACGGGCTGGTTGTGGTGGCCAGTAATGACGTAACGGTAAAAGCCAGCACCCTGGGGCGGGATTTTTCCAAGCCGAAGCTGGAAGCACGTTTCGGACCGTTTGAACCAGGGCAAACGCAACAAACCAGCCCCCGCCGGACGTACCGCAAAGAGCCGGTGCGGCTGCGGGTAAATACCACCGAACTTTACGCCAAATACAAGGCTGAGCAGGCGACAGCAACGGCTAACAAAACAGCGGCCCTGGAAGCAGCACGGCGGCAGAAAGACCGAAGGGTTGGGCACGCCAAGGCCAAAGGCAAAGCGAGGCGGGCAGCGATAAAACTGACCGGCAGCGGCAAGCTGACCAAGAAGCTGCTTTATGCACAAGCCAGCAGTGCCTTGAAAGCGGACATTGACGCCATCCAGAAACAGTACCGGGAAGAGCGCACGGCCATTTATGAAGCCAACGCTCGGCGTACCTGGGCCGACTGGCTCAAACAGAAGGCCCAACAGGGCGACACCGAGGCGCTGGCGGCGCTGCGGGCCAGAGAGGCTGCTCAGGGCCTCAAGGGCAACACGCTCAGGGGAGAAGGGCAGACCAAGCCCGGGCATACGCCGGTGATCGACAGCATCACCAAAAAGGGCACCATCATTTACCGGGTTGGCTCCAGCGCTGTACGCGATGACGGCGACCGGCTGCAGGTTTCCAGAGAGTCCGGCCAGGCGGCTGTGCAGAGTGCGCTCAGAATGGCGATGGAACGTTATGGCAACCGTATTACTGTAAATGGCTCGCCGGAGTTTAAGGCAAGAGTGATCCGTGCGGCTGTGGATGGGCAGCTATCGGTTACGTTTGCAGATCCTGGCCTGGAACAAAGCCGCCAGTCGTTAGTCCGGAGCCGGAGCACAACCGATGCCAAAGCTCGAAGCAGACGCGCCGGAGTGCCACCAATCGGCCAGTGTCCGCCATCAATGCGCCGTAACCGGCTGCAAACCCTATCTCAGCTTGATGCATTGAGCTTTGAGAAACGCGCAAGCAGAGCGTCCATTCAGCCAAAACCAAGTGCACAGGAGCGGCGCAAAGCCAGGCTACGAGCAGAAATGGATGCCAAGAAAGCGAAAAGACAAAAGAAGGGGCGGTCACTGTAGGGCCTTCTTTGATTAACCCTCGGGAAGCCTAACCGTTCCCCAGGACAATGACACCGATGTTCAACAACCATGCGGCCGCGCGTTCTAACGGTGTCGCGCAGGTCGGACGCCGGGATAGTAAGTGACGAGCTATCTCAGTAGAGGTCCACATTCACCGCTGATGTTCAGCAGGGGTAGCGATCACCATCATTCTGGTAGCTCGCTACAGGTTGGTGAGTGCAACTTAGTCACGACAACACTAAGAGCACTCAATCATGCAAAAAGAACCGATTTTAGCGGCTAAAATGGCTGCGCTCGCTTTTTCAGTCGCCCTGATCACTCCTGTGCCCGTGCAGGCGGGCATTCCCGTGGTGGATGGCACCAACCTGGCGCAGAACACCATGTCAGCGATGGAGGCCGTTGCGCAGACCCTGAAGCAAATTCAGGAATATCAGACCCAGCTGCAGCAGTATGAAAACCAGCTGCAAAACACCATGGCTCCGGCTGCTTACATCTGGGATCAGGCACAAGCCACCATCAATGACCTGGTTCAGGCAACCAATACTCTTAAGCATTACAAAAATCAGCTTGGCAGCCTGGATGCCTACCTAGGCAAGTTTCAGGACGTGGCCTATTACCGGGGCTCCCCCTGTTTTAATGGCTCTGGCGGTTGCACGCCGAGTGAACAAGCGGCAATAGAAGAAAACCGGCGTCTGGCGTCTGAGTCGCAAAAGAAAGCCAACGACGCATTGTTCAGAGGGCTGGAGCAGCAGCAAGACAACTTGCAGACCGACGCGCGGCAGCTCCAGCGCCTGCAATCTGCCGCCCAGGGCGCGGATGGCCAACTGGCCGCCATCGGCTATGCCAACCAGCTTGCCAGCAACCAGGCCAACCAGCTCCTGCAAATCCGCAGCTTGTTGATTGCTCAGCAGAACGCTATTGGTACTCGTATGCAGGCCGACGCCGACCGAGAAGCTCAATATCAAGTGTCCCGTGAAAGGTTGTTCGATATGGGAGAGCCAACCGACCGTTCAGAAAACAGGGGGTTTTAATCATGAAGAATATCACCCGAGTTTTTATCGTTAGCGCGTTGGCCTCTTTCGTTCTGGTGGGGTGCGGTGAAGGTGACGGGCCAAAGCCTGCAACGATCAACTGTGACAACCCAAACCTGACGAAAGAGCAGAGGGAAGAAGGGAACTGTCTTTGGGATATGGGCGAACCCACTGATCGCTCCAAGAACAAGGGGTTCTAATCATGAGCAAGATATTTATTCGACTTGTTATGCTCCTGGCAGTTTTACTGACTTCGCAGACTGCGTCAGCGGCCATTGAGCCTAATGGTGTCTTGGATGAAGTGGCCGTTCGTTTCATGACGGCCAGTGCTACCTGGGGCACGGTAATTACAAACTATGCCGCCTGGCTGTTCTGGACGCTGGGCACTATATCCCTGGTTTGGACTGGCGGGACTTTAATCCTTAAACAAGCGGATATAAGGGAGTTCTTTGCCGAGTTCGTGCGCTTCATTCTGACGTTTGGTTTCTTTCTCTGGTTGCTCAGAAACGGTCCAGACTTTGCGACGTCAATCATCGACTCGTTGAGAATGATCGGTGCTCAAGCCGGTGGCCTTCCGAGAGACCTAACCCCGTCTGAGCCTATCAGTATTGCGTTTGACATTATTGTTAAAGCTGGTGAGTCCTACAGCATTACAAGCCCGATAGATAACTTGTCTATCTTCTTAATCACGCTGGCAATTTTGGCATGTATGGCGGTAGTGGCGGCTAATGTGTTGTTGGCCTTGGTGACGGCTTGGATATTGAGCTATGCCGGTGTTTTAGTGCTGGGGTTTGGTGGTTCGCGTTGGACTTCAGATATAGCAATCAACTACTTCAAAAGCGTATTGGGCGTTGCTTTGAAATTGATGACAATGACTTTGCTCATTGGCATTGCCATGTCGATCATGGACGGTTTCTATGCTGATCTATCCAATGATGCTCCTATGCGTGAACTGCTGGTGATCTTTGTTGTTTCACTGGTTCTCGTGATGCTCATTCACTCTGTTCCCAATGTGGTCGCCAGCCTGGTTCCTGGAGGCGGTACGGCGGCAGGTGCTGGCAGTATCAGTGCCGGGGCGATGGCTGGAGCGGCTGTTGCCACTGGTGGTATGGCTGCCGGTACCGCAATGGCTACCGCCGGCGGTGCGTCTGCTATTCAGGCGGCATTTGCAAAAGCAGGTGAGAACGTAGCGAACAATACTGACGTCATGTCGAGCTTGGGCGGAGCATTTCGCAGTGGCGGTGATTCTGATGAAGCTGGCTCCTTTTCCCAAGCTTCCAGCCAATCTTCCAGCGGTGGCGAATCCTCTGGCGGCGGCTTTAAAGGCAGCGCTGTAAAAGCGGGTCGTATTACAGCGGATACCGGTGCGAATTTGATGAAGGGTATGGGTGATATGGCCGGGGATCGGATTGGCCGCACTGCTGGAGGTCGTTTAGCTAGCTCGATCCGAAACAGCACGAAAGATAACGGGGATGATGACGACAAGGAGGGCGACTGACGACGCTTTCCCTGCATTTGACAGCGATAGCTTAGGCGGTGGCGGCGGCACTGGCTGGATGAATCAAACCGGCGGCTTTGATGGCTTGTCCAGTGAGGACCAGGAAGAAGCCCGCCAAGCACACGCTGACTGGCAAGAGCGCGACCCGGAAAAGCACACCTTCGACGTTGAGGACTACGTTTCGTATGCCCAGGAACGCCAGCAGGAGCGCAACGAAGAGGTTGCCAGCTTTGTTAAAAAAGGCCGCATGGCCTAACTAGATAAGGATTACTGATTATGGAGTTTAATTTCCCACCCCAAAACCTGGCGGAGATATTTGGTTTCTTCGTAGTGATGTTCATTGTGATGCTGGCCTTCTATTTTTTGGGGCAGTGGCTGCACAACACAGGGCACGGCCCGAAGATGAAAGCCATTGCCAACAAAATGGAGGTATTCCAAAACAGGTTGGTCGGGCGCGCTTACAAGGACATGACGAAATCGGTCGATCAAATCGTCAAAATGAGACGCTGGCCGTTTGGCCGACGCAAGTAGCTAGAAAACACACGGGCCGGTGATGGTGCGCCGGCCCGCATATATATCTGATCGATATATGGTAAAACTGTAGCTCGTTTATGGACAAAACCTTCTTAGTGTGCTTATTCAAATTGGAAAAATATGGGTTGTTTTGAATGGTAATTATTATGCAACAATGAAATAGGAGGAAGCTATTGAAGTGAACCACCTCCTTGATATTCACAACTAGACTACCTTTGACTAATAATATCAGACACAATATCTGATAGGAGTGAGTGGGCGCTTCTTGCAAAGTTCATCCTTTGAGTTGGATCAGCCTCACTTATTACCTTTTCAGCTGCCTGAATCATAGACTTACATGCGTGTTCAAACTTCGCCCTGTTTCCCTTACTAAAATTAGGATATAGAACCCTGTAGATTTCCTCATATTTCAAAACTTGCCTAAATTTATGATGATCATTTACAACAGAGTTTAGTAATAAATCCGCCTTTTCGAACAACGAAAAAGCTTCTTTTGGACTAGCTTTAAGAGTCAAAGCGTCCATTATGTACAATCGCGCTTGTTGAGTATCTATATTTTCTGTGTGATAGCCATCTCGTTGGCTAGCATATTTATAGGCTGAGTCAAGGTGTTCTTGAGCTGTTCCCGTATCACCAAAGCTCAACCTGCACATTGCATATTGAACCCAGTAGTGGGGATGGTATCTCAACCAAGTACAATGCCTTTTAAGCTCAACAAAGTAATTGTTTAACGAGTTTTGTTTTTGTGGTATTAACTTTTCGACATTATGAAAAGTTCTTAGCTTACGGTGTAATCTATCTAAGTGAAGAGCTTCATCACCATCAATTCTCTTCATAATTTCTAGGCAACTTTCAACAACGTAAGTGTCAGAAAAGAAGTGATTCATTATGAATAGAGAAAGGATTGATGATTTACATGAAACAGAGTTATCGCTAGCTATTGAATATAGGTTATTGAAGGCAGGAATACTTCGAAATTTTGCCGTAAATACCTCTTCATTACCTGCTACATCTGCAATATTGTTTGAATCTTTATGAATGTTAAATATGTCACATAAAGCAATTGCAAGTAACGTCTTCTTATATTTTTCATTCTCTGTTATTTCAGAAACAAGTTCTTGGATTCGGCTCTTAATATCAGGGCTTTTTAGCAAGCCAACCAATAAGCTAGAAAGTTGATCATTATACTTGCCGCTGATTAAACTAAGCTTTCTATCCAAAGATAAACCAGTGAAATCACGCCATAAGTTTTGGTCGTCGATAATCTCCGCAACACCTGCTTTCTCTGCTTCTGCAAGGGTATCAACAGAAAAAACTCTAACCTCAATATTGTTATTAGTTAAGTGGCCAAGGCTGACAAAGGAGCTAACTGTACGATCAGCCATAAGAAGCACAATATTTTGAGGTCTTATCGCGGAAAAATAGTCTAAAAATTCTTCATGATTACAAACATCATCGAGAACAATTATGTGTTCTCCTTCTTTAGACAGAAGATCCAGATCCTTACTAAGATTACCGTCAAAATTAGCTAACTGCCAAACACAATTACCACCTTGAGCTAGGTGTGCAGCCATATGCTCCAAAAATATCGACTTCCCATTACCCAAGTCACTATGGATAAGAACATGATGTCCGCCCTTTATCGTATCCGCAACCAGATCCATACATTCTCTCTTAAACATGTATGGAACATCAAAATTACTGAGAATAGATTTATCAACTTTTCCGTGGCTATACTGCCCGTATAGCAGTAGCTCTCTTGTTGCGAAGTCATCCAATAGTTCTTCTTCTTCAGAAATTAATCTCTGGGTAAAACTAACTGGCATCAATGGTTCTTCTATTTCTAAGGCAACATTTGATAACAGTTCACCAAAACCTTCCGTACCAATTTTAGAAACACCTCCAAATTCTGATAGCTTGTATGTTTCTTCAAAATTTGCTTTGGCATGAGTAATAAAGAAGGTCTTCTCGATTAAATGTGGTGCATCAAAGAGAATCTTTTGAATTGCAATGTCGTAAAGTGAGTAGCCAACAAATACTATTGCGGAGCAGTGCTCTAAGTCTTTCCTAAATACACTTCTCCATTTCGAGTCTAAAAAGAAATCTGCCGACATATATGACGAGTCAGATAGTCGGATTTTATAGTCAAGATCGTCCTTCACTGCATTTACTATTGAGCCATTTAAATGAACACATGTGTTTCTATGAGGTATGTAGTCGTGCGGCTTGTCGATTAATGACACTGCATCTATAGCAATATCATTCTCAGCACAGGCTAACTCAACGCTATTGTCGTAGTTGGTCGTATAAATTCGACGCCAAGGCATACGACAAATCTGTACATTTGCCTTAGAAGGGCGCTTCAAAAGAAAGTTCTCTCGTAATACGTCCAGAACAACATCTTTATCGCCATACTTAATACACATATCAGATACAAAATCTAATTTATGGCTCACTTCCATTCTAAAGCGTAGACAAAGCTGTTCTGCAAGGTGAGATGCTAACGGTGGAGTGCCGCCGTTTAGTTTCTCTGAATCTAATGAGAAACCAGCGCCAGTAAATAGAATAGCATTGCCTGCTTTGACTCTGTTTACTAGATCGTCTAAATCAACTTTTGAGTGACTTAACTCACTTAAATCTAAACCATTACCTAACACAAGCTCTCCCTAACACGAACACGATGGATTATGGTATTCTAGCAACAACTCTCTAATATGCATATGTTTGTTGTCGCAGAAACCACGACGATCTAGAGGATACAGCCTTAGTTAAAGAAGTTCCTGGTGAGAAGTAAGTCGATATCAATATCTGGATGAAGTTTCTTTCGGTACTTACTGTAGTGGTCAACTAATCCCGGGCAGTAAATTAGACCGATTCTCGGCCTGAACCGGCGGCAATCCGTCATTGTGTTGATGAGGACGCTGCCGGTTGTAGTAGTTTATCAGATAATCGCTGATGTCTCTTTTGGCTTCAGCCATAGACGGATAGCCGGTCGTTGGTACCCATCCCGTTTCAGGCTGCGGAAGAGTCTTTCCATCGGGGCATTGACGCTCCCAGCAGTTACCACGACGGCTCATGCTCTGTGTGATGCGGTAACGCCACAGCCGTTGCCTGAACAAACGGCTCACATATTGGCGCCCTGATCCGAATGGAACAAAAAGCCTGATGGTTTTCCCCGTTGCTCGTAAGCCATGTCCCGCGCCCTGGCTGCCAGCTCGGCATCCGGTCGATGAGAGAGTGCCCAGCCGACCACTCGGCGACAGTACAGGTCCATGACGGTAGCCAGGTAACACCAGCGGCTGCCGGCCCAGATAAGCTGATAACCGCGCACTAGCTTTGATTTGAAGCGGCAGGCGTGAACTCACGATTCAGCCGGTTGGGGATATCTGGCCGTTTGTGGTGGTTCGGTCTTGCCGCTCAGCAGGCGGGTTGGCAGCGTCACTTTCAAGCCAACACCATTCGACACAGGGCCGTACTGTCATCAGTCCGGCTCGGTAAAGAAATCCAAAGGCGGCCAAATTATCGTATCACCTAGCAAATGCTGTACTGGGCCAGACTGGAGTTAATGAATCTGGCTCATAGTGCAGGGATCAGCAAATTATGAGGGGATCCCCCAGAGCCGAACTAAAACGTCGACGAGCTGCAAAAAATCAAAAAAATTCTGCGCATGGTATAGGTGATGGTATCGATAATTTCCACCTTTCTAACTAGCTGTTATATAGATTAATTTCCTGCTTGTTGATATTAGAGTGGGGTGAGGCTGGTTATCGGTGAATAAGAAAAGCCCCGGCATGCAGGGGCTTTTTATTATGTGGATTTTATCCTCCCTTGTGCTGTCTGGAATGAGAGAAGCACTGGAACAGTATCCGATTCTAACGGTGTTCGGGCTCTACAATGCCGGCTTTTAAGGTATACACGCCGGTAATGATGCTCCGGTCTGGACATCCACTGCCTGTACTGCATTCCCGAAAAAAATCTCTACGGCACTCGCCAGGCGTGCTTATTCGCTAACCATCGAGCCACTCATCTTCAATGAGTCGGAGCATGTCGTCGGGGGGCAGTTGCTGTGTCATCCGGCCACGTAACACGTGCCGATGCTCAAATGAAGATGAGAAAATGTATGGGGACGTACCATGTAATTTCTAAGCCCTGAAATACCATAGTCGCTGTATGGATAATTAACCCCGCTTTTGGATAAATTAAGGCCTAGGCTTTGGCGGCCACCAAGGCCGGTTTACGCAACTGAGGTGGACACTAAAACCGTTACCTTGGTCGCTGTGGAGTACTATTAAATCCCTTCGCTGGCGGATGACTCTGACAGAGCCTTTGTTAACGCGTCGTCGTATCTTCCTTTACCCAGATCTGCCGTGGGGACTACATTCGGTGTCTGTGTCAATCAAAGGGCCAAGCTTACCGTAAACGTAGGGGGCTGAGTCACTGTGGCTCAGCCCTTTTGGTTTAATCCAGAATAGGGTAGTCCGGCTGCATGTGGGTCTCCTCCCACGGCGGGTGGCCTGTGTTCACGGGCAAAGGTTGCGGCTCGATGGCCACATTGTCCCAGACACCGCCTTTAAAGTTTTGGAAGAACCCAGTGACCTCACTGCAAATATCCAGCACGACCGGCTTGGGCGCTTGGCCGTGCTCGGGGACCGTATAGCGAAGCGTAAGGGATTCCGGTTCGTGCTCTAGAAATCGTGTCAACATCTCCGGGAGTTGCTCGGGCACGAGGTAGCACTGCTCCAGCGCTGGGCACAGCAGGTGGATCTGATTCAGGGCAATTTGCAGCGTCGAAAGGGTAAGTACATTGTCGGGGGTGGCACGGATACACAGATTCCACGTCTTGTTGGACTCGTCGCGCCAGCTCCCGAAAAAAGCATTGGTGTAGTGGAGGTAGACCGCACTGGGGCTAAGGGCCACCTTAAAGTCGGTCTCCGAGTTATGCTCCCATAGCCCTTCCCCCTGATTGCGGGGTGACAAAAACAGGCCATGGCGGCGGATGTGATCCATCGCTACTTGCTCAGGATTGCACTGCTCAAAGCGTTGGGTCTCGGTGATCCGTATTCGGGGGGGCACCCCACAAAGCTGACTCAGGTAGTCGGCCATCGCCTCGGCATCGGCCTGTATGTCACGGGGACCCATGGCCTCAAGCAGTCGCTTGGTCCACTCCAAATAGACCTCACGGAGCTGCTCATTGATATGGTCCTTCGGCAAGAGGATCACCATCTGATACATGCTTTTGTTATTCCGGTAGGTCTCGTCCAGTGTGAGGCGTAGCTCCTCCAGCTTCAGCTTGTCGATGGCCGCGCGCAGGGCGTGCTGGGCCTTGTAGTCCTTGAGGAACAGGCTGTGTTTGTGGTAGCCGAGTAAGGCGGCTGTTTTCTCTCGGCATTTGCCGTCATTGAGTGGGGTGCCCAGTTGGGTTTCACTAAAGTATCGGACAAGTGCCATCAGATCGGCAAAGTATTCGGCTTCGGTCAGGGCCTGTTCACGGAGGTGTTGCTGAGGGCGGTGTAAATCACCCTTGTGGGCTGGTTTCTGGTGAGATCTAGGGCGTACTTGTGTCATTGAAATATCCTTCGAAACAATCGCTGAAGTGCTGTGAGATGCTCGCTCGATTCATCCTAGCGTCAGCTTGGTTTCGTTGGGAAAATCCAACGTCATAAGCTACGGAAATGCCTAACGCGAGCCGCGTTAGTACACTTCGGAGGTCTTGGGTCATGCCGAAAGCATGTCGCGGTTTGCCTTGCCCTTTAAAGGGGCCTCCACAGGGGAGTGAGCGAGAGGCAGGTCGTTCGCACCAGTGTTAACACACACCGACTGCTAACAACCTAAAAGGCTGAGTCGGGGACCAACGATTGTTAACATAATGGAGTTTCTGGGGGGATGTCAAGAGTGCTAAAGCCTTGTGGCCAAACCTGTGACATAGATACAAGAGCTTCGTCGTGGTATGGCAGAATCCTTAGCCTGGACCAAAGCAGAACTAAAACGTCGACGAGCAGCAAAAAATAAAAAAATCTGAGCATGGTATAAGTGATGGTATCGAGGATGGATACCATTCTAAACCGCTGTTATATAGGTATATTTTATTCTAATTGATCTTAGAGTGGGAATAATCACTCGTTAGGCACTAGCTGGCATTAACCGGCATGAAATGACACATAAGCCCATGTTTTCATGGGCTTTTTTGTTTTTTGTCCGGCGTTGTTTCCATTCGCCTTCACCGAACACCTTGAGTCCGGTGGCATCGATGACTAGATGAGTGACTGCACCTTTACTTGGTAAGCGGTACTTCACGTCCACGGTCTTGGCTCGTTTGCAGATGCTGCTGTATCCCGGCGAGGTCAGCGGCACGTCCATCAAATGAAAGATGGAGTTAATAAACCCTTCCAATGCCCGCAATGGTAAGCCGAAGCAGACTTTGAGCATCAGCACCTTTTCAATGGCGCTATCGCTGTATTGGAAACCACGATACCGGCGGCCATGGTGCTCATGGCAATGCCACTGCTTGATAGCCTGTTCATAGACCCAGAAGGTGAGTGAACCACGATTAATCAAGGCTCGATTGTACTGCTGCCCGTGCCTTGCCCATCGTTCTGCTCCCGAGTCCGTTCGTCAGGAGATCGGATCACGGGAGAAGTAGATAGTTCCCTGATTTAGGAAACAACGCCGTTGGGCACTACACTTGAATCTGGAGTCTGAATAGCTAAAATAATCGCAAAAATTATCTGTCAGTGACAAAGGAATATCACCACATAAAAGTAAGCCAATTTTCACATTCACACCTAATCCAATGAGTTTTTAAACGATGCAAAAAAGCCTACGAGAGTGCTCGTAGCTTTATGCTTTCTAAATTGCTTTAAATAACATACCGCCTAGGATCGCAGTTAGTACAATTATGGAAACAAATGCGACGACAGCTTTAGGTTTTAATACAGATGAGACTAATGCTATTTCGGGCAGGCTTGCCCCCGTACCGCCAATGATGAGAGCCATAGCAGGTCCAAGTCCCATACCTTTCAGGATTAGTACCTGTAGCAATGGGATGGCCATCTCAATACGCAAGTAAAGAGGGACTCCAATAGTAGCCGCGATAAGAATAGCGCTAAAGTTATCTCCGCCAACATACTTTTCAATAAACTCGGCGGGCAAATAAGCTGCCGAAATGCCGCTGATTAGAGCTCCTATTAATACATAGGGAACAATCTTTTTGAACAATGCCAGCGCAAAATGGAGGGCATTGTTGACCTTAGATGGTTCAATGTTGTTTGTCTCTAATGCTGCGTTAGATGCGCCCCCAGTATTAATAGCACCGCAGGAATCCATGTTTCCAATTGTACTTCCACATTGACTCATTGCTGGAGCAGGTGAAGCACATGATGAACTTGATGAAGCACTACAGCTAGGTTGGGCTTTGCTGCTATCTATTTCGCTTCCACGCTTAATTTCGTTTCTCCAAGGAGTTTTAGTAATAAACCATCCTCCTATTACCGCAGCAGAGAAAGTAAGAGCTAGGTATATCGATGTTACTTTTAAACCAAATACTGCATATATCATTGCTAAGACAATGAAATTGCATAAAGGTGCGGATATTAAGAAGCTTAAAACAGTGCCGAGGGAAACCCCCATTGTTGCCATTCCCATGGAAACAGGTACTACAGACGCGCTGCAGAATGGCGTTAGCATTCCAAAGGACGCGCCGAGTAAGGGCCCCCACTTTTCATGCTTAGTCAGTTTTTTTTGTAGTTTATCCTGTGGAATATACTCACGCATAAACCCAGTCAGGATTGATACCGCTGCTATAACAAGAACCAGTCCGCCACCGACATGAACAAACTCATTTAGAGCGACTGTAAGTTGATCAGTATTCAAAACAACACCTCGTGTCTGTGTAAACTCAATGAGTGGTGCATTGTATGCACATAAGCACAATCGTGCAAGTGTGCTTGCAGAATTTTTTTAGACATGGCATAGTTTGCTTGGCTGCTGATGGGCAGAAGACTTCATCATCTTCATGTTAGAAGTGAGCCAAATGACTTGAAAATTAGGCTCTAACTTCGTCTCAAGTCATTTCGCTTGTTGATAGAGTTGGTTGTTTGGATAAGTTAGCGTGGCGATGAGGCATCTATGATGTCCCGCTGAGGTGGTTCAGATATCGTTTTAAGACGGTGCTGGCCGTTGGTTTTAACAGCACATACGGATATATGACAAATGGATGATCGATATATTGATGCATTAAAGGCACTATCGGATCCCAATAGATTGCGCTTGTTTTGGCTGTTGGTTCATGTAGATCAACGTGTAACTGTTGCCGAGGCCATGGACGTTACTCAAGATACGCAATACAACGTTTCAAGAAACTTAAAAATGTTGTTCAAGGCAGGCTTGCTAACGCAAGAAAAGCAGGGGAAATGGGTGCTTTACACTTTGGCTGATCAAAAGCTTGCTCATTGTAAATTACTTGTTGACTCAGTACGGGAGCTACCTAAGGAGCTGTTCGAGGAAGAGCTTCAACGTTGCCTCATACGTCTGTCTATGCGAGTAAACGGGGAGTGTGTCATTGGGGCTAATAGTGACGAGTTCAATATGGCGATACAAAAGAGCCGTCAATCTATTTAGTCAACAACGCTCATATAAATGAGTTTGTGGTGTATTGGTTGCAGTGCCATGCCAGGTATATATCGATCAGGTAGCTGTACTTGCGACAGCCCTGAGTGCTTGATTTGAGTTTTTCACTAATAGCCTTGTGTGAATAAGTTCAGGCCGTAGCCCGTAGCGAGACTTTCAGCTACTTCGAATTTTAGTTGCTCCGGCTACTCGCTGGTAGCTTAGCCATCCCCTCATATGAGCTAGAGCTGGCACGGCCTGGCAGGTAAACTACTCGCCTTTGAACCAAACTCGGCAACGTCACCTACGATGATCACCAGCGCTTCCATTTCAGAATACCTGCAAGACATCTTCGGCCAAGATATGCATGCCAAGCGCGTGCTTTCATTGGCCAATGCCACTCTGGGGGTCATTGAATCGAGCTCGCTGGCCATTCATGCCATTGGTAACGGCCTGGCCCAGGCCAATGGTCTTGAGCGTAAATACGCCATCAAGCAAGTCGACCGCTTGCTGAGCAACATCAAGCTCAACATCTGGTCGCTGTTCGACGACTGGGTACCCTACGTGGTGGCCGAACGCAAGGAAATCGTGGTCT
>NZ_MDKE01000038.1 GCF_001870485.1 Oceanisphaera psychrotolerans | reverse complement strand
GTAAGCCCGGCCCATCCCATTCCCATTCCCACCTCCCCCATTCCCCCATTCCCCCATTTCCCAATCCCTCTAGCCCCGCCGTTGCTTGCGTTCTTTATCATGCTGGTTGGCCAGCACGGCGATGGCGCACAGCACCACAAAGGTGGCGGCGTTGGCGGGGATCTGCAGGTTGAAGTCGGTAAAGGAGTGGATCATCAGTGCCAATATGCCCATGGCGGCGGCAAAGCCGACTCCGCTTCGGTACCAGGATTCGGTGCGCCACAGAGCACGCAATGCATGCCAGAAGGCCAGCAGCACAAAGGCGGCCAGGGGCAGGGTGCCGATAAGCCCGTATTCGATGGCAAACTGAATAAAGTCATTGTGGGCATGATCGAAATGCATCACCGCAATATCCGGCCCCATATACTGCGGAAAAACAGCCTCGAAGCTGCCGGCACCACTGCCGGTCAGCCAATGCTGCTCAAGGGTGGGCAGCGCCTGCAGATAAACGTCATCACGTACTTCGTTCTGGCGGGCTACCACCACTTCGTTGACCACCTGATCTTCAAAGCGGGTATTGATCAGCCGGTCTTTCAGTTTATCCAGGCCGAAATACTGGCTGATCATCAGAATATCGATCAGCACAAAGCTGGCGAGCAAAATAATATTTCTGACCCTGTTTTCTTTATTAAGCAGAATAAAGATGCCGCCAATGACCACCAAGCTAATAAAAAAGGCGGTATTACCCATGCGCGAGCGGCTCATTACCAGGCCAATCACCATGATCACCAGGCCGATACGCAGCCGGGCCTTGGGCCCCATAATCAACTCCAGTATCGCCTTCCAGCTGAACGAACCGCCGTCCCGCAGGGCCATCAGCAGGCCGATGCCGCAAGCCAGGGTCAGTTCCAGATAACCGGCCAGATGGTTGCGGTTAACAAAGGTGCCGGTGGCCAGGCCCCGGTAACTGGTTTTTTCGGTAAAAAAGGTCCACTCCAGGCCAGAAAGCGTCATCAGGGTGCCGTAAAACGCCTGTACGGTGCCGCTGGCGACCAATACCGCCAGCAGCGCGGTCAACCGGCGCCGGGTATGAAACACGCTCAGCACCATGACAAACAGCAACGAATAGGCCAGCCCGAGCATCAAATACTGAAAGCTGGCGCCCACATCCAGGCTGATGCCCAGTAACAACTGCAACGCCACCCAGACCTGGGCCGCGAGCAGCAGGGCCAGCATGGGCCAGGCGGCGCGCAATGCCCGGCTGACCGGTTTTTGCTGCCTGAGTCGAGCAGCCGCCCACAGCATGGCCAACAGGCCCACCAGCAGCACCAGCAGCCCCATGGACCAGTCCCGATTGCTGCCCAGTGGCAACGGCAGCCAGACAATCAGCGCCAGCAGGCCCAGATAAACAGAAGAATCAAGCAGAGCGCGTTTTTGCATACCTTTTTCCGTTAATAAATATGATCCCGCAGGCGCCCATTCATGCGGCGCGAATCATCTACCGGCGTGGCGTTAACGGCCCGAGCTGCAAGCCCTGCCGACTACGGTGGCAGCTAGGGGGTGGTAAAACCCTGGCGCCGCAGGCATCCACCTGCTTCAAATAAAAACGCGCCCGCAGGCGCGTTTTGACTCAAACTGGTCCCTGCTCTCCAATCAGTTGGGGCTGGCAGGAGTATTGCCGCCACCGTTGGAACTGGGGCGAGGTTGAACACCGGTATTGTTGGTCGAAGTACCGCTGGTGGAAGTACTGGACTGGCTGGCAGCTGCAACACCGGCAGCCACGGCGGTTTTTACGGCGGCGGCCGCGGCGGGAGCAGCCTTGGTGGCGGCGGCACTAATGGCGGTAGAAGCGGCAGGGGCAGACTGGGCCGCACCTTGGGCCACAGCGGCGGCCAATGCCGGCTGGCTGGCCACTTTGGTGGCGGCAGCGGCAGTTACGCTCACGGCGGCGGCGGGGTTGGCGGCAACCACGGCGGCCACGGCGGACTTAACGGCGGCGGCGGCCTCTGCTGCCGGCATGGAAGCGGCAATAGCAGAAACCACATTGGCAACGGCGGCGGCAATGGCGGCTTCGCCTTCGGCGGCCAGAACTTCAGCGGTCAGCTCGGGGGACAGTGCCACACCGGCACCCTGCAATGCATCCAATGCGGCCTGGTCGGCAAAAGCAGGACCGGCAGCCAGGGCCGCGGCCAAAGAGAGAGCAGTAAGCGTTTTACGCATTGATAAACGTCCTCGTTTTAATATGTGGCCTGTGTCCCGTTAGCCCAATGGTCAGGTTGAAGGCAATCTCATTGCGGCCAGAGACAAACATGCTTAATAAACAACCAATATAAGCGAACTGAAAAACAGTCTCGATTGTATATCTCCCCATCACCGCGGGCAATGCGCATTACCCAGATTTCATAAAAGTAAAATGGGACCAGGTTCAAATTCGGGAAACCAGCCAAATTCCCAGATCCAATAAAAGCGGAGATTAAATTTTTATGTCAGTTACCGGATCTTCAGCCAATATGACGGCGGCAAGATCGAGCCGCTGGAAATAAACCGCTGGCAGAGCATCAATTTGTTACCAGCCCTTTATTCATGAGGCTTTGTTGGTGTAGAATCTCGGCAGAAATGGTTTTAAAACGATACATTAGTCTGTAACTTTTTGATTTTAAAGGTTTTTGTGGCTTGTCTGGTTTTGCCATTAAATCGTCATTTTTATGCGGTAGGTTGGCGTGCGGCAAGCTGGGGCTCGCCGTTAAGCTACGACAGAGTTGAGCGGTGTCCAATGCGGTAAACTTTGTTTTTGATCAAAAAATAACCAGTGTCGCTGTGCTGAGTAGACAGAGATAAACGGCTTAATTAAGAAAAACATAAATTAATAAAAACGCGTCCAATATCTCTTTGCGGTGGCAACCATGAAGGGATTGCACATTTTCTAGTGGAATTGTATAGGTGAAGGAATCCTGATTTATGAGCAAACAACACTCCCTGTTTACTCTGTCGGCGGTGGCAACCGGCATTATCTTTGCGAGCCAGGCGAACGCCATCGAGCCGCAACCCATAGATCTTGGCGGTGTTGGCCTGGTGCCCACCCTTAAAATCAGTGAAACCTACGACGACAACATCTGGGAAGCCGCCGATGGCGACGAAAAGCCCTCGTCCTGGGTTACCGTGGTCGAGCCCAGCCTGACCCTGGGGGCCCGTGACCGGTTGAACACTTATCAGCTCAACTACCGCTTGAGCAATTCGACCTTCCATTCCAGCCATGACGATGATCACACCGATCACTTTTTGCGTGCCGACAGCCACATGGAATTCAGCGCCCGCAGCCGTCTGGATCTGAATGCCGGTTACAGCAAGCAGCAGGACACCCGCGACAGCACCAACCGTGATAATGATGAAATCGGCAATAAATATCACAGTACCAACATCGGTGGCCTGTACGGCTTTGGCGCCGAAAGCGCCAAGATGCAGCTGGAGCTGGGTGCCAACCAGGAATGGCGCACCTACGACAACAACCGCGACAGCGGCTCTTTCACCCGTGAAAAAGACCGTGACACCCTGAGCCTGGTGACCACCGGTTATTATCGGGTAGCGCCCAAGACCCGCCTGCTGGCCGAAGTGCAGTACAACGACTACGACTACGACACCAATACCCTGGACAGCGAAGGCTATCGTTACCTGGTGGGTGCCACCTGGGACGCCACCGCCAAGACCACGGGTACCGTCAAGGTGGGTTATGAAGAAAAAGACTTCGCCGACGCGAGCAAGAACGACCCGGACAACAGCACCTGGGAAGTGGGCGTGACCTGGTCTCCGCTCACCTATTCCCGCGTGAAGCTCAACTCCAGCAGCCGTGCCGAAGAGGGCAGCTCCACCGAAAACTTTGTGGACACCACCAGTTACGGCATCAGCTGGGAGCACGATCTGACCGATCGCATCACCACCAACATCGGCTACACCTTTACCGACAAGGATTATGAAGGTGGTAGCAACGAAGGCCGTAACGACGAGCTGGACAGCTACAACCTGGGCGTAAACTACAAGATGCGCCGCTGGCTGGATCTGGGTGTGGGCTACAGCTTCAAGGACAACAGCTCCACCGACGCGGATAGCGCCTACGATCGCAACCAGGTGTTTTTCAGCGCCACTGCCAGTCTGTAAGTTTGGTTAATTTCCCTGTCCGGCCGTGCCGGGCAGGGATTTTTCATTTGTTTTCAAGTAAAAAAGCGGGAAGTCGTCATCGATGAAAGTGATTCATACACTTTGCATCTTGCTGGTGTGGGCCCTGGGTGCAGGCGCCGTGCAGGCACAAGACAGTGGTTCTCAATATGCGCTGGGATCGGGTGATTTGATCCGGGTGAGTGTATTTGGTGAACAGGACCTGAGTTTTGAGCAAATCCGGCTGAACGACGCCGGTACTTTTTCTTACCCGTTTCTTGGCTCGGTCAATGCCAAGGGCAAAACCGCCAAACAGGTGGAAAACCTCATTATCAACGGGCTGCGCGGTGACTACCTGATAGACCCCAAGGTGTCGGTCAGTATTCTCGAGTACCGTGAATTCTACATCAACGGCGAAGTCGGTGACCCCGGTGGCTACCCGTTTCAACCGGGCATGACCTTGCGCAAGGCGGTGGCCCTGGCCGGTGGCTTCAGCGAGCGAGCCTCGCGCAGTGCCTATTACATTATTCGTGACGCAGACCAGAGCCGTACCCCGCAAAAAGCCTCTTTGGATACCCCGGTCATGCCTGGCGACATCATCACCATTGAACAGAGCTTCTTCTAAGCATGGACACGAGCAAAATTCCCGGATTTAACCAGCACGACCAGAGTGCGGATGACGAAATCGATCTGCGCCAACTGTGGTTGGCCATTTACCGCCGCAAGTGGAGCATTATTACCCTGACCCTGGTGGTAGCCATGCTCAGCGTGCTGGTGGTGTTCAACATCACCCCGGTTTACCGGGCCAACGCCACCCTGCTGATAGAAAACAAGTCGGCCAATGTGGTGTCTATCGAGCAGGTATACGGCATAGACGGCGCCGGCAGCGAGTATCTGCAAACCCAGTTCGAGCTGCTCAAGTCCCGGGCCATGGCCGAGCGGGTGGTACGCCAGCTGAACCTGGACACCCATCCGGAATTTGATCCCCGCCAACAGCCCGCGCCGCTGGTGGACTGGCGTGGCATGATCAAGCAGGTGCTGCCGACCCTGCCCGGCGATCTGGAACAAGAGCTGGCACCAACCGAAGCGCAGATTTTCGATGCGGTGGTGCGAAGCTTCCGTGAGCGCATCAGCATCTCGCCGCAGGGCAAGACCCAGCTGGTGGAAGTGAGCGTAGAGATGAACGATGCCGCTACCGCCGCCCTGGCGGCCAACGCCTTGGCCGATGGCTACATAGAAAGCCAGCTGGAAGCCAAGCTGGACATGACCCAGACCGCTACCAGCTGGATGAACGAGCGCCTGGGCGGCCTGAAAAACAGCCTGGACGATTCCGAGCGCCGGCTGCAGGCCTTTATGGAGCAGGAAAACCTGCTGAATCTGGGTGGCATTACCACCGTGAGTGCCAGCGAACTGAGCAACACCGGTGAACGGCTGACCGATGCCCGGCGCGAGCGCAACGCCGCCGAGAGCATGTATCGCCAGGTATCGGCCATCAGCAGCTCGGACTATCGTCGTTTGTCGAGCGTGCCGGCGGTGATTGCCGATCCGGTAGTGGCCCAGTTCAAGGCGGCAGAAGCCACCGCCAGCGCCAAGGTGCAGGAGCTGAGCCGCCGTTACGGGCCCAAACACCCGGCGATGATTGCTGCCCAGAGCGACCTCAACTCTGCTCGCCAAAGCCTGAAGGCCCAGGTGGAGCAGGTGGTCGGCGCCATCGAAAACAACTACCGGCTGGCCATGGCCAACGAACAGGGTCTGCAGAGTTCGTTTGAACAGAACAAGGAGCAGATCCAGAACATCAGCCGCAACGAGTTCCGGCTGCGTGAACTGCAGCGCGAGGTGGAGACCAACCGCTCCCTGTACGACACCTTCATGACCCGGCTGAAGGAAACCAGCGCCACCCAGGATCTGGAAACCGTTAACGCCCGGGTGGTAGACCGCGCCGTGGTGCCTGCAGCACCGGTTAAACCCAAGAAGAGCCTGATCGTGGCCCTGGCTTCTATGCTGGCGCTGATGCTGGGGGTGGGTCTGGCACTGCTGCTGGACATGCTCAACAACACCTTCAAGGGTACCGCCGACATAGAAGGCAAGCTCAACCTGCCGGTGCTGGGCATTCTGCCGTTGCTGAAGGGCAAGGTCGGCAATGTGGCGCGCCAGTTCAAGCAGGGCAAAGACAAAGCCTTTGCCGAGTCGGTGCGAACCATTCGTACCGGCCTGGTATTGTCGGGCATCGACAATCCCTACAAGCTCACGGTGGTGACCTCGTCCGTGCCCGGCGAGGGCAAGAGCTCGGTGTCCAGCAACCTGGCCATGGCCCTGGGCCAGATGGAAAAGGTACTGCTGATAGACGCCGACATGCGCCGCCCGACCGTGGCCAAAAACTACGAGTTTGCGGTGGGTACCCCCGGCCTGGCCAACCTGATTGCCGGCACCGCCCAGCTTAAAGAGTGTATTCAGCAGGCCGATGGCATGGATATCATGCCCGCCGGCATGGTGCCGCCCAATCCGCTTGAGCTGCTGTCGAGCGATCGTTTCGCCAGGCTGCTGGCGGAGCTGAGCGAACAGTATGACCGCATTATCATTGACTCGGCCCCTACCCAGGCGGTAAGCGACGCCCTGGTGCTGGCCCAGCACGCCAATGCCGTGATTTATGTGGTGAAGAGCGAAGCAACCGCCATTCCTCATGTAAAGGCGGGTATCGGCAAGCTGCTGCAGCTGGGTGCCCCGGTCAAGGGCGTGGTGCTCAACCAGCTGGATGTGAAAAAAGCGGCCAAATACGGCTACAGCTACGGTGGTTATTACGACTACTACGGCTACAGCAAATCCGGAGCCGAGGCATAAACAATGACTGCACGGCTTGTTGATATTCATAACCACCTGCTGCCCGGCATAGACGACGGCGCCGCCAGCCTGGGCGATGCCCTGGCCCTGGCCCGGGCCGCGGTGGCAGATGGTATTACCCATTGCGTGTGCACCCCGCACATGCATCCGGGCAAGTTCGACAATGACCGTGCCTCTATCAGTGCCGCCTTTGGGCAGTTAAAGGCGGCATTGACAGAGCAAGCCATTCCCCTGCACATCGCCATGGCCGCCGAGGTGCGCTTTGGCCTGGAGCTGATGGCGCAGATAACCAATAACGAGATCCCGCTGCTGGGCCAGTGGCAGGGCAAGCCGGTACTGCTGCTGGAATTCCCCCATAACGAGATTCCCTTTGGTGCCGACAAGCTCACCCAGTGGCTGTTTAAACAGGGCATAGTGCCGATGATCGCCCACCCGGAGCGCAACCGGGGCGTGCAGGAAAGCCAGCGCAAGCTGACTCCCTTCATCAACCAGGGCTGCCTGTTTCAGGTAACGGCCGGCTCGGTAACCGGTTATTTTGGCAAACCCAGCCAGCAGCTGGCGGAACAATTGCTGAAAGAAGGCATAGTGACGGTGCTGGCCAGTGATGCCCACAACCTGCAATACCGCCCGCCGATGCTGCAACAGGGCCGGCAGGCCGCCGCCGCCATAGTGGGGGAGGTGGCCGCCCTGCAACTGGCCAGCGTTAACCCCTGGACCATTACCGAATCTCTGTTTGCGGAACAGCAGGCATGAGCGTGTACCCGGTAGGCCCCCATTTATGGGGGCAACAAAGCTACAAATTTGCACAACCTATGGTGCGGCACCGGTACCCCACGGCACTTAAAGGAGCACAACGGTGAACCAAGTTGCACAGCGCACGCTCCTTATCGCCTTCATCATGCTTGCCCTCGGGCTTGTCTACGGCGGCGGCCGCATGTTGCTGGCCGGTACTTATCAGTATCAGACCGACCAATTCCTGGATGACTGGGTTACCAAAAATCGGCAACCGGAGCCCCTGGCCTGGATGGTGGCGGAAGCTGCCGTCCGCAAGGCCATTGCCCTTTACCCACTGGCCAACGCCGATTACCTGGACCGCCTGGGCCGGGTGTATGACTGGCAGCACATCAGCCTGCCCATCGGCAGCGAACAGGCCCACACCAGCCGCGAGCGAGCCATTAACGCCTATCGATATGCCATTGCAGTTCGCCCCAACTGGCCCTTTAGCCACAACAACCTGGCCACCGCCAAACTGCGCCAGGGCGAACTGGACGACGAATTCAAACAGGCCATGGAAAGCGGCTTTACCTTGGGCCCTTGGCGAGCCATTGCCTACCAGCAAACCGCCTGGCTGGGCCTGGTAAGCTGGCACACCTTGAACGAACAAGAACGCAAAACGGTAACCAGCGCCATCCACCATGGCCTGACGCACACCGGCAGCAGCAAGCAATATATTCAGCAACTGCTGACCCGACTGCAGCGGCAGGACTTGATGACAGGGAGTAGGGAGTAGGGAGTAGGGAGTAGGGAGTAGGGAGTAGGGAGTAGGGAGTTGGGAATAGTAAGTGACGGGGACTGGGGATTAGGGATTAGGGAATTGTAAGTGCGTGGGATCGGTGTTGGTTTACCATTCCCCATTCCCCATTCCCCATTCCCGATGGATTAAGCCGTTCCCCTGGTTTTGCTCGAATACCACAAATCAATCCGGCAATGGGAGCAACGCCAAATAACTCCACGGGCGGTAGCGTACCCAAAGCAACATTGTAGGTCCCAATTTATTGGGGCAATTGACCGAACTTTGTAGCCGCCGCTTCAGCTGGCGGAACCGACGGCGCAGCATCATCAGGCTCACATCGTTTGTAGAACGCTCTTAACCTCTCTTGTCGGGTCGAATTTATTCGACCGCTCTATTGTCATTCCCGCGAAGGCGGGAATCCATACAACAGGCAACGCATTCTTATAACCGTACGCAGAACAACACAACAAACACCAAAAACACGGAATAAAACCATGAAAGCCATCATCCCCGTTGCCGGCCTGGGCACCCGCATGCTGCCCGCTACCAAAGCCATTCCCAAAGAAATGCTGCCCATCGTAGACAAGCCGCTGATCCAGTACGTGGTGAGCGAAGCGATCGCCGCCGGCATTAAAGAAATCATCCTGGTCACCCATTCCAGTAAAAACTCCATCGAAAACCATTTCGACACCAGCTTTGAACTGGAAGCCACGCTGGAGAAACGAGTAAAACGCCAGCTGTTGGATGAAGTGCGCGCCATTTGCCCAAGTGACGTAACCATAATGCACGTGCGCCAGGGCGTGGCCAAAGGCCTGGGTCATGCGGTGATGTGCGCCTACCCGCTGGTGGGTGACGCCCCCTGTGTAGTGATATTGCCGGACGTGTTAATTGACGATGCCCAAAGCGACCTGAGCCAAGACAACCTGGCTCAAATGCTGGCTCGCTTTAAAGAAACCGAACGCAGCCAGATAATGGTAGAGCCTGTGGCGAATGAGCAAGTAAGCCAATACGGCATTGCCGACTGTATGGGCCATAAACTCACCAGTGGCGAGAGCAAGCTCATCACCGGCATAGTGGAAAAACCGAAGCAAGAAGAAGCCCCCTCTAACCTGGCAGTAGTGGGCCGCTATGTATTGAGCGCCGCCATCTGGCCGCTGCTGGCCAATACCGCCCCCGGCGCCGGCGACGAAATTCAGCTCACCGATGCCATAGCGGCACTGATGGAACAAGAACAGGTAGAGGCTTACAGCATTGTCGGCAAAAGCCACGACTGCGGCAGCAAACTGGGCTATATGCAGGCCAACGTGGAATATGCCCTGCGTCACCCCGAGCTGAGCGAAGCATTCAGCCGGTATCTCGCACAATGGTGCGCAGGCGGCTCGGCTGCAACTTGCCGCGAAGCGGCAACAGGTTAAATCAACACTGTTTTTGTAGCCGCCACTTTAGTCGGCGGAGCCTGCGCAGCAGGCTATTTGTACAAGGCCCTACCACAGTAGGGCAAAACACCTCTCCCTCACGGTCAAAACAATGAAAAAAATACTCACCGTATTCGGCACAAGGCCCGAGGCCATTAAAATGGCCCCCTTGGTTCACGCCTTGGCCGCCGATAATCGCTTCGAAGCCAAAGTTTGCGTTACCGCCCAGCACCGCGAGATGTTGGACCAGGTGCTGGAGCTGTTTGAAATAACCCCGGATTATGATCTCAATATCATGAAACCGGGCCAGAGCCTGAATGATGTGACCACCAGTATCCTGCTGGGCATGAAGTCGGTGCTGGAAGAGTTCAAACCAGATGTGGTACTGGTTCATGGCGATACCGCCACTACTTTCGCCACCGCCCTTGCGGCCTATTATCAGCAGATCCCGGTCGGGCATGTGGAAGCAGGTCTGCGTACCGGCACCATCTATTCCCCCTGGCCGGAAGAAGCCAACCGCAAGTTGACTGGTGCAATAACCAGCTATCACTTCGCGCCTACCGAGACCTCCCAACAGAACCTGGTGAGGGAGGGCGTTAACGCTGCCGATATTTCCGTTACCGGCAACACGGTGATCGATGCGCTGTTCTGGGTTCGCAATAAAATTGCGATGAGTCAGCATCTCGAACAATCACTGGCGGCAGCCTATCCCTTTCTGGATAACAGCAAAAAGCTGGTGCTGGTTACCGGCCATCGGCGAGAAAGCTTTGGCGGTGGCTTTGAACGCATTTGCCAGGCGTTGAAAAATATTGCCGAGGCGCACCTAGACGTGCAGGTGCTTTACCCCGTGCACCTTAACCCCAATGTGCAGGAGCCGGTCAACCGCCTGCTCAAGGGCGTAGATAACATCTTCTTGATAGAGCCCCAGGATTACCTGCCCTTTGTGTACCTGATGACCCGCTCCCACCTTATCCTTACCGACTCCGGCGGCATTCAGGAAGAGGCGCCTAGCTTGGGCAAGCCGGTGCTGGTTATGCGTGACACTACCGAGCGGCCAGAAGCGGTAGCCGCAGGCACGGTCAAACTGGTGGGTACAGATGTCACCAAAATTACCCGAGAGGTTGCCGCACTGGTCTCCGATGCTAACGCCTATGCGGCCATGAGCCAGGCTCACAACCCCTATGGCGATGGCGAGGCTTGTTTCCGTATCCTGGAAGCACTGGCTAAATAAGCTATTCCCTATTCCCTATTCCCTATTCCCTATTCCCTATTCCCTTAAGGTTTTTACATGCAGTACAACACCATTTCCGTAATTGGCCTGGGCTATATAGGCCTGCCGACAGCAGCCGCCTTTGCCGCCCGCAAGAAAAAAAGTGATAGGTGTAGATGTAAATCAGCATGCAGTAGACATCATCAACAAAGGCGAAATCCACATAGTGGAGCCGGAGCTGGACATGGTGGTGCATGCAGCGGTAACCGAAGGCTACCTGCGCGCGACGACCATCGCCGAGCCGGCAGATGCTTTTCTGGTGGCCGTGCCCACTCCCTTCAAGGGCGATAATCACGAGCCGGATCTCGGCTATATAGAAGCCGCCAGCAAAGCCATTGCTCCTGTACTCAAGCCCGGCAACTTGGTGATCCTGGAGTCCACTTCGCCAGTAGGTGCCACGGAGCAGATGGCCGCCTGGTTGAGCGAAGCCCGCCCGGAGTTGACCTTTCCGCAAACCCACGGCAATGATGCCGATATTCGCATCGCCCATTGCCCGGAGCGTGTATTGCCCGGCCATGTAATGCGCGAGCTGGTAGAAAATGACAGAGTTATTGGTGGCATGTCGCCCAAATGCTCCGAAGCAGCAGTAACCTTGTACAAAACTTTTGTGCAGGGCGAGTGCGTAATAACCAATGCCCGTACCGCCGAAATGGCCAAACTGACTGAAAACAGCTTCCGCGATGTCAACATCGCCTTTGCCAACGAGCTTTCCATGATATGTGACAAGCTGGATATCAACGTATGGGAGCTGATCAAACTGGCTAACCGCCACCCGCGGGTTAACATCCTGCAGCCCGGCCCTGGTGTAGGCGGCCACTGCATTGCCGTGGATCCCTGGTTTATCGTCAGTCAGGCACCGGAACAGGCCAGGCTTATCCGTACTGCCCGTGAGGTGAACGACAGCAAACCGCAGTGGGTGATTGAAAAAGTGAAATTGGCAGTGGCGGATTTCCTGCAAGGCAATCCGGAAAAAACCGCCAGAGACGTGACCATCGCCTGCCTGGGGTTGGCTTTCAAGGCGGATATTGATGATTTGCGAGAAAGTCCGGCACTGGCTATTGCGCAAAAAATTGCGGCTGAACATCCGGGAAGTGTTATTACTGTCGAGCCAAACATAAAAGCGCTGCCTGAAAAGCTTAAGGGAAGTCTCTATCTGGTGAGTCAGGAAACTGCGGAAGCTGAAGCTGATATAAAAGTATTGCTGGTTGACCATAAAGAATTCAAATCGAATCAGTACGTATGCAACCCCAGGCAAAAAGTGGTTGATACCCGTGGTGTGATATCCAAGCAGCCAGCATGATGCAAAAGAACCACAAGCGTATTCTGCGCAACACCGGCATGCTCTATCTGCGTATGCTGCTGGCCATGGTTGTGGGGCTATACACCTCCCGCGTGGTACTGGATGTACTGGGAGTTGAGGACTTTGGTACCTACCATGTAGTGGTCGGCTTTGTCGCCCTGCTGGGCTTTATGCAGGGTGCCATGACCACCGCCACTCAGCGTTATTTTGCCTTCGACCTGGGCGAGAATAACGGCAGCAACCTGCGTATCCTGTTTAATACCAGCCTGCAGATTCACGCTCTTATGGCGGTGTGCATCGCGCTGATGGCCGAAACGGCGGGCTACTGGTTTGTCAGCACCCAGCTGACTATCCCGCCCGACCGGCTGGGTGCCGCACTTATGGCCTATCACCTGTCGGTAGCCGCCTTTACCGTTAGCGTGATGACAGTCCCCCTGACTGCCATGCTGATGGCCAATGAACGCATGGGCCTGTTTGCTCTGATGAGCATGGCCGATGTGCTGCTTAAGCTGGTGGCGGTATTGCTGCTGTCATACCTCGCCTACGATAAACTCAGCATGTATGCCGCTCTGCTACTGGCCGTGGCACTGATTACCTTCAGTGGCTACCTGACGCTCAACCGTACCATTTTTCCGGCGGTGCGGTTGCAGTGGAGTTGGCATGGTGAGTGCTTTCGCAGCATGCTGGGGTTCACTGCCTGGAATACTTGGGGCAATTTGGCTGCGGCACTCTCTGAGCATGGCAATAACGTATTGCTCAATATATTTTTCGGCCCCGCTGTGAACGCTGGGCGTAGTATTGCCAGCCAGGCCAACGGAGCCTTGAACAATTTTGTGGTGAATGTGCAGGCGGCGGTAAATCCCCAGATTGTTAAACTCTATGCTGGTGGCAACAAGACGGAAATGCACAAACTGGTATTACAGGCGGCCAGGTACAACTTCTATATCCTTTTTACCCTGGCGTTACCCGTACTGCTGAATACCGAAGCACTGCTGAATATCTGGCTGGTGCAAGTGCCGCCTTATGCAGCGGTATTCTTGCAATTAATCATAATCGCCTCGTTAATTAACTCGATATCAGGCCCTCTGATGACCTCTGCCCAGGCAACGGGACATATTCGCCTGTATCACACTGTTGTTGGCGGAATTTTGCTGCTTAATGTGCCGGTCGGCTATGTATTCCTTTCTCACGATTTCCCCCCCGAAACCATTCCGGTGGTAACTATTGGGCTAGCCATAATCGCCTTGGTAGCGCGGCTATTGATAATTGCACCGCTGATTGGCCTGTCTGTGGGCGAGTTTCTTTCGGGGGTGGTGGTCAAAGCTTTCCTGGTTTCAGTAGCAGCAGGTGGGGGGGGGGGCTATGCTGCAGGTTGCAACAGCAGGAACTCTGTTGGCCCTGCTCACCAATCTGATAATGGCAGTTCTACTTGCTCTGATTACGGTATGGTTTGTTGGTTTAGACAAAATGGAAAGGCACAAGCTAGCAAGCTTTTTGAAGACTTTTAAGGTACGGTACACTTGATATGAATTTGAGCAAACCCATTGTTCTGAGCAAGGTAGTGGAGAATGACCTGTGCATTGGCTGTGGTGCCTGTATACAAGCCTGTTCAAGCAAGGCATTGGATGTGAAATGGAACAATTACGGCTTTCTGGTTGCGACCAGTAACGATAACCAGTGTGATGCGGGGGGGGCTTGTATTGAGGTTTGTCCGTTCAACCCAGAGCCAGGCCCTGAATATAAAAATGAGGATGGTCTGGCTGAAACCTTTTTGTATGAGTCGCCAAAACAGCACCCCAAAATTGGCCGTTATTACGACATCTATGCCGGTTACTCACTCAAACACCGTATTACTTCCTCTTCTGGCGGTATTGCCACATTCATGTATGAAAAGCTTTTTGATAAAGGTCTGATAAATCATGTGGTAACCGTTGGCGAAGCAGGAACTGCGGATGCGCATTACCAGTACAATATTGTCAGTAATAAAAACAATCTGCTGAGCATCTCAAAAACCCGCTATCATCCGGTTACGCTGGCTAATGCGCTGGAAAAAATAAAACAGCTGGATGGGAAGGTGGCAATCAGTGGGGTTGGCTGTTTTATAAAGGCTATCAGGCTTGCCCAGGATAAAGATCCGGTATTGAAAGAAAAAATTACCTTTCTTGTTGGGATTATTTGCGGTGGTGTTAAAAGCAAGTTCTTTACCGACTATCTGGCTGGAAGGGCCGGTACAGCATTACCTAAGTATTCCAACCCAGAATACCGTGTCAAAGAGCCTACCAGCACTGCCATGGACTACGGTTTCAGCTGCACGGACAACCCCAGCAGTGCCACAAAACTTATAAAAATGCGTGAAGTGGGTGATATGTGGGGTACCGGCTTGTTTAAAGCCAATGCTTGCGATTTTTGTGATGATGTAACAACAGAGCTGGCTGATATCTCGCTTGGGGATGCCTGGCTTAAGCCCTACAACCAGGATGGTAGGGGGCATAACGTCATTGTTAGCCGCAGCTTCATAGCCGATCAGATCCTGCTGGAAGGAAGAGACAGCGGTGAGCTGGAGCTGGAACACTTGCCCCAGGAACAATTTCTAGCATCCCAACAAGGTAGCTTTAATCACAGGCACGATGGCATGAGTACGAGACTTGCTCTGGCAACATCTGCCGGTGCGGTGGTACCGCCCAAGCGTGTAGATAAGGTCAAACTGCCCATTCACCTCAGGCTGGTCCAGCAAGGGCGCAGGCAAACGCGCTTAAAAAGTCTGGAAATTTGGGCTGAATATAAAAATTCGGTGGAGTTTGACCGACGTATGAAGCCGGTATTGTTGAAATTGAAACTCGTTACCCGGTTGTCGCACGCTGTGCGCAAGGCTAAAAAAATAAGCGGAATGAAATCATGAAAATCGCAATCATGACCCAGCCATTGGGAAAAAACTACGGCGGCATTATGCAAGCCTGGGCATTACAACATGTGCTTAAACGCATGGGGCATGAAGTAGTTACAATTAACCGTCAGCCTAATCAGCCCAGCATTGCCCACAAGGCTGCTCGCTTGGCCTACCGCGCTGGCATGAAAGCCATCGGCAAGCGCAAGGCACCAATCAATTTTGAGAAGCGCCTGCCTTATATACTGCAAAATACTCAAAGCTTTATAGACCAACACATCACCATGTCTGAGCCACTTTACAGTACACAACAGCTCAGAGAGCACTTCGATCGTGAAAACTACGATGCAGTGATCGTTGGCAGTGACCAGGTTTGGCGACCGAAGTATTCTCCATGTATTGAAAACTTTTTTTTGGATTTTCTTGAAGACAAGAAAATTAAACGTATAGCCTATGCGGCATCTTTCGGTGTAGATGAATGGGAATTCACCGAAGAGCAGACCCAGCGCTGTGCGGCCCTTGCAAAGCAGTTTGATGCTATCAGCGTGCGTGAGGATTCAGGTGTAGAGCTGTGCCGCAAACATCTCGGCGTGGAAGCCACTCATGTTCTGGACCCAACCTTGCTGCTGGATAAAGCGGATTATGAACAACTTATTGGGGCAGAGCGACTGAACGAAAAGCCTTCTGGTGTTTACACCTACTTTTTGGATAAAACCCCAGAGAAATTCGCATTGGCGCAGCAGGTCAGTCAGGAGTTGGGGGAGTCGATATATTCATGTAGGGCACGGAAAAGTATCGGAGAAGACGCCTCCGAAATAACTGACTACATTATGCCGAATATAAAAGACTGGTTGGCGGGCTTTGCTAACGCAAAGTTTGTGCTGACGGATTCATTTCATGGGATGGTTTTTTCCATTCTATTCCAAAAGCCCTTTAGAGTAATCAATAATACTGGTCGTGGCACAGCACGGTTTATTTCCTTGTTGGAGCTTACGCAGCAGACGGATTGCTTTATTACAATAGAGAAGGCTAAGTTAAATGCCGTTATTTCTGTCTGTGAAAAAATTTTAAATATCATGCTTGATGACATGCGAAAAAAATCAGATTTTTATCTTGGTGCATTCCTAAATGATTAGTACCCCAGGGAAACCATACATCTCTATCATTTTGCCGACATACAATGTAGAAAAGTATATTGATCGTTGTCTGACGTCTTGTATAAATCAGACGTGCAAAGATATAGAGATTATCGTCGTCGATGATTGTGGTAGTGATAGATCTATTTCAATAGCTGAGCAGTGGTCACTCAAAGATGAACGGGTGAAAATAGTAAAGAACCCTAAAAACATGGGCACCTATCATGCTCGTCGAGCTGGTGTTGAGGCTGCGAAGGGAGATTACTCTTTATTCCTTGATCCTGATGATGAGCTAGATTGCAATGCAGTGGAAATAATAAAAAATAAAACAAATAATAATGATGCAGACGTGGTGTTCTTTCAGGCTAAACAGATCCCTGAAAGCAGAAGTTCTTTGGGGTTTTCAGGAATTCCTAAGGAAAATGTTAGAAAAAAGCCAGTGCAGAAAATATTAAAAACTCGTGGGCTGAACTTTGGTACACTTGGGAAAGCTTACTTTACATCCTCTGTAAAAAATGCATTCGCGTTCCTCGCTGTTAGCGAAGATATTAGGCTTATATATGCTGAAGATGCTCTTATTTTTTTTGCCGTGCTTGCACACACAGAGAAGTATATGTCTATACGTGAGCCTCTTTATATTTATTATCGAAATGACGAGTCAATAACAAAGAGAAAGTCAGATGAGCTTACAGCGTTTAAGTCTGAGCAAATATCCCTAGTGGTTGATCTGATGTTGGATAAGCTTGAGATGACGCCGTTGGGCACAAGAAGAGCGTTGAATAAAGTGCCTTGTAAATTAGTTTCTGATAATCATCTCTTGCAACGATATGGCAGCAATGTGCGTGCTGGTAAAAGTAATTATTTGTATCATGTGCTGAGATCCATGGCATCTAGGAAATCCCTAGCCGATGCAGTTAGGGTGGTTTTGTTTTTATTTACGGCTGGGCTTATAAAGCTCTGAAAAATAATCAAATGAAAGTTAATAAGCAGAAAGCGTTAATCGGAATAGTTTTGTTTTTGTTTGTGGTGAGCGCTCTTGATAAATATATAGAGGGCGTTAGGTATATTAAATACCTGATACCGCCTGTTTGTTTTGTATATGCTATTGTCACGAAGACAGGGCTGACTATTAAAGAGTCGGGTGTAAAAGCGTTTGTTTTTCTGGCTGTCTATACTCTTTTGATGGTGCCGCTCGGCAATCAGTATGGCCTTCATGACGTTTATTTTTATCTAACATTTCTTTCGCCTTTTGTAGTGGGGCTTAGGCCTTCGATGAAAGTAAAAAACCTCTTTATTTTATTTTCTTCTGTATTTTTTATTACTCAGATGGCTAATATTCTGTCGGGCGGATTTGAATTCTCGCTTATGGACTCTAAGTCAACGTTTGAGGACCATACGTTCGCATTTGTTATAGGTTTGTTTGCGATTTGTTTTCTTGTGACGGAAAAGAAGTCCCTCTTTATTATTGCTCTTGTGCTGGCAATTCTTTCACTTAAGAGGATATCCCTTTTAGCTATTATAGTGTGTGGCTTGATTTATTTTTTAACAAGGCGGTCAAATAAGCCTGTTGCCCTAGTTGTTACCTTAGCGTTGACTGCAAATATATTGTACATTTTTGCCGCATACTTTGTTGCAACGCCTGAATTTAGTGAGTTGTCACAGCAGTTTTTTGGTGTCAACGCATCGCAGCTGACTATGGGGCGAAATGTTCTGTATTCATCGATTTTTCATGATTCTAACTCGGGCTTTATAAGTAAAGTATTCGGACATGGTGCTGGCGATTCCTATATATTAGCGGCGGCATCAATTTTTAATCAGGATGGTAAGGTTAATCTTCATAGCGATATTCTGAAAATATATTATGAGCTTGGCTTGGTTGGATTGTGTTTTTTCATATCGCTTTTGTATACATATAAAACGAAAGCGGTATATCTTGCTGTTTATATTAATGTGATTTTCTTGACTGATAACGTGTCTACTTACCCATTGGTTATGTTTGTGTTCTTTGTTTTGTGTGCTTATATAAGACAAAGTGATAGTGAGTTGAGTGGTTCAGTAGCTTTAAATGAAAATAATAAAAGTCGAGCTATGTTTTAATATGAGTGTTCTTTTTTGCGTGCAGTTACCTCCCCCCATCCATGGCGCTTCGGTCGTCAATAAAACCATATCGGACAGTAGTGTAATAAATGCTGCTTTTGATACGAGGTATGTAAACATATCCCCTGCATCTGAAATAGCAGACTTGGGTAAAGTGTCTTTTAAGAAAGTGCTAGCTACCGCGAAAATTTATCAGCTAGCTATACAGACGTATCTAACATTTAAACCTAGGCTTGTCTATCTCACGCTCAGCCCCCATGGCGCAGCTTTTTACAAGGATGGGTTGTTGGCTATTTTGCTGAAGATGCTCGGTGCAAAGTTGGTCTTTCATATGCACGGTAAAGGAATTGCTACAGTGGCCAAGAAGTCTCGATTCAAGAAAGCCCTGTATCGCGTTGTCTTTAAGGGTGTAGATGTTATCCATCTTTCTGAATCACTTTTTTATGATGTGGAGCCTGTACGGGATCAAGTAAGGAGCTTGGTTGCTGTACCCAACAGCGTGCAGGCACCGCCCGAAGTGGCGGTGGAGAAGGATGAAAATATTTTTACCTTTGTGTATCTGTCCAACCTTGTGCGGACCAAAGGCGCGGATGTTCTGGTCAGAGCCGCGGCACTTATGCCAAAGCATCTGCAAGATAAATTCCAGGTGAAAATTGTCGGCAAGGAAAGTGATAAAGAATACACAGATGAAATCCAGAAACTACTGGATGAAAATGAATTGAATAATGTCCATTTTATAGGGCCAAAATATGGCGATGAAAAGTACCTTGAGCTGTGTTCGGCAGATGTTTTTGTGCTGCCTACCAGATTCAAAAACGAATGTTTTCCTCTGACTATACTTGAAGCCATGTCCTGTGGTATTGCTGTTATATCTACTCAGGAAGGAGCTATTCCTACTATTGTGGAAAATGGAATGACGGGTGATATTTTGGATGAGTGTACACCTGAGGTGCTTGCTGAAGTAATGATTAAGTATATAGAAAACCCGGATTACCTGAAAGCATGTGGAAAGGCTGGGCGGGAAAAATTCAGTGCGCATTATACTCCGCAGGTGTTTGAAGAAAAACTCACATTAGCTCTTAAGACGTTTGCTAAATAACTGATCCTAATAGTGCTACATTCTGGCTGTTCCGTAACGACTCCCAGGAAATGGCGAAACGGTATCCATAAAATGTCTGACTCGCTTCAGCAGCGATACCATGCTGTAGCACTGGTGATTGCGGGTTACCGTCTCATGCAGCTTGTGCC
>NZ_MDKE01000037.1 GCF_001870485.1 Oceanisphaera psychrotolerans | reverse complement strand
GTCACCTTCCAGCAGCCGGGCATCGACCCCTCGTTGCTGCCAGGCTTCACAGCGGTGTTGGACGGCACGAAGGCCATGTTTGCTGAAGGCCGGCTGAATCCAGCCATTTTGGCTGGCAGCGCAATCAATCCCATGTTGTCTTATCAGGCCAAACACCTCGGAGGGTGCCTGATCGCCAAACTCGACAAACCGGCGCCCCATCTCTCCTGGATAAAGCCGCTCGATAACATCGGGATCCTGTTTTAGGCCGGCGATAATCTGACCATTATTCCTGCCCGATGCTCCCCAGCCTGGCTCTGCCGCATCCAGCACCAGGCAGGACTGGCCCGCCTCACTCAGGTGAGTGGCTGCAGACAGCCCGGTAAAACCGGCGCCAATTATCAGTACATCTGCCGTTTCAGTGCCGGAAAGGGTACGGGTTGGCGGGGCTGGCACGGCAGTGTCGGCCCAGAGCGAGTCGGGTAAAACGAGGGGTTCACCGAGTAGGGATGTACCTGAGTGGGTAGTCATTGGGTTAAAGCCTCAGCAAAATCCGGGAGAAGCCGGCCATCGTGCGTTATGCCTGTTTGAAATACAGGTGAGCACCGCATGCGTCGGCAGGGTTGACGCGTATGTTTCCATCTTCGAGTATCTCGAAACGGATGCCGTTGGAGGTCAGCACCTGACGAGTCACCTGCAGGTCTTTGACCAGCAAGGTGGCCGACGCCAGGTAGGCTTCGCCTCGTTCGGGCTGAGCATCGCCGCGTTGTGCTGCTTCGGTCGCGGAGATCAGCTCCACATCCGCGCCTTCACCGAAATTCAGCCACAGCTGCTCGCCGTCCCGCCGCACGTTTTCTGCGCCCAGCAGGCGAACATAGGCAGACTCGGCCGCATCAAAATCACTGACAACGCCAACCAGGCGGCCAAAGGCCCGTACCCCGTTGGGGTGATCCAGCCAGCCGGGCTGGCGCAAGGTATCCGGGGTGAGGTGCTCACACAGGTTGGCGTGGGTTAGACCGGGGTAAAGGCTGTGATCCAGCATCACGGTCTTGAAATGCAGATCCAGGGTGCGGTCTTCCAGCACCAGCTTGCGGTTGAGGTGCTTCGGCGGCTTGATGCCCAGCCTGAAGCGACACCGGCCTGGTAGCTTTCATTGGCAGATTTGGCATTGAATGCAACGCTGTAGAGGCCTTCGCCCTGTTCGAGAAAGGTGTCGACGCCGGCAAGAAACTTGTTGGGATCGCCAATGCCCCGAATTTCAAGGTAGTCGTCCGCAAACATGATGCACAGGTTTTCGGTACCCCATTCCTGATGCTTTCCGCTTGGCGGTACGACAAAACCCAACTTCTGATATTGGACACGAGTTTGCTGCAGATCATGTACCGCGACCACCGGATGGTCGACTCGTCCTACTTTCGCCGTCATTTCATCTCCTTTCTTTCCGCTGGCTGTTCTGAACCATGAAAGGCTCAGTCGAGAGCCGTACTATATCGTATAAACACGGAATAATGGTATACTATTTTTTATTTAAGTATTCTTTTTTGTGGCGGTGCCGTGTCTTCGGCCTGTCTGTCACGTCAAGGTTTCGATATGAACGGCTAGCGGGGTCTGGTTGAAACTTGGTGCAGCAGGCAGGCGAATGGGGATGGCAGAACTTGGCTCTCGCGAGTGCGTCTTGGGGCAGGGATGAAAGCCATGCAACCGTGGCTATTTCTTGCTGACCACCATGGTCATGGCTTTACCCACCCATGATCACAAATTAAGGTAACGATTCATGTCCAGCAGCCCGGCTTCCAGCGGCGTGGTCTGCTGCAGGTAGCGGTGGATGTCGTGAAAGTAAAACCAGAACCGGGGGTGAGTGCGACGAATGCCGAAGTGACGGGCCAGAGTATGAATATCTTCTGCCCGGGACATGGCCATCAGCGCCGCGATAAAGTCATTCAGTTGTTCCTGTTTTACATTGAAGATGAAATTGGGATAGCTGCCGATTACGCCGGGCAGCACGGTCAGGGTGTCGTTCCGGGGGCGCAGGCGCAGATCTTCTCCCAGCATGAAGGCGACGTTGGAATGATCCCGGTTATGGATCAGGCTGTAGACCTGTCGTTGATCGCCGTGTTCGATACGCAGCAGGGTTACCTCCGGCAGCCATTGAATGGCCGGCAGCCGGGCGGCGGTAACACCGGTGAGAGGGGTTAGCCCGGTTTCAATTTCTGGTGTTCGGGCCGGGAGCGGGTCGAGACAGTCTGGCCGGTGACAGCGATTGAGCGTATCTGCAGGGCCGGCCACCGGTGCCAGCGCGGTTAATACCTGCGGGCCAAAGTCGGCCAGCGGCTGTGCGGGATCGACGTCGATACGGCTGGGGGGTTGCTCGTCTACGTCTGCATAGCTGGTAAACAGCTTGATACGGGCGCTGTTGTCATACCAGCGGTGCAGCAGCTCATTGCGTACTTCGGCTGGCAGGAAGCGAAGCAGATTGGCCTCGGCGCCGTTACGGATGAGATCGAAATACAGCCGGGTCTGGGCCTGATGGGAGACGCTGCCATAGACATTGAAGTTGGCGACCAGGGCATAATAGGTGCGCTCCAGCAGCGGATAATCCATTACCCACATGGTGCTGGGCGTATCTCCCTGCCAGCCCTGTACCACACTGGCGCTGTCGTGATGACGAAACACGGTGAGCAGGGCATCCTGGTTATGACCGTCACCATTCCAGAGATGAGCGAGGTCGGGGCCCTCGGGATACTGCCGGGCATAGGCCTGCTGGCGCTGATTTAAATAATTGTTTCGGGCCTTGCTGTGGGCGATCCAGTCCGGGCCGAGGCTCAGCAGGTCGGCATCGAGCCCGGGCAGGGCCAGCCATTCACTGACTCGGGTGCGATGGCTGGCATCGGTGACAAAGAGATCGTGCTCGGGTGTCTGAAAGGCTACCCAGAACTGATCCCGTATTACATCGGTGGCGATTTGTCCGCGGCAGACGGGGCCTCGGATGAAAGAGCGCACGAAGTATTCCGCATTATCCAGCAAATATTGATAGCGGGAGGCGGCGGGAATGGCCCCAAAGGTAAAAAAGGGATTGGCGGCCTGCGCGGGCCCGTATCCGGGCATTGCCTTGATTGTCCACGGCGTGTCGAAAAACAGCTGTTCCAGCCGTTTCATCTTGTCGTTGTCGAGTGGATAGATGATATGGGTCTTGTGTATGCGGCTTTCCAGCCGTGGCCGCAACCGATAATAAAAGGTCGCCTCCGGGTCGTCGGTGGGTCTGACCGTCGGGATGATGTCAATTGGCTGGCCGCCGGGCGTACGGGAGCGTACCAGTTCGAAAAAGATCTCCTGGCCGGCTTTGCCTCTATCACCGAAATAAAGGTGAGCCAGAAACCAGTGCTCGTAAAGATAACGGGCCACCAGTTGATGGCGAGCACTGTTGCGGTTCAGCCAGGTTTCCCACTGGATGACGGCCTGCTGCAGCCCGTCAGACAAGGTCATGCTCTGTTCGGGCACCGGTGCACCCTGCGCCAGCCAGTCGGCCACCGTCTGGTATTCCCTGTCGGTGAGGCCGGTAACGGCAAAGGGCATCCCCGCCTGTGGATGCTGGCTCGCGAAAGCATCAAACTCCTCTGCGTTGCTGCACTGGTTGGTACGGGTAATGGCAGTATCCAGCGCATTCGGTAGTCGTTTGTTGTCACCCCAGGGTTGCTGCCGGCCCAGAGCCAGCATCCGCATCATCAACGCCGCTTCTCCATTGCTGTTTTCTGTCACACTGAAGAAGCCGCGCCGGCGCCAGGCCTGTTCACCTTCGGCATCGATATAGAGCCGGTTGGGTTCGGCGTCCTGGGTACGGGTGCCGTCGTATACCGGTTGTTTGCTGGCGCCGCGGCTGACACCTGCGTGACTCGAGAGTTTGAGCTGGCAGGGAGCGTCGTAACAGGCATGGCAGACGACGCACTTCTGTTCGAAAATAGGTTTGATGTCGCGCCGATAATCGATATGCCGGCCGCTGGGCTCGGGCAGAGCCGCCATCACGGCGGGGGCCGAGTCGGATTGCGCTGTTACCAGTAACGCGGTGGCGACCATTCCCAGTGCGATCAGCAGCCAGTATCGTGGTTTCATCCTTGAGCCTTATCTTAAGAGCGTAACAGGGTGTTATCATGCGAGTATCTCTGGGTAAAGAGGAAAAGCGTCATGATGAAAGGGCTTGTCTGGGCGTTGTTCGTGTTATCCGCCACGGCGGCAGCCGATACCATCAGCACTCGGCCACCGGTGGAGTTGAATGTCACCTCCGGTCTGGAGCCGGTCTGTTTCTATGAAGACCGGCGTTATTCGAGGGGCTCGGTGATAGAAATGGGCAAGCAGTTGTTCGTGTGCGAGCGCGAAAAATCGTTTGAGCAACATGGTCGCCTGAGCTGGCATCCGTTTCCGTTGGAGTCAAATGACCAGCGCTGATTCAGTCTTTACCGGCAGATAGCTGTCAGATAGCCGCCGGCCTGGCTGTCTGCCAACGTGGTTACACTCGTTATCATCAGGAGCCCATCATGGACTTTATTCGCATTATCATCGCCATCCTGATGCCGCCGCTGGGGGTGTTTCTGCAGGTCGGGCTCGGCAAGCATTTCTGGATCAACATTCTGCTGACCTTGCTGGGTTATATTCCCGGCATCGTGCATGCGGTGTGGGTGATTGCCAGAAAATGAGCCTGTTGATGAAGGTTGCAGGCGTGACAGGATGAACGACATCAACGAACAGAGGGACAGGCATTCCTCCACCATCCGGCGACTGGAGCGTCTCGCCTGGTTGCTGGACAGCGCCATCCGGTTGCCCGGTGGTTTCAGAATCGGCCTGGACGGCATCATCGGCCTGGTGCCCGGCCTGGGCGATCTGGCCGCCGCCGGCTTGTCGTCTTATATCATTCTGGAAGCCGCCCGCATGAAGCTGCCGGGCAGGGTGCTGGCGAGCATGGGGTTGAATGTGTTGCTGGAGCTGGTGGTCGGCATCATCCCTCTCTTCGGCGATCTGTTCGATTTTGCCTTCAAGGCCAATCGACGCAATATGCGCTTGATGACGGATTACCTTCGACACAAGAATGGCTGACGAGTGGGATTGTTGGCGAATGGATACGGGATCAGGCCAACGTCATTGTGCTGCTGTGATGTGAGGGGGTGATGAGATTACTCAAGCCTGCTGCTTGACCGGTTCGGCGTCCAGATCCAGGATGACGTCGCCTTGTGGTCGACAGCAACAGGGCAGGATTTGCCCGGCGGCCACAAAGGCCAGCGGCTCCTGCTGATAACTGACCGCGCCTTCGAGCAGGGTAGTACGGCAAGAGCCGCAGTAACCACTGCGGCACTGATATTCCACTGCATGACCGGTGCGCTCCAGCCCTTCGAGCAGGGTTTCTCCTGCTCGAAGTTCAAAGTCCAGCGCTCGGGTGCAGACGCGGCTCACAGCTCGAAGTCACCGAGATCATCGTGATTCATCTGGGAATCGATCTGGCCGACCAGATAAGAGCTCACTTCTACCTCTTGTGGCGCCACCTGCACGTTGTCGGACGACAGCCAGGCGTTGATCCAGGGAATCGGATTCTGCTTGGCGCCGTTAAACGCCGGGGCCAGACCCACTGCCTGCATGCGCAGGTTGGTGATGTATTCCACATACTGGCACAGGATGTCCTTGTTCAGGCCGATCATGGAACCGTCCTTGAACAGGTACTGGGCCCACTCCTTCTCCTGAATGGCCGCATCACGGAACAACTCGAAGCACTGCTGTTCGCAGTCTTTGGCCACCTGGGCCATTTCCGGATCGTCCTCGCCGGCGCGCAGGATATTGAGCATGTGCTGGGTGCCGGTCAGGTGCAGGGCTTCGTCACGGGCGATCAGCTTGATGATCTTGGCGTTGCCTTCCATCAGCTCGCGCTCGGCAAAGGCGAAGGAGCAGGCAAAGCTGACGTAGAAGCGGATGGCTTCCAGCGCATTGACGCTCATCAGGCACAGGTAGAGCTTTTTCTTCAGCTCGTAGCGGTTGACGGTAACCGGCCGGCCCTTGATGTCATGCTCGCCTTCACCGTACAGATGATAGAAGTTGGTGTACTCGATCAGCTCGTCGTAGTAGCCGGCGATGTCGCTGGCCCGCTTGAGGATCTGCTCGTTGGCCACGATATCGTCGAACACGACGGCGGGGTCGTTGACGATATTGCGGATGATATGGGTGTAGGAGCGCGAGTGAATGGTCTCGGAAAACGCCCAGGTTTCAATCCAGGTTTCCAGCTCGGGCAGTGACACCAGCGGCAACAGCGCCACGTTGGGGCTGCGGCCCTGAATGGAGTCGAGCAGGGTCTGATACTTCAGGTTGCTGATGAAGATGTGCTTTTCGTGATCGGGCAGGGCCTGGTAATCAATCCGGTCCTGAGACACGTCCACTTCTTCCGGACGCCAGAAGAAAGACAGCTGTTTCTCGATCAGTTTCTCGAAGATATCGTACTTTTGCAGATCATAGCGCGCCACGTTCACCGGATTACCGAGGAACATGGGCTCTTGCATATGATCGTTCTGAACTTGACTGAAAGTAGTGTAAGACATTGCTATATTATTCCGCGCACAAAGGCGGGATATCTACCCGCCATCATGACTTAAATCAAGTTAAATTTTACAGGCGCCGCCGGCACAGCCGTCGTCTTCCTGGATATCGTTCTGGGCGTCGGCGGCTCCGTCACGGGTGTTATGGTAATACAGGGTCTTGAGACCGAACTTGTAGGCGGTGAGCAGGTCTTTCAGCAACTGCTTCATCGGCACCCGGCCACCCTCGAAGCGGGCCGGATCGTAGTTGGTGTTGGCGGAAATCGCCTGATCCACAAACTTCTGCATCACGCCCACCAGCTGCAGGTAACCGTCGTTGGACGGCATCTGCCACAGCAGCTCGTACTGGTTTTTCAGTTCGGCGTATTCCGGCACCACCTGCTTGAGGATACCGTCTTTCGAGGCCTTGACCGATACCAGACCACGAGGCGGCTCGATGCCGTTGGTGGCATTGGAAATCTGGCTGGAGGTCTCTGACGGCATCAGCGCGGTCAGGGTGCTGTTGCGCAGACCGGTGGTCTTGATCTCTTCGCGCAGGGTTTCCCAGTCCAGGTGCAGCGGCTCCTGACAGATGGCGTCCAGATCCTTCTTGTAGGTATCGATGGGCAGCACACCCTGGGCATAGGTGGTTTCATTGAAGGCCGGGCAGGGGCCGAACTCCTTCGCCAGCTTGACCGAGGCCTTCAGCAGGTAGTACTGGATGGCTTCAAAGGTCTGGTGGGTCAGGCCGACGGCGCTGCCATCGGAATATTTGACGCCGTTCTTGGCCAGGTAATAGGCATAGTTGATCACGCCAATACCCAAGGTACGACGGTTCATGGAACCTTTCTTGGCGGCCAGCAGCGGGTAGTCCTGATAGTCCAGCAGAGCGTCGAGGGCGCGTACCGCCAGCTCGGCCAGCTCTTCCAGTTCGTTCAGGTTGCTGATGGCACCCAGATTGAAGGCCGACAGGGTGCAGAGCGCGATTTCGCCGTTTTCGTCGTTGATGTCCATCATCGGCTTGGTGGGCAGGGCAATTTCCAGGCACAAGTTGCTCTGGCGTACCGGGGCCACCGCCGGGTCGAACGGGCTGTGGGTGTTGCAGTGATCCACGTTCTGAATGTAGATACGGCCGGTACCGGCGCGTTCCTGCATCATCAGCGAGAACAGCTCCAGCGCCTTGATGGTGCGCTTGCGAATGCTGCTGTCCTGCTCGTACTTGACGTACAGTTCTTCAAACTTCGCCTGGTCTTCGAAGAAGGCGTCGTACAGGCCGGGTACATCGGAAGGGGAGAACAGGGTGATGTCACCACCCTTGATCAGGCGCTGATACATCAGGCGGTTGATCTGCACGCCGTAGTCCATGTGACGAACACGGTTTTCTTCCACGCCGCGGTTGTTCTTCAGGACCAGCAGCGATTCTACTTCCAGGTGCCACATGGGGTAGAACAGGGTGGCGGCACCGCCCCGCACGCCGCCCTGAGAGCAGCATTTGACGGCGGTCTGGAAGTGCTTGTAGAACGGAATACAGCCGGTGTGGAAGGCCTCGCCGCCACGGATGGGGCTGCCCAAGGCACGAATGCGCCCGGCGTTGATGCCGATACCGGCGCGCTGGGATACATAACGCACGATGGCGCCGGAGGTAGCATTGATGGAGTCCAGGCTGTCGCCGCACTCGATCAGCACACAGGAGCTGAACTGGCGGGTCGGGGTGCGCACGCCGGACATGATGGGCGTGGGCAGGGAGACCTTGAACTGGGAGACCGCATCGTAGAAGCGGGTAACAAAGCTCAGCCGGGTATCTTTCGGGTACTTGGAGAACAGGCAGGCGGCCACCAGCATATAGAGGAACTGGGGGCTTTCGTAAATGGCGCCGGTTACCCGGTTCTGTACCAGATATTTGCCTTCGAGCTGTTTGACCGCGGCATAGGAGAACGTCAGGTCGCGTTCATGATCCAGGTGTGCGTTCAGGGCTTCAAATTCTTCGCGGCTGTAGTCGGCCAGGATATGCTGGTCGTATTTGCCCATTTCGGTGAGCTTGACCACATGGTCGTGGAAATGAGGCGGCTCGAACTGGCCATAGGCCTTCTTGCGCAGATGGAACACGGCCAGGCGGGCGGCCAGATACTGATAATCCGGGGTCTGCTCGGAGATAAGATCGGCGGCGGCCTTGATGATGGTCTCGTGAATATCTTCGGTGCGGATACCATCGTAGAACTGGATATGGGAGCGCAGCTCCACCTGGGAGACGGAGACATTATCCAGTCCTTCGGCGGCCCAGGTGATCACCCGGTGGATCTTGTCCAGATCGATGGGTTCCTTGGCGCCAGAACGTTTGGTAACCAGCAGATGTTTATTCATGAAACGGACCTTCTCCCGTAGTTGTTGTGTCGATTCCGGCAGGAAACGCCTGAGTCGTCAGCCACCCTATATAGTGTGGTTGACAGCCGGAGGAGACACAACATCTAGTTGTCTTATTGAGTATGGGCACAATATAGTGGGTTAGCCTCCAATTCTCAAGTTGGCGGGAGGCGGTAAAACATGTGGATAATCTGTGATCTTCCGCCAGAGGTTTGTACTCACTAACGTCTATCCCTTTGGGAGTCTGGCGCTGGCAAAGTCGTGATGATTTTATGCCCGGTGAGTAAGATTTTTTAAAATATTTGGCTTGCAAAAAACGGCATTCGGGGATCCCGGCGGATCTTTCAGCGGTTGGTGCCGAATGTGTCTTCCAGCCAGGCCTGCAGGGCGTAAACCGTCCCCAGCCGGTGGTCCGCCTGCCAGCTCTCCGGATCTTCTCCCGCGGAAATATAGCCCCAGGTGGCGGCCACCGTGGTCATGCCCGCGGCCCGTCCGGCATCGATGTCACGTCGATGATCGCCAATGTAGACACAGCGCTCCGGCGCCACGGACAGCCGCTCGGCGGCATATAGCAATGGTGCCGGGTGGGGCTTTTTCTGAGGCAGGGTATCGGCGCTGACGGTCACGCCGCAGTGTTGAAACAGCGTCAGTCCGGCCAGCAGCGGTACGGTCAGGGCGGCGGGCTTGTTGGTGACCACGCCCCAGGGAATGCGGCTGGTATTCAGCCAGTCAAGCAGGGCCGGCACCCCCTCGTAGGGGCGGGTGTGATGACAGAGATTATCACCATAAAAGCTCAGCATCTGCCGACGCAGCTGCTCCAGCCCGTGGTGTTCGATCAGTTCCTGATGAATGCCGGCCTTGAGCAGGGCATAGGCGCCATCCGAGGTGGTGCATTGCAGCACCGCCTCGGTCAGGGCGGGCAGCCCCAGGCTCTCTATGACATGGTTGGCGGCAGCGCCCATGTCGCCCGCCGTATCCAGCAGGGTTCCATCCAGATCGAACAGCACCGCTTGAAAGGTCATGACTTACTCCGGTTTGGTGGCATGCACCATGTAGTTGACGTCCGCATCCCGGCTGAGTTTGAAGTTGCCGGATAGCGGCTGATAGACCACGCCGCTGATGTCTTTGACCACCAGCCCGGCCTGCTCTATGTAGCGGCACAGTTCGGAGGGGGTGATGAATTTGCGGTGATCATGGGTCCCCTTGGGCACCATTTTGAACAGGTGCTCGGCCGCCGCTATCATCATCAGCCAGGCCTTGGGGTTGCGATTGATGGTGGAAAACACCAGGGTGGCACCGGGTTTGGCGAGGTCCGCGCAGGCCTGTACCACGGACGCGGGTTCGGGTACGTGTTCCAGCATTTCCATGCAGGTCACCGCATCAAACTGGCCCGGGAATTCTTCGGCCAGCTGTTCGGCGGTGCCCTGACGGTAATTGACGCTCACACCCGTTTCCAGGGCATGCAGCCGGGCGACTGCCAGCGGCTCCTTGCCCATGTCCACGCCGGTGACCTCGGCCCCTTCCCGGGCCATGCTTTCGCTTAAAATGCCGCCGCCACAGCCAATGTCGATGATCTGTTTGCCGAACAGGCCGCCGGTTTTGTCGGCAATCCAGTTCAGGCGCAGCGGGTTGAGTTTGTGCAGCGGCTTGAAGTCACCCTCCAGATCCCACCAGCGGGAGGCCATGGCCTCGAATTTATCGATTTCCTGTTGGTCTACATTCACGGGCAATGCCTTAAACGATGGTTAATATAATGTGTGGGGCGGCCATTATAGCCCACTCCCTTTTCACCGCCAGCATGGCTGCTCCTCGGGCGTATTTCTATGGTAGAATGATGCGTTTTTTATTGCGATATCAACAATAAACTGGGGACAAGGCTTGCTATGACCGATCTGGCCCGAGAAATCATGCCGATAAACATCGAGGAAGAGCTGAAACGTTCTTATCTGGATTACGCCATGAGCGTGATCGTGGGGCGAGCGCTTCCGGATGTACGAGATGGTTTGAAGCCGGTGCATCGCCGCGTGCTGTTCGCCATGAACGAGCTCGGTAACGACTGGAACAAGCCCTACAAGAAATCCGCCCGTGTGGTGGGTGACGTAATCGGTAAATATCACCCGCACGGCGACAGTGCCGTATATGACACCATAGTGCGCATGGCTCAGGATTTTTCCATGCGTTATACCCTGGTCGATGGCCAGGGCAACTTCGGTTCGGTGGACGGTGACTCCGCCGCCGCCATGCGTTATACCGAAGTGCGCATGGACAAGATCGCCCACGAACTGCTGGCCGATCTGGACAAGGAAACCGTCGACTGGGTGCCCAACTACGATGGCACCGAGATGATACCGGCGGTGATGCCGACCAAGGTGCCGAACCTGCTGGTGAACGGCTCTTCCGGTATTGCCGTGGGCATGGCGACCAATATTCCGCCCCACAACCTCAATGAGGTGGTGGACGGCTGTCTGGCGCTCATTGATGACGAACACATCAGCATCGATCAGCTGATTGAACTGATCCCGGGGCCGGACTTTCCTACCGGCGGTATCATCAACGGCAAGTCCGGCATCATCGATGCGTACCGTACCGGTCGTGGCAAGATCTACGTGCGCGCCCTGGCCAACATCGAAGTGGACGAAAAAACCGGTCGCGAAACCATCATCGTGTCCGAGTTGCCCTACCAGGTGAACAAGGCCCGGCTCATCGAAAAAATCGCCGAACTGGTCAAGGAAAAACGCATCGAGGGCATCAGCGCCCTGCGTGACGAGTCCGATAAAGACGGCATGCGCATCGTGATCGAAGTGCGCCGGGGCGAAGTGGGTGAGGTGATCCTGAACAACCTCTATTCACAAACCCAGATGCAGAACGTGTTCGGCATTAACATGGTGGCGCTGGACAACAACCAGCCGCGTATCTTCAACCTGAAGGACATGCTGAACTGCTTCATTCAGCACCGTCGTGAAGTGGTGACCCGCCGTACCGTGTTCGAGCTGCGCAAGGCGCGGGACCGGGCGCATATCCTGGAAGGTCTGGCCATCGCGCTGGCCAATATCGACCCCATTATCGAGCTGATCCGTCGTTCGCCGACTCCGGCCGAAGCCAAGGCCGGCCTTGTCGGTCAGGGCTGGGAACTGGGTAATGTGGCCAGCATGCTGGAGCGCGCCGGTGATGATGCGGCACGCCCCGAGTGGCTGGAGCCCGAATTCGGTATCCGTGAGGGCTACTATTACCTGACCGAGCAACAGGCCCAGGCCATTCTGGACCTGCGTCTGCACCGCCTGACCGGCCTCGAGCACGAGAAAATCCTCGAGGAATACCAGAATCTGCTCACGCTGATTGCCGAACTGCTGTTCATTCTCAACAGCCCCGAACGGTTGATGGAAGTGATCCGTGAAGAGCTGGAAGCGGTCAAGGTGCAGTTTGGTGACGCCCGTCGTACCGAAATCACCACCTCCAGTGCCGAGATCAACATCGAAGATCTGATCACCCAGGAAGACGTGGTGGTCACGCTGTCGCATCAGGGTTACGTGAAATATCAGCCACTGACCGACTATGAAGCCCAGCGTCGCGGCGGCCGGGGCAAGTCGGCCACCAAGATGAAGGAAGAAGACTTTGTCGAGCGCCTGCTGGTGGCCAATACCCACGACACCATTCTGTGCTTCTCGACCGCCGGCAAGGTGTACTGGCTCAAGGTCTACCAGTTGCCGGAGGCCAGCCGTGCCGCCCGTGGCCGCCCCATCGTCAACCTGTTGCCGCTGGAGCAGGACGAGCGTATTACTGCCATCCTGCCGGTGAAGGAATATGCCGACGACAAATACGTGTTCTTCGCTACCGCCGACGGCACCGTGAAGAAAACCAGCCTGTCGGCCTTCAGCCGGCCGCTGGCGTCCGGTATTCGTGCCATCAACCTGCGTGAAGGCGATGAGTTGATTGGCGTCGATATCACCGACGGCAGCAACGAAATCATGCTGTTCTCCGATGCGGGCAAGGTCGTACGCTTTGCCGAAGGCAGCGGTCAGGCCGAGGTGGCAAGCCACGACGAGCAGGATGATGCTGCCAGCGACGAGGCGGACGGCAGCGAAAGCAAAGGCAGCTTCAAGGGCGTGCGGCCCATGGGTCGTACCGCCTCCGGTGTGCGCGGCATCCGTCTGGCCGGGGATGACAAGGTGGTATCACTGATCATCCCGCGCGGCGAAGGCCCCATTCTGACCGTGACCGCCAACGGCTACGGCAAGCGTACCGCGCTGGACGAATACCCGACCAAGAGTCGGGGTACCCTGGGCGTGGTGTCGATCAAGGTCAGCGACCGCAACGGCCCGGTAGTCGGTGCCATTCAGGTGGATGACAGCAACGAGATTATGCTGATCACCAATGGCGGTATTCTGGTACGTACCCGGGTGCTGGAAGTGAGCTTGATCAGCCGTAACACCGCCGGCGTGCGTTTGATCCGTACCGGAGAAGACGAACAGGTGGTGGGTCTGCAGCGTATTGAAGAGCCGGAAGAAGTCGACGAATTGATTGATGGTGAGGGGGATGCCCATACCGCCGAACAAGCCGATGGCCAAACTGACGCTCAATCCGATGTTAGCGGGGACGACGAGCAGCAAGACCCGGTGATTGAAGAGTAAACAATTGGTGTTGATAACAAGGGGCCCCAGCGGCCCCTTTTGTTCAACCGTGATTCAATACACAAAATCACTTTGACTTGGCCGTCTGGACGTGTAAAAACGATATGGTCGTGGTGATAACGAGGGCGGTCGGTGTCTACCGGTCCTGTTGTCGATTATTTAGCATATAGGTAGCTCAGGGAAAATGGATAAGATGGTTTATAACTTCAGCGCGGGCCCGGCCATGTTGCCGGTCGAAGTCATGCAACAGGCCCAGGCCGAGTTTCGCGATTTTAACGGTCTGGGTGTCTCGGTGATGGAGCTCAGCCACCGCGGTGCCGACTACATGGCGGTGGCGGCCCAGGCCGAGCAGGATCTGCGTGACCTGCTGCAGGTGCCGGACAATTACAAGGTGCTGTTTCTGCAGGGCGGCGGCCGCGGCCAGTTTGCCGCCGTCGCGCTGAACCTGATGGGGAAGAATGCCAAAGCCGATTACATCGTGACCGGGCAGTGGTCTCAATCCGCGGTGGCGGAAGCGGAAAAGGTGGGCCAGGTCCGGGTACTGGACGGCTTTGAAACCACCGGGAACGGCCCCCGTGCGCTGGCCGACCGGTGGGATCTCGATCCGACCGCTGCTTATGTGCATTACTGTCCGAATGAAACCGTTGAAGGTATCGAGTATCACTTTGTACCCGACACAGGCGAGGTGCCGCTGATCGCGGACATGTCCTCTACCATTCTGTCTCGTCCCATCGATGTCAGCAAGTTCGGCCTGATTTATGCCGGTGCCCAGAAAAATATCGGCCCTTCCGGTCTGGCGGTGGTAATAGTACGTGAAGACCTGCTCCAGCAGGCCTGCCCGCATACCCCGGCTATCATGGACTATGCGGCCATGGCCAAGGCCGACTCCATGCTTAACACGCCTCCCACCTATGCCTGGTATCTGGCCGGGCTGGTGTTCAAGTGGTTGAAACGCGAAGGTGGCCTGGAAGCCATGGGCGAGCGCAACAAGGCCAAGGCCGAGCTGCTGTACAACTATGTGGATGCCAGCGATTTCTACAGCAATAACGTGCACCCACAGGCGCGTTCCTGGATGAACATTCCGTTTCAGCTGAAAGACGATGCCCTGAATGATGCCTTCCTCAAGGAAGCCAAGGCCGAAGGGTTACTGGCGCTGAAGGGCCACCGTATCGTGGGCGGCATGCGTGCCAGCCTGTACAACGCCATGCCCATCGAAGGGGTGCAGGCGCTGGTGGCCTTCATGGACCGGTTCGCCAAGCAGCACGGTTGACAGAGATAGGGCATAAGCCTGTCAATGTGTCGCATGCTGTAAAAATAAATATGCGATTGCTGAATACGAGTAAAGCAATCGGACCAAGGGCCAACTCCTCCGACTCGCCGTAGATACATCCATGTAGGCTCCGCCGCGCCATCCTTGGCGCGGAGGGTCGGCGGAGTCGTTCCCTTGGTCCTCCTTGATGTATCGGAGCTGTCTGTGAATGCTGTTAACCGATGACTCGGTGATTGAGAAGAGGTGGCGGGGGTTACCGTAGCCGACCGTCAAATGCCAGGGATGGCATTTGCGAGCGTCACAGGGAAGTGGGTTAGCGTGTCGGCGTTGGTAACCCTGCCGCCTCTTTGGCATCTGGGTACAGTCTGCCGATATGTCGGATAGAAAAGAGCTTAAGGAGCCATTGTGAGTATTGATTATCTGGCCCTGGCCAATGCCGGGGTAGAAAAGTTGCACCCTTATCAGCCGGGTAAGCCGGTGGAAGAGTTGGAGCGCGAGCTCGGCATCAGCAACAGCGTCAAGCTGGCTTCCAACGAAAACCCGCTGGGGCTGGGTCCCAAGGCCCGGGCGGCGATAGAGCGGGCGTTGCCCGAGCTGGCGCGTTACCCAGATGCCAACGGCTTTGCCCTGAAGACGAAGCTGGCCGAGAAGCTGGGCGTCAATACCGACCAGCTGATCCTGGGCAACGGCTCCAACGAGTTGATTGACCTGATTTACCATACCTTTGTCTCTCCCGGTCAGCAGGTCGTGTTTTCCCAGTACACCTTTATCGTTTATGCCCTGGCCACTCAGGCTCACGGTGCCGAAGCGGTGGTGGTACCGGCCAAAGACTTCGGTCACGATCTGGATGCCATGGCCGCCGCCATTACCGAACACACCAGGCTGGTGTGTATCACCAACCCCAACAACCCGACCGGCACCTTTCTGACCAAGGCCGAGCTGGAAGCCTTTCTGGCCCGGGTGCCGGAGCAGGTGCTGGTGGTGCTGGACGAGGCCTATACCGAATACGTGAATGATGAAGAACGTATTCCTTCCATCGACTGGCTGGCGCTGTATCCCAACCTGATCGTGTCCCGTACCTTCTCCAAGGCCTATGGTCTGGCGGGTCTGCGGCTCGGTTACATGGTGGCGCACCCCGAGTTGATCGGGGTGCTGAATCGGGTGCGTGAGCCCTTCAACTGCAACAGCCTGGCGCTGGCGGCGGCGGAAGCGGCGCTGGATGACGAGACGTATCTGACCGAGGCGGTTGAGCTGAACCGGCGCGAGATGGCGCGTTACGAGGCGTTCTTTCGGCAGAAAGGCCTGCGCTATGTGCCGTCTCACGGCAACTTCATCACCCTGGATCTGCAGCGTGATGCGGCAGCCGTGTATGAAGCGTTGTTGCGTGAAGGGGTGATAGTACGGCCTATTGCCGGTTATGGCCTGCCGACCTGTCTGCGCATCAGCATCGGGCTGGAACAGGAAAACCAGCGCTGCATGGACGCGCTGGCCAGGGTACTGGGTTGATAACAGGCCGGTGCAAACCGGCCTTTTGTTTACTTGCCCTGATGCACCAGCCCTGTTAACGTCTAGGCAGCCTCCGTTTTTGTTTTATCCAGTATCTCCAGGAATCATATGGAAAGCCTTAAATTATCTCCTATTGCCCGGGTGGAGGGCACCGTCAATCTGCCCGGCTCCAAGTCAGTATCCAACCGTGCGCTGCTGTTGGCCGCTCAGGCTCAGGGGACGACCCGCCTGACCAATCTGCTCGACAGTGACGATATCCGCTACATGCTGGATGCGCTCAAGACTCTCGGCGTGCAGTATGAGTTGTCGGAAGACAAGACCGAGTGTGTAGTGCACGGTCTGGGTCGTGCTTTCAGTGTCAACGAGCCGGTGTCGCTGTTTCTGGGCAATGCGGGGACCGCCATGCGACCGTTGTGTGCCGCGCTCTGTCTGGGTACCGGTGACTTTACCCTGACCGGCGAGCCGCGCATGTGGGAACGCCCCATCGGCCATCTGGTGGACGCCCTGCGAGAAGCCGGTGCGGATATCAGCTACCTGAAGACCGACGGTTATCCGCCGGTATTTATCAATGGCAAGGGCCTGTGGGGCGGCGACGTGCACATCGACGGCTCGGTTTCCAGTCAGTTTCTGACCGCCTTGCTGATGGCCGCTCCCATGGCGTCCGGAGATACCCGTATCCATATCAAGGGTGAGCTGGTATCCAAACCCTATATCGACATTACGCTGCAGATCATGAGCCAGTTCGGGGTCGAGCTGGAGCACGACGATTATCAGACCTTCTACATCAAGGGTAATCAGACGTATGTGTCACCGGGTCATTTCCTGGTGGAAGGCGATGCGTCATCAGCTTCTTACTTTCTGGCGGCAGGCGCCATCAAGGGCAAGGTGCGGGTGACGGGGATAGGCCGTGACAGCATTCAGGGCGATATCCGGTTTGCCGATGTGCTGGAAGCCATGGGCGCCAAAATTACCTGGGGCGACGATTTTATCGAAGCAGAGCATGTCGCTCCGCTGCAGGCCGTAGACATGGACATGAACCATATTCCCGATGCGGCCATGACCATTGCCACCACCGCCCTGTTTGCCTCGGGCACCACCCGGATTACCAATATCTATAACTGGCGGGTGAAGGAAACCGACCGGCTCTATGCCATGGCCACCGAGCTGGCCAAGCTGGGGGTCGAGGTGGAAGAAGGGGAGGATTATCTGGTGGTGACGCCGGCAGCCCGGCTGCAGGAGGCCGAGATTGCCACCTATAACGATCATCGTATCGCCATGTGTTTCTCACTGGTGGCGCTGAGCGATACCGCGGTGGTAATCCTGGATCCCAAGTGTACCTCCAAGACCTTTCCCGACTACTTCGACAAGCTGGCCAGTATCAGTCAGCCGGCGTAGTCTCCAGTGCAATAGGGCCTTGAGCCACTTCGGTTCCCCGTCATGCCGGCCTCTGTGCCGGCATTTTTCATCACCAGACACGGGCGTCCACATTGCCGGGATAACAAGGCGTCAACGTGGCTTCATGCCTTACGGGATCAGTGGTGCTTCATTTTTTCCAGGGTTTCCCGCGCCTTGATATCGGCGGCGTCCAGTTCGGCCAGCACTTTTTCGATGTCTTCCTGCTGTTGTTGCAGGCTGGCGCGCTTTTCCGCAATCATGGCCACCATGGAGTGCAGCTGGGGGCGCGAGCGGTGCTCTGCATCATAGAGATCAAACAGCTCCCGCATTTCCGCCAGACTGAACCCCAGCCGTTTACCGCGAATGGTGAGTGCCAGCCTGATCCTGTCTTTGTGGCTATAGATGCGCGAATTGCCTTTGCGTCTGGGCATCAGCAGCCCCAGTTCTTCATAGTGGCGCAGGGTGCGGGGAGTAATATCGAATTCATCGGCCAACTCAGAAATGCTGTAGGTAACTTCCTTATTGGGCATCATGATCACTCCTTGCGGACTCGCTATTGTTGACAGGGAAAGGGCAAGACCTTACACCCATATCAACAGCCTGTGAAGCCCGTCTTTGACTCGTGTCGGGGATTACGCCAAGATGAGTCTTTGTCATGTTGACGGAGATAGCGTGTTTATTTTCAAGGTGCAAGATGCACAGGGTGGGCGGGCCGAGATCCGTATCCAGGCTCTGGACTGGAGTGAACAGGGTGAGGTCTTTTTCTCCTGCAACCGCGACAAGCTTGCCGTGTTGTTGCTGTCCGACTGTCGATCCGGTCAGGGCTTCTTTGAACTGCTGGCGGGAGCCAAGCCGATGTATGTGGAGCAGTGGCTGGAATATCTGCAGGAGGAGGGCAGCCTCAGTCAGGTCGAGGTGAGCATTCACAGCCCGCTTGATACGGGCTATGCCGAGCTGTGCGGGCTGGACTCGGAGCAACTTAAAACACTGCTGGATCTGGTCTATCAGGTAGGCGGCTTCAATCGCCTGCAAATCATGCGCTACCTGAAACACCGCCATAAACCGTCGGTGATGTCGACGCGCTACAACCCGGATGAAATCAAACGCTATCGCCACCTGGGCGAGCTCATCAACTACCTGTTGCGCTTCAAAGCTTCAGCCCCTTGAAGGTGCTGAAGTCGGTGGGCTTGGCTATCAGGTAGCCCTGAATACCATCAAGATACATGGACTCCAGAACCTGTTTTTGCCCCAGGGTCTCGACCCCTTCGGCGATAACATGGCAGCCCATGCGCTGCGCCAGATCGACAATCATGCGCACGAACTGCTGGTTGGTACTGTCATCTTGCAGCCGCCTGACCAGCTGACTGTCGAGCTTGATGTAGTCGGGTTTGACTTCTTTCATCAGCCTGAAAGAGCCATAGCCATGGCCAAACCGGCTGACCGCCGAACGGGCACCGCAACGGCGGATGATATCCAGCAACCGTTTTCCGGTTGCCAGTTGATGTTGCAATACCTGTTCATCCAGCTCAAATACCAGGCTGGACGTTATCTCCTTGTTACGCAGCAACACCCGCTCCAACCAGATAAAAAAGGAATTCTGCTGCAGGCTGGCTGGGGTCAGGTTGATCGCCCAGCGCTGGGCCGGCAGTGCTTTATTCTCTATCTGCTGAATAATCATCTCGATGATCTTCTGTTCGAACAGCATCGACATATTGAGCCGTTGCAGCATGGCAAACACCGTGGTGGCCGGATAGATACCACCCTGCTCGTTGGGGAAGCGGGTGAAAATCTCGTTATAGCCGGGCATGGTGGCTTTACGGATTTGAGCCGGTTGCACCTGCAACAGGATCTTGTTGTCTTCCAGCATGCTCTGCAACCGCTGTCGCCATTGGCTCTCACCCATTTCTTCATCGTCATTGTGCTTGAGGACGATACTCCAGCTATTGGGCTCACCGCCCTGGGACTGGGCCAGCGCCAGGTCGGCCCGGATCAGTACCTGCTCCGGGGACTGGCCCGGCAGCAACTGGGTAAAGCCGAGATAGGCGGCACAGCTCAGCTCGTGCACATGCTGATAATGGTACAGCTCCTGATTCAGCAGGGTGCCGAGGCGCTCAGCCAGCGGCTCACAGGGGGATTTGGCCAGTACGGCGATATCGGTACCGCTGATACGATAGGCTCTGGCGCCGAGTTCCGGCTGTATGGTCTTGCGTACCAGCTTGACGATATCCAGCAGATATTGGTCACCGGCCTGAAACCCGCGCTCGATATTGATATCCTGCAAGGTCGCTGCGCGGATAATCATCAGGGTGGCGCTGGCCAGCTTATTTTCATCATCCAGTATCAGGTCGAGATCGCGACGAAACGCATAACGGTTGCCGAGGTTGGTCAGGCTGTCCTGGTAGCTACGCTGCTGGCTTCGCCAAGTTGTTGCTGCAGGCTTTCTGTCTGACTGAGGTAATGCTGGTGCAGACCGACAATGCCCTGTGCTATCGGTGAGTTGCTGCCTACCTGGCTTTGCTCCGGATCGAGCAGCAGGGACTGTAAATATTGTTCCTGCTCCTGATCTTCCTTGCGCCAGCGGCGATGCAAGGCGGTAAAAATGAGCAAGGCGGTGAGGGTCAGGGGAATCGACAGCAACAGCCACTGTGTGGTAGCCGGACTGGTATCGAGTCGATAAAATACCGGCGTCTGCTCAATCATCTGCTGATGATTGGCTCCGACCTGGCCAAACCACCAGGCGGGCTTGTCGGGGCCGAGTGGTTGTCCTACCGATAACGCAGCCACGCCGGGAAGCAGGGACGCCTGCTGCTCAGCGGAGATATAGTAAGATAGACGCTCGTTGATCTGCTGCTCTTGGTGCAACAAGGTGCGATAGCTAGCCCACCAGGGAAGCAGGGCACTCAGTACGATGAAGATAAAACCTGATAGCAGCAGCACCTGACCAAAGGGACGAGTTTCCCGCATAGTCAATATCCTTGTGAAAACGGGGCATCGGAGTAAACAGGGTATAGTGCGAGGAGCCGATGCTCACGGACTTATCATGAGCTAGCATCATTGAAATGACAAGAAAAATGGCTCCCCCTGCTGGACTTGAACCAGCGACATACGGATTAACAGTCCGCCGTTC
>NZ_MDKE01000036.1 GCF_001870485.1 Oceanisphaera psychrotolerans | reverse complement strand
CCGTCCGCTCCGCCATTACATCAAAGCCCTGACCTTACGGTCAGGGCTTTTTGCTTTTCTGCCCTCGCCAAGTTCAGTCTTCTCCACTCTGTCATACCAAACTGACTAATACCAATCTGAATAAAGATCTGATCTTTCTCAAGTCCGAACTCAGAGGCAACACAGCCACCTCCCACGACACGCCATAAACTCATCCCTGAGGGCTCGGAAATGCCATCCGTGGCATTTCACGGTCGCGGGAGGTCGTCTCTGTTGCCTCATCCTGAGCTCCGAGTGGCCAGCAGGCAGTGCCAGCAGGTGACTCTGCAGCATCAAGGAGGGCAAAGGGATCTGCTCAGCCGACCATCCGCACCACGGATGGTGCGGCTGAGCCTCCAAGGATGGATTTACGGCGAGTCGGCGGAGTAGACCCTTTGTCCGAGATGGTCATGACCGTCAAAAAGATCGAATATTTAATGCGATGGGTATAAGTAACCGATCTATTTAGCTGCTCTGTAAAGGCCCCTTTATCCTCCCCTATGATACGGTGTCGCCTGTGGCGTGTCGTGGGAGGCGACTCTGTTTCCTCTGGTATCCAGTTTTAAAATAGATCATATTTAGATTGGTATAAGAATAAAAAAAACGGGCACTTGGCCCGTTTTATCGTGTTTGCAGAATAAATTCAGCTAATGGATTTAGCTTGAGCCGTTAAGCGGATGGCGCCATCGGCGGCATGGGCAAGCTCTTTCCCTTTCTGCACAAAGTGGCGGCTAAAATATTGCTGGTGCTCACCGTGCTCATGAAAGTGATGCGGGGTGAGTATGGCGGTGAGTACCGGCACTTCGGTTTCCAGCTGCACTTGCATTAACCCCGAGCACACAGTCTGCGCCACGAAGTCGTGACGATAAATACCGCCGTCTACCACCAGCCACTGCAGGCAATGGCAGCATAGTGGCCGGTTTTGGCTAACAGCTTGGCTTGCAGCGGAATTTCATAGGCTCCGGGTACGGCAATGACGTCAATTTTATCGACATCATATCCCAGTTCGATAAGCTGACAGCGAAAACCTTCTAGTGCGTTAAGCACAATATCGGCGTGCCATGAGGCGTGAATAAAGGCGATGCGTTGATCGCGAACGTTAAACTCGTTTGTATTCGTTAAGCTCTGATCCATGGGTAACCCTATTATAAAAATCACTGAATCAGGGCGAACGTACAGGCAAGTACAGCATAGGCGAAGTCAGATTCGCGAAAGGCTGTAAGTCTTTGGTCAGTTCAAACTACGCACTTAATGGCGCAGTAAAGCTGTATTAAAGGACATGTCTGACGCTCTCTCACATCCGGACTATCACCGTCGGCTCTGGAATCACACCAGATCTGCTAGACCCTTACTGACTCATTATCTTGGCCAGTAAGGCGCTCGCGGGCTTAATGGTTGGCCTGTTGTGGCTTGTCATTTTACCGCCGGTGGGGAGTTTCACCCCGCCCCGAGAACGAAATCGGTTATACCGATAACGAGAATATAGAGTTTTATGGATGACGAGTAAAGCCTCAAGCCCGATAGACTGGATCTGCCTATGCGAGTTGCTCGAGCGTTGAGCGTATCTCATTAAAGCTGTGTTGTTCTAACCGGGCAAAGCCTGGCTGTTTTTTGGCTTTTAATCGATTAAGCAGCGGAGTGCTGATGCCACATAAAAAGCAGCTCAGGGTGTGCGTGCTCAAGGGGACCTGGCTTTGGCTTTGCAATTGTTGGCACCAAGCTGTAATTGTTCCGCTGTGGGCAAGGGAGGCTTGGCTGGCTTGGGCAGCTCTGCTGTGTTGCCGGCACACGCAGAGCAATGGCCGCACTGCTCTGGTGCCTGATGATCGGCAAAGTAGGCGGCTAGGCGATGGCTCAAGCAGCTATCACTTTCAAAGAAGCCGAGCATTTCCGACAGTCGGCTGATCTCGCTCCGCTCCTTCTGCTGGAACAGAGTATGAAGCCGGGTGGTTTCGGCCTGCAGATCGATGTCTTTTTGCAGCACTCGATAAACCTCGATCATCTGTTTGCTTTCCAGGCTGATCCAGCCTTGCTGATGCAGGTAATCGAGGGCGCCGATCACCCGCTTTCTTTCACCGCCGTCGTGCTGCCAGATGGCATCAAAATCGACCTGACACCAGCTTCTGGCCAGTGGGGAGCCATTGAACACGGCATTGAGAAATGCCTGTCGCTCCGGGTTGAATCGGCTGAGGATATCCTGCGGGATGCGATGAACTTGAAACGATAATCGGCAAAATAGCTGTATTGTGGTTCTATAATGCGATTCAACTCCAGGTAGACCAGCAGGGTCTTCAACGGCAGCAGGCGTATGTTGGTGCTGTTCGACAGTCGCAATGGCATCAGCTCCCACTGGTCGCCAGCGCGTTGCATTTCATGCAGCAAGGATCTGATGGAGTCTGGTTCAGGGGTATCTCCGTAGACGAAGTTTTCCAGTACATTGAGCCCGGCCTGATTGCCGAGCAGGATACAGCGCGATGGCTGGCCATCCCGACCGGCACGGCCTATTTCCTGGCTGTAGTTTTCAATGGATTTGGGCAGATCGTAATGGATCACCCGGCGGATATCGGCCTTGTCCACACCCATGCCAAAGGCGATGGTCGCCACGATGCAGGGGATGGTGCCTGCCATGAATGCCTGCTGCAGCTGACGACGACGATCCTGATCCATGCCCGCATGATACGCCCGGGCCTGAATACCGGCTGCCGCCAGTCGTTCGGCGACCTGTTCGGCGGTGTGCTGCAAGGTCACGTAAACGATGGTGGGCAGGGACGGATCCTCGATCAGTTGTTCGATCAGGACGGGCATTTTTTCTGCTTCGGTAACCGGTATGACCTCAAGATGCAGATTGGGCCGATAAAAGCCGGTAATGACCACATTTTCCCGGGACAAGCCGAACTTCTGCTGCATGTCATCGATCACGTTCGGGGTGGCGGTGGCGGTCAGCAGCAACACCTGTGGGATGTTAAGACTCCGGCAATAGTCAGGTAGCTTGAGGTAGTCGGGGCGGAAGTTATGACCCCACTCGGAAATACAGTGGGCTTCGTCCACCACCAGCAGTGAAATCGGCACCTGGCCGATAAACTGGCGAAAGCGTTCGTTCTTCAGCCGCTCGACCGAAATCATCAATATCCTGATGCGCCCTTCGCGCACATCCTGCATGATCTGACGGCTTTGTTCCCAGCTCTGGGTAGAGTCGATACTGGCGGCGGGGATATTCCTCTGGCGCAGAAAAGCCAGTTGATCCTGCATCAATGCCAGCAGGGGAGAAATGACCAGGGTCAGATGAGGCAACAGCAGTGCGGGCAGCTGATAACAGAGTGACTTGCCTGAGCCGGTAGGAAATATGGCCGCCGCCGATTGCCCGGCCAGCAAGGTGTCGATGACCTGTTGCTGGCCGGGGCGAAGCGAAGAAAAGCCGAAGTGTTGTTGCAGGGTGTCGAGCGGAGTCATGAAGTTAGCGCCTTGGTATACCGGAGTACACAGCTTGGCGTGCAGCAACGGCTTTGGCAACCGGTGAGCCCGTACTTCCTTTCAATAACGCCAGGGCTTATGCTGCTTTGAACCACATCACCATGTTATGCCGAAGGTGAACGCTTAAGGACTGCAATATGACCCCCTTGATTGAACAGATTTCAGCATTGAAGCTGCTGCCGTTGATCACCCTGGACAGGGCCGAAGATATTGTCCCTCTGGGGAAGGTGCTGGTAGACAATGGCCTGCCGATTGCCGAAATTGCCTTTCGTACCGATGCCGCCGCCGAGGCGATTCGGCGGCTGCGAGCCACGCAACCCGATATGCTGATTGGGGCCGGTACCGTACTGACACCGGAGCAGGTCGGGATGGCGAAAGCCGCGGGAGCCGACTTTATCGTCACTCCCGGGTTCAATCCCAATACGGTAAGGGCTTGTCGTGACCTGGATATTCCTGTTATTCCAGGCGTTAACAGCCCCAGCAGCATAGAAGCGGCGCTGGAGATGGGTCTGACCACGCTCAAGTTTTTTCCGGCGGAGGCCTCTGGCGGTGTGAAGATGATCGAGGCGCTTCTGGGGCCGTATTACCAGTTGAAACTGCTCCCAACGGGGGGCATTAATGCCGGTAATATCGGCGATTATCTGGCCATTTCCGGCGTTATTGCCTGCGGTGGCTCCTGGATGGTCAAGCCGTCGCTGATCAGTGCCGGGCGTTGGGATGAGCTGGCCCATTTAATACGGGAGGCGGTGGGGCTGGTTCGGGAACAGGTCGCCGCTGGCTGAGGCTGTAGCCGCTGTGGTGATGGCATGGCGCCCGGCCTTGACCGGGCGCTGTTGTTTATACCGCCATCATGTCCCGATGGAACGATTTCTCGCAGTAGTTGCAGCGAAAGCGTACCTGGTTTTTGACGGCGCGGACCTGAAATTTGCTGGTGACCGGCTCGTTATGGCTGATGCAGTTGGAATTGGGGCAGGAGAACACGGCTTCCACCCGTTCGGGCAGCTGCAGTTGCAGCTTTTCCACCACCTCGAAGTCTTCGATCAGGTTGACGGTGGCATCGGGAGCAAACAGCGCCAGCTGGTTGGCCTGGCTGGCGGACAGCCGGGTGTTTTCCACCTTGATGATGTCCTTGGCGCCCAGCGCCTTGGAAGGCAGGTTCAGGCCCACGGTGATTTTCTCGTGGGTGTCGGCCAGACCGAACAGTTGCAGGATCTTGATGCCCTGGCCGGCAGGAATATGGTCGATGACGGTGCCATTATGGATGGCTTCGACTTGCAGTTGGTTCTTGTTCATCATATCCCTCACAGGCTCTCGTTCAGCACCAGGGCAAGCAGGGCCTGACGGGCATAAACGCCGTTTTCCGCCTGCTCGAAGTAATAGGCATAGGGTGTATCATCTACCTCGGCGGTGATCTCGTCGATGCGGGGCAGCGGATGCAGCACTTTGAGGCTGTCCTTGGCGTTGTCCAGCACCTCCGGCGTCAGCACGTATTTCGAGGCCACGTGCATATATTCGGTGTCGTCGAAACGCTCTTTCTGTACCCGGGTCATGTACAGAATATCCAGTTCGTCCATCACCTCTTCCATGCTGTCGCGGAACTCGAAGTTGATGCCTTTTTCGGTCAGTTCGTCACAGAGGTAATCCGGCATGGCCAGCGCCTGAGGGGCGATAAAGTAGAATTTACAGCCGAACAGACTCAGCGCCTGGGTCAGGGAGTGCACGGTGCGGCCGTACTTGAGGTCACCGACAAAGGCCACCGTCAGCCCCTGCAGAGTGCCCTGGGTTTCGTAGATGGTGAACAGGTCCAGCAGAGTCTGGGTGGGGTGCTGGTTGGAACCGTCACCGGCATTGATCACCGGCACCGAAGAAAACTCGGCGGCCAGCCGGGCCGCCCCTTCCTGCGGATGGCGCATCACAAAGGCGTCACTGTAGGAGCTGATAATCTTCACCGAATCGGCCAGGGTTTCACCTTTCTTGGCCAGCGAGGTGCTGCCGCTGTCCGAAAAGCCGATCACGGAACCACCCAGGCGGTGTACGGCGGTTTCAAACGACAGTCGGGTGCGGGTGGACGCTTCGAAAAAACAGCTGGCCACGACATTATGCTTCAACAGTTCGGGGCGAGGGTGGGTCTTGAGCATCACGGCGGTGTCGATGACCAGTTCAAGCTCGGCACGGGTGAAGTCGGATATGGAGATTACATGCTTTTGATATAGGGGGTTTGCCATCAGCAACGCTCTTTAAGGTGTAAAGTGAAGACCATAAAAAAGCCCCTGAATGGGGCCATTAGAGCTAAATGATTGCAAACGCCGCCGTTTTCATGAAAAACGGCCGTAACATCGGGCAGACGGTAACGGGATAGGACGGTCATCCTGCAACTCCGGGCTATTGCAAACGGTGCAGATTATAGAGAAATGTGCACCCAAAGCAAAATCTGGCGGGGCTAATGTGTAAAATCGGCGAAAAGGTGAACGAACGAACCGAAGCCTGTAAAAAAGCGCTTTACCTTTAAAGGCCGATAGTTATAATTCGCCTCGTATTGCAGGGGCGTAGTTCCAATTGGTAGAACAGCGGTCTCCAAAACCGACGGTTGGGGGTTCGAATCCCTCCGCCCCTGCCAGCTTCTTCTCAAAAAGCCAGCTTAATCGCTGGATTTTTGCGTTATGGAGTATCTATGGCGCTGTTACAATCGCAACTATGGCAATTATTGAAGCTGCCTGTCTGGCACTGTACCCATCCCGAACGGCTGCCTCATGGGCCTGCCCCTGCCGTGGACACGGCAAGGGTGCTGCTGGTGCTTGGATCGGGCCAACGGTTGTCACCTTTGTTGCGTACCGATCTGCTGCAGGCACTGTCGCTGAATGAAACACAGCTGCAGCTGATGGAGGAAAGCGCCTGGCTGGCTGCCGGCATGCCGTCGGCACCGGTGTTGCTGGGGCTGAGTCTGACCGGTGATACCAGCGCGTTCAGCTGGCATGGCGCCCTGCCATTGACCCCCTCTCAAAAACGCGACCTCTGGGGCCGGTTATGCAGCCTTTGTTTCGACCACTGAGTGCCGTCGATCTGGATGCCATGCAGCGGGTCGAGCAGGCGGCCCATGCCCATCCGTGGAGCCGTCGCCTGCTGGCCGACAGTTTTGGCGAGCGTTACTTCACCGGTTCGTTCTGGCTTCGGGAGCAACTGCTCGGTTACTTTATTGCCGATCGTATCCTCGATGAAAGCACCCTGATGAATATCTGTGTGTCACCGGCCTGGCAGGGGCAGGGCCTGGGCCGGCAGTTGATGGAGCAGTACCTGTGCGGTTGTGAACAGCGGGGGCTCACCCGGTTGTGGCTGGAGGTGAGGGCGTCGAATCTGCCCGCTCAGGCGCTATACCATTCCTGCGGTTACGTGGAAAACGGTCGCCGCCGGCACTATTACCAGAGTGCATCCGGCTCCGAGGATGCGGTATTGATGCAGATGTTGGTGCAAAAGTAGTTGGCTTGTTTCTATACTGACAGGTAAACACTCTCGCAAGGATGCACAATGAGAGGCTTATGGATTTGCCTGCTGGGTACTTCACTATTGTGGCCGTGGTCATCACAGGCCGACATCTACCGTTATCGCGATGCCAATGGTGTGGTGCATTACACCGATAATCGTCTGCATACCGTCAAACATTCGAATTCCCGTTGGGATCAGGACGCCGTAAACCGTGATGCAGTACTGGTGCGGGTGGTGGAGAAAAAAGACGGTCACTACTTCTTTGCCCTGAACCGCTTGCCGACCCACACCGAGCTGACCTTTCGCTTCTCCCGCGAGCATAATGTCGCCATTCCCGAACAGATGCAGCAGGTGATCAGCCTGCCTTCGAGGGAGGAAAAGTTTGTCGGCAAACTGACCGCCAAAGAAGCCGGCAGCTGGCGCTACGACTACGGCTTTGCCTACAGCAGCAGCGAACTGCGGCCCGCGGCCAGTGCCCGCAAGGTGCAGAAAATTGCCGGCTCTACACTGGTGCGCGCTTCTACCCCGTACCTGAATCCGTTATCACTTCCCCCTGCTTTATCCGAAACCATAGATCTGGCTTCGCCGGTACTCGGTCGCTATCGGGTTTCCCAGGGCTTTAATGGCGAGTTCAGCCATAACAAGCCGTCCAATCGCTACGCGCTTGATATCGCCCTGCCAATCGGTACTCCGCTGTATGCCACCCGGGACGGGGTGGTGATGGCGGCGGTGGATCACCATGTGGGAGGAGGCTTGCAGGCAAAATATCGGGGCAAAGCCAACCATTTGCGGTTACGTCATGCGGACGGCACCATGACCCTCTATGCCCATCTGCAAACCGGTTCGCTACGGGTGAAAGAAGGCGACAGGGTCAAAGCCGGGCAGCGGGTAGCCGCCTCCGGACATACGGGCTACAGTTCGGGACCCCATCTGCATCTGGCATTACAGGTCGATAATCAGGGGCGCAGGGAGTCTGTTCCTTTTACCCTGCAAGGCAGTTATCCGGTGGCCGGACGTTGGCTGCTGGCCGATGAGTGGGGGGCCGAGTAGCGTGATCTGCTGAAAAAATAAAATGGTGTTATCTGTGGTTTATTTGAATTATTAAAAACGAGATATTGGATGATTGGTTTTTTTAGAAATCATCGTCTGCTTTGTTTTTTGTTTTTGGTTTTTTATATTGATTGAGGCCACAGTAAAAAGGATAAATCAGTTGATTTATCCTTTTTACTGTGGCCTTTTACCTTCCTTTTTCACCAGTAAATCAAAGTAAAAAGGCAGGAAAACAAGATGTTAGAGTCAGTCGGCCCGGTAGAAGGTGCTCCACGCAGCATAAGCCACTATATGCGAGTATTGGGGCCGGGGATTCTGGTTGCCGCCGCCGCCATCGGTGGCTCTCACCTGGTGGCCTCGACCCAGGCCGGCGCCATTTATGGCTGGCAGCTGGTGGGGCTTATCATTCTGGTCAACCTGCTGAAATACCCTTTCTTCCAGATCGGCGCCCGTTACACCATGGCGGCGGATGAAACGCTGATCCAGGGGTACGATCGTATCGGCCGGGGTTACCTCTATCTGTTCACGGTGCTGAACATCTTTGCTTCGGTCGTCAGTGCCGCCGGGGTGGCCATGCTGTGCGGCAGCATACTCGGGCTGTTTATCGGCGACAGTTTGAACGTGACCCAGCTCAGCATGATTGTACTGGCGGGTTCGCTGGCATTTTTGATTACCGGCCATTACAACACCCTGGACAAGGTAACCAAGTGGATCATCGTCGGCCTGGCCATTACCACCGTGACCGCCGCCTTTATCGCCCTCAACAAGGGCGGCGTGGCGCCCCCCGATTTTGTGTCGCCCAGCCCCTGGAATCTGGCCTCGGTCGGTTTTCTGGTGGCCCTGATGGGCTGGATGCCGGCCCCGATCGAGCTGTCTTCCTGGAACAGTGTCTGGTTGCGCCAGAAGAAAAAAGCCCTGGGAGGGAAGCTGGATTACAAGGACGCCCTGATCGATTTCAACGTCGGTTACGTGACCTCTCTCTTGCTGGCTCTGGTCTTTGTGGCGCTGGGCACGCTGGTGCTGCACGGTAGCGGCGAGCCTCTGGCTACCTCCGGTATTGCCTTTGCACATCAGCTGGTGAATGTTTATGCCAGCGTGATGGGAGAGTGGAGCCGCTGGCTGATTGCGCTGATTGCCTTCCTGTGCATGTTTTCCACCACGGTAACGGTATTCGATGGTTACAGCCGGGCGCTGAGCGAGTGTTTCGTGCAGTTCGGCCAACGGCAAGGCAGTGAGCCCACCGGCAATGGTAGCCGTTACACCTATCCGTTGATGGTGGTGATGGGCATAGTGGCTGCCTTTATCATCATGTTCTTCAAAGGGGCGCTGATGGCGATGCTGGAATTCGCCATGATCTCCGCCTTTCTCAGCGCCCTGGTCTTTGCCTGGCTGAATTACCGGCTGATGACGTTGCCGCAGGTACCGGAGCAGTACCGTCTGGGAAGGGGTATGGTCGTACTGAGCTGGGTGGGGATCCTGTTTTTTGCCGGTTTCAATCTGTTGTTCGGCTACTGGTATCTGTTTGTTAAATAAAACCGGAACAGGGGCGTTTTGCCCCTGTTGGTTTTCCAGCGGTGATTTTTGTGATCCCGTTCGCTAAAGCCCCGATATGCAGGCGATCAAACGATGGTATTTTAGAGATTGAAAGTCACGGCCTATTAAGCCTCGAGGAAAGATCAATTTATCTTTTTAATAAAGGGGCAGTATAGTGCTACCGGGGTTGTCTTTATTTTTGTTATCTCCTTATCTTGTCACGCTTTTTGGCGATAAATATCGAGATATCGATATTGTTGGCATTAAAAAATATCAATGCGTCGTTTTGGTATAACCGGATAAGTCATCCCCTGACTGGACAGTGTTATTCAGGCTGAAGTAATCAATGGCAAGGCTGCCTGGTGGTTGAAGGAACAGCTTGCTCAACATCGGAAATGTCGCGACATCGCGGTGCGATATCAACATTAAACAGGGATTTATTATGTTAATCGGGATTCCAAGGGAAACGCTTGGCGGCGAGACGCGGGTGGCGGCGACCCCCAAGTCGGTCGAACAGCTGCGTAAACTGGGTTTTGACGTCTGTGTCGAGCAGGGAGCGGGTCTGAAAGCCAGCTTCGACGATGCCGCCTATCAGGCGGTCGGCGCTACTCTGGCCAGCGCAGACGATGTCTGGCAGGCCGGCCTCATCTACAAGGTGAATGCTCCTACTGCCGAAGAAGTGGAAAAACTGGTGGCCGGCACCACGCTGGTGAGCTTTATCTGGCCGGCGCAGAACCCCGAGCTGGTCGAGCAGCTCAAGAACAAGGGCGTCACGGTGATGGCGATGGATATGGTGCCGCGGATCTCCCGTGCCCAGTCCCTCGACGCCCTGTCTTCCATGGCCAACATCGCCGGCTATCGTGCCGTGGTGGAAGCCGCCCATGAATTCGGCCGTTTCTTTACCGGTCAGATCACCGCCGCCGGCAAGGTACCGCCCGCCAAGGTGCTGGTGATTGGTGCCGGTGTGGCCGGTCTGGCCGCCATCGGTGCCGCCGGCTCACTGGGCGCCATCGTACGCGCCTTCGATACCCGCCCCGAAGTAAAAGAGCAGATCAACTCCATGGGCGCCGAATTCCTGGAGCTGGACTACGAAGAAGAATCCGATTCTTCCGACGGTTATGCCAAGGAAATGAGCAAGGCCTTTATCGATGCCGAAATGGCGTTGTTCATGGCCCAGGCCAAGGAAGTGGATATCATCATCACCACCGCCCTGATCCCGGGCAAGCCGGCTCCCAAGCTGATCACCGCCGAAATGGTCGCCAACATGAACCCCGGTTCGGTGGTTGTCGATCTGGCAGCACAGAATGGCGGTAACTGCGAGCTGACCAAGCCGGGCGAGCTGTTCGTTTCCGATAACGGCGTCAAGATCATCGGCTATACCGATCTGAACGGCCGTCTGCCGACCCAGTCTTCCACCCTCTATGCCAACAACCTGGTCAACCTGGCCAAGCTGCTGTGCAAGGAAAAAGACGGCAATATCAAGGTCGACTTCGACGACGTGGTACTGCGCAACATGACGGTGGTACAGGATGGTGAAGTGACCTTCCCGCCGCCGGCCATCAGCGTCTCTGCCGCGCCCAAGGCGGCCGCCAAGCCCCAGGCCGCGGCCGAGCCTCATGCCAAGGAGCCGAGCAAGCTCAAGTATTATCTGGGCGGTGCCGGTCTGGTGCTGTTCGGCTGGCTGGCCACCGCGGCGCCGGTCGAGTTTCTGTCCCATTTCACCGTGTTCGTGCTGGCCTGTATCGTGGGCTACTACGTGATCTGGAACGTGTCCCATTCGCTGCACACGCCGCTGATGTCGGTCACCAATGCCATCTCCGGCATTATCGTGGTCGGGGCCCTGTCCCAGGTGGGAGCCGGTGGTTTTGTCACCTTCCTCGCCTTTATCGCCGTATTGATCGCCTCGATCAACGTCTTTGGCGGTTTTACCGTCACCCATCGTATGCTCAAGATGTTTAGAAGGGGCTAATTGAATGTCACAAGGACTTGTTACTGCATCTTATATCGTGGCCGCCGTGCTCTTCATCATGAGTCTGGCGGGACTGTCCAAGCAGGAGTCGGCCAAAGCCGGTAACTGGTTTGGCGTTGCCGGCATGACCATCGCGCTGCTGGCCACCATCTTCAACCCGGAAGTGACCGGCCTGGGCTGGATCCTGCTGGCGATGATCATCGGTGGTGCCATCGGCGTGCGTTTCGCGCTCAAGGTGGAAATGACCGAAATGCCGGAGCTGATCGCCGTGCTGCACAGCTTCGTGGGTCTGGCCGCCGTGTTCGTGGGTTATAACACCTACATCGACCATGGCGATATGTCCGGCGCCATCCTCAACATCCACAATACCGAAGTCTTCCTCGGCGTGTTTATCGGTGCCGTGACCTGCACCGGCTCGGTGGTGGCCTTCGGCAAGCTGCGTGGCCTGATCTCCTCCAAGCCGCTGACCCTGCCGCATCGCCACAAGCTGAACCTGGCGGCACTGGTGGTGTCTGCGCTGCTGCTGATCTGGTTCGTGCAGGTAGAAGGTTCCACCTTCGCCCTGCTGGTGATGACCCTGATTGCCCTGGCCTTCGGCTGGCATCTGGTGGCCAGCATCGGCGGTGCCGACATGCCGGTGGTTATCTCCATGCTCAACTCCTACTCGGGCTGGGCGGCAGCGGCGGCGGGCTTCATGCTGTCCAACGACCTGCTGATTGTCACCGGTGCGCTGGTGGGTTCAAGTGGTGCCATCCTGTCCTACATCATGTGCAAGGCGATGAACCGCTCTTTCATTTCCGTGATTGCCGGTGGCTTCGGCACCGATGGCGCCAGTGCGTCCAGCGGTGAAGAAGAAGACGGTGAATACACCGAAGTGAACGCCGAAGATGTGGCCGAGATGCTGAAGAACTCCAGCTCGGTGATCATCACTCCCGGTTACGGCATGGCAGTGGCCCAGGCCCAGTATCCGGTAGCGGAGCTGGTGTCCAAGCTGCGTGCGGCCGGCGTCAAGGTGCGTTTCGGTATCCACCCGGTGGCGGGTCGTCTGCCCGGTCACATGAACGTACTGCTGGCGGAAGCCAAGGTGCCCTACGATGTGGTGCTGGAAATGGACGAGATCAACGATGATTTCGACGATACCGATACCGTTCTGGTGATCGGTGCCAACGACACCGTCAACCCGGCCGCATCCGAAGATCCGGCCAGCCCCATCGCCGGCATGCCGGTACTGGAAGTGTGGAAGGCCCAGCAGGTGGTGGTGTTCAAGCGTTCCATGAACACCGGCTACGCCGGGGTACAGAACCCGCTGTTCTTCCGCGAAAACAGCGTCATGCTGTTCGGCGACGCCAAAGACAGCGTGGACAACATTCTGAAAGCGCTGTAATCCGTTTCATACGGTGACAAAGGGAGCTTCGGCTCCCTTTTTGTTTGTCCGCGGCACCGATTCGAGCCGCGTTATCTGCCCGGCCAGGTGCGACTCTGGCCAAGCTGCTGCCAATTTGATTTTTTCCTCGATAAGTCTCTGTTAATCTGCCTGTTTATCAGTTTTTAAATCTGGATAAAACAATCACAATGAACACTTGGCGCGGCGTGCTGCCGCTTACCCTGCCGGTGATGATGGGCTATCTGCCCCTGGGCGCCGTGTTTGGCGTCTTGTGGATGAATGCGGGGCTCAGCTGGTACTGGGCGCCCTTGATGAGCGTTATCGTCTACGCCGGCGCCCTGCAATATCTGGCGGTGGGCATGCTGACGGCGGGTATTGGCTGGATCGACCTGGCGGTGGCCTCCCTGCTGGTCAATTTTCGTCACCTGTTTTACGGCCTGTCGCTCTATCATCTGCTGCCGAGAGGCATCATTGGCCGCCAGTATTTTATTTTCGGCATCACCGACGAAACCTATTCCCTGCTCAGTGCCTCCGGTCAGGTCAACAACAGCAAGACCGCGCTGCTGGTGGTGTTGTTCAACCAGAGCTACTGGGTGCTGGGCACCCTGGTCGGTATCTTGCTGGCGCGGGGGTTGCCGCCGGGGCTGCAGGGGCTGGACTTTGCCCTGACCGCGCTCTTTACCGTGCTGGCGGTGGAACAAATCCGCGCCAAAAAAGACTGGCAAGCCGTGGCGCTGGGGCTGGCGGCCGCGGCGGTGGCGGGCATCTGGGTCGGTGAGTACTTCCTGCTGGCCGCGTCGGTGATGCTGGTGCTGGTATTACTGGCCTGGCCCGAGCAAAAAATGGAGGCGGCCCATGAGTGAGCTGGATTATCTGCTGGCGGCGCTGATCATGGCCGGGGTTACCTTCGGGCTACGCGCCTTTCCCTTCGTGGCTCGTGGTTTTATCGCCCATCATCGCCGGATCCAGATCCTGGGACGACGGTTGCCGGTGGCGATGATGGTGTTGCTTACCCTTTACGCCATGGGCGTGCATCACTGGAACAGCCCCGCCGATGGCGGTGCCCAGATGATGGCGGTGGCCGTGGTGGCGGTATTGCAATTGTGGCGTCGGCAGGCGCTGCTCAGCATTCTGACGGGCACCCTGGTGTATATGGCCCTGATGAACGGCTGGCTCGGGTTCTGATCCGGGCCCGTCATCGGGTATAATACGCGCCCTGCAATTCTGGACCCGTGAACCATGACCCTTTCTATCTCTTTTCGTGCCCGGCTGCTTGGCCTGGCGACCCTGTGTCTGAGCGCCGTGATACCGGCCCAGGCCGCGCCTTTCGTGTTTACCGCCATACCCGATCAGGACGAGCGCCACCTTACCGAGCGTTTCGGCAAGATAGCCGACTACCTGACCGACAAGCTGGGGGTGGAAGTGCAATACATACCGGTGAAGAGCTATCCGGCGGCGGTGAGCGCCTTTCGGAACGATCAGGTGCAATTGGCCTGGTTCGGCGGCCTGACCGGCGTGCAGGCCCGCGAGCTGGTGCCGGGCAGCGAAGCCATCGCCCAGGGGGTGGAAGACACCGCCTTCGTCAGTTATCTCATCGCCCATCACAGCACCGGTCTGAGTGAAAGTGACCAATTACCCGCGGAGCTTGCCGGCAAGCGTTTTACCTTCGGCGACAAGGGCTCCACTTCCGGCCGCTGATGCCCGAGTTCTTCCTGCGGCAGCACTACGGTCAGGCGCCGGAGCAGTTGTTCTCTCGCGTGGGCTTTTCCGGCGATCATAACCGTACCATCAGCCTGGTGCAGTCCGGCGCCTTCGAGCTGGGAGCGGTCAACTACGCGGTGTGGGAGGCGGAACAGGCCAAGGGCAACATCGACGAGAGCAAGGTTCGGGTCATCTGGGCCAGCCCGGAATATCCCGACTACCAGTGGAGCATTCGGGGTGATGTGAATGCTCGCTTCGGTGCCGGCTTCAAGGAGAAGGTGCAGCAGGCGTTGCTGGAGATGACCGATCCGGCCTTGCTGGCGGCCTTTCCCCGTTCCGGCTTCGTCGCAGCCAGCAACGATGACTATGCGCCCATTCGCGACACCGCCGTGGCCATCGGCATCATGGATCCCGCCCGGTAATGAGCATTGAGGCCAGCCTGTTTCGGTTTCAGCAGGAGTCCCTGGGGTATGCGGGCAGCCCGGTGCTGCGCGAGCTGACCCTCGAGCTGCGTCGGGGCGAAAGGGTGGCCCTGCTGGGCGAGTCTGGTACCGGCAAGAGCACCTTGCTGCGCCGGCTGCGCGAGCTGCGCCCGGCCGAGGTGGCCTGGTGTCCGCAGCAACCGGGGCTGGTGCCCATGTTGTCGGCCTTTCACAACATCTACATGGGGCGCTCGAACGCCATCCATTCTGGTACAACCTGATCAACCTGGTGCGGCCGCTGGCCGGACCCCGGGCCGATATTGCCGAACTGGCGGACAGCCTGGGGCTCGGCGGTCAGTTGTGGCGTGCCGCCGAAGGACTGTCGGGCGGACAGCAGAGCCGGGTTAGCCTGGGCCGGGCCCTGTATCAGCAAAAGCCGGTTTTTATCGGTGACGAGCCGGTGTCGGCATTGGACGAGCGTCAGGCCGACGAGCTGCTGCGGCTGCTGTGTCGGCGCCACGAAACGGTGGTGCTGGCGCTGCATAACGTTGAGCAGGCACTCACTCACTGCACCCGGGTGGTGGGGTTGCGCGAGGGGCGGGTGGTGCTGGATGCGGCCACCGATACACTGACCGCGGCTCAGTTGCGCACCCTGTACCAGAATCACTGATGGCCGAAGCTCACCCCCGGCCCGCGCGTGCCATGGTGCACGGCAGCCTGCTGTTTGTGCTGCTGGCGCTGTTGTGTCTGCCCTGGGCCGATCTGTCCGTCACCGCCGTCGAGCCCTGGCGCGAGCTGGCCCGTCTTGCCGGTGGCCTGTTCGCACCGACACTGCCCGACCCGGGCACCCTGGTGTCCGCCGTGGCCAATACCCTGGCCTTTGCGTTGCAGGGGGTTGCGCTGGGCGCCGTGCTGGGGCTGTTGCTGGCGGCCGGCTATCGCCATGGTGGCATTCGTCGGCTGGCGGCGGGACTGCGGGCGGTGCACGAGCTGTTCTGGGCACTGCTGTTCATTCAGCTGCTGGGGCTGTCGACCCTGGCCGGGGTGCTGGCCATCGCGCTGCCCTATGCGGGGACCTTCGCCAAGATCTACGGCGAGCTGTTCGAAGAGGCGGATCCGGCTCCGGAGCAGGCGCTGCCAGCCGGGGTAAGCTGGCTGTCGCGGCTGTTGTATCTGCAACTGCCGCTGTGCTGGCGGCAGATGGCCACCTATACCGGCTACCGGCTGGAGTGCGGCATTCGCAGCTCGGCGGTGCTGGGTTTTATCGGCCTGCCGACCCTGGGCTATCACCTGGAATCCCTGCTGCGCCAGGGCTACTACGACGAGGCATCGAGCTTCTTCTATGCCCTGGTGTTGATCATCGCCACCCTCAAATGGTGGCTCAGGCCGAGGTTGCTGGCGCTGTATCTGCTGGCGTCCCTGTGGTGGCTGCCCCCGCTGGCCAGCTTTAACTGGGCGCTGATGGGGCGCTTCTTCACCGAAGATGTGGTGCCGGCGCCCTTGCGTCTCGGCGACTGGGCCGGGCTCTGGCCCTGGTTACAGGGGCTCTGGGTGCAGCAAATCGGCCCCGGTCTGTTCAATACCCTGGTGCTGGCGCTGCTCTCGTTGGTGGTCATGGCCTGGCTTGCGCTGCTGTGGTTTCCGGCCATTTCACGGCACTTCGGCAACCGCCTGACCCGTGCCGGCAGCCACGGCTGGCTGGTGCTGATGCGATCCCTGCCGGAATACCTGCTGGCCTTTATCGGCATGCTGCTGCTCGGCCCCGGCATGCTGCCTGCCATTGTTGCGCTCAGCCTGCATAATGGCGCCATCATCGCCCACCTGCTCGGGCATCACCTCAATACCCTGGTGTTGCGTGAAGACGCACCCGGAGGACTGAATCTGTACTGTTTTGAGGTGTTGCCCCGCTTGTACCGGGCCTTCATGGCCTACAGCCTGTATCGGTTCGAAAATCTGATCCGGGAAACCGCGATTCTGGGCATGCTCGGCATTCCCACCCTGGGCTTTTTCATCGACTCGGCGTTCAGCGAGTTCCGCTTCGACCGGGCCATGGTACTGCTGCTGGTGTGCGCCGGGCTCAATATGCTGGTGGACTCACTGGCCCGACGGCTGCGGCGGCGCCTGCACCTGAACAACCGGGCCGAAATGCTGTGAAGGCCCGGAAATTTTTCTTGTGCTTTGTTTTTTCAAGTTATATATCTGTGCATCAATCATGGGAGCCAGCCTGAATGGCTCCACTCGGTACAGCAACGATAAGGTGGTAAAGGATGAACAACATATTGAAATCAGGCGTACTTGGTGTGATGGCGTTGCTGGCCGTGGGCTGTGCAGGAACACCGACCACCGGAGAGAAAATGCTGTCTCACAGCGAGACGGCGGAAGACATCGGCAAGATGTGGAATCAGGGCAACGAGCTGGTACTCAAAGGCGAAAAACTGGAGGCCAAGGGTGAGAGCCAGGTCGAGGACGGTAAAGACAACATCAAGAAGGGGCAGCGCATGATCAAGAAAGGTCAGCGGCTGATGGAGAAAAGCGAAGCGGAGTACCGCGAGCGTTTTCCCGACGAATCCCTGTAACCCGACGCAATCGCGAGATGCTCGCTGAGCACCTTGTGGTAACCCAACGCAGCGGCCCCTGGCCGCTGTTTGCATTCATGGGCCTGAAAGCCGGCTACAGTACCAGACCACCGTCTATTTTCAGTACCTGACCGGTGATGTAGCGGGCCCGGTCGCTGGCCAGGAACAGTACCCCCTCGGCGATATCCTGCGGCTCGCCCAGCGCACCCAGTGGAATGCGGGCACACATTTTGGCGAGCACCTTCTCCGGCACCGCCTGGGTCATTTCGGTATTGATGAAGCCGGGCGCGATACAGTTGGCGCGGATCTGGGCGCCACCATGAACGAATTCCCTGGCCCAGCCTTTGGTCATGCTGATGATGCCCCCCTTGCTGGCCGCATAGTTGCTCTGACCGATATTGCCGTCGGTGCCCACCACGGACGAGATGCTGACGATGCTGCCTTTGGCCTGCAGTTTCATCAGCGGCAGCATGGCCTGGGTCATCATGAATACGCCCTTGAGGTTGACGTCCAGCACCATATCCCAGTCGGACTCGGTCATCTTGTCGAGCAGGGCGTCACGAGTAATGCCGGCGTTATTCACCAGCACATCGACCCGGCCATGTTCTGCCATGATGCGGCCGCTCAGGGTGCTGAGCCCGGCGGGATCGCACACATCCAGAGTCACGGCGGTGATGTTGTCGTAGTTGTCGATCCAGTCTTTGGCCGGCGCCATGTTGATGTCGCAGGCATAGACCCGGGTGGCGCCGGCCCGGGCCAGCGTTTCGCTGATGGCCCGGCCCAGGCCGCGGGCGGCCCCGGTCACGACACAGATGTTGTCTTGCATATCATTGGCTGGGGTATTCATGATCGAGTGACCTTTTGTCGGAGGAAGGGGACCTTGGGGAATCCAAGGCTCTACGTCAGAATTTTAGTCTTTATTTTGCGCTGCATTGTTGAATTTACCTTAATTAACCCATAAAAAATAAATGTTTTAATTTTTTTATGTTGCTTTGCAGTATTGAGGGGTAAGGAGAGGAATTAAAAAAGGCCCGCAGGTTGCGGGCCTTCTGAGGTTAGCGGAGAGCTGAATGGGTGGGTTTACTGGCCATTCCAGGCGGCAACCAGGGCGCGTTCTTCGTCGGTCATGCCGGTCATGTTGCCCAGCGGCATGTATTGGCTGGCAACAACCTGTTTGACGTGGTCGGCCTGCAGTTTCAGCTGATTTTCCGAGTCCAGTACCACCCCCAGAGGCGCGGCGGCGAAGCCGGGCTGGGTCGGGTTAACCGCGTGGCACTGTACGCAGCGATGTTCCATGATGGTCAGAACCTGAGCCGTGGTGACCTCGTTGGCTGCCTGCCCGGTGTCGGCGGTCACGTTGCCGCTTTGAGACTGGGTCGCAGGGGCCGGCACCGTCTTGGGAGCGCTGGGGGCGCCGAACCATACGGCGATCAGGATCAGCGCCACACCGGCGATGGGATAGCCGGGACGGATGTGTCCGGCATGCATCAGCACGAAGTACTGACGGATCAGGGCGCCCGCAAAGATGAACAGGGTCATGATCACCCAGGATTGCGGGTGGGTGTAGGTGAAGGAGTAGTGGTTGCTCAGCATCAGCAATACCACCGGCAGGGTGAAGTAGGTGTTGTGTACCGAACGCTGCTTGCCACGCTTGCCGTCAAGCGGGTTTGGAGTTTCACCGGCCTTCATGGCCGCGACCATGCGGCGCTGCCCGGGAATGATCCAGAAAAACACGTTGGCGGACATGGCGGTTGCCATCACGGCGCCGGTCAGCAGAAAGGCGGCCCGGCCCGAGAAGATGTGGGTGCTCAGGTAGGCAACCACCACCATCATCAGGGCCACGGCGATACTCAACACACCGTCACGTTCCATATTGGGGCTGATGCGCTTGCACAGCTCGTTGTATACCACCCAGCCCAGCAGCAGGAAGGCGAGGGCGGCCACGTTTGCCTGCCAGCCCGTCATGTTGGCGGCCCACTCCCAGGGGCTGTTGGCGTTAACCAGGTAGAAGCTGGGCTTGGTCAGATACAGCAGGGCGAACAGACCAAAACCGGACAGCCAGGTGGTGTAAGACTTCCAGAATGACCAGTGCAGGTCTGCAGGTAGCTCTTCCGGGCTGGTGGCGTATTTCTGGTTATGGTAGAAACCGCCACCGTGTACCGCCCACATTTCACCAAATACGCCTTTTTCCTTGCAGGCTTCGGCTTTGGGTGGTTTCAGGCCGTTATCGAGCATAACGAAATAGATGGACTCACCCACCCATGCAATAGCGGCGATGACGTGCAGCCATCTCAGCAACAAGTTACCAAATTCCAGCAGATACGCTTCCATGGTCTTACCTTCTCTGTTTCATATTTTTAGTTGGGACCCTAGCGCATCGAAACAGATGCCCAGCTTGCGTTGAGCCGGGAGCTGAGACCACATGCGCTGCCTTTTAGCTCGAGATTGTATACCTTTTAAAATCTCAAATGTTGACAATTTACATGTGGATTTTTTTCAATTATATGACGAATGTCAATGTTATTTAACAGTTAAGTCATCTTAATACCATTGTAAATCCTGGTCTCGCATTGCTATTTAAAATAAAATCAATAAATATCAATTGGTTGCTGAAATTTCTAGAAAGGGGGTTCCGGAGGGACGGATTGGCCGAAAAATGTTCATCTGAAGCCGGGTCGCATCATGATGGTAAATGCTGCGACCGCCCGAGCAGAAGAACTCGGGGTAAATGTATCGGAGGTCATCAGCACTTGCATTATATCCTGTCTACAGCGGCGAAGGCGTCCGATGACGTGCCGCCATGACCGCTTAGCTCCCGGCGGCCCGGTGAACCTGGAACTGCGCCACCCTGGCCCGCAGCAGCCGGTGCAGCGGCGCCGGGGTAAATCCGGGATCCAGTCGGTCCAGCACATGGGCCAGGCTTTCCAGCGTCGACAATGCCTGGCCGCCGGGCCCCTTGCGAATGGCGTAATCGCTGGCCGGCGCCCGGCTGAAACTGAGAGTCGGCAGCCGCCTCAGCCAGGGGTTGAGGTGCAGCAACCGGCGGGTCTTGCGCCAGGTGCCGTCCAGCACCACCAGGCCGCCGATATCTCCGGTCGGCAGCGTGACCCCGGCTGCATCAATATCCAGCGCCTGCTCATCCGGGTACAGCAGCCACCAGCGCCCGCGGGCGGGGGAAGGAAGGGGATCCAGATGTTCGGCTACTTCGATCCGGATGCCGGGCAATGCCAGCTGCAGCAATGGCACCGTGCTTTTGGCGTGTTTCGCTTCCAGCGGATGCTGCAGTATCAGTACCGGAAAGGGGCAGGGCTGGGGCGAAACATGGGTGCACAGGCAAACGCCTTGGGGCAGGTGGCAGGCATGGCAGTAAGATCGGGACATGATACGGCGGGCTTCATGGATGCAAAAACGCATGATAACGACAAGCCGCCCCGGGATGAAGCCCGGTGGAAAAATTGTCTGTTCAGGCACGCAGAGTGTAACTGCCGATTGAGGATCCGGCGCGGATCGGGGACAATAGCCGCCGTTTTATCTGTCGCTCATCGAGTGAGGCGCCGATCACTGCCCCTCGCTCCTTCATCAAAGTAGAAGATCGCCGACCATGTCATCACCGCAATTCCAGCAGGAAGTCGCCAAGCGCCGTACTTTTGCCATTATTTCGCACCCGGATGCGGGTAAGACCACCATCACCGAGAAGGTGTTGTTGCACGGGCGTGCCATTCAGACCGCCGGTACCGTCAAGGGCCGTGGCTCCAACCAGCATGCCAAGTCCGACTGGATGGAAATGGAAAAGGAGCGGGGCATCTCGGTCACCACCTCGGTGATGCAGTTCCCGTACAACGACTGCCTGATCAACCTGCTCGACACCCCGGGTCACGAAGACTTCTCGGAAGATACCTACCGCACCCTGACCGCGGTGGATTCCTGCCTGATGGTGATTGATGCGGCCAAGGGCGTGGAAGACCGCACCCGCAAGCTGATGGAAGTGACCCGGTTGCGCGATACCCCCATCGTGACCTTCATGAACAAGCTTGACCGCGACATTCGCGATCCCATGGAGCTGCTCGACGAAGTCGAAACCGAGCTGAACATCATGTGCGCGCCCATCACCTGGCCCATCGGCAGCGGCAAGCTGTTCAAGGGCGTCTATCACCTGCAGCGGGACGAAACCCTGCTCTACAAGTCGGGTCAGGGCCATACCATTCAGGAAGTGCGGGTGGTGAAGGGGCTGGACAACCCGGCGCTGGACGAGGCGGTGGGCGACGATCTGGCCGGCCAGCTGCGCGAAGAGCTGGAGCTGGTGATGGGCGCCTCCAACGAGTTCGACAACGAGCTGTTTCTCGCCGGCGAGCTGACGCCGGTGTTCTTCGGTACCGCCCTGGGTAACTTCGGCGTGGATCATGTACTGGATGGTCTCAGCACCTGGGCGCCGGCGCCGATGCCGCGTGCAACCCATGACCGCGAGGTGACCGCGAGCGAAGAGAAGTTCTCCGGTTTCGTGTTCAAGATCCAGGCCAACATGGATCCCCGCCACCGGGATCGCATCGCCTTCATGCGTATCGTGTCCGGCAAATACAGCCAGGGCATGAAGATGAAGCACGTGCGTCTGGGCAAGACGGTCAGTATTTCCGATGCGGTGACCTTCATGGCCGGCGACCGGGAGCGGGCGGAAGAAGCCTTCGCCGGCGATATCATCGGCCTGCACAACCACGGCACCATCCAGATTGGCGATACCTTCACCCAGGGCGAAGACCTCAAGTTTTCCGGTATTCCCAACTTCGCCCCCGAGCTGTTCCGCCGCATCCGGCTGCGGGACCCGCTCAAGCAGAAGCAGCTGCTCAAGGGGCTGGTGCAGCTGTCGGAAGAGGGCGCGGTGCAGGTGTTCCGTCCGCTCGACAACAACGACCTGATCGTCGGCGCCGTGGGTGTGCTGCAGTTCGACGTGGTGGTGGCGCGACTGAAATCCGAATACAACGTGGATGCCCTGTACGAGGCGGTGAACGTCTCCACCGCCCGCTGGGTGTATGGCGACAATGCCAAGAAGCTGGACGAGTTCCAGCGCAAGATGTCGCAAAATCTGGCGCTGGACGGTGGTGACAACCTCACCTACATCGCGCCGACCATGGTCAACCTGAACCTGACCCAGGAACGTTACCCGGACATTCAGTTCAGCAAGACTCGCGAGCACTGATCCCGCGGCACCGATAACAGCCCCGGCCCTGGCGCCGGGGCTTTTTTATTTCTGCGTGGCGGTTAAGCTGAACCTAAACAGACTCGGAAATCGATCCATGACGCTCACCGACAGCCATTGCCATTTCGACTTTGCCGCCTTCGATGACGACCGGCCTGGCCACTGGCGCCGGGCCCGGGCACTGGGCGTGCACCGGCTGGTGATCCCGGGGGTGGAGGAGGCCCGCTGGCCGGCGCTGCCGGGGCTGTGCGCTTCGCTGCCCGGTGTTTACTACGCGCTGGGGCTGCATCCCTGGTGGGTCGCCAGGGCTGCTGCCGGCTGGCAGAAAAAACTGGCGCTGGCACTCGACGATGCAGATGAGCGCTGCGTGGCGCTGGGCGAGATGGGGCTGGATGGAAATATCGCCCTGACGGCGGCCGAGCAGGAGGCGGCGCTGAACGCTCAGCTCCGTCTGGCCCGGGAGCGATCGTTGCCGGTGATACTGCACAGTCATAAAACCCACGATCAACTGCTGAAATGGCTGCGTCGCACCCCGCCGGTGGGGGGCGTGGTGCACGGTTTTTCCGGCTCACTGCAGCAGGCCGAGGCGTTCTGGAAACTGGGCATTCACCTCGGCGTCGGCGGCACCATCACCTACCCCAGAGCCAGGAAAACCCGAGCCACCCTCGCCGCCATGCCGGTGGAGGCGCTGGTGCTGGAAACCGATGCCCCGGACATGCCGCTGTGCGGCTTTCAGGGCCAGCCCAATCATCCGGCGCGCCTGCCACAGGTACTGAGCGCCCTGGCCGACGTGCGCGGGCAGGACCAGACCGCGCTGGCCGTGCAACTCGAACACAACGTGTCCCGGCTGTTTGGCTGGTCTTGAAGCCCGGTCAGGTGTTTCGCTCCGAAACCCATCATTTCATTGGCTTTTTTATCGGTTTTTACCATCGATTGCCTGTTCTTAACCCGATGAATTCGTCTAAGCTAACCCTGACGACAAGAACTGTCGGGTTGAGGTGGTTTGCCTTGGCCGCCACGCAAAGGGTGATATATGACCTTGATCATGAGTCTGGTAGGGATGCTGGCACTGGTGCTGATTGCCATCCTGTTTTCGAGTAATCGCGCCGCCATCCGGTTACGCACCGTGGGCGGCGCCTTCGCCCTGCAGGCCGGGCTGGGCGCCCTGGTGCTGTATGTACCGGTAGGCAAGGAGATGCTGCAGTCCTTGTCGGCCGGGGTGAGCCAGGTGATTGGCTATGCCAACGACGGCATGGACTTCATGTTTGGTGGCCTGGTCGGGGAGGCGGCGTTTGCCAGCGGCCTGGGCTTTATTTTTGCACTGCGGGTACTGCCGGTGATTGTCTTTTTCTCTTCACTGATTGCGGTGCTTTACTATCTGGGCATCATGCAGTGGGTGATCCGGCTGCTGGGCGGAGCACTGCAGGCGTTGCTGGGCACCTCGCGCACCGAGTCGCTGTCGCTACCGCCAATATCTTCGTGGGCCAGACCGAGGCCCCGCTGGTGGTGCGCCCCTTCATCGCCAACATGACCAGCTCGGAACTGTTTGCGGTCATGTGTGGCGGCCTGGCCTCGGTGGCCGGCTCGGTGCTGGCCGGTTATGCCGCCATCGGGGTGCCCATGGAATACCTGATTGCCGCCTCCTTCATGGCGGCGCCCGGTGGCCTGTTGTTCGCCAAGCTGATCATGCCCGAAACCGAAAGGGTCGATATCGATGAATTCGAGACTGCTGATGAAGCAGCGGCCGCGGATCGGCCGGTCAATATCATCGATGCCGCCGCCAGCGGGGCCAGCGCCGGCATGCAGCTGGCGCTGAACGTGGGCGCCATGCTGCTCGCCTTTATCGGCCTCATCGCCCTGCTCAACGGCATGCTGGGCGGAGTCGGGCACTGGATAGGCATGGATAACCTGAGTCTGGAGCTGTTGCTCGGCTGGCTGTTTTCTCCACTGGCTTTTCTGCTCGGGGTACCCTGGGAAGAAGCCACCATTGCCGGTTCTTTTATCGGTCAGAAGCTGGTGGTCAACGAATTCGTCGCCTACATCAACTTCGCGCCTTACCTCAGCAATGAACTGCTGGTAGAGGGCACCGGACAGGCGATGTCCGAGCACACCAAGGCCATTATCTCCTTTGCCCTGTGCGGCTTTGCCAACCTGGCTTCCGTTGCTATTCTGCTGGGGGGACTGGGGGGCATGGCACCCAATCGCCGCCACGAGATCGCCCGCCTCGGCCTCAAGGCGGTGCTGGCCGGCACCCTGTCCAACCTGATGTCTGCCACCATCGCCGGGTTTTTCCTGTCGCTGGCAAGCATGTAACGGGCTGGCAGAGGTAACACAGCCGCCACCCACAACACGCCATGGACCCATATATGGACACCTCGCTTTTCGCAAGTGAGGTTTCCGTGTTTTTGGCTAT
>NZ_MDKE01000035.1 GCF_001870485.1 Oceanisphaera psychrotolerans | reverse complement strand
TTTTTTTGTTTCTCAACTACCTGCGAGTGCCCACACAGTTTGCTTGATATATTGTTAAAGAGCGTTGACCTTGTTTCAGGTCAGGGATGCGTATTCTACGCATTCCGTTTTGTTCGTCAAGCGTTGAAGCAAACTTTGTTTCGTTCGTTTCGAACCCTTGTGACCGTTGGCGTGTTGCCCCGTGTCAGTGAATGCGCATTATAGGGACCGCCCGATTTTGCGCAAGGGCTTTTTTGATAAAAACCTGTCAACTGAACACTAATCACACATGACGCAGAACATTACGCCAGTTCGGCGATATTCTGTGCGAATTCGACCAGTGACGGATAGACCGCTTCGGCCATGGCTTCCCCTTCGGCGGTAATTTCCTTTCCGGTGCGCACCAGAATCTTGTGTCCGACGCCCGCCGCCTCGGCGGCTTTCATGTCCGACACCTTGTCACCGACCATGTAGGAGTCGGCAAGATTGATGTTCAACTCCTTGGCGGCTTCCAAGAACATACCCGGAGCCGGCTTGCGACAGTCGCATTCTTTGGTATCGGAGCCATTGCCGGCCGTAGGATGATGAGGGCAAAAATAGATACCATCGAGATCCACACCCCTGTCCGCCAGGGACCAGTCCATCCACTCGGTCAGGCGAATGAAGTCGTCTTCGCTGAACAGACCACGGGCAATGCCCGACTGGTTGGTGACCACCACCAGCTGATAGCCTTTTTGCTTCAACAGTTTCATGGCGTCAATCACACCATCGATAAAAATAAAATCATCTCTTTTGGACACATAACCGGTGTCCTGGTTGATAACACCATCTCGGTCGAGAAAAATTGCCGCTGTAGTCACTCGTCGTTCCCTATCGTTTAAGGCCCCATGGTTTAAGACGCCATGGTTAAGGCGCAGTTACGATGGGAATAATATCACAGCCCTGATGCGATTGAGGCGACCGTTGCCCAGCGGCGATTTCCTGCTGAAAATGACAAGCGACCCGATGCTTCTCCCCGGTCAGCGGCGGAGCCTCTGTCACACAGATATCGCCCACATAGGGGCAACGGGTCCGAAAATGACAACCAGAAGGAGGATTGGCGGCGGAAGGCGGTTCACCATGCAGCATCATCGGCACCTTGCGGTTGCGAGGATCCGGTTCGGGAATCGCCGTAAGCAGAGCCCGGGTGTAGGGGTGCAACGGGCGGCGGTATAACTCCTCTGCCGGCGCCAGCTCCACGATGCGGCCCAGATACATGACCGCAATATGATCCGAGATATGCTTCACCACCGACAGGTCATGGGCGATAAACAACATCGCCAGTCGATATTCCTGCTGCAGCGACAGCAGCAGGTTCAGTATCTGTGACTGCACCGAGACATCCAGCGCCGACACCGCTTCATCGCAGACCAGCAGCCGTGGCTTGAGCGCCATGGCCCGGGCAATACCGATGCGCTGTCGCTGGCCCCCGGAAAATTCATGAGGATAACGATCCAGCGCCGATGCCGACAAGCCGACTCGCGTCAACAGCTCGGCCGCCCATTGTCTGCGTTCCGTCGCCGTGCCCACACCGTGAATGACAAAGGGTTCCTGCAAAATAGTGCCGACGGTATGGCGCGCATTCAGTGACTCCTGCGGGTCCTGAAATACCATCTGCATCTGTTGTCGCAGGGGGCGCATCCGGGTACGGGAGTAATCGGTGATATCCTGCCCCTCAAACACGATGCGCCCGCCGCTTGGCTCATGCAGTTTAAGCAGGGTGCGGGCGAGCGTTGATTTACCACAGCCGGACTCCCCCACCAGGCCCAGCGTTTTGCCCGCTTCCAGTTCAAAGCTGACCCCGTCGACTGCCTGCAGGATTCTGCCCCGCCGCAGCAGACCACCGCCCAGCGTAAAATGCTGTTGCAACTGCTCCACCTTCAACACCGGGTTCATGGCTGCAGTTTGTGGTGGACTCATGGCTGTTTTTGGCAACTCGCTCATCAACGTAACTCCCGCCAGTGATGACACCAGACATGATGTTCATCACCGGCCAGCTCGACTGCCGGCTGCTGCTGACAGCGTTCGGTCATATAGGGACAGCGGTTGGCAAAACGACAGCCGGCCTGCTGCTCTTCCAGCGATGGCACCTGGCCCCTGATAGTCGGCAATACCGTCTTGCCGGGCTGACTCAGGCGGGGAATCGCCGACAGCAACCCCTTGGTATAAGGATGCACCGGCCGCTCGAACAAGGTGAACACATCGGCCTGCTCGGCACTGCGGCCCGCATACATCACCAGTACCTGATCACACACCTGGGCAACCACTCCCAGATCGTGGGTAATGAAGATCACCGCCATGCCGGTGCGCTGCTGCAATTCGCGAATAAGATGAAGAATCTGCGCCTGAATGGTCACATCCAGCGCCGTGGTTGGCTCGTCGCAAATCAGCAAATCCGGCTCGCAGGCCAGGGCCATGGCAATCATCACCCGCTGACGCATACCACCGGACAGCTGGTGCGGATAGGCTTTCAGCCTCGCCTCTGCTTCCGGTATGCCCACCTGGCGCAGCATCTGTGCTGCGGCCTGTTTTTGCTCTCGCTTGCCGAGCTCGGGCCGGTGCAGTCGATAGACTTCCATCAGCTGGCGACCAATGCTGTGTACCGGATTCAGCGCCGTCATCGGCTCCTGAAAGATCATCGCTATCTTGTTGCCACGCACCCGATAGCGCTGCTGCGCCGTCAGGGTAAGCAGATCCTGGCCCTGAAACAGTGCCCGACCACCGGCTACCTGCCCTGCCGGTCTGGGCAACAGCCCCAGCAGACTCAGCGCCGTGACGCTCTTGCCGCAACCGGACTCCCCGACCAGTCCCAGAGTCTGACCCGGTGCCACCGAAAAACTCACATCATCCACCACCCGAAAACAACCGGCCTCGGTGGTAAAACTGACGGCCAGATTCTCGACTTTCAGCAGCGGCTCCATCAGAGCTCCTTCTGTCGCCAGGTTTCCACCACCTCAAGCACCGGCTCAAAGCTCGGTGTGCCGGCCTTGAGTTCGGCTTTCAACTCCTCGTCGATCCAGAACAGGCCGCCGGTGCTGTGAGGCGCCCCTTCCATCGGCCAGAACAGCGAGGGGGAGTGCCGAGTGCCCCTGGTTTCGGGCAGACGAACGTAGCGCCAGTAGGCTTCGCGGGTATAGGGCACCTGGTAACCGGGGATGAAAATGGCCAGTTCGTGTACCCGGCGCTGGATCTGGCGGGAAATGTCGGCCTTGGCCTCCAGATCCATGGTCACCCGGTATTGCTCTATCAAGGTATCCAGCTGTGCGTCGCTGATGTTGAACAGGTTGTTGGTCTGGGGCTTGTCCGCATTCACCGAGTGGAAAAACTCCCAATACTGGGGATAGAGGCCGCTGCCGCCCCAGCCCAGCCAGGCCGCCTCGTGCTTTTTCTCCAGCATCACCTTGAAGCCGGTGGCGCCGTCCACCAGATTCAGCTGCAGATCCAGCCCCGCCTTGCGGGCTTCTTCCCGCAAAATCGCCAGCCGTGAAGTATGCTCCTGGGTGGTATAGGTCACCGCCAGGCTGAGGCTGTCGCCGGCGGCATTGCGCAGTATGCCGCCGGGCCCCTGCCGGTCATATCCAGCCTCGGCAAACAGCGCCCGCGCCTGCTCGATATCAAACGCCCGGGCACGAATGTCGGTATCGATGAAATCGCCGTAGCCGGTGCCGAAGGTGTTCATCCGTTCATAGTCGCCGCGCAATATGGTATCGAGCATGCGCTGCATATTGATGGCATGAGCGATACCCTGACGCACCCGCACATCCTGCAATCTCGGATGGGCGGTGTTGAGGTGAAAGCCCTGAGCCCCGTGCGGAATATCGTTATAAAACCAGATGCGGTTGATCAGCCCCTTGAGATACTCGGGGCTATCGGTCTTGTCGTGCCACCACTCCGGCAGGATCAGCCCGAAGGTATCGATGTCGCCGCGCAGAAAATGCCGATAGGCGATATTCAGATCGCGCACCACATTCAGCCGGATTTCGTCCACGTTGAACCGGTGCCGGTAATAAGTAAGGTCATTGCCCCACCAGTCATCCAACCGGGTAAAGGTGATGGAGCGGCCCCGTTTTACCTCGCCGATCACATAGGCCCCGGTCACCGGAGCCAGCGCCCAGTTGTAGCGCCGCACCCAGTCATCGGTCAGTTCATAGAAATGCCTGGGCTGGGGAGTCAATCCCACCGTGTTCAACAGCTCGCGCCGGCTCTTGGGGCTGCCGGCGGTGACCGAAATGGTGTGATCGTCGTATCGGGTGATATCGACGATTTCCTCGGTGTAATAGTTGTTGTACCAGGGCGCCCGGATCACCTCGGAACGCATCATCTCCAGTGCGAACAGAAAATCGTCGGCGGTAACCGGTTTGCCATCGGACCAGCGCGCCGCCGGATTGAGTTTGAAATACATGGTTTTGTGGTCATCACCGAAGGCCCAGTGAGTCGCCAGCGCCGGTATCGGCCGCTCGGTCTCGGGATGCAAGGCATAGAGACCGAGCTGGTTTTCCAGAATAAAGGAGCGAAACGCGGTGTTGGAGTCCGGCCCCACGGTGCGGAAGGTCAGCGGAAAGCTCTGCAGGCTGCTGTTGAAAATCCCGCCCCGCTTGGCTTCGGGTGAGGCGAATATCGGATCCTCGTTATTGGTCAGCCATTCCAGATCGGCCGGCAACTCGGCGGCGCTCACACCCACGGCCAGCAGCCAGGCACTCAGTATCATTATCAGTTTTTTCATCGCATTCCCTGCCTATTCATAACGAGAGAAATGTTTGGGGTCGAAAGCTTCACGAATCGCCTCGCCGATAAAAGACACGGTGATCAACACCAGCGACACCGCCGTCACCACCGAGGCCACAATCCAGGGTGCATCCAGATGATTGACGCCCTGGCGCAACAGCTCACCCCAGCTGGGCGTCGGTGGCGGCAAACCGAAACCGAGGTAATCCAGCGCCGTCAGCAACGATATGTTGGCCACCACGGTAAAGGGCGCCAGCGTCACTATCATCACCAGGGTATTGGGCAGAATATGATGCACGATAATGCGCCACAGCCCGGCCCCCTGCGCCCGGGCCGCCAGCACGTAATCCCGCACCTTCTCCCTGTAGGTCAGGGTACGCATGTACCAGGTGATGCCCATCCAGCCGAAGAGCACGTTGATGCCCACGAACAACATAAAATTCGGCTGGGTCAGGGACACCAGTATCATGATCACATACAGAAACGGCACCTGGGACCAGATCTCGATAAAACGCTGAAACAACAGATCGAACCGGCCACCGACGAAGCCCATCAGGCATCCCAGCAGGACCCCGATGGCATAACTGGCGGTCAGCGCAATGAAGGCAAACCCCACGGCGGTACGAAAACCGTATACCAGCCGGGCCAGAATATCCCGGCCCGAACTGTCGGTTCCGAGGTAGTGTCCTTGCTCCAGACTGGGTGCATTGGGTGGAAAGCTGCCACTGCTGTAGTCCTGCTCGTAGGGACTCCAGGGCACCGGTGGCAACAATACCCAGTTGCCGGCCTGTGTGGCCAGCACCGACTTCAGTTCCCGGTAGTTGGTTTCATACTGATAGCCGAGCCCGAAGGTATCGCCGGTGATCTCGGCACCATAGGTGGGAAAATAGAGCTGGCCCTCATACTTGACCAGCAGTGCCCGGTTGCTGGCCCACAGTTCGGCCGTCAGGGCCAGCAGCACCATCAGCATGAACAGGCAGAAGGCATAATAGCCGCGGCGAATGCTGCGAAAGCGACGCAGCTTCTTGTGGGTAATATCGGAGAAAAACCTAGCCATCGAAACGCACCCTGGGATCCACCATCGCCACACAGATATCCGACAGTATATTGCCCACCAGCATCATCAGCGACGTCACCGCCAGTATTCCCATCACCACCGGATAATCCCGCTCCACCACCGCCTCGTAGCCGAGCAGCCCCAGACCGTCGATATTGAAGATCACTTCAATCAGAAAGGAGCCGGCAAAAAATACCGAAATCACGTTGCCGAAATGGCTGGCAATGGGGATCAGGCTGTTGCGCAGCGCATGGCCGGTTACCGCCTTCCGGAACGGCAGCCCCTTGGCCACGGCGGTGCGCACATAATCCGCCGACAGGTTTTCCATCAGGCTGTTTTTCATGGTCATGGTCAAGACTGCAAAGTCGCCGATGGCATAGGCGATAAGCGGTAACAGGGCATGGTGAAACAGGTTGAAGGTCTTGGCCCAGAACCCCTCCAGGTAGTAGAAGTCGTCGCCGACGAAGCCGCCCATCGGAAACCAGCCAAGCTGAAAGGAGAATACCGTAAGCAGGAAAATGCCCACCACATAGGCCGGCAGGGCATAGCCGGCATAAATCAGCATGGAACTGATGCTGTCGAAGCGACTGTTGTGTTTCAGCGCCTTGAGGATGCCCAGGGGAATGGACACCAGGTAGCTGAGCAGGAAGGTACAGATGCCAAAGAAGGCAGAGATCGGCAGCCGTTCCTTGATCAGCTCCCACACCGGCAGGTAATAACGGGTCGACTCGCCCAGATCCAGCCGAACCAGTTTGCCCAGCCAGTCGCGATAGGCTTCAAACACCGGTTTATCGAGACCATAGAAGGCTTTCAGCTCGTCAATCTGCTCGGCCGACAGCACCTGACTGCCCCGGGTGCTCTGACTGAATTCGCTGCTTTGCAGCTGGCTTTCCATCAGCATGCGCTCCACCGGCCCGCCCGGCACGAATCGGGTGATGGCAAATACCACCAGGGTGATGCCCAGAAAGGTGGGTAACAGCAGCAATAACCGACGCAGAAAATACTGACCCATGGTTTTCCCTTAAGTTCGTTCCCTGAACACGGCCCGGCCGAGTCTTGTCTTCACCCTATCTCATGAACCGGCGAGTAAGCAAGAAAGATACCGACCCCGCTATCGATGCTCACAGGGGAAATTTACATTGACTTGGACGTCCAGACGGCCTAGCATCCGCTGCTATTAGTCACGCTTGCATGACTTGTCTCTACACTCATCAGTTATTGCAGTGAATAACCATACCGGAAAGGCTCATCCTCCGATGATCAAGCTAACCAATATCAGTAAACGCTACGGTGAAGGCGACACCGCCGTCCACGCCGTCAAGAATATCGATCTGGAGGTTGCCGCCGGCCAGATCATGGGCGTCATCGGTGAATCCGGTGCCGGCAAAAGCACCCTGATCCGTTGCGTCAACATGCTGGAGCGCCCCACCGAAGGTGGCGTCTTCGTCGACGGTCAGGACCTGACCCAGCTCAGCAACGGTGAGCTGCCCCGCGCCCGTCGAAATATCGGCATGATTTTCCAGCATTTCAATCTGCTGGCTTCTCGTACCGTGTTCGCCAATATCGCCCTGCCGCTGGAGCTGGCAGGCATGGACAAGGCCGCCATCAAACAGCGCGTGAACGAACTGCTGGAGCTGGTGGGGCTGGCTCATCGTGCCAATGCCTACCCGAAAGAACTCTCCGGCGGTCAGAAACAACGAGTGGCCATCGCCCGCGCCCTGGCGCCCAACCCCAAGGTACTGTTGTGTGACGAGGCCACCTCGGCGCTGGATCCGCAAACCACCCAGTCCATCCTCAGCCTGCTGAAAGACATCAATCGCACTCTGGGCCTGACCATACTGCTGATCACCCACGAGATGCATGTGGTCAAGAGTATCTGTGACCGGGTCGCCATTATCAATAACGGCGAGTTGATAGAACAGGGCGATGTCGCCTGGTTCTTCGCCAACGCCAAAACCGAACTGGCGCGCCGCTTCATTTCCTCCACCATTAACCTGGACATTCCGGAGGAATATCAGCAGCGATTGTCGGCCGAGCCGGAAACCGGCGCCCTGCCACTGGTACGGCTCGGCTTTACCGGCGAAACCGTGGACACCCCGCTGATTTCCATTCTAAGCCGGGAGCTCGGGGTCGACGTGACCATTCTCAGCGCCGATATCGAATATGCGGGCGGGGTCAAATTCGGCTTCATGCTGGCCGAGCTGGACGGAAAACCGGAACAGACTCAGGCCGCACAGACTTATCTTCAGAACCATAAAATTCAGGTGGAGTTACTCGGTTATGTCCGACGCCATGATTAATCTGCTGTTATCCGCCCTGTGGGAAACCCTGATCATGACCTTCGGCTCGGGCGCCATCGCCTGTGCCTGGGTATTCCGCTGGGGATAGCGCTGCACGTCAGCAAGCCCGGTCAGATCTGGGAGAGCAAATCCTTCAACAAGGTACTGGGCACCGTGGTCAATATCGGCCGCTCCATTCCCTTTATCATCCTGCTGGTGGCCATTATTCCCTTCACCCGGATGGTGGTCGGCACCAGTATCGGCACCGTGGCCGCCGTGGTGCCCCTGACCGTGGCCGCCATCCCCTTCGTGGCGCGGTTGATGGAAGGCGCCCTGATGGAGATCCCGGCGGGACTGGTGGAAGCGGCTCAGGCCATGGGCGCCCGCCGTCTGCAAATCGTGATGAAGGTATTGCTGCCCGAGGCCCTGCCCGGCATGCTCAATGGCATTATCATCACCCTGGTGACGCTGGTGAACTATTCCGCCATGGCCGGTGCCATCGGGGGCGGCGGCCTGGGCGATGTGGGAATTCGTTACGGTTATCAGCGCTTCGACCCTCAAATCATGCTGATCACCGTGGTGATGCTGGTAGTACTGGTACAAATTATCCAAAGCGCCGGCGAACGTCTGGTGACTTATGTGGATCATCGTTGATTTAAAAAGGAGTTACCTGATGAAATTAGGTTTTAAAGCTTTTGCGACCCTGGGTGTACTGACCTCTGCGCTGGCGCTGGCCGGCTGTGGTGAACAAGCCAAGGACACCGCCGAAGAAGTGGCCGCCAAGCCGCTGCGTCTGGGCGTGATTGCCGGTGCCGAAGAGCAGGTGGCAGAAGTGGCCGTCAAGGTGGCCAAAGCACAATACAACCTGGATGTAGAGCTGGTGTCATTCAGCGACTACGTAACGCCCAACGTGGCCCTGAACGATGGCAGCCTGGATATCAATGCCTTCCAGCACCTGCCCTATCTCGACAAGCAGATTGCCGATCGTGGTTACGAGCTGGTGCCGGTAGGCAATACCTTTGTCTATCCCATCGCCGCCTACTCCAAGGTGATCAAATCACTGGATGAGCTGGAAAACGGTGCCAAGGTCGCGGTGCCGAACGACCCGACCAACCTGGGCCGCACCCTGCTGCTGCTGGAACAACAGGGCCTGATCGAGGTCGATGATGCGGTTGGCCTGGAGGCCACCACCCTGAACATCACCGCCAACCCGAAAGAACTGCAAATCATCGAACTGGAAGCGCCGCAGCTGCCCCGCTCGCTGGATGACGTGGCCTTTGCGGTGATCAACACCACCTACGCCTCGCAAATCGATCTGCTGCCCGGCCGGGACAGCCTGTTCGTGGAAGACAAGGAATCTCCTTACGTGAATCTGATTGTCGCCCGCAAAGACAACCAGGACGACGAGCGGATCCAGACCTTCGTCAAGGCCTATCAGAGCGAGGAGGTCTATCAGGCTGCCCTGGACCTGTTCAAGGGCGGCGTGGTCAAAGGCTGGTAAAACCTGTTCACTACCTGTTCAAGGTCACGGCTTGCCGTGGCCTTTTTTGTTGCGGCTGTCATAATGATGGATACCCATCGTGAGCCAGGATGTTTATATGCAAAAGTGGTATCTGGCCCATTGCCGGCCACGGGAAGAAGAGCGAGCGCTGCAGAACCTGAACAATCAGGATATCGAGGCGTTCTATCCCTATGCCGAGGTCAAAAAACTCTATCGTCGCAAACTGGTGACCAGAACCGAGGCCTTGTTTCCCGGCTATATCTTCGTGCGTGCCGACCTCACCAAAACCAGCTCCGTCACCATCGGCTCCACCCGTGGCGTGCGCAACCTGGTGCGCTTTGGCTGCGGCCCCTGCGAGGTGCCCGCCGAGCTGGTCTATGATCTGATGTGCCACTGCGACAGCGACGAGCTCAGGGAGCGACTCAGTGATATGCCCCGTTGTGGTGACAAGGTCCGCATCGCAGAAGGCCCCTTCGCCGGGCTGGAGGCCATTTATCAGGAGGCCGACGGCGAAACCCGCGCCATCCTGCTGCTGACGCTGCTGCAGAAGGAAACCAGAACCAGCTTCGCCAACGACGAATTCACCCGGCTTTAAAACACGGAGGTGTGAGGTGCCCAACGCCGAACCTTCAGGCATGGGGTTTACTCCTCACTCCTTACCCCTCACGATTTCATTACCGGTGTTCCAGTACCATCACCTTGTGATGTTGCAGCGGGTGATATCGGTCATAGCGTGGCTTTTCCATCAGACTTTTCCACCACTGGCCCGGCGCCATCCCCAGCGGCAGGTCCACCCCCAGCCGGAATCTGGACTCGAATTTATCCTTGCTGTTACTCAACAGCGAACTCTGCACGCGAAAAATCCGCCAGGGCGAGTAATTGAGCGACCACTGGCGGGACAAGGCCGCCTTGTATTTATCCCCGCTGCCATACAGGCTGAGCTGCCGCCCCTGCCACTGGTAATAGCGCCCCGAGACGCTCAGACCCGGTACAGCCCCCAGCCGACCCTCGCCGAACCAGATCCGTCCGGACGCCGGACGTTCCCGCCTGCCTGCTTGCGGTTGCCAGCCGGACAGGGACCGGTATTGCCCGGCCCCCAGGGTCCAGTCACTGTGATTCAAAAACAGCAGTAGCCCCCCACGGCGATGATCCCAGGAAGCCTGATAATCCAGTACCGGTTCGGCATGGCCGCTGATCGCCTCGGTCAACGGCTGTTCGAAATGCAGCCCGGCCTGATAGGTCCAACGCTCGTCCCGGTAATCCACGCCCAGCTCACCCTGCCAGAAAGACGTGACCGGCAACGCCATGCGACTGCTGAGTTCGGGCTCCTTATCGAACAGTGGCAGCTGATAATCCCAGTTCCACTGCTCGGGGTTAAGCCAGGGCAGCTCGCTTAACTGCTGCGACCCAAACAACAGGGTGTCATCGGCCAGGGAGCTGCCCTGCTGCTCCACAAATTGATCCAGCTGGTCGGTGGCCGCCGCCCTGGCCGCGGAGGCAATGGTCAACAGTACCCGGTCGGTTTTGGGTGCCAGCGCCGGATCGGGAGGACCCAGCCGAGGTAATTCACCGGAAACCCGGATCGCTCCCGGCAGACTGGTCCGGGGGAGCTCCGCCGCAGGACGGATAGCCGGCCGGGGCGCGGTGTTGTCGGCGATGAACGAGGAGGATAAAGGGGGATGGTCCGGCACCCAGATCCAGTCGCCGGCCACCAGCGGTGTCATGAAACGTTCTTGATTGAATTTCAGTCGCAACTCGTGTTCGGTCAGCTGAAAACGCGCCGCCAGTGAACGCCAGCTTTCACCGGGCAACACCTCGTGCATCACCATCAGGGGACCCGAGGCGTGCAACAAGGCACTGAAACAGAGCGAAATCAGCAATGTGATGTAACGCATGTGCAAATGGCTCCAGATAAGCCTTGCCAAGGCGCTGCTTGCTTGTCGCGAAAGGAAGCAAGAACAAAGACCCTGGCTTGCAGCGGGATCTCAACCCTGATAACCACACAACAGGCGATACTCTTCCAGAACATAAGTGTCCGTCATGCCACTGACAAAATCCAGCAGCAGCCGAACCCGGAAGTACCACTCCCGCTCCTGTGCATTCTCGAAGAACGCGGCGCTGCGACTGTCGCGCCGGTAAGCGGCCAGATGGCGCGGTGGCAAACGATGATAGAGCCGCCGCAAGACCAGTCCATTGGCATCCTGCCGGCTTTCGAGGCTGGTGAATTCCTGCTCCGACAGCGCCAGCAGGGGGGCAAAGGCTTCCAGTACGCCTTTGAGTGCGGCAAACCCCGACAGCTCCAGCGCCTCCACTTCACGACGGTTGAATACCCGCCGATGGGCAAAGGCTTTCAGCCACTGCAGGGCCTGGGCCGGTGCCTGTTCCACCGCCAGCAGGGCCGCATCATGACTGCCATCCAGAATGGCCGCATGATGAAGCAGATACTGTTCGCCGACCAGGGTGAGCAAGTCTTCATTGATGCTCTGGCGAAAACGGCTGAAAAAGCCGGGCTCGGACACCCTTGACTGCTGCCAGCGGGTCTGAAGATATTCATTGGCTTCGCCCAGCAGAGCCAGCTCCAGCTCCGCCAGGCTCAACACGCCCCGGTCGACGGCATCTTCCAGATCCGCCACCCCGTAGGCCATATCGTCGGCCGCCTCCATCAGAAAGGTCAGTGGATAACGGCCGCGGGTGGTAATGGGAAAACGCGCCCGGATCTGCTGTACCAGAGGACGCTCGCTGAAAAAATGCCCCGGCTTCTGCTGCCAGCGCCCATCCGTCCTGCGCTGATAGGCCCCGCGCACATACTTCTGCAGCGCCGCCAGCTGACTCAAGGTCAGGTTAAGATCCTGCAGGCTGTGCAGCAGCCGCAGGCTCTGGGCGTTACCTTCGAATTGCTGCAGGTCTGCCATCAGCATCGGCCACTGGCGGGAACCCTTGCCAACCGCCTTCCGGAACAGCGATGGCAGCCGGGTGCCGAGCCAGTCGATCATCACCACCTCGCCAAAATGGCCGAACGGCGGATTGCCGACATCGTGCAGCAAACAGGCCATCTCCACCAGGCTGACGAAGGCCTCCTTGTCGACCTCATCCCCGAGACCGGGCAACACCCTCAACGCCAGCTGGCGGCCGGTTTCCTTTACCTCCAGCGAATGGGTCAGCCGACTGCGCACCGAGGCCTTGACGTCGAGCGGAAACACCTGGGTTTTTTGCTGCAGCCGTCGTACCGGCGAACATTGCACGATGCGGCAGCGATCCGCCTCTATCGCGGCCAGCGGTGTGTCCGGTTCCGCCTCGGACTCGGGCCGGGGCAGCCATCGCTCCCCCAGGATCAGCGCCTGATAGTCGCTCATAGCCGCCGCTCCAGCCACCGGCGCAGTGTCGCCAGATCGCCGGGCAGGCACTGATTCAACTCACTCACCCAGCCCTCCAGCTGTTGCCACCACTCGGGCAGCTCCGGACTCTGGATCTGCTGCGCCAGCTGCTGTACCCGCTTCAGTCCGACCGAGCCGGCCGCTCCCTTGATTTTGTGGGCTTCATCGACGATGCCGTCCTGATCCCTGGCTGACACAAAGTCATTGAGTTTGCTCAGGTAGTCACCGGCCATGCTGTCCAGCAGATCGACGCTGGACAGCAGAATGGCCGCCCCCACCGTATCCACATAGTCGGTCAGGAACACCGTATCCAGCAGCTGCTGTTCATCGATATCGGTGACGGTCTCGGTGCTGGTCCCGGTATCGATAACGGGCTCGACCCGTTCTTTCCGTTCCTGCAGCGCAGGCCGATGGGCAAAGAACCGCGCCAGCACGCCCTTGATGGCCTTGGAAGACAGCGGCTTGCTGATGGCATCATCCATGCCCTTGGCCAGATAGCGCTGCTTGTCGCTGATCACATTGGCGGTCAATGCCACCAGCGGAGGCAGCGTCTGCTGCTTCTCCCGGGCCTCTTCCCGTAGCCGGGCCGCGATATCGAAGCCGGTCATGTCCGGCAGCTGGATATCGAGGAACACCAGGTCGAAGCTCTGCTGCGCCAGCCAGGCGAAGGCTTCGCCCCCATCCCGGGCCACGGTCACCTTGTGACCCAGCTTTTCCAGCAGGGCACAAGCCACGGTGACATTGAGCTCCACATCTTCGACCAGCAGCACCGACAGCGGGGGCAGGTGCGCCACCACGGGATCGTCCACCGGTGCCTGAGCTCTGGGTACCCGTATGGTCATGCTGAAACAGGAGCCTTCTCCGGGCTCGCTGTCCAGCTCTATGGTGCCGTGCATGGCATCCACCAGTTGCTGAGACACCGCCAGACCGATGCCGGTACCGGTGGCGTGCTTGTTACCCTCGATCTGGAAGTAGAGCGCGAATATCTTCTGCTGCAGCTCGGGCGGTATGCCGATGCCGGTATCTTCGATATCGAAGCGCAGGGTAATTTCGCCCGGGGTCAGCTCGTCGGCCATGCAGCGAATGGTGACGCCACCGTCATCGGTAAATTTGACGGCGTTGCCCACCAGGTTCCACAACACCTGCCGCAGCCGGGTGCCATCGGCCAGTATCCAGTCGGGGATGTCTCCATCCCGGTCGAAATGCAGATAGAGCCCCTTCTGTTCGGCCTGCAGCCGGGCCAGACTTTCCAGATCATCCAGAAACCCGGGCAGATCCATCGGCTCCGGAGCCAGCTCCAGTCGACTGCGATCGACCTTGTCCAGATCGATGATATCGTTGAAGATATTGCCCAGGGTCACGGCACTGAAGTGGATGGTTCTGAGGTGCTGTCGCTGTTCCTGATCCAGCTTGGTGGCCAGCAGAATACGACTCAGGCCGACGATGCCATTCAGCGGCGTGCGCAGCTCATGGCTGATGGTGGAAATGAAGGTCGTCTTGTCGCGGCTGGCTTTTTCCAGCTCCTCCTGATAACGCTTGCGCTCGGTAATGTCCCGCCCAAAGCCCAGCAGCCCCAGGCGCTTGCCGTTGCGATCAAAAAACGGCACCTTGCGCAGCTCGAAGCAGGCCCGCCGGCCATCCGGATACTGCAGCCATTGCTCGTAAGTCTGGCTTTCGTTGCGGGCAAACACTTCCCGGTCGGTTTCCACCACCTTCTCGGCCACATCTTCCGGATACACATCGAAGGGGGTCAGGCCAATCAGCTCTTTTTCCTCGCGGCCAAGCAGATTTTCCATGGCTCTGTTACAGCCGGAGAACTCTTCCAGCTCGTTGCGGTAGTACACCAGATCCGGCGAGGTATCGATAAAGGAACGCAGCAGGGCGGAACGCTCCTGAGATTCCATCTGTGCCTTTTCCCGCTGGTAGACTTCCGCTTCCAGATCTTCGATGGCCTGCTGACGAGCCGTCTCGGCCCTGTGGGTTTCCTCTATCTGACGATTGAGCAGCTGTATTTTTTCCTGCAACTCGTTGTTGAGCTCCAGATCCCGCTCCCGCATCTGTTGCAGCCGCTGCACCAGCCGGCTGAGTCGTTGCCGGGAGTTTTCCTGCTGGTCCACCACCACGGAAAGAAAATAGACCGCCCAAGGCGTGACCAACAACCCGAAGAAAATGGATCTCAGCAGATCGATGGACTCAACCGCCCCCCTCAGAAACAGCGTCACTCCCACCTGAATGAAGATAGCCAGCAAAATGATACAAGCCGCCAGCAGCATGCTGAAACGCACTATGCCCAGCTTGGTCATCAGATCTACATAGTATTGGGCCCATGTTTTTATGGGTTTCATCGATTATTCCTGTCCACAACAGCATAAAAGCAGGATACCGGCTTAGTCGCGGGCTGTCATGCCGATGATGGGATGACGCTACCCGCTTTAAACAGACGCATGCGAAACCGATCAATTCGCAAGTAACTTTATGCCAAGCAGGACGTTTTTCATTGAAATGCGCCCCAGGAATGAAATATTATGCGAAAAGAATGAATTTATAATCCAATAATACTAAAGGCATTTCTCAAAAACTGCCGTTCTGCCTGTTTTGAAGACAGAAAAAAAAACGGGATCCACATCAAAATTCATTACCATAATGTAGTAAAAAAACAACATAAAACATTTAACTTTATATTATCTCGTCACAATAAAATAAACAGCATAACAAACTGACAAACAAAAAGATGGAGAGATTTATAACCAAACAACTGGGTTTTCCATTGGGATATCCTACTTCACCCTATAACAAACAACGATTTATAGCGTTACTGCTTTAATTGACCTCACAAAAAAATCTCTATATTTTGGTAAATTAGCCACCAATGGCAATGGACGCTTCAGAGCATGTCGTGCTGACAAAAGTAGTCGCTCGGCCTAATGGCTTGAGCAATGGAGGAATGCAATGTCTCTTTATGACCCCACGCTTGAGAAAGATAACTGTGGTTTCGGCCTGATCGCCCATGTAGAAGGTGAAGCCAGCCACAAGCTTGTCCGACTCGCAATTTCGGCGTTGGATCGCATGCAACATCGCGGCGGCATCGCCGCCGACGGCAAGACCGGCGACGGTTGCGGTCTGTTAATGCAAAAACCCGACAGTTTCTTCCGCGCCGTGGCGGAAGACAAGGGATGGAACCTGGGTCGCAAGTATGCCGTCGGCATGATGTTCCTGAATCCGGACCCGGTACTGGCCGAACAGTGCCGTCAGATAGTCAACGAAGAACTGGAAAAAGAAACCCTGAGTCTGGTCGGCTGGCGCGATGTGCCGGTGAATACCCAGGTACTGGGCGATATCGCCAAGGCCTCACTGCCTCGCATCGAGCAGGTATTCATCAATGCCCCCACCGGCTGGGTCGCCAAAGATATTGAACGCCGCCTTTATATAGTGCGCCGTCGTATCGAAAAGCGCATCAGTGACGAGTTCTTCTATGTGGTCAGCCTGTCCAACCTGGTGATGACCTACAAGGGCCTGTGCATGCCCGCCGATCTGCCGCGATTCTATCTGGATCTGGCAGACATCCGCATGCAGTCGGCCATCTGCGTATTCCACCAGCGCTTCTCGACCAATACTCAGCCGCGCTGGCCACTGGCACAGCCGTTCCGCTTCCTGGCTCACAACGGTGAAATCAACACCATCGGCGGTAACCGCCGCTGGGCCCAGGCCCGCGCCTACAAATTCGGTTCGCCGCTGCTGCCGGATCTGAAAGACGCCGCCCCCTACGTCAACACCGACGGTTCCGACTCCTCCAGCCTCGACAACATGCTGGAGCTGTTCCTGGCCGGTGGTATGGACCTGTTCCGTGCCATGCGCATGCTGATCCCGCCCGCCTGGCAGAAGAACCCGGCGATGGATGAGGATCTGCGTGCCTTCTATGACTTCAACTCCATGCACATGGAGCCCTGGGATGGCCCCGCCGGTATCGTGATGTCCGATGGCCGCTTCGCGGCCTGTGCCCTGGACCGTAACGGTCTGCGTCCGGCACGCTTCGTGCGCACCAAGGACGGCTTTATCACCCTGGCTTCCGAAATCGGTATCTGGGACTACACCCCGGACGAAGTACTCGAAAAAGGCCGGGTCGGACCGGGCGAGCTGTTCGTGGTCGACACCGCCAACGGCAAGATCTGGACCAGCTTTGAAATCGATGACGATCTCAAGTGTCGCCACCCCTACAAGGAGTGGATGACCAAGCACAAGCGCCGTCTGACCCGCTTCGAAGACCTGCCAGACGATCAGGCCGGCCAGTGCGAACTGGACGTCAACTCCCTGCGCACCTATCAGAAGCTGTTCGGCTACTCGATGGAAGAGCTGGATCAGGTGATCCGGGTAATGGGCGAAAATGGCCAGGAAGCCGTCGGCTCCATGGGTGACGATGCTCCCATGGCGGTGCTGTCCAGCAAGTCTCGCTCCGTGTATGACTACTTCCGTCAGATGTTCGCCCAGGTGACCAACCCGCCCATCGATCCGCTGCGGGAAAATCACGTCATGTCGCTGGCCACCCTGATCGGCCGCGAGCAGAACGTCTTCAACGAGACCCATGGTCACGCCCACCGGGTTCAGTTTGAATCACCGATTCTGCTGTACTCCGACTTTCATCAGCTGATGAGTCTGGAGCAGACCCACCACAAGAATACCGTACTGGATCTGAATTTTTCGCCGGAAGAAGGCCTGCAGGCCGCCATAGAGCGCCTGTGTGCAGAGGCCAAGACGGCGGTAGAGACCGATACCGTGCTGCTGGTGCTGACCGATCGTCACATCAGCAAGGACAAGTTGCCGATCCCGGCCGCCATGGCCGCCGGTGCCATCCAGCGCACCCTGGTCGAAAACGATCTGCGCTGCGACTCCAACATTATTGTCGAAACCGCCAGCACCCGCGACCCGCACCAGTTTGCCGTCCTGCTCGGCTTCGGTGTGACCGCTATCTATCCCTACCTGGCCTATGAAACGCTGGGCCGCATGGTAGAAGACGGCGTGCTCAAGATGCCCCTGCGCGAGGCGCTGCTCAACTTCCGCAACAGCATCAACAAGGGCCTGTACAAGGTCATGTCCAAGATGGGCATCAGCACCATCGCCTCTTACCGCTGTTCTCAGTTGTTCGAAGCCATCGGTCTGCATCAGGACGTGATCGATCTGTGCTTCAAGGGCGTATCCAGCCGGGTGCAGGGTGCCTCTTTCGAGGACTTCCAGCAGGACCTGTTCAACCTGAGCCGGGTGGCCTGGATTGCCCGCAAGCCCCTCAACCAGGGTGGCCTGCTCAAGTATGTGCACGACGGCGAATACCACAGCTACAACCCGGATGTGGTCACCAGCCTGCAGACCGCTGTCCGCTCCGGTAATTACCAGGACTATCAGGTTTATTCCAAACTGGTCAACGAACGCCCGGTCGCCATGCTGCGTGATCTGCTTGCCCTGAAACCGGGCGGCCAGAGCATTCCGCTGGAACAGGTCGAGCCCGCGCAGGAGCTGTTCCCTCGCTTCGACAGCGCCGCCATGTCCATCGGCGCCCTGGGCCCAGAGGCTCACGAGGCACTGGCCATCGCCATGAACCGCCTCGGCGGCAAGAGCAACTCCGGCGAAGGCGGTGAAGATGCGCTTCGTTTCAACAGCCTGAAAAACTCCAAGATCAAGCAGGTGGCCTCAGGTCGTTTCGGCGTGACCCCGCACTACCTGATGAACGCCGAGGTCATCCAGATCAAGGTGGCTCAGGGCGCCAAGCCCGGTGAGGGTGGCCAGCTGCCCGGTCACAAGGTGACGGCAGAAATCGCCAAGCTGCGTTATGCGGTACCGGGCGTCACCTTGATCTCGCCGCCGCCGCACCACGATATCTACTCCATCGAGGATCTGGCCCAGCTGATTTTCGATATCAAGCAGATCAACCCGAGCTGTCTGGTGTCGGTCAAGCTGGTGTCCGAGCCCGGCGTCGGCACCATCGCCACTGGCGTGGCCAAGGCCTATGCAGATCTGATCACCGTCTCCGGTTACGATGGCGGCACCGGCGCCAGCCCGCTGTCTTCGGTCAAGTACGCCGGCTCCCCCTGGGAACTGGGTCTGGCCGAAACCCAGCAGGCACTGGTGGCCAACGGCCTGCGTCACAAGGTAAGGCTGCAGGTGGACGGCGGTCTCAAGACCGGCCTGGACATCGTCAAGGCCGCCATTCTGGGCGCCGAGAGCTTTGGTTTCGGTACCGGCCCCATGGTCGCTCTGGGCTGCAAGTACCTGCGTATCTGTCACCTGAACAACTGCGCCACCGGCGTGGCCACCCAGGACGAGAAGCTGCGCAAGGAACACTTCCTCGGTCTGCCCGAAATGGTAGAGAACTATTTCAGGTTCATCGCCGAAGAAACCCGCGAGCTGATGGCCCAACTGGGCGTGACCCAGCTGACCGATCTGATCGGCCGCACCGATCTGCTGGAAGTACTGCCGGGCCTGACCGCCAAGCAGCAGAAACTGGATCTGTCCGGCATCATTGCCAAGCCCGAGCCCAAGCCGGGTCTGGGCGTGTTCTGTCAGCAAGGCAACCCCAACTTCGACAAGGGTCTGCTCAACCTGAAGATCACCGAAGATGCCCTGAGCGCGGTCGAAACCAGCAGCGGCGGTGACTTCTATTACAGCATTCGCAATACCGACCGTTCGGTGGGTGCGCGTCTGTCCGGCGAAATCGCCCGACGTCACGGCAACCAGGGCATGGCGGCGGATCCGATCCGCATCCATCTGGACGGCACCGCCGGCCAGAGCTTCGGGGTCTGGAACGCGGGCGGTCTGGAAATGATCCTGACCGGTGACGCCAATGACTATGTGGGCAAGGGCATGACCGGCGGCAAGCTGGTGATCAAGTCCCACATCGGCGTGGCCTTCTCCTCGCACGAGGCAACCCTGGTCGGTAACACCTGCCTGTACGGTGCCACCGGTGGCTACCTGTACGTGGCCGGCCGTGCCGGTGAGCGGTTCGCGGTGCGCAACTCGGGCACCATCGCCGTAGTGGAAGGGCTGGGTGACAACGGCTGTGAATACATGACCAGTGGTATCGTCACCGTACTGGGACGCACCGGCGTCAACTTCGCCGCCGGCATGACCGGAGGCTTTGCCTATGTGCTGGATGAAGACGATGACTTCGAACTCAAGACCAACCACGAACTGGTCGAGTTGCTGGGGCTGGACGAACTGGTGATCCATCAGGAACACCTGCGCGGTATCATCACGCAACATCTGCAGGAAACCGGCAGTAACCGGGCACAGGAAATTCTGGCCAATTTCGACCAGTATCTGCCCAAATTCAAGCTGGTCAAACCCAAATCCAGTGATGTGAAATCCCTGTTGGGCCACCAGAGCCGCTCCACCGCAGAGCTGCGGGTCCATGCGCAGTAAAGGAAGATTGTGATGAGTCAGAACGTATTTCAGTTTATAGACGTACAACGTGTCGATCCGCCCAAGAAGGCGATCGGCACCCGTAAAATCGAGTTCGTGGAGATCTACGAACCCTTTTCCGACAGCCAGGCACAGATGCAGGCCGACCGCTGCCTGGACTGCGGCAACCCTTACTGCGAATGGAAGTGTCCGGTACACAACTACATCCCCAACTGGCTGAAACTGGCCAACGAGGGGCGCATCTTCGAGGCGGCGGACCTGTGTCACCAGACCAACAGCCTGCCCGAAGTCTGCGGCCGGGTTTGCCCACAGGACAGACTGTGCGAAGGTTCCTGTACCCTCAACGACGAGTTTGGTGCCGTCACCATCGGCAACATCGAGAAATACATCACCGACAAGGCGTTCGAGATGGGCTGGCGCCCAGACATGTCCAAGGTGGTGAAAACCGACCGCAAGGTCGCCATCATCGGCGCCGGCCCCGCCGGTCTGGCCTGTGCCGACGTGCTAGCGCGTAACGGCGTGACCCCGGTGGTATTTGATCGCTACCCGGAAATCGGCGGCCTGCTGACCTTCGGCATTCCCTCCTTCAAACTGGAGAAAACGGTGATGAGCCGTCGCCGGGAAATCTTCACCGAAATGGGTGTGGAATTCCGGCTGAACACCGAAGTGGGCAAGGACGTCGGCTTCCAGACCCTGCTCGATGACTACGATGCGGTGTTCCTGGCAGTGGGAACTTACAAGTATCTGCGCGGCGGCCTGACCAACGAAGACGCCGAAGGTGTCTACGACGCCCTGCCGTTCCTGATCTCCAACGCCAACCGGGTGCTGGGTTTCGAGAAACAGGCGTCCGACTACATCGACATGGCCGGCAAGAAAGTGGTGGTGCTGGGTGGTGGTGATACCGCCATGGACTGTGTGCGCACCTCCATTCGCCAGAATGCCGAACATGTGGTCTGCGCCTATCGTCGGGACGAGGCCAACATGCCCGGCTCTCGCCGCGAGGTGCAGAACGCCCGGGAAGAAGGGGTGAATTTCATGTTCAACCTGCAACCCACCGGCGTGCAAACCGATGCCAGCGGCAAGGTCACCGGCGTCGAAGTGGTCACCACCCAGCTGGGCGAGCCCGATGCCAACGGTCGTCGTCGTCCGGAGCCGGTCTCCGGCTCGGAGCAGGTGCTGCCCGCCGACGTGGTGATCATGGCGTTCGGCTTCCAGCCCCATGACCAACCCTGGCTGAAGGAATACGGTATCGAAGCCGATCAGTGGGGCCGTATCATCGCCCCCGAGCAGTCTGACTTCGCCTTCCAGACCACCAATGCCAAGATCTTCGCCGGCGGAGACGCCGTACGCGGCTCCGACCTGGTGGTCACCGCCATCGCCGAAGGCCGCAAGGCCGCCGAAGGCATCATGGACTACATCGGAGTCTAAGCTCGCTTCACTCCGCTGCAAAGGCCGCTCATAGAGCGGCCTTTTTCATTGGTCCACACATCGGGGCAAGACAGAAAACCGACTCTGTGAAGGAAAAACGCCAGCAACAGGGTGGATCCAGGGCCGCAGGTCATACCCCGTTAACCTGCCTGGACATTCAGGGTCAGCAAACAGCCAGTTCGCGACTGCGCGTCGCGGCGGCATCGATCGCCGAGCACAACAATCTGGTCAGTGCCTGATCACCCATCAACACATTCAACGCGGCCTCTGTCGTTCCTTTCGGGCTGGTCACCTCTTTTCTTAGCTCGGACACATCCCGGGTGCCCGCTTCGACCAGGCGAGCCGCACCGACGACGGTCCCTATTGCCAGCTCTCTTGCCAGTGCCTTCGGCAAGCCGACTTCTTCCGCCGCCGCGATCATGCTTTCAACAAAATGAAACAGGTATGCCGGCCCACTACCACTCACTGCTGTAACACCATGCATTTGTTCCTCATTTTCCACCCAATAGAATTCGCCGAGGGAGATAAACAAGGCTTCACACGCGTGACGTTTCGATATCGAAACACGCGCATTCGGATAGCCGACCATAACACCTCTACTGATAAGTGCGGGTGTATTGGGCATGACCCTGACGATCCCATGATCTCCCGGCGCAAGCCTGGAGAGCGAGTCACTGGATATGCCGGCAGCAATGGATATCAGCAGGGAATCCGAGCCGAGAAAGGCGCGGTACACTGGTAAAGCCTCGGAAATCACCTGAGGCTTGGTAGCAAGGAGTACAAAATCGAAAATCGAGCCCGCTGGAATCTCTTCAATGCCGGTATACCCGACAATGCCCAGAGACTCCACAAAGCCAGCCACCGCCTCGGGATTCCGGTCAATGAGATGTATCTGTCCGGGATTCACGCCTTGCCGCAGCCAACCATGGACAATTGCGCCCCCCATGCGCCCACCACCGACAACGAGAATACTCTGGGACAGGTCAATTACTGTGTTTTCCATCACTAAACGCCTCACGATCTGCAAACCGAATTACGGGTGTAAATAACTGCCATATCTGCTCCAAGCCTGCCTCAGACACCGGACGTTACCCATGCCACTCTGCCTGTATAGGTTGAGGCCTTGATGTAGCGGACAGACCAGAAGATACAACAAGAACACACCGGGATATACTTTTAACAACAATTAGTATACTATAATACCACTTTATACCATTTCAGTGCAGCCCTCGCTCGACTGCCTGTCAATTGCTCTAGGCAGGCGATTTCGGAATGAAGAGATACGACAGAGAGCCGACCATTCATGGATCAGACAAACCAAAGTAAAGTGAGGAGATGATATGACGGCAAAAGTAGGAAGAGTCGACCACCCGGTAGTCGCGGTACATGATCTGCAGCAAACCCGCACCCAATATCAGAAACTCGGTTTTATCGTACCGCCAAGCGGAAAGCATCAGGAATGGGGCACCGAAAACCTGTGCATCATGTTCCCGGACGACTACCTGGAAATCAGGGGCATTGGCGATCCCCGCAAGTTTCTCGCCGGCGTCGATACCTTCCTCGAAAAGGGCGAAGGACTCTACAGCGTCGCGTTCAATGCCAGGTCTGCCGATGAAAGCTATCAGGCCGGTATTGCTTCCGGCCTGGACATAAAGCCACCAAAGCATCTCAACCGCAAGCTGGTACTGGAAGATCGCACCCTCGACCTTCATTTCAGAACCGTGATGCTGGATCACAGTCTTTACCCTGGTCTGACCCATGCCAACCTGTGTGAACACCTGACCGCAGACACACTTCGACAGCCCGGCTGGCTGGATCATCCCAACGGGGTCCAGGCCTTTGGCCGCCTGGTTGGCGTCGTCAGTGATTTTGACGCGGCCGAGTCCGCCTATATCCGCTTGCTCGGCGCAGGAAACGTACAACGGGATGGTAAGCACATCTGGCTGAATTTCGGCGAAGGGGCTGATGTAGAGCTGATTTCCGCCAGTGAGGCAGAACTACGCGGCGATGCCCAGCCCGAACGTGGCGAGGCCTACCTGGCATCGGCCACCTTGCTGGTCAGGGATGTAACTGTTTCTCGGCAGGTTCTGACTTCGAACGGAATCCGTTTCGAGACGCTCGAAGATGGAAATATTCGCGTCAACCCTGCCGACGCCTGCGGTGCTCACCTGTATTTCAAACAGGCGTAGCGGCTGTTATCAGGGAATAGCTGTCAATAACCGATATGAACATCACACCATTCTCGATAGGGATTAGGGTTCAATAAGCAGCCTAGGCAAGCCAGGGACGGCGATATGGCGAGAGCACTTTCAGCCATGCCATGTGATGATCTGTGGGGCAGACCCCTTTGCCCCGGATTACCATGGCATCGCCTGTTGACATTGACCGCAGTCAACCCCCTGCTACGAGAAAAGGTCTCTCGCCACCAAGATACGCCAGCGTAGTTGCCCTTGATGTATAGCTGGTCACGTGAGGGCCGTCATGTACCAATCCAGCCACATCCACCGCTAGCTGTTGGTGGAAAATCAGCAAGCTTCAAGAGCAGTCTCATCCTGCGGATAGTTGATAAAAATAAAAACACTTATAAATCAGACAACTACAGATACTGGCATATATCAAATCAACAAATAGTATACCATTTGTTGATTTGATAGCTCTAACTGGGTTATCGTCAAGTAATGGGGAGGTTACCCTCCCCTGCCTGCAGCAAAGGAAACACGGAGGTAAGCTGGAGCAGCCGCTAAAAAGCTGCCGAGTTCGTTCTCTACTCCTCCTGTTGCACATCAATTACGCATATATAAGGAGATATGGCGGTGAATCACACAAATGCTTTATCAGGTAGCCTTTGGCAACGAATTCCTCTGTGGCAGAAAATCTTTGCCGGTCTTGCATCCGGAGTGCTGACTGGCATGCTATTGGGCGAAGAGGCCAGCATGTTCAAACCATTAGGCGACATATTCATCAATGCGATTATGATGGTAATGGTGCCGCTGGTGTTTTCTTCTCTTGTGGTCGGTATTACCGCCATTCGCGATCCTCAGAAAATGGGCCGTATCGGTATAAAAACCGTCAGCTTATATCTGTTGACCACAGCCTTTGCTGTTTCTATCGGTTTGTTACTGGCCACGGTTCTGCGCCCCGGGGCTGGTCTTGAACTCAGCTTTGATACCCCGGTCAATCCGGCTGTAGCACCGGGCCTGATTGAGCTCCTGGTCGGTCTTGTACCGCGCAACCCCATCGAAGCGTTTGCCAGCGGAAAAACGCTGCAAATCATCGTGTTCGCCGTCGGCCTGGGTATTTCTCTTTCCTTGATTGGTGAAAAAGGCCAGCCGGTGGTACGTGTCTTCGACAGTTTTGCAGAAGGAATGTACAAGCTCACGGGTATCATCATGGCATTTGCCCCCTTTGGGGTATTTGGACTCATCGCCCATGTATCGGGCCAATATGGTCCTGAGGTACTGCTGCCACTGGTCAAGCTGATTGGTGTCACCTATCTGGGCTGCATCCTTCATGTCGTGATCGTCTATGCTGGCTTGCTCCGGGTCTTGGGCAAGCTCAGCCCATTACGCTACCTGCAAGGCAGCCTTGATGCGCTGGTCGTCGGTTACTCGACCGCATCCTCGACTGCCACCCTGCCGGTTTCGCTTCGTTGCGCCAGAAAAAACCTCGGTGTGTCGGAAGGGGTTGCCGACTTTGTTCTACCGGTTGGTGCGACGATTAATATGGATGGCACCGCGCTTTATCAGGGGGTGGTGGTACTTTTTATCGCTCAGTTACTTGGTGTCGACCTTAGCCTGATGGACTACGGGCTCATCGTTGTTACCGCGACCCTGGCCTCAATTGGTACGGCTGCCGTGCCGGGCTCCGGACTGATCATGCTTTCCATCATCATGGCTCAGGTTGGTCTGCCTTTGGAAGCCATTGCCGTCGTTGCAGGTATAGACAGAATTCTTGATATGGCGAGAACCAGCGTCAATATTGCCGGAGACCTGATGGTGACGGTGCTGGTTGGCAAGAGTGAAGGAGAACTGAACGATAAGATCTTCAACTCCCCAAGCAAAAGCTGAAATCGTACCCTAAAACCAGAACATGAATATCCTGAGCTCGAGTCACTAACCACAAGGGTGCCGGGGCATCACCTCCGGCATCATGTATTTCCGATAACAGCGGTTATCTAACCTAAGGGAAAATATCTATGCCTATCGTACGTGTTGAACTTTGTCCTGGCCGCACCCAGGAGCAGAAAGCCCGGTTTGTCTCTGAAGTAACCCGATTAACAGAACAAACGTTAAACTGTCCTTACGAATCCATTGATGTCATTTTTACCGAAGTAGCAGCCAGTGACTGGGCTCATAGTGGACGTTTTTATTCATCACCAAACGAATAGAAAATACCTGATTGAAAAACGGCCTGTATCCGTTTATTCAATCATTTTATCTAATGATAATGTTTCCACATGATTCCTGTGGCATATATTTGGATTCTGCTGAGGCTTTACCCTAATGACCATCCATTCCGGCACATCACTATTAGGTGAATCATTGAGTTTGCCCGACTCCCTTTGGGCGGATACAGCTATACCTGCTCCGCCAATAAAGTCAATATCCGGCAATGAAACGGCAGATGTATTGATTATTGGCGCCGGCTTTACCGGGCTTTCTGCAGCCATTCACCTGAGCGAAGCGGGCCTGTCCTGCATGGTGCTGGATGCGGCTGAACCCGGCTGGGGAGCATCGGGCAGGAATAATGGCCAGGTCATTGCCGGCCTGAAACAGGATCCCTATATTATCGAACGACTTTACCCGGGAGAGCTGGGTCACAGGTTTGTCCAGTTCGGTGACCAGGCACCATCCGACGTCTTCAACCTTATCAAACAATATGATATTGACTGCGCTGCCAGCAACAAGGGCTGGATTCAGCCGGCCTTTAGCAAGAATGGCATAGGCGCAGTCCATGCCCGCTGTGAAGCCTGGCAGCAACGAGGGGTCGATGCCCGGCTGCTGGAAGGTGAC
>NZ_MDKE01000034.1 GCF_001870485.1 Oceanisphaera psychrotolerans | reverse complement strand
CCCGCATAAATGGGCGCCTAACGGAAACCAACGAACCGGCGCCGCCACCGGACGAAACATGTCGCCGTGCCTGAAAATCCCTACCCGCCTGCAGGTTCGCGCCGCATGAATGGGCGCCTACGGACACCATAACCGGACACCCCCGTAGCTGCCACTTCAGTTGGCAGGCTCTGCGCAGCAGAGCAATAACCACGGCACCGCACCCGAAAATCATGCGCCGTGCCTGAAAACTCCCTCCCCGCCTGCAGGTTCGCGCCGCATAAATGGGCGCCTACGGAATCCACAACCGGTGCCGCACCCACAAATCATGCACCGTGCCTGAAAACCCCTCCCCACCTGCAGGTTTGCGCCGCATGAATGGGCGCCTACGGGTGCCACCTTGTCGCAGGGGCGAATTTATTCGCCCCCTCACATCTGCGTCACGATGTCTTCGGCAAATTCGGAGCAACTGCGCAGGGTGGCGCCGGTCATCTGTCGCTCGAAATCGTAGGTAACGGTCTTGTTTTTGATCGCCCCCTCCATGCCCTTGACGATGAGATCGGCGGCCTCAATCCAGCCGAGGTGACGCAGCATCATCTCGGCGGAGAGGATCAGCGACCCCGGGTTGACCTTGTCCAGCCCCGCATACTTGGGTGCCGTGCCGTGAGTGGCTTCGAACAGGGCCACACCGTCGCCGATGTTGGCACCGGGGGCGATGCCGATGCCGCCCACCTGGGCCGCGAGGGCGTCGGAAATATAGTCGCCGTTGAGGTTCATGCAGGCAATCACATCGTATTCCGCCGGGCGCAGCAGTATCTGTTGCAGAAAGGCATCGGCTATCACGTCCTTGACCACAATTTCCTTGCCGGTGTCGGGATTGCTGAACGAGCACCAGGGGCCGCCGTCGATGAGTTCGGCTCCGAATTCCTCCCGCGCCAGCTGATAGCCCCAGTCTTTGAAGGCGCCTTCGGTGAACTTCATGATGTTGCCCTTGTGCACCAGGGTCAAAGAGTCACGGTCGTTATCGATGGCATACTGCAGGGCGGCGCGCACCAGCCGTTGGGTGCCCTCGCGGGAGGTCGGTTTGATGCCGATGCCGCAGTGGTCGGGGAAGCGGATTTTTTGCACCCCCATGTCGTTACGCAGAAAGTCGATCACCTTCTGCGCCTCGGGGCTGCCGGCCTGCCACTCGATGCCGGCGTAGATGTCTTCGCTGTTCTCTCGGAAGATCACCATGTCGGTCAGCTCCGGCTGTTTCACCGGGCTGGGTACTCCCTGGTAATAACGCACCGGCCGCAGACAAACATACAAGTCCAGTTGCTGGCGCAGGGCCACGTTGAGTGAGCGAATGCCCCCGCCCACCGGGGTGGTGAGCGGGCCCTTGATGGCAACATGGTAGTCGCGGATAAATTCGAGCGTTTCTTCCGGCAGCCAGGTGTTTTCGCCGTACACCCGGGTCGCTTTTTCGCCGGTGTAGATTTCCATCCAGCTGATCTGGCGCTGGCCCTGGTAGGCCTTGGCCACGGCGGCGTCTACCACCAGTTTCATCGCCGGTGTCACGTCCACGCCGATGCCGTCGCCTTCGATAAAGGGAATAATGGGGTGATTCGGCACCTTCAGTTTGCCATGTTTATCCAGGGTGATCTGTTGTCCTTCGGCCGGTACCTTTACCTGTGAAGTCATCGCGTTCTCCTGCCTGTTATTGATGGCGCTTGTTGTTGATGGCGCTTGTTGATGGCGGTGCTTTGCCTCCTTTGCTCCGTGTCCGCAGCATAGGACAAAAATGCACGCGGGATATTGAAGCCGTCACAGTTCGACCGCGCCGGGCATTAGGCGAAAGGGCCGGGGTTTGCTATTCTGAAGCGCCTGTTTATCAATACTTTTCGCCATGAAAGCCAGAAAACCGCGACCATCCCCCAAAAACAGATCCAGAACAGCCCCCGTCGGCCCGCCCACCACGCTGCTGTTCAACAAACCCTATATGGTGCTGTGCCAGTTTACCGACGGCGACGGCCGCCAGACCCTGGCCGATTTTGTAACGGTGCCCGGGGTCTATGCCGCGGGCCGGCTGGACCGGGACAGCGAAGGCCTGCTGGTGCTGACCAACGACGGCGCCCTCAATGCCCGCCTGACCCAGCCCGGACGCAAAACCGCCAAAACCTACTGGGTGCAGGTGGAAGGGGCGCCCACCGAGGCGGATCTGGAACCCTTGCGCCGGGGAGTAACATTGAAGGATGGCCCCACCCTGCCCGCCCAGGTCCGGCTGATGGACGCGCCGGATGTCTGGCCGCGTACGCCGCCCATCAGGGAGCGCCAGAATATTCCTGCCAGCTGGCTGGAAATCAAAATCATCGAGGGGCGCAACCGGCAGGTGCGACGCATGACCGCCCATATCGGCTTCCCTACCCTGCGGCTGATCCGCTATGCCATCGGTGACTGGACCCTGGATAACCTGCCTCGGGCCAATGGAGAAAAGCATGAGCCATCCCTTTGCGGTGACCCTGGCGGTGATTGTTCGCGCCAATGATCGATTTTTGATGGTGGAAGAATGGCAGCAGGGCCGGGTGATGTTCAATCAGCCCGCCGGCCATCTGGAGCCGGGCGAAACCCTGCTCGACGGCGCCCGCCGCGAGTTGCTGGAAGAAACCGGCCTGACCCTGCCGCTGGAGCAAGCGGTGGCCATTTACCAGTATGAAGCCCCGGACAACGGCAAACATTTTGTGCGCTTTACCTTCTGCGCCGAGGTGCCGGCGCCACTGGCCACCCACCCGCAGGATCCGGACGGCGACATCATTCGCTGCCACTGGCTGACGCTGGCCGAGATTGAGGCTCTGGGCGACCAGCTGCGCAGCCCGCTGATCATGGCCTCGTTCCGGGATTACCTGGCTGGCCAGCGTTTTCCGTTGAGTGCGTTGAAAGCGTATTGAGGCGTGAGGCTAAATTGTAGGCGCCGCTTTAGCCGGCGCGAATCTGCTGCTGCATCGGGGCTTTCAGGCACGGCGCCTGGCCTGCACGTTAGGCGTGGTCGGTATTGCCCAGCGGAGCTGGGCCTGCCAACTGAAGTGGCAGCTACAGAGGGGGGGCCGGTTATGGTGTCCGTAGGCGCCCATTTATGCGGCGCGATCCTGCAGACTAGTAGAGTTTTTCAGGCACGGCGCCTGGCCTGCAGGTTCTGCGTGGTCGATATTGCCCAGCAGAGCTGGGCCTGCCAACTAAAGTGGCAGCTACAGAAGGGGATCCGGTTGTGGTTTCCGTCGGCGTCCATTTATGCGGCGCAAACCGGTCGCTCTCTCGTGTTAACAGAATGTTTATTTAACGTCTGCCGGACTATAATCCCCCTCCTCCGGCAGCTTTACCCAAGAGTAACCTTATGCGCTCACTACCGGCACTGACCTCGTTACGTGTTTTCGAAACCACTGGCAAATGCCTGAGCTTCACGCAGGCGGCAACCCAGCTGCATGTCACCCAGAGCGCGGTCAGCCGGCAGATCAAGCAACTGGAAGATTACCTTGGCGTTCCGCTGTTCATCCGCCGCCACCACCAGCTGGAACTGACGGAAGCCGGCAGTCAGCTGCTGACCAAGCTGGAGCAGTCGTTCAATCTGATGGAAACCGCCGTTCAGGAACTGAGAGACCCCAAACAACGGCAAAAACTGACCCTGCTCATTCCACCTACCTTTGCCTCCCGCTGGCTGGCCCCTCGACTGGCCAACTTTCATACCCACTCCCCCGAGCTGGAGTTATCCATTCACAACAGCGACAGCGAACACAGCCTGTTCGATTGCAGCATTCGCTTCGGACGTACCGCCAGACCCAGCCACTACAGCGAGCTTGTCATGCTCGAGCAACATATCGCGGTATGCGCCCCCGAGCTGTTGGAACAAGCCGAACAACTGAACGGCACCCTGTTGCACATCCTCCACAAGGGTGAACGGCTTCCGATATGGGAAAACTGGCTGCAGGCCGCCGGACTGACAGGCCAGGTGGACGCCGGCAGAGGCATGGAGTTCAGTACCCTGGATCAGGTGACCAATGCCGCCGTGAACGGTGCCGGCTTTGCGATTGTAGACAAACGCATGATCAACCGGGAGCTGAAAACCGGCGCCTTGGTGCCCTTCAGCCAGGTTGAAGTCAGCGGTCCCTACGGTTATTGGCTGGATATCAGGGCCGAACGGCAAGGGCTGGCCAAGGTGATGCGTTTTACCGAGTGGTTGCGGGAAGTCAGCCCGGACTAATCGTTTTTCAGAATAAAAAAGCCCCGGCAAAGCGGGGCAACATTGTGACAAAAAGAGACCGTAAACTAAAAATATGACCTGTCAGTCGGCGAAAGGTGCCTGTGCCGGGCGCGCGGTGCGCGCAATGCGCTTGCCGGCGGTGTAGTCGTTGATCAGATCGCAGGGTGTATAGTTGCGCTCGATTTCATAGATTTCTTCGGCGGTCAGGGTCATTTCGAGCGCCGCCATGGCACTGTCGAACTGGGCCGGGCTGTCGGCACCCACCAGCATCGAGGAGACCTCCGGCTTCTGCAACACCCAGGCCTGTGCCACCTGCGCCGGCAGGCAGCCGCGGGCATCGGCCACCTTGGCCACGGAATGGGCGATATCCCTGGAAGCCAGATCGTTGTACATCTCGGCGGTAAAGAAGTCGGTCTGGTTGCGGGTAGACTGCAGATCGCTGGTCAGGATACCGCGGGCCAGCGGGCTGAATACCGACACGCCGATGCCCTGATCCATACAGAACGGGATCATCTCGCGCTCTTCTTCCCGGTAGGCGCAGTTCAACTGCAACTGCATGTTGATCGGGCGGGCCCAGCCGTTCTTGTCACATACCTGCAGGATCTTCGCCAGTTGCCAGGTGTACATGGTGGACACCCCGATATAGCGGGCCTTGCCGGCCAGCACGATATCGTTGAGGGCACCCATGGTTTCCTCGACCGGGGTTTCGGTATCAAAATAATGCAGCATGTAGATATCGACGTAATCCATGCCCATGCGCTTGAGTGAACCGTCGATGGCATCGAAGATATGCTTGCGCGAGTGGCCCTGAGCATTGATGTCGTTGCTCATGGCATAACCCACCTTGGTGGTGATAACCAGCTCGTCACGGCGCGCAATGCGGCGCAGCACATTACACACCACTTCTTCTCCGGCGCCGATGGAATAAAAGTCCGCCAGGTCGATGAAGTTAACGCCCATATCGAGTGCGTGCGCGATAATCGGCTCACTTTCCTTTTCATTGAAGATCCAGGGTTTCCATTCCTTCGAGCCCATGTTCATGGTGCCGAGGCAGAGACGGGATACTTTCAGGCCGGACTGGCCAAGTCTTACATATTGCATGTTGAATCCTCAATCAGAATTGTAGAGCCGGGCCTGTCCGGCTCCATTTGTCACAAAGTTGAATCGCTTATTCCTGTGGCAAGCCAGCTGCCGGCATGGCACGTACTGACTTGGCATCGGCTTCCATCTCGGCCAGCACACCGGGCTTGAGCTCGACAATCTGGCCGTCGATCTGCACCCTCTGTGCCAGCTTCAGGAAGGAGAATCCCGCCCCGAGCACAATCAACATGCCCGGCACACCCGACAGGTTGAACAGCATCTTGATCGCATCGACGCCGATATAACTTGCACTGATCCAGGCCACAAAGGCGATGGCGCAGCCCCAGGTCGCCTTGACCCACAACGGCGACTTCAGGTTTTCCGCATCTACGCCCTTGATACAGAGGCCACCGATGGCATCGGTATTGGAGTCGGCCGCGGTAATAAAGGTGATGAAACAGGCGAAGATAAACAGCGCGCTGAGCAGGGTGCTGCCGGGCAGCTGATCGAACAGCACATAAATGACCGAGGCAAAACCGTTATCCTGATAGGCCTGATACATGATCCCGCCCAGGGTAGTATCGAAATACAGCGAAGAGCCGCTGAAGATACTGAACCACAGGAACCCGAACAGCGACGGCAGCAACAGGTTGACGATGATGAACTGACGCACCGTATAACCACGTGCGATCTTGCCGAGGAACAGGCAGCTGAGCGGCGCCCAGGCAAACCAGCTGGCAAAGAAGGCGACCGTCCACCAACCCGGCCACTGGTCGTTACCGGAAGCACCGGTTACCAGGTTGCGGGCAAAGAAGTCCGACAGATAAACCCCGAGTGACTCGACACCCAGCGACAGGATGAAAGCGGTTGGCCCCACGATGAAGATGAACAGGGCGCCGACAAAATAGAGCCAGGTATTGATACGCGCCAGGGTCTGAATGCCACGGTAAAGACCGGACGCGGCCGATATGATGGCAGACCCGATAATGGCGATCGCAATCATCGCATAGCCGGCTGCACTTTTTTCGATACCCAGTACCGACTCCATGCCGTCGCCGATCACCAGCAGACCCGAGGTCAGGGTGGCCGACATGCCCAGCACCACGGAGAACAGCGCCAGTCCATCGACCACCTGGCCACCGATGCCATCCACCCAGCGACCCAGCAACGGACGCAGCATGGAACCGATGGAAAACGGCAGCTTGAGATTATGAAACACCAGCGCAAACGCCAGGGCCGCAACGGTATAGATGGCGTAGGGCGTGATGGTCCAGTGCACGAAGATGGTGGACATCGAGAAGCGCATCGCCTCGGCACTTTCGGGCGTCACGCCCAGGTACTTCGGCGGCTCGTGGTAATGCAGCACCGGCTCCGCCACCGACCAGAACAGGATGCCCATGGCGATAACGGTGGTCAGCGAAACCGCAAACCAGCGAAAGGGGGTCAGCATCGGTGTCGCTTTTTGACCACCGATACGCACTCGCCCGATGGGAGCGAAAAATGCGTACGCGGCGATAAACACCATAAGCAGGGCACTGAGATTGAACAGCCAGGAGAGATTGGCCATGATCACGTTGTTCAGTGTCGAGGTACCGGCAATGAAGTTCTGCTTGTCGATGATGGTATAGATGACCGTCAGAGCGAGACAGACAAATGCCGGCCAGAATGTTATCGGTCTGATGTTTTTCATATTAATCCCTACATAAATATTCGCCGGTATGGCGAATGTTCCTTTAACTATCTCAATCGCCGCCAAGAATGCCTCAGCCGGAGCTAAAGCCAAAATGACATAAACGCGACAAACCATGACAAAATGTAATGGAATTGAAACCGGATATGACTCAACCGGTTAAATCGGCATGACATTAAAGGGACTATGCTGGGGACTGGGCTCGAAGGACAGAAGAACAAAAAAGCCCGTACCGGCACAGGCTCGGTACGGGCAGAAGAAGGGATCAGCTATCAGGCCGCCCTGGCGTCACGGAGCCGAGAATGCTCCCGCTCCTGAAAACGCCCGGACACAAGGCAGTGGATCAGGGCTGCGTTGCAACCCAGCACAATCAGCAGTGCCGGCAGGCCGCCCAGGTTCGACATCATCTTGATACCGTCGACACCGGCAAAGCTGGTCATCACCCAGGCCACAAAGCCGATGGTTCCGCCCCAGATCAGTTTCAGCTTCAGGCTGGCACCATGGGCCTGGGTGTCATCGGACAGGCTGGCCTCACTGTCTTCGCTGCACAGGTTGCTCATTGCCTCGGTGTTGGAATCCGCCGCCGTTACATAGGACAGGAAGGACACAAAGATGAACACCGCAGCGGTAATGCCGGCCAGCGGCAGGTTATCCAGCATGGTATAGACCACCGATTCGGCACCGGTAGCTTGCAGGGCCTTGTTGAGCAGACCATCGCCGTTCATGTCCATGCTCAGTGCGGTACCACTGAAAATCGACATCCAGACGCAGGCAAACAGGGCCGGCAACATCATGTTGATCACCAGGAACTCGCGGACCGTATATCCCCGGGAAATCTTGCCCAGAAACAGGGCAGTGATCGGCGCCCAGGCCAGCCAGTTGGCCCAGTAGAAAATGGTCCACCACTGCGGCCACTGATCACCCGAGGCGGCGCCGGTAAACAGGCTCTTTTCGATGAAGTTACCCAGATATACTCCCAGTCCCTCGACCCCTATCGACAGTATCCAGGTGGTCGGGCCACACACGAACACGAAACCGCAGATCAGGAAAAAGATCCGGGTGTTGAGGCTCGAGAGCATGGCTATCCCCTTCTTCAGACCACTGGCCGCAGACAGGATAAAGCTGACGACGACAAGCAGGGTGATCGCGCCCAGTACCACGGGCCCGGTTCCGATCGACAGCATGTTGTCGAGGCCACCGGCCAGGGTCAGCACGCCGGTACCGAGTGACGCAGACATGCCAGCCACCAGGGCATAGAGCGCCAGCGCATCGATCAGGTGCCCCGGTTTGCCCAGCATGCGGTCGCCGAACAACGGGCTGAGCGCGGAGCCCAGTGAAAAGGGCTTGCCGAGGTTATAGTGGGCCAGCGCAAACATCAGGGCCGGCACCGTATAAATGGCATAGGGGGTAAAGGACCAGTGTAAAAACATGGTCGAAATGGCGAACTGGGCCGCATCGGCCGACCCGGGCTCAAGGCCGAGCGACGCGGGCGGGCTGTGCAGGTGGTACATGGGCTCGGCCGTGGCCCAGAACAGAATGCCAATTGCCACCGTGGTGCAGAGCGCGATGGAAAACCAGCGCCAACGGCTGATCAGCGGCGTGGCATCTTCCCCGCCAATGCGCACCTTGCCGAGGGGGGAAAAGAACACCCAGACACAGGTCGCGACCATGAGCAGGGTTCCCAGGCTGAACAGCCAGGAGAAGTGATCCAGGATCCAGCTGTTAATCGCCGAGGTCGCACCCAGAAAAGCATCCAGATCGGCAAAGCTCATCATCACCGCAGCCATCAGCAGCAGGAATGGTGGCCAAAAGACCAGCGGTTTGATTTTATTAGTGTTTGTCATAGTCCTTTATCCATCCTTAAATTAGTAATCGACATCGCCGCTGCCCGAGGATGCGGTATGCTCGGCGAGCACCAAGTCGGCACCTTTTTCCGCCACCATCATGGTGGCGGCGTTGGTATTACCCGAGGTGATGTTGGGAAAGATCGAGGCATCGATAACTCTGAGCCCCTTGACCCCATGTACCTTCAATCGAGCGTCAACAACCGCGGTCCGGGGATCCGGGCCCATGGCGCAGGAGCCACACAGGTGATAAATGGAGCCCCCGTTTTCGCGAAAGTACGCCAGCATCTCCTCCTCGCTGTCGACCGCCGTGCCCGGCAGTACTTCTTCGGCGGTGATCTCCCGCAACGCAGGTGCCTGCATCAGGGTCCGGATCAGGCGACTGCCCTGAATGACCTCGCTCACGTCCTTGTCGGTCGACAGGTAATTGGGCTTGATCAAGGCCGCGTCCTGCGGGTTGTTCGACGCCAGCTCGATACGCCCCTTGCTGGTCGGGCGACAGGCATTGAAGGCCACCAGAAAGCCTGAGTAAGGCTCAGGCTCCAGTTTGGCATTGGGGTCCTTCGGTATCTGATAGGACATGGGATTGAAATAGAGCTGAATATTGGGAGACTGCTCGGCATCGCTGCCCCGGAAAAAGCCACCGGCCTGATTGACGCTCATCGACAGCGGTCCCGTGCGATTGACCAGATACTTGAGTCCGGACCAGGCCTGCCCCCAAAACGAGCGAAAGGTATCGTTCAGGGTTTTCATATTGGCCCGGTAGTAGTAGCTGACGCAGAGATGATCCTGCAGATTCTCCCCCACCGCCGGCAGATGACACTGGACTTCGATGCCATGACGGGCCAGCCGTTCCCGATCACCGATACCCGAAAGCTGCAACAGCTTGGGCGAATCCACCGCGCCGGCAGCCAGTATCACCTCCCGCCTGGCATGGAATTGCTGCAGGCGCCCTTCGTGCAGCACCTCGATCCCCGTGGCCCGTTGCTGTTCATCAAACAGCACACGCTGCGCCATGCTGATCCGGCGGAACTCGAGATTGGCACGACCCAGCGCCGGCTTAAGATAGGCGGTATTGCTGGAGTCACGCTGACCGTTGCGGATATTTGTCTCGTAGATGCCGGCGCCTTCGAACTCGGCGCCGTTGAAATCGTCATTCAGCGGCCAGTCCAGCTGTTCCACTGCCTGCAGATAATAATCGCAGATCGGATGGGCTCGCCCTTTCATCGGCGTGATGCCGATAGGCCCGCTGGAAGAGTGGAACTCGGTGTCGCCGGCCGGATGTTGCTCCAGCTTCTTGAAGTACGGCAGCACCTCCCGATAGGACCAGCCCTCGTTGCCGGCCGCAGCCCAGTCATCGAAGTCTGACGCTTGGCCGCGCACATAGATCATCGCATTGATGGAGCCGGAGCCGCCCTGCACCTTGCCCCGGGGGGCGTATACCTTTCGCCCCGCCATACCGGCTTCATCCTCGCTGTAGTACATGTAGTTGTAACGGGGGTTGTAATAGGTTTTGGCAAACCCGACCGGCAGTTTGAACCAGGGCGAGCTGTCCTTTTCACCCGCTTCCAACAACAGCACCGAATGCCGACCCGACTCACTCAGACGATTAGCCAGAATACAGCCGGCCGAACCGGCGCCGACGATGATGAAATCGAATTCCATACTCATCACTCCACTGCATCCGGCTGGCGCTTCCAGTCATCGCTGCGCGTCTTGTAATCATAGGGCTTGGGATCCATCAGCAGATGCAGCCGCTTGCCGGTATAAGGCGAATGAGCCTTGACCACCTCCATGTTCAGCTCTACGCCCAGGCCCGGCTTGGTCGAGGGAATAATACAGCCGTCACGCCACTCGATCTTCTCCTGCAGAATTTCGGCATGAAATCCATCCCAGGTCCCAATGCTTTCCTGGATCAGGAAGTTCGGCGTAGCAGTGGCCAGCTGGATGCTGGCGGCGGCACCGATCGGACCGTTGTACAGGTGCGGGGCTATCTGGGCATAGAAGGCCTCGGCCATGCCGGCGATCTTCTTCGCCTCCAGAATGCCACCGACGCGGCCCAGATTCATTTGCAGGATAGACGCCGCCTTGTGGGTCAGCAGATCATGGAACTCATACTTGGTGGTCAGCCGCTCACCTGCCGCCACCGGGATCGAGGTATTGGCCGCAACCCTTCCCATGGCTTCGGCCTGTCCCGGTGGTACCGGTTCCTCGAACCAGAGCGGATCATAGGGCTCGAGCCGCTTGGCCAGCCGGATGGCGGCCGACGGCACCATCTGACCATGAGTGCCAAACAGCAGGTCGCACTTGTTGCCCACCGCCTCGCGAATACGGCGGCAGAAGGTCGCGCTCTTGTCGATATCTTCCAGCGAGAGCTGATGCCCGGAGTAGGCGGTATAGGGGCCGGCGGGATCGAATTTCAGCGCGGTAAAGCCCTTTTCCATGTTTTCCAGGGCACATTCGACCGCCAGCTCGACGCTGTCGTAGTCGTATTCACCGGCCCGATTGACCGGGTACAGGTAGGTGTAGGAGCGCAGCTTGTCGTGTACCCGCCCCCCGATCAGCTCATACACCGGCTTGCCTGCCGCCTTGCCGATGATGTCCCAGCAGGCCATCTCCAGGCCGCTGATAATGCCCATCATGGTCAGATCTGGCCGTTGGGTAAAACCGCTCGAGTAGGCCTGCCGGAAGAAACGCTCGATATGATGCGGATCTTCTCCCTTGAGATAGCGTTCAAACACGTCCTCGATGGCAGAAACCATGACCCTGGGGTGAAAAGTGGACGCGTAGACTTCACCCACCCCTTCGATGCCGCACTCGGTCTGCAGGGTGACAAAAATCCAGTACATCCCACCAACATGGGGGGGCGGTACGGCAACAACGTGAGTCTGACAGGAAGCTACTTTCATCTGGATACCTCGTAAATTGTCGGGGCTCATGGACAACAGGGGTTACAGAGCCCATTGCAGGGGCTTAGTAACTGAGCACGACCAGTCGTGTCTGGGTAAACTCGAGCATGCCGTGCTTGCCGTCGTCCCCCCCCAGCCCCGAGCGCTTCCAGCCGGCGTGGTAGCCTGGTAGGGGTCTGCCGGCGTACGGTTGATATAGATCTCGCCAGCCTCAATCTCGTTGGCCACCATCATGGCCGTACGGTAATTTTCGGTGTAAATCACCGAGGCCAGACCAAACTGGTGATCGTTGGCAAGCGTTAACGCTTCCTCGGCATCACGGTACTTGAGCACCGGCAATACAGGGCCGAAGATTTCTTCCTGAACAATTTCCATATCCTGGCGGCAGTGGGTCAGCAGGGTCGGCGGGTAGAAATGCCCCGGACCTTCGGGGATATAGCCGCCGACCTCCAGCGTGGCGCCGTCGTCGATGGCCCGCTGCACCATCTGATGGATACCGAGACGTGTGCTCTCGTTGATCAGCGGCCCCATGAATCCGGGGTTTTCCGAGCGATCACCAAACGCGCGCTGCTTGAACAGGTCTCGCAACAGCCCGACGAAGCGGTCATAGACGGCCTCGTGTACATAGACCCGTTCGACCGCAGTGCAGAGCTGCCCGCAGTGAGTAGTCTTGGAAGCGACAATCTGGCTGGCCGCCTTTTCCAGGTCGGCATCGGCCTCGACAATGGCCGGAGTCTTGCCACCCAGCTCCAGTGACGACTTGGCGATGTTGACCTGGGAGTATTCCAGCACCTTGCGCCCCGCACCGACGCTGCCGGTCAGGGTGATCATGCCGACCCTGGGGTGCGTGCAGACGATTTCGGCAATGCTGTGATCCATCGCCAGGACATTGACAACGCCGGGCGGCAAGCCGGCTTCCTGAACCGCACGGGCAATTTCGAAAGCCGAACAGGGCGTGTTGTTACTCGGTCGTACCACCACGGTATTGCCGGTGATCAAGGCCGGCGCAATCTTGCGCATCAAGGTGTAAACCGGATAGTTGAAGGGGATAAGGCAGGCGACGACACCGATGGGCTCACGCTGCAGCAACAGGTTTTCGGACGGGGTATCGCTGGGGATAATCTCGCCTTCGATCCGGCGCGCCCACTCGGCGTGATAGCGGGTAATATCCGCCGCATACACCGCCTCGCTGGTTGCTTCATCCAGCGCCTTGCCGGACTCCAGCGCCAGCGCCCGGCCGATATCATCCTTGCGGGCAACCAGGGCATCGGCCAGCTTGCGCAGGTAATCCCCCCGCTGAATGCTGGTCAGCTTGCGCCAGCCCTTCTGCGCCGCCGCTGCAACATCTACCGCTTCCTTGGCTTCCTCCACACTGGCGGCACTGACATACGCGACGAGATCCTCGGTTGCGGGGTTGTAAACCGAGATCCTTGAGGCTCCTGAACTCTCTATAAAATCGTTATATATGAAGTTCTTATAATATTTCATGAATAAGCGCCCGTTGTTAATTTTGGTAACAATCCTATGGGCAAGCCTTTTTGGTGTCAAATTTTATTCTTATATGGAATTTATTTTCTGTATATGGAATATTAAGGGTGCTTTGATACCATCTGACCAGAAAAGCCTGTAATAACAGGGAGATCCTCGATGACTTAAGACAGGCAGGTTACTCTGACAATACCGTTTCACATTTGTAAAACTTTAGAGCTTCATTGTTTTCAATAAGTTACATATTTACATTTTTTCTTGCAGACAAGACCATGGGTATAAAAAGCTCACAACCATGGCAAAATCAGCACAAACAAGCCGTTTTTTTTCATATATAAAAAGAGAGTGAGAAATTGAGCGAACACGTTGAGAAATCAAAGGCGCCGGCCGTCGATGCCTCCGTCCTGATCCTGGATCTGCTGGCGGCTGCCTCCTACCCGATGACCCTGTCAGAAATCTGCGAGCAAACCGGTATCCCGATTGCCAGCGCCCACCGCATCGCCCAGACACTGCTCAAACATCAATTGATTGCCATGGATCCAAGTCGCAAGAAGTCATACTGCATCGGCTCACGCATATTTCAGATAGCCTCGACCGTGTACAATAAACAGAGTTTGATCCCCTACTTCTTCCCGATTGCCGAAATTCTCAAAAACGAGATACACAAGCTCATCTTCCTGGCCGTGCCGGTGGGCAACAAGGTGGTGGTGGTGTCCAAGGTGGAGCCTTCGCTCAATATGTCACTCAATCTGTTCATCGGGCAGACCATGCCGATGCACCACTCAGCCGCCGGCAAGGCGATACTGTCGATGCACTCGGCCGACTTCAGACGCAGCTATATAGAGGGCGAGAACAGCGTGGCTCTGTTGACGGACGACCGGCTGGCGCAACTGGAAGAAGAGCTGGACAGGGCACACCGGCTTGGCTATGCCGTGACCCAGGGCGAGATAGAGAGTCACCTCAGTTGCATCGCCGCGCCGGTACTGAACCTGCGTAACGAACCGGTCGCGGCCGTCAGCGCCTGCATCGATAGCTCAACACTCAGCGCACAGGATTCCCGAAACTATTCCAAGTTCCTGATCCAGGCGGCAAAACAGTTGTCATCCCGGTTTGTCTAAGGTGGTGGGCAGGAAGCAAAGGGCCAGTACAGACAAGCGGACGCACGCAGGCAACCGCCGGCCCAAGGGCCGGCGGTTGTGAAGCTGACCCACCCGCCGGGTGGGCAGAAGCGGTATCAGGCGTCGCCGTAGTACACCCAGACTCCCTTGGTCTTGGTGTAGGAAGACAGGGAGTGAATCGCCATCTCCTTGCCCCAGCCACTCTGGCGGAAACCGCCGAAGGGCGCGGCCAGGCCGTAGCAGCCATAGCGGTTGATGAACAGCATGCCGGCATCGATTTGCTCGGCTACCCGATGGGCGCGAGACACATCACCGGTATAGAGGCCGGCCGCCAGCCCGTAGGCGGTGGCGTTGGCCATTTGCACGGCTTCTTCGGTGGTGTGGAAACGGGTGCAGCACAGCACGGGGCCAAAGATTTCTTCCTGGGCGATGCGGGCATTCTGGTCCACCTCGGAGAAGATGGTCGGACGGATAAAATAGCCGTTGGCATTGTCACCCTCGGTATCCGCATAACCACCGGCCACCAGTTTGGCCTCGCCCTTGCCGATTTCGATATATTCCAGGATCTTGTTGAACTGGGCCTCGTTGCACTGGGGTCCCTGATCGACGTTTTCATCGAACGGGTTGCCGCACTTCACCGCATTGGCCTTGGCGATCAGCTTCTCGAGCACCTGATCATAGATGCTGTCGTGGATCAGGAAGCGGGTCGGCTCCGAGCATTTCTCTCCCTTGTGGGAAAACATCACGGTGAAGGCACGGTCGATGGCACCGTCCAGATCCGGCGTGTCTTCAAAGAAGATACAGGGAGACTTGCCGCCCAGCTCCAGGGTGGCGGCCTTGAGATTCGACAGGCCGGAATTTTGTACTATTTTGCGCCCGACCCCGGTGCTGCCGGTGAAGGAGATCTTGTGCACATTGTTGCTCAGGGTCAGCTGATTGGCCATCTTGCCATCGGTCAGCAGCATGTTGATCACCCCTTTGGGGAAATCGAGCTGGCTGTCGATCAACTCCACCAGATAGATGGTGGTCAGCGGGGTGTATTCCGACGGCTTGATGATCACGGTGTTACCCATGGCCAGGGCCGCCGCCACCTTGAGGCTGGTCTGGTACAGCGGGAAATTCCAGGGCGCTATCAGCGCACAGACACCTATCGGCTCTTTCACCGTGTAGTTCAGGAAACCGTCTTCAACCGGCGAGGTTTCGCCATAGAATTTGTCGGTCCAGCCGGCATAGTATTCGAAGATATCGGCACAGGTGGGAATGTCGTCGGCCATGGATTCGGTAAACAGCTTGCCGTTGGGCAGGGACTCGAGTACCGCCAGTTCTTCGGTGTGTTCACGAATCAGGCGGGCTATCTGGCGCAGCATGTCGGCACGCTGGGTGCGGCTGACCTTGGACCACACACCCGATTCGTGTCGCTGGTTGGCGATGCTGGCGGCGTATTCAACCTGCTCGGCGTCGGCCATGGTGAATTCGCACAGCGCCTCTTTATTGGCCGGGTTACTGACGGTCCACTGTTCACCGCTACCACCATTGACCCACTCGCCGTCTATGTATTGCTGTTTGGGTTGCTGCAGCCAGTCGTAGGCCCAGGACAGAGGAATGCGCTTGGATGTATTCATTTGATGCTCCATTTCATGTTTCGGTGGCCAAACAGCGGAACCTGCTTGCCGGGGTTCGGCGGCGCCATCATTTGCGCCATGCCCGAGAGCTTAAAAAGTCGGGCTACCGGACACAATTGACATTAACGTATGGCGACCTGAGGAAAACTCATTCTTCAGGGTTGCACCAACCGCTTGCTATTCATCGAGGTAACGCCTGATCTGCTCGAGATCTCCCCCCGTTTCCTTGTAAACCCGGGAAGTGAAAGAGTAGCCTCGGGCCTGCTTGAGCCGGATCAAGGTCGGGATCAGGGTGTTGATATTGCGCTCGTTGCGCTCGATATCCGGCTGTACTCCGGCCAGGCAATGGCGGCGAAACGCCGTGATGCCGCTTTCCAGCACCGACATGATGTCCAGCAGATTACAGATCACCACCGATTGCCAGGGCGTATAGTCCAGCTCGCCGTGATCGTGGGTCATTTGTACCGAACAGCAGCGGCCACAGGCCTGCATGCAGCACTGCACCAGAAACTCGGGAATGGTGGGGTTGATCTTGCCCGGCATGGCGGAGGAGCCAGGCTGTACCGCCGGCAGCTTGAGTTCTCCCAGGCCGGTATCCGGCCCCGAGGCCATCAGTCTGAAGTCCTTGGCAATACGCAGCAGGGCCCGGGAAAGCAAATCGAGCCCGGCAGACACGTTGATCAAGTCGTCATGATTCTGTGATGCATCAAACAGGTTGGCACTGTGCTCGAAGCGACTCGACCCCGTTAGCCGGTTGAGCCCCTTGATAACGGCATTGAAAAACGCATCGGAACAGTCCCCCCGGCGACCGATGATATTGCCACCGAGATTGACCCGGTACAGCTCGCCAACCGCCGCATTCAAGCGGTGCTGGTTTCTCTTGAGCAGCGAGGCGTAACCACCAAATACATCGGCGAAGCTGATTTCAACCGCGTCCTGAAGGCAGGTGCGGGAAATCTTCTGCACCGCTTGCCATCGCCGGCCCTGCTCATCGAAGGTGCTGGCCAGTAATTCGAGTTCTTCCTGCAACCGGTGCCATTTTTCGATAACGGCCAGGTGGCAGGCCGTGCTCAACACATCGCTGGTTGAATTGTTGAGATTGACATGATCGTTGGGGTGTACAGGCGCATAGCTGCCCAGCGGACGGTCAAACGACTGCTGATTGGCGAGATTGGCGATCACTTCATTCACGTTCATGTTGCTGGATATACCGCCACCGCCATGAAAGGCATGCACCGGGAATGCTGACGCCGGCATATCACACAGCAGCCGATCCGTGGCCATCACGATAGCCTCCCCCAGTTCCGGCTCCATTTCCCCCGTTTCGATGTTGATCCGGGCCGCCAGCTTTTTAACCTGCAGCAGCCCCCGCAACAGTTCGGGATAGGCCGACAAGGGCTTTTCACCGTTTAGCGGATACAGCGCGATGGCCCGCTGTGTTTGCACGCCGTAAAGCGCGCACGCGGGAACCTCGAGTGCGCCGATCAAATCTTCTTCAGTACGATATTGCTGCTGTGTCATCGCCTTTCATTTCCCATGGTTATCGCCCTGAGCAACCGGGCCCCGAAACTATCAGAACCAAACCTCCGGCAAAGCGCCAGTGACTCTTACACACAGAAGAATGCAAAAAAGTCATGGCCCGGATCAGGTGTCCCGGTCAGGAATGAGATGCCTCGGAAGAGGCGAACGAAATCGACCGGATCTACAGCCTCCCACTGGCGGCATTTGTCTGGTAAAATGCTGGCCGTTTTGCATACAGGTAACGGCGAGTGATGAGCGATAACAGTCAGCTAAAAGTGATTGTCGGCATGTCCGGCGGTGTGGATTCTTCGGTTTCGGCCTGGTTGCTGCAGCAGCAGGGCTATCAGGTTGAAGGCCTGTTCATGAAAAACTGGGAAGAAGACGACTCCGACGAGTACTGCTCCGCCGCCGAGGATCTACGTGACGCCCAGGCGGTGTGCGACAAGCTCGGTATCGAACTGCACACCATCAACTTTGCCGCCGAATACTGGGACAATGTGTTCGAGCATTTTCTGGCGGAATACAAGGCCGGGCGGACTCCCAACCCCGACATCCTGTGCAACAAGGAAATCAAGTTCAAGGCGTTTCTCGAGTTCGCCGCCGAAGACCTGGGCGCCGACTACATCGCCACCGGCCACTATGTGCGCCGCAGCTTCGACGACCAGCCCAGGCTGCTGCGCGGCCTGGACGGCAACAAGGATCAGAGCTACTTCCTCTATACCCTGAGCTCGCAGCAGGTAGCCAAAAGCCTGTTCCCGGTGGGCGAACTGGAAAAGCCCGAAGTACGCCGCATCGCCGAACAACTGGAGCTGGTCACCGCCAAGAAGAAAGACTCCACCGGTATCTGCTTTATCGGTGAACGCAAGTTCCGGGATTTTCTGGGCCGCTACCTGCCCGCCCAGCCAGGCAAGATTGAAACCGTTAATGGCGACGTCATCGGCGAACACCAGGGACTGATGTATCACACCTTGGGCCAGCGCAAGGGGCTTGGCATCGGCGGCCTGAAAGACGCCACCGACGAACCCTGGTATGTGGTCGACAAAGAGCTGGACCGCAACGTGCTGGTTGTGGCGCAGGGTGACCATCCGCGGCTGTATTCCAATGGTCTGGTGGCCCGTCAGCTGCACTGGGTAAACCGCACGCCCATTACCGAGGCGTTTCGCTGCAGCATCAAGACCCGTTATCGCCAGACCGATGTGCCCTGCCTGGTCGAGCCGCTGGATGACGACACCATCAGGGTGACCTTCGACACCCCGCAGGCGGCGGTCACCCCGGGCCAGTCCGCGGTCTTCTACGATGGCGACATCTGCCTCGGCGGCGGCATCATCGAAACCCGATTCAGTCAGGAGCAAGCGTGAGTCATAGCCTCGAAAACCAAACCCTGGCCTTTGCCGGCCTCTGCCAGGCAGCCAGTCTGGTGCAGCAGGTCGCCCGCGAGGGCAGCATCGACAATAAAACCCAGCTCGCCGCGACCCTCAACAGCATTCTGGTGACCGACGCCGAACAGTCGGCGGATATTTACGGCGGTCACGCCCAGCTCAGCCTGGGCTATCAGACGCTGATCGATCAGCTCGGCAACGACAGTAAGCGTAAAAATGCCGAACTGACCCGCTATCTGGTGGGTATCGTCGCCCTGGAGCGCAAGCTGGCCAAACGCAGGGATCTGATGGCGATGCTGGGCGAGCGCATCAATCAGGTAAAACGCCAGTTGCATCACTTCGAGCTGCTCGACGAGCAGGTCATGGCCAACATGGCCGGCATCTACAGCGACATCGTCAGCCCCATCGGGCCGCGCATTCAGGTGGCGGGTAACCCGACCTACCTGCAGCAGTCACTGGTACAGCACCAGATCCGGGCGCTGTTGCTGGCCGGGATCCGCAGCGCCGTACTCTGGCGTCAGCTCGGCGGCAAACGCCGTCATATTCTGTTTTCCCGCAAGCGGCTGGTGGCCCAGGCCCAGGCGGCCTTGCGCTATTAATCGTTTTTTATGGTTATCCCAAACTGTTACCCCCCAACGTTCAGGAGTCCTTGTTCATGGAATTGTCAGCATTAACGGCTATTTCTCCGGTTGATGGCCGTTACGGCACCAAAACCCAGGAGCTGCGCGCCATTTTTTCCGAATTTGGTTTATTGCGTTTTCGTGTAGAAGTCGAGGTACGCTGGTTGCAGGCCCTTGCCGCCCATGCTGAAATTACCGAGGTGCCTGCCCTGTCCGCCGAGGCCAACGCCCTGCTGGACGCCATTGTCGCCAACTTCAACGAAGCCGATGGCCAGCGCATCAAGGATATCGAGCGCACCACCAACCACGACGTGAAAGCGGTGGAATACTTCCTGAAGGAAAAGGTCGAAGTGCTGCCCGAGCTGGCGGCGGTGAGCGAGTTCATTCACTTTGCCTGCACCAGCGAAGACATCAACAACAACGCCCATGCGCTGATGCTGAAAGCCGGCCGGGAAGAAGTAGTGGTGCCTTACTGCCAGCAGCTGGTCGATGAAGTCAAGCGCCTGGCCGCCCAGTACCGCGACGTGCCCATGCTGAGCCGCACCCATGGTCAGCCTGCCTCGCCCACCACCCTGGGCAAGGAAATGGCCAACGTGGCCTACCGCCTGGAGCGTCAGCTCAAGCAAATCCAGTCCGTGGAAATGCTGGCCAAGATCAACGGTGCCGTGGGCAACTACAACGCCCACCTGTCCGCCTATCCGGAAGTGGACTGGGCCGGCTTTGCCGAGCGCTTCGTCACCGGTCTGGGGCTGACCTTCAACCCCTACACCACCCAGATTGAGCCGCACGACTACATCGCCGAGCTGTTCGATGCCATCGCCCGCTTCAACACCATACTGCTCGACTTCGACCGTGACATCTGGGGTTACATCTCCGTTGGTTACTTCAAGCAGAAAACCGTGGCCGGCGAAATCGGTTCCAGCACCATGCCGCACAAGGTCAACCCCATCGACTTCGAAAACTCCGAAGGCAACCTGGGCCTGGCCAACGCCATCTTCAACCACCTGGCCGCCAAGCTGCCGGTGTCCCGCTGGCAGCGCGACCTGACCGACAGCACCGTGCTGCGCAACCTGGGTGTGGCCGTGGGCTATTCACTGATTGCCTATCAGGCCACCCTGAAGGGCATCAGCAAGCTGGAGGCCAACCCGGCCGCCCTGGCTGCCGATCTGGACCAGAACTGGGAAGTGCTGGCCGAGCCGGTACAGACCGTGATGCGTCGCTACGGCATCGAGAAGCCCTACGAGAAGCTGAAAGAGCTGACCCGTGGCAAGCGGGTGGATGCCGAAGGCATGCGCGCCTTCATCGACGGTCTGGAACTGCCCGAGTCGGTGAAAGACCAGCTGAAGCTGCTCACCCCCGCCAACTACATCGGCCAGGCCATCAAGCTGACCGACGAACTGTAAATCCGGTTCGAAGCTTTAAGCTCCGAGCTTAAAGCCGAAGACAAAACACCGAGCCGGTTGGCTCGGTGTTTTTGTTTGCACGCCATGCTGATACTGAATCATCGTCATGCTGAACTTGATTCAGTATCAGCATGACGTTACTTGATTCATAGCAACCCCACTAAAGAAGTGATCAGTTTCTGATAACAATGCCGTGTCTTAAGCACGGTCATACCGGGCTTGACCCGGTATCTTCCTGCAGAGAGATCCTGACTTTCGTCAGGATGACGGCCTGAGTGCATCGATGGGATGAGGTGCGGCACCGAACTTCCCCCTCCCCCTCACTACCTATCATTCTCTGCTACGCCTAGGCATAATAGCCCGCTATTCTTAACGCATTATCCCCATCATTACAGGTCCCCATGTACAGCGCACTGAAACTGGATATCGACGACTTTCTGGCCAACGACTGGCAACGCAAACCAAGGCTTATCAAGGCCGGTTTTCACAACTTTGTGGATCCGCTCAGCCCGGACGAGCTGGCCGGCCTGGCGCTGGAGCCGCACATCGAGTCACGCCGGGTCTGGCGCGCAGACGATCGCTGGCACGCGGAAACCGGTCCCTTCGAAAGCTACGATCATCTGGGTGAGACCGACTGGACCCTGCTGGTGCAGGCGGTCAATCAGTGGCATCCGGCGGTACAGGATGTGGCGGAGTCGTTTCGCTTTATTCCCGGCTGGCGCTTCGACGATGTGATGGTCAGCTTCTCCACTCCGGGTGGTGGTGTCGGCCCTCATATCGATCAATACGGGGTCTTTATCATTCAGGGCGAAGGCCGTCGCCGCTGGCGGGTGGGACTGCCACAAACGCTGCAGCAATTTGCCGCCCACGGAGCCCTGCGCCACTGCGAGGACTTCGTGGCGGAAATAGACGAAGTGCTGGAACCCGGCGATGTGCTCTATATCCCGCCCGGTTGCCCACATGAAGGCTATGCTGAAACCCCGGCGCTGAATTATTCCGTCGGCTTTCGGGCGCCGGATGCCAAGGATCTGATGTCCGGCTTCGCCGATCATCTGCTGGCCCATGTGCCGGAAACCCGCCGCTTCGACGATACCGCCATGGCCCCTTGCGAGGCCCACGGTCGTATCAACCACCAAGCGATGCTCCAGGTGAAGGCGCTGATGACCGAGCTGCTGGACGATCCGGTCCGACTGGCCGACTGGTTTGGCGAAATGATTTCGGAAGCCAAGCACGATCTGGATCTGGAACCGGCCGAGCCGTTGTACAGCCTGGAAGAACTGGTGCTGCGCCTAGATCACGGCGATCATCTCTATCGACTGGCGGGGGCCCGTTGTTTCTACATGGAAGGCAGCGAGGATGTCTTCTATCTGGACGGTGACCGCTACCAGCTGACCGAGCCCGACGCCGACGCTATTGCGCTGTTATGCGATCAGGCCCGTATCTGCGGCCCGGAAGTGGCCTGCCTGAAGCAACCCCAGACCCTGCTGGAAGTACTGCTGCCGCTGGTCAATCAAGGCTACTGGTATTTCGAGGAAGACGAATAATAAAATCAGGGATTGGGGATTAGGGATTGGGGTCGTCATACCGGGCTTGCCCCGGTATCTCATGCTGGTAACACCAGATCCTGACGATCGTCAGGATGACGACAACCGCAAAGCTGGAAAAAACACACGGCGCTGTCTGGTACAGCGCCGTTTTTGTTTATATCGACCCTGCAGAAAGCGACTCTCCGTAGGCGCCCATTCATGCGGCGCGATCCTGCTGCACATTGGAACCTTCGGGCTTGTCACCTCATTTGCGGGTTAGGTGTGTTGGGTTTTGCTCAGCGACGCTGAGCCTGCCAGCTGAAGCGGCAGCTACAAAAACCGTCAATCTGGTCTTATAAATGCGACCCTACGCCAGGTCATCAAACGCCGGGTGATAGCTCACCAGGCCGGTGGGGACGGGTTGCTTGAGTGCCAGTGCCATGAAGGCATCACCGGCACCGGGATAGGCGCATTCCAGCCCCAGCTCGCTGGCAGGCCGAAAGCCGAAGCGGCGATAAAACGCCGGCTCGCCCAGCACCACCACCCCGGCCCAATCCAGCTCGTTGGCGCTGTCCAGCGCCTCCCGGATCATCGCCGAGGCCACGCCCTGTTGCTGGCAATCGGGCCAGACGCTGACCGGTGCCAGCCCCAGCCAGCCGGTGTCTTCACCATTCACCTGGACGGGACTCATGGCCAGATGACCGATGATGGCGCCTTCGTACTCGGCAACCTGACTCAGGCTGATGGCCCCCTGCTCACGCAAGGCCCAGACCAGATCCGCTTCGTCATCCCGACCGAAGGCGGCACAGACCACTTCGTCGATGTCGTCGCCGTCACCGGGTCGCTCGGTTCTGCATATCAGCATGATAATCGATCCTATGGCGCCAGCCGGTCGATGGCCCAGCCGTTGCCCTCGCGCTGGTACAGAAAACGGTCGTGCAGGCGGTTGGCGCCGCCCTGCCAGAACTCAACGGTGTCGAATTTGACCCGGAATCCCCCCCAGAAGCTCGGTAACGGTACCTCACCACTGGCAAATTTCTGTTTCATTTCCAGAAACTTGGCTTCCAGCAGGCCTCGGGCGGAAATACGCGACGACTGATGCGAGACCCAGGCCCCGATCTGGCTGTCCTTGGGGCGACTGCTGAAGTACTTCATGACTTCCATCGCCGACAACCGCTCCACCTGACCGGTGACGTGCACCTGCCGCTCCAGGGTATGCCAGGGAAACAGCAGGCTGATACGGGGATTGCCCGCCAGCTGGCTGGCCTTGCGGCTACCCATGTTGGTATAGAACACGAAGCCGCGCTCATCGGTGTGCTTGAGCAGCACAATGCGCTGAAACGGCTGCCCCCGCTCATCGACGGTGCCCACCACCATGGCGGTGGGATCGGCCAGTTTGGCGGCAATCGCCTGCTGCATCCAGGTTTCAAACAGAGACAAGGGATTATCCGGCAGATCCTTGCGGCGCAGACCGCCTTGCAGATATTCCCGCCGGTAGTCGGCCAGTTCCATAGACAGATCACTCATTGTTCGGGGATGGCCTATTGTGCGTGGCACGCCAGGGATTGGCAAGAAAACAGGCATCGCCGCAACGAAGGAGATGATACCTGCGATGAAAACGGAGAAATGCTATGATCCCGCCCCTGAACCGCTTTACGTCCTGTCCGTCAATACGAGTATGTTATGGCCCTGCTGATCACCGATAAATGCATCAACTGCGACATGTGCGAACCGGAATGTCCGAACGGGGCCATCACTTTTGGGGCGGAGATCTACGAGATCGAACCGGATTTGTGCACCGAATGCGTGGGCCATTATGACAAGCCCACCTGCATCAGCGTCTGCCCCATCGACTGCATTGTCGATCACCCCGAGCACCGCGAAACCGAAGAGCAGCTGTGGGACAAATACGTGCTGTTGCACCATCAGTAAGGGTTATTTCCACGGACCAGCCCAACGCCTGCAGGCGCCCTACAGTTGACGCTTTTTCGTAGGCGCCCATTTATGCGGCGCAAATCTGCAGACGAGTAGAGTTTTTCAGGCATGGCGCCTCGCCTGTGCGTTAGGCGTGGTCGGTATTGCCCAGCAGAGCTGGGCCTGCCAACTAAAGTGGCAGCTACAGGGGGTGTCCGGTTGTGGTGTCCGTAGGCGCCCATTTATGCGGCGCAAATCTGCAGACACCTCCAGGCTTTCAGGTATGGCGCATGCTCTGCAGATTCAGCGTGATAGGTATTGCTCTGCTGCGCAGAGCCTGCCGGCTAAAGCGGCAGCTACCGTCCCCAACGTCTCACAGCTTAAACCCCCGGCTCCGGCAACGCATTCGAGCTGGGGATCAGCAGCCAGGCCACCAGTCCGGCAAACGCCAGCAGCAGGCCGCCCAATACCAGCTGATTCATTTGCGGCAAGGCGCCCTGCACCAGCAAGAAGATCCCGCCCCCCAAGTTGGAGCTGCCGCCAAGCAAGGCACCGGCGGTACCGCTGTGCTGCGGAAACGGCGACACCGCCCTGGAGGTAGCGACCGGAAACAGAAGCCCGGCACCGGCAAAATAAAAGCTGCCCCCCAATACCAGTCCCGCCACACTCAGACCCGGTTCGAAGCCGGAGGCCAGCACCGTGCTCGCCCCCAGCAGCAATGCCAGGGTGGCAATCCACTGCAAACGGCCGATTGACCAGCTCGCCGCCTTCCACGAGCCAGCATGGCACCGGCAAAATACAGCGGCAAGGGCAGAACAAACAGCAGACTGATTTCGGTGCTGGTAAGCCCGCTCTGTTTACTGACCAGCACGCCGAATACCGCCTCATAGAGAATAACCCCGGCAAAGGCGGCCATCAGCATGCCCAGCTGCCGACAAAAAGCGCTGTTGTGCAACACATGCTGATAGGCCGGCAGCATGGGCTGGGCATGACGACGTTCCGGCGGCAGGGTTTCTCGGAACCAGAACACCATGATCAGGGTGATCAGCAGGCCGACCACCAGCAAAAACAGATACATGGACTGCCAGCCGAAGTGCAGGTTGAGATAACCCCCGATCAGCGGGGCCAGCAGCGGCGCCAGCATGATGCCCATGGACACATAGCCGTTGTAGCGCACCAGGTCAGTACCTTCGAACTTGTCCCGCATCAGGCTGCGGCACAGGCTGCCCGCCGCCGCCGTACCGGCCCCCTGAATAAAGCTGCCGAGCAACAGGATCGGAAACACCGGCCAGGCCAGGATGAGGGCCGACCCCAGCACATAGATGCTCAGTCCCGTCAGCAGCACGGGACGACGACCCAAACGATCCGAAAGCGGGCCATAGATAAACTGGAACAAGCCATAGGGGATCAGATAAAACGCCATCACCAGCGGCAGGCTGTCGCCGGCCACCCGCAATTCAAGCGCCATGTCCCCCATGGCGGGTACATAGAGGGTCTGGGTCATCTGGCCCGAGGCCACCATTAACACCGTGAGTAATACCAGGGACAGGCCCGACATGGCCGCGCGCTCCAAAAAAGTACCCGAATGGGCAGGCTGTGATTTTGGACGCATCATAATCAATGGCGTGATTGACTGGCAATACCAGCCTGAGCGACCTTTTATAATAGCCAGACCCAGTTTTTCTAATCAGAAATAACAATGACAACCCCTGACAGCAGGAGCTTGTTCCATCGCCTGATTAGCGCTCTTTCATTAGGCAGACCGAGGGGATTCGTTCCCAGACAGGCATAGCCGACCGAACCCGCTTTGCCGCCCCCTCTCGGCCAAAGCGGGATTTAGTCCTTGCCTGGCTCCGGTTCACAGGTATAATACGCCGCTCAAATTTCGTTCTTTAACATCAAGTGGGTTTACTCATATGCATCCGATGCTGAATATTGCGGTGCGCGCTGCGCGCAACGCCGGTCAAGTTATCGTCAAAGGTTTCGCCAACCCGGACAACGTGGAAACACGTCAAAAAGGCCTGAACGATTTTGTTACCAATGTCGACCTTGACGCGGAAAATGCCGTGGTAAACACGATTCGCAAGTCTTATCCGGAGCATACGATTATCGGGGAAGAATGCGGCGAACTGACCGGCAGCAACCCGGATTATCAGTGGATTATCGACCCGCTTGATGGCACCACCAACTTTGTTAAAGGCATTCCCCATTTCGCGGTATCCATCGCGTTGCGGGTCAAGGGCCGTACCGAACAGGCCGTAGTTTACGATCCCATCCGTGATGAACTCTTTACCGCCAGCCGTGGCGCCGGCGCCCAGCTGAACGGCTATCGTATCCGTACCGGCAAGGCCAAGGATCTGAACAATACCGTATTGGCCACCGGCTTCCCGTTCAAGCAGAAGCACCAGGCCGACGCCTACCTGGCCATGTTCAAGGACATGTTCATTCAGTGCGCCGATATCCGCCGTGCCGGTGCCGCCAGCCTGGATCTGGTTTATGTGGCCGCCGGTCGCGTAGACGGTTACTGGGAGCTGGGCCTCAAGCCCTGGGATTATGCCGCTGGCAGCCTGATCGCCCGGGAAGCCGGTGCCATCGTCACCGATTTCGTCGGTGGCCATAACTACGAGCGCAACGGCAACATCGTCTGTGCCAACCCCAAGGTACTGAAGACCATGCTCTCCACCATTCGCGAGCACCTGCCGGAATCACTGACCGTTTAAGTGACCCGTTCGCTATCAAGCCCCGCCCCGGCGGGGCTTTTTTGTGCCTGGCGGTTGGGGATTAGGGATTAGGGATTAGGGATTAGGGCAAGAAAACCACAAACCTGCCCGCCTGGCAGGGTCCATTTAAATGGACCAGCCCACAGATACACCTCTTTCAGCCCGACGACAGATAGCTCCCGTAGGCGCCCATTTATGCGGCGCAGGCGTTCAGGCACCTCGGGACCTTCAGGCGCGGTGCATAGTCTGCAGGTTCGGCGTGTGGGTATTGCTCAGCGGAGCTGAGCCTGCCAACTGAAGTGGCAGCTACAAAAAACACACATCTCCCGACTGAAGTCAGTCCTACAGTTGACGCTTTTTCGTAGGCGCCCATTTATGCGGCGCAGGCCTTCAGGCACCTCCGGGCTTTCAGGCGCGGCGCATAGTCTGCAGGTTCGGCGTGTGGGTATTGCTCGGCGGAGCTGAGCCTGTCAACTAAAGTGGCAGCGACAAAAAACACAAATCTCCCGACTGAAGTCGGGCCTAGGGTTGACGCTTTTTCGTAGGCGCCCATTTATGCGGCACAGGCCTCGGCGGCAGACAGCAAAAAGGCCTGCCGGTTACCCGCAAGCCATTCCCCTTTCGTGTGCATAAGGTGAGTGGTTGATAACACATGGATGCA
>NZ_MDKE01000033.1 GCF_001870485.1 Oceanisphaera psychrotolerans | reverse complement strand
AAGCCCGTCGCGGCGAGCTGAAAAACTTCACCGGCATCGACTCGGCCTACGAGCAGCCGGAAGCGGCGGAAATCCACCTGGATACCACGCGGCTTAGTGCCGACGAAGCAGCCGATGAAGTGATCCAATTACTTAAAGAAAAGGGTGTTTTGTTGGGCTCTGTTTTTGAATGAGTGAAGCTGTTGTTGCCTGCGTGCTGGCTGCTCTGATTACGACATTAGTTTTCACTCGTATCAGGCCACTGTATGCCTTTGGCGGTGCCATGCTGATTTTTTATTTCAGTGGTTTGCTCAGTAAAGAACAGCTGTTGCTGAATTTTGTTAACGAGTCACTGCTCAGCCTGTTTCTGCTTTTGATAGCCTCACTGGCACTGGAAAAAACCAGCCTGGTGCATGATCTGGCTGGCTGGCTGTTAAAAGGCAGTGAACGAAAGGTGCTGCTAAAGCTGATGAGTGGAGCAGGGCTGCTTTCTTCCGTTACCAACAACACCGCCGTTGTTGCTACCTTGATGGGGCCAATAAAGCGTAATCGAGTAATGGCACCCAGCCGGTTGTTGATCCCACTTTCTTATGCTGCCATTCTGGGCGGTGTGCTTACATTGGTAGGCACTTCAACCAACCTAATTATTGATGGTCTGGCCAGAAATGCCGGTTTGCCGGGGTTTTCGTTTTTTGACTTTACTCTGGTGGGGGCTCCGGTATTTGTGGGCGGCCTGTTGGTGCTTCTGCTTTGCTACAAGCTGTTGCCTGAAAATGGCGTTTCAGAGCACAGTATCAACGAGCATTATTTTACCGAGCTCAGGCTGTGTACAGCTGCCCCCATGGTGGGTAAAACCGTGGCTGAAGCCGGGCTAAGGCAGCTTGAATCCTTGTTTCTGGTAGAACTGGTGCGAGACGGGAGCCTGATGTCCCCTGTTAAGCCCACCGAGGCTTTGCAGGCAGAAGACAGGTTGGTGTTTTCCGGCAATATGGCCGAGGTGAATAAACTGCTGGCACTACCCGGCCTTGAGCTTGCTCATAGTCAATCCGGTTTGTTGCAGCGTAACTTGGTAGAAGTGGTGATAAGCCCGTCTTCAACCCTGGTTAACAGCACCATTCGTGATGCGGCATTTCGCAGCCAGTTCGACTCTGCCGTAGTGGCCGTGCGCCGTGGCAGCCAACGCCTTGCGGGAGGGCTGGGCAAGCTGGCATTGCGCCCGGGTGATGTATTGGTGCTGGCAGTTGGAGATGACTTTAATACCAGGCCGAATCTTGCCCGTAATTTTGTCATGGTAAGTGGCATGCCAGACAGCACTCAGAACGGCGGATGGCGTGGTACCAGCATAGTAGTGGGGTTCTTTTCAGCGCTGTTACTGGCCGCCACGAGTGTACTCAGCCTGCTGGATGCCATGATGCTACTGTTATTGGTTTATCTGATGTCTGGCGTATTGTCAGCATCGGAAATTCGCCGGCGGGCTCCGGTTGAGCTGGCACTTATCATTGGCTGTGCGCTGGGTGTAGCCCAGGCCATGCTGAACTCCGGACTGGCAAATATCATGGCGGAGCAGATTATTGACCTGTTTTCTCAGTGGGAATTATGGGGAGCACTGGTGGGCTTATACCTCACCACCTGGCTGTTGACCGAGTTGATTACCAATAACGCCGCCGCTGCATTGGCGTTTCCCATTGGCATTGCCATAGCCGAGCAATATCAGGTTGATGCCAAACCCTTGCTGCTGACCATCGCCTTCGCTGCAAGTGCGTCGTTCTTAACCCCTTACGGTTATCAAACTAACCTGATGGTATACAGCGCTGGTAACTACCGCTATATGGATTACGTTCGCACAGGGCTGCCACTGGCGCTGGTTTATGGGGGGATGGTTTGTGGGTTGGTGCCGTGGATATATTTTGATTGACCCCGAGCTTGCTATTAAGAGGAAATATAGCTGAGCACGCTCTACTCACCACCTGCTGCACTGGACGCTGGATATCGCCTTTAACGAAGGCCAACGGCGTTGTTTCCTAAATCAGAGAACTATCTGCTTCTCCCGTGATCCGATCTCCTGACGAACGGACTCAGGAGCAGAACGATGGGCAAGGCACGACACAACATCAGTAACTGGCGGCAGTACAATCGAGCCTTGATTAATCGCGGTTCACTCATCTTCTGGATCGATAAACAGGCTATCAATCAGTGGCATTGCCATGAGCACCATGGCTGCAGTGGACGTTGTTTCCAATACAGCGATAGTACCATTGAAACGGCGCTGATGCTTACAGCCTTCTTCAGCTTGCTTTCTTTACCTGGCAGCAGATCCTTAATTAGTTCTCATTGATTGTTTCGTAGCCAGTAGTGTTCTTGTCAGCGATTACCCCAAATGCAACAAGGGGAGCGAGTTAGGCTTTATACATCAAATGAGAATGCACATTAGGGGCTCGTGATTTGTCCTGCCCTATATTTATTGGTTGTATTTGTATTCTTTTACTTTTTTAGTAGTTGTTTTTATATTTGGATAGTATAGTGAATTTAAAACATCCCTTTATTAGTGTTATCATACCTACTTATCATGATTGGCAACGGTTGCAATTATGCTTGGACGCGATAGATACACAATCATACCCAAAAGAAAAATTTGAAATAATAGTTGTAAATAATGACCCTTTAGATTTTCCCAGCGGAATGACATGGCCGAATAATTGCTCTGTTGTTGTCGAGTCTAAATCTGGGTCTTATGCTGCCAGAAACAAAGGGGCTTCACATGCAAAAGGGAAAGTTTTTAGCTTTACAGATGCAGATTGTATACCTGATAAGAATTGGCTTTCTGAAATAGCATCTCATTATTCATATAATAAAGGGATTTTGTCAGGCTCCGTCATTATGTTTAGTATGAGAGCTAACAATAAACTTAATTTTACAGAAAGTTATGATTACATTTTTGGTATAAATCAAGAGATTTACAAGAGAAGTAAAGTGGCAGCGACAGCGAATTTGAGCGTGACTTCTGAAGAGTTTTTTTTTAAATGACGGGTTTCGTTCTGACATGTTTTCCGGTGGTGATATTGACTTTTGCAAACGAGCAATAAATAAAGGAATAAAATTCAACTTTAGTGAAAGTAGTTATGTTAATCACCCTCTCAGGAATAATTTCAAAGATCTGATTGTTAAGGCAAAGCGATTGTCGGGTGGGAAGGTTTATCAAAATAAGTTTAAAGGTATATTTTTGGCAATGATGCCTCCGTTGGTTAGGTTGAAAATTCTTTTTTTTGAAAAAAAAGCACCATTAGCATTAAAGTTAAATGTTTTATAGTTCTTTTTTATATAAAAATAATACAGTTTTTTGAAGCGTTATTTGTCTTTGTAGGTGCAAAGTGTGAACGGGAATAAGTATTCTTGTTGAAAGTGTGCTTGTTGATGTTTTTTTATTTTTTATTTTCCCTGTATTCATATATTTATACTAAGCTATCTCTATTTTGACTATATTTAAGTCGATCGTTGAATATAGGCAGGGTTGTGATCGGTAACGCAATGATATAGATTGAATTTTTTATATCGGCTTAGTGTTAAAAAGTAGGAAGTGGTGGTGAAGCTGTTAGGTTTTAATTATCCAAAATAACTAACTTAACTTGTTCATCGTCGTCACTATACCTTCTAATGCTTTTGATTTGTTCCGGGAAGGGTTTAATGTTGCACGCTACATCCGACTTAATTTTCATTCGTTGATAGTAAAGGCCAATTGGTGGTTTTGTAAAATGATAATAAGTTTTATTTCTTCAAATAAAGGTGGCGGCGCCGAACTTCTTGTTCACGAGTTACATAAAATATTTTTTTCATACAGCGCAGATACCACTACAATATATTTTAACAATAGTGCTGATGGTTTAGTAGAAAATGAAATGATTATGGGTGTAAATCCACGTAGTCTTTTCAATATCTTTCGCATTAGGTCGCTGTTGAAAAAAATGTTAATATGTGCCAACGATGATCTAGTTGTTCATGTTCATCTAACTTGGCCTTTTTTCTATGTTACGTTAGCATCACTTGGTTTAAACAACATAAAGTTGATTTACACTGAGCACAACACGACTAACAAGAGACGCAGAATTCCTCTGTTCTGGTTATTCGAGCGCCTACTGTATTCACGCTACTCCAAGATCATTTGCATCAGCCACGGTGTTCATGAATCGTTGGCGAAATGGCTAGGCCCATACCTTGCGCAGCGTTTGGTTACCATACCTAATGGGTCACGTATCTACACACAGGCTAACCGGCATAGCCTGCATGATCGTTTGCCGCGCTTGGTTTCAGTCGGTTCATTAACATCAAAAAAAAAAAATTTTGCAACGGCCATACGTGCCATTGCACAGCTACGGGACGAAGTCGAGGGCTATACCATCATCGGTGAAGGCCCTGAACGCAGTCGGTTGGAGCAGATCATCAAAAGTGAGAGACTGGATAATAAGGTTCAATTGGCTGGCTGGTCAGATGAAATTGAAGCGCATCTTCATGCCTCAGATATTCAATTGATTCCATCACTTTGGGAAGGGTTCGGATTGGTTGCTGTTGAGGGTATGTCAACAGGGTTACCTGTGGTGGCATCCAATGTTGCTGGCTTGTGTGAAGTGCTTGATGAGTCGAATCCATCAGTGACGTTAATTAACCAAACAGATTCTGTTGATGAGTGGGTTGCTGGCATTCGCAAGGCTGTTGTTGATCTGAATAGACTTGGAATAAGCCACATTGCCCAATCCTCAAGACGGCAGGCTGAAAAGTTTACGTTGGAACAAATGGCTGAACGTTATCTAGATGTTTACAGACAGAAATAATTGCATTTATTCCATGCGAGTGCATATGGAGAATTTTAAATTGGTTACCGCATTGATTCAAAAAGTCGCCATCATCGGCCTTGGCTACGTAGGGCTCCCCCTTGCTGTAGAGTTCGGTAAAAAATACCCCACACTGGGTTTTGATATTAATGCTGCACGCTTGGCTGAACTCCAGCAGGGCCACGACAGTACGTTGGAAGTTGAAGATGAAGAGTTGGCTGGGGCCAAACACCTTTCATACAGCAGCTTACTAGATGATCTTAAAGCCTGTAATGTGTTTATCGTGACTGTTCCTACACCAATTAATGAGCACAAACAGCCTGAACTCACTCCACTGCTCAAGGCCAGTGAAACCATCGGACTGGTTCTTAAAAAGGGCGATATAGTTATTTACGAGTCCACCGTCTACCCGGGAGCTACGGAAGAAAACTGTGTTCCGGTGCTGGAACGGGTATCTGGTCTTAAGTTTAATCAGGATTTTTTCTGCGGTTATAGCCCAGAACGGATTAATCCCGGTGACAAAGATCATCGAATAACCAATATTCTCAAGGTGACATCAGGATCAACACCAGAAGTTGCCGAAATTGTTGATAAGCTTTACAGCTCCATCATCACGGCAGGTACATACAAGGCCAGCTCCATCAAAGTAGCAGAAGCCGCTAAGGTGATAGAAAACACTCAGCGTGATGTGAATATCGGCCTTATCAATGAACTGGCGCTGATCTTCAACAAGCTTGGAATAGATACCGAAGAGGTGCTGAAAGCAGCTGGTACTAAGTGGAATTTTCTTCCGTTTCGCCCGGGTTTGGTAGGAGGTCACTGTATTGGAGTTGACCCCTATTACCTTACTCACAAGGCGCAGTCGGTGGGGTATCACCCCGAAATTATTCTGGCGGGTCGTCGGTTAAATGATGGTATGGGCGCTTATGTTGCCAGCCAGTTGGTCAAGGCTATGCTAAAAAAGCGAATCCATGTGGAAGGAGCCAAGGTTCTGGTAATGGGGCTTACATTTAAAGAGAACTGTCCGGATCTGCGCAATACCAAGGTGGTTGATATCATCAGCGAGCTGCAGGATTACGGTGTTAAGGTGGACAGCTATGATCCTTGGATCAATCCGAAAGAAGCCGAATATGAATATGCCATTACACCGATCGAGCAGCCGCAAGCGGGAGAATATGATGCTGTTGTAATGGCGGTGGCACATAACCAATTTTCCACCATGGGCGTTGAGCAGATCCGAGCCTTGTGCAGGCCTGAGCATATACTTTATGATTTGAAGTACATCTTGCCGGCTGACGCCAGCGATCTTCGCCTGTAACTGTCTTCTTTAAAGCATAATTAAGGGCGCCCTTGGTCGGGCGTATGGACTATGACTGCCTACTCACAATTGCTTGAAACTCTACCTGCCAACCCAAAAAATTGGCTTATCACCGGTGTGGCCGGTTTTATCGGTTCCAACCTGCTGGAGCACCTGCTTAAACTGAACCAGCGCGTGGTGGGCCTGGACAACTTCGTTACCGGCCATCAGTACAACCTGGATGAAGTGCAGCGGTTGGTCAGCCCGGAACAGTGGGCGGGGTTTACCTTCATCGAAGGTGATATCCGTAACCTGGACGATTGCAATAAAGCCTGTGCCGGGGTGGATTACGTGTTGCATCAGGCCGCACTTGGCTCGGTACCGCGCTCCATCAATGATCCCATCACCACCAATGCCACCAACATCAGCGGTTTTCTGAATATGTTGGCGGCTGCGCGTGATGCCGGGGCAAAGAGCTTCACCTACGCTGCCAGCAGCTCTACCTACGGTGACCACCCGGCCCTGCCCAAGGTGGAAGAGAATATCGGCAAGCCGTTGTCGCCCTATGCGGTGACCAAGTATGTCAACGAGCTGTACGCCGATGTGTTCGCCAAAACTTATGGCTTCAATACTATCGGTCTGCGCTATTTCAACGTGTTCGGCAAGCGCCAAGATCCGAACGGTGCCTACGCCGCGGTAATCCCGAAGTGGACTGCCGCCATGATTCAAGGCGATGAGGTGTTCATCAACGGTGATGGTGAAACCAGCCGTGACTTCTGCTTTATCGAGAATGCTGTGCAAGCTAATTTGTTGGCAGCCACTGCAGGTGAAGATGCTAAAAACGAAGTTTATAACGTGGCCTTGGGTGATCGCACTACGCTGAATGATCTTTACGGTGCCCTGCAGGCTGCCTTGGCTGAAAACGGCAAGCCTTATGAAAATGCACCGGTGTATCGTGACTTCCGTGCCGGCGATGTACGTCATTCGCAGGCGGATATCGGTAAGGCCACCGGCAAATTGGGCTACGCGCCGGAATACCGCATCATGGACGGCATAGCCAAGGCTATGCCTTGGTATATTGAGAATGTAGGATAAACGAAATTTGTCTAACCAATCAAACGTTATCCTTTTCGTGGTGAATGCGCCGGAGTTCTTTCTGTCCCACCGTTTTCCTTTGGCTGTCGCAGCGAAAAAATCCGGCTACGAGGTGCATGTTGCAACAGCTGAAGGCCCCGATATCGAGCGTATTCAAGCTCAGGGCTTTATCCATCATGTAGTGCCCTTTGCACGAAGTGGTCAGAATCCGCTTAATGAACTGGGCACACTGCTGTGCCTGACCAAACTATTCCGGCGTGTAAAACCTTCACTGGTACATCTTATTACCATTAAACCGGTACTTTATGGTGGTATTGCTGCACGGCTGGCCGGGGTTAAATCCGTGGTGAGCGCCGTTTCTGGTTTGGGAACGGTTTTTCTGGCAGAGTCGGCAGCTGCTCGTTTGCGCCGTTGGCTGGTAACCGTGATGTATCGTTCTGCATTTAAGCAGAGTCACCTGGCGGTTATTTTTCAGAACCCGGATGATCGTGATGCTTTGCTAACGCTTAAAGCCTTGATGCCTGAGCAGGCTCGCATGATACGTGGCTCTGGAGTTACGTTGTCAGATTATTCGTATGTGCCTGAACCCGAGGGTAAACCTGTCGTAGTGATGGCGGCGCGCCTGCTCAAGGACAAAGGTGTGTTTGAGTTTGTAGAGGCCGCAAGGCTGTTGAAACAGCGCGGTGTGTCGGTAGAAATGCGGATGATTGGCTCGCCTGATCCGGGTAACCCTACCAGTGTGAACCAGCAGGAACTGGATCAGTGGGCTGCCGAAGGCCAGGTTGAATTCTTGGGTTACCGTAAGGATATTGCAGAGCAATATGCAGCGGCTAACATTGTCTGTTTGCCATCGTATCGTGAAGGTTTGCCAAAGAGCCTGGTTGAGGCGGCTGCCAGTGGCCGTATCGTTGTGACCACAGATGTACCAGGATGCAGAGATGCAATTATACCTGATAAAACCGGACTTTTAGTGCCGGTAAAAAATGCTGTGGCTCTGGCCGATGTCATTGAAACATTGATTGATTCTCCTGACCTGCGTAAGCGAATGGGGCAAGCCGGCAGGGCTTTGGCTGAAGATGCTTTTGCGATTGAAAAGATCGTTGAGCAGCATATGGATATTTATCAGGAGCTTCTTAAACCATGATGGGACAAAGCAATGTGTTGGTGACAGGAGCTACCGGATTCGTAGGGCAGGTGTTGGTGGGGCAGTTGCTTCAGAATTTGCGTCACTTTGTCACGGTAGCGCTTCGCTCAGATACGAGATTCGATTCTTGTTCTGCACGCGTGGTTGGAGATTTTACCGATCAAACTGACTGGTCATCAGCTCTTGCTGATCAAAAAACAGTCATCCACACTGCCGCCCGTGCTCATATCATGAAAGATGAATTTGCCGATCCTTTGGGCGAGTACCGCAAGGTCAACGTGGGGGGAACACTCAATCTTGCTCGCCAGGCGGCCGAGGCTGGGGTAAGACGCTTTATCTTTATCAGCTCTATCAAGGTGAACGGTGAGCAAACGCCTGTTGGCAAGCCCTTTACGGCTGAAGATGCACCTGCACCCGAAGATGCCTATGGCATTTCCAAGTGGGAAGCCGAGCAGGGGTTGCAGCAACTGGCTGCGGAAACCGGGATGGAGGTCGTTATTATCCGCCCGCCACTGGTCTACGGACCCGGTGTTAAAGGTAACTTTGCCAGTATGAACCGACTGGTAGCAAAGGGTCTGCCGTTGCCTTTAGGGGCTATTCACAACCAGCGCTCGCTGGTTGCACTCGATAATCTGGTTGATCTCATCATCACCTGCATCGATCATCCTGCTGCCGCTAATCAGGTTTTTCTGGCGGGAGACGGCTCAGATCTGTCTACCACCGAGTTGTTGCGTGGTGTAGCCAAGGCCATGGACAAGCCCTCTCGGCTCATTCCTGTACCGGCCGGTTTGCTGCAGTTTGCAGCAACCATACTGGGTAAAAAGGCTATGGCGCAGCGCTTGCTGGGATCCTTACAAGTCGATATTACTAAAACTCGTGAGCTACTGGGCTGGACGCCACCATTCACGGTAGAGCAGGGGCTAAAGAGGTGTTTTGATGATTCGGTTGTTTGATATTGTTTTTTCGTTGTTGGGGCTGGTGTGCGGTTTTCCGGTACTGTTGCTGCTAACGGTTATCGGCTTTTTCGATACAGGTTCACCCATTTTTCGTCAGATGAGGGTAGGGCGTTATCAAAAGCCGTTTACCTTGGTCAAGTTCCGCACCATGAAGGTAGATACCGCTTCTGTTGCTTCTCACCTGGCCAGCGCCTCTTCCATCACACCCTTTGGCCATTTTTTGCGCCGTACCAAGCTGGATGAACTGCCACAGTTGTGGAATGTGCTGAAAGGTGAAATGAGTCTGGTAGGGCCTCGTCCGGGCTTGTTTAATCAGCAAGAGTTGACGATTGAGCGCGTAAAGCGGGGGGTCTATGATGCCCGGCCAGGTATTACCGGGTTGGCACAGGTGAGCGAGATTGATATGTCTACCCCTGAGTTGTTGGCTGAAACCGATCAGCAGATGATCGGGAACATGACGATAAGTGACTACTTTCGCTATATTTTGATGACGGTAATGGGCAAAGGCGCCGGCGATCGGGTTAAAAGGTAGGTATTTTTGCTTTTAACAATAATAAAAATGTATACGAGCACAGACCATGAATCACACCATTAACTGGCTCTTTCAGCAGCCTCGCTCGGTCAAGCGTATTATCAGCCTGTTGCTGGACACGTTGTTTATTTCACTGGCCTTTTGGGCTGCGTTTTTGCTGCGGCTGGATAGCTCCTATCTGCTGGCTTCTTACAAACACTGGCTGGTACTGGTAACCATGTTGCCGGTTACCTTGCTGTGCTTCATTCGTTTTGGGCTTTATCGGGCCGTGCTGCGTTATCTGGGCTATCACGCTACGGTAACCATGATGGCGGGGGTGGCCGTTTCTGCCGTTACCATGGTGCTGGCGGCTTACTATTTCGGGGCTTTTCTGCCGCGTTCCGTGCCCATTATTTACGGTGTGCTGGCGTTGCTGCTGTGCGGTGGTGCCCGTACCATGGCGAGAGCTCTTTATAACCAGAGTACCAAAAAGCAGAAAACGCCGGTGATCATCTATGGTGCCGGTTCATCCGGCCGTCAGCTCAATACTTCATTGGCATGCAGCAGTGAATATCGTGCCGTGGCCTTTGTCGATGATAATCCCGGCCTGCATAATGTCTTGCTGCAGGGCCTTACCGTATATCCTGCCAATGAGCTGGCCTGGTTGGTGGAGCGTTATGGTGCTCAGAAGCTGCTGCTGGCCATGCCCAGCATTTCGCGTCAGCGTCGGCGCGAGATTGTGGAAGGACTGGAGGCGTTGTCGCTCGATATTCTTACCATTCCCGGCATGGTCGATCTGGTCAGTGGCAAAGCCAAGGTAAACGAGCTGCACGAAATCAGTATTGAAGATTTACTGGGCCGGGATCCGGTAGCGCCGTTTCCCGAGCTGATTGCTGCCAACATCAAGAACAAGGTGGTGATGGTGACGGGTGCGGGTGGCTCGATCGGCTCCGAGTTGTGTCGGCAAATCGTGCAGCAGGGGCCTGTTACCCTGGTGTTGTTCGAAATGTCGGAGTTCGCACTCTATCAGATCGACCAGGAGCTGGTCGGCCTATGCCGGGATGCGGGTTATCCGGTGCGTATTGTGCCGATCATGGCCTCGGTACAACGGCAAAATCGGCTGGAAGCAGTCATGAGCACCTTTGGGGTGCAAACCGTTTATCACGCCGCCGCCTGCAAGCATGTACCTATGGTGGAATATAACGTGGTGGAAGGGGTGCGCAACAATGTGTTTGGCACCTGGCGGGCGGCTGAGGCGGCGATCAACTGCGGGGTAGAGACCTTTGTGCTGATCTCTACCGACAAGGCGGTGCGACCCACCAATGTGATGGGGACCAGCAAGCGACTGGCCGAACTGGTGCTGCAGGGACTGGCTCTGCGCCAGAGCAACACCCGCTTTTGCATGGTGCGGTTTGGCAACGTATTGGGATCTTCCGGCTCCGTGGTACCGTTGTTCAAGCAGCAGATTCGTGCCGGTGGCCCCATCACCGTTACTCATGAAGATATCACCCGTTATTTCATGACCATTCCCGAGGCGGCTCAGCTGGTGATCCAGGCCGGTGCCATGGGCAAGGGCGGTGATGTGTTTGTACTGGACATGGGGGAGCCGGTACGCATTATTGAACTGGCTCGCAAGATGATCCGGTTGATGGGATTCGATGTAAAAGACGAACAGCATCCGGATGGGGATATCGAAATAAAAGTCACCGGCCTGCGCCCGGGTGAAAAACTCTATGAAGAGCTGTTGATCGGCGGCAACGAGGCTCCTACCGCTCACCCGCGTATTCGTACCGCCAACGAGGTTCATCTGCCTTGGGATGACGTCGCCAACCTGCTGGACGATCTGGATACTGCCTGCGCGGCCTACAACCAGGAATGGATAAGGCAGTTACTGCTGGATGCTCCCGCGGCGTTCAATCCGCAGGATGGTATTTGCGATCTGGTATGGCAAGATGAGCAGAAATCAGGCTCGACGTCTGTTACCGAGATTGAAGCTATAAAACCGGTGGTGGCGTTAGTGCGGTAAGGTTTTATTATGCGGTGTTACCAGCGGACACACTAGTGCAACCCGTGGATTGTTGAAGCAGGTTAATAAATGGTCTTCGGCTAAGCAGAGGAGTCGATACACATTCTGCTGCCATGTCTTTTAACGGTACAATTAAGATAGTTTGGGAATTATTGATGAATGTCAGTAAGTTAATTGAAAACAACAATTTTATGTCGGCGATGATCTTTTTTTCACTGGCTTTGTCGCTGTCTACGCCTGGAGGCTCTGTAGCTGCCTTTGCTATTCTGTTGCTGGTTTCTTTAATTTACCTGTTCAAGGAAAAAAACAAGCCAGAATTGAATAGCATGGACAAGCTGCTGATATTTACCCTGGTATTTATGTTTTTAACGGTGCTTCCCTCCTTTATCTCGGATGATTTTCGCGGGCGCTATCTTGACCTTTCCTTGCGCTATTTACTTGCCGTGCCCATTTTGCTGTTGTTAATTTACACTCCGCCACGAGCTGCATGGTTGCTGGCAGGAGCCATTGCAGGCGGAGTAACCGCGTTTGGTCTGGCGGTATATCAGTATGTTTATGTTGGAATGCCACGTGTGGATGGCTTTTTGTACAGCATCAACTTTGGCTACCTGGCTTGTACACTGGCGTTTCTGGCTTTATCGGGCATCACTTTTTTTCGAACGGCCCAGTTTTAAAATTGGGGCTCTGATCGGGTTTGTGGCCGCAATTGTGGCGATGTTACTCACCGGCACCCGGGGGGCATTTATCGCCGTGCCGGCACTGATTGCCATTTTCGTCTTTATTTACAGAAAAGAGCTTGGGGCACGACTCTTATTTTTGGTTATTGCGGCTACCTTGTCCACGCCGGTAGCCAGCTATATGGCTGTTCCTCAGGTGCAGCAGCGTTTTGATACGCTGTTTAATGAGCTGAATCGCTATGAAAGCGGTGATGCCGGCAAGGCATATTCTTCCAGTGGCTTGAGGCTTGAACTGTGGACAGCAGCGATGGCCGCGTTTAAGCAAAATCCGCTTTATGGCCTTAATTACAATCAGCGGGAAGCCCTTAATGCCGAGTTGGTAGAAGAGGGAGTGGTGATCCCTCAGGTGCTGACAGTATCTCGTGGTCATGCCCACAGTGAATATTTTGAAGTTCTGGCTGGCCGGGGGAGCTTGGGGGTAATTGCCCTGATGATGTTGTTTCTGGTTCCGGGTGTCATTTTTTTACGAAGGGCTTCGAGCACGGAAGGAAAAGAAAAGGCGCTGGCGGCGACCGGTGTTGTCTTTATTGCCGGATTCATGATCTACGGCTTGAGTGAGGCGCCACTGCAAGGGAATGTGTTATCGGGTAGTTATGCGCTGACGGTAGTCGCCATTTATGCCATGTTGAGACGACCGGTACAGGCTGGCTTACGGGCAGCACCGATACCATACCGGGGCGAGAGCCTGTTTGGAGAAAACGGGCTACTCTCTCCAGCCGAGTTGAACCCGTCAAGTTAGTTACGGTGAACAGTTGCAAGGCGGGTTCACCTATTCCAGCTGAGCTGAACCCGTCAACGTAGTCTGGGCAAACCGTTAGCCAGCGGCGGTGGTTTGCCTTCTCGCTGTCAGCCTACGGCCTTGATCACCCGCGGCAGGTTGTCGTCCTTGCGCAGGGTCAGTACTTCACAGCCGTCTTCGGTCACCAGCAGGGTGTGTTCGTACTGGGCCGACAGGCTGCGGTCCTTGGTTACCACGGTCCAGCCGTCGCCCAGCATCTTGCTCTGGCGCTTGCCCGCGTTGATCATCGGCTCTATGGTCAGGCACATGCCCGCTTCCAGCACTTCACCGGTGCCCGGCTTGCCGTAATGCAGTACCTGAGGCTCTTCGTGGAACTCCGCGCCGATGCCGTGGCCGCAGTATTCCCGCACCACCGAATAGTTGTGCGCCTCGGCGTGCTGCTGAATGGCGGCACCGATGTCGCCCAGGCGTACCCCGTGCTTCACCATCTTGATGCCCAGCTCCATGCACTCCTGGGTCACCCGGCACAGCCGTTCGGCCAGGATGCTGGGCTTGCCGACCATGAACATCTTCGAGGTGTCGCCGTGGTAGCCGTCCTTGATCACGGTGATGTCGATATTGATGATGTCGCCTTCCTTGAGCTTTTTGTCGGCCGGAATGCCGTGACAGATCACGTGGTTCACCGAGGTACAGATCGACTTGGGAAAACCGTGATAGTTCAGCGGTGCCGGAATCGCCTGCTGCTCGTTCACGATATAGTCATGGCAGATCTGATTCAGCTGGTCGGTGGTCACGCCGGCCTTGACGTGCGGTTCGATCATTTCCAGCACTTCGGCGGCCAGACGGCCTGCCACACGCATCTTCTCTATTTCTTCCGGGGTTTTTATGACTATGCTCATATCTGTCTCTGTGGGTTGGCGCCCGAGTGGGGGTTGCGTTGCGTCTCGCAGGGCGGCTATCGGTCATGCCGATAAAAGGGCAAAAATTGTAACGCCAAGCGCGCCCAACTTCCAGTGAGGGAGTCGTGTTTGCAGTGGTTTGATGAATCGCCGCACTGGTGCGGCTCCCGTCTTTATGGTATAAAGCGCGCCGTGATAGCTGTATCTGCGGTATGCCTGCGGGTTTGTGCGGTCACATACATTCACTTTATTTAACACACACACACATCGGCACATGCTCCAGGGTGCCCTTCGGGGTCGGAGTCATGGGATGTGTGGAGGCCTAACCCAATACACTTATTTGAGGAAATCATGGCACAAGTATCTATGCGCGACATGCTGAAAGCCGGCGTTCACTTTGGTCACCAGACTCGTTACTGGAACCCCAAGATGAAGCCGTTCATTTTCGGCGCCAGCAACCGGGTTCACATCATCAACCTGGAAAAAACCGTTCCCATGTTCAACGATGCGTTGAACTACCTGGGCAACGTGGCTTCCAAGAAGGGTAAAATCCTGTTTGTTGGTACCAAGCGCGCAGCCTCTGAAGCCGTTAAAGAAGCCGCTACCAAGTGTGATCAGTTCTACGTCAACCATCGCTGGTTGGGTGGCATGCTGACCAACTGGAAAACCGTACGTCAATCCATCAACCGCCTGAAAGAGCTGGAAAGCCAGTCTCAAGACGGCACCTTCGACAAGCTGACCAAGAAAGAGGCGCTGATGCGTACTCGCGAAATGGAAAAGCTGGAGAAGTCTCTGGGCGGTATCAAGGACATGGGCGGTCTGCCCGACGTATTGTTCGTAGTAGACGCTGACCACGAGCACATCGCCATCAAGGAAGCCAACAACCTGGGCATTCCCGTGGTATCCATCGTGGACACCAACTCTAACCCGGACGGCATCGATTACATCGTTCCCGGTAACGATGACGCCATCCGCGCCGTTCAGCTGTACCTGAACGCCGCCGCTGACGCCGTGACTGCTGCCCGTGCACAAGACTTGGCCGTGCAAGCCGAAGACAACTACGTCGTAGAAGAATAATAAAGTCGAAGCCCAGGCTTCAGCCTTTATTAACCATACGAAAGTAATGGGTTAACAGGGGCCTTGCGCCCCTGTTTTCTTGTAGACCAAGACCGAGGATATTAAACATGGCAACTATTACCGCCGCCCTGGTAAAAGAACTGCGTGAGCGCACTGGCGCCGGCATGATGGATTGTAAAAAAGCCCTGACCGAAGCCAATGGTGACATCGAGCAGGCCATCGAAGACATGCGCAAATCCGGCCAGGCCAAAGCCGCCAAGAAAGCCGGTCGTATCGCCGCCGAAGGTATCATCCTGATGCGTCAGGCCGGCAGCACTGCCGTGATGATCGAACTGAACAGCGAAACTGATTTCGTGGCCAAAGACGCCGGTTTCCGCGCCTTCGGTGACAAGATTGCCGACATCGCCCTGGCGAACAAGATCAACGATCTGGACGCCCTGAAGGCGGCCGAATACGAAAATGGCGAGAGCGTGGAAACCACGCTGACCAACCTGATCGCCAAGATCGGTGAGAACATGAGCCTGCGTCGTATCGTGCTGGTGGAAGGTGACAACCTGACCACTTACCTGCACGGCACTCGTATCGGCGTTATCGCCAACCTGAAAGGCGGTGACGAAGAAGTGGCCAAAGACGTTGCCATGCACGTTGCCGCTTCCAACCCGCAGTTCGTCAAGCCCGAAGACGTATCTGAAGAAGTCGTGGCCAAAGAGCGCGAAATTCAGGTCGACATCGCCATCAACTCCGGCAAGCCGAAAGAAATCGCCGAGAAGATGGTTGAAGGTCGCATGAAGAAGTTCACCGGCGAGATCTCCCTGACCGGTCAGCCGTTCGTCAAGGATCCTTCTATCTCCGTTGCCGATCTGCTCAAGCAGAAAGGCGCCGATGCCATCGGTTTCGTCCGCTTTGAAGTGGGTGAAGGTATCGAGCGTAAAGAAGAAGATTTCGCAGCCGAAGTTCAGGCGCAGATCGCTGCTTCCAAGGGTTAATTCCCGCTGTTTCAGTGCTATCCAGACCGCGACACCCGTCGCGGTCTTTCTATGACCAGGAATAGAAAAGCATGAGTACCAATCCTAAACCCGCATACAGACGCATTCTTCTTAAACTGAGCGGCGAAGCGCTGCAAGGTGAAGAAGGCTTTGGTATTGATCCCGCCGTACTCGAACGTATGGCTCAGGAAATCAAAGAACTGGTTGAACTGGGTGTTCAGGTCGGCCTGGTGATCGGCGGCGGTAACCTGTTTCGTGGTGCGGGCCTGGCCCAGGCGGGCATGAACCGCGTGGTGGGCGACCACATGGGTATGTTGGCGACCGTGATGAACGGCCTTGCCATGCGCGATGCCCTGCACCGTGCTTATGTGAATGCCCGTCTGATGTCTGCTATCACCCTGGAAGGCGTGTGCGACCCTTATAACTGGGCCGATGCCATCAGCCTGTTGCGCAAGGGCAGAGTGGTGATTTTCTCTGCCGGTACCGGCAATCCCTTTTTCACTACCGATTCTGCCGCCTGTTTGCGTGGCATCGAAATTGAAGCCGACGTAGTATTGAAGGCCACCAAGGTGGACGGTGTATTCAGCGACGATCCGATGAAAAATCCCGATGCCGAGCTGTATAGTCAACTCGATTATGATGACGTGCTCGAACGTGAGCTCAAGGTGATGGATCTGGCCGCCTTTACCCTGGCCCGGGATCACAACCTGCCGGTCCGGGTGTTTAACATGAATAAACCGGGTGCTTTGCGGCGCGCGGTCATGGGGGAGACCGAAGGTACCCTCATCAGCCGTAAATAAAGCACTTTACGGCTACCTTATATTTGAGACAGCGGGCGCTGCCCCTTCACGCCATAGCCAAAGGATAAAGACCGTGATTAACGAGATTAAGAACGACGCCAAAACGCGGATGGAAAAGAGTGTTGAATCACTCAAGGGCCAGATGAACAAGGTTCGTACCGGCCGGGCCCACCCCAGCCTGCTGGACACTATTTATGTGGATTACTACGGTACCGCCACGCCGCTGAAGCAGGTCGGTAACATCACCACCGAAGACTCCCGCACCCTGGCCGTGACCGTGTTCGATCGCTCCATGATGAAGGCGGTAGAAAAAGCCATCATGAGTTCCGATCTGGGCCTGAACCCGTCCAGCGCCGGCACCATGATCCGTATTCCGCTGCCCCCCCTGACCGAAGAGCGTCGTAAAGACCTGATCAAGGTGGTGCGTCACGAAGCCGAGCAGGGTCGGGTGGCGATTCGCAACATCCGTCGCGATGCCAACGGTGACCTCAAGGCACTGTTGAAAGACAAGGAGATTTCCGAAGACGACGATCGCCGCGCCCAGGACGACATCCAGAAACTGACCGATCTCTACATCAAACAGATGGACGATGCGCTTGCCGCCAAAGAGAAAGAGTTAATGGAAATCTGATACTTACATCAGGTATAGTAGCCGACGCCGTGTAGCTGCCTGCACGGCGTTTGTCTTTGTGCAGGAGTGATTTCAATGCCAGCGAGCCAAACCATGGCAGCATTCGACGATCCATCCCAGCTCCCCCGTCACGTCGCCATCATCATGGATGGTAACGGTCGCTGGGCCGAGCAGCGCGGAAAATTCCGGGTCAGTGGTCACAAGGCCGGCGTAAAATCGGTGCGGGCGGCGGTCAGCTTCGCCCATCAACTCAAGCTGGATGCCCTGACCCTGTTCGCCTTCTCCAGTGAAAACTGGCGCCGTCCCGAAGATGAAGTCAGTGCCCTGATGAGCCTGTTCATTGCGGTGCTCGGTTCGGAAGTGCGCAAGTTGCACCGTAACAACATCCGGCTGCGGGTGATCGGCGATCACAGCGGTTTCAGCGAGCATCTGCAACGCAAAATTGCCGATGCCGAAGCACTCACTGCCGCCAACACCGGCCTGACCCTCAACATCGCCGCCAACTACGGCGGTCGTTGGGACATCACCCAGGCCTGCCGACGCTTCGGCGAACAGGTCGCGGCCGGCGAGCTTGACCCCGCCGACATTACCGAACAGCATCTGGGCAGCCTGATGACCATGGCCGAGCTGGCACCGGTAGACTTGCTGATCCGCACCGGCGGCGAGCAGCGCATCAGCAATTTTCTGCTGTGGCAGCTGGCCTACGCCGAGCTGCACTTTACTCCCGTACTCTGGCCCGATTTTGATGAAACGGCCTTCAGCGAGGCGATAGCCGCCTTTGTGGGACGAGAGCGCCGCTTTGGCTGCACCGGTGCGCAAATTCGCGCGCTGGCCGGGCGTGGTGAGGAGTGAAAAAGCGTAAGGGGAGAAACGTGAGGAGAACAAGAGTCGGGTGGTTACCCCTCACTCCTCACACATCATCCCTCACTTCAATAAGAGAGGATATTTCTTGTTAAAGCTTAGAATCATCACGCTCTGTGCCTGATCCCCCTGGTGCTGGGCGCCATTTTCCTGTTACCCCTGACGTATTTTTCGCTTTTTGCCTGCGGGGTGTTTCTGCTGGCCGGTAGGGAGTGGGGACGTTTCATCGACCCCCGCAAAGCCAATGTGGTGATGGTCTCGCTGGCCCTGGTGCTGATCGGGTTGATGGCCATGGTCCCCCCCGAACAAATCTGGGCTTCCGGCCTCGATAGTACCGTGTCATGGGTGCTCCATGGCGGGGCCGCCTGGTGGCTGGTTTCGCTGGTCCTGGTGCTGGTTTACCCACGCAGTGCCGCATGCTGGCGGGATCATCTGTGGCTGAAGGCATTGTTTGCGTTGTTCAGCCTGATCCCCTTCTTCTGGGCGCTGCTGGCGTTGCGCAGTTATCAGTATGAACAGGATCCCTATTTCGGTGCCTGGTTGCTGCTGTTCGTGATGTCGCTGGTATGGATGGCCGACACTGGGGCCTACTTTGTCGGCAAGGCGTTCGGCAGGCGCAAGCTGTGTCCCCGGGTCAGCCCGGGCAAGACCCTCGAAGGCATGCTGGGCGGCGTGGTCACGGCCAGCCTGCTGGCGCTGGCGGTGACTCAGGCCATATCGTTGCCGTTGTACGAAAGCCTGGTACTGCTGGTGGCCTCCATCGTGGCGGTGTTTGCCTCGGTGCTGGGCGACCTGGTGGAGAGCATGTTCAAGCGTGAGGCGGGCATCAAGGATTCCGGCCAGATACTGCCGGGTCATGGTGGCATCATGGACCGCATCGACAGCCTCACCGCCGCCCTGCCGGTGTTCATCGTGGTCGTCAGGTTGCTAAGCTGATGGAACTCCTTACCATACTCGGGGCCACCGGCTCCATCGGTCAAAGCACGCTGTCGGTGGTGCGTCGGCATCCCGATCGTTTTCAGGTGTTTGCGCTGAGCGCGCATCGGCAGGTCGAGCGCATGCTGGCCGATTGTCTGGAATTCCAGCCTCTCTATGCGGTGATGGTGGATGACGCGGCGGCGCGGGAGCTGCGCCGGCAACTGACGGAGCAGGGCGGTCACACCCAGGTGCTGAGCGGTGCCGAGGCGTTGTGCGAGGTCTCGGCGGAGCCGGAGGTCACGACCGTGATGGCAGCCATCGTCGGCGCCGCCGGTCTGCTGCCCACGCTGGCGGCGGTGAAAGGCGGCAAACGAGTATTGCTGGCCAACAAGGAAGCGCTGGTAATGAGCGGTGAGCTCTTTATCGACATGGTGCACCGCAGTGGTGCCCAGTTGTTGCCGATCGACAGCGAGCACAACGCCATTTTTCAGTGCCTGCCCGCGGAGCTACAGCAAAACCCGGGGCGGGGCAGCCTGGCGGAGTCGGGGGTCAGCAAGATACTGCTGACCGGCTCCGGCGGCCCCTTCCGTTATACCCCGGTGGAGCAGTTGGCAGGTGTAACCCCGGCCCAGGCGGTGGCGCATCCCAACTGGTCGATGGGGCCGAAGATTTCGGTCGATTCCGCCACCATGATGAACAAAGGACTGGAATACATCGAGGCGCGCTGGTTGTTCAATGCCGCTCCCGCTCAGCTGGAGGTGCTGGTTCACCCGCAGTCGGTGATCCACTCCATGGTGCAGTATTCGGATGGTTCGGTATTGGCTCAGCTCGGCCAGCCGGATATGATGACTCCCATTGCCCATGCGTTGGCTTACCCGGCGCGTATCGCGTCGGGAGTGGCGCCGCTGGACTTTTGCAAGCTCGGCGAACTGAGCTTCATGGCGCCGGACATGGCGCGTTATCCCTGTCTGCAACTGGCCATCGAGGCCTGTGCCAGCGGGCAGGGGGCCACCACGGCGCTCAATGCCGCCAATGAAGAGGCGGTATCGGCATTCCTGGCCGGCAGGCTGGACTTCATGGCGATAGCCTCGGTCAACGAGGCGGTCGTGCAGCAGCTGGGCAGTACGCGGGTGACGAGTCTGGACGAAATCATCGCGCTGGATGATCAGGCGCGTCGTTGTGCCACAGCATTGATAAGGAAAGGCTAATGGGTGACATCTTGTGGAATCTGGGCTCCTTCATTGTCGCGCTGGGGATCCTGGTCGCGGTACACGAATACGGTCATTTCTGGGTAGCCCGGCGCAATGGCGTCAAGGTAGAGCGCTTTTCCATCGGTTTCGGCAAGCCCATCTGGCGACACATGGGCCGGGACGGCACCGAATATGTGCTGGCGATGATCCCGCTGGGCGGTTACGTCAAGATGCTCGACGGGCGGGTAGATGAGGTGCCGGCACATCTGCGGGATCAGGCCTTCGACCGCAAGTCGGTATGGGCGCGAATGGCGATAGTGGTGGCCGGCCCCATGGCCAACTTCGCCTTTGCCATCTTTGCCTTCTGGCTGATGTTTCTGATTGGCGTGCCGGCGGTCAAGCCGGTGCTGAACGAGGTGACTCTGTCCTCGCCGGCGGCCGAAGGCGGCCTGGCACCGGGCATGGAAATTCTGGCCATCGACGGCAAGCCGGTTCGCACCTGGGAAGAGGTGAACTTTGCCCTGCTCGGCCGCCTCGGCGAGGATGATACCCTGTTTGAGGTGCAGGACAGCGCGGGCCAGCGTCGTGAGGCCCGTATTCCGCTGGCCGAATGGCAGTTCAATCCGGATGAAATCTCTCCCATCACCGCCCTGGGGCTGGTGCCGGTGGGGCCGCAGCTGACCCTGACCGTGGCCGAGGTGATCGGTAATGGCCCTGCCGCGGCCGCCGGTGTGCAGCCCGGTGATACCCTGGCGGCCCTGAACGGTGAACCACTGTCAGACTGGCGACAGCTGGTCACGCTGATCCAGGCGTCTCCCGAGATTCCAATGGAACTTCACGTGATCCGTGATGGTCAGAGCCTGAGTCTGACGCTGACGCCGGAGCGGCGTGAAAGTCGTGACCGGGTGATCGGCTATGCGGGCGTGGCACCGGAAGTGATGCCGGTGGCCGATCAGTACCGCTTCGAGCTCAGCTATGGCCCGCTGGCGGCCATCGGTGAAGGTATCAGCCGGACCTGGGATCTGACGGTACTGACCTTTCAGATGATCGGCAAGCTGCTGACCGGCATCGTCTCGGTCGACAACCTGAGCGGCCCCATCTCCATCGCCAAGGGGGCCGGCATCAGTGCCGACTACGGACTGGTCTATTTTCTCAGCTTCATGGCGCTGGTCAGCGTAAACCTCGGGATCATCAATTTGTTGCCACTGCCGGTACTCGATGGTGGCCACCTGCTGTTTTATGTAATAGAAGCGGTGACCGGGCGACCGGTGCCGGAAAAAATACAGGAAATCGGTTTCAAGATTGGCGCTGCGCTATTGATGATGTTGATGGGACTGGCGCTGTTTAATGATTTTGCTCGCCTCTAGGGCGACCGACACAAGGATAAAGTCACACCATGGCATTTAAAGAAAGGGCAGTTAAAAGAAGAGCGGTTCAAAAAACGCTGGTCGCGTCCTGCCTGCTGGGCGCCAGCATGCTGGCCCAGGCACAGGGAACCATGAGTCCTTTTGTGGTGCAGGATATTCAGATCAAGGGGCTGCAGCGCGTCACCCTGGGGGCGACCCTGCTTAGCCTGCCGGTACGGGTCGGTGAAGAAGTGGATGCCGCTCGTCTGTCCGACGCCATCAAGAGCCTTTATGCCTCCGGCAACTTCGAAGATGTGCAGCTGCTGCGTGACGGCGGAGTGCTGGTGGTGCAGGTCACCGAACGCCCGACCATTGCCGGCATCAGCTTCAGCGGCAACAAGGAGATCAAGGAAGAGCAGCTCAAGCAGAGCCTGGAAGGGGCCGGCGTGCGCGTGGGTGAACCGCTGGATCGCACCACCCTGAGCTCGCTCGAGCAGGGGCTGGAAGACTTCTACTACGGCGTGGGCAAATATTCCGCCGAGGTCAAGGCGGTTCTGACGCCGCTGCCGCGCAACCGGGTCGATCTGAAATTCGAATTCGTGGAAGGCCCGGCGGCGGAGATCAAGCAGATCAACATCGTCGGCAACCAGGCGTTCAGCGAAGAGCAGTTGCTGGATCAGCTGGAGCTGTCCGACAGTGTGCCCTGGTGGAACTTCATGGCCGATCAGCGCTATCAGAAGCAGAAGCTGGCCGGTGATATCGAAACCCTGCGTTCCTACTACCGGGACCGGGGTTATCTCAAGGCCGAAGTGACTTCTACCCAGGTGTCCATGTCGCCGGACAAGGAAGGGGTCTATATCACCCTCAACGTCACCGAAGGAGAAAAATACACCCTGTCTGGCGTTAACCTGAGGGGCAACCTGATCGACCGGCAGTCGGAACTGAATGCCCTGATCCCGATGCGGGCCGGGGATCTCTACTCCGCCGCCGATGTGGCGCACATGGAAGAGGTACTGTCCAAGTTCCTCGGCCGCTTCGGTTATGCCTATCCCAAAATTTCCACCTTCCCGCAGATCGATGAAGCGAGCAAGAAAGTGGAGCTGGTGGTCAACATCGACCCCGGCAACCGGGTCTATGTCCGCCGCATCAACTTCGGTGGCAACGTCATTACCAAAGACGAGGTGCTGCGCCGTGAAATGCGCCAGATGGAAGGCGCCCGGCTGTCGAGCGAAGACGTGGAGCAGTCCCGCACCCGCCTGAATCGTCTGGGCTTCTTCGAAACCGTCGAGGTGGAAACCCGTCGTGTTCCCGGTGAAGAGGATCTGGTGGATCTGGACGTCAACGTCAAGGAACAGCCCGCCGGCTCCATCAACTTCGGGGTCGGCTTCGGTACCGACTCCGGTTTCAGCATTCAGGCCGGTCTGGAGCAGGATAACTTCCTCGGCAGCGGTAACCGGGTGGGCATCAGTTCCCAGATGAACGACTACTCCAAGGACGTGTCGCTGGAGTACACCGATCCTTACTTCACCGTCGATGGTGTCAGCCTGGGTGGCCGTCTGTATTACCGGGATTTCGAGGCCGATGACGCCAACCTGGCCGATTACGACAGCACCGTCTACGGTGCCCGGGTGCTGAGCGGTTTCCCCATCAACGAAACCAACAGCCTGAACTTCAGCACCGGCTTCGAGCACACTACCCTGGGCAGACCCGATGACGATGACAGCTATGTACAGCTGGACGATTTCTGGGATCTGCATGGTGGCACCGACGACGATATCAGCTTCAATACCTTCGACATCACCTCCGGCTGGACCCGTAATACGCTGAACCGGGGCTACTTCCCGACCGCCGGTAACCGTCAGAGCCTGTCGCTCAAGGTAACGGTGCCAGGCTCGGATCTGCAGTACTACAAGACCAGCTTCGACGATGCCCATTATTTCCCGCTCGACCGGGAGCATAACTGGGTGTTGTACGGCAAGTTCCGCGCCTCTTACGGTGACGGCTATGGTGATGCCGAGAATGGCAGCCAGGGGCTGCCGTTCTTCGAAAACTACTACGCCGGGGGCTTCAGTACTGCGGGGCTTCAAGAGCAATTCGGTGGGCCCGCGGGCGGTATATAAAAACGATGACGGCACCTTCACCGGCGACGACAGCACCATCGGCGGCAACGCCCTGGTGGCAGCCTCGGCCGAGCTGATCGTGCCCACGCCGTTCGCCGGCGAGGATCTGCAGCGCTCTTTGCGTACCAGCGTCTTCCTGGACGTCGGTACCGTATGGAACACCGAGTACTCGGCGGACTACGCCAGTAACTGTACATATGGCAACAGCTGTGACCTGATCTACGACTTCGGCGATCCGTCCAACTTCCGGGCTTCGGCCGGGGTCAGCATGCAGTGGTTGTCGCCGCTGGGCCCGCTGGTGTTCTCGCTGGCGGCACCGCTGAAGGAAGTGGAAGGGGATCAAACCGAGGTCTTCAACTTCAACATCGGCCGGACGTTCTAACACCCGTGTAGGGGGAGGTTGGGTAGGAGTAAGGGGGTATTTCCCCTCACGCCTCTCCCTTCACTCCCCATATTTACTTAAACAGGAGCTTTGCCTTGAAACAGATGGTTAAAATTTTTGGTGTTATTGCCCTGATGCTGACCGCCGGTCTGGCCCAGGCCCAGAGCGGCAAGATTGCGGTGGTGGACACCGCCGCCGTGTTCCAGAAAATGCCCCAGCGCCAGGCGGTGGCCAGCAAGCTGGAAAGCGAGTTTGGCAGCCGGGTCAAGGAAGTGCAGAAGATGGAAGCCGATGGCCGCAGCTTCATCGAAAAACAGCAAAAAGACATGGCGTTCATGAACGATCAGCAGAAGGCCGAGGCCCAGAAAAAACTGAACGAAATGCAGAGCGCCTATGTACAGAAGCGCCGGGCACTGGAGCAGGATCAGGCCCGCCGTGAAAACGAAGAACGTCAGAAGATGCTGGCGCGCATCAAGACCGCCATCGACGAGATCACCAAGGCCAAAGGCCTGGATCTGGTTATCGAGCGGGGCGCCGTTATCTATGTTTCACCGGCCCTGGATATCACCGAGCAGGTGATCGGCAAGGTCAGCAAGTAAAAGTTTGGTTTTGATGAGAATCTGGTTATGACTATCACGTTACAAGAACTGGCCGGGCATCTGGGTGCCGAGCTCAACGGCGATCCGGCGCTGATCATTCGCCGGGTCAACACCCTGGACAAGGCCGGCCCGGACGAAGTGGCTTTTCTGTCGGACGGCAAGTATCACCACCTGCTGGAAAACACCCGGGCCGGTGCGGTGATTGTCACCGCCGCCGACCAGGCGCTGTGTCCGGTGGCCAGTCTGGTGATGGCCGACCCGTATCTCGGCTTTGCCCTGGCCGCCCAGGCCCTGGACACCACCCCGCAGCCGGCAGTGGATATTCACCCCAGCGCGGTGATTGCCGACGATGTGACCCTGGGTGAAGGCGTGGCCATCGGCGCCAACGCGGTGATCGAGTCCGGTGTGGTACTGGGCGACGGTGTCGTGATCGGCCCCGGCTGTTTCATCGGTAAAGATACCCGGCTCGGTGCCCGCAGCCGGTTGTGGGCCAATGTGACCCTGTATCACAGAGTCACCCTGGGTGAAGACTGTCTGGTACAATCGGGCGCCGTCATTGGTGGCGATGGTTTCGGCTATGCCAACAACAAGGGCGAGTGGGTCAAGATCCCCCAGCTCGGCAACGTAGTCATCGGCAACCGGGTGGAAATCGGCGCCTGCACCACCATCGATCGGGGTGCCCTGGGCGATACCCGTATCAGTGATAACGTGATTATCGACAACCAGTGCCAGATAGCTCACAACGTGGAAATCGGCTATGGCACCGCCGTGGCCGGCGGCACCGTGATGGCAGGTAGTCTAAAAGTCGGTAAATATTGTATTATTGGCGGCGCCGTGGTCATCAATGGCCATATCGAGATCTGTGATGGGGTGACCATCACCGGCATGAGCATGGTAATGCGGCCCATCACCGAGCCTGGTATCTATTCTTCCGGTGTTCCGTTGCAGCCCAATAAAGAATGGCGTAAAACGGCGGCGCGGGTGATGCGCATCGACGATATGCACAAGCGGTTAAACCGGCTTGAAAAGCAGTCAGACAAAAAAAATTAAGCTATTGGTAGGGTTACATTTTGACTAACGAACTGAATAACGAACAGAATCAGTTGGATATCCAGGAAATTCTGGAACTGTTGCCGCACCGCTACCCCTTTCTGATGGTAGACAAGGTGGCACATTATGAAATTAGCCCTGAGCGCAAGACCCTGAGAGGCATCAAGAATGTGTCTTTCAACGAGCCGATGTTCACCGGTCATTTTCCGAACAAGCCGGTGTTTCCGGGGGTGCTGATCCTGGAAGCCATGGCTCAGGCCACCGGCATTCTGGCGTTCAAGATGGTAGGCAAGCCCAAGCCCAACGAGCTGTACTACTTCGCTTCCATCGACAACGCCCGTTTCAAGCGCCCCGTGGTGCCGGGAGATCAACTGGTACTGGACGTGGTTTATCTTAAAGAACGTCGTGGCATCGCCAAATTTACCGGTGTTGCCACCGTCGACGGCGAAGTGGTCTGTACCGCCGAACTGATGTGTGCCAAACGCGAGGGTTGAGTGTGACGGAGCAAAGTGCAGTAATCCATGAAACCGCCATCGTCCATCCGGATGCCAAAATAGGCAAGGGAGTCGAAATCGGCCCCTGGACCCTGATCGGCCCGGAAGTGGAAATCGGCGACGACTGCTGGATAGGTCCCCATGTGGTGATCAAGGGGCCGACCCGTATCGGCCAGCGTAATCGCATCTTCCAGTTCTGCTCCATCGGGGAAGACTGTCAGGACAAGAAATACGCCGGCGAGCGTACCGTTCTGGAGATCGGCGACGATAACGTGATCCGCGAGTCCTGCACTTTTCACCGTGGGACTTCTCAGGATGAAAGCCTGACCCGCGTCGGCAGCCGCAACTTGTTCATGGTCAACGTGCATGTGGCTCACGACTGTCGTATCGGTGACGATTGCATCTTTGCCAACAACGCCACCCTGGCTGGGCACGTGCATATCGGCTCTCATGTGATCTTCGGGGGGCATGCCGCCATTCACCAGTTTGGTCGGGTCGGCAGCCACGCCTTTATCGCCGGCTGCGCCGCCCTGAACAAGGACGTGCCGCCCTATGTGATGGCCGCCGGTCTCTATGCCAAACCCTTCGGCATCAACTCCGAAGGCCTGCGTCGCCGGGGCTTTTCCGCCGAAGGTATTTCGGCCATCAAGAAGGCCTACAAGATCATTTTCAGAAGCGGCAAAACCGTGGACGAAGTGATTCCCGAGCTGGAAGAGCTGAACAAGCAGCAGCCGGAAGTGGGCATCATGGTCGAATTCCTGAAGACCAACGAGCGCGGTATCATTCGTGCCTGAAGCCCGTCCCCTGCGTATCGGTATCGTCGCCGGTGAAGTCTCCGGCGACACCCTGGGCGCCGGCCTGATCCGCGAGCTGCGGGCGCGGCACCCCGATGCGGTGTTCGAAGGCATTGCCGGGCCGCAGATGGTGGCCGAGGGCTGCACCGCCCTGTTCGAGATGGACGAGCTGGCGGTCATGGGCCTGGTCGAGGTGCTGGGCCGGCTGCCGCGTATCCTTGCCATTCGCAGGCAGATCATCCGCCACTTCATCGACAACCCGCCGGACGTGTTTGTGGGTATCGATGCACCGGACTTCAATATCGGCGTCGAGCTGAAGTTGCGCAAGCGTGGCCTGGCCACCCTGCATTACGTCAGCCCCTCGGTGTGGGCCTGGCGCCAGAACCGTATTCACAAGATCAAGGCCGCCACCGACATGGTGCTGGCCTTTCTGCCGTTCGAAAAAGCCTTCTACGACCGCTTCGATGCCCCTTGCCGTTTCATCGGCCATACCCTGGCCGATCAGATGCCGCTGGTGCCCGACACCCTCGGCGCCCGTGAGCGATTGGGGCTCAAGCCCGACGGTCGTTACCTGGCCCTGTTGCCCGGCAGCCGTCACGCGGAAGTGACCCTGCTCAGCCCGGTGTATCTGGAAGCCTGCAAGCAGCTCAAGGTGCGTCACCCCGAGCTGGAGTTTGTGGTGCCGCTGGTCAGTGCCAAGCGCAGAGCAGAGTTTCTGGCCATCAAACAGCAGGTGGCCCCCAACCTCGACATTACCCTGGTGGAAGGCCGGGGGCGGGAGGTGATGACGGCCAGCGACGTAATACTGCTGGCCTCGGGCACCGCGACGCTGGAAGCCATGCTGGCCAAGAAGCCGATGGTGGTGGGTTACAAGTTCAAGCCGGTCAGCTACTGGCTGGCCAACAAGCTGGTGCATACCGCCTATGCTTCGCTGCCCAACCTGCTGGCGGATCAGACGCTGGTGGCGGAATTGATCCAGCACGAATGTACCCCCGGCCATATCGTGGACGAGGTCGGCAAGCTGCTGGATAACGACACCAGCGAACTGGTGGCACACTTTACCCAACTGCATAAACAGATCCGCTGCAACGCCGACGAACAGGCCGCGCTGGCGGTGCTTGAGCTGACCAGAAGATCATGTCAGAAATAGTCTATCCCCAGGGGGTGCTGGTGGCCGGCGTCGATGAGGTGGGCCGCGGCCCCCTGGTCGGTGATGTGGTGACCGCGGCGGTGATCCTGGACCCCGACAACCCTATTCCCGGCCTGGGTGACTCCAAGAAACTGAGCGAGAAAAAGCGCGAACAGCTGGCGCCGCTTATTCGTGAGCGCGCCCTGGCCTGGGCTATCGGCCGCTGTTCGCCCGCCGAAATCGATGAACTCAACATATTGCAGGCCACCATGCTGGCCATGAGCCGGGCGGTGGCGGCGCTGTCGGTCCCCCCCGGCTTCGTGTTTATCGACGGCAACCGCTGCCCCGAGCTGCCGATGCCGGCCCAGGCGGTGGTCAAGGGTGACAGCCGGGTGGCCGAGATCAGCGCCGCCTCCATTCTGGCCAAGGTGGCGCGGGATCAGGAAATGATCGCGCTGGACGCGCAACATCCCCAGTACGGTTTTGCCCGCCACAAGGGGTATCCCACCAAGGATCATCTGGCGGCGCTGGCCCAACACGGGGTGCTGCCGGAATACCGGCGCAGCTTCAAGCCGGTGGTGGCCCTGCTGGCCTCCGCCATCGCGTCGGTGGTGGAGAAATGAGTACCCCCTTCGTCCACCTGCGCATTCACTCGGATTTTTCCATGGTGGATGGGGTGGCCAAGATCGGCCCCATCAACAAGCGTGCCAGCGAGCTGGGCTACCCGGCGCTGGCGCTGACCGATCAGATGAACCTTTGCGGTCTGGTCCGCTTCTATGGCGATGCCCACGGCAAGGGGCTCAAGCCCATCGTCGGCACCGACATCTGGGTGCAGAGCGACGAGCTCGGCGAGCAGTTGTTTCGTCTCACCCTGCTGGCGATGGACAACAATGGCTATCAGAGCATTACCCGGATCATTTCCAAGGCCTACGAGCGTGGTCATGTGCAGCACCGGCCCCTGGTCGACAAGGACTGGCTGGTCGAGTTCAACGAAGGGATCATCCTGCTGTCCGGCGGCCGGGAAGGGGATGTGGGCATCGGTCTGCTCAAGGGCAACGAGGCGCTGGTCAGCCAGTGTCTGAGCTTCTATCAGCAGCATTTTGCCGACCGCTATTATCTCGAGCTGCAACGCACCGAACGGCCGGATGAAGAAAGCTACCTGCACATGGCGGTGGCCCTGGCCGAGCGCGAGAGCCTGCCGGTGGTGGCCACCAACGAGGTGGTGTTTCTCGACAAGAGCGACTTCGATGCCCACGAGATCCGGGTGGCGATTCACGACGGTTATACCCTGGACGACAAGCGCCGTCCCCGGCGCTACAGTCCCGAACAATATCTGAAAAGCCCGGCCGAAATGGCCGAGCTGTTCGCCGACATTCCCGAGGCGCTGGAAAACAGCGTGGAAATCGCCAAACGCTGCAACGTCACGGTGCGGCTGGGTGAATACTTCCTGCCCGACTTTCCCACCGGTGACATGAGCATCGAAGACTTCCTGGTCAAATGCTCACAGGAAGGGCTGGAAGACCGGCTGGCGTTTCTGTTTCCGGACCCGGCCGTACGCGCCGACAAACGGGGAGAGTACGACGAGCGACTGAAAATCGAGCTGGAAGTGATCAACCAGATGGGGTTTCCCGGTTACTTCCTGATCGTGATGGAATTCATTCAGTGGTCCAAGGATAACGGCATTCCGGTCGGGCCGGGCCGCGGCTCGGGTGCCGGCTCGCTGGTGGCCTATGCGCTCAAGATCACCGATCTGGATCCGCTCGAATTCGACCTGCTGTTCGAACGTTTCCTCAACCCGGAACGGGTGTCGATGCCCGACTTCGATATCGACTTCTGCATGGACCGACGCGACGAGGTGATCGATCACGTCGCCGAGCTGTACGGCCGCGATGCGGTCAGCCAGATCATCACCTTCGGCACCATGGCCGCCAAGGCGGTGGTACGTGACGTGGGCCGGGTACTGGGCCATCCCTACGGCTTTGTGGATCGCATTTCCAAGCTGATACCGCCGGATCCGGGCATGACCCTGGGCAAGGCCTTCGAGGTCGAGCCCAAGCTGCCCGAAATGTACGATCAGGACGAGGAAGTCAGGGCGCTGATCGACATGGCGCGCGCGCTGGAGGGGGTGACCCGCAACGCCGGCAAGCACGCCGGGGGCGTGGTCATCGCGCCGACCCGCATCACCGATTTCTCGCCGCTCTACTGCGACGAGCACGGCCGCAACCCGGTGACCCAGTTCGACAAGAACGACGTGGAATACGCCGGTCTGGTCAAGTTCGACTTCCTCGGCCTGCGCACCCTGACCATCATCGACTGGGCCCTGGGCATGATCAACCCCAGGCTTGAGAAAGAAGGCAAGCCACCGGTCGATATTGCCGCCATCCCCATCGATGACCCCGCCTCGTTCCGGCTGCTGAAGCGAGCCGAAAGTACCGCGGTATTCCAGCTCGAATCCCGGGGCATGAAAGATCTGATCAAGCGGCTGCAACCCGACTGCTTCGAAGACATGATCGCCCTGGTGGCCCTGTTCCGGCCCGGCCCGTTGCAGTCGGGCATGGTGGACAACTTCATCGACCGTAAGCACGGTCGCGAGGCGGTGTCCTACCCGGACGAAACCTGGCAGCACGAATCGCTCAAGCCCATTCTGGAACCCACCTACGGCATCATCCTCTATCAGGAGCAGGTGATGCAGATAGCCCAGGTGCTGGCGGGCTACTCCCTAGGTGGCGCCGATCTGTTGCGGCGGGCCATGGGCAAGAAAAAGCCGGAAGAGATGGCCAAGCAGCGGGCCGGCTTCGAGGCCGGCGCGGTGGCCAACGGCATCGATGGCGAACTGGCGATCAAGATCTTCGATCTGGTGGAAAAATTTGCCGGCTACGGCTTCAACAAATCCCACTCCGCCGCCTACGCGCTGGTGTCGTACCAGACCCTGTGGCTGAAAACCCATTATCCGGCCGAGTTCATGGCGGCGGTGATGACCGCCGACATGGACAACACCGACAAGGTGGTGACCCTGGTCGACGAATGTCAGCGCATGGGGCTGACCCTGCTGCCGCCGGATGTGAATTCCGGCCGCTATCGTTTCACCGTCAACGAAGCAGGCCACATCGTCTACGGCATCGGTGCCATCAAGGGCGTGGGCGAGGCGCCGATAGAATCGATTCTGGAGGCGAGGGCACAGGGCGGTCCCTTCCGGGATCTGTTCGACTTCTGCAACCGGGTCGATCTGAAGAAGCTGAACAAGCGGGTGATGGAAAAGTTGATCCTGTCCGGCGCCATGGATCGGCTGGGTCCGCACCGGGCCTCGCTGATGGCGACCCTGCCCGAGGCGATGAAGGCGGCAGAGCAGCACGCCAAGGCCGAGGCCCTGGGCCAGGGCGACATGTTCGGCGTACTGGTGGAAGAAGCGCAGACCGAGCACGCCTTCGTGGATGTGCCGGCCTGGCCCGACAACGTCTGGCTGGACGGCGAGCGCGACACTCTGGGGCTCTATCTGACCGGGCACCCGATCAACCAGTATGCGAAAGAGCTGCGTCACTATACCAGTGGCCGGCTGATAGAATTGCAGGCTACCAGCCGTGATAAAATCACCACCGCCGCCGGCCTGGTGATTGCGGCCCGGGTGATGACTACCAAGCGGGGCAACCGCATGGGCATCCTTACTCTGGATGACAGATCCGGCCGCCTGGACGTGACCCTGTTCTCGGAGGCACTGGAACGCTATGAGTCTTTGCTGGAAAAGGATAAAATCCTGGTCATCAGCGGACAGGTCAGCTTTGATGATTTTTCCGGCGGCCTTAAAATGTCGGCACGAGAAGTGCTTGATATCAGTGACGCCCGTGAGCGTTTCGCCCGTGGTCTGGTGCTGAACATCAGTCAGAGCCAGGTAGACCAGGGCTTTTTTACCCAATTGCTGGACATACTCACCCCCGTGCGGGCGGGAGTCTGTCCTGTTCGAGTGACCTATTATCGACCGGGAGCACGGGCGCAGCTTACGCTGGGAACCGAGTGGCGGGTAACCCCCACCGACCAGATGCTGGCGTCGCTGAAGCAGCTGCTGGGTCAGGATAAAGTCGAACTAATTTTTGAATAGAGGGGACCTATGAGCCACCATTTTCTGGATTTTGAACAACCCATTGCTGAGCTGCAGGCCCAGATTGAAGAACTCCGTCATGTCAGTGAGGGCGATGGCCTCGACATCGATCTGGGTGAAGAGGTCAAGCGTCTGGAAGGCAAGCGCGACGAGCTCACCAAGAAGGTATTCAACAACCTGGGGCCCTGGCAGATCTCCCAGCTGGCCCGCCATCCGCGTCGTCCCTATACCCTCGACTATCTCGAGATGATGTTCGGTGAGTTCGACGAACTGGCCGGCGATCGCGCCTATGCGGACGACAAGGCCATCGTGGGTGGTGTCGCCCGTTTCGAGGGCCGCCCGGTGATGGTGATTGGTCAGCAGAAGGGTCGCGAAACCAAGGAAAAAATCCGTCGCAACTTCGGTATGCCGCGTCCCGAAGGCTACCGCAAGGCGTTGCGGTTGATGGAAATGGCTGAACGCTTCAAGATGCCGATCCTGACCTTCATCGACACTCCCGGTGCCTATCCGGGCGTGGGTGCCGAAGAGCGGGGCCAGAGTGAAGCCATTGCCCGCAACCTGAAAGTGATGGCCGGCCTCAAGACCCCCATCATCTGCACCGTGATCGGTGAGGGCGGCTCCGGCGGTGCCCTGGCCATCGGCGTGGGCGACAGAGTCAACATGCTGCAGTATTCCACCTACTCGGTGATTTCGCCCGAAGGCTGCGCCTCCATCCTGTGGAAGAGCGCCGACAAGGCCTCGCTGGCCGCCGAAGCCATGGGCATTACCGCCCAGCGGATTCACGAGCTGAAGCTGATCGACAACGTGGTGGAAGAGCCGATGGGCGGCGCCCACAGCAATCCGCTGCAGATGGCCGAAAACCTGAAAGCGCGCCTGCTGACCGACCTGGACAACCTGGATCAGCTTGATATCGATACCCTGCTCGAACAGCGCTACCAGCGCCTGATGGGTTACGGTTACTGCTGAGTCAGCCCGGACCATTGAAATCCGGAACGGGGTCGGCGTCATTCAACGAGTAAATGACGTCGACCCTTTTTTGTTCCTGCCGATTGCGGCGGGGGATGACGATCGGTCGGGGTCTGGCGCAGGTCGCCAGCGCCATCGATGAAGACAAACTGCTTTCCCGGGCCGGCAATGCCCGGTGTCAGGCCAACGCCGAGGGCCGTAACCGGGCGTTAGCCTTGCCGGTACGCAATAACGGGCATTGAGGCCATGCACCCTGCATTGACTCCGTCCTCTTTTTCCTTTTTGATATCGCCTCAACCGATATCAAACATTTATACGGGTCCAACATGAAAAACACACTGATTGCCGCCGCCCTGTTCAGCCTGGGCCTGAGTGGCTGTGCGACCAGCAACAACGACGCGCTGCTGGGGGCCGGGCTGACGGCGCTGCAGGGATTGACCCTGAGCAAGAGCCAGTTGCAGGCCGAGGCCAGCCTGTCTGCCAAACAGATGGATGCAGAAAACAAACTGGCGCCGGCCAGTGACCCTTACAGCCAGCGCCTGAGCAGCCTGACCCGCGGCCTGACCAGCATCGATGGTACGCCACTGAATTTTCAGGTGTATCTGGACGATGAAATCAACGCCTTTGCCATGCCGGACGGTACCGTGCGGGTATATTCGGGGCTGATGGACGTGATGCAGGACGACGAGCTGATGGCGGTGATCGGTCATGAAGTCGGTCATATCAAATTCGAGCATTCCCTCAGCCGCTACAAGACGGCCTATCTGACCAGTGCTGCCCGCCAGGCCGCCACGGCGGCCGGTGGTACCGTCGGGGCCCTGGCCGCCTCCGAGTATGCGGAGATCGGCACCCAGTTTCTTGGCGCCCAGTTTTCCCAGAAAGACGAGCTGCAGTCCGACGCCTACGGGGTAGAGGTGCTGTGTCAGCTGAACATGGATCCTTACGCCGCCATGCGTGCTCAGCAAAAACTGATGCAGCACGCCGGCAGCGGCGGTGGCCTCTTCTCCAGTCATCCGGCCACCTCCAAGCGCATTGAGCTGGCCAGAGAAGCGGCGGCAAACTCCAACTGCCGGTAAGTCTTAGCGGTGAGGGGAAGGCGTGAGGGGAAATCCGTCATTTCACTCCTCCCCAACGAGCAGAGCCAATTCATGGACTTATACGCCGATTTTTGCCGACATACCGCCGGGGTGAGGCCGGGGCAATCGTTGCTGGTGGCCTTCAGCGGCGGTCTGGACTCCACCGTACTGCTGGCACTGGCCGCGCGCCTGGCCCGGGAGCGGGGACTGACGATACGGGCGGTGCATATCGCCCACGGGCTGCAACCGGCGGCGGAGTCCTGGCCGGCCCACTGTGCCAGGGTGGCGGCGACGCTGGGTATTCATTGTCAGACCATCGGCGTACAGGTCGCGCTGGGGTCCCGCATCAGTCTGGAAGCGGCGGCGCGGGAGGCGCGTTACCGGGCGCTGGCCGAGGCGATGGCGCAGGGCGAGATACTGCTGACCGGCCATCACCTCGATGATCAGGCCGAGACCCTGCTGCTGGCGCTGAAGCGCGGTGCGGGGGTGGCGGGGCTGGCGGCCATGCCCATGCACAAGAAGTTTGGGCCGGGTCAGCAGTGGCGGCCCTTGCTGACCTGCTCTCGTAAAGTGCTGGAAACGTTCGGCCGGGAGCAGGGGCTGAGCTGGGTGGAGGATCCCAGTAACGCCGCCGATGACTTTGACCGCAACTTTCTGCGCAACCGCATCCTGCCGCCGTTGCTGGCGCAGTGGCCTTCGTTCAACCGGACCGCCGCTCGCAGCGCCGAACTGTGCGCCGAGCAGATGGAACTGGCGCTGGAGCTGGCCGAGCAGGATCTCCCCGACCTGTTGAACCCGGCCGGAGGTTTGTCGGTCACCGGTTTGCAGGCGCTGAGCCGGGCCCGGCGGCATAATGTGCTGCGTCACTGGCTGCAGCAGCATCAAATTCATTGCAGCCGCAGCCAGCTGCAGGCTATCTGGCAGGAGCTGGCGCTGGCCCGAATGGATGCGGAGCCGGAAGTTCGTCTGGGCCAGCGCAGTATTCGCCGGTACCAGGGATTCCTCTATCTGCCGAGGGAGGGCGCCAGGCCCCGGCCCTTGGACAGCCTGAAAGCCGGAAAATGGCTGCATTGCGGTGTGGGCCAGCTGCGACTCAGCCCGGTGACTCGGGGCGCCGATCTCATTACCGAACTGGATCCTGGCGAATTACAGCTCGCCTTCGGGGTCGCCGGCTTGCGTGCACAACCTGCCGGCCGGGCGGGTTCTCGCCCACTTAAAAAGCTGTGGCAGGAATACGGTATCCCTCCCTGGCAGCGGCCCCATATTCCGTTATTGATGCAGGGGACCAAACTGGTTGCCGTCCCCGGGTTGTTCGTCACTCGCGACCATACTCCGGAACCGGACCAGCCCGGCTGGCAGTTGGAGTGGCTGCCTGAGTAGAAATGCCGGGGAGTACAACCCTTGGCCGACTGACAGTGGTCCTGTGCCCCTTGCCGGTGATTATCCGGTCTTCTTCAACCTCGGTTCTACGGCCAGAAAGTGGCAGACTTCTTCCAGACGGGACTGGGTGTCCTGATAACCCAGCTCAATCAGCTCGCGGCAATAATCCTGCTCGAATAACAGGAAGCTGGTCAGGCCGGTGGCGTCCCCCGCATCGACGCCAAACAGCCGCAGCAGGGCGCGAATATTGAACGGTAGTTTGTGAAAATGCTTCTGGGTCAGCACATCCAGATTTTTGCTGGGTTTCAGTACCAGGTTGTCGATATGGCGCAACGACAGCTGCGCCCGCTTGCGCTCCGGCACCATCCGAATGGTGCTGTTGATGCGCTGCAGTCGCTCTATGTCCGAGGTGAGGGCGTCGGTGAAGATGGTATCGAGCAAATGGCCGGCAATGTCGGAACTGCTGGGATCGCTTGGCAGGATACCCGATTCGGCTTCGTCTGATGCCAGGCTGATGATCAGGATACGGTTGGCACCCAGATGGATGGCCGGGCTCAGGGGGTTCAGCTGGTGAATGGAGCCGTCACCATAGTGATGATTCTGCAACTGGCAGGGCTGAAAAATAAAGGGCAGGGCACTGCTGGCCAGCAGGTGCGGCGGCGCAATAATGGCCGAGCGACCGGAGCGTCCGGCCCGGGCCCAGGGTTGATGGTAAGGTCGGCCCTGAAAGAAGGTGGTGGAGTCGCCGGTGTTATAGTTGGACGCGGTTACCGCCAGCACTTCCAGCGCCCCGTAGAGCAGGTTGTTGTCGATGCGTTGAAAGTCGATCAGCTGTTCCAGTAGCCGCTCGAGTGGTCCGTTGTCGAACAGCGGCAGGGCCATCTGGGTGGGGCGGCCGATGACGCCGAGCAGCAGACTCTTGAGCGAGTGGGTGATGATTTTTCGGGCTTGCAGCCGCAAAATCTGACCCGTATGCAAATGGCGCCAAACGTATTCCAGCTTGCGCACCCCCAGGTGAAAACAGGAGGCATAGCAGGCCAGGGCGGTGGCATTGATGGCCCCGGCCGAGGTACCGCAGAGAATGGGAAAAGGAATGGGCTGGCCACGGGGGTAGCACTCGGCAATGGCCTTGATGACTCCTACCTGATACGCCGCCCGGGCACCGCCACCGGTCAGCACCAGCGCACAGGCGTTGCTTTCATCTTGCTCCATAATTCCCCCTCCCTTTTGGCTCAGTATAAGTGCCTGGATCCCGGGCAGAAAGGAAGGAGTGAACAGGGTGTGAGCAAAGGCGGCTTTATGGTGCCCCGTACCAGATTGTCACCTCTGGCATGGAAACGCCGAGGGGCGGGGCGCAGGTGGTTTTCAGGCATAAAAAAATCCGGTGCTGAGCACCGGATTTCAAAGGATGGTGGAGGGAGCTGGATTCGAACCAGCGAAGGCTGAGCCGTCAGATTTACAGTCTGATCCCTTTGGCCACTCGGGAACCCCTCCACACTTTGTGGGGCGCATACTACCAAAAAGATGAGGCTTGTGAACCCCTGAGGGGTAATTTTTTGCTAAAAAAACCGGACTTGCTGCCGATAACCATTCAAATGCCTAATATTTGCACTTTTTATGCTGCCAGAACTTAATGCCAACCTGCTCGTCAACGACAGCCAACTCGGAGACCACCTCAATCAGGCGGTCATTGATGGCCGTCGTAGCGATTTTGGTTTGCTGCTGGCGCTGATTTCCGAAGATGCCCGGGATCTGCCGCGTATCGAGGAGCCGAAAAGTGAGCAGGGACAGCCGGACTGGCGAGCATATTTCGGGCTGCCGGAGCAAAACCCGCTCTATGCGAATGAACAGGACGGTATCAGGGCGCCGCAGTTGTCGGCGCTGGCCGGTGGCTTGCAGCAGGACAGTCTGCGCTTGTTGCTGTCGATGCGGGCCGAGCCGTTGCGGGCAAGCAACGAACTGCTGCCGCCCGAAGTCAGTGGCAACCTGAATCCACGCACCCTGGCGCGGTTGTCCGGCGAGCTGAATACCGGGCTGCCGGTACAGCCCGCGCGCATGCTGGAGGTGTTGAATGCGGTCAAGGCGATGGCCTGACCCGGCTTTCATGTGCCTGCCGGCAGCCGGCAATGGCCGGTGCCAGTAACTCCAGGGCACTGTGCTCGCAGGGTGCCAGCATGGCGTCGGATTTGTTCAGCGGGGTCACGCGATCGCCCCAGCGGATCACGCCGGCTCCCCAGGTCAGCCCGGCGCCGAAGGCCGCGGTCAGCAGCAGGGCGCCCGGTTTGATCCGGCCCTGTTCCAGCGCATCGCACAGGGCGATGGGCACGGTGGCAGCAGAGGTGTTGCCGTATTGCTCTATATTGACCATCACCTTTTCCGGTGGCAGCGCCATCTGTTTGGCCAGGGTTTCGATGATGCGAATATTGGCCTGATGGGGCAACAGCAAGTCGATATCCTGCCCGCCGACGCCAGCCTGCTTTAGCACATCGACGGCGGCATCGCCCATGCCCCTGACCGCACGCTTGAAGATCTCCTTGCCTTCGAAATTCATCTCGAACAGGCCGTCGATATGCTCGAAACGGCCACGGTCGGTCCCCGAGTCGGGGACCGCGAGAATGTGCCTGGCCTCGGCATCGCAACCGAGCTTGTCGGCAATCAGTCCCAGTGGCTGGTCGCTGGCTTCCAGCACCACGCACCGGCGCCGTCACCGAATAGCACGGCGGTATCCCGCTGGGTCCAGTCCAGGTAGTGGGTCAGTCGCTCGGCGCCAACCACCAGCACCCGCTGCATGCTGCCGGCCTTGATCAGGGCGCTGGCCACGCTCAGGCCGTAAATGAAGCCGGTGCAGGCGGCGTTGATATCGAATACCGCGGCTCGTCCTGCCGCCAGTGACTGCTGCACCGCCGAGGCGGCACTGGGGACCAGGCTGTCCGGGCTGGCGGTGGCCATGATGATGCAGTCCAGCCGGTCGGCTGTCATGCCGGCGGCAGCCAGGGCATGGCGAGCCGCCACCGTGGCCAGGGCCGAAGTACTTACATGGGAAATGCGGCGCGAGCGAATGCCGGTGCGGCTGTAAATCCAGTCATCGGAAGTATCGAGAAAGGTGCCGAGATCGTCGTTACTCAGGGCGGCGGGGGGCAGGCACTTTCCCCAGCCGGTAATATTGGCATAACGCATAACAGGCCCTGCTTTCGATTAAGGGAAACAAGGCCGATTATGCCTTGGCCATTTTGAGGTGTCATGCCCAGGCAGCTTGGCTCGAGGCGAGGAGTCGCTACCGTCGGCGAGCGCGGATTTACCCCCGTCCTTGCCGCTGCAGCCGCTGTTGCACCCAGGTGCGATAAAGCCAGGACAGGCTGGGTCTGATCAGCGGCAGTCCAATCAGCCAGGCCAGCGGCTTGAGTCGGGGGATGCGTTGCATCAGCAGAATATAGGCGTCCAGCTCGGATAACACCTCTCCGTCTGCGGTTTGTATGTGCAGCTCGCGCAATGCCTTGTAGGGATTGATACCCAGACTCAGCAGCACATCTTCCCGGCCGGTGATGTCAAACCAGTAAATATCGTCACCGTCGTCTCCGGCCCAGCGTTCATAGCGGGCCCTGTCCTTGATGCAGCCCTCGCAGCTGCCATCGTAAAACACCACCAGCTTGTGGTGGTCTTTTTTCCTGTGCATCACCAGGCCCTCCCTGACATGGTGATCCCGTCCCTGGGATCTGATGTTAAGCATAGACGGCATCAGCCAGATACCGTTGTTGCAGGTGCTGCCTGAACACGGCGGCATCCAGGGGCTGGCCACAGGCCTGGCGGATGAGGTGGTCGGTTTCCAGCAGGCTGCCATGCTGCCAGATATGCTGCTGCAGCCATTCGAACACGGTCGGCAGTTGAGTGCCAATCAACTGCTCCAGTGGTCCCTGCTGTTGCTGCATGGCCGCCGCCTGCTGGGCGGCATAGATGGCGCCCAGGGTATAGCTGGGGAAATAGCCGAAGCTGCCATCGGTCCAATGGATGTCCTGCAGGCAGCCGTCCTTGTAATTACCTTTGGTGCTCAGCCCCAGATAACGCTGCATCAGCTGATCCCAGCGCTCGGGCAGATCCCGGGCTTCCATCTTGCCCTCAATCAGGTCCCGTTCGATTTCATAGCGCAACATGATATGGGCCGGATAGGTTACTTCGTCCGCGTCTACCCGGATCAGACCGGGAGTGACCCGGGTATAAAATCTGGCCAGGTTATCCGGTGAAAAGGCCGGCTGGGCTCCGAAGTGGCGCTCCAGCAAGGGTGCGAGCCGGGCGATGAAGGCGGGATGGCGGGCCAGCTGCATCTCGAAAAACAGGCTCTGGGATTCATGTACGCCCATGGATCTGGCCTGGCCGGCCGGCAGCCGGCGCCAGCGGCCGGGCAGGCCCTGCTCATAGCGGGCATGGCCGGTTTCGTGAATGATGCCCATCAGCGCCTGGGCCACATCCTGCTCGTTATAGCGGGTAGTGAGCCGCACGTCTTCGCTGACGCCGCCGCAGAAGGGGTGGGCACTGACATCGAGCCGGCCATGTTCGAAGTCAAATCCGAGCAGCGCCATCACCTCCAGTCCCAGTGCCCGTTGCTGCTCGGTGGCGAAGGGCCCCTGAGGGAGCAGCAACGGCTCGTCACGCTGTTTGTCCTGTACCCGGGTGATCAGCCCCGGTAGCCAGCTTTTCAGATCGTCAAACAGGGTATCGAGCCGGGCGCTGCGCATGCCCGGCTCATATTGTTCCAGCAGGCTGTCGTAACGGGACAGGCCCAGCGCCTCGGCACGGGCCGAGGCGGCCTGACGAGACAGGTTGAGTACCTCTTCAAACAGCGGCAGATAACCCGCCCAGTCGTTGGCCGGACGCAGGCTGCGCCAGGCGTGTTCGCAGCGCGAACCGGCCAGCGACATGGCGCGTACCAGATCGGCCGGCAGCAGGGTGGCATCACGCCACTGGCGGCGCATTTCGGCCAGGCTGACGCTGTGTTCCCGATCCAGCGATTCCTGCCCGGCGGCGTCAAACCAGTCGGACAACCGCGGGTCCTGCAGTTGCTGGTGGCACAGCACCGCCAGGGTGCTCAGGGCTTCGGCTCGGGCTTCGTTGCCGCCGGCCGGCATCATGGTGGCCTGATCCCAGCCACAGATGGCGCCAAGGTGTTGCAGATGATGCAGTTGTTCGAAGTGCTGACTCAGGGCGGTATAAGACATGGACGCTTCCTTGAATGAATGGCGCGACGGGGCGGCCAGCGGCCGGTATGGGTCAACCGAAAAGCACGGCCATGGCAAACTGCAGATCCGACAGCGCAGGGGTCTGAATAGCCGCAGTATAAGCAAGTTGAACAGCAAGAGGAAACGACAGACCCGAGGGAGGAGGTGAGGGCCTGTCGTTATTGAGGAGGGACGCCGAAGAAGGAGCCGGTGTCGTTCGGTTACTCGTCGGGACCGGCTTTGCTGACTTTGTAAATAAAGTAGCCGGCATAAAAACTGAGCAGCAGGGTCGTGGCAATAATCACCAGCATGGACATCAAGCCGACAGCGCTCCCGAACATCAAATCAAGCCAGAATGTCATAGGTTGTCTCCTTTCGTATGCGTTATGGAGGCATCTTAGCGAGACGGCCCGTGGCCATGCTGATCCCGATCAATAAAGCGGCGTATCCTCAATTTTATTGAGGGTATAACCGTCTCGCTCCAGCAACCGGATCAGGCCATGCTCGCCGTACAGGTGCAGGGCGCCCACCACCAGCAAGGCTTTTTGCGGAGCCTGGTTTTTCAAATGCTCCAGCCACAACCGGTTGCGGGACAGCAGCAGGTCCTGTTCGATAAAGCGGTTCAGGGGTGGGGATTGCTCGGTGCGCAACAGGCTCAGCAAGGCCTGCTCGTCACCGGCCTGCCAGGTGGCCAGCAATTGATCGAGATGCTGTTGCAGGTCGTCGAGCTCATCCAGAGTATGGCGCACAAAGTCTGCTTCCAGTTGCCGTTCGGGCAGGGAGGCCAGCAGGCCGAACACCAGGCCGGGCGACTCCAGCCCCAGTACCGGAATATGCTGTTGCCTGGCCAGCTCCATCATCTGCATATCGACGCCCCGGGCACTGGCAAAGCCGAGGCGTTGGGCCCGGGCCTGGGTCAGCTGCAGGACGGCAAACCAGGGCGGCAGCGGTTTCAGTGGCGATAGGGCCATGTCGTCGATGGCCTGCTCGAGTTCATCGGCCAGAGGGGCACCCAGCCGGGAATGCCAGCTGTCACCGGGTGGCATACTCAGAAAAGGGGCCAGGGTGGCCGGCGAAATGGTGCCCGGATCGACTTCCAGAAACAGTTGTTCGCTTTGTTGCAGGGAATGCAGCAGCGCCGGTGGCAGAGAGCTCAGGCGCTGGTCGGCAAGATGAATGGAGCCAAACAGCCACAGCTGTTGCCCCGCCTTGGTTGCCGACCATAGCGCGGGTGCCGCCAGGCTGTGACTGCACCAGAGCCACAAGACTAAAAAAGGTAATATTTTCATAAGCCCCCACTGTTTTGTTGCCCGGCTTTGACTATGATGCCGGAATTGCCATTTATCCTGAAGAAAGGAACTCATCATGCCCCATTTACGCTTTCGCGGCCTGCCCCGGGAAACGGTCAAACAGATCAGTAAACCGCTGGTCGCCACCCTGTCCCCACTGGTCGCCAGTCCGGCGGATCAATTTACCCTGGAATTCATTCCCTCCGAGTTTGTGCATCAGGGGCAGGTCGTCGGCGGTTACCCTATTGTAGAGGTACTCTGGCTTGAGCGTCCGTTGGAGATACAGGACAAGGTGGCAGAGCAGATAACGATGGCACTGCGGGCGCAGGTGGGCGCCGCGCAGGATATCTGTGTGATGTTCACCTGGCTGAATGGTCGTCAGTACTATGAAAACGGCAGCCACTTCGGCTGAAGGCTCAGCCTCCGGCCTTGAGTAACAGCCGGTCCAGGGCCCGGGCACTGAGCAGGCGGCGCAGCCAGCCCATCATCACGGTAGGCCGGGTCACCGGATAGCGGATTCTGGGCCGTCGGCTGTCAAGGGCATGCAGCAGCGGCGCCATGCAGGCCTGTGGCTCCAGGCTGTAGCGGGAGCTGGGCCCCGGCCGTTGCAGCCTGGCAAGGGTTTGCCGGTAGCCTTGCCGGTGACGGCTGTGTTCGGCATCGATATGGCGTAAAAAAGCCGTTTCGGCGTTGGCCCGGAAACGGGTCTCGATGGGGCCGGGCTCCAGCAGGCTGACATGCACCCCGCTGCCGGCAAGCTCCAGGCGCAGGGTGTCGGTATAGCCTTCCAGCGCAAACTTGGAGGCGTTATAGGCGCCCCGGAATGGCATGGCCACCAGCCCCAGTACCGAGCTGTTCTGAATGATGCGACCTTCGCCGGCCTTCAGCATGACGGGCAGAATCAACCGGGTAAGGTGATGGGTGCCGAACAGGTTGGTGTTGAACTGCTCGCGCAGGGCAGTGGTCGGCAGATCTTCCAGCGCTCCGGGCTGGCCGTAGGCGCCGTTGTTGAACAGGCCATAGAGAGTGCCGCCGGTCAGCGCCAGCGTCTGCTCCACCGCCGCCTCGATACTGGCTTCATCGGCGAGATCCAGCTGCACCGCGTCCAGTCCCTGTTGTGTCAGTGCGGCCACATCGTCGACTTGTCGGGCCGACGCGATAACCCGGAAGCCTTGCTGCTGGAGAAAGTGGGCCGCGGTATGGCCAATGCCGGAAGAACAGCCGGTGATCAGAACGTTTTTGGACATGAATGACACCCGAGTAACGAAATGGTTACTCTGCCTGTTGTCGCCGAATGCTGCAAGAAGGGGAAATACTTGGAATGGCGCCCCCACCAGGACTCGAACCTGGATCGGCCGCTTAGGAGGCGGCTGCTCTATCCTGTTGAGCTATGGGAGCACGGGCGTGAGTATATATAACTCGCGCCCGAATGAGAACCCGCTCCGAAACAAGTGCGTATAAAACCGGCAGTCACATTATTTGACGCTGGTCAGCATGTCGCCCGGGCTGATCCTGATCTGGCGGGCAACCGCATCGGCGGGGGTCAGCAGGCTGTAATCGGTGTGGCTCTGCTGGACCACAAACTGGGCCTGGGAAGAGGTCTCGCTGTAGTAGCCGGGCTGCAGCTGGCGGCGGTGAATAAGGGTAAAACGATCGCCGGGCTGAATGCCGGCCTGGCGGCCCAGATCCATCAGGATGCCTTCTTCGGATTGCTGCAGGATATGGCCGATGGCCTTCATGCACGACTGGGCGTTGATCACATCACGGGCGACGCGTTTCAGCAGTTGATCGGCCGACTGGCCGTAAGCCGATTGCCAGAAGCCCTGTTCATGCACCCGCACCTTGGCGTGCTTGTCGAACGACCAGGGCGAGGTGGCCTGATAGTGCTGTTGCAGCAGGCGTTCACCGGTCAGGCTGTCTTCCAGGGTCACCGACAGGCCAAACTGGCGGGGCAGTTCGGAGAAGCGCCATTCCATCCAGTTGCCCTCGGCCATGCTGATATCGTCGATCACCCCGCTTAACAGCAGTCGGGATTGCTGCTGCTGAGCCAGCACATCGCTGCCCTGGCGCAGGCCGGGGCTGCGAGGCAAACGAGAATCCGTGGTCAGCTGATGAGGCAGCTGTGTCATCAAATTGACGCTGGTCGCCAGGTGCTGAGCCAATCGGGCGGTGACCGCCGTGCCCAGTTCAAAAATCTGGCCGATGCTGCCCTGTTCGGGCCGCAACAGCGGAAAGGCGCTCAGGGTCAGGCCGGGACGATAGCGGCCGGTACACTGGGGCTGCACCCGCTCATTGGGCCAGATATCTGCTCTCAGGGTCAGCCACAGGCGGCCCTGCGAACGGCGTTCGTCGAGAATAACGTAGTCCATCAGTTCACCCTGGGCGGCAATATCCAGCCGCTGGCCGGACAGGGTGCCATCGGTCACCGATTGCACCGTGGTCAGGGAGGCGCCGGCCTGCAACAGGGCATCGGTCAGTGCCTGCTCCAGCGCCTGCTGGCGGGCGGTTTCCGCGCCCAGGCCGAGGGGGGCCGAGCCTTCGGCCTGATACCAGTCGGCCTGGGCCGCCAGTGGCAGCAGCAGAAATAATGAAGGTAGAAGGGCTTTTATCGACACGGGGCATCCTGTGTGAACACGGCGGCCAGATAAAATGATAGCCGCGGCCAATTATTGGCAGGATTTATGCAAAAACCTTGCCTGGTATGGTAATAACGTCGTGACCAGGCGGACAACGCCGAAAATGCCGTGCCGTCTTTCCCGGCACGGTTCATCGTCGTTTTGCCGTCGACAGGGTAAAGTTTTTCGGCCCGTGGCCGATAACTGTTTGTATTTCATTTGATTTGGTGGGAGTCGGTGCATGAATAGAGCCTTTTTCCTTGTTGCCGTGCTGGGCCTGACGGCTTGTTCGGGAACGAGGGAGTCGCAGTTTGATGATCGGCATCATTACCTGCCCCATGATCACGCGTCCCACTATATCAATCGCGAGCCGCCGGGAGCCTCGCCACAGCCGCAGGCATCACCCCGGCACAGCCAGGACGGCGTGCCCATGCGCATGAGCGCCGGCACCCGCAGCGCCTATCTGCCTGCCGCCGGGCCTTCGATGGTGGGAGGGCAGACCCAGTTGCAGCAGCATATGTCGGCGCTGGCTTACCGGCTGGTGTCCAGCGCCCATCAGCTGGACAGTCAGTCCGGCATTGCCGTCAGCGGCTTTGTCGATCAGCAGGACTATCATACCCAGGATGACTTCGGCCGCCTGCTGTCGGAAAGCATGATGTTTCAGCTCAATCAGTACGGCCTGCGGGTGGTCGATTTCAAGACACTGCCTTTTATTCGCATTACCCCCCAGGGGGATATCAGCACCAGCCGGGACTACCGCCAGTTGAGCTCACGCCTCGGCGCCCGTTATCTGTTGCATGGCACCGTCAGTGAAACCACGGGCGGGCGCCTGGTCAATGCGCGGCTGGTATCGATGGGGGACAACAGTCTGGTGGCCAGCGCCCAGCAGTTCATTCCCGAATATCTGGTGGCGGGGATGCTCAAGGCGCAGGGCCCTCAGGTCATCATGACCCCGGAACAAAGGAGCCGCTATGCGAAATAATCTCTGGGCCTGGCTGTTGCTGGCGTTGGCTGGCTGCAGCGCCGGCCAGTCCGGTTCGGCCAAAAATCACCTTTATGCGGTGGGTTACGCCCCCATCAGCCTGCAGCGCCCCGCCGATTATCAGCAGAAACTGCTGCATGCCATGCGGGCCTCGAAGATGGATGCCTATCGTGAACTGACCGAGCAGCTGGGAGGGGTGATGACCTCGAGCTCCAGCACCATGAACAGCCATGTGCTGCAGGATGGCACCGTCAGTAACAGCAGTCGGGGGGTGGTAAGGGGGGCCCGGGTCGTCAACAGTTACCCGGATGGCGACATGTACGTCACCGAACTGGAGCTGAACCTGGATACCTACAACAAGCTGCGGGGCGGGCTCAGACCTTGAAGCCCACGCCTTTGTTGATGCCTCTGGTGTGGCCCTTCTGGTCGTAGGTCATGCTCTGGCGCTCGTGCAGCCGGCTCAGAATATTGCTCAGCTGGCGAATGCCGTTGAGAGATTGTTCCAGCAGTTGTTCGGTCACCTGATTCTGCTCCTGGCATTGCTGCAACAGGTGGCGTAGCGCCGCAACCTGTTCGCGGTAATCGCCCTTCAGCCGTTCCCGTTCGGGATGGCCGGCCAGCTCGGCATCGGTAGCCTGGATCTCGCGCAACAGCGTCTGTTTGCGCTCGGTCAGCGGGGGCAGTTCCAGCGCCTGGCGTCTGACAATCAGGTCGAGCTCCTGGCCGGTAATATCCAGCAGCAGCTCGAGTTGTGATTTTTGATGGTTCAGCAGCACATCAAGGGACATGTCAGATACTCTCTAAATCCTGTTCAAAGCGGGAGATACTGGCCGCCAGTCGCTCGCTGTCCACCCGATAGCTGCCGTCGTTGATGGCTTGCTTGAGCGCGTCCAGCCGTGCACTGTTGTCCGGCGCAGGGGCGGTGGCGAGCGACTGCTGCACCTGGCTGAGGCGCCTGGCTGAGGGGTCAGGATCACCGCATCCTGACCGACCGGCGTCGAATGGCTGCCGGCAGTGGCATCGGTACTGGCCGGTGACTTGTATTTGTTGCTGCCGGTCAACGGCGAGCTGTTGCCGAGACCGGGGGGGAGTTTATCGATCGCCATGATGCTCAAATCCTGATGTTGCTGCTGCGTAAAGGGAGTATCGGCCTTGCTGGCCATAACTTTAGCAGAATTTACAGCCTGACCTGCACCTGACCGGCGGCCGTCACCCGTGCGGTAATTTCACGCCCGGAGTTGATATTACGCACCCGAATGCTGTCGTTGAAGGCGCCGTCTTCCTGAGCCAGCCCTTCGGTCTTGAGCATCAGGCCGCCCGATTGCGCCACAATGGCCACCTTGTCTCCCTTGCACACCACGCACAACTGGCTGCTGCGAATGGGCTGGCCCGGGCGCAGATCCCGCTTGTTGCGGGTACCGATCAGCTCACCCGGGTCGCTGAACACATCACCGCGCAGCAACACCTCGTCCTGATAATCTACCGTCAGGTGCCGGGCCTGCAACAGGGTATTGCGCGCGACGGGATCGGCGGCGGTCACCACCGGTTTCAGCACTTTTATCCGCACCGGCACAAACAGCTCCCAGCCGGGCTGTTCGTGGCACTGCAGGTAAACATGGGTATTACGCCGCACCTCGCCGTCACCACGAATATCGGCGGTCAGTTTGCCCAGGCATTCGGTCAGCTGCAGTCGGGTATCGATGCTGACGGCATTCACCTCCAGGCGGTCACCTGGCTGCAGGGCAACCAGATCCCGCACATGGTCCTCGGCATAGCGGCGGATGTCGTCATGCACCGCGCCCAGCGCCAGAGTCGGCAGCAGCGTCGCGACCAGCAGCCAGAGCAAATAGCCGGCGCTGGCCAGCGAATGTCGGCCTAACCCGGATGAAATGTGTGGGGAAATTATCTTAAGCATTACTACCTCATGGCCGATAAAGCACGTAAGCTGGCCGCAGTTGGCGCCTTCCTCTGGCGGGTGCTAAGCTAGCGCCGAATAAATGAAAGCATAAAGCATGCCATGATATTAATGGAGAAACGGTAATGGCGGGGATACTCGACTCGGTAAACCAAAGGACGCAACTCGTCGGTCAGAACCGGCTGGAGCTGCTGTTGTTCAAGCTGAACGGGCGTCAAAGATTTGGCATTAACGTGTTCAAGGTCAAGGAAGTGTTGCAGTGTCCCAGACTGACGGCGTTGCCGCAACGTAACGCGATGATTACCGGGGTAGCGAATATCCGTGGACAAACCATCTCCATTATCGACCTCAGCAAGGCCATGGGCGGTCGCCCCATCGCGCAGACCGAGAACAGCTTCGCCATTATTTCCGAATACAATCGTTCGGTGCAGGGCTTTCTGGTGAATTCGGTAGAGCGCATCATCAACGTCAACTGGGAATCGATACTGCCACCACCCCGCGGCGCGGGTCGTTTCAACTACATGACGGCGGTAACCGAGATTGACGGCGAATTGGTGGAGATCTTGGATGTGGAAAAGATTCTCGATGAAATTTCACCGGTCAGTACCAGGGTGAACGCAGACATCGTCGAGCAGGTTGCTCATTTGAAGTCGCAGACCCAGAAACCGATACTGATTGCCGATGACTCCTCCGTGGCTCGCCGTCAGATCCAGAAGGCGATGGAAACCCTGGGCCTGGAATGCATCGTGGCAGAAAACGGCAAGCTGGCGCTGAACAAACTCCGGGAGATGGCCGCCGCCGGCCCCATCGAACAGCAGCTGTCGATGGTGATTTCCGATGTGGAAATGCCGGAGATGGACGGCTATACATTGACGGCGGAAATTCGCAACGACTCCGGCCTTAAAGATCTGCATGTGATCCTGCACACCTCATTGAGCGGCGTGTTCAACAAGGCGCTGGTGGAAAAGGTCGGGGCAAATAACTTCATCGCCAAATTCAACCCGGACGAGTTGGCATCGGCGGTGAAAAGTGCACTTTAAAGGGTGTAAAGAATACGCATGAAGAATTTTACCGATGAGCAGTACCGGATATTTTGCCAGTTTCTTGAAACCAGTACCGGCATAGTACTGAGTGACGGCAAGCAGTATCTGGTTAAAAGTCGGTTGTCTCCGCTGCTGGCCCGCTTTCAGATAGCGTCGCTCGGTGAGCTGATCGACAGGGCCATGTCGGTGCGGGAGCGCGAGCTTAAAACCGCGGTGATCGACGCCATGACCACCAACGAAACCCTGTGGTTTCGCGATGGTTATCCTTTTACCCTGCTGGCAGACAAACTATTTCCGGAGCTGGCGAAGCCGGGCAAGAGCCTGAAAATCTGGTCCGCCGCCAGTTCTTCCGGCCAGGAGCCCTACTCCATCGCCATCACGGCCCAGGAATATCAGGCCCGGCGGCCGGGGAGTTTGCCGGGGCTGCAAATTGTTGCCACCGACATTTCCACCGGCATGCTGGAACAGTGTAAAAGCGGCATTTACGACAGCCTGTCGCTGGCGCGGGGCCTGTCTCCCGAACGGCGGAAGCAGTTTTTTACCCCGCTGGCAGACGGCAAGATGCAATTGCAGCCCCGGATCAGGAACATGGTCAGTTTTCGTGCCTTCAACCTGCTGGACAGCTACAGCCTGCTGGGCAAGTTCGATCTGATCTTCTGCCGCAATGTGTTGATTTACTTCTCGCCCGAGAATAAATCCAGGATCCTGAAGCAGTTTGCCGCGGCCCTGAATCCAGGCGGTTACCTGTTGCTGGGGGCCTCTGAGTCCCTCACCGGTTTGTCCGACAAGTTCGAGATGATCCGCTGCAACCCGGGCATTATCTACCGCTTGAAATAACGTCTGGCACAATACTTGCTTTTATTTTCGCATAAAATAGTGGCCGCAATGTCTGCCATGAGATGGCGTCAACATAAAGCAGGAGGAGCGCGGTGACGATTTCATTCGACAAAGCCTTCGGTATTCATCAACACGCCCTGGTGGCCCGCTCCGAGCGGGCCGAGCTGCTGGCCGGTAATCTGGCCAATGCCGACACCCCCGGTTATAAAGCCCGCGACATGGACTTTCAGTCGGCGTTGAGCCAGGCACAGAATAACCAGCATGCTTCCCTGAGCCGTACCAACCAGCAACACTTTGCCGTAGAGCTGCCGTCGCCGGGGGTGGTGCAGTTTCGCGTCCCCAGCCAACCGGATACCGGTGACGGTAACACCGTGGACGTGCAGACCGAGCGCAACAGTTACATGGAAAACGCCCTGCAGTATCAGGCCTCGCTGGAATTTCTCAACGGCAAGATCAACGGCCTGCTGAAGGCAATCAAAGGAGAATCAATGTGAGCCTGTTCAAGGTATTTGATATTTCCGGCAGTGCCATGAGCGCCCAGTCGGTGCGGCTCAATACCACCGCCAGCAACCTGGCCAACGTCGACAGCGTCAGCTCCAGCCTCAACGAAACCTATCGCGCCCGCAAGGCGGTGTTTGCCGCCGATCTGGATCAGGCGTTGTCCGACCGTCAGCAAAGCGTCGGCGTCAAGGTGACGGGCATCGTCGAAACCGACACGCCGCTGCAAAAGGAATTTCGGCCCGATCACCCCATGGCGGATCAGGACGGCTTTATCTACAAGCCCAATGTCAACGTGGTGGAAGAGATGACCGACATGCTCAGCGCCTCGCGCAACTACCAGACCAACGTACAGGTGGCCGACGCCGCCAAGCAGATGCTGCAGCAGACTCTGCGGCTGGGCAAGGGGTAATAAGCCATGCAGGTTAATAGCGATTATTTTAACGGTCTCATCGGCGCCAGTCAGACCAGTACCAGCCAGACGGCGGAAAGTAATTCTACCGCCCTGACCCAGGAAGACTTCTTTTCCCTGCTGACCCAGCAACTGGCATACCAGGATCCGTTCGAGCCGGCCGATAACTCGGAAATGGTGTCGCAGATGACGTCTTTTTCCACCTCCGAAGGGATCAACAGCATGTCGGCTCAGCTGGCAAGCCTGAATGAAGTCATGACCTCCAATCAGGCGTTGCAGGCCTCGACGCTGGTCGGGCAGAAGGTACTGCTGCCCAGCAATGAGGCATACTGGGACCAGTCCGACGCGGTTGATGGGGTGATCGTGGCCGGGGAGGGAGCGGACAACGTCAAGGTGCGGGTGGAGGACGGCACGGGTCAGCTGATCCGTGAAATCACCTTGGAAGGCTCCAAGCGCGGCAACGTGCCCTTCAGCTGGGATGGTCTCAAGGACAATGGCGAGCCGGCGGCAACAGGCACCTATCAATTCAAGGTCAGTGCGCTGGTAGACAACCAGCGGGAAGATATCAATGCCCTGATGTTTGCCCGGGTAGACAGCGTCACCCTGAGCAGCGTCGACACACCGACCCTGGTCAACCTGTCTGGTCTGGGGGGCGTGGCGCTGAGTCAGGTACTCGAGATTGGTGGTCGTAACACGAATTAAGGAGCAAAGATGTCTTTCAATATCGCACTCAGTGGTGTCAACGCGTCCCAGAAAGATCTGGACGTCACCGCCAACAACATTGCCAACGTCAATACGGTCGGTTTCAAGGAGTCCAGGGCCGAGTTTGCCGATATTTATTCCAATTCGCTGTTTTCCAATGCCAGGACACAGGTGGGGGGCGGCGTGCAGACGGCGGCGGTGGCTCAGCAGTTCCATCAGGGGTCGCTGCTGTCCACCGATAATGCGCTGGACATGGCGATCAACGGCAATGGCTTTTTCGTGATGTCCAGTGAGAACGGCTCGACAGACCGAACCTTTACCCGGGCCGGCGCCTTCAGCCTGGACTCCAATGGCTTTGTGGTGAACTCCCAGGGGAGTTACCTGCAGACCTTCGCGGTCAATGAAAACGGTGCCCCGACCTCACTGTCCCTGAATGCCACCAAACCGTTGCAGATACCCGCCAAGGCCGGTACTCCGACCCAAACCGAAACCGTTGACGGCAGCATGAACCTGCCGGCCAATGCGACCGGGCTGGATCCTGCCGATTTTGATCCGACGGTTGCCAGTACCTACACCTCATCCACCTCGGTGACCATTTTCGACTCACTGGGTGAGCCCCATACTCTGACCCAGTATTTCGTCAAAGATGCGACCGGCGCCGATAACGAATGGAAAATGTTCGCCTATGTGGATGGAAAAGATGCACTGGGGGTCGTTACCGATCCAGCGACCGGTGACCCTGTGTTAACGGATCCGGCCGATCTGACCTCGACGACTCGGCGTACACTGGATCTGACCTTTGACGTGAATGGCAAGATATCGGCCCCAACGCCGGCTCGTATCGACACCGATGCCCTGAATTTCGGTAATGGTTCCAATACGGCACAGATCATCGATATCGGCTTCGACAGCATTACCCAGTTTGCGTCTTCCTTCGAAGTGAGCCGGCTGACCCAGGATGGCGCCACCGTGGGCAAGCTGACCAATATAAATATCGGGACCGATGGCACCGTGGCCGCGACCTACAGCAACGGTATCATCGAAAAGCTGGGCATCGTAGCCATGGCCAGTTTTCCCAACGATCAGGGGTTGACCCAGACCGGCGATACCGAGTGGCGCGAATCGCTGCTGTCGGGTGAGGCCTTGGTCGGCCAGCCCAATACCGGTACCCTGGGTAAAATCGATGCCTCCAAGCTGGAGCAATCCAACACCAACCTGACCACCGAGCTGGTGGATTTGATCACCGCCCAGCGCAACTTCCAGGCCAATTCCCGGGCACTGGAAGTGAACAGCACCCTGATGCAAACCGTGCTGCAAATCCGCTAACTCAAATGGTGAGAGCGTCGCCCACCGATAACCGGTAAACCCGGCTCTCATGCCAACAAACGGCGCTGAATATTCGGCGCCGTTTGTTAATCTGTTGTCTGCTTCCTCTCATGCTTCCCACCTGACCCCTCACGGTATTTTGATGGCACTAATTTTGCATTAGTTTTGTATTGGTTTTGCAATATCGTTCGTACCACCGCTGACCATCAGCATCAATCAGTACTTATGCGACAGCACAGTCGACGGAGCTGAAATGGATCATTTGCTTTATATCGCCATGTCCGGCGCCAAAGAAAACATGAACAGCGTGGCCTTGCGCGCCAATAATCTGGCCAATGCCAACACCACCGGCTTCAAGGCGGACATGGAGCAGGCCCGGGCCATGCAGGCCTTTGGCGAGGGGCTGCCCAGCCGGGTATTTGCCATGACCGAGCGGCCGGGGCAAAGTTTTGCCGCCGGCCCCCTGCAAACCACGGGTCGGGAACTTGACGTTGCCGTGGCCGGTGACGGCTGGCTGGCGGTGGAGTCCAAAGACGGCTCCGAGGCCTACACCCGTTCCGGCAGCCTGCAGGTGTCTCCCGAGGGCCTGTTGCAAACCGGCAACGGTCTCAACGTGCTAGACGACAACGGTGGGCCTATTTTTCTGCCGCTGCCGCTGGAAAAAATGGAAATCAACAAAGACGGCACCATCTTTGCGCGGCTGGAAGGCGAGCCGGCCAACGGCGGTGCCGAGCTGCAACGCATCAAGACGGTGCTGCCCGATAACGGCGACCTCGACAAGGGGCTGGACGGCCTCTTTCGTCGTAAAGACGGCCAGGCCGAGCCGCCCTCGGCTCAGGTGCAGCTGATTGCCGGTGCGCTGGAAGGCAGCAACGTCAATCCGGTGGCCGAAATGACCCACCTGATCGACCTGCAGCGCCGTTTCGAAACCCAGTTGAAGATGATGAATCACGCCGAAGAGAACGACAAAGCCCATGCGCAACTGCTGCGTATCGGTTAAAGGAGATTGCGATGAACCCAGCACTGTGGATTAGCAAAACCGGCCTCGATGCCCAGCAGACCAATATTTCGGTCACCTCCAACAACCTGGCCAACGCCAGCACCGTCGGTTTCAAGAAGGGCCGGGCCATTTTCGAAGACCTGCTCTACCAGAACATCCATCAGCCTGGCGGCCGTGCCAGCGCCGACACCAATCTGCCCTCCGGCCTGATGCTGGGGGCGGGCAGCAAGGTGGTCGCCACCCAGAAAACCTTTACCCAGGGCAGCGTGCAGACCACCGACAACGCCCTGGACGTGATGATCGACGGCCGCGGTTTCTTCGAGGTGCTGCTGCCGGATGGCACTACCGGCTATACCCGCAACGGTCAGTTTGTGCTGAACGAAGAGGGAGTTATTGTCAGTCCCGGCAATGGTTATCCGCTGCAGCCGGAAATGCAGGTCCCCGACAATGCCCAGAGCATCAGCGTGGCCACCAACGGCGAGGTGTCGGTGCAACTGGCCGGTCAGGCCGAGTCCCAGGTGATCGGCCAGATCATCATCACCGACTTTGCCAACCCGACCGGGCTGCAGCCCAAGGGAGAAAACCTCTACCTGGAAACCCAGTCCAGCGGCGCGGCACTGCAGGGCATTGCCGGGGCCGACGGTTATGGCACCATCAAGCAGGGCATGCTGGAAACCTCCAACGTCAACGTCACCGAAGAGCTGGTCAACCTGATCCAGGCTCAGCGGGTGTACGAGATGAACTCCAAGGTGATCTCGTCGGTCGACGAAATGATGGCCTACGTCAATCAGCAACTGTAACCGGCGAACGAACAGGAATAGTGTGATGCGTAGCATAATGGCGACCTTCGGCCAGCTGGTGCTGGCGGTGGGACTACTGGCGGGCTGCACCAGCACCCCCCATACCCCCAAGCCGGATGATCCGGCCTTTGCGCCGGTGATCCCCAGCCTGAGCGAGCAGCAATTGGAACCGAACGGCGCCATCTTCAAGGACAACTACGCCAACAACCTCTATTCCGACATCAAGGCGCACCGGTTGGCGACATCATTACCGTCGACCTGTCCGAGTCGACCCGAGCCCAGAAGAGCGCCACCACCCAGCAGAGCAAGGACTCCAGCGTCAATATCGATCCGCTCAGCCTGGGTGGCTCGCCGGTCAACATCGGGGGCTACCCGTTGCAGGCCTCCATGTCGAGCGGCAACGAGTTCGACGGCGATGCCAACACCAACCAGAGCAACAGCCTGCAGGGCAGTATCACCGTGAGCGTGGCGCAGGTGCTGGCCAACGGCAACCTGATGGTACAGGGTGAAAAGTGGATCATGCTCAACACCGGCGAAGAATACGTGCGCATCAGCGGCATGATCCGGCCCCAGGATATCGGTTCCGACAACCGGATTGAGTCTACCCGGGTCGCCAACGCCCGCATCTATTACGGCGGTACCGGCGACTTCGCCAACACCCAGACCCGCGGCTGGCTGGCCAAGTTCTTCAACAGCCCCTGGCTGCCGTTTTAATCATCAAGCGAGAGTGGAGTGGAGTGAGGCATTCGACCGGTGTTGACCGGATTCCCGCCTGCGCGGGAATGACCAATACGACGCGGGAATGACCAATACGGCAGGGTCGCCTTCATTCGACCAAAGGAGAAACACATGAAACGGCTCACGGTCTTTTTTTTGAGCACCCTGTTAGTGCCGGCGTTACTGCTGCCGGCCCAGGCCGCCCGCATCAAGGACATCAGTTCGGTGGCCGGGGTGCGCGCCAACCAGTTGGTGGGCTATGGCCTAGTGGTGGGCCTGCCCGGCACCGGCGAGCGTAACAACGCCTTTGCCGCCCAGACCTTTCGCACCATGCTCAACAACTTCGGCATTACCGTACCCGACGATCTGCGACCCAAGATGAACGACGTGGCCCCGGTGGCGGTGCATGCGGAGCTGCCGCCCTTTGCCAAGCCGGGGCAGACCATCGACATCACCGTGTCCGCCATCGGCGAGGCCAAGAGCCTGCGCGGCGGCACCCTGCTGCAAACCTTTCTCAAGGGGGTGGACGGCCGGGTCTATGCCCTGGCTCAGGGCAGTCTGGTGGTGGGCGGCCTGGGGGCAGAAGGCGCAGATGGTTCGTCGATCATGATCAATACCCCCACCGTGGGCCGCATCCCCGCTGGCGCCATGGTGGAACGTGAGGTCGCCAGTTCATTCGGCCGTGGCGATACCATTACCTTCAATCTGCACCGGCCCGACTTTACCACCGCCAAACGCATGGCCGAGGCCATCAACGATCTGGTGGGGCCCAATAATGCCCAGGCGCTGGATGCCACCTCGGTGCAGGTGTATGCGCCGCGCGATCCGGGCCAGCGGGTGAGTTACCTGTCGACTCTGGAAAACCTGACCCTGGATGTGGCCGACGAAGCCGCCAAGATCATCGTCAATTCGCGCACCGGCACCGTGGTCATCGGTCAGCAGGTACAATTGAAACCGGCCGCCATTACCCACGGTGGCCTGACCATTACCATCTCGGAAAACATGCAGGTATCCCAGCCCAATGCCCTGGCCGGGGGCGAAACCGTGGTGGTGCCCAACAGCAACATCAACGTAGAGCAGCAGGACGGCCGCATGTTCAAGCTGGACACCGGCACCACCCTGGACGAGCTGGTGCGTGCGGTTAATCAGGTGGGCGTGGCCCCCGGCGATCTGGTGGCCATTCTCGAGGCCCTGCGTCAGGCCGGCGCCATTCAGGGCGAACTGGTGATTATTTAACGAGCGTGAGGAGTAACGGAATGAAACCCATCGACTCATTTGGTAACAGCCTGCTGGCCAACGACATTCAGGGCCTGGACCGGCTGCGCCAGCAGGGCTTCGAGCAGGACCGTGGCCAGGCGCTGGACGAAGCCGCGCGCCAGTTCGAGAGCCTGTTCACCCAGCAGCTGTTCAAGTCGATGCGTGCCGCCAACGAGGTGTTTAAAGCCGATAGCCCGATGAACAGCCGTTACACCCAGTATTATCAAGACATGCACGACCAGCAGATGTCTGCCGAGCTCAGCCGTCAGGGCAGCCTGGGGCTGGCCGACATGGTGGTCAAGCAGCTGGGCGGTCTTTCCGATACTGCGCCCGAGAGCGAGGCCCGCTTTTTCGATCTCGACGGGGTGCGCCGAATCAAGGGCAAGGTGATTCGTCCGGCAGACGCCGGTTCGGCCGCCAGTGCCGACGACAGCCCCCGGAATGCGGCCATGGCGTCATCCTCGCCGCCGTTACGGGCCGCCGGCAACCAGACCACCGTCACCCACAGTGCCAGCGAGCCGTTCCGCTCACCGGCGGATTTTGTGCGTCGCCTGTTGCCTGCCGCCACCGAGGCCAGCAAGCGGCTGGGCCTGCCGGCCGAGGCCATGCTGGCCCAGGCGGCGCTGGAAACCGGCTGGGGCAAGAAGGTGATTAACCAGAAAAATGGCGACTCCAGCCATAATCTTTTCGGCATCAAGGCCGATAACAGCTGGAAGCAGGCAAAAACCTGGGTCAGCACCCTGGAATACGAGCAGGGCATCGCAGTAAAGGTGCAGGCGCCGTTTCGCAGCTACGGCTCCTATAACGACAGCTTTGACGACTATGTGCAGTTTTTGCACGACAATCCGCGTTACGGCGATGCCCTGCAGCAAACGGACTCGCCCCGGCAGTATTTCAACGCCTTGCAGGAGGCGGGCTATGCCACCGATCCGAACTATGCCGACAAGCTGAGCTCGATTTTCAATACCGTGACCCGACTGGTATCACAAGCATAAGGACACAACATGGCTGTTGATATGTATCAAACCGGGGTCAGTGGTCTGATGGCCGCCCAGGCCCAGCTGGCCACCACCGGTCATAACATTGCCAACGTCAACACCGAGGGTTTTAATCGCCAGCGGGCGGAGCAGATGACCGCTGGTGGCCTCTATACCGGCGGTCAGTTTTATGGCACCGGTACCCGGGTCAGCGATGTCACCCGCATGTATCAGGAATATGCCTTCAGGGATGTACTGGTCAGCAGCACCGAACAGGCGGGCACCCAGACACTGTACGAACAGCTCAGCTACCTGAATGACAGCGTCAACAACATGGGCACCGCGATGAGCCAAAGCCTGGACGCGCTCTATGGCGCCATCGACGCCGTGACCGATAACCCCGGCGATCTGGGCAACCGTCAGCTGTTTCTGGCGTATGCCGGGGACGTGGCGGCCGGCTTCAACGCCATGTATAGCAACCTGAACCAGCAGTATTCAACCAATAGCCAGAGCATGGTCAGCAGCGCCAGCCGGGTGACCGAACTGGCGGCCGGCATTGCCGCGCTCAATCAGGAGATCATGAATGCGGGGCAAAACGGCTCGCCCAACGATCTGCTGGACCAGCGCGACAAACTGATCGGCGAACTGGGGCAGGAGGTGCACATCACCACCCTGACCGAGCCCAGCGGCGCGGTGTCGGTCATGCTGGGCGGGCGCGATACGCTGGTCAGCGGCAGCCGTGCACTCGGCCTGCAGGTCAGAGCCGGCAGTCCCGACCCGCAGCAGACCGAACTGTATCTGGGTGACCCGGCCCGGCCCGAGACGGCCACCCGGCTCAACGGCAGCGAGCTGGGCGGCACGCTGGGGGCCACGGTGGAGTTTCGCAATCAGGTGCTGGCGCCCACCATGAGCGACATCGGCCGCACCGCCATGGGTCTGGCCGACGCCTTCAACCAGGTGCAGCGCCAGGGCGTGGATCTGAGTGGCGTGCCGGGGCTGGACCTGTTTACCGACATCAATGCCCCCGAGGCCCTGGCCGGTCGCTTCTTTACCAGCAACACCGCCGTCAGCGGCGAGGTCACCATCACCGATACCGGCGCCCTGACCGGCAGTGAATACCGGCTGGACGTTAAAGACGGTGCTTACTCCATTACCGATCTTGGCTCGGGCAAGAGCACCGCGTTGGTGCCCGATGCCGACGGAAAACTAAATTTCGATGGCTTTTCGTTAACCCTGACCGGCACGCCCACCAATGGCGACAGCATGCTGATCCGCCCCAGCCGCAACGGCGCCGCCAATCTGGCGGTCAGCCTGCAACAGCCCGAAGGGCTGGCCGCCTCCAGCCAGTTGATGACCACGGCCAATGGCAACAACACCGGCACCGCCGCGCTGAATGCCACCCTGAATAACGACGCCACCACCAGGGTGGACAACGCCAGTTATCCGCTCCGTCTCAAGGTGGAAACCGACGCGACCACGGGGGTACCGCAATACAACCTGTACGATCAGGGCGGCACCTTGCTCTCGGCGGTGGTGCCCGATGCCGACGGCAAGTTCACCTTTAACGATGTGGAACTGACGCTCAGCGGCAGTGCCAAGCCCTTTGATCAGTTTCAGATAGACCAGGCCAGCGGTGCCGGCAACAACGTCAATGCCCAGGCCTTTGGCGAGCTGAAACAGAAAAAGTGGCTCAATGGTGGCACCGCGACCCTGGAACAGAGCCTTAACCAGACCATGGTAGCGGTGGGCAGCAAGACCCAGAGCCAGAGCATCAAGGCCACCGCCGCCGCTGCCGCCCTGACCCAGGCGGAAAATCGCATGCAGTCGATCTCGGGGGTCAACTTGGACGAAGAAGCCGCCAACCTGCTGCGTTTTCAGCAGGCCTACATGGCCTCCAGCCGGGTGGTCACGGTGGCCAACGAGCTGTTCGATACGCTGCTGCAAATCCGCTAAGGAGCCTCCATGCGCTTGTCTACCTTTCAGTTTTATCAGAACAACCTGAACAACATCAGCAGCAAAAACGGCCAGGCCAGCCAGCAGCTGGACAAACTGTCGTCCGGGGTGCGGGTGCAAACCGCCGCCGACGATCCGGCGGCCGCCAACAGCATTCTCGGTTACAAGCAGGAGCTGAGCAGCATTGCCCGCTACCAGAACAACATCGACCTGGCCGAAAACCGGCTGCAGCGGGAAGAAAGCCTGCTCACCAGCGCCGAAACCCTGACTCAGCAGGTCAAGGAACTGATGCTGCAGGCCAACAACGGCACTTACACCACCCAGGACAAGTCGGCCATGGCCGCCGAGCTGAGCAGCCGTATCGATGAACTGCTGGATCTGGCCAACAGCCGCGACGAATTCGGCCAGTATGTGTTTGGCGGCTTTCAGACCGACAAGGCACCCTTTGTACGCCAGCCCGACGGCAGCGTCAGCTACCAGGGCGACGGTGGCCAGCGCGAGCTGGCCATCAGCAACAACGTCAAGGTGGGGCTCAATCACGACGGCCTCATGGTGTTTGGCCAGGTGCCCAATCCCAAAGGTGACGTCACCGTCGGCTATGCGCTTGAGGGCGGGGTGCGCGAGCCCGGGCTGGTGGTGGAACGGGCGGCCATCAGCAATATGGCCACCTTCGATAACGGGGCCCAGCCCTATCAGGTGGTGTTCAGCGATAACGACGGGGTGGTGGAGGTGCTGCTCACCGACAAGGACGGCAATGCGCTCACCGATAAGGACGGCATTGCGCTGACGCCCCAGTCCTATCAGCCGGGGCAGTCCATCGAGGCCGGCGGCATGACCCTCACCCTGACCGGTGAGGCCAGGGCCGGCGACAAAATCACCCTGGATGCCAGTTCTGCCGACGGCACCGGTCAGGATACCCTGTCGGTGTTCGATGCCCTGAACCGGGCCAAAAGCTGGCTGGAAGGTGACGGCAACACCGCCGGCGAGCAGAGCGAACTGGCCGATATCCTCGCCGAGCTGGACGCCGTAGGCAGTCACTTTACCCGGGTGCGCGCGGATACCGGCATTCGGCTGCAGCGGCTGGACAACCAGCGGGCCACCCACGACGACATGAGCCTGACCCTGGACAAGGTGCGCAGCGGCATGGAGGATCTGGATTACGCCCAGGCCATCGGCGAGCTCAACCAGACCATGGTGGCGCTGGAGGCCAGCCAGAGCGTGTTCGGCAAGCTGCAGGGCATGAGCCTGTTCAATTACATATAACAGAGAAGCGTGAGGGACGAATAAGGCGTAAGGGGCGAATTTACTCTACCGCGTTAAGTCATGCTGCATAACCGTTGCGGTTCTGTCGTCATACCCAAGAGCCTTCTCTTGTCATTCCCGCGAAGGCGGGAATCCAAGACTGGTGACGCCGAACGTACGTCTTGTCATGGCAAACTCTGGCCCCCGCAGGCGGCCATTGATGCGGCGCAAACTCATTACCAGATCAAATCGGGCTTTCAGGCATGGCGGCTTATCATCGGACAAAGGTCCTCAGGCACCAGAGGCACCAGAGGCCACAGAGCCGCCTCCCTCGACACGCTACGAGTACATCCCTGTAAGCTCGGACATGCCATCCCTGGCATGTCACGGTCGTGGGAGGCGTTCTCTGCAGCCTCTGCGATAGCTCCGAGTCGTCCGCAGACGGCGCCAGCAGGCGATGCCGGTGCATAAAGGAGGACAAAGGGATCTGCTCAGCCGACCCTCCGCGCCAGGGAGGGCGCGGCGGAGCCCCCACGGATGGGTTTACGGCGAGTCGGGGGAGCGGGCCCTTTGTCCGGAGTTGATATAAAGATCAAACGGTTCGATTGTTTAATGTGCTTGAAATTACATTTCCCCTAAAGCTATCCCGCTCTCCGCCGATACCCATTTGTAACCGGTTGGACTTTCAGCGGCCTTTTCAGCGGTATAGCGACAACATCAAAAACCGCGCACAAAAAGACTAAAGTTGCCGAAAACCCCGCCGATATCCTGTTTAACGAAGACAAGCAAGCACACCGGCGGTACGCCGGCACTGAACCCTGACGGAGATTCGATTATGGCGATTACTGTTAACTCCAACGTTTCGGCGATGAGCGCCCAGCGCAATCTGACCAATTCCAGCAATGCCCTGGCCTCGTCCATGGAGCGGCTGTCTACCGGTAGCCGCATCAACTCCGCCAAGGACGATGCCGCCGGCCTGCAGATTTCCAACCGGCTGAACTCTCAGGTTCGTGGCCTGGGCGTGGCAATGAAAAACGCCAGCGACGGCATCTCGATGGCGCAAACCGCCGAAGGTGCCATGCAGGAGTCCACCTCCATTCTGCAGCGGATGCGGGATCTGGCGCTGCAGTCTGCCAACGGCTCCAACACTAGTGATGATCGTGCCGCCATGCAGAAGGAAATCAGCTCGCTGCAGTCTGAATTGACCCGTATTGCAGAAACCACTTCCTTCGGTGGCCAGAAGCTGCTGGACGGTAGTTTTGGTTCAAGAGCGTTTCAGGTTGGTTCCAAATCTAATGAAGCGATTAATATGACCTTATCTGATGTATCTGCCAATAAGATTGGTTTGGAAGGCAAGTCACTGAGCGCTACTGCCTTGACTGGGTTTGGTGGTATCAGCGCAAGTGGTTATACCAAAGGTACCAGCGATTCGTTGTCGGTGCAGATTGGTAGTTCTACCAAGCAGGTTGCGCTGCGAGATGGCATGTCCGCAGCCGATCTGGCCGGAGAGTACAACAGTGTCAGTGGTCTTTCTGGTGTTAGTGGTTTTACTGGAGTGAAAGTTGAGTTTTCTGCTAATACCAACGCGGGGGACACTGTGGCGCTTAATGTCCAGGGAGTAGAAATTTCTTATGCTATGGGGGCGGATGCCGCTACCACCGAAGATAACCTTACCGCTGCTCTTGATCAGTCGACACTTGATGCACTGAGTGATAAAGGAATAACCACCGAAGTTGTTAATAATGAAGGTGTTATTTTTAAGGATGCCAATGGCGATAATATCAACATTTCAGCTTCTGTTACGGCGGGTGCAACTGAAGGTGGTACAATCGCTTTACAGATGGTCGATATAGCAGGTGCTGATGTTGGCGCTGCATTTACAATTGCAGATACTGACGGAGCCCAAAGTCGAGTGATAACGGGTCAGCTTGACTTCAGCAATGCCATTCTGGATAACGACTACGGTGCAGTCACCGTGACGGCGGCTGGTGCTTTAGGGGCTGGTGCAGTCACCGTGGGTAGCACCGCTCGAACCAGTTATGTGTCTGCAATTGATATTTCTTCGGCGGGCGGCTCACAAAGCGCGATTGACGTGATCGATGCCGCTATCGGGCAGATTGACGATCAACGGGCCGATCTGGGCGCCTTCCAGAACCGGCTGGACAGCACCATCAACAACCTGGCCAACATCCGCGAGAATGCCTCTGCCGGTATGAGCCGCATCATGGACGTGGACTTCGCAGAGGAAACCGTTAACCTGACCAAGCAGCAGATTCTGCAGCAGGCGGGTACCTCCATTCTGGCCCAGGCCAAGCAGATCCCCCAAGCCGCGCTGTCGCTGCTGGGCTAACCGGCTGACTCACGGCGTTATCACTAGCGTCGTTAAAGAGGGGCAACAAGGCCCCTCTTGTACATGACAGTGAGTACATAACTGTCATCTACACAACTGTGAGTACAACACGGCGAGAGCCGGTATGTTGTGTGTCGGGACAACCCGAGGCTGCAAGCGCAGGCGTGATTTTTATTTAGGTGTCACCCCTGCCGCTTACGGCTTTTTGTTATTCAGTTGCTCCATGCACCAAAAGGAGATTGATATGGATACGTCACCACTGATTCCCCGTGCTCAGCCCTTGCCGGCCGAGGCTGGGGGCCGGCCCCGAGAGCCGGCCATGCCCCGTCAGGCTGAGGCCACCCAAACCGCACAGGCGGTGCAGGCCACCGATCAGGGCAAGGCCCTGGCCCTGGCGCCCGAGCAACTGGAGCAAATGGCCGGCGAGATACAAAATTTCATCGGCAGTATCAATCGAAACCTGCAGTTCCGGGTGGATGAAGATTCGGGCCGCAACGTGGTGACGGTGCTGGATGGCGACACCGGCGATGTGGTGCGCCAGATCCCCACCGAAGAGCTGCTCGATGTTATCGCCCGCCTCAACGAGGCCAGCGGCGGCCTGCTCGATATTCAGGCATAGGAGCCAGCACCATGGCCACTCTTAAACTCCCCGGCGTGGGCTCGGGCTTCGACATCCAAAGCTTCGTCGATATTACGGTGCAGGCCGAACGCACGCCCAAGGAACAGCAACTGGCGCGCCAGGCCAACTCCATCGAGGTGCAGCTTTCCGCCTATGGCGGACTGAAAAGTGTACTGGAGGAGTTCAAGACCTCGCTCCAGAAGCTGGGAGATGAAGAGGCCTTTCAGAAGCGCTCGGCCAGCCTGAGTGAAAGTGGCTTCGTGACCGCCACGGCGGACAAGAACGCGGTGGCCGGCAGCTATACCCTGCAAGTGGGCCAGCTGGCCCAGGCCCACAAACTGGCCTCAGGCGCCGTGGCCACCGACAAGCAGCTGGGCTCCGGCAGCCTGACCCTGGGGGTGGGGGACGAATCCTTTACCGTGAATATAACGAAAGGCAAAAGCTCGCTGGCCGAGGTGGCCGCCGCCATCAACAATGCGGAAGACAACAAGGGCGTGCGCGCCACGGTCATTACCGACGATGGCGGCTCGCGACTGGTGTATTTTGCCGATAACACCGGCACCGATAGCCAGATTACCGTGAGCGCCAGCAGCAACAACGACGGAGAAGACGGCAACAGCCTGGCGGCACTGGGCACGACGACCGAGCTTCAGGCCGCCAAAAACGCCGTCATCACCATCGACGGCGCCACCGTGACCAGCCAGAGCAACGAAATCAAGGATGCCATCGCCGGCGTGACCCTGAATGTAAAAAAAATCAACGATGCCGCCGGCGACAAACCCACCACCACCCTGACCATCGGCTACGACAAGAGTGCGGTGGAAACCAACCTCAAAAGCTTTGTTACGTCTTTCAACAAGGTGATTAGCACCATCAAGCAACTGAGTGCCTACGATGCGGAAACGGAAAGCTCCGGCCCGCTCAGCGGCGACAGCAGCACCCGTAACCTGACCTCGAAAATTCGCCAGCTGCTGAGTGAATCGGTAGAGGGGGCCGTCGCGCCGGTCAAGAGCCTGACCGCGCTGGGCATTACCACCAAGCAGGACGGCACCATCGAGCTGGATGACGACTTGCTGAAAAAGCAGGTGGCCGACAACTTCGCCAAGGTGGGCCTGTTGTTTTCATCGGAAAACGGGGTCAGCACCAAGCTGGATAGCCTGATGGAAGACTATGTCGGTACAGAGGGCATCCTGACCAGCAAGAACGAGTCCCTTAACGCGCAGATGAAAAAGCTGCAAGATGAAGCCGACGCCTTTACCGAATATATGACCAGCTATGAGGAGCGGATTTACAAGCAGTTTTCCGCCATGGATATTCTCATCGCCCAGATGAACCAGCAGCTCAGCTCGGTGATCAGCGCCTTCGAGAACATGCCCACTTTCGGCAGTAGCAGTTCATGAGTCCGCTCGAACAGTTGCAGGCGCTGGACCAGAGCCTACTGGCGGAGTTTGCCGACCCCGAGCAACTGCAGGCCGAAACGATGGGCGCGCGGCTGGCGGAGCGGGCCCGGTTGTTGCGCTCGATTATTGAGTCAAAGGACACAGAAACGTTCGACGCCGGCCAGGTGGCGGAGCTGGTGGAGCGTTCACGGCGGTTGATCCAAGAGGCGGAGCACGGCCGCACCCTGCTGGCAGAAAAGCTGGCCGGTTTGAAAAAAGGCCGGCGTTCGGTGCGGGCCTATCAGAATGTTAAAAGAAACTAATCAGGAGTAAAGCATGCGCGGCTCGCTTAAAGCCTATAAATCGGTAGCAGTAGACAGCCAGAAAGACATCTCCAGCCCCTACCGGGTGGTGCAGATGCTGCTGGCCGGTGCCCTGGAACGACTGGCCCGGGCCAAAATGGCCATCGAGCAGCAGAACGTCAGCCAGCGCGGCGAGCTGATAGGCAGCACCATCGCCATCGTGCAGCAGTTGCAGGCCTCGCTGGATATGGACGCCGGCGGCGAAATTTCCGTCAACCTCGATAACCTGTACGACTTCATGGTGCGCGAGCTGATGCTGGCCAACAGCGAAAACAACGGCGAACGGCTCGAAGGGGTCAGCCGGCTGCTGCGGAACATCAAGGAAAGCTGGGACGCCATTCCCGCCGCCCAGCAGCAGGTGCCGGCCTAAACGACCGGCGCACAAAAAAACGGGGATGGGGCCTTGGGCCCCATCCCCGTTTTTTTGCCCATCACTCCCCGGCGATATGCCAGCACCCTGTTCTTCAAAGCCGCCCCGGTGTCATAAATTTGCCAGTCTTCTCCGGTATGCTTGTCCATAACCACTTGTGATGACTAATAAATCGCCATTTCGCCCGGTAAATTTGATCCCGGTCAACGATGTTGTGATTTATACGGCGCTCTGCGTCGAGTTATTTTGACGCCTGTGTCAGAATTACGACTTGTGCCTGACCGCCGACCCTGTGAGAGGGCCGGTAACGGCACAAAAAATACCAAGAATAACCAATCGAACAGCAAGGATATGTACCCTATGGGCTTTAATGGCTGCGTCTTGATAATGGATGATAACCAGGAACGACGGTCAAGGCTCGAAGCCATCCTTTCCTTCATGCAGGTAGAATGGCGCAGTGGCAACCCGGCCAAGGAGCTGGCCTGGTTGCGGAGCCAACCTCAACCACTGACGGTACTGGCGGGAGACATCGAAGATTCCCTGTCCGAATTACTGAACACCTTTCCTCACCATGCGTTTATCAGCCTCGAAAAAACGACCTGCCAGGCCGACAACCTGCAGGGCACGCTGAGCGAGCTGACCTATGCCAGGCTGACCACGCTGCTGGCCCAGGCGCAGCAGTGGCAGCCGGCCCGGCTGTCCGATGAACAGGATGCCAGCCTGCAACAGCTGCTGACGGGCACCAGTGCGCCGATGCAGGCGGTAAAGAGCCTGGTGCGGCAGGTCGCCGCCAAGCCGGCCAATGTGCTGTTGCTGGGGGAGTCGGGCACCGGCAAGGAGGTGATCGCCCGCGCCATTCACGCCTTGTCGCAGCAGGCCGAGGGACCCTTCGTGCCCATCAATTGCGGCGCCATTCCGGCCGAGTTGCTCGAAAGCGAACTGTTCGGCCACGAAAAAGGCGCCTTCACCGGGGCGGTGTCGGCGCGCAAGGGGCGGTTCGAGCTGGCCGAGGGCGGCACCCTGTTTCTGGATGAAATCGGCGACATGCCGTTGCCGATGCAGGTCAAGTTGCTGCGGGTGTTGCAGGAGCGTACCTTCGAACGGGTGGGGGGCACCCGTTCCATCAGCGCCAGGGTAAGGGTGATTGCCGCCACCCACCGGGATCTGGAGCAGATGATCCGGGAGCAGCGCTTTCGGGAAGATCTCTACTATCGGCTCAATGTGTTTCCGATCGAGATGCCGGCCCTGCGCCAGCGGCGGGAGGATCTGCCGCTGTTGCTGGACGAGTTGATCGACCGCCACCGGCTGACCCACGGCGCCGAACTGTCCTTTTCGCCGTCGGCCATCGCCTCGCTGCAGGCCTGGCACTGGCCGGGCAACGTGCGCGAGCTGTCCAATCTGGTGGAGCGGATGTTTATTCTGTTCCCCAATCAGGAGGTGCAGCCGGAGCATTTGCCGGAAAAATACCGCTTTATCAGTGACCAGCAACTGGCCGAACGGCCTTTTGACGAATTGGACGAACGGGACGCACTGTCGGCGATCTTTCAGTCCGGTGAGGAGCCGGCCAGCGCAGAAGCCGATTTTTTCGACTTTCAGTCGCTCGAACCGGCCGGCGACCGGCAAGAACCGGACGCGGCCGTGCGCTCGTTGTCCCCGGAGGGCATCAACCTCAAGGAAATGCTGGCCAATATCGAAATGGATCTCATCGGCCAAGCGCTGGACGCCAGCGAAGGCGTGGTGGCCAGAGCCGCCGAGCATCTGGGCATGCGTCGCACCACCCTGGTCGAAAAAATGAAGAAATACGGCATTAATCGCGGGGTATGAAGAGAAAACCGTGAGGCGTGGCTCCTCACGGTTTATCTGGCATGCTTATTGAATAACCCCATGACTACTTCCTCAATCGTCGCATCTTAATGTGCAGTGATCTCTCCCCGATACCGCAAGCACCGTCAGATACTTCCTTGAGCATGGCGTCGCTGCTGAATGCCATGCCCAGCGGGGTGGTCTGGCTGAACGGTCGGGGGCGGGTGGCGCTGGCCAACCCGGCGGCGCGGGAGATCCTGGGCGAACCGCTGTTGCAGCAGCCCTGGGCCGAGGTCATTGGCCGGGTGTTCGCCCCCCAGCCGGACGATGGTTTGCAGGTGTCGCTGAAAGACGGCCGGCGCATTCAGCTGGCCATCGCCCACGTCGAAGGGCGGCCCGGTCAGCTGATCCAGCTGACCGACATGACCCCGACCCGCACCTGGGTAGAGCAGCAGGGCCATGCCCGGCGGCTGACGGCACTGGGGCAGATGGCCGCCACCCTGGCACACCAGATCCGCACCCCCCTCTCCGCCGCCATGCTGTATGGCGCCAATTTGTCTGCCCCCGGCCTGAACGAGGCACAACGCGGCCAGTTTCAGCAGCGGCTGATGGCGCGGTTGGACGACATCGAGCGCCAGATAAGCGACATCCTGATGTTTGCCCGGCCGGATCAGGCCCCGCTGGCCGATGAGCTGGAGCTGGGCGCACTGGTGCACCAATGCGCCGAGGCGGCCGCGCCCATGCTGGCGAGCCGTGGTGCCGAGCTGATCGTCTCGGCATCGGTATCGGCGCCGGCCACGGTGCTTGGCAACGCCCATGCCCTCAAGGGGATAGTGCTGAATCTGCTGGAAAATGCGACCGAGGCCGGGGCGACCCGGATCGGTCTGGCGATGGTGGCGGCGCCGGATAATGAAGTCGAAATCCGGCTGCAGGATAACGGCAAGGGCATGGACGGTGCCCTGCTCGGTCAGATATTCACCCCGTTTTTACCACCCGCAGTCAGGGTACCGGCCTGGGGCTGGCGGCGGTGGCCGCGGTGATGCGGGCCCATCAGGGCCGGGTGACGGTGCAATCGGTGCCGGGGCAGGGCAGTTGTTTCAGCCTGTGGCTGCCCCTGGCGGCCTCTCGCGGTAATCAGGAACAAGGAGCCTCAGCATGAATCATGACCTTCTCATCGTGGAAGACGATCCGGGATTGCAGCAGGCGTTGCAGGACACGCTGCTGCTGGCGGGATTTTCCTGTGATGCGGTCAACAGCGCCGAGTCGGCCATGCTCTGGTTGCAGCAGCACAGCACCCGGCTGGTGATCACCGATGTGCAGATGGCGGGCATGGATGGCCTGGGGTTGCTGGAGTGGATCAATCGCCGCCTGCCCGGCTTGCCGGTGCTGGTGATCACCGCCCATGCCCAGGTGGCGGGGGCGGTGGCCGCCATTCGCGCCGGGGCGGTGGATTATCTGGCCAAGCCCTTCACCCCCGATGCCCTGCTGGCGGTGGTGGCGCGTCATGTGCCGCAACAGCCGCAGGCCAGTGGTGATCCGGTGGTGGGGGATGCCAGCAGCATCCGGCTGCTGCAGCTGGCCGGCCGGGTGGCCGAGTCGGGGGCCAGCGTGATGATCAGCGGCCCCAGTGGCACCGGCAAAGAGGTGCTGGCGCGCTTTATTCATCGCCGTTCGGAACGGGCCGACGGCGCCTTCGTGGCCATCAACTGTGCCGCCATTCCCGACAACATGCTGGAAGCCACCCTGTTCGGTTATGAAAAGGGTGCCTTCACCGGTGCGGTGCAGGCCAGCCCCGGCAAGTTCGAGCAGGCCCACGGCGGCACCCTGCTGCTGGATGAAATTACCGAGATGGATCTCAACCTGCAGGCCAAGCTGCTGCGGGTGCTGCAGGAGCGGGAAGTGGAACGCCTGGGCGGGCGCAAGACCATCATGCTGGATGTGCGGGTACTGGCCACCAGCAACCGGGATCTGCGGCAGGCGGTGGCCGAAGGGCGCTTTCGGGAAGACCTCTATTACCGGCTGAACGTGTTTCCGCTGCACTGGCCGGCGCTGGTCGAGCGGCCCGGCGACATAGTGCCACTGGCCGAATACCTGCTGCAACGCCATGCCCGGGCGCTGGGGCGCGGCGAGGTGGCGCTGAGCCAGCCGGCCCGGACGCGGCTGCAGGGCTGGCAGTGGCCCGGCAATGTGCGCGAGCTGGATAACGTAATGCAGCGGGCGCTGATCCTGGCGCCCGGCGAGGTGATAGCGGCGGCCGATATTCTGCTGGACCCCTCATCACCCGCCTCCGCGCCTCCGCCGCCAGCAGCGCCGACCCGGACCGAACCGGCCGCCATGCCGGCTGACGAGCCGGGTGGTGACCCCTGCCGTGATCTGGGCCGGGAGCTGGCCACTCAGGAGCATCAGCTTATTCTGCAGGCCCTGCAAACCCATGCCGGCAGTCGCCAGCAGGTGGCGGAAAAGCTGGGGATTAGCCCGCGCACCCTGCGCTATAAACTGGCGCGCATGCGCGAAGCCGGCATCAGCGTGCCGGGCTAATTCGCCGGGGGCAGGCCACGTGCTCACCGGCGGTGGCGCCTGCGGGTAGATAAAGATAGACTGGCCCGTTGTTTGCATTATGATCCTCGAGTTAATTTACTGATACGGGAGCCACTGTCATGGATATCAAGGCCGCTGCATTAATATCGGAAATGCAGGCGATAAAAGGCGAGATGCAACCGCCGACGCCGCCCAACAGCATAGCCCCGCAACAGGACTTTTCCGCGCTGCTGACCCAGGCGGTGAACAACGTCAATGGCCTGCAGCAAGACACCGATGCCCTGCGCACCCGTTTCGAGCTGGGTGACGACGCGGTCAGCCTGGAGCAGGTGATGATCGCCGCGCAAAAGTCGAGCATCGCCTTCGACGCCACCGTGCAGGTGCGCAACAAGGTGGTGGATGCCTACAAAACCATTATGAACATGCCGGTATGAGGGGCTGATTGGTGGCTGATAATCCGTTGGTCAAGACCGACAAGTCTGCCCTGGCCACCAGCGAGGCCAACTCACTGGAGGCGGAAGAGCAGAAAAGCACCCCTTTCGCCCTGCTGGGCAACACCGATATTCTGCGTCAGGTCATCATCGTGCTGGCGCTGGCCATTTGTCTGGCACTGGCGGTATTTATCCTGCTGTGGGGTAAAGAGCCGCAGATGCGCCCCCTTGGCGTCTACAGCAATCAGGAACTGATCGAAACCCTCGACTTTCTCGATGCCCAGAAAGTCGAATACACCATCGATGGCAGCACCGTGCTGGTGCGGGCCGACAAATTTGCCGACATTCAGCTTGATCTGCGCCGCTCCGGCCTGAGTCAGAGCCCGCCCCAGGGCGACAGTATCCTGTTGTCCGATCCCGGTTTCGGCATCAGCCAACGGCTGGAGCGGGAGCGGCTGAACCTCAGCCGCGAGCGGCAGCTGGCGCGGGTGATAGAGCAGTACAACAGCGTGGCCCAGGCCCAGGTACTGCTGGCCATTCCCCGTGAAAACGTCTTCGTGCGCGACAAGCGCAAGCCCAGCGCCACCGTGGTGCTGAACCTGCGCCGGGGCGGCAGCCTGCGTCAGGAAGAAGTGGACGCCATCGTGGATACCGTCGCCTCGGCGGTTTCGGACATGACCCCGGATCGGGTCACGGTGACCGATCAGAACGGGCGCCTGCTCAACTCCGGCTCGCAGGACCCGCTGTCGGCGCGTACCCGTCGGGAATTTGAGCTGCAGCAGAAGCAGGAAGCCGAATATCGCCAGAAAATTGACGCCATTCTGAGTCCGGTACTGGGGCTGGGCAACTATACCGCCGAGGTGGACGTCAGCCTGGACTTCAGCCGCAAGGAACAGACCGTCAAGTCGTTCAACCCCGATCTGCCGGCGGTACGTTCGGAAATGGTGATGGAAGATACCAGCGCCGGGCTGGGGGCCATTGGCATTCCCGGTGCGCTGAGCAATCAGCCGCCGACCGAGTCGGATATTCCCGAGCAGGCCGACGGCCTGGCTCAGGAAAAGCGGAGCAATGAACGTTCTCGCCGGGAATCGACCCGAAACTTCGAGCTGGACACCACCATCAGCCATACCCAGAGCGCCACCGGTGATGTGCGTCGCCTGACGGTGTCGGTGGCGGTGGATCACAAGACCATCAGCAACGCGGATGGCACCACCGAACGGGTGCCGCTGACGCCGGAAGAACTGACCCGCATCGATCGCCTGTTGCGGGGAGGCCTGGGCTTCGATGTGAGCCGGGGGGATGCCATCGAGGTGGTCGCGGTGGCGTTCAATCGCCCCCAGATGGACGATATTGCCGGCGTACCTTTCTACGAACAGCCCTGGTTCTGGCATCTGGCCCGCATTCTCGGCGCCGTTATCGTGCTGATTGTCCTGCTGCTGACCCTGGTACGGCCCATGGTCCGGCGCTTGCTGGGCACCGATGACAACATGCCGGGCGAAGTCGATCTGGACGGGCAGAATGCGCTGTCGGGCAACGAGCAGCTGACGCTGCTGGCCCAGCAGGCCGAGCAGGACGACAGCATGTTCGGTATTCGCGAAGGGCGACTGCGGCTCCCCGATCTGCACAAGGATGAAGATGTGCTGTCGGCGGTGCGGGCGCTGGTGGCCAACGAACCGGATCTGGCGGCACAGGTGATAAGAGATTGGGTGAAGATCGATGACTGATGCGCAGGAACTGATGATTACCGACGAGCAGCGCCAGCTGCTCGACAGCATGACCGGCACCGAAAAGGCCGCCCTGCTGATGCTGAGCCTGCGTGAAGAAGATGCGGCGCAGATTTTTCGTCATCTGGACCCCAAGCAGGTGCAGCGGCTGGGCATGAAAATGGCCTCGGTCGGCGATTTTGGCCCCGACCGGGTCGGCGCGGTGCACCGTCTCTTTATCGAGGATATTCAGCGTTTCACCAAGATTGGCGTCGGCAGTCAGGACTTCGTGCGCAACGCCCTGGTGGCGGCGCTGGGAGAAGACAAGGCCGGGCGCCTGGTCAACCAGATTTCGGCCGGGGCCGGCTCCCGTGGCCTGGACTCGCTGAAATGGATGGATGCGCGCCAGGTGGCCAGCATCATCCATAACGAGCACCCGCAGATACAGACCATAGTGCTGTCTTATCTGGAGCCGGAGCAGGCCGCCGAAATCCTGCAGCAGTTTGCCGAGCCGGTCCGGCTGGATCTGGTGATGCGCATTGCCGAGCTGGAAGAAGTGCAGCCGGCGGCACTGCAGGAGCTGAACGACATCATGGAAAAACAGTTTGCCGGCCAGAGTGGCGCCAAGGCGGCCAAGATGGGCGGCCTGAAAGCGGCCGCCAATATCATGAACTATCTGGATACCACGGTAGAAGGGGTCCTGATGGATGCGATACGCGATCAGGACGAAGAGATGAGCATGAAGATCCAGGATCTGATGTTTGTGTTCGAGAACCTGATCGATGTGGACGACCGGGGAGTCCAGCTGTTGCTGCGTGAGGTCAGCGGCGAGCTGTTGCAGCGGGCATTGAAAGGGGCGGATGATCAGCTCAAGGACAAGTTCCTGAAGAACATGTCCAAGCGTGCCGCCGAAATGCTGCAGGACGATCTGGATGCCATGGGCCCGGTGCGGGTGAGCGACGTGGAACTGGCACAGAAAGAAATTCTGGCCATCGCCCGGCGTCTGGCGGACAGCGGCGAGCTGATGCTGGCCAAGGGCGGGGGTGATGACTTCATATGAGCCATGGTTCCCGTGATGACGGCGAGGCCGAGCACTGGCCCTGGCCGGATATGTCCCAGCCCCGGAGTAGGCCGCCAGAGCGGGCGCTGAACATCAAGTCTCGCGCCGAGGTCTCCCCCCCGACGCCGGCGTCGGACGCGCCGTCCGCGCCCGAGCCCTGGACCGCCGAGGCCCTCGAAGCCATTCGTCAGGCCGCCTTCGAGGCCGGATATGAAGAAGGTAAGGAACAGGGCTTCGAGGCCGGCAAGGAAGAGGGACGGCTCACCGGCCTGCAGCAGGGGCACGAGGCCGGCTTGCAGCAAGGGCTGGAACAGGGGCTGACCGAAGGGCAGGAAAAAATCGACCGGCAGCTGCAGCAATGGCAGCAGCTGGTCGAACGGTTGCAGACGCCGCTGGCACAGATAGACAAGGTGGTGGAACAGAGCCTGGTGACCCTGGCTCAGGAGCTGGCCCGCAACCTGCTGAAAACCGAGGCGAGCACCTCGCCACAGCTGCTGCTGGCCACGGTGCGCGAGGCCGTGGATGCCTTGCCGGGCCATGACGGCGGCGTCACCCTGTTCGTGCACCCGGATGATCTGGCGTTGCTCGAGCAGCATTTCGACGAGCAGAGCCGTCAGAAACGGGGCTGGGAGCTGGTGAGCGAACCCGGTCAGGCACGGGGAGATCTGCGGGTGAAAACCGCCCTGTCCGAGCTGGATGTCAGCCTGGCGCGCCGCATCGACGACTTGATGGCCAACTTCATCAAGGCCAACTGGCATCGCTTCCATGACGCTTCCTGAACGACTGGCCGCCTATCAGACCCGGGGGCTGATGCCGGCCATGGCGGCCAGCGGCAAGCTGACCCGGGTAGTGGGACTGACGCTGGAGGCGGTGGGCTGTACCGCCGCCGTGGGCAGCCAGTGCCGGATCCAGACGCTGTTCGGCGAGATGGATGCCGAAGTGGTCGGCTTTGCCGACGACCGGCTGTTTTTAATGCCCAGTGAGTCGCTCAAGGGGGTCATTCCCGGCGCCCGGGTCACGCCGGTCGGGCAGGGCGCCGGGGTACCGGTGGGCATGGAGCTGCTGGGCCGGGTGATCGACGGCATCGGCCAGCCGCTGGACGGGCTGGGGCCCATCATGACCAGTACCACCGCCGATTTTACCGCCCAGCGGCTGAACCCGATGACGCGCAAGCCCATCGAGGCACCGATGGACGTGGGGGTGCGCGCCATTAATGCCTTGCTGACCGTCGGCCAGGGCCAGCGCATGGGGCTCTTTGCCGGCTCCGGGGTGGGCAAGAGTGTGCTGCTGGGCATGATGACCCGTGGCGCCAGGGCCGATGTGGTGATAGTGGGGCTGATTGGCGAGCGGGGCCGCGAGGTGAAGGAGTTTATCGACGTCATCCTGGGCCAGGAGGGCCGGGCCCGGGCCGTGGTGGTGGCGGCCCCCGCCGACGCCTCGCCCCTGATGCGGCTCAAGGGCTGTGAAACCGCCCTGACCTTGGCGGAGTACTTTCGGGATCAGGGGCTCAATGTGCTGCTGCTGATGGACTCGCTGACCCGCTATGCCCAGGCCCAGCGTGAAATCGCGCTGGCGGTGGGAGAGCCTCCGGCCAGCAAGGGCTATCCGCCTTCGGTGTTTGCCCGGCTGCCGGCGCTGGTCGAGCGGGCCGGTAACGGCGCCGAGGGCCAGGGCAGCATTACCGCCTTCTTCACCGTGCTGACCGAAGGCGACGACTTGCAGGATCCCATCGCCGACGCGGCCCGGGCCATTCTCGATGGCCACATCGTGCTGTCGCGGCAACTGGCGGACAGCGGCCATTACCCGGCCATCGACATCGAAAAGTCGATCAGCCGGGTGATGACCGCCGTGACTACCGAGGCCCATCAGCAGCAGGCCAGAGCCATCAAGCAGGCTTATGCCCTCTATCAGCAGAATCACGACCTGATCAACCTCGGCGCCTATCAGTCCGGTGCCGATCCCCGGCTGGACATGGCCATTCATATCCGTCCCCGGCTGGATCATTTTCTGACCCAGAGCATGAAAGAGGTGATTACGCTGCCCATGTGCCTGGGTGAACTAGAGGCGATCAGTCAGCCTCTGCTGAGGGCCGGCTGATGAGCCGGGCGTTGCGGCTGTTGCTGGAGCAACTCGAGACTCAGGAACGCAAGGCGGCGGCGGAGCTGAACGCCGCACGGTTGCAGTTGCAGCAGTTCGAGCAACAGCAGCAGACCCTGAGCCAGTATCAGCGCCATTACGCGCAGGAATTCAACAACCGGGGCCAGCAGGGTCTGAGCGCCCACCAGTTCGGCCACTTTCAGGGGTTTATCGACAAGCTGGAACAGACCCGGCAACAGCAACAGCAGGGCCTGCAACAGGCCCGGCAACGGTTGGAGCAAAACCGCAGCGCCTGGATGGCGGTGCGCACCCGCAAACAGGCCATCGACAAGCTGCTGGAGCGTGAGGCCGAACGGCAGCGGCTCGACAGCAGCCGGCAGGAGCAGAAGATGCTGGATAACCTGGCCATCTATCGCTTCCACAAGAAAAGTATTTAACAGTTGGTATGTGTTTTGCTTGTTACTGTTGTGCGCCGGTTCGGGCGCGCTATGGTCTCAGCATGAACGGGGAGTGGGCATGATGATAGGCACGGTAACGGCCACGACGGGAGCGGGAGCAAAGGCCGGAGGGCTGGCGGCGGCCGAAAAGGGCGATGCCGGTTTTGCCGAGTTGTTGTCCGGGCAGCAGGCTGCTGCCGTTGCCGATGACAACAGCGCGAGCCGGCCTTCGAACCAGGCACCCGGTCATGCTGCCCGCGAGGAACAGCAGGAGCAAACCCGGGCGGATGACCGGGAGGACGAGGCTGGCGCTCCCTTTCTGGCCAGCCAGTCTGCGCCGGTAGCCCCGGAAGCAAGGGCGGCACTGGGGGCCGGAGATGCCGCCGTGAACGATGAGACCGGCGCAGCTCCGGCGGCGACGGCTGCCGATGGCGAAGCCGACGCTCTCCAGGATGAGCGGGTCGCCAGGGAGTACCAGCTCAAGGCCGCTCGGGCAGAGAAGGCTATGGAAGTGGAAGCCGGTGAGGTTGACGCCGACGCCGATGGAGCCGAGCAGCCGGTACGGACCGCCAGGCGGCAAGAGCCGGAGCGGGATGCGACAGCGCTGAGCTCGGATGAGCCAACGGGCGACTGGCTGGAACAGATAGCGCACAGTCGGCGTCTGTTGCAGGCCACCGCGGCCGAAAGCGGCAATGATTTGCCACCGGAGGCGAATGTGGCGTTGGCCGCCGCTGCCGGAGAAGACGCCGGCGTTGCCTTGTCATCGACAGGTGACGATGGAATAAACGTGACTCCCGCATTTAGCCGGGACGCACAGACGCCGTTATCGAATGAGCGTCTCTTGTCGCCGGAACGCTCTCTGTCTCTGCTCGGTTCCCCCGAGCAGAGCGCGAAGCAGCTGGCGCAGCAGGTGCAGGTGATGGTGAACCAGAACCTGCAGGCAGCGGACATCCGGCTCAGCCCTTCGGAGCTGGGCGGACTCAGGATCCAGGTGAAGATGGAGCAGGGAGAGGTTCAGGTGCAGTTTCTGGCCAGCCAGCCTCAGGCCCGGGAGTTGTTCGACCAGGCTCTGCCCCGGCTGCGAGAGATGCTGGGGCAACAGGGACTGAACCTGAGTCAGGGTCAGCAGGGCGCGCTTCATCAGGGTGATCGGCAGCAGGCTGGCACCCAGGAGCAAGGACCGCGAGGCGGTGAAGCCGCCCTCGAGGAAACGGAGCGACTTGAGGTCAGAGAAGCGGAGTGGCCCGGCCGGCGGGCGCCAGAGCATGGCGGTATTGATTTTTTTGCATGATTCAAATGGGTGAATCGCCCGTTTTTCGTTAATGGTAAAGGTACATAATGGCCGATGATTTGATCATGCCCAAGGCGGCATGGTATCAGCGCAAGCTGCTCTGGATAGTGGTTTTGGTGGTGGTGGTCGCCGTGGGTGGGGGCGCCGCCTGGTGGGTGCTGAAACCCTCCGGCACGCCGGAAGCGGAGCAGGTAGTGGACACGCAGGTGTTCTATGTCGGTCTGTCCCGGCCGGTGGTCTTTTCGGTGCAGGCCGGCAACCGGGATCGTTTGGTGCAGGTGGAGGTGCAATTGATGGTGCGAGGTTCCGAAAACGAGAGCCGGACGCGCCGCCACTTGCCCTTGCTGGAAAGTACTCTGTTGACGGTGTTCAGCCGCCAGAGTGCGGATAACTATCTTACCGCCGAGAGCAAGAACATGGTTCGTCAGGAGGCGCTGAACGAGTTGAACGCCGAGCTGACGGATGAGCTGGGAGTACCGGCGATAGAAAAAGTGCTCTTTACCGGCATCGTAATGCAATAGGTGAATCGTGAGCGATCTGTTATCCCAGGATGAAATCGATGCCCTGTTACACGGGGTGGACGATGTAGATGAAACGCCGGTCAGCGATGGCAGCGGCGTGTCCATGTTTGACTTCTCTTCCCAGGATCGCATCGTCCGTGGACGGATGCCGACGCTGGAAATGGTCAACGAACGCTTCGCTCGTCATATGCGCATCAGCCTGTTCAACATGATGCGCCGCACCGCCGAGGTGTCCGTCAACGGGGTGCAGATGCTGAAGTTCGGCGAATATGTGCACTCGCTGTTTCTCCCCACCAGCCTGAACATGGTGCGTTTCCGGCCGCTCAAGGGCATCGGCCTGGTCACCATGGAAGCCCGGCTGGTATTTATTCTGGTGGACAATTTTTTCGGCGGTGACGGTCGTCATGCCAAGATTGAAGGCCGGGAATTCACCCCGACCGAGCGGCGGGTGATCCAGCTGCTGCTCAAGCTGGTGTTCGAGGATTACAAGGATGCCTGGGCGCCGGTGATGGACGTGGAGTTCGAATACCTGGACTCGGAAGTGAACCCGACCATGGCCAATATCGTCAGCCCGACCGAGGTGGTGGTGGTCAGCTCCTTCCATATCGAGCTGGACGGCGGGGGCGGCGATTTTCACGTGACCCTGCCCTACGGCATGCTCGAACCCATTCGCGAACTGCTGGATGCGGGGGTGCAAAGCGACAAGGGCGAAAACGATCTGCGCTGGGGCAAGGCGCTGCGCGACGAAATCCTCGATGTGGGGGTGGATATGTCGGTGAAGCTGCTGGAAAAAGAGCTGACCCTGCGCGCCATCATGGAACTGCAGGCCGGCGATATCATCCCGGTGGATATGCCCGAGCATTTGCTGGTGTCGGTGGAAGAGCTGCCGAGCTTCCGCGGCCAGCTGGGGCGTGCCGGCGATAAAATGGCGGTGCGGATCACCGAGAAAATCAAGAAGCCGGAAACGGTGAAAACCGAGCTGCATCATGTCACCCGCCGCGGGGTGCGTATCGACGGCGAGGCCGAGCTGGAAGAACTGGAAAGAACCATTGAGGATGCGTCATGAGTGATGAGCAGAACGAGCTGGATGATGTGTGGGGCGAGGCCATGGCCGAGCAGACGTCCCGGGACGGAGAAAAAGAACCGGCATCGGCAAAGCGGGTCGAGCTGGACGATTTCGGCGACAGCGATGCCGCCCCGCTGTCGGGTGATGAGCGACGTAAACTTGACGCCATTCTGGATATTCCGGTCACCATCTCGATGGAAGTGGGGCGCAGCCAGATCAGCATCCGCAATCTGCTGCAGCTGAACCAGGGGTCGGTGGTGGAGCTGGACCGGCTGGCCGGCGAGCCGCTGGACGTGATGGTCAACGGCACCCTGATCGCCCACGGCGAGGTGGTGGTGGTCAACGACAAATTCGGTATCCGGCTGACCGATGTGATCAGCCAGACCGAACGCATCAAAAAGCTGAAGTAATGCGCCTGTTACTGGTATGGCTGTGGCTGCCGGCCACGGCGCTGGCCCAGGGACCGGAAATCCGCTGGGATTCCTGGGCGTTGTCGTCGGGGCTGGTGATCGGCGTTATTCTGCTGCTGGGCTGGTTGTTGCGCCGGTTGCGTGGCGCGCAGATGTTTGGCGGCAGCCGCCAGCTCAAGGTGGTGGCCTCGCTGACCCTGGGGCAGCGGGAGCGGTTGCTGGTGGTACAGGTGGGCGAGGAGCAACGGCTGCTGGGGGTCACCGCCCAGCAGATTTCCGATCTGGGCAAGCTGGAGCAGCCGCTGGTTGCGGAGCAGGCCGGCCCCTTGCTGGCGAGGCGTCATGATGCGAAACCTTAACGGCTGGCTGTTCATGGTGCCGGTGTTGCTGCTGGCCACGCCGGCCCTGGCTCAGCAGGGCATGTCGGCGGTGACGGTGACCACCAATGCGGACGGCAGCCAGGAATACAGCCTGACGCTGCAGGTGCTGGCGCTGATGACGGCGCTGTCTTTTCTGCCGGCCATCGTGATCATGATGACCTCTTTTACCCGTATCATCATCGTGCTGTCCATCCTGCGTCAGGCCCTGGGGTTGCAGCAGAGCCCCAATAACCAGGTGTTGATCGGCATCAGCCTGTTTCTGTCCTTCTTCATCATGTCGCCGGTGCTGGACCGGGTGAACGCGGACGCCCTGCAGCCTTATCTGGCGGAAGAGATCGACTCGAGAGAGGCGCTGGCCCGGGCCGAATTGCCGGTGCGGGACTTCATGCTGGCCCAGACCCGGGTCAAGGATCTCGATACCTTTCTCAACATCGCGGACATTCAGGCCGACAGCGAAGCCGAGGTACCACTACGGGTGCTGATACCGGCCTTCGTTACCAGCGAGCTGAAAACGGCCTTTCAGATCGGGTTCATGCTGTTTCTGCCCTTCCTGGTCATCGATCTGGTGGTGGCCAGCATCCTGATGGCGATGGGGATGATGATGCTGTCGCCGATGCTGATTTCGCTGCCGTTCAAGCTGATGCTGTTCGTGCTGGTGGATGGCTGGAACCTGATCATGGGCACCCTGGCCAACAGCTTCGGTCTGGGGGCGGGATAGTGAGCCCGGAAACCTTCGTCGACATTTTCCGCAGCGCGCTCTGGCTGGTAACGGTGCTGGTGTCGGCGGTGATCCTGCCGAGTCTGGCCGTCGGTCTGCTGGTGTCCATCTTTCAGGCCGCCACTTCCATTAACGAACAGACCCTGAGTTTTCTGCCCCGCCTGTTGGTGACCCTGGGGGCACTGGCGGTGGGGGCGCACTGGGGCTTCGATATGCTGATGGACTTCTTTTATGAGCTGGTGTCCCAGATCCCGCAGTTGATTGGGTAACACCGCTCACGCTTTTCAACCACGGCGAGAAACGACGCTTGAACTACAGCACCGAGCAAATCCTGATCTGGCTGGCGAGTTACCTGTGGCCGCTGTGCCGCATTGCCGGGATGATGATGACCATGGTGATGTTTGGCGCTCAGCTGACGCCGGTTTACAACCGGCTGCTGCTGGCGGTGGCCACCACCCTGGCGGTGGCGCCGGTGCTGCCGCCCATGCCCGAGGTGGCGCTGTTTTCCGCCGGAGGCTTTCTGATCACCGGGCAGCAGGTGCTGATTGGTGCCGTTATCGGCCTGCTGTCCCAGTTTCTGCTGCAAACCTTCGTGACCGCCGGCCAGATCATCGCCATGCAGACCAGCCTGGGCTTTGCCTCCATGGTGGACCCGCTCAATGGCCAGTCCACCCCGGTGGTGGGGCAGTTGTACCTGATGTTGGGTACCCTGCTGTTTCTGGCCCTCAACGGCCACCTGGTGATGATTGAAGCCATCGTGCTGAGCTTCGATACCCTGCCGGTGTCGATGAACGGCATCACGGTGTCCAGCTGGGAAAACCTGGCCGGCCTGCTCAGCCTGCTGTTTCAGGCGGCGGTGGCCATGTCGCTGTCGGCCATCGTCGCCATGCTGTTGATCAACTTCAGTTTCGGCATCATGACCCGGGCCGCGCCCCAGCTGAATATCTTCAGCGTCGGTTTTGCGGTGAGCATGGTGTGTGGCCTCTTCATTCTGTGGCTGACCCTGGGCGGCTTTCTGGGGCATTTCGAAAATCAGTGGCTGCGGCTGCAGGGGGTGATGTGCAACACCCTTAACCTGACCTGTGAAGGAGGCTGAATGGCGGAGTCGGACGGTCAGGAAAAAACAGAACAGCCCACGGAACAACGCCTTCGCCAGGCGAGAGAAAAAGGCCAGATCCCCCGTTCCAAGGAACTGGGCACCGCCGCGGTGCTGTTAAGCGCGGCCCTGGGGCTGATGATGGTCGGCGACTCGCTGGGCCTGGCCATGTCTCGTGTGTTCGAGCGTAACTTCCGGGTGGAGCGGGCGACCCTGTTCGATCCCGAGGCCATGATGCCGGCATTGCGTGACTCGCTGCTGGGGTTGCTGTGGCCCTTGCTCGGACTTTTTGCCATCGTGCTGGTGGCGGCGCTGATCGGCAACAGCCTGCTCGGTGGCTTCAACTTCAGTACCCAGGCGATGATGCCCAAACTCGAACGCATGAGTCCGATGAAGGGGTTCAAGCGGATGTTCGGCATGCAGGCGCTGGTGGAGCTGCTCAAGTCCATCGCCAAGGTGGTATTGATTGCCACTCTGGCCATCTGGCTGCTGTGGGGGCAGTTCGACAACATCCTGCGCCTGAGCGATGAAACCCTGCCTGCCGCCATGGTCGGCTCCCTCGAGCTGCTGCTGCGCATGGGCCTGCTGCTGTGCATGGCGCTGCTGCCCATCGTGGCCATCGATGTGCCCTTTCAGATCTGGAATCACACCCGTCAGCTGAAGATGACGCTGCAGGAAATCAAGGACGAATACAAGAACACCGAGGGCAAGCCCGAGGTCAAGGGACGCATTCGTCGCTTGCAGCAGGAAATGGCCAATCGCCGCATGATGGGAGAAGTCCCCACCGCCGATGTGGTGGTGGTCAACCCGACCCACTATTCTGTGGCCCTGCGGTATGACAAGGGCAAGCCCGGCTCGGCGCCGGTGGTGGTGGCCAGGGGACTGGATGAAATCGCGCTCAAGATCCGGGAGATTGCCCGGGAGTATGAGGTGCCGGTAATTTCGTCGCCGGCGCTGGCGCGGGCGGTGTACCACTCCACCAAACTCGATCGGGAAATTCCCGACGGTCTCTTCGTGGCCGTGGCCCAGGTGCTGGCCTATGTGTTCCAGCTGAACGCCTGGCGCAAGGGGCAGGGCCGCAAGCCCGTGCCGCTGAAGGATGAACTGCCGATACCGGATGAATACCGGGTGTAATCGCACCCTGCACCTTGCTGTTTATTCTGGCCTGTTTATTGCATGACAAGATGCATCAATCTTCGGCAGTACAGCAGCGGTAATGGCATTCAAGGACAAGCTTCTACAGGTACAGGTGGGCCCCTGGTCTTCCTGGTTTCACAAAGGGCTGGGGACCCCCCTGCTGGTGCTGGCGGCGCTGGGCATGGTGGTGCTGCCCATTCCTGCCCTGCTGCTGGATGTGCTGTTCTCGTTCAATATTTCCCTGGCGCTGGTGATCCTGCTGGTGGCGGTGTACAGCCAGCGGCCGCTGGACTTTGCCGCCTTTCCGACGGTGTTGCTGGTGGCGACCCTGCTACGGTTGGCGCTGAACGTGGCCTCGACCCGAGTGGTGCTGCTGGAGGGGCACGAGGGCGGCAATGCGGCCGGTAACGTGATCGAGTCGTTCGGCTCCGTGGTGATCGGCGGTAACTACGCGGTCGGCCTTATCGTGTTTCTGATCCTGATGATCATCAACTTCGCAGTGGTCACCAAGGGCGCGGGGCGTATTTCGGAAGTCAGTGCCCGTTTCACCCTGGACGCCATGCCGGGCAAGCAGATGGCCATCGATGCGGACCTGAATGCGGGGCTGATCAATCAGGACGAGGCGCGGCTGCGCCGGGACGAAGTGACCCGCGAGGCCGACTTCTACGGCTCCATGGACGGTGCCTCCAAGTTCGTGAAGGGCGATGCCATCGCCGGCATCATGATCCTGTTCATCAATATCATCGGCGGCTTCATCATCGGCATGGCCCAGCACGGGCTGCCGTTCGGCGAGGCGGCCGAAATCTATACCCTGCTGACCATCGGTGACGGTCTGGTGGCGCAAATACCCTCGCTGCTGCTGTCGATTGCCGCCGCCATTATCGTGACCCGCCAGAATACCCGGGAAGACATGGGCCAGGCGATGCTGGGGCAGCTGTTCGACAATCCCAAGTCGCTGACCATTGCCGCCGGCATTCTCATTACCATGGGACTGGTGCCGGGCATGCCCCATTTCGCCTTTCTGCTGCTGGGGGGGCTGGCGGCCTTCGCCGCCTGGTGGACCGTCAAACGCAACGCCCGGCTGCAGCAGCAGGCCGAGACCGACGAGCAGGCCCCGGCGGTGGCGGGCAACGAGGTGAAAGAGCTGAGCTGGGACGATGTGGCCCAGGTAGACACCATTGGCCTGGAGGTGGGGTACCGGCTGATAAGCCTGGTCGATCAGGCTCAGGGCGGCGAATTGCTGAGCCGGATCAAGGGAGTGCGCAAGAAGCTCTCGCAGGAGCTGGGCTTTCTGATCCCCGCCGTGCACATTCGCGACAACCTGGAGCTGGGACCCAATCAATACCAGATCACCCTGATGGGGGTGAGCTCGGGGATGGCCGACATTTACCCGGACCGGGAGCTGGCCATCAATCCCGGCCAGGTCTTCGGGCCCTTGCAGGGCATCGATACCCGGGATCCGGCCTCGATCTGGAAGCGACCTGGATTGCCCGGGATCAGGTCGAACAGGCCCAGAGCCTGGGCTACACGGTGGTGGATGCGGCCACGGTGGTGGCGACGCACCTCAGCCAGCTGCTGACCAATCACGCCTCGGTGTTGCTGGGACACGAAGAAGTACAGAATCTGATCGACCAGATAGGGCGCACACAGCCCAAGCTGGTGGAGGGGCTGGTGCCCAACACCATGAATCTGGCGCTGGTGACCAAGGTGCTGCAGAGCCTGCTGCACGAAGGCGTGACCATCCGCGACATGCGCACCATATTGCAGACCCTGACCGAGTATGCGTCCAAGAGTCAGGATCCGGAGGTGCTGACCGCCGCCTGTCGTATCGCCCTGCGCCGGTTCATGGTGCAGGAGATTGCCGGTACCGAGCGCGAACTGCCGGTGATCACCCTGGCACCAGAACTGGAACAGATATTGCAGAACTCTTTGCAGGCCGGCGGCGCTCAGGGCAGCGGCATCGAGCCCGGTCTGGCCGAGCGCATGCAGCAATCGCTGGCACAGGCGGCGGCCAATCAGGAAATGGAGGGGCAACCGGCTATTTTGCTTACCTCCGGCATGTTGCGTACCACCTTGGCGCGCTTTGTAAAACACACTATTCCCAGTCTGCGGGTGTTGTCTTATCAGGAAGTGCCTGATGACCGTCAAATCCGCATTGTGGCGTCTGTCGGTCAGCAGTAGCAGGGTGGAGCTTGAATGAAGATAAAACGGTTTTTTGCCAAGGACATGAGGGCCGCCCTGGCCGAGGTGAAAGACGTCCTCGGCCCGGACGCGGTGATCATGTCCAATAAAAAAGTCTCGGGCGGCATCGAGATAGTGGCGGCGGTGGATGAAGACGACACGCCGGTTGCGCCGGCACAACGCCCCCTGCGGGAGGACAATGTCAGAATTTCGTCGCAGGCCCGTCAATTTATTTCCCCGCTGGACGACAAGCAGCAGTCGGAGACCCTGCAATCGCTGTTGATGCGCGGCCGAAGCGAGGCGTCTCCCAAGACCCTGGCCGAACAGGGCAGCTGGGCCGGGGCCGGATTGAACAAAGCCTCGGCCAGGGAGGCGCGCAAAGAACCCAGTCTGGGCCAGCGGGAACCGCTGACACCGCCACCTCCTTTGCATGATGCTCGCGAGCACCGACGCAAGGAAGGCGCCAAGGACAAGGAACTGAACGCCATGCGTCAGGAAATTGCCAGCATCCGCAGCCTGCTCGAACATCAGGTTTCCGGCCTGATGTGGCAGGAAGTCGAGCGCCGCGAGCCGGTGCGCGCCATGGTGATCAAGCAACTGAACGGACTGGGTTTCAGTGACGGCTTTGCCGATCAGCTGGCGATGCGGGTCAACGAACGGGCGCAGCCACACGAGGCCTGGAGCCAGATTGAAGCCGCCCTGAGTCAGCAACTGATGACCGGCGAAGACGAAATATTGCGTCAGGGCGGGGCTGTGGCGCTGCTGGGCCCCACCGGTGTCGGCAAAACCACCACCATCGCCAAGCTGGCGGCCCGATTTGCCGCTCGTTACGGTGCCGACCAGATTGCGCTGGTGACCACGGATCACTACCGCATCGGCGCCCATGAACAGTTGCAGACCTATGGTCGCATCATGGGAGTGGTGGTCAAGCAGGCGCGCACCTATCAGGAGCTGGCCCAGGCGCTGTATCAGTTGCGTCATCGGCGGCTGGTGTTGATCGATACCGCCGGCATGGGCCAGCGGGATCTGCGGCTCAACGAGCAGCTCGATACCCTGGTGGGCGACAAGCAGATCAAGATCCGCAATTATCTGGTGCTGCCGGCCACGGCCCAGCGCCGGGTGTTGCAGGAAGCGGTGGATCATTTCCGCCGCATTCCCCTTGCCGGCTGCATCCTGACCAAGCTGGACGAAAGTCTGGCGCTGGGCGATGTGCTGGATATCAGCATTCAGAACAGCCTGCCCATCAGCTACATCACCGATGGACAGCGGGTGCCGGAAGACCTGCGGCTGGCCGATGCCTTCGAGCTGGTCAAACAGGCGCTGGGCACCATGGAGCAGCGTCGGGAAGATCCCTACTACTGGGAATCTTCCGAGTCCGACGAAGAGGATGCGCGTTTTTATGAATAATTGGTTTCAGGACCAGGCGAGTGGGCTGCGACGCATGCAAAAAACAAGCAGGGTACAGGTTATTTCGGTTACCGGCGGCAAGGGCGGGGTGGGCAAAACCAACATCACCCTGAACATGGCCTCGGCCATGGCGGCCCAGGGCAAGCGGGTCATGGTGCTGGATGCGGATCTGGGGCTGGCCAACGTCGATGTGCTGCTGGGCATTCGGGTCACGCGCAACCTGTCTCATGTGCTGCGGGGCGAATGCACCCTGGACGAGGTACTGGTGGAAGGCCCCCAGGGCATCAAGATCATCCCGGCGACCTCCGGCAACCAGTCGATGACCGAGCTGTCGCCGCTGGAGCACGTGAGCCTGATCCGCGCCTTCAGCGAAATGCAGACACCCATCGATATCCTGCTGGTGGATACCGCCGCCGGTATTTCCGACATGGTGCTCAGTTTCTCCCGGGCAGCCCAGGAGGTGATGGTGGTGGTCTGTGACGAACCGACCTCCATTACCGATGCTTACGCCCTGATCAAGATCCTGTCCCGTGACTATGGGGTGTTCCGCTTCAAGATCGTGGCCAATATGGTGCGCAGCCAGCGGGAAGGCCAGGAGCTGTTTGCCAAGCTGACCCGGGTGACCGATCGTTTTCTCGATGCGGCGCTGGAGCTGGTAGCCTGTGTGCCTTTCGACGGCAACCTGCGCTTGGCGGTACGCCGCCAGACGCTGGTGGTGAATCAGTATCCCACCTCGCCCTCCGCCATGGCGATTAAACTGCTCGCCAGCAAGGCGCTGAGCTGGCCGGCCCCCCAGCATGCGGGAGGGCATTTGCAGTTCTTTATCGAAAAGCTGTTGAATCCACCGGTGGCAGAGCAGAATGTCTGGAGTGAATAAGGCACTGGTATATACCAGGCAGCAGGCGCCCAGCTGGTAGAGCGTCATGCGTGGTTGGTTCGGCGCATCGCCCATCATCTGCTGGCGCGGCTGCCGGACAGCGTCCTGCTGGACGATCTGCTCCAGTCGGGTATGGTGGGGTTGCTGGAAGCGGCCCGTAACTTCGATGCCGGCAAGGGCGCCAGTTTCGAGACCTTTGCCGGTATTCGCATTCGTGGCGCCATGCTCGATGAAATTCGCCGTGGCGACTGGGTGCCGCGCTCGGTTCACAAACACAGCCGTCAGATAGCCGACGCCATTGCCGCCGTGCAGCGTCGGGAAGGGCGTAACGCCGAAGACCGGGAAGTTGCCGAAGAGCTGGGGGTGAGCCTGGACAGCTATTTTTCCATGCTGCGCGACACCAGCAACGGCAAGATTCTGGAAATGGACGACTTTGACGCCGGCATCGACCATCACGCCGAGGAGGGGAGCCTGGTGGCCAGCCCCTTCGAAGACATGGCCCGGGGGCGTTTTCTCGGCGAGCTGTCTCGCCACATCAAATCATTGCCCGAACGGGAAGCCCTGGTGCTGTCCCTGTATTACGACGAAGAACTCAACCTGAAGGACATCGGTCAGGTGCTCGAGGTCAGTGAATCCCGGGTCAGCCAGATCCATAGTCAGGCCATGCACCGGCTGCGCGCCAAACTGAAAGAATGGAAGGGTTAACGGAAAACCACAGGCGGGCAGCCCGTCTTTACGGGCTCGAGCCGGTTTGCTGCATGAATAGGCAACCCTGCCGCCTCTCGGCAGGTGATGACCAGACAAAAGGCGTGTGCTTAACAGACGGGTCCGCCGCGTCATTGCGTTTACTAAACAATCAAATTTGAAGCTTTAGGCATATTTTATTGCCCTGATACCGCTATATACGATTTAAGTTAAGGCACACAGGGTCGATATAGTTAAGATACTTGCCATGTTCAGCGGCTGTTGGTCTGGCTGATAGGAGGAAATGCTTGAACAAGAACATGAAAATCCTCATCGTGGATGATTTTTCAACCATGCGCAGGATCATTAAAAACCTACTCAGAGATCTCGGGTTCAACAATACCCACGAAGCCGACGATGGCACCACCGCCTTGCCCATGCTCAAGAGCGGCGACTTCGATTTTGTGGTCACCGACTGGAACATGCCCGGCATGCAGGGGATCGATCTGTTGCGAGCCATCCGCGCCGACGACAAGCTCAAGCACCTGCCGGTACTGATGGTAACGGCGGAAGCCAAGCGCGAGCAGATCATCACCGCCGCTCAGGCCGGTGTGAACGGCTATGTGGTCAAGCCTTTTACCGCCACCACACTCAAGGAAAAACTCGAAAAGGTTTTCGAGCGAATTGGATAAAAAGGCAGCGAGATGGCACAACAGAAAGGAATGATCACCCTGGAGCAGGCCCGTCAGCTGGTGGCGATGCTGGAAAGTGGTGATCAGAGTGGGGCCGACCATTATCTCACCGACGTGTGTATGCCTCAGGCGAAAGAACTGGTCGAGCAGGTAGGTCAGCTGACCCGTCAGCTGCACGATGCACTGCAGGAGTTTCGCAACGATCCCCGTCTGCCCGAGCTGGCGGAAAGTGAAATTCCCGATGCCAGAGAGCGATTGAGTTATGTCATCGACATGACCGACAAGGCCGCCAACAGAACCATGGATGCGGTGGAAACCTGTCTGCCTATTGCCGACCGTCTCAATGAGCGGATCCAGCAGGTGATGCCGGGCTGGCGCGAGCTGATGCAGCGCCAGCTGGAGCTGGATAAATTCAAGACACTGTGTTTTCAGCTCGACGATTTTCTGCAGGGCTCCGAGCAGGATGCGGATCAGTTAAGGCAACTGCTGACCGAAATTCTGATGGCTCAGGATTATCAGGATCTGACCGGTCAGATGATCCGCCGGGTCATCAACCTGGTGCACGAGGTGGAAGCCAAGCTGGTGGCCATTCTGTCGGTCTTCGGTCGCCTGCCCGGCATGGAAGACCCGTCCGGTGAGCCGCCGCGCGCACCGGCTTCGGGCATTGCCGCCGAAGGCCCGATCATCAATAAAGAGCATCGTCATGATGTGGTCTCGGATCAGGACGGCGTCGACGATCTGCTGTCCAGTCTGGGATTCTAAGGAGAGAACATGGGCTTTGAGGTAGACGAGGATATTCTGCAGGATTTTCTGGTTGAGGCATCGGAGATCCTGGAGCAGTTGTCGGAACAGCTGGTGACGCTGGAACGACAGCCGGACGACAAAGACCTGCTCAACGCGATATTTCGCGGTTTTCACACCGTTAAAGGCGGTGCCGGTTTTCTGTCACTGAATGCACTGGTTGAAACCTGCCACAAAGCCGAAAACGTGTTCGATATTCTGCGTACCGGCCAGCGCCGGGTCACCTCCGAGCTGATGGACGTGATCCTGCGGGCGCTGGATACCGTTAACAGCATGTTCGCCGAAATTCAGAACCGGGAGGAGCCGACGGCCGCCGAGCCGCAGTTGCTCGAAGAACTGGAGCGTTATTGCCAGCCGGTCACGGCAGACGAGCCGATGGCGCCGGTGATGGCGGTACCCGAGCCGGTGAAGATGGACGCTCCCATCGCCCACCTCGGTGAAACCGAATACCGGCAGATGCTGAATGCGCTCGAGCCGGACAGCGCGTCCGGGCAGTCGGGCGATGATATTACCGATGATGAATTCGAGGCCCTGCTCGATCAGCTGCACGGCGCCGGTCGGCACGGCGGCGTTCCTCAGCAGAGCCAGGAGGTGCCGGCCGAGGTGCCCGGGACGGCGGCGGACGGCAACGATGACACCATTGACGATCTCGAGTTTGAGGCCCTGCTCGATCAACTGCACGGCGCCGGTCGGCACGGCGGCGTCCCCCGGCAGGAGCCGGAGCCGCCGGCCGAGGTGTCCGGCCAGGCGGCGAAAAGCGGCGATGACCTGATCGACGATCTCGAGTTTGAGGCCTTGCTCGATCAACTGCACGGCGCCGGCAAGGGCCCCTCGGCGGCCGTGTCTGCACCGGCGGCGCCAGCCGCGGCTACCGCCACTACCGTAACCGACAAGGCGCCGGCCAAGGCCCAGGCGCATCACAGTGCGCCGCCGGATACCACGGTGCGGGTGGACACCAGAACCCTCGACAACATCATGAACATGGTGGGTGAGCTGGTGCTGGTGCGCAACCGCTTGCTCAGCCTGGATGCCAGCCACGAGAACGAAGAGATTTCCAAGACGGTCGCCAATCTGGATGCGGTGACCGGCGATCTGCAGGGGGCGGTGATGAAAACCCGCATGCAGCCGATCAAGAAGGTCTTCGGCCGCTTCCCGCGGGTAGTACGGGATCTGGCCCGCAGCCTGAAAAAGGAAATCAACCTGGAGATGGTCGGTGAAGACACCGATCTTGATAAAAATCTGGTGGAGGCGCTGGCCGATCCTCTGGTGCACCTGGTGCGCAACTCCTGCGATCACGGGGTGGAACTGCCCGAAGTCCGGGAAGCGGCCGGCAAGCCGAGGGCCGGGGTGATCCGGCTGACCGCTTCTCAGGAAGGGGATCATATTCTGCTCGGCATCGAGGATGACGGGGCCGGAATGGATCCGGAAAAGCTCAAGGGTATCGCCATGGAGCGGGGCATTCTCGATGCGGACGGTGCCGCCCGCATGAGCGACAACGAGGCCTACAACCTGATCTTCGCACCCGGTTTTTCCACCAAGAAGGAAATTACCGATGTGTCCGGCCGTGGCGTGGGCATGGATGTGGTCAAGACCGGCATCACCTCGGTCAACGGCTCCATCTTTATCGACTCCGAAAAAGGCAAGGGCACCCGGCTGCAGATCAAGGTACCGCTGACCCTGGCGATATTGCCGACCCTGATGGTGCTGGTTGGTGAGCAGACCTTTGCCTTGCCGCTGACCAACGTCAACGAAATATTTCATCTCGATCTGACTCGCACCAGCATGGTGGACGGCCAGCAGACGGTGGTGGTGCGCAACAGCGCCATTCCCCTGTTCTATCTGCAGGACTGGCTGCTCAAAGGTCCGCGCCGGGCCCGCAAGGAAAAGGGGCACGTGGTGATCGTGATGGTGGGTAACCAGCAGGTGGGGTTTGTGGTCGATGGGTTGATTGGTCAGGAAGAAGTGGTGATCAAGCCGCTCGATCGGCTGCTGCACGGCACCCCCGGCATGGCCGGTGCCACCATTACCAGTGACGGCGGCATCGCGCTGATCCTGGATCTGGCCGGCCTGATCAAGGCCTATGCCCGGCGCTACGCCTGATAACCACTGGGCCAGATAACAATTAAGCCGGGTAACAACAAGGGAGCACGAGAATAACAATGGCTATTAGAGTGTTAGTGGTTGATGATTCGAGCTTTTTTCGGCGCCGGGTGAGCGAGATCCTGGAGCAGGATCCCCTGCTGACCGTGGTGGATACCGCCGCCAACGGCCAGGAAGCGGTGGAAAAAGCACGTTCGGTTCGTCCTGACGTGATCACCATGGATATCGAAATGCCGGTCATGAACGGCATCGCCGCGGTGCGTGCCATCATGCAAGCGACCCCGACACCGGTGCTGATGTTTTCTTCCCTGACCCATGAGGGGGCCCAGGCCACGCTGGATGCGCTGGATGCCGGCGCCATGGACTTTCTCCCCAAGCGTTTCGAGGACATTGCCCGCAGCAAGGAAGAGGCCATTCTGCAGTTGCAGCAAAGGGTCAAGGCCATTGCCCGTCGTCGTGCCGTGGTGCCGCCCCGGGTGTCGGCAAGCCCTGGTCGGCCCTTGTCGGCGCTGGCGGGGGAGCGCAGTCGTCCTCTGCATACTGCCGCGCCGACCACTCCGGCGCCGGCAGTGCCCGGTTTGGAGCGGCGCAGTCTGCCCCGGCGCAGTGGCAAGAGTTATCAGCTGCTGGCCATCGGCACCTCCACCGGTGGCCCGGTGGCGCTGCAGAAGGTGCTGACCCTGTTGCCGGCCAATTTTCCCCATCCCATCGTGCTGATCCAGCACATGCCCGGTACCTTCACGACCGCCTTTGCTGCCCGGCTCGACGGTCTGTGCCAGATCCGGGTCAAGGAAGCTCAAGACGGGGATCAGTTGCGCCCGGGTCATGCCTATCTGGCGCCCGGCGGCAAGCAGATGATGTTTGAAGGTCGCCCCGGTGCCGCCCGGTTGCGCATTATCGAAGGCAACGACAAGGTCAATTACAAACCCTGTGTCGACATTACCTTCGCCTCGGCTGCCAAGACCTACGGTGGCAAGGTGCTGGCGGTGGTGCTGACCGGCATGGGCGCGGACGGACGCGAAGGGGCGAGGCTGTTGAAAGATCAGGGCGCCAGCGTCTGGGCCCAGGATGAAGAAAGCTGCGTGGTCTATGGCATGCCCCAGGCGGTAGCCAAGGCCGGCATCGCCACCGAATCGCTGCCGTTGCCGCTTATCGGCGAGGCCATCATCAACGAAATGGGCCACTGATATGGCGCTGACCGGGTTGCTGTTGGCTCTGGTGTGCATCACCCTGGCCCAGTGGTGGCACGGTGGCAGCCTGTGGGGGTTGCTGGACGGCCCTGCCTTGCTGATTGTCTGCGGCGGGACCCTGGGCGCGGTGCTGCTGCAAACCCCCTGGCCTCAGTGCAAGAGTGCGCTCAAGGCACTGACGGCCCTGTTTGGCCAACCGGCCTGGCCGTTTCACGAGCAGGCAGCGCGGTTGCTGCGCTGGTCGAACGAAGCCCGCAAGGGAGGTTTTCTGGCCCTAGAGCCCCAGCTGGAGCATGACGCGCTGGACGACTTTACCCGCCAGGGACTGCAGTGGCTGGTAGACGGCACCGAGCCTGCGGCTCTGGAACAACTGCTGGATAATGAGCTGGACCGTATCGAAGAACAGAAAGAGCTGGAAGCCCGGGTGTTCGAGGCCATGGGCGGCTACAGCCCGACCATCGGCATCATCGGCGCGGTGCTGGGGCTGATCCAGGCGATGTCGAACCTTGAGGACCCGGGCCAGCTGGGCACGGGTATTGCGGTGGCCTTCGTCGCCACCCTGTACGGGGTGGGACTGGCCAACCTGTTGTTGTTGCCGCTGGCCAACCGGTTGCGGGCCATCTACCGGCTGGAGTTGCGCTACCGGGAGCTGACCGCCATCGGCCTGCTGGCCATCGCCCGCGGTGACGGCAGCCTGGCGGTCGGCCGCCAGCTGGCTCAGTATCAGGGGCAGCGGCATTGAAGCGGCGCTCCCTGACCCGGGGGCAGTACAGCGCCGGTCTGGATCGCTGGCTGGTGTCTTATGCGGATTACATGACCCTGGTGTTTGCGCTGTTTGTGGTGCTGTATGCCATTCATGCCAGTAAAACCGAGATTCAGCAGCCATTGATGGACGGCATGCAGCAGGCGATGGTGCGCCTGAGTGGTGAGGCGCTGCCCGAGCAGGCGGTGCTGGCGGCGGTGACGGTGTCTGCCGCGTCTGCCGCCATCGTGACCGACCCGCCGACCTCGCCCGAAGAGGCGGCCCTGGCCAGGCTGAACGCCGAGCTGGCCTCGGCACTGGCGCCCTTGCTCGAGCAACAGCGGGTGGAGCTGGAGCGCGAGGGCGACTGGCTGACCCTGAGCTTTGACGGCAAGCTGCTGTTTGCCAGCGGCAGCGCCTTGCTGGGGCCGAACGCCGATCCGGTACTGAGCCGCATCATGCCGGTGCTGGCACCGGTGAATCATTTTATCCGGGTGCGCGGTTATGCGGACAACCTGCCGGTCAGCAACGAACTCTATGCCTCCAACTGGCAGTTGTCTGCCGAGCGCGCGCGCGGGGTGCTGGAATGGTTGCTTAATCGGGGCATCGCCGCTCCGCGGCTGGCGCTGGAAGCCTTCGGCGAATTTCACCCCAAGGACCGGCAGCTGGGCGAGCGGGGGCGAGCGCGCAACCGGCGGGTCGAAATCGCCATCTCGGCACAGCAGTGGCAGCCCCCAACGGCCCTGCCGTCCCGGCCGCTGACGACCGATGAGAGTCTGTCGTTGCGCCGCTACGAGCTGCCCGGCGGCGGGATACGCATCAGTACAACACAGGACTAATCAGTGATTGTTTGGACAGTAGCAAATCAGAAAGGTGGCGTTGGCAAGACCACGACGGTGGTGGCGCTGGCCGGTTTGCTGGCGCAGCGTCACAAGCGGGTACTGTTGATCGACACCGATCCGCACGGTTCCCTGACCTCCTATCTCGATTATGAATCGGATGCGTTGTCGCACACCCTGTTCGACCTGTTCCAGGCGCCACGGCCCACGCGGGCCTTGTTCGAGCAGGTGGCCCTCAAGACCCGCTTCGAGGGACTGACGCTGTTACCGGCATCCATTTCTCTGGCGACGCTGGAGCGTACCTCCAGCAGCCGGGAAGGCATGGGGCTGGTATTGAAACGCTTGCTGGCCGAGCTGCAGGATGATTTCGATGTCGCCATCATCGACTGCCCGCCGGTGCTGGGAGTGATGATGGTCAATGCCCTGGCCGCCTGTGATCGCATACTGGTGCCGGTACAGACCGAGTTTCTGGCTCTCAAGGGGCTGGAGCGCATGGTCAGCACCTTTGGACTGATGCACAAGGCCAGAAAAGACGGCTTCAACTACACGGTGGTACCGACCATGTACGATCAGCGTACCCGGGCCTCGGTGCAAAGCCTGGACAGCCTGCAACAACAGTATGGTGAACGCCTCTGGCCTTCGGTGATTCCAGTGGACACCAAATTCCGCGATGCCAGCCTGCGCCATGAACCTCCTTCCTATTTCGCCCAGGGCAGCCGGGGGGTTTACGCCTATCAGACCCTGCTGCGTTACCTGTGGCAGCTCGATGGCGTAGAACAGGCCTTATGAATCAACGACAATTTGACGCACTCGACCATTATTTTGGCGCCCTGCTGGAAGAAGAGAGTCCGCAGCCACGGCCGCAACCGGCAGTGGCTGAACCGGTCACGACAACCGTCTTTGCCGAACCGGAGGAGGCAGCGCGGCGTCAGGGGCTGGAAGCCCTGCTGGCCCGGGTGGCCGAGCTGAAAGACAAAGAAGAAGAACCGCTGCCGCCGCTGCTGGCGGAACCCGAGCCGGCGCCTGTGATGCCGCCAGAGCCGGTGCCGACCGAGCCGATGGCGGCACCGGTCGTGGACGAACCGGTCCCGGCGGCCCCCACACCGCCGGTGGCTGCCGAGGAGGCGGCTGCCGCCTGGCGCAACATGGACACCGGCAGCAGCTTTCAGGCCTTGTTTTTCGAGGTGGCGGGCATGACGTTCGCGGTGCCGCTGACCCACCTGGGGGGCATCTATCAGGTGTCCAGACTGACCAGCCTGTTCGGCAAACCGGACTGGTTTGCCGGTGTGATGACCGAACGCCAGCGCCAGCTCTATGTGGTGGATACCGCCCGCTGGGCCATGCCCGGGCATCTGGCCGAAGAAGAATATCAGTACCTGGTGACCCTGGGTGAAAGTAACTGGGGACTGGGTTGTCATCAGCTCAAAGGCACCGCCCTGCTGAGCCGGGATCAGGTAAAATGGCGCGCTATCCCGGGTTCACGGCCCTGGCTGGCGGGCATGGTAAAAGAGAAAATGTGCGCTCTGCTGCATGTGGATGCCTTGATCGGGCTGCTGGAGCAGGGTAAGAATATCGACGGACAACAAGTCTGAGCAGGCATAAGGGTAAGTCTATGAACAGTCATCGCAATGTAGCCGAGAATCTTGCCGAGGGCGAGGTACTGCAGTGGGTCACTTTCCGTCTGGATAACGAAACCTACGGTATCAATGTCATGCAGGTCCAGGAAGTACTGCGCTACAGCGACATCGCACCGGTGCCGGGCGCCCCGGATTACGTGCTGGGCATCGTCAATCTGCGTGGCAACGTGGTGACGGTACTCGATACCCGCCTGCGTTTCGGCCTGCAGCCGGCGGAGGTGACCGACAATACCCGCATCGTGATCATCGAGGCGGAAAAGCAGGTGATCGGCATTCTGGTCGACAGCGTGGCCGAGGTGGTTTATCTCAAGTCGTCAGAAATCGAAAACGCCCCTCATGTGGGCACCAGCGAAAGCGCCAAATTCATTCAGGGCGTCTGTAACCGGGAGCAGGAGTTGCTGATCCTGGTGGATCTGGACAAGCTGCTGTCCGACGATGAATGGGACGAGTTGGGACAGTTGTAATGTGGCTGCAGCCGGCGTTTATACTGGCGCTGCTGGCACTGATGCTGGCCATGATCGCCTTGCTGGTGTCCTGGACCATGTGGCGCCAGAGTCAGCGCAAGCTGGAAGCCATGAGCCGCCTGATGCGCGAGCTGACGCGTACCAGGGACAGCTACCGCAAGCAGATAGAAGAGCTGCAGGCGGTCAATATCGGCCTCGGCAACAAGGTGAGCGAGTTGCACCGTCAGCTGGGGCAGCTCAGCGAGCAACAGCAGGAACTGGCGCTGAAAGACCCTCAGGGCAAGCTCTATAGCCGGGCCACCCGCATGGTGCAGCTGGGCGCCGATATCGACGAGATCATGGCCGAGTGCGAAATGCCGAGGGCGGAGGCCGAACTGCTGCTGTCCCTGCACCGGAAATAAGATGTCTCGTTAACGGGCAGGCGTGAGCCGTCTGGGGAAAAGTAAATGCAGCCCCGATACCGACGTCGGTTTTTTTGTTCGGTTCCCTCTCACATCTGACTCATCACCCCCTTATGCCGGTCGATGTTTCTTTCTGCAAAAATGGGTGCCATGTGCTAGACTGGCGCCCATTTTTTAATGGTCTGAATCCCCACTATGCTTGAAGCCAGATCCTTAACCTGTGTTCGTGAAGAGCGTACCTTGTTCAGTGACTTGTCACTGACGGTGGCGCCCGGCGAGCTGGTGCAGGTGGCCGGGCCCAACGGCGTCGGTAAAACCAGCCTGCTGCGACTGCTGGCCGGCCTGTCCCGGCCCTATGGCGGCGAGGTGTGCTGGCAGGGCGACAATATCGAGCAGCAGAGAGACGACTATCACCAGGATCTGCTCTATCTCGGCCATCAGGCCGGCATCAAACACGAACTGACCGCCTTCGAGAACCTGGCCTTTTTCCGCCGCATGCATCATGCCCGGAGCACCGCCAACCTGTGGGAAATCCTGGCTACAGTGGGATTGGCCGGGTTGGAAGATCAGCCTGCCGGTCAGCTTTCTGCCGGCCAGAAGCGGCGGGTGGCGCTGGCCCGATTGTGGCTGGGCGGTCCCCGGCTGTGGATTCTGGATGAACCCTTTACCGCCATCGACAAGCACGGCGTCCGGGTGCTGGAGCAGCTGTTGCTGGCACATACCGATGCCGGCGGCATGGTGCTGATCACCACCCATCAGGACCTGTCCCTCTGTGCCGGGCGGGTGCGCACCCTGCAGTTGACCCCTTATCAGGAGGAGCCGGCATGAGATCCATGTTTACCGGCGTACTGCGTCGCGAGCTGGTCTCGGCCCTGAGGCGGCGAGCCGACATTCTCAATCCCCTGTGGTTTTTCATTATCGTCATCACCCTGTTTCCGCTGGGTATCGGCCCCGAGCCGACCCTGCTGGCCCGTATCGCCCCCGGCATCGTCTGGGTGGCGGCGTTGTTGTCGTCGCTGCTGGCGCTGGAGCGATTGTTCCGGGACGATTTTATTGACGGTACTCTGGAACAATTAATGCTGATGCCCTGTCCTTTGGGGGTACTGGTGCTGGCCAAGGTACTGGCGCACTGGCTGCTGACCGGTTTGCCGCTGTTGTTGCTGTCGCCGCTGGTGGCGGTGCTGCTGAGCCTGGACATGGTGGGTTTTCAGGCCGTGTTCTGGACCCTGTTGCTGGGCACGCCGATCCTGAGCCTGCTCGGCGCCATCGGGGTGGCGCTGACCGTGGGCATTGGCAAGGGGGGCGTGCTGTTGAGTCTGCTGACGCTGCCGCTGTATATCCCGGTGCTGATCTTCGCCACTTCGGCCATAGAGGCGGCGGCCTTCGGTGCGCCGTACGACGGTCAGCTGGCGATTCTGGCGGCCATGCTGGTGGGCAGCATTACCCTGGCGCCTTTTGCCATCGCATCGGCGCTGAGAGTGAGTGTCAACTAACGGACGTCAAGGTGTCTTGAACGATGAATTTGGGATATCTTGAGCTCTTGTTAAGCAAGTTTATGTAAACAACGTTTAATACAAAAAAAGGTCTGTGAGCAACATGTGGAAATGGTTACATCCCTACGCCAAGGCGGAGCAAGCCTACCGGCTGGCCGGCCTGTGGCTACCCTGGTTTGCCGTGTTCAGTATGGTGTCCTTTATCGTCGGCCTGGCCTGGGGGCTGGCCTTCGCGCCGGCGGATTATCAGCAGGGTGACGCCTTTCGCATCATCTATATTCATGTGCCCTCCGCCATTCTCTCCATGGGCGCCTATTCCTCGATGGCCATCGCCGCCTTTATCGGCTGGTGTGGCAGATCAAGACCGCCGACATGGCGGTGGCGGCCATCGCCCCGGTGGGCGCGGTGTTTACCGCCATCGCGCTCTTTACCGGTGCCGCCTGGGGCAAACCCATGTGGGGGGCCTGGTGGGTGTGGGATGCCCGCCTGACCTCGGAGCTGATCCTGCTGTTCCTCTATCTGGGCGTCATCGCGCTCTACAACGCCATTTCCGACAAGGTGCTGGCCGGCCGTGCCGCCGGTATTCTGGCGCTGGTGGGGGTGATCAACCTGCCCATCATTCACTACTCGGTGGAATGGTGGAACACCCTGCATCAGGGGGCCAGCATTACCAAATTCGACCGGCCGTCTATTTCCAACGACATGCTCTGGCCGCTGTTGATCATGATACTGGCCTTCAGCTGCTTTCTGGGGGCCCTGACCCTGATGCGGCTGCGCAACGAATTGATCCGGCGCGAATCCCATCGTCCCTGGGTGCTGAAACTGGCGGAGGAACAGGATGAAATTTGATAGCTGGTCCGCATTCTGGGCCATGGGCGGCTACGGCTTTTATGTGTGGCTTTCCTTTGGCGTGACCATTCTGGCGCTGGTGGGACTGGTGATATCGACCCGGTCCACCAGAAAAAGCCTGCTGCGTGCAGTGAAACAGAAACAGGCCCGGGCGGCCCGCCGTAAAGCCGCCCAAAAGTTGGAGAATACCTTATGAACCCCAGACGTAAAAAGCGCATGACCCTGCTGCTGGCGGTGGTGCTCGGACTGTCGGTGATGACCGGGCTGGTACTTTATGCCCTGCAGCAGAATATCGACCTGTTCTATACCCCCACCGAGCTGGTACAGGGCAAGGGGGAGGCCAGGGTCAAACCGGAAGTGGGTCAGCGCCTGCGTATCGGCGGCATGGTGGTACCGGGCTCGGTCAGCCGGGATCAGCAGAGTCTCAAGGTCAGCTTCGACCTGGTGGATGCCGGCGGTGAGGTGATCACGGTACGCTTCGACGGCATACTGCCGGACCTGTTCCGGGAAGGGCAGGGCATCGTCGCCCAGGGCCATCTGGACGATGCGCGTACCATCACCGCCTTCGAGGTGCTGGCCAAGCACGATGAAGAATACATGCCGCCGGAAGTGGCAGAAGCGCTCAAGGGAATAGAGCACGTCAAACCCGAATATTCCCAGGAGCAGCTGAAAGGAAGTCGTTCATGATCCCAGAAATAGGTCAGTTCAGCCTGATCCTCGCCCTGGCGGCGAGCCTGATACTGAGTATTTATCCGCTGCTCGGCGCCACTCGCGGCAACGTCGGCATGATGTTGCTGGCGCGGCCGCTGTCCTACGCCATGTTCGGCTTCTTGCTGCTGTCGTTCGGCTGCCTGACCTGGGCTTTCATCGATCACGACTTTACCGTGCTCTATGTGGCCTCCAACTCCAACAGCCTGTTGCCACTGGAGTACCGCATTTCTGCGGTGTGGGGCGCCCATGAAGGCTCCCTGCTGCTGTGGGTGCTGACCCTGGCCGGCTGGACCGCCGCCGTGGCCCGCTTCAGCCGGGCACTGCCGCTGGATGCGGTAGCCCGGGTGCTGAGCGTGATGGGCATGATCGGCGTCGGCTTCCTGTTGTTCGTGATCATCACCTCCAACCCCTTCGAACGCACCCTGCCGTTCTTTCCGGTCGATGGCCGGGACCTGAACCCGCTGCTGCAGGATCCGGGACTGATTTTCCATCCTCCCATGCTTTACATGGGCTATGTGGGTTTCTCCGTGGCCTTCGCCTTCGCCATTGCCTCGCTGATGACCGGCAAGCTGGACTCGGCCTGGGCCCGCTGGTCCCGGCCCTGGACCATGGCCGCCTGGATTTTCCTGACCCTGGGTATCGCACTGGGCTCCTGGTGGGCCTATTACGAGCTGGGCTGGGGCGGCTGGTGGTTCTGGGACCCGGTGGAAAACGCCTCCTTCATGCCCTGGCTGGCCGGTACCGCGCTGATCCACTCGCTGGCGGTGACCGAGAAGAGGGCCACCTTCAAGTCCTGGACGGTGTTGCTGGCGATCATGGCCTTCTCGCTGAGCCTGCTCGGTACCTTTCTGGTGCGCTCCGGGGTGCTGGTGTCGGTGCATGCCTTCGCCTCGGATCCAACCCGCGGACTCTTTATTCTGGTGTTCCTGATGCTGGTGATCGGCGCTTCGCTGCTGCTCTACGCCATCAAGGGCGCCGAGGTCAAGAGTCATGGCAAGCATGAGCTGGCCAGCCGCGAGAGCATGCTGCTCGGCAACAACATCGTGCTGATGGCCGGCCTGGTGGTGGTCTTTATCGGTACCTTGCTGCCCTTGGTACACAAGGAACTGGGGCTGGGCAGCATCAGCATAGGGGCGCCCTTCTTCAACAGTCTCTATGCCTGGCTGATCATTCCCTTCGCCCTGTTGCTGGGCGCCGGCCCCCTGTTTCGCTGGCGCCGCCAGAGCATGCAGGAAATCAACGGCAAGCTGCTGTTTGCGGTGCTGGCCAGTGCGGCCATCGGGGCGTTTTTGCCTGGTATTTTGCCGACAAGTTCGAAGTCTGGGCGGCGGTCGGCCTGGGGCTGGGCGTCTTTATCGTGATCACCAGCCTGCAGGAAACCTGGGTACGGGCCACCCACCGCCATTCGTTTGGCACGGGCATCCGCAAGCTGGGCAACAGTCACTGGGCCATGATCCTCGGTCATATCGGCCTGGCGGTCACCATTATCGGTATCAGCTGCACCCAGCTCTACAGCATAGAGCGGGACGTGCGGATGTCTGCCGGCGACAGCGTCACCTTTTCCGGTTACACCTTTACCTTCGAAGGTACCCGTCAGGCCGATGGCCCCAACTACGAAGGTTTCAAGGGCGTGATTGCGGTGACCAAAAACGGCCGGGAGCTGGGCAAGCTCAAGGCGGAAAAGCGCCTCTATCTGGTGCAGCGCATGCCGATGACCGAAGCCGCCATCAACGCCGGCTTTACCCGCGATCTCTATGCGGCGCTGGGTGAGGAGCTGAATGACGGTGCCTGGGCGGTGCGGCTCTATTACAAGCCCTTTATTCGCTGGATCTGGTTTGGTGCCGTGCTCATGTCCATCGGCGGTGTTATCGCCATGGTCGACAAGCGCTATCGTTTTGGTGGTAAAAAAATGCGGGAGGCCGTATGAATCGTCGAGTCCTGATCCTGTCCATTCCCCTGCTGGTCTTTCTGGGGGGCTGCATTTTCCTGTACAAGGGACTGTTTTCGGACCCGCGCAAGCTGGAGTCGGCCTTGCTGGATCAACCGGTGCCGGAGTTTGCGCTGACGTCGCTGCAGGATCCCGGCCGGCAGTTTACCCGGGAGATCTTCACCGGTAAGCCGATGCTGCTCAACGTTTGGGCCACCTGGTGTCCGACCTGTTATGCCGAGCATGAATACCTCAACGAGCTGAAGGCGAAAGAGGGCATCTACATCGTGGGCATGAACTACAAGGACGAGCGGGAAAAGGCGCTGCGTTGGCTGAAGAACCTGGGTAATCCCTATGCCATCGATCTGTACGATCCCCGCGGCATGCTGGGTCTGGATCTGGGCGTGTACGGTGCCCCCGAGACCTTTCTCATAGACAGTCAGGGGGTGATCCGCTACCGCCACGTGGGCGATGTGAACGAGCAGGTATGGCAACAGACCCTGAAACCCATTTTCGAGCGGATGGAGTAAGACGATGCGTTTGTGCTTTGTGCTGATATTGCTGGCGGGGCTCTGGTTGCCGCCGGCCATGGCCGCCATCGATGTGTATCAATTCGACTCTCCGCAACAGGAAGAGATCTTCCGTGAGCTGACCCGGGAGCTGCGTTGCCCCAAGTGTCAGAACCAGGACATTGCCGACTCCAACGCCGAACTGGCCAAGGATCTGCGTGACAAGACCTACAGCATGTTGCGCGAGGGCAGCAGCAAGGAGGAGGTCATCGATTACATGGTGGCCCGCTACGGCAACTTCATTCTCTACAAGCCACCGGTGATGGCCTCCACCCTGATCCTGTGGTTCGGCCCCGTGCTGGTGATGCTGCTGGGACTGGTCATCGTGCTGGTACGCACCCGCAAGAAAAAGCGCAACGACGCCGACGAGAGCCTGAGCACACAGGAGCGTGAGCGCCTGGCGGATCTGCTGAACAAAGACAAAGAGAGTTGATATGACCTTATTCTGGATCCTCAGCGGCCTGCTGACCCTGCTGCTGGCGCTGGTGATAATACTGCCCCTGACCCGTGGCCGGGCCGAGTCCAGCCGCAGCCGTAACGAACTCAATACCCAGCTGTATCGGCAACGGCTGCAGGAGCTGGAGCAGGACCGGGAACAGGGCCTGCTGGAAGAAGGGGAGTCGGCCACCCAGGAGCTGCAGAAAAGCCTGCTGGATGATGTGGTGACCGAAACCCCGCAACGATACCGCAGCGGTGTCTGGTTGTGGCTGCCGGCGATAGTGATAGCAGCGGTCGTGGCCTATGCGGGTTACTGGCAGCTCGGGGCCTACCCCAAGGTAGTGCAATGGCAGGATAATGCCGCCCGGTTGAGCGAGTTGTCGCGCAAGGTACTGATCGAGCCCGATGGCGAGGTGACCGAGCAGGACATGAAGGATTTGATCCAGTCTCTGCGGACCAAGTTGCATCGGGACGGTGATGACTTCCGTGGCTGGCTGTTGCTGGGGCGACTGACCCTGGAGATGCGCGACGGTGAAACCGCCCGCGATGCGCTGGAAAAGGCACTCAAACTGACCGATAACCCGGATACGGTGATAGTGCCTTACGCCGAGGCACTGGCCATGACCGGAGAGACGCTGCGGGCCGAGAACATGATCAAGGAACTGCTGACCCGGGCCCCGGACAATCTGGAAGCCTGGTCGGTGTTTGCCTTCATGGCGCTGCAGCAGGACGATCTGACCGCCGCCATTGCCCGCTGGCAGCAGATCCTGCAACGGATGTCACCGGATAGCCCCCGCTATGCCATGATTGAACGTTCGGTGGCCTTTGCCGAGCGGCGGCTGGCGGAAACCGATGCGGCACCGGTAACCGGCCCGCGTTTCGAGGTAGAGGTCAATGCCGCCAGCGCCGTGCCTTATCATCCGGGCGCCGTGCTGTTCGTGTATGCGGTGGACGCCCAGGGGGGCGACATGCCGCTGGTGGCCCGTCGCATCGAGCAGCCCTCGTTTCCGCTTACCGTGACCCTGTCCAATGCGGACGCCATGGTGGCCAGCAATAACCTGAGCGGCCGGGATACGGTGGTCATCAAGGCCCGCATCGCGCCCAGCGGCAACGTGGCCGATGCCACCGATGCCTGGGAAGGGCGCAGTGGAATACTCGATACCAGCGAAGACCGTCAGCTGTCGGTGATCATCGACACGCCGCTGTAACGCCAACAGCGCGGTTGTGCCGCTCTGTCATGAGTGATAATAAGATAATAACAAAAGCGATAAGGCTGAAATTATGTGGCGAATATTGATTGTGACGGCGGGAGTCACGCTGACCGGCTGTGCCGCCCATGAGGGCGTGGATGTGCCACGGACCCATGACCCCTTTGCTCCGGCGATACCGGCTGATTATGCCAAATCGACGGCGAATGATGCCCGGGATCCCTTCGAGCCGGTCAACCGTGCCAGCTGGGTCATCAACTACGATGTACTGGACCCCTATGTGGTGCGCCCGGCAGCGCATGCCTATGCGGATTACGTATCCAAGCCGGTCAGAGACGGCTTGCAGAACGTGGTGCTGAACCTGGAAGAACCGGCCAGCTTCGTCAACCATCTGGTGACCGGCGACTTGCCCGGCGCCGGTACCAACCTGGCGCGTTTCGGGGTGAACAGCACCGTCGGTGTGCTGGGTTATTTCGATGTGGCGGAGAAAATGACCCTGTCGCGCCGTAGCAAGGACTTCAGTCAGGTCTTGGGTCAGATGGGCGTCGGCGACGGCCCCTTCCTGATGGTCCCGGCCATGGGTCCGACTACCCTGCGTCAGCTGTCCGGTGACATGGTCGACAGCCTCTATTTCCCTTATGACGTGATGAGTCTGGCCCTGCGTACCGGCAAGTGGGTGCTCGACGGCCTCTATCAGCGCAGCGAGCTGATAGAGCGTGAAGCCATTATCGATAATTCGCTGGATCCCTATGCCCTGACCAAGGATCTCTATCTGCAGTATCAGGACTCCAAGATAGGCAAGGAATTCGAACCCGCCTCCGACGAAGAGCTGGATGCGTTCATGGACGAGATTGACGGGTAAAAGCACATGGGGGAAGGGTGAGGGGGAAGCGGTAAAAGCCAGGCCTTACTCCTTGCCCTCACTCTTTACCCCTCACTTCTCTTTCAGGGCTTTCCGGTGATGCCGCCGCTGACGATAAAGGTGGTCATCTTGCTGGCCGCGACGTCCAGCAGCTGGATCTTGTCCTTGTCGACGATCAGCAGGTTGCCGGCGAAATTATAGGACTGGGGCAGGTAGACGGCGACCTTGCCCGGCAGTCCGAATGTTGTCATGTCTTCCCGGGTAATAAAGCCCAGCAGTTGCACCTCTCCATTCATCAGGCTGACCGCCACCGGCTTGTTGAAGCGTTTGTTATCCCCGATCAGCGCATTGAACAGATCTCGCAGCGAGTTGTACAGCATCTTGACCAGCGGGATCCGGGTTAGCACGCTGTCGAACAGCGACAAAAAGAAACGACCGAGATAGAAAGAGGCGAACATGCCGGTCAGGATAATGACCGCCAGAGTCAGCAAGCCACCGGCCAGGTCGGCGATCCAGCCGGCTTCCAGTGCCGGAAATACCGTTTGCAGCAGCGAGCCCAGAGCCGAAAACAGGGTCTGGTTGAGCATGGTGAAAATCAGGTAAACCAGATACACCGTCAACACGAAGGGCAGCAGGATCAGCAGACCCTGAAAGAAAAAACGGAGAAGTCGTTGCATCGATGGGCTCCGGCAAGAGGGGCGAGCATCATGGCAGATCCGGGTAGGAATGACAGCTGAAAATAACGGCCTGATGTCAGGCTGAGTCGTGCCTCGCCGGGGGGTTAGCGACCGCCGTTGAGCCGACGAAAGAAGCACCACCATCTGCGATGCCAGGGCGGTCTGAATTTCCGGCTTTGTTCGGCGGCAAACAGTGCCTTGTGCAGCAGCATGGCGCTGGGCCGGTAGCCATAATGCCGTGCCCAGCTCTGGCCTACCTCATCGATAATCAGCCGGCACTGGTGATCATAGAGGGTGTCGTGATTATAGGACGGCGGACTCTGGCGATAATCGACGGCGTAGTAGTCGAGAATACGCCGAAAGCTGGTGACCAGGTGCTGGTATTCGTGTTGGTTCATGGTTGCTCCTCGCTGGTATCAAGTATACGCCGCGGCAGTGCTTTTCTGGCTCTTTTATACGCACTTGGCCCCCACCGCATAAAATAACCGATTTTTGCGTGATATCAGGCTTTGCAAGGCGGCCCGGCCTTGGTAAGGTGAAAGCGGTTGCGTAAGAAAGAAATAACTGGATGTCAAATTTGTCTCTGTTTTTCTTTTTATTTGGTTGTAATGTTTTGTTTACAAGTGAGGATGTCATCATGCAGAAAGACACACTGAATAATATCCATATCCAATCCGAGAAGGTGATGATCACCCCGGCGGAGCTGAAAGCCAAGCTGCCGATTTCCAGCCAGGCACTGGAATTCGTCGGTCAGTCCCGGCAGACTATTTCAGATATTATTCAGCGCAAGGATCATCGCCTGCTGGTGATCTGTGGTCCCTGCTCCATTCACGATATCGACGCAGCCAAAGAGTACGCAACCCGCCTCAAGAAACTGCATGATGACTACCGTGACAGCCTTTATATCGTGATGCGCGTCTATTTCGAAAAGCCGCGCACCACCGTCGGTTGGAAAGGCTTTATCAACGATCCTCACCTGGACGGCAGCTTTGACATCGAACAGGGCCTGCACAAGGCTCGCGAACTGCTGTGCTGGCTGGCCGAGCTGGAACTGCCGCTGGCCACCGAAGCGCTGGACCCGATCAGTCCCCAGTACCTGGCCGAACTGTTCTCCTGGTCGGCCATCGCGCCCGCACCACCGAATCCCAGACTCACCGGGAAATGGCCTCCGGCCTGTCGATGCCGGTGGGCTTCAAGAACGGGACCGATGGTAATCTGGGTACCGCCATCAACGCTCTGAAGGCGGCGGCGGAATCCCATGCCTTCATGGGCATCAACCAGGAAGGACAGGTCGCCTTGCTGGTCACCCAGGGCAACCCGGACGGTCATGTGATACTGCGCGGCGGCAAGCAGCCCAACTACGACTCGGTCAATGTTTCTCTGGCGGAAAAGGCCATGACATCTGCCGGCCTGGCCCCCAGTCTGGTGGTGGACTGCAGCATGGTAATTCCAACAAGGATTACAGCCTGCAGCCGCTGGTCACCGAAAACGTGGTGCATCAGATCCAGGAAGGGAACAAGTCCATTCTCGGCATCATGCTGGAGTCGCATCTGCATGAGGGCAATCAGTCCAGCGAACAGCCGCGTAGCGAAATGCGTTACGGGGTGTCGATCACCGATGCCTGTATCGACTGGGATACTACCGCCGAACTGCTGGCCGGTTGCTATCAGCAGCTGGCCGGGCCCCTGAAGGCCCGGATCGGCTGAATGCCGCTCTGTTGTGCGTGTCTGAGTGATTAAATAGTGCCGTTTGACGGCCAGCGGTGACTGTCCCCGCTGGTGGTTCACAGGCATAATGGAGCACCGTGTCCGGGAAGGGCCGGTGCTTTTGTAATTGGGATGGGATCAATGGTAGATGAATTAGCTGTCCTGCGGGATCAGATAGACGAAGTTGACCAGCAGCTGGTCGAGCTGTTTGCCCGCCGGCTGAAGCTGGTGGCGGGAGTGGGTGAAGTCAAGAGCCGTCAGGGGGTGCCGATTTATGCGCCCGACCGGGAAGCGGCCATGCTGGCCCGACGCCGGGCCGAAGCCGAAGCGCGGGGCGTGCCGCCGGACCTGATTGAAGATGTATTGCGCCGGGCCATGCGCGAGTCATACGCCAGTGAAAAAGACACCGGCTTCAAGTGCATGAACCCCGAACTGAACAAGGCGGTGGTGATCGGTGGCGCCGGTCAGCTGGGTGGCCTGTTCGCGCACCTGCTGACCCTGTCCGGCTATCCGGTGGAGATCCTGGAAAAAGACGACTGGGCGCGGGCCGAGCAGATGCTGACCGGCGCAGGCCTGGTAGTGGTAGCGGTCCCCATCGACCAGACGGTGGCGGTGATCGAGCGTCTGCCCAGGTTGGCCGACGACTGCCTGCTGGTCGATTTGACCAGCATCAAGGCCGAGCCGCTGGCGACCATGATGAAGGTGCACAGCGGCCCCGTGCTGGGACTGCATCCCATGTTTGGACCCGATGTGTCCAGCCTGGCCAAACAGGTGATCATCTACAGTGCAGGCCGCGGAGGTGAGCAGTATGAATGGCTGCTGGCCCAGATGCGCATCTGGGGCGCCCGCCTGCAGGCAGTCAATGCCGAAGAGCACGACAAGGCCATGAGCCTGGTACAGGCGCTGCGCCACTTCACCAGCTTTGCCTACGGTGCCCACCTTTGTGCCGAGCAGGCGGATCTGGCGCAGCTGTTGCGGCTGAGTTCGCCCATTTACCGGCTGGAGCTGGCGATGGTGGGTCGGTTGTTTGCCCAGGATCCGGTACTCTATGCCGACATCATTCTGTCGTCGCCCGGCAACCTGGAGATGATCCGCCGCTATCATCGTCGCTTCGGTGAGCTGCTGGAGCAACTGGAGCAGGGCAAGCGCGATGCCTTCGTGCAGCAGTTTGCCACCGTCAGCGAGTTTTTCGGCGATTATGCCGGTACCTTCCTCAAGGAAAGCCGCATGTTGCTGGCCCAGGCCAACGACAGCCGCCATCATGCGGATTGATGGTGCAAGGTGTGAAAGGTATGTGAGGGGTTAGGTGTGAGGCGTAAGGGGAAGCGCCGAAGCCTGAAACTAAAAACGGCGCCGAGCAATCGGCGCCGTTTTTGATCCTTAATCCCGATACAGGCGTTGAGCCAGTTGCTGCAACGGGGCCATGCCGTCATTTTCGTTCAGGGTAATGCAGAACCCCAGGACGCCGGCCTCTTTCAGGGCGTGGCCCAGCTCGGGCAGCAGGCTGTCCTGACCTTGTAGCCGGCTGAGCAGGGGCAGGTGAGTCTGTTGCTGCAGATGCAGCAATTCGGGCAGGGCGAGACTCCGGGTATCGAGCAGCGCCAGTTGTTGATTGCCTTCGGCCAGGATCTGCTCGGCCTCGGCCAGGGTCTGCTCCAGGCTGTCTGCCAGCGGCAGCAACACCGGCCGGGTGCAGCGGCCGGCGGCAGTCAGCAGTTCGTCGCGCCGGCCTTCGATGGGCTGCAGCAGCAGTACATCGAGTGATTCTGCCGCCCGGCCCAATTGTTCCGGAGTGTGGACCGTGGTCATGGCGGCCAGATCGAAGCGGGCCGCCGTTTCGCGCAGTTGCTGCAAATGCTGTTGTTGCTGTTGACTGTCACCCGAGTCGAAACAGGGGGCTGCCAGCACCTGACCGCCGTGTTCCTTCAGACGACGAGCCTCTTCCGTCAGGGAAGGGTGCTCGGGCCAGGCCGGCAACATGGCTGCCAGCAGCGGTTCCTGCCGGCTCAGGCAGAAGCGGCCTACCTGCAACGGGGCCGCCGTACGCCTGTCGTCCCGGTGGCGAGCTTCTGTCGACGGAGGAGTGAGGCTCCCCTGGCTCAGTGCCTTGGAGGAGAGGCGGGTAGGTGCCACCTCGGCACTGGGATAGCAGCCCAGGATCTTGATGAAGCGGGTGATCTGCCCCAGCTCCTTCAGTGCCGCCTGCATCTCGGTACTGTTGACATTGGCGGCCACGTCCACATAGAACATCTCTTCCCAGGGATTACCGATAATGGGGCGGGATTCGAGTTTGGTCATGGTGATGTGATGGCTGCGCAGCACCAGCAGGGCTTCCACCAGGCGCCGCTTTGCTGGCCGGTCGACATGATGAAGCTGGTTTTGGCGGGAATTTGTGCCGCCACTTCCACCGGTTTGCGCGCCACCACGATAAAGCGGGTCATGTTCTGCTTCTGGTTGGCCAGGCCGCGTACCAGGGGCTTGAGACCGTGCAACTCACCGCCGTCGGCACTGCCCATGGCACCGATATCGGCGCGTTTGAGCTCTGCCACCAGCTCCATGGCGTTGGAGGAGGCGGCACAGAATTCGACCTTGACGCCCGGCAGTGTCTTCAGATACTGGGAGCACTGCTGATATACCTGAGGATGGGTGTAAAGGGTCTTCAGCTTGCTGACATCGGTATCTACCGCCACCAGCAGGCAGTGCTCTATCGGCTGCGTCAGTTCGCCGACGATGGACAGGCTGGTGTGCTGCATCAGATCGAAGACGTCGTTGATGGCACCCGAGCTGGTATTTTCGATGGGCAGTATGCCGTATTGGGCCTGACCGGATTCGACGGTGTCGAAAATCTGCTGAAAGGTCTCGCAGTTGTGTTCGACCAGCGGCGCCTGAAAACGGGACAGATAGTTGCGGGCGGCCATGTTGGAGTAGGACCCCCGCAGGCCGAGAAAGGCCACACTGATGGCGGGTACCTTGTCCTGCGGGTTGAGCAGATCCTGCAGCAGCGCCTGTTGCGACAGCACCGAATCTTCGATGATGGTGTGATAGAGCCGGGTGACGTAATGGGCATCCAGGCCGAGTTGTCGGCCCTGATTGATCAGCTCCACCAGCAGCGCCTGCTCACGTACCTGATCCCGTATCGGTCTCGGATTCTCCAGTTTGCTGCGGGCCACGTCCAGGCTCAGGGCCTTGCGTCTGGCCAGCAGGCTCAGCAGTTCCTTGTCCAGGCGGCTGATGTTGGTTCTGATCTCATCCAGATTCATGAATAGGGCTTCCCTTATTACCTAAAAAAGTATCACCGAAAAAGTGTCACCTAATAAAAAAGCCTCCCGGTGGGAGGCTTGTCTGTTCGTCTTTTGCTTATCTCTTGCCAGACCAGATGCCGCCCCGTTTATGATGCAAACAAGCAGGATGCGAAAAAGAAGCGAAAGAAAAACAGGGATACGGACACGGCAGTTCTCAAAATTGGTAAATACCCTGATAGGAATACTGAAAAGCGATGGCGCTGGCAAGCCTTTTCGGGAATTTTTGGCAAAGAGGCGTGACAGGCAGGCAAAAGGCGGTAAATGGTCGTTTTGCCACTTACCGCCTATTGCGGTTCCGGTTCAGATATCAGCGGATCAGGAGGGGCAACACAGCTCCCGAGCCGGGTGGGTTACTCTTCTTCTTCCACGACGACCGGCTGAGCGGCGTGGGTACGTTGGGCCAGCGGTTTGTCGGCATAACGGTTCAGCTGGCGTTCCAGCCGTTGTCCCAGTTCCTTGATGGCCGCGTACAGGTTTTCATCTTCTGCCTGGGCAAAGAGGGTATCGTTGGGGACACCGGCGTTCGCCTCCACCAGATAGTTTTGTCCCTCTTTCTGAATGATCACATGGGGGTTGATTAGCGCAACCTGGCGCCGGTTCAACTTCTCGAAGCGACTTTCAATCCGTTCACGGATAGCGGGAGAAATGTCGATAACGTTGCTGGTAATGGTAATGGACATAAAGACCCCCTGAGTGTTGCTTGGTATGTGTACCACTTCTTGTGTACGGCTTCAGATTAACCCGGCAGCGATTTAATTTTGTGATCTGTGTCAACTTTTCATGGCCCATCCCCCGTCGCGGCCAAAATCTGTGATCGGAACGCCGCTACCGCCACAAACCCCTTGTCAGGGAGCGGTGAAACAGGTCAGACTCGATCGGATAAGTCTCTCTCCCTGCCAACGGATTCTCCCGATTTACCCCGGTATAGTTGTCCTGCCTGACACCGTCTTGCCTGAATCTTCCGCCCGAACAGAGAATTTCTCGTCCCCCATTGGCAGTGTTGCCACTATTCCTTAGGATAGCGCTCTACAACGCCATATTAGGGAGTGCGCCGTGAAAGGCTGGTTGGGAGTGGGACTGTTGCTGTTAAGCCTGGGTGTCAGCGTTCAGGCCTCGCCATTGCGCGAGCAGTACCGGCAGGCCGAGCAGGCGCTGAAAAGTAACGACATTGCCGCCTACAAACGGCTGCGCCAGGGACTGGATGCTTATCCCTTGACGGTTTATCTGGATTATCAATATCTGGATGACCGGATGGCACAGCTGACCACGGCGCAGCTCACCCAGTTCATGAGTCGGCATTCCGATTCCTTGCTGGCAGACCGACTCGAACGCCGCTACCTGTTCCGGCTGGCGCGGGAGCAGCGCTGGCAGGAGTTTCTGGCACTCTATCCTGCCTTGCCCAACAGCATCGAATTGCAGTGCGCCCATTACCGGGCCAAGTGGGCAACGGGTGACCGGGCCACGGCCATCGCCGGTGCCGAGCGGCTGTGGTTGCACGGCTATTCCCGCCCCGATATCTGCAACCCGTTGTTTGATGCCTGGAGCAGCATAGGTGGGCGTAGCGATGAACACATCTGGCAGCGAATGTTGCTGGCATTTGAGCACCGTCAGGATGGCCTGCTGAGTTACCTTGGCCGCCAGTTGAGCACCTCCGCCCGGCCAGACGGGGAGTTTCTGCTGTCCCTCGACAAGGATCCCGAGCAACTGGCTGGCTCCCGGCTGCTCGGCGCCGACAATACGCGCCGCAAGACGGCAGTGGCCTCGGCCCTGACCCGGCTGGCGGACAGCAAACCCGAGCTGGTGATGAGCCTTTACCCCAAATATCAGCGTCAGGCCGGCCTGAGCCAGCAGCTGGTTGCCGGCATTGAACGGCAACTGGCCCGGAGATTGATGTTTAATCGCACCCGGGATTACCGCAGCTGGCTCGACAGCCGTCTGCCGGTCGTGGGCGATGCAGATTTGTTCGAGCTGCGAGCCCGGCTGGCGATCTGGGAGCAGGACTGGGGCAGCCTGCCCGGCTGGATTGACCGCCTGCCGGCATCCGCGCAGCAGGACAGCCGCTGGCAATATTGGCGAGGCCGGGCGCTGAAGGCGCAAAACCGTCACGCCGAGGGCGACAAGGCCTGGCAGCAGGCGGCCGGTAACCGGGACTACTATGGCTTCCTGGCGGCGCAGCAGGGGCGACATCAGTACTCATTGCAGAAGAAACCCCTGGTGTCGGCGCCGTCTCCGAGTCAGGCCCGTTTGCAGTGGCCGGCGGTGTCACGGGTGGAAGAATGGCTGGCGCTGGGCGACAAGACGGCGGCACGCACCGAATGGTACCACCTGCTGGGCCGGGTCACCGAAGCCGAGGGACTGGCGCTGGGCAGCCTCGCCCTGAGTCGGGGCTGGTACGATAAATCCATCGTGGCCAGCATCCAGATCCGCGCCTGGGATCATCTTGATCTGCGTTTCCCGGTGGTATACCGGGAACTATTCCAGCGCCAGGCCCGGCGGCTGGGGCTGGATGAAGCCACACTGTTTGCCATCGCCCGCCAGGAAAGTGCCTTTTATGCTCAGGCCCGCTCGCCGGTGGGCGCCGGTGGCCTGATGCAGCTGATGCCGGCAACCGCCAAAGAAACCGCCCGCAAGCACGGCATCGATGACTATCGATATCCGGCCGATGTGTATCGCCCCGAGGTGAACGTACAGCTGGGTTCCAGCTACTTCAAGGAGCTGCTGGGCCGTTACAACAACAACCGGGTGCCGGCCATTGCCGCCTACAATGCGGGCCCGGGCCGCATCAATCGCTGGCTGAAGGAGAGCGGCAGTCGCCCGCTGGATGTGTGGGTAGAAAACATTCCTTACCGGGAAACCCGGGGTTATGTGCAGAATGTGCTGGCATTTTCGGTGATTTATCAGGATATGCTGGGGCAGCCGAAGGTATTTCTGACTCCGAAGGAGCTGGGTGATGTCTACTGAGCGTATTGTCATTCTGGGGCTGGGCTGGCTGGGGGAGCCGCTGGCGAAGACACTGCAGGCCCAGGGCTATCGGGTGGCCGGTACCACCACCTCAGAGTCCAAGGCCGAACGCCTGCGCCGAGCGGGCATCGGCGTACAGGTGTGGGACATCAACGAGCCCCTGCCGCAGGCCTGGCCGGCCGCACTGGCGGCACAGACCCTGGTGCTGTGCGTGCCGCCAGGCAAGGTGGATGATTACGCCACCACCCTGGGGCGGGTGGCGGCCCTGGCCGCCGAGGCGGGAGTGCAGCGACTGCTGTTTACCAGTGCCACCTCGGTCTATGGCGGTCTCGGCAACAAGACCGAGGCCGATGCCGCTCCGGACTCCCCCCGGGGCGAGCGGATGCTGGCGGCGGAGCAGGCGGTACGCCACAGCGGTATTGCACAGGTACTGTGTCTGCGGTTGTCGGGGCTGGTCGGCGGCAGCCGGGAGCCGGGTCGCTTCCTGGCCGGGCGCCGTTTCGAGGGCGGTGACGAGCCGGTCAATCTGGTGGCGCAGGAAGATCTGCTGCGTTTCATCCCCGCCATTCTGGCCCGTGAGGACTGGCCGGCGGTGCTCAACGCAAGTGCGCCGCATCACCCCAGCCGGCGCGACTTTTATACCGAGGCGGCCTTGTTGCGCGACTTGCCGCCGCCGCAATTCGACGGCGGCGGCGAGGGCAAGTGCATCGACGGCAGTGCCCTCAGTGGCTGGCTGGGTCTCGATTATTGGGTAACGGACTGGTTTGCGTGGCTGGCCGCGCGTAAGGCTCGGGATTAATCAAGGGGGCCAGCGCCAGGATCAGGGCGTCCCGGTAGACCCGGCGTCGGTCCAACAGGTTGTGTGTCAGGACCCCGATGGCCCCGCCCTGCTGTTTGCAGTTGCTCAGGTTGAACAAGCGGTCCATGGCCTGGCCCAGTTCTTCTCCCTCGGCGACCGCCCGGGCGACGAAAGGGGGCAGGGTCAGGCTGGCGCTGCGGGCGGCGTTATCCAGCCCGTGACCCAGCACCTGCAGCCAGGCGAAGGTGATGCTCTGCTGCTGCAACCGTTCGATGCCGGCTTCCATACCAATCCACAGCTCTGCCTCGGGCCGGGCCGCGCGGGCCGCCAGCGCCCGGTTGCGGGCACCGGTCAGGGTTTCCGTATCGCTCATCGGTTGTTCGGCAACGCCGGACGGCACGGCCAGGCCGCTCAGTTGACAGTCCCGGTCCGGGAACAACAGCGCCAGCGCCTGGCGGGCGGCTTCGATTTTGGCCGGATTGAGTGATGCCACTACTACCTTCATGAAACACCTTTTGACGTTGAAAATTGCGGCTGACGAGCCGGCTGATTATTATGCCACTTTACTTATTCGATGGGAGACTTCAGCGCTATGACCGACCAACAACCCCCCAGGGGAGAACTGCTGTTGCGCACCATGGCCATGCCGGCCGACACCAATGCCAATGGCGATATCTTCGGTGGCTGGATTATGTCGCAGATGGATCTGGGGGGCAGCCTGCTGGCCAATGAGATCGCCATGGGGCGGGTGTGTACCGTGGCCGTGAGCGACATGGCCTTTCTGCGTCCGGTACAGGTGGGGGATGTGGTGTGCTGTTACGGCGAAATGGTCAAACTGGGCCGCAGTTCCATGACTGTACGGGTAGAGGTCTGGGTCAAGCCGGTGCTGGTGCCGGAAAGCGGGCCTCGTTACAAGGTGGCGGAAGCGCAGTTTGTGTATGTGGCCATCGACGAGAACGGACGCCCCCGTGCCGCTCAAGCTTCCGTTTAAAGCCGGGCTGCTGGCTTCGGCGCTGCTGCTGAGCGGCTGTCCCGAGGTGCCGGAAACCATGCTGCTGAGCGATGGCTTCGCCCCCATGACCGCCGAATGTCTGCATCCCTCGGTGAATGGCAGTCAGCCGTTGCCATCGACCTTCTCGCTGCTGACCTGGAACATCTACAAGCAGCAGGGGGACTGGCAAACGGAGCTGAACCGCTGGGTCGGTGACAGCAATCTGCTGTTGTTGCAGGAAGCACGGAGCAGTGAAGAGCTGCACCACTGGTTGCAGCAGCGGCATTATCACTGGTTTCAGGTGGCCGCATTCAACTGGGAGCAGAAAGCCAACGGCGTGCTGACCGCCTCGACGGGGCAGGCCTCCCGGGTCTGCGGGCAACGAATAAGGGAGCCGGCGACACGGATCCCCAAATCACTGCTGTTCAGTTATTACTCGCTCGAAGGGGCCAGTCAGCAACTGCTGGTGGTGAATCTGCATGCGGTGAATTTTTCGCTGCGGGGCAGGACCTATCAGGAGCAGCTGGATCGTATCAGCGGGTTCATCGAAAATTATGGCGGCCCGGTGATCGTGGCCGGCGACTTTAACCGCTGGAACCCGCGACGGGAGCGCCTGCTGCGGCTCTGGGCCGGACGGGAGCAACTGAGCGAGGCGGTGCCCACGCCGGATCATCGCACCCGTTTCATCGGCTATCCGCTGGATGCGGTGTTTTATCGGGGACTCACGCTGGAACAGGCGCAGAGCATGCGCTCCGAGGCCTCGGATCACGGGCCGCTCAAAGTCAGTTTCAGGGTGAAGGGCAGCGATACCCCCCAGGCTGGCGGCGGGAAGGCAAACCCGCTCGAGTAAACCCGGTCAGATAAACTCGCACGGGTAAACTTCAGTGGCGGTGGAATCTGTATTCCGACCGTCCATTCCGATGGGACTGACCGCGCAGGTCGCATAACCGGGCGACTACAGCATAAAAAAGAGCCGCCATCTCGATGATGGCGGCTCCTGGTGTTCACTCATCGCTGAAAGCCAATGGCGTAACGCCTTGTTGATTACCCGGCGTTGGCGGTCACGATCAGGCTCTGTCCGGCGCGCAGGCTGTTTTTATCTGTCAGCTGGTTCCAGCGCAGCAAATCGGTAATGCTGACACTGAAACGGCTGGCGATGGTCGACAGGGAGTCTCCGGCCTGCACCTGATAAACACCGTCGGAAAGCGAGGGCGCAGAGGCCCGGCCTGCCGTCGGCAGCATCAGGGTCTGGCCTACCCGAATGGTGGTACCGCGCAGATTATTCGCCTGCCGGATGGCCTCGATGCTGGTGCCGTTGCGGCGGGCGATTCTGCCCAGGCTGTCACCGCCCTGTACCTGATAACGCTGATAGGCCTTGCGTTCCTGCTCAGGCAGATCGGCCATGGCGATCTCGAAGCCCTGGGCATGGGCCACCGGCACCAGGATTTCGGCATTGCGTGCCGGCGAGGTGGCGGCGCGCTTGAAAGCCGGGTTCAGGTGCTTGAGCTGCTTGCGGTTCATGCCCGCCAGATCGGCCGCCATGTTCAGATCGACCTGACCTTCCACTTCCACCACCGCCAGCTGCGGACGGTTGGGCACCGGTGGCACATCCATGCCGTAGTGATCCGGGTGCATCAGAATATCGGCCAACGCCAACAGCTTGGGCACGTAATTCTGAGTCTCTTTCGGCAACGACAGCGACCAGTAGTCGGTCGGCTTGCCCTGACGACGATTGGCTTTCATGGCGCGTTGCACCCGGCCTTCGCCCGAATTGTAGGCCGCCAGTGCCAGCACCCAGTCACCATCGAAGAAACCGTTCAGGTATTCCAGATAGTCGAGTGCGGCCCGGGTCGAGGCCATGACATCGTAACGACCGTCATACCAGCTGTCGTAATGCAGCCCGAACTGCTTGCCGGTGCCCTGCAGCATCTGCCACAGACCTGCGGCATGGCCATGGGAATAAGCACGCGGATCGAAGGTGCTTTCGACCACCGGCAACAGGACCAGCTCCATGGGCATGTTCCGTTTCTCTATCTCTTCCTTGATGAGATAGAGAAACGGTCTGGCGCGTTCGGATACGGAACGCATATATGCCGGGTGCTTGAGGTACCATTTCCGTTGGGCCACGACCCTGGGATGATCCAGGGGGATATCAAGCTGCATGCTGTCGGCCAGTTCGAGCCACAGGTTCTGCTGCTGAGCTTCGGCCTGTTGGCGAGGCTGTCGCTTGGTTGATGAATGGGATACGGTGCTGTAGGCACGACCACTGTTGGTGGTTTTGCTTTGTATCCGTAGCGACGAATAGGTCGCTGATTTAGGGTAGAGCTGGCTATTTGCCTGCTCTCCAGCTGTTTCCTGATGGCCATAGGGATGTCGTGCCGAATCGGTCGACATCGCCTGGCAGCCCGCCAGGAGCAAGGCACTGGATAAAATACAGAGTCTTCTCATGGTGTCTGCGTCTCACAAAAACGGCGGCCAGTGTATGCTTTGTGAGCAGCTTAATCAAGTTCGTTAAAAATCGTCCTTCCAGCGCCTAAGTGCGGCGAATACCTCGATGTCTTCATTCAACTCCGCTCCCTGATGCATCTGGGCCGCGGCGCGAACCCCCGCCAGATGGGCGCGCAGGAAGACATTGACGGCTTTTTCTAGGCCGATGGAACTGGGCAGCGTCGGCACGCCCTGCTGGCGTAATTTGGCCACGTTTTGCAGGTATTTCTTCAACTCGGGGTTATTTGGCTCCACAGCATGGCAAAACGCCAGATTTGATTGAGTATACTCGTGGGTGCAATACACCCGGGTCTGGTCCGGCAGTCGGGCAAGGCGGCCGAGGGAGTGGTGCATCTGTGCCGGTGTGCCCTCGAACAAACGACCGCAACCGCCCGAAAACAGGGTATCGCCGCAAAACAGCAGTGGCAGGCCTGGTGCTGCCTGATCCTGAGCTGCTGCGTAGTAGGCGATATGCCCCAGGGTGTGACCGGGTACCGCCATCACCTCGATCTCCAGTGCCAGTTCGGGCAGCGAGACCTTGTCGCCGTCGTGCAGGGCGATGCCGTTCGCGGCCGGCATCGGCTCGGCGGCAGGGGCATAAACCCGGGCCTGGGGCCACCGGGCCAGCAGAGCCTCGACCCCACCGGTATGGTCATGGTGGTGGTGGGTGATCAGAATGGCGTCCAGGGTGAGCTGGCGCTCGGCCAGTACCCGTTCAACCGGTGCCGCCGTGCCGGGATCGACCACCACCGCATGGTTGTTATTCGTTATCAGCCAGATATAGTTGTCTTGAAACGCCGGGATGGGACTAATGTTAGGCATGGGACTGTCCTTATGGTCATGTTGTGCAATAGCTTATCAGAGGCGCCATGAAATCAGCCAGTACGCCGGACAGCTGGCAACAACTGTTGCGCGGTCGTCATATTGCCGGGCAATTACAATTGCGTCTGGACGAATGGGCGCCGTCATTGTTCGGCTTCAATCTGCTCAAAGTCGATGCCCTGGCCGCGGCGCTGTCGCTGAGCAAGAGCCGGCTGCGGCATGCGGTGCTGATGGGACAGTCCGGCTTCGAAGGGATGGAGCTGCAGGGAAATGCCACTGCAATGCCTTTCGCCCCCGGCAGCCTCGATGCCTGTCTGCTGGCTCATGTGCTGGATTACAGCGAACACCCCCACGCCATACTGCGCGAAACCGAAGTGGTGCTGCGCGACGACGGCTGGCTGATCATCACCGGTTTCAATCCCTACAGCAGCGCCGGCTTAGCCTGTCTGATACCGGCGTTACGCCGTCGGTTGCCCCCCTGGCAGCGAATGCTGGCGCCGGGACGGTTGGAAGACTGGCTGAAATTGCTGGGTTTTGAGGTGATTGAACGGGATTACTTCGGGTTGAGCGGCATAATCGACTTGCCGGTGCTGGGGCAATGGCGCCGTCGGCTCTGCCCCCGCTATTGCCCCTCGCTGGCGGCGGTCTATGTCATCATGGCGCGTAAACGGCGTTATCCGCTGACCCCCATTCGCCAGCTCAAGCCGGTGCCCGCTGCGCTGCAGCCGGGCATGGCACGTCAGCGCGAATAACCGGTGTCGTCCTGATTGGCATCGTTCAGTGCCGCTTCCCGCGCCAGTTCGTCACAACGTTCGTTTTCCGGGTGGCCGGAATGTCCTTTCACCCAGTGCCAGCGCACCTGGTGGCGCTGACAGAGTTCATCCAGTTGCTGCCACAGATCGACATTCTTGACCGGTGCCCTGGCGGCGGTTTTCCAGTTATTGCGCTTCCAGCCGGTGATCCACTGGGTAATGCCCTGACGCACATACTGGCTGTCGGTGGTGAGATCCACTTCGCAGTCGTCGCTGAGGGCGGCGAGCCCGGCGATGGCTGCCATCAGCTCCATGCGGTTATTGGTGGTCAGCCGGTAGCCACCGCTCAGCTCCTTGCGGTGCTGTTTGTAGACAAGCACGGCGCCATAGCCGCCCGGACCCGGATTACCCAGGCAGGAACCATCGGTATACAACTGGATCTGTTTCATCGTTACCCGTGAGCAAAAACATAAAGCGGAAGTCTGCCATAGCTGAGCCTTGCCCACCAGCGGCCCGGCCCCGGGAACACCAGGAGACCGGACCCGGTGGCGCCGATGGTGGCAGTTATTTATACTGACGCCCGGATTGAGTAGAGGAAGCAGCGATGAGTCAGCAAAGCCATCATCGGCAGATAGTGCTGGATACAGAAACCACTGGTATGAATATGGATACCGGTCCTCACTATATCGGGCACAGGGTGATCGAAATCGGTTGTGTGGAGGTGGTGAATCGCCGCCTGACCGGCCGGCATTTCCACGTCTACCTCAAACCGGATCGAAAGGTGGATGAAGAAGCGATTCGGGTACACGGCATTACCGATGAGTACCTCGCCGACAAACCGCCTTTTGCCGACAAGGTAGACGAGTTTCTCCAGTTTATCGCCGGTGCCGAGCTGGTGGCGCACAACGCGCCCTTCGACGTCGGCTTTCTCGATTATGAAATGGAGTTGCTGGGACGGCCCGAACGCATGGCCGCCCTGTGCAAGATCACCGATACCCTGGCCCTGGCGCGCAAGATCTTTCCCGGCAAGCGCAACAACCTGGATGTATTGTGCGACCGCTATGGCATAGACAACGGCCATCGCTCCCTGCACGGCGCCTTGCTCGATGCCGAAATCCTGGCCGACGTTTATCTGCTGATGACCGGTGGCCAGACCAAGCTCAACCTGCAGAATGATAATGGCCAGCAGGAGGGGGACAGTGGCCAGGGCATCCGTCGCCTGAGTGCCGAGCGGGCACCGTTGCGAGTGATCCGGGCCGGTGAGCAGGAACTGCAGGCCCACGAGGCGCGGCTGGATCTGGTGATGAAAAAAGGGGGCAGTTGTCTATGGCGCGGAGAATAGGTGCATTCCTGTTCTCGCTGTCGTTACTGTTTGCCGTGTCGGCGACCCAGGCCACCGAACAGCGGGCGCGCTGGCTGAGTAACACCTTCCGTATCGACTCGTCCATTTCATCCGTTACTCTGCTTATCGAGCGGGAGACTCCCAGCACTCCGGTGGTATTGATCCGTCCCGATGGCAGTAAATATTACTACCAGCAACATCCGGACGAGGTCAGCTGGGCTGCGACGCCCAGCCGGGATGTGATTACCCTGTGGCAGCCGGAACCCGGCCCCTGGCAGGCGACCGGAAAAATCAAGGAGCACGGTGGCATATCACTGGTCAGCGTGTTCGAATTGCAGGTATCACCGCTACCAGAACGGCTTTATCAGCAGGAAGTACTCAAGCTCAACGCCGAGCTGCATCATCGTGATATCCGGCTGGACGCCGGTTATTATCTGCAGGATTTACCCCTGAAGGCGCAGCTGGTTAAGCTGCATAACGGTAACGAGTCCCGGCTTGCTCCGGATCCGCTGGTCGTCGGTGACTTTCGTGATGATGGCATCGGGCTGGACGTCTACCCCGGTGACGGCAGTCTGACGGCGGAAGCCATCATCGATACCTTGCCGGGTGAGTATCTGTTTCAGGCCCAAATCAGCAATCGGGTGCTGGCGCCCACCCATGAGCAGAATGTACTGATCTACCCCATGCCACTCGGCGTGAGATTTTCTACCCCCGATGCCGAGAGAAAGTGGCAGCTGGAGCTGGCCGTCAAGGGTGAGCTGGTCGCCGACTCGCTGGTGGTGATGGGGGAGCTGACGACACCGTTGCAGCAGATCATCGCCGTGTCGGGCACAGGCAGTACCATTACCCTGCCCGATGCCCTCGAGTCCGGCAATTATTACTGGCAGGGGCGCGCCTTTGCCACTACCCGGGAGGGGCGGGAAATCCAGCTTAATCTGGCGAAGCAGGTGGTCCGGGTCAGTCCCCCGGTGAGCACGGCCGTGCTTGAGGCTCGACCAGCCGGCAGTGACTTCCCCCTGTTTTACCTGCTGGGCGCACTGAGCCTGCTGTTGGCGGCGGTACTGGCCGCGGTATGGTTTTTGCGCAAGCGAGCACTCAACAAGCGGAAAAACACCTCGGAACCGACAGGTTAACCGCATATTATTGATGCTTGCGTATAAAAAACGCTCGAACGGTACTAAAAGGTACGTTTTAGTCTTGACCCCGTACTCGGCCGACATTATGATTTACCCCGTCTGAAGCGAACTGCTTCAGACTCTGGAGCGGTAGTTCAGTTGGTTAGAATACCGGCCTGTCACGCCGGGGGTCGCGGGTTCGAGTCCCGTCCGCTCCGCCAATTTAAAGAAGCCCTTAGCTTTTTGAAAGCTAAGGGCTTTTTGCTTTTCTATCGTCAGTGAAATCAACCTTCCTCAATCTGTCAAATTATCCTTCGTGACCATTTTGTGACCTGGACGCTGTTTTGACCGGAGGTCATAGTGTTTGTCCAGCGAAGTAACTTTTCTTGTGCGCTTTCGGACTCTGTGGCTTCATAAAAGAGTGGTGAGAAGTGTAGTGGTCAACTAATCCCGGATAATTAATTAGGCCAACGCTCGGCGTGAGTTTGTGCCCACTCCGAGTGTGTTTCTACATCTAGCATATTGGCATGTCAGGTTGTCACCCCAGCCTGAGTCGTGGACCAATGTAGTCGAGAAATGCCGTGATCCTGCTGGAAAGTGTGGTGTTGCGGTAGTAAACCGCGTGTACCAGCTCCCGGTTGTTGGGCGTGGTTATCCGCTCATCCAGCACCTTGATCAGCCGGCCACTGGCCAGATCGTCACAAATCATGAAGTCGGATAACAGCGCCAGGCCCTGACCGTCCAGGCAAAGCTGGCGAATGGTTTCGCCGCTGCTGCTGGAAAGACTGGGGATCACCGTCATCGGTGGGGACAGTGGCCAGCGGTTGAGGTGGGGCGCATCGACAAAGCCGATGATCTGGTGCCGGCCGAGTGCTTCCGGCCCTTGCGGCGTGCCGTGCTTTTCCAGGTAGTCCGGCGAGGCGACAATATGCAGCGGGCTGCGCCCCAGAAAGCGGGCGTGCAGGTTGGAGTCCTGCAGGGCACCGATGCGAATGGCCAGATCGGTCCGGCGTTCTATCAGGTCAATGATGCTTTCACTGGCGACCAGTTCCAGCTTGATTTGCGGGTAACGTTCCCGAAAGCCCGGCACCAGGGGCACCAGCTGATGCAACATAAAGGGTGTGGCCGCATCCACCCGCAGCCGCCCCGCCGGTATGCCCCGCAATGCCCTGATGTTTTCTTCCGCCTCCGCCAGCCGGTCGAGGCCTGCTCGCGCCTGCTCGCTGAACTGGCGGCCTTCCTCGGTCAGTTCCAGTTTGCGCGTGGTGCGGTTCAGCAGGGTGCAGTCCAGCTCCTGCTCCAGCCGGCTCACGGCCCGCGATACTCGGGCCACCTGAATATCCAGATTGCGTGCAGCGGCCGAAAAACTGCCGCTGTCAATAACAGCCAGCAGGATCTCCAGGTCTTCGGTACGGGAAACTATTGCCATATTTGCAAAGGTATTTTGTGGTTGTTGCTGTTTCTGTAAAAAATACCAGTCGGCATACTGCGCTGCAACCTTAACTTGTAGCGGAGATTGTTATGCCTATTGCCCTCTTTGCGTTGACCCTCAGCGCATTTGCAATTGGTACCACCGAATTTGTGATTGTCGGACTGGTACCCACCATTGCCCAGGATCTGGGCGTATCCCTGCCATCGGCCGGCCTGCTGGTCAGCCTCTATGCCCTCGGCGTGGCGATTGGCGCGCCGGTACTGACGGCGTTGACCGGACGCTGGCAGCGTAAAAACGTGCTGATAACCATCATGGCGCTGTTTGTTATTGGCAACCTGCTGGCGTGGATGGCGCCGGGATACAACTCGCTGATCGCGGCGCGCATCCTGACCGGTCTGGCCCACGGGGTGTTTTTCTCGATTGGCTCGACCATCGCGACCAGCCTGGTCAGCAAAGACAAGGAGGCCAGTGCCATTGCCATCATGTTCACCGGCCTGACCGTGGCGCTGGTGACTGGGGTGCCGCTGGGCACCTGGATTGGCCAGAGCTTCGGCTGGCGCGCCACCTTCATGGTGGTGGCGGCACTGGGGCTGATTGCCCTGATCGGCAGTGCCTTGCTGGTACCGAAAAACCTCAAGCAGGCGCCGCCGGCGCGCATTTCCCAGCAGCTGAAAGTACTGACCCAGCCGCGATTACTGCTGGTCTATGCCATGACCGCGGTAGGTTATGGTGGCACCTTCACCGCCTTTACCTTTCTGGCACCGATCCTGGAGGAAGTGTCCGGCTTCGAGTCCGGGGCCATTGGTCTCATCATGCTGGTCTACGGCGTGTCGGTGGCGGTGGGTAATATCTGGGGTGGCCGTATGGCGGATCGTCTGGGCCCCATCAAGGCGTTGTACATCATCTTCACGGCACTGGCGTTGATCCTGCTCGCCTTCACCTTTACCGCCGTTCATCCGGTAGCCGCGGTGCTGACCATTCTGGTCTGGGGCGCCTTTGCCTTTGGTAATGTGCCCGGGCTCCAGGTGTATGTGGTGCAACTGGCCGAAAAATACACCCCGGAGGCGGTGGACGTGGCGTCCGGCCTGAACATAGCGGCGTTCAACGTGGGCATCGCCCTGGGCTCTGTGCTTGGTGGTGTCATTATCCAGAGCATGTCGCTGATGGATACCGCCTGGATCGGTGCCCTGATCGTGCTGCTGGCGCTGGTACTGACCCGACTGTCCGGCTCCCTCGACAAACGAAACCAGGCCCAGATCGCCTGAGGCTGACACCGCAACAAGGGCGAAGCGAGGCTTCGCCCGGGAGACTTTCCAATGAGTATTGAAAAACTGACCCAAGGTGGTTTTTCCATCGGCGTGGAATTGCCGCTCGACAATGACTGGTCCGCCGCGGGGGATGCCCGTCGCCGCCAGGATGGCCGCCCCTTTGGCGTGCCGGACATGCAACGGCATGGCGAGCTGATCCAGCTGGCCGACCGGCTCGGTTTTCGGGCGGCCTGGGTACGCGATGTGCCGCTGTACGATCCGAGCTTTGGCGATGCCGCCCAGGTGTTCGAGACCTTTACCTATCTGGGTTATCTGGCCTCGCATACGCAAAATATTCTGCTGGGCACCGCCGCCGTGGTGCTGCCACTGCGCCAGCCCTGGCTGGTACGCAAGGCCGCCGCCACGGTTCAGACGTTGAGTGGCGATCGCCTGTTGCTGGGGGTCGCCAGCGGCGACCGGCCCAGTGAATATCCGGTATTCGGGGTCGACTTTCCCGGCCGGGGTGAACTTTTTCGTGATGCCGTGAACGTGATCCGTGGCGAGCAGGATCACCGGCTGGCAAGCGGCATGGAGGTGTTGCCCAGGGCGCCGCAGCCGCCCCTGCTGGTGGCGGGGCTGGCGCAACAAAGCCCGGCTTGGGTGGGGGAGCAGATGCAGGGCTGGCTGGCGTACCCGGGCACACCGCAAGATCACGTCAAGCGGGTTGGTCTCTGGCGTCAGGTGGCCGGCAACAAGCCTTATGTCAGCTTTATTCACCTGGATCTGGTGGAAGATCCGAATGCACCCATACGGCGCCATCATTTCGGGATCAGCACCGGCGTCAACGGCCTGATCCAGGAGCTGGAAGCCATGAAATCCGCCGGGGTCGATCATATCGGTCTGCATTTTCGTCGCAACCAGCGGTCGCTGGATGACACCTTTCATGACATCGGCGAACGTGTTTTGCCCTTGTTTCACTCGCAATAACTTTCACTCGCAATAACAGGAGTTACCTGTAATGAATATGATGCCATCTCTGGGAATGGGAACCTTTCGTCTGGAAGGGGATGATGCCTACAACGCGGTCAGCATGGCGCTTGAGACCGGGTTCCGTCATATCGATACCGCACAGATTTACGGCAATGAAGCCGAAGTGGGCCGGGCGATTGCCGACAGCGGCATTGCACGGAATGAGCTCTTTCTGACCACCAAGGTCTGGCTGGAAAATCTGGGTGAAGATGCCTTTATCGCCAGCGTGGAAGAAAGCCTGCGCAAGCTTCAGGTCGAGGCCGTTGATCTATTGCTGATCCACTGGCCGGATGTCAGCGGCAAGGTGGCGATGGAAACCTACCTGCCGCAGCTGGCCGAGGCCCAGCGCCGCGGGCTGACCCGTTTCATCGGTGTGTCCAACTTTACCAATGCGCAGCTGAACCAGGCCATTGAGATTCTGGGTGAGGGCAAGATCCTGACCAATCAGGTCGAGGTGCATCCTTACCTGCAAAATCGTCGTGTTATCGAACACTGCCAGTCCAGAAATATTCAGGTGACCGGTTATATGCCCCTGGCCGTTGGCAAGGTGATGAAGGACGACGTGCTGCAACACATTGCCGAGCGCCACGAGGTGTCGGTGGCCGAGGTGGTGCTGGCCTGGCAACTGCAGCAGGGTCTGGTCACCATCCTTCCTCCACCAAGCGGGTGAATCTGGAAACCAACTTGAATGCCCTGCGCCTTGAGCTGAGCGCCGACGACATGGCCGAGATTGCTCGGTTGGAGCAAGGCGAGCGCATTGCCAACCCTGACTTTGCACCGCAATGGGACTGAACAACATGCTCACGATGGGATCCTTGCCCGGCAGCATGCAGGCCTGGGTCTGGGCCAAATCCGAACGTGCCATCTCCCTTGCCACTCAGGCCATGCCCGAGCCCGGCCCGGGGGATGTTCTGATCGCCAACAAGGCGATCGGACTGAACCCGGTCGACTGGAAGTTTGTTGAGGCGGCATTGGGGGAGCAGTGGTCCGACGGGCACATTCCCGGCGTGGACGGGGCCGGCGTGGTCGTGGCGGTTGGCGATGAATCTCTTCGCCACTGGCTGGGGGTACCGGTGTGTTACCACCAATCCCTGCACAGGAACGGCAGTTTTGCCGAATATACCGCCATTGACGCCCGCACCGTCATTCGCATGCCTGAACGCATGTCCTGGAGTGAGGCGGCTGCCTTTCCCTGCCCGGTGATGACGGCCTGGCAGGCCATTGAAAAAATTCCGGCACAGCTGGATGCGGAGATCCTGATTTCAGGCGCCTCCGGCGCCGTTGGGCGGGTGTTGGTCCAGCTGGCCAGGGCTCGTGGTTTCCGCATCACCCTCATCGCCTCCGGTGCCAGACATGACGGTCTGATGGAGCTGGGCGCCCACCGTTGTGTGGCGTCGGCCAATCAGCTGGAAGAGCGCTATTTCGCGGTATTCGACACCGTGGGATCGGCCCATGCCGAAACATTGGCCTCTTATGTTGAAGCCAACGGCCACCTCATCTGTATCATGGGGCGGCTGGAAAAGGCCGTGGTGCCGCCGTTCTCAACAGCAATTTCACAGCACGAAGTGGCGCTCAATGCCCTTCATGGCACAGGCTCCGACGCCCAATGGCAACGCTTCGCCCGTGAGGGTGAGCGACTGGTGCATCAGCAGTATCAGGGCAGCCTGAAAGGCCCCGACATGCTGGTTGAATCCTTTGAGCGCCTTGATGCTGCCCTGTTGGAGTTCAAGAACAACCGTAAGGCCCTTAAATACTGTATTGAGCTGGGCTAAGTGACATCGGCTTTGGTTTCAACTTTTACTCATGATGATTCCAAAGCCGACATGACTACACAGTCGAGGCAGGTTCTGGCGCAATACGCCCGTGTCCATGACCAGTCAGGCTCTGCCTGCAACGATAGCGAGGATTCCAATGACAGATCTCTTTACGCCGATTCGGCTCGGCGCCGTTGAATTGAATAACCGGGTGCTGATGGCCCCGCTGACACGTATTCGCGCCGATGCCGACCATGTTCCTACCGATCTTATCGTTGAGCATTATGCCCAACGCGCGTCCGCCGGTCTGCTGATTGCCGAAGCGACCATGGCGATGGAAGGCAATTCGGCGTTCAGGCGTGAGCCGGGTATCTATTCTGACGCCCAGGTGGCCGGCTGGAAAAAGGTCACCGATGCCGTGCATGCCGGCGGCGGCAAGATTTTCCTGCAAATCTGGCACGGTGGTCGTGCCTGTCACCCGCTGTTGAACAACGGCCGTGTGCCGGTGGCGCCCAGTGCGGTGGCCATTACCAATGATGAAGTGCATACCCCGGAAGGGAAAAAGGCCTACACGGTGCCCCGTGAACTGCGCGATGACGAGATTCCGGCCATTGTTGAAGGTTTTAAAATCGCCGCCGAAAATGCCAAACGCGCCGGTTTTGATGGCGTGGAAGTGCACGGTGCCAATGGTTACCTGCTGGATCAGTTCCTGCGTGACGGTGGCAATCAGCGCACCGGTCCTTATGGCGGTCCGATAGAAAATCGTGCTCGCCTGCTGCTGGAAGTGCTGGATGCCGTGGTGGGTGTCTGGGGCAGTGATCGGGTGGGCGTGCGCCTGTCGCCGCTGAACAGCTTCAACAGCATGAAAGACAGCGATCCGGTCGGTTTGATCACCTGGATGGCGCAGCGGCTGAATGACTACAACCTGGCCTATCTGCACCTGATGCGCGGCGACGTGCTGGGGCTGCAGCAGGGCGATGTGGTCACCCCCGCCCGCGAACACTATCGGGGCAACCTGATCCTGAACATGGGCTATGACCGTGAAGAAGCCAATGCTGCTGTGCAGTCCGGTCAGGCACAGGGCATTGCCTTTGGGGTACCTTTTATTGCCAACCCGGATCTGGTGGAGCGCCTTAAGGCCGGTGCCGAGCTGAATGAGCCCGATCCGACCACCTTTTACAGCCAGGGAGTGGAGGGTTATAACGATTACCCCACCCTGGCAGCGCTGACGGAAGCCTGATAACAACGCGGGAGCGTCGGCTCCCGTTTGTCATGGTGCACAAGGTGATTATGCCAAGGAGACAAATAACATGATTTATGTCATGGCCACCATTAATGCAAAGGCGGGGCAACGGGAAAAGGTGCTGAATGAGCTGCTGCGCATTCGACCTGCGGTGCTGGATGAAGAAGGATGCTACCAATATGATCCCGTCGAGAGCATTGCGACCGATATTTCGATTCAGGAAATACCCGCTAAAGACACCCTTATCGTGCTGGAGCAATGGGCGTCGGTGGCGCACCTGGAGGCGCACCTGGCCACCGCGCACATGAAAAGCTATCAGGAGGCGGTCAGCTCCCTGGTGGAAGAGGTCAGCATTAAAGTGTTGAACGCCGGCCCTTTATCTGGCAAAGAGCACACCATGGTCTCTTGATGAGGGAAGGGGGATATGTGCCGGTAAATCAATGAATTAAGCTGGTGAGTCTCTTGGCAGACAGTTATACCGCATGACGTGTTCTCCACACCTGCGGGGATGAGCCGGAGAAGGTGCACCAGCATCAGTCGTCGCGTTACCTTTTCTGTCGGGGACTTTCCTTCTCTTCTGCGGGTTGCTGCAGGCAGAAGAACAGCTCATCAATCATTTCATGGATGGCATCGTCGTTGTCGTTGGCTCGTGCATAGGTACGCAGGCCCATCAGTTGCATCTGTAAAAAGCGGGCCAGCCGCCGTGGATCTCTGCCGGCATCAAGCTCGCCGTCGTTTTGTGCCTGCACCAGTAACTGCATGAAGGCATTTTCTATTTCTTTTAACAGCAGCCTGGCGTCGGCTATCAGCTCGGCATTGTCTTCGGTCAATTCCGCTATGGTTTTTACCAGCATGCAGAGGTCACTGGGTGCCGACTCCTGATCATCAACCACAACGAGTTGCACGAAATGTCTCAATGCCGCCAAGGGGGAAGGTGCGGCCTCTGCGCAGGCAGACAAACGGGCCAGACTCGCATCCGCATAGCAGCGCAAGGTTTCACGGAAGAGACCTTCCTTGCTGCCAAAGCTGGCGTAGATACTGCCCGGGCGCATATCGATAAAGTCCTGCAGATTGCGCATGGAGGTCGCATGAAAGCCCTTGCTCCAGAAGAGATGGGTGGCCCTTTGGACTATTTCCTGCCGTTCATACCTGGCGGTTTTGGCCATGGAATCCTCGAATAGATCTTGAACAATTGTTCAATTATATCTTGAACGGTCGTTCATATCCAGCTATGCTGTTCCTGACTTGAACGATCGTTCATCATGTTTTGGTCACTTGCGCGGAAGGCTCTTAATCCGCAAACAAATCAGCAACTGTTTAATCTGGAGATATTATGACTTCTTTCACTATTCATGATCTGGACTCTGCCCCCACCGACAGCAAGCCGTTGCTGGATAAGTCACTCAAGGCATTTGGCATGATCCCCAACCTGCATGGGGTCCTTGCTCAGGCACCCGGAGTGCTCGAAGCCTATCAGGACTTGCACCAGCTGTTTATGGATTCATCCTTCAACGAAGCAGAGCTGACCGTGGTCTGGCAAACCATCAACGTAGAGCACGAGTGCCACTATTGCGTGCCCGCGCATACCGGCATTGCCCACTCGATGAAGGTTGATCCGGATTTGACCGAAGCATTGCGCACCCGGGCACCCATGCCGAGCGAAAAACTGCAGGTACTGCACGATACAACGCTTGCTCTGGTCCGCAATCGCGGTCACCTGAGCGAGGCCGAAGTGAACGCCTTTTTTGCGGCAGGCTACGAGCAGCGTCAACTGCTGGAAATCATTCTGGGTATCTCGCAAAAGGTGATCAGCAACTATGTGAATCATCTGGCGCAAACGCCGGTGGATAACGTCTTCCAGAAATTTGCCTGGGAAAAATAACAATACTGCGGTTTCCTCGTTTGGCCGCATCATGCTTTATTCTTGAGCCTTGGTGCCAACGCGAAACTAACGAGAGTTTGACGATTAACAGGAGCAAGTATGAGCAGCGAATACCGAGTACCCAAAGTGTGGGTGGCCCCCGGTGAAGATGGTGGAACCTGGTCCAGGATCAACAGACCCGTTGCCGGGGCCACTCATCAGGCTACCTTGCCGGTGGGTGAACACCCGCTTCAGCTTTATTCCATGGGCACACCCAATGGCCAGAAGGTAACCATATTGCTGGAGGAGCTGCTGGCCCGGGGAATGCAGGCTGCGGAGTACGATGCGCATTTGATCGCCATAGGCGAGGGGGATCAGTTTTCCAGCGGCTTCGTCGAGGCAAACCCCAATTCCAAAATTCCGGTGCTGGTCGACCATTCGGGCGAACATCCGCTCCGGGTGTTCGAGTCCGGTGCCATCCTGCTTTATCTGGCCGAAAAATTTGGTCATTTTTTGCCTCGTGATGTGACGGAACGTACCGAGGTGCTCAACTGGCTGTTCTGGCTACAGGGCTCCGCGCCCTATCTGGGGGGCGGTTTTGGCCATTTCTATGCCTATGCGCCCGAAAAGATCGAATACGCGATTAACCGTTTCACCATGGAAGCCAAACGTCAGCTGGATGTGCTGGATAAACAACTGGCGCTGACGCCTTTCATTGCCGGTGACGAATACAGCATTGCCGACATCGCCATCTGGCCCTGGTATGGCAACCTGGTACTGGGCAAGGCCTATGACGCCGCCGAGTTTATTGACGCCGCCAGCTACAAGCACGTGCTGCGCTGGGCCCGGGAGATAGCGAAGCGCCCGGCAGTGCAACGGGGTCGCATTGTCAATCGCACCTGGGGAGAGCCCGGGGAAATGCTGGCAGAGCGTCATTCGGCAGCGGATATCGACAATATTCTGGCGCAAGCACGCTGAACAACCGACCGAAAATAAACAGGTAAAAACGGCAAAAGCCAGGCGACAAACCATGCAGATATCCGGTTTATGCGCCTGGCATCCTGTCTGTTGCCGGTCACGGCAGAATGCCGTGTACCGGAGATGACGACACCCGCCCCGGTAAATCTTGCTCAATTCCCAGTGCCGACCCAATCTGATCCTGTTTTCTCCGCTATCCTGAAGTAACCATATGTTATATAAAGGGCTCGTTTGACAATATCGAGTCGGCAAGAGAATGGGCTCGTTGAAGTTATATTTCGCTCCATAATGATTGTAAAGTAGCCAGTTAACCCCGTGTTCAAGAATTTATCGGGTTTTTTGTGTTACCTTTACCGGGTGTTTCATTACGACTCTAATGAATTAGGGTGCAAGGGATCTGAGCAATGACAGACAAAGACAATCATGATGTGATCGCCCCGCAAGGCAAGGTGAATCCCATCAACACCGACTATCAGGTGGGGCAGGACAACATCGCCTTGCAGATTGGTCCTTTCGGGCTGGATATCCATAACCGGGTATTCATGATCTCCGGCCTGGCCATCGTCGCTTTCGTGTTCCTGACGCTGGCGTTTCAGAATCAGGTCGGGCCGTTGTTCGGTGACCTGCGTAGCTGGCTGACCTCCAACCTGGACTGGTTTTTTCTCGGCGCCGGTAATATTTTCGTGCTGGTGTGTCTTGGGTTGATTGTGTCTCCTCTCGGCAAGGTGCGTATCGGCGGCACCGAAGCCACCCCCGATTTTACCTATATCGGCTGGTTCTCCATGCTGTTTGCCGCCGGCATGGGCATCGGTTTGATGTTCTATGGTGTGTCCGAGCCCTTGTCTCACTTTGGCAGCTCCCTTGGTGGTACCAGCGTCGAAAACGGTGTCCGCACCGACTGGGCACCGCTGGGCGCGGCGCTGGGTGATCCGGATGCCGCCATAAGCCTGGGTATGGCCGCCACCATTTATCACTGGGCGCTGCATCCCTGGGCGATTTATGCGGTACTGGCACTGGGGCTGGCGATATTCTCCTTTAACAAGGGCCTGCCGCTGACGGTGCGCTCGGTGTTCTATCCGCTGCTGGGCGAGCGGGTCTGGGGCTGGCCGGGCCACCTTATCGATATTCTGGCAGTGGTGGCGACCCTGTTCGGTCTGGCCACTTCACTGGGGCTTGGTGCCGCTCAGGCCAGCGCCGGCCTGAACTATCTGTTTGGTCTGCCGCAGGGCGTCACCACCGAAATCGTGCTGGTCATCATTATTACCGCCATTGCTCTGGTGTCGGTACTGGCCGGACTGGATGCCGGGGTAAAACGGCTGTCCGAGATCAACATGGCGTTGGCCGCCTTGCTGCTGCTGTTCGTGATTTTCGTTGGGCCGACCCTGCTGATTCTGAGTGGCTTCTTCACCAACCTTGTCTCTTATCTGGAACATCTGCCGGCGCTGTCGATGCCGTTCGAGCGTGAAGACGCCAACTACTCCCAGGGTTGGACCGCCTTCTACTGGGCCTGGTGGATTTCCTGGTCACCCTTCGTCGGCATGTTTATCGCCCGGGTATCTCGTGGCCGTACCGTACGCGAATTCCTGGTGTCGGTACTGCTGGTGCCTTCTACGGCCTGTGTGTTGTGGATGACCGCCTTTGGTAGCACCGCCATCAGCCAGCTGGTGAACGACGGTTATCAGGCGGTGGCCGAGGCTGCGGTGCCGCTGCAGCTGTTCACCATGCTGGATGCACTGCCGCTGGCGCAGATCACCTCCTTTATCGGCATCATTCTGGTGGTGGTGTTCTTCGTGACCTCGTCCGACTCCGGCTCGCTGGTTATCGACACCATCGCTTCGGGCGGCAAGGTCAATTCGCCCAAGCCCCAACGGGTGTTCTGGTGTACCTTTGAGGGACTGGTAGCCATTGCGCTGATACTGGGTGGCGGCCTTACTGCGCTGCAGGCAATGGCCGTATCGACCGGCTTCCCCTTCACCATAGTGTTGCTGGTATCCTGTGTGTCCCTGCTCAAGGGACTGGCGTCGGAGCCGAGGGCAAGCTGAGCCCGGAGTTAACCCATGTTATAAAGGCAGACGGGGATATCCCGTCTGCCTTTTTCGTTTTTTGCGTTGAGTGAGTCAGGTTATGGAAGCAGAGCAACTTGAGATTCTGGGGTTTATTCGCCGCTTTCCCCCCTTCGATACGCTGGAGGAGGAGACCCTCGAGCATATCGCCGGCAGATAGAAATTGCCTATTACCGGGCCGGTACCGTGATCCTGAATTACGGGGGGCGGGTGCATGATTTGTATTTGATCCGCAGCGGAGCGGTCGAGATGCATCGCCGCAGCGGCGAGCTGCATAACCGGCTGAGCGAAGGCAGCCTGTTCGGTCAGATGGGACTGTTGATGAACAACCGGGTGCGGATGTCGGCCACGGCACTGGAAGACACCCTGGTCTACTGCCTGCCCGAGGCCCTGTTCAACGAGCTGTGTGATGGTTTCGAAACCTTTGCCGACTTCGTGGAAGTGGAAGACAGAACCCGGCTGCGGCAGGCGGTTTCCCGACAGGCCGGGGGGGATGAGTTGCTGACCTCTACGGTACGGGAGCTGATTTCCCGTGAGCCGGTAACCATACCGCTGTCGGCATCGGTATTCGAGGCGGCGCAGAAGATGACCGAAGAAGGGGTGTCTTCGATTCTGGTGTTGCACCCCAGTCCCCGGAGCGATGAAGAGCTGGTGGTCGGCATTCTGACCGATCGGGATTTGCGCACCCGGGTGCTGGCGGCGGGCCTGTCGGCCCAGACCCGGGTGGAGGAGGTGATGTCGGCGGAGCTGGTGGCGCTGGAAAGCGGCCAGTTCGTGTTTGAAGCCATGTTGCTCATGCTGCGCTATAACCTGCACCATCTGCCCATTTTGCACAAGGGCAAGCCGGTGGGTGTGATTGCGCTGTCGGATGTGATGCGCCACGAGTCGCGCAGCAGCCTCTTTGTGGTGCGGCATATTTTTCGGGCGCAAAACGCCGGCGAGCTGGCGGCCATTGCCGATGATGTGAAAGCCTGCTTCGTGCGCATGGTGAATGAAGACGCCAACTCGCAGATGATTGGCAGCGCCATGGCCGGTATCGGTCGCAGCTTCAAGCAGCGACTGCTGGAGCTGGCTGAAGCCGATCTGGGGCCGCCGCCGGTGCCTTACTGCTTTTTGGCGTTGGGCTCGATGGCGCGGGATGAGCAGCTGATTGTGACCGATCAGGATAACGCCATTATTCTCGATAATAGCTACGACGCCGCCTTGCACGGCCCTTATTTTGCTGCCCTGGCCAAACAGGTGTGTGACGGTCTGGCTGCCTGTGGCTACAGCTATTGCACCGGGGGGATCATGGCGACCAATGTGGAATGGCAGAAAACTCGTCGCCAGTGGGAGCAGTGTTTCAGCGACTGGATTGATAACCCCAGCCCCCAGACGTTGCTTAACAGTTCGATATTCTTCGATCTGGACGGGGTTTATGGCAAAACCGAGTGGGCCGAGCAATTGAATGCCCTGATCTCGCGCCGGGCCAAGCGCAGCCCGCGCTTTCTGGCCAGCATGGCACGCAACGCCCTGGGGCGTACGCCGCCGCTCGGTTTTTTCAAGGAGTTCGTGATGGAGCAGGATGGCAAGCACAACAACTCCATCAATCTCAAGCGGCGGGGCACGGCGCCACTGGCGGATCTGATCCGGGTGCATGCGCTGGCGGTAGGCTCCAAGGCACACAATTCCTTCGATCGGCTGAACGACGTCATCGAGTCGGGCATCCTGCCCAAGGGGCGGGGGCCGGACTTGCGCGATGCCATGGAATTTATCGCCACGGTGCGTATTCGGCATCAGGCGTTCGATGTCGAGGCGGGGACCGAGCCGGACAACAATATCGAGCCAGAGAATCTGTCGGATTTCGAGCGTCGCAACCTGAAGGATGCCTTTCAGATCCTCAGCAATGCCCAGAAGTTTCTGAAGTTTCGCTATCAGCCGAACCGGGGATAAGGAAGCATCATGTTTTATTTAAGACCCGATGATATCCGCAAGGACACCGAGGTACCCAAATGGCCGTCGCTGTTCGGCGAGCTGGCGCGTCATGCCCGGGATTATCGGCTGGAGCGGTTTTATCGTGCCGGTGCCGTCAATGCCGACACGCCGCTGTCCGAGGTGCCTTTTGTGGCCATGGACTTCGAGACGACCGGGCTCAACCTGAAGAAAGACGCCATTGTCAGCATCGGGCTGGTGCCCTTCGATCTGCAGCGTATCCGCTGCCGGGAGTCCAGACACTGGATCCTGAATCCCCATAAGCCGATGGCGGAGGAGTCGGTGGTGATCCATGGTATTACCCATTCGGAGGTGAAGTCGGCACCGGACTTGCTGCTGGTGCTGGACGATCTACTCGCCGCTCTGGCCGGGCGAGTCGTGGTCGTACATCACAGAACCATCGAACGCGGCTTTCTGGACCGGGCGCTGAAGGCGCGGCTGAACGAAGGCATCGTGTTTCCGGTGGTGGACACCATGGAGCTGGAGGCCCGCCTGCACCGTCACAAGCCGCTGGGGCTGTGGGCCCGGTTACGGGGCAGGAAGCCGGTCTCGATTCGGTTGGCCGACAGCCGCAGCCGTTATCATCTGCCGTTTTATCATCCACATCATGCCCAGACCGATGCCCTGGCCACCGCCGAACTGTTGCAGGCGCAGATCGCCCATCATTTCAGCCCGGATACACCGATCGGCGACCTGTGGGTGTGATGGGGATTAGAGCCGAAAGCGCGGTTCGTCGTGATCATCGGGCGCTTCTTCGCCCGGCAGGCTGAGTACCGGCTCTACGCGGCCTTGCCCGGTCGGGGCGGTGATGGCGCGAGGCTGCTTGAGGGTGTCGAGGATCTCGGCACGCAAGTCGGCGGCAGAGAGCCCGTCTTTGGGTGACAGGTGGACCACCGGCAGGCCGGTATCCTGAATGTGTTGCAGCAGCTGCTGACGTCGGCGGCCATCGCTTTTGCTCAGGCTGTCGTCGATCAGGGCGACCACGACTCTGGCCTTGAGATCCTTGGGCGAGCAGAGTACAAAATCCATTTTTTCGCCGTAGATATCGTGCCAGGCCTGCTCGCGGTGGGCCTTTTTCAGCTTGGGGTTCAGTTCCAGCAGTTCGCTCATGCTGACGGCGGCAAAGACCCGCAGTTGCGTTCCCATGGCTTCGTCCAGTAACCGCAGGGCGGCGGCGGACTCGGGGCTGAACAGCAGCTTCTGCTGATAGGGCTGTTTGGGGCTTCCCCGCCACAGCCGGCGCAGCAGGCCGAACAGAACCAGCAAAACCAGCAACAGCACCAGGCTGAACATCAGCCAGTCGAGCAGGGAAACAGGGAGCAAGTCAGTCATGGGTGGCCTGAATGAGAGAAAAGAAAGCGGCGAACAGTGTAGCAGAGGCGATGGCATAAAATGAACATGGGCCTGGCGATATGCGGTGGTGGGCCCGGTTGGGTAACAATTGTCCGGCTTTATGGTGGCGACACTGGCTTGTCGTTCGCCGGACACCTATAATCCCCGCCATTAGAAAACCTTATCGAGGTATCGATGTCCCGGCGACTCCCCCCGCTCAATGCCCTCAAGGCATTTGAAGCCGCCGCCCGTAACTTGAGCTTTACCCGGGCGGCGGAAGAACTGTTCGTTACCCAGGCGGCGATCAGCCATCAAATCAAAGGGTTGGAGGAATACCTGGGCATCAAGCTGTTTCGGCGACGCAACCGTTCTCTGCTGTTGAGCGAAGAAGGGCAGAGCTATTTTCTCGAAATAAAAGATATCTTTTCTGCCATTTCCGATGCGACCGAGCGGCTGCTGGCGCGCAGTGCCAAGGGCGCATTGACGGTGAGCCTGCAGCCGAGCTTTGCCATTCAGTGGCTGGTGCCTCGGTTGGTGCGTTTCAGCGAAGTGCACCCGGATATCGATGTGCGTATCAAGGCGGTGGATCTGGATGAAGGTTCGCTCACCGACGATGTGGACGTGGCTATCTATTATGGTCGGGGTAACTGGCCGGGTCTGCGGGCCGACAAGCTGCATGCGGAGTATCTGATCCCGGTGTGCTCGCCGATGCTGCTGATGGGCGTCAAGCCGTTGAAAACGCCGGAAGATCTGACCCGGCATACGCTACTGCACGATACCTCGCGGCGGGACTGGAAAGCCTGGTTCAAGCAGCTCGATATTCAGGCGGCCAATGTCAATCAAGGGCCCATCTTCAGTCACTCTTCCATGGTGATCCAGGCGGCGATTCACGGTCAGGGTGTGGCCCTGGGGCACAGTGTTCTGACCCAGCCGGAGATCGATGCGGGCCGGCTGGTGTGTCCTTTCGAGCAGGTGCTGATGTCCAAGAATGCCTACTATCTGGTGTGTCATGAATCCCAGGCGGCCCTGGGCAAGATTGCGGCCTTCAGGGAGTGGATGCTGGCGCTGGTGATCACAGAAGAGAAGCAGAAGGCGCTGAACGGATGAGTCATGTGTTGATAAACGGAGCCGATAACGCTCCAAATCGGGTGCTGCTGGCCCACGGAGCCGGGGCCGGTATGGAACATGCGGTGATGAATACTCTGGCCTCGGAGCTGGCCGATGAACAAATCCAGGTTGTCCGGTTCGAGTTTCCCTATATGCAGAAAACCCGGGCCGACGGGCGCAAGCGACCACCGGATCGGGAGCCGGCACTGCTGGACTGCTGGCGGGCCATGGTGGCCGAGTTTGCCCACCCGCGGCTGTTTCTGGCGGGTAAGTCGATGGGCGGGCGCATGGCGTCACTGGTGGCCGATGAGCTGACACCGGCCGGTCTCATTCTGCTGGGGTTCCCCTTTACGCCGCCGGGCAAGCCGGAGCGGTTTCGTGGTCAGCATCTGGCCACTATCGCCACGCCAACCTTGCTGGTGCAGGGCGAGCGGGACAACTTCGGTAACCGGGAGGCGGTGGCCGGCTATGATCTGGCTCCGGGCGTGAACACCTTGTGGGTGAAAGACGGCGATCACGGCTTCTGCCCGCGCAAGGCGTCGGGCACCACGCTGGAGCGTAATCTGGCGGCGATAGTGACCGGCATGAGGAGATTCATTCTTGCTCGTTAATCTCTGGTTCTATCTGGCGGCCCTGCTGGGGCTGAGTGCCACGGCGCTGGGGGCTTACGGTGCCCATGGTCTGGCCGCCAGAGGATTGTCTGCATCCCTGGTGACAGCTTTCAACACCGGGGTGCAATATCAGTTTTATCACGCCCTGGCCTTGTTGCTGGTGGTGTTGGCCTGGCGTTTCAGGCCGGTCAGGTCGCTGCATGTGGCGGCGGCGTTTTTTGCGCTGGGCACCCTGTTGTTCTGTGGCAGTATTTATGCTTTGGTGCTATTTGGCACCAAGGGTATTGGTTGGTTAACTCCCCTGGGGGGAGTGTGTTTTATGGTGGGCTGGTTAAGCGTATTGCTGGCCGGTCGTACCTGGTTGAGGTCTTGATGAAACAGTTATTGATATATTGTCGTCCCGGATTCGAGAAAGAGGCGGCAGCGGAAATTCAGGACAGGGCAGGGCAGTTCGGTTGCCCGGGGTTTGCTCGAGCCAAGGACGACAGTGGCTTTGTGATATACGAGTGCTTCCAGCCGGACGATGCCGATTTGCTGGCACGCAAGCTGCTGTTCCGCGAGCTGATTTTCGCCCGCCAGATGCTGGTGGTCTGGGCCGAGCTGGATGATTTGCCGCTGGATGATCGTATCAGCCCCTTGCTGGAGGCGGCCGAAGGCATGGAGCTGTGTGGTGATATTCGGGTCGAAACCCCGGATACCAACGACGGCAAAGAGCTGTCCCGTTTCTGCCGCAAGTTTACCGTGCCGATGCGCCAGGCGTTGCGCGGCAAGGGATTGCTGACCCGTCATGAAACCCGGCACCGTCCCGTGCTGCACTTGTTTTTTATGGCGAATAATCACGTCATTCTGGGTTATTCCTATTCCTTCAATAATTCGCCCTTCCACATGGGGATCCCCCGGTTGCGCTTTCCGGCCGATGCACCCAGCCGCTCCAGCCTCAAGCTGGAAGAAGCGTTTCATGTGTTTATTCCCCGGGAAGAGTGGGAAACCCGCCTGACCTCGGGCCTGAAGGCGGTGGATCTGGGTGCTGCACCCGGCGGCTGGACCTATCAGCTGGTGTCCCGCGGCATGATGGTGACGGCCATCGATAACGGCCCCATGAGCCCGAGTCTGATGGACACCGGCCAGGTCAAACATTATCGGGAAGATGGTTTCACCTGGCGCCCGGCCCGCAAGAATACCTACTGGCTGGTGTGCGACATGGTCGAGAAGCCGGCGCGGGTGGTGGCGACCATGGCCGACTGGCTGGTGAACGAAGACTGCCAGGAAGCGATGTTCAACCTGAAGCTGCCGATGAAGAAACGCTATGGCGAGGCGGTGTATAACCTGCAGCAGCTCAAGGACAAGCTGGCAGAGCTGGGCGGTTTTCATGTGCAGGCCAAGCAGCTGTATCATGATAGGGAAGAAATTACCGTGCACGTTTACCAGCCACGCAAGGTCGCCAAGCTGCAACCCAAGGAATAAACCGGTCTGCCTGGTCAACCAGGACTCGTGACGTGAACGAGTAAAGAAAGGGCCTTCGGGCCCTTTCTTCGTTACCGCTGGTTTAAAAGTAGAGTAATACCTGTCTCATCAAACAACCGTTCTATTCGATTGTCATAGCAAGCCCTTTGTCCTCTCTGTTGACTCTTTCATGATTCGGAGCTGTTTGTTGGAGATGTCATCTTTCGTTTAAAACCGGTATTTGCAATCCAGTCTGGACTCGTCGTCGGTGATCTTGATGTCGAATTCCAGCCGGGTTTCCGGGTCGGAAGGACGAATGTTCAGCTTGATGCCGTCGCCCCGCAGGCGCAGTGAGGTTTTAAGACCTCCGCGCTCGAAATTCAGGCGGGGGCGGAAATTTTTCAGTGACAGACTGACCGAACTTTGTGGTGTCAGCTTCAGGCTGGGATAGGCCGTCAGGCGCTGATTTCCGTCCGCCGTGGGATTCAATTCGATATCGAGCCCGTAACGGCTGGGGAGATCGGTCATGATGCTGGGGGAGGGCAGGGTAAAACGCAGGGGCTGTTCGTTGGTCGTGCCGGATCGTTGGAAGGCGGGTATCGGCGGCTCGTAGGCTGAGCTCGGCTTTATGTAGATTAAAAACGGCAAGGGAAGCAGCGCCAGCAGCAGTATTTGTCGGGCTTCCATGAGGCGGTTCCTCCATCAATATCCCTAACTATAGTCAGGAATGAGTGATCGGAGTCACGTTATTACCTGTCTAGTCCCACTTGAAACCGATGTCAAATAAAAAAGGGCCTGTCGGCCCTTTGATCGATTCGTCCGGCGATTACAGGTTGTCGATGATCGCCTGGGTAAACTCGGTGGTACTGGCATTGCCGCCCAGATCCCGGGTGACGGTCTTGCCTTCGGCGATGGTTTTACGCACCGCTTCACGGATCTGCCGGGCCTTGTCCTGCATGCCCAGATGTTCCAGCATCTGAATGGAGGCCAGGATCACCGAACAGGGGTTGGCGATGTTCTGGCCGGCAATGTCCGGCGCCGAACCGTGTACCGCTTCGAAGATGGCTGCCTCTTTACCGATATTGGCGCCCGGGGCCATGCCCAGCCCGCCGACCAGACCGGCACAGAGATCCGACAGTATGTCACCAAACAGGTTGGTGGTAACGATGACGTCGAAACGCTCGGGATACATCACCAGATTCATGCAGGCGGCGTCCACAATCATCTCGTTGGTTTCGATGTCCGGGTAACGCTGAGCCACCTCCCGGGCCACGTCCAGGAACAGACCGGAGGTGGACTTCAGGATGTTGGCCTTGTGGACGATGGTGACCTGTTTGCGGCCTTCGTTGCGGGCCAGCTCATAGGCGAACACGGTGATGCGCTCGGCACCTTCGCGGGTGATGATGCTCATCGCCTCGGCGCTGCTGTTGTCTTCGGAGCGCTTCTGGCCGGCACCGGAATACATGCCTTCGGTGTTTTCCCGAATGGTGATGATATCGATGTTTTCAAACCGGCTCTTGGTACCTTCAAAGGACACCACAGGACGCACGTTGGCGTACAGACCGAAGTGTTTACGCAAAGAGACGTTGATGGAGGTGAAGCCACCGCCGACCGGGGTAGTCAGAGGGCCTTTGAGAGTAATCTTGTTTTGAGCTATCAGGTCGAGGGTGCTTTGGGGGAGAAGTTCGCCGTGTTTCTCCAGGGCCATCAGGCCGGCGTCGGCATAGTCATAATGGAAGTTACAACCTGCGTGATCCAGTATTTTCAGGGCGGCATCGATAATGCTGGGGCCGATACCATCACCGGGGATCACGGTAATACTGCGTTTGTTCATGGGCAGCGTTCCGTTTTTTAGTTATAGGTCGAGGGGAAGTGTCATTGCCCCTCGTTTATACCATTTATGTCACTTTTTTTCTATGACCCTTTAGTCGGGGGTGGATAACGGAGATCCTGCAGGTTAAAGCCCAATTCAATATCATCCACCAGTTTTACCAGCTGCCTCGATAGCAAGGCATCGTGTTTATGATGATGTACGGTGTTTTCTTCTTTGGTCCCCGGGCTGGCGGCGAGCAGCTGGTCCAGCGAGCCGAACTGTTGCAGCAAGGCTTTTGCCCGTTTGGGGCCAATGCCCGGCACCCCTTTGATCTGGCTGCCGGATACCCCGGTCAGGGCCCAGTAATCCACCAGCTGGCTAACCTTGAGCCCATACTGTTGTTGCACGAGCTCCTCATCCAGCCAGCGCTGATTGAAATGATCCCAGATGCGGGTGTGAGGCCCGAGCAGCTGACAAAACCCCTGATCGGTGGAGACGATAATGCTGCGCTTGCGGTGCTGGGCCAGGGTGGTGGTGAGGGTGGCGATGAGATCGTCGGCCTCGTCGGTGTCGGACAGCAGGGCATCGATACCCAGTTGCCACAACTGCTGTTGCAACTCGCCGAGGTAATTGGCCAGTGCCTCGGGCATGGGCTTGCGACCTGCTTTGTACTCGGGATAGAGGCGATGACGAAAGCCGACCGGGGCGCCGTCGAACACGGCGACCACATGGCTGGGTTTGAACTGACCGAGCAGTCGGCCGGCGGCGTGGCTCAGAGCCGCACCGGTGGCGGCCAGGGCCCTTTGTTCGTGCTGATGCCGCTGAGCCTGAACCGCATGCAATCGGCGGATCAGGTTCAGGGCGTCGATGATCAATAACTGCATCTGACGGGGTATCTCTATCTCTCTGGCTTATCGGTTGATGCGATAGCAGGGCACATAGGTCGAGCCGGGCAGCTTCATCCGCTGTTGCTCTACAAACTGCTGCAGCAGTTTGTCCATCATCTTCATCATCTTGGGCTCGCCGTTGAGCAGGAAGGGACCCTTCTTCTCGATGGCTCTGATGCCACCTTCCTTGACGTTGCCGGCCACAATGCCGGAAAAAGCCCGGCGCAGGTTGGCTGCCAGCTGTTGCGGGGGCTGCTCCCAGCTCAGGTTCAGGTTGGCCATGCTTTCGTGATCCGGGATAAAAGGCATCTGGAATTCCGGCTCTATCTTCAGTGACCAGTTGAAGGAGTAGGCATCACCCACCGATTTGCGATAGTCACGCACCAGCGGCATGGCGTTTTTGACTCGTCGTGCCACCTCTGCCGGATCGTCGATGATGATCTGGTACAGCGACTGGGCATCGGGGCCCAGGGTGTTGCCGATAAACTCGTCCACACTGCGGAAGTAGTCGGCGCTCTCCCTGGGGCCGGTGAGGATAATGGGAATGGGCTGATGCCGGTTTTCCGGGTGCATCATGATGCCGAGGATGTAGAGGATTTCTTCGGCGGTTCCCACGCCGCCGGGGAAGATGATGATACCGTGGCCCAGGCGTACGAAGGCTTCCAGGCGTTTTTCGATATCCGGTAGTATCACCAGTTCGTTGACGATGGGGTTGGGCGGCTCGGCGGCGATGATGGAGGGTTCGGTCAGGCCGATGTAGCGGCTGCCGGTGACCCGCTGCTTGGCATGGCCGACGGCGGCGCCTTTCATCGGGCCCTCCATGCGCCGGGGCCACAGCCGGTGCAGATGTTCATTTCCCGCAGGCCCAGTTCATTGCCGACCTCGCGGGTATACTGATATTCCTGCGCATTGATGGAGTGGCCGCCCCAGCATACCGCCAGGTTGGGCTCGGCGCCGGGGCTGACGGCCCGGGCATTGCGCAGGATGGAAAACACCAGATCGGTGAGGTGCAGAGAGGACGTCAGGTTCAGCTGGTTTTCGTTTTGCAGCTTGCTGTTGACGTAGATGATATCGCGCAGCACCGAGAACAGGTGCTCCTGAATGCCGCGGATAATCTCCCCGTCCACAAAGGCGTGATCCGGTGGATTGAACAGTTCCAGCTTGACGCCGCGTTCTCGGCGGATCACGTTGATATCAAAAGATTTATAACGCTCGAGTATTTCCTTGGAACTGTCGGTTTTGCTGCCGGAGTTGAGTACCGCCAGGGCACAGTTGCGAAACAGCTGGTACAGGGCGCCGGAGGCGGACTGCTTGAGGTGATCGACTTCTACTTGCGACAGCAGGTTCATGCTGCCGACCGGATTGATATGGGTGATCATAATCACTCCCGTGAAAATGGTTATGGGGTCAGGCAATGATTATCTGATCGCGTCCTTCGTGCTTGGCGCGATAGAGGGCCTGATCGGCGCGCTCCAGGGCTGAAGTGGTGTTATCACCCTGCAGGAACAGGGTGGCACCGATGGATGCGGTGATGGTAACGCGTTCATTTTTAAAGCGAAATGGAATTTTCTTAAGCTGCTCACGCAGTTTTTCCAGGGGGATCCGGATATGCTCCGGGTTGACGTTGTTCAGCAGGATCAGGAATTCCTCGCCGCCGTAACGAGCGACGAAATCGCTGTCCCGCAGGGATTTCTGTATTGTTCTGGCGATCAGGCGCAACGCCTTGTCTCCCGCCAGGTGGCCATACCTGTCGTTGATGTCCTTGAAATAATCGATGTCCAGGAGGGCCACGCACAAGGGGGTCTGGTAGCGTAGCCAACGGCGATATTCAACTGCCAACCGCTCTTCCATGGCGGCTCTATTGTAAATCTGGGTCAGGTTGTCGATAAACAGCTTGTCATTCTGTGCGCTGAGCTGCTGCTTGAAATTGTTGCTTTCACGCTTGAGTGACTGGATCTGCTGCTCCATGGCATTCATCCGGTTGAGCAGGGACCGCTCCCGCTCCTGCAAGCGTTCATGCTGCACCAACACATGGCTGATGCTGCGCATACGCAGCTCGATTTCTTCCTTGAGCGGCGCATTGTCCTGGCTGACCAGGTGCTCGCCGATGGCCCTGAGTTCGCCGGCGATGTGATGACCGTGATGGGTGCGGGCATCGAACAGCGCCTCGCCTTCACTCAGGGAAATGGCGAAGTGATGGTGCATTTCTCCCAGGTTGTTGTTGAGCTGAGCCAGAAACAGGGTCGAATTATGTCGCTCCTGCCGACAGCCCTCGATGGTGAGTTCAATCAGTTGCAGGCAGAGTCCGGGCAGAAGGTTATCGTCTACCAGCTGCAACAGCTGGCGTTTTATCTTGTTCAGTTCGGAGGCGATGTCGCCGGAGAAAGGCAATTCATCGATCAGCAGTTGCAGCCTGACCCGCAGCTCGTGATAGCTGGTGCTGATGTTGGTGTGCCGTTCGGTACAGAGTGCCAGCGCGGCCTGATAGCAATCGATCAATTTCCACAGCTGTTCCTGATGGCCGGCATCGGGTCCTTCAAGTTCGCTCAACAGGGCGTCGGCCTCGGGAGGAGAGAAGTCCGACTGCTGCAGCAACAGGGTCGTCTGGCGCAGCCTGTTCGAGGTTGATTGCTGTACCTGGTGCAGTCGTTTGTGGCCGTGCCGTAGCCGGATCAGAAGGTGCTCCAGTTCTTCTACCCACCGGCTGGTGCCGGAAGCTGCCGCTGGCTGGAGGGCGGACGGAGCGGGTCCGGACTGGCCGACAAACAGCTTTTGCCAGTGGTTGACCAGCCGACTGATGGGTTCGGGAGTGGTACTGGAAAAAACGCGCCCAGGTGATGGAGTTTCCTGTTGTTGCAGATCTGCAAGCAGGTCTTCCAGCCTGTCAATAACGGATGCCAGTTCCTTTAACATCGGTTTGTCGTCGAGATTTTCCATGGTTCACCATTACAGCCTAGCGCAGGCGGGCCTGTAAAATTATAGTGTGGCGGCTGGCTCCGGAGCCAAAGCATGCCAGTCAATTTGTTGTTTTTTATGTGAACTGTTGACCTTGACCAGTCCTTTCAGAATAGCCTGTACGCAGCAGTGTCGAATGTCACCATTAAAAAAAGCTGCCTGCTGGCAATCCACCGCCAGCAGCTCTACCCAGGCGCGCTCTCCGGTTTGTTCCGTTAACTGGTGTGCGGCGGCCATGGCAAGGTAAAGAATATCACCCAGGCGCATATCATCCAGTGCATGAGGGGCCTTGGGCAGGAATGGATGTCCGATAATACCGATGGCAAGTCGTTGATCCAACTCAAATTGGCTGGGAAATTCCGCAAACATGCGTTCAAGGCTGGCAAGCGTCTGCTGCAGATCGACCACCTGACGCTGGGAAATTACATAAATAAACTGCCCTTCACGCAGATCATAAAGCCGGGCCTTGGGGTGAATACGACCCTGCAGGTAATCGCCCAGTTTTTTCTGCAGGTCGGCCGCATGGGCCAGTCCTATCCGTTCGCTCAGGTCGACCATGAAAGGAACATGCAGCAACAAATAATAGATTTTGTCGTTAAACGGCTGAGCTTCGGCTTCGTTGAGATACCACTGCTCGGAGCGTTGCTGACGTTTGGCCATTTCCTGAGGCAGGCGTTGCATCAGCTGGCGCCAGTTGGGTAAACCGGTTCTGGGCTCTACCAGCAGCGAATGCTGCAGCGCGCTATTGTCATGCTGCAGGCGGCGGCTGCGAATATAATTACGGAGCAGGCCATAGAGCAGCAGCGGAGATATCAGGCCAAGGCTGGTGGCGAGCAGGGTAAAGCGCTGCTTGTCCTGTTGCAGTTGTGCATTTTGCTGACGCAGACCGGCCAGTTCCCGCTCTTGCTGCAGCTGTTGATCGCTGTCCTGAACCAGACTCTGGGTCAGCAGTCGGTTGAGTTGGCTGGCGCGCTCATAGTAGTCATGAAAGGCTTTCTGATGTACCAGCGCCTGGCTGGGGTTACCGCTGGTTTCAAACAGCAGGGCGAGCAGCCGATGACTTTCAATCAGGTGCGGTACGTCATCCCGCTGTTCTGCCAGCTGACGGGCCTGATCGAGCTGCAGCAGCGCCAGTCCCGGTTCCTGCTGCTCCAGATGCAGTTGCCCCAGCTGCAACAGGGTATCGATCTGGCGTGGAATATCCTGACTACGCTTGAAGCTGGTGCGGGCCAGGGTCAGGTAGTGGCGCGCTTCGGCGGCGTTGTCCAGTTGCCGGTAGCAATGGCCTATCTCCAGATAAAGGCGAGCCATCAGCTCGCTATCGCCCTGGGTTTTGACCAGATCGAGTGCATTGAAGAAATACACCAGCGCCAGGTTGGCGTCATTACCGGCGCGGGTGACTCGGCCCAGATTGAGCAGGGAGCCAATCAACAAGGTGGGGTTGCCCAGTAATTCAAACTCGGTGGTCGCCATGTTGGCGTAGTGCACCGCCTGTTCGCCTTTGTTCAAGGCGGCATACAGGCTGGCGGCCTTCTCTGCGGCGATGGCCTTGAGATAGTACTGACGACGCTTGCCCAGCAGGCTCAGGGTTTCCACATAATGCGACAGGGCCAGTTCATCCTGTTGCAGCAACTGGTAATAGCCCCCCAGCAGATAATTGGCCCAGGCCTGCTGAAGATGCCTGCCTCGTTGCTGGGCCTGCACCCGGATATGTTCGAAGGCCTGGCGGGCTTCATCGAAGCGATGCTGATACAGCAAGGCGCTGGCCTGCAGCAAGGGCAGCGCCGAGGTCAGGGAAACGGGAGAATTTTCCGTCAGCAGGGCGTCGGCTTCGTCGAGCAGGGCTCTGGCCTGTTCGGGATCCTGCCGGGCCAGGGCAAGTTTGGCCTTGATGGTCAGGCCGCTGGCTTCGGCATCGGCCTGACGGTAGCGTCTGGCGAGTTCTATGGCCTTGTTGATACTGGCATCGGCGGGCAGCGGCAGGCCGTCATTGGCCTGACACAGGGCCTGGATCTGCCAGGCGGCCTGAGTTTGTTCACGGGTGCGATAGCGTCTGGCCAGCTCCTGATGATCGAAGTCCTGCCGTGAGTTGATCATCTGCGCCGGATCGACTTCCTTGCGTTGCAGGAAAAAATTGGTCAGTGCCACACATTCGCCGGGACGGCTCAGCATCAGCTGCCGTGCCCGTTGCAGTTCAACGGGATCGGGTTGATACGGCGACAGCGCGGGGGCGCCCGCCAGATGCGATACCAGGACGGCAACAGACAAAATCACAATAATGAATACCCGATAATATGCGGATGACGCGTCAGTTTACGGAGCTGGCCGGAGCGAGTCCAGTCAATGACGCGATCCTGCGCCATTGATGACCTGGACTCACATGTTACTGGCGATGCAGACGGACATTGGCGGCCTTGCCGGCCACATTGCTGCGATAGGGATTGATGTCCAGACCGCCACGGCGGGTGTAACGGGCATAGACGGTCAGTTCCCGGGGGCGGCAATGCTGCATCAGGTCCATGAAAATCCGTTCCACGCACTGTTCGTGAAACTCGTTGTGCTGGCGGAAAGACACCAGGTAGCGCAGCAGCACTTCCCGGCGAATGCGCGGGCCCTGATAGCGGATCATGATGCTGCCCCAGTCCGGCTGGCCGGTGACCAGACAATTGGACTTGAGCAGGTGGGAGTGCAGGGTTTCGCTGACGTCGTCGGAATGGACGGCGTCATCCAGCAAGCCGGCATCCGGCTGATACTGGCTGACTTCGATATCGAGGTCATCGATGCAATCGCCGGGCAGCATGCCAAACTGGCTCGGGGCCGAGTGCAACTCGTACAATCTGACCTTGACCTGGCCCTGGGCACACAACGACAGATCTCGGGTGAGGATGTCCTCGACCTCTTCCAGGCTGTCGAAACGGCTTTGATTGAAGCTGTTCAGGTAGAGTTTGAACGACTTGGATTCGATGAGATTGATGCTGGTGGCGGGCACCCGTACCTCGCCCATGGCGACCCTGGGCTTGCCTTTGGCATTGAGCCAGGACAGTTCATACAGGTTCCACAGATCCTCGCCGGCAAAGGGCAGGGCATCGGCCTTGAGTCCCAGATCATCCCGGTTAAGGGCGCGGGGCACCGGTTGCAGCTGGCCGGCATCGTACTCGCAGACATAGCTGCTTTGTTTGCCCAGGGGCAAGGCGTCCAGCGCTGAGCTGGACTGGTATTTCTGCTCTGGTGTCATTTCGGGATCCAGTTGGTAGAATGCGGGGCATTAGGCCTATTGTGAGACTTTGACATGCAAGATCAAGTGGTGATGGCGCTGGCCGACCTGTTTGAGCGTTATCGGCGGCTCGGCGGCATTCCGCTGGTGGCGTATGATGCCGATTTTCCTTCTCCGGCCGAGCTGTTGCCGGCTCAGGGCGGTCGGGTCGGCTGGCAACCCTGGCGGCGACCCGAGCCCGGAGACTTCAACAATATTGCTGCCGCCCTGAAGATGCCGCTGCATGCGGATATCAGCGCCTTTTTCGGCCATTATTATGCGGGCAATGTACCGGGTTGTTTCAAGGGGCTGTTTCTGACGCTGTTGCAGCCATGGAATCAGCAGGATTTCGAACGACTGCAGCAAAACCAGATAGGCCATCAGCTGATGTTGCAGAAGCTGAAGCTGCCGGCCAGCTGGTTTCTGGCCAGCTGCCGCGACGAGCAACGGCTGGTGACCCTGGACAACAGCAGCGGCGAGGTGTTGCTGGAACGACTGGGCCAGGGCCGCATCGGCGTACTGGCGCCAAACCTGGCTCACTTTCTGCGCCGGCTGGAGCCCTGTGGCTGACGCGCCTCACACCTCACGCCATATCAATTCTTGAAATCCCAGGACAGGTTGGAGATCAGCCGGCAGGGCTCACAGACAAAGTCGAAAATGTCATGTACCGGCTCGGCCAGTCGCCAGTCTTCGCCACAGCCGGGGCAGGGCCGGTTCAGTTCGGCTTCCAGGCTGTCGCCTCCAACCCGATACAGATAATAAAAGGTCGGTATCTTGGTCAGGTATTCGATGCGCTTGGCCAGATCCCGACCGCGGCGGGTCAGCCGACTGTCGTGCTCGCTCAGCTCCGTCACGGCGCCGTGTTCCAGAATGGATCCGTTCATCTGCAACTGATCGCAGGCTTCCCAGTCTTCCTGCCATTTCAGCACCTGCTTGAAGTCGCCATTGGCGACCGGGGGGATCCGGTACAGCGGCACCGGGGTGAAATGATCACCGCAGCGCAGTGGCGAGCAGGTATGCAGGTAACTGGTATACAACAGCTGCCAGCGGCGTTCATCGCAAGGGTCGGTGGTATCCGAATTCAGATCCTGTCCCCGAACCTGCACCTTGGGGCTGGTCAGCCCCACTTTATGCAGTTGCTCGATGGCAAGCGTGACCTGGCGGCTGTGATTGCGGGGGTGCAGGCTGTCTTTTTCCGGACAGACCACCCGGCTGCCGAGCCAGCCCTGATGCATGGCGGTGGGAAACTCCCGGCCCAGGATCTGGCCGTTATAGCGCAGGGCATCGAGATACTGGCGAATGGCCGGCTCGGCATCCGCCAGTTCGATATCCTGATAACAGTCAAAGCTCAGTTCACAGACCCACATCAGCCTTGTTGCTCCGGTGACCGGGCAGCCGACTGGGCCAGCAGCGTTTCCAGCCGGGCCACTCGGGCTTCCAGCTCGGCCACGCGTCCGGCGAGATCCGTTTCGGCCTGCGGCTCGATGGCGGGGGCGGCGGACTCGGCCGGTGGCAGTGAATCCGGTGACTGTTTATAGCGGCTGATCAGCTGCAGCAACTGCGCCATGTTGACGGGGCCGCCGAGCCGGGCCTTGACGGCGGCGGTGGAGATGGACTTGCCTTCCCGCACCAGGCTGTGAATGGCGTTGATAATATCCTGCTGGGACATGGTGTCTCCGTGTGTGTTATCTCAGGCTGCTGTTCAGCTGGTCGATGATTTCGGCCCAGTCCGAGTCGTTTTGCAGTCCTTCTTTCAAAAAGTTGGACTGGGATTTGCTCCAGAAGGGCGCATCCACCAGCTCGACCTCGGGGGGCAGGCGGTGGGCAGAAAGAAAATGTGCAATGCCTTCATGGCTGGCGTCCAGCCCCAACTGCTCGAACAGTTCACTGAAAGGGTGAGTGATGTGTTCCATAACCGTCTCCTTTTTGACCGACAAATTGCTTACGGGTAGCTATTACAGGTAACTTTTACCGGTAACGATGGGCGTCCATGCATTACAGCATAGGTGACGGGGGTTCGCGCAACACCGGCAGCGACACTTTCAGCACGGTCAGGCTGTGCAGCCAGAGATCGCCTTCATCGCGTTGCAGGCCGTCGTGGCTGAATTCGAATCGAAACTGTGCCAACAGTCGTCCCTTCTGCCAGACATAACGATAGCGATAGACGCTGAGCAGCTGAAACTGCTGCTGGCGGCAATAGCGTTCCAGCCAGTGGCGGGCAAACTCGCTCTGGCGCCGGACTTGCCAGTAGCCGGCCGCCAGCAGGCAGATGGCCAGCAGCCCCAGCAGCTCAGCCACGGTCGTTCGCAAACAGGTTGCCGATGGCGCTTTTCAGCGCGGGAGACAGCGTCGGATTATGCAGGTTGGTGAGGAGCAGTGGCCGCAAGGCCGGGATCGACACCAGCTCGGCAAAGAGGCCGTTGAACAGCTCGCCGTGCCGGCCGGCCAGCTGCTCCAGATAGGAAAGCAGCAAGGTTTCGTCGGTCAGCTCCTGCCACAGGCGAGCGGCCAGGCTCAGCATCAGCGGTTGCCCCGGATTCAGGGTCAGCAGGGTGGCGACTTTCTGATGGCGGGCGTTAAGGGGGGCAGCCGGCGGTGGCACGCAGCAGCAGGGCGATGCGTTCTTCATCCGGGCTCTGCCGTTCCAGTTCGGTGTTGATGCCGCTCAGCAGTAACTCGGCCAGAGACGAAGGCAGGGGATGGTGCTCGCACTGGCTCAGCAGTGCTTGCTGAACCGGCTGGGGCAGGCTGAACAGCCGGGCTGCCAGCTGTTCGCTTGACGGGAGATCCTGATGCAGCCGTGCCGCCAGATCGGCCAGGCCCTGCAGACCCAGTTGCTGCCAGTCGTGCTGCCCGGGGGCGGCAATATAGTCGAGAACCTGCTGGTAGAAGGCGGAGGGCGGCAGGCCCAGCTCGACCCCCAGCCGGGCATGAAAGGCGGCCAGCTTGTCCTGGGTTGGCTGAAAGGTAAAAGGCGTTTCGGCCAGTCGCCGTTGCTGCTCGTCGCTGAGCGGTGCACTCGGATCCTGGCCCAGTTGCTCGACCAGGGCGGCGAGGAAGTGTTTGACCGCGGCATTGTTGAACAGGCCACGTTCGTCCAGCGGGATCTTGAGGAACCAGATATATTGCTGTTGCGGCGCCTGTTGCTGCCAGTAGCAGACTGCCAGCCAGGCATGGCGCTGCAGCGGCCAGGGGTAGGGGCGTTGCCCGGCCTCGATGGCGGCAAAGTCCTGCTGGCTCAGAGGCTGCAGACGGCGGCCCAGATCGTAGAGGCGAAACTCGGTGCCTGCCTGGGTTAAAAATTCACTCAAGGTATCTATTTGCATCGGCTTCTCCTGTCGAACAGGGGCGAATTATAGGGAGTCAAAGACCAAGATGGTATAGTGCGGCGAGTTTTAAGAGGAAGTTGCCGATGTCTGCCGAACCCCAAATACTGTTGCATGCCATTGAGCGTGAGCTGAAAGCCTTGTCCTGGTGGGAAAGTGTGCCGCCGTCCGCCCGGGCCCTGGCCAGCACCGAGCCGTTTTGCCTGGATACCCTGAGTTTCCCCCAGTGGTTGCAGTTTGTGCTGCTGCCACGGATGCAGGCGCTGCTCGATGCCGGTGCTCCCCTGCCGAGCCGGATATCCATCTACCCCATGGCGGTGGAAAGCTTCAAACCGCTGCCGGAAGACACGGCCGGCCTGGAAGAGGCCATCGCCCGGCTGGATGAACGCCTGTCTGGCCAGCCGGTGCAGCGCGAAGCATGAGCGTCGAACTTATCTATGAAGACGAGTCACTGGTGGCGATCAACAAGGACGCCGGTTTGCTGGTACACCGCAGTTGGCTGGACAAGGGCGAAACCCGTTTCGCCATGCAGCTGACCCGGGACGCCGTGGGCTGTCATGTATTTCCGGTACACCGGCTCGACCGCCCGACCTCGGGCGTCCTGCTGTTTGCCAAGAGCGCCGGGGTGGCCCGCACCCTGACCGAGGCTTTTGGCGAACGCCGGGTCGACAAGCACTATCTGGCGGTGGTGCGCGGCTATATGCCGGCGCAGGGCACGCTGGACTATGCCCTGAGTCACCAGCTGGATGACATCGCCGACAAGTTTGCCGATGCGGACAAGCCGGCCCAGCCGGCGGTGACCCACTGGCAGACGCTGGCGCAAATCGAACTGCCTTTTGCGGTGTCGAAAAAACACGATACCAGCCGTTACAGCCTGGTGCGGCTCACCCCGGAAACCGGCCGCAAACACCAGCTGCGACGGCACATGGCTCACCTGTTCCATCCCATTGTCGGTGATACCAGTCACGGTGATGGTCGCCATAATCGCTTCTTTCGTCAGCAATACGGTTGCGAGCGCATGATGCTGCATGCCAACCGACTGACGCTGGCCCATCCGCTCAGCGGTGCCCCCCTGGCGCTGGAGGCCGGTCTGGACAGACACTGGCAAGGATTGCTCGACGACTTTGATTGGCGTATGGCGCTCGATTCATCCGGGCCTCTCGGGTTAAGATCCTCCTTTTCAGCAGGTTAGATGTATTCTGTGACACTTCAGCCCCTACTCGACCGAATCAATCAGGAAGCCCGGGCTCGCTTTGGCCAGGGCGCGGTGGCGGATTATATTCCGGCGCTGGCGCGGGTGCCTGCCGACCGCTTCGGCATGGCCATCTGCACCCTGGAAGGCGAGCTGTACTGCAGCGGCGATGCCGCCGAGTCCTTTTCCATCCAGAGTATTTCCAAGGCGTTTGCCCTGGCCATGGCCCAGCAGCGCTACGGCGATGATCTCTGGCAACGGGTGGGCAAGGAGCCCTCGGGCCATGCCTTCAACTCGCTGGTGCAGCTGGAGTTCGAACGGGGCATGCCGCGCAACCCCTTTATTAATGCGGGGGCGCTGGTGGTGGTGGATGCGCTCAGCTCGCGGCTGTCGGCGCCGGTACACGCCTTGCTCGAGGCCATGCGGCTGCGGGCGGGCAACCCGGCCATCCGCATCGATCATCGCGTGGCCAACTCCGAGTACGAGCACCGGTTTCGCAATGCGGCCATGGCCAACCTGATGAAGAGCTTCGGCAATTTTCATAACGAAGTCGATGAGGTACTGAAGGCCTATTTCAGCTACTGTGCCCTGTCCATGAGTTGTGTGGATCTGGCGCGGGCCTCAGTTTTCTGGCCAACGGCGGCCGTTGTGTGGTGACCGGCGAGCAGTGGCTGTCCCGGTTGCAGACCCAGCAACTGAATGCCCTGCTGTTTACCTCCGGTCTGTACGATGCGGCCGGCGATTTTGCCTACCGGGTGGGAATGCCCGCCAAATCGGGGGTAGGCGGGGGGATAGTGGCGGTGGTGCCGGGGCGCTTCACCGTGTGTGTCTGGTCACCCGAGCTGAATGGTTACGGCAACTCGGTGGCGGGGATCTGGGCGTTGGAAGAATTGTCCCGGTCCCTGGATTTACGACTTTTCTGACAGGAGTAACAATGGCAGCAGTAGAGATTATTATCGGTACCGTATACGGCTCGGCAGTGCTGGTGGCCGAGACGCTGGAGCAGGCCCTGACCGAGGCCGGTCATCAGGTGCGGTTGCATGAGGACGCGGTGCTGGCGGATCTTGACCAGGACCGCTTCTGGTTGTTTGTCACCTCCACTACCGGTCAGGGTGACATACCGCCCAACCTGGTGCCGCTGTTTGAAGAGATGCGAGAGTGCTGTCCTCCCATGCCGCAGCTGCGTTATGCGCTGGTGGCCCTGGGTGACAGCAGTTACGATAATTTCTGCGGTGCCGGCCGCCAGGTCGATGAACTGCTGCAGGAGCTGCAGGCGCAGGCGGTCACCCCGCGGCTGCAGGTGGATGCCACCGAAACCCTGGAGCCGGAAGAGCCGGCGCTGGCCTGGCTGAAAGGCTGGATGGCGCAGATTTAGTAAACCGCCCGCGACCAGAACAAACACGGCGCCGTCAGAAACGGCGCCGTGTTTGTTTGTATGGCGTGGTTTACCGCTTACTGCTTGCGGATACCCTCTGCCTCTATCAGGATCTTGCCCTGCTTGTACAAGCCACCGATGGCCTTCTTGAAGGTGCCTTTGCTGATGCCGAACATGCGAAAGATGGTGTCGGGATCGGTCTTGTCGCTGACCTGCATGAAGCCACCGGCCAGCTCCAGTCGGTCGAGCACCGCCTGGGCGGCGGCGTCCACCTTGGCCGGGCCGGGCTTGAACAGGGTCAGATCTATCTTGCCGTCATCACGGACCTGCTTGATATAGCCCTTGGTGGCCAGACCTACCGGCACCCGGCCCGAAATGTCGGACTTGAACAGCAGACCCCAGAAGCGGTTGTCGACCACCGCCTTGAAGCCGAGCTGGGTGTGCTCGGCAATCAGCAGATCCACTTCCTGTTCGGGGCGGTAGGGCGGCAGCTCCCGGCTGAGGAAGCTGTCCAGTTTGCTGCTGGCCACCATGCGGCCCTCATGATCCAGATACAGATAGACCACGTAGTTGCGACCTTCCTGCATCGGGCGGGACTGGCTGCGCTGGGGGACGAAGATGTCTTTTTTCATGCCCCAGTCGAGGAAGGCACCGAGCCGGTTGGTGGTGACCACTTTCAGTGACGCAAACTGACCCACCCGCGCCTTGGGCTTGTCGGTGGTGATCACCGGTTCCTGATCCGAGTCCAGATAGATAAATACCGCTATCTCATCACCGGGCTGACAACCGGCGGGTAACTGGCGGCGGGGCATGAACGCCTCGCCATATTCACCGGCGTCCAGCCAGCCGCCTTTATCGTCCAGTCGCAGCAGGGGCAGGGTGTTGTTATCGCCAAGCTTGATCATGAGCATTACCGTATTCGTAAAAGAATCGATCTTAGCCTGCCCGGGCGACAAAGACCACTGTTGTTACATGAGCGCTTCGGGCACTTAATATGGAGTTAAGCTTTTAAATTCAATGTATTATAAGGTCTGTGTTGCAAGACAAAGCAAAAAGACTGCTACACTCGGAGGGCTGAGCGGCCGCGTTGGCAGGAGAAACGCAACGCGTGATTCTGGCTGGGCCACAATGCACACTTCCGCACAGCTACTCCCGTCCATGTTCAGGAGCCGAAAATAGCATGAACCAGCCACAAATCACCATTGTCGTTATTCTCGTTGCTACCGTCCTGATGTTTCTCTGGGGGCGGTGGCGTCATGACATGGTAGCGGCCGGGGCCTTGCTGGCCTGTATCCTGACCGGCCTGGTGCCGGCCGACGCCGCCTTCGACGGCCTGAGCCACCCGGCGGTGATCACCGTGGCTTGCGTGCTGGTGTTGAGCAAAGGCTTGCAGAATTCCGGGGCCGTCGATGTGCTGACCCGTCATCTGCTGCCCTCCCAGGCCGGTCCCACCCTGTCCATTGCCGCCCTCACCGGTCTGGGGGCCATTCTGTCGGCCTTCATGAACAACGTCGGTGCCCTGGCGCTGCTGATGCCGGTGGCGATTCAGATGGCCAGACGCCAGCAATTACCACCGGGCAAGGTGCTGATGCCGCTGGCGTTCGGCACCATACTCGGCGGTATGACCACCTTGATTGGTACCCCACCCAACCTGATTGTTGCCGGCTTTCGGCAGGCCAGCGGCGGCAGCGGTTTTGGCATGTTCGATTACACTCCGGTCGGCCTGGCGGTGGCGGCACTGGGAGTGGGCTTTGTCGCCCTGATTGGCTGGCGCATCGTGCCGGGACGCAAGCAATCCGGGGTGGAGGGCTTCGACTCCGGCGCCTATATCACCGAAGCGCGGGTGCCGGCTGGCTGCAAGGCCGAAGGCCTGACCCTGAGAGAAATAGAGCAGGCGCTGGTGGAGGCCGATGCCCAGGTGTTGGGGTTGGTGCGCAATGAAGTGCGGGTGATGCCACCCAGCCCGCGTCGGCGGACCCGGGCCGGTGATATTCTGATGCTGGAAGCCGAAGCAGAAACCCTGTCTCATGCGCTGTCCAGCCTCGGCCTGAAACTGGAAGAAGCCAAGGCAACGAAAGAAGAAGTACAGAAAGAAAAGGCCAGGGCGACGAAAGAAGAAGTACAGCAGGAAAAAACGAAAGAGCCTGTCGAGACCGAGAGTTCGGTCGAGAAGGCCACAGAGGAAGAGGAGAGCTCGGAAGCAAGCAATGTCGATACGTCCGATGAAATCGTGCTGATGGAGCTGGTTATTCTGCCCAGTTCCGAATTGCTGGGACGTACGGCCAGAGGGATACAGTTGCGTACCAGTTACGGTGTCAATCTGCTGGCGGTCTCCCGTCAGGGCCAGCGTTCGATCAAGCGGCTGCGGGCCCTGGCGTTCAGGGCCGGTGACTTGCTGCTGATGCAAGGGGGGCCGGAGGCGATAGCCGAGTTTGCCTCCAGTACCGGATGCGTGCCTCTGGCCGAGCGAGACCTGCGCATTCCCGATAAACGCAAGGCGGTGATGGCCACCGGCATCATGGCAGCCTCGGTCGCCACCGCTGCCTTTGGGTTGCTGCCGGCGGCGGTGTCTTTCGCCGCCGGGGTGCTGGCGTCCATGGTACTGCGTACCGTGCCGCCCCGTTCCGTCTATACCGCCGTCGACTGGCCGGTGGTGGTGTTGCTGGGCGCCTTGATCCCGGTGGCCGATGTGATGGAGTCCAGCGGCACCGCCGAGCTGATCGCCGGCCTGCTGCTGGACGGCGTGGCCCAGGGGCATGCCGTTGTCGCCCTGGTGCTGATTCTGGTGGTGACCATGACGCTGTCGGATTTGATGAATAACGCGGCGACGGCGGCGGTGATGTGCCCCATTGCCATCGGCACCGCCAGCCAGCTGGGTGTGAGCATGGATCCCTTCCTGATGGCGGTGGCCATCGGCGGCTCCTGCGCCTTTCTGACGCCGATAGGGCACCAGAACAATACCCTGATCCTGGGGCCGGGAGGCTTCCGCTTCGGTGACTACTGGCGTCTTGGGCTGCCGCTGGAGCTGCTGGTGGTGCTGGTCAGCATCCCCATGCTGCTATGGGTGTGGCCGCTTTGAGATACGAGTGACAATGAGGAAACGACGATGCAAAACGAACTGGAAAACAAAACCATACTGGAGGTGTTCGACAAGATTCAGCGTTTTGGCGAGCCTCACGAAGATGGGCATATGCTGGAAGGAATAGTGGCGAGCAGTGATTTTGACGGTTACAGCGTGGTGTTATCGGGCAGTGGTGTCACGCTGCAGTTGAATTTTCACCAGAGTTATCGGTTCGACTATGCCAATAACACGCTGAAGGAGCAGTTTATGGCGAAGATCGATTATATTCACCGGCACTTCAACGACGGCGATGCCTGAGCGTTATCCGGTGAACCCGCCTCGTTGAAACAAGTCATGTCCCTTCACGCCTGGCGTAAAAGGACATGCCATCGTTCAGCCTATCAGGCGTGCCTTGACGGTACGGCCCTTGATTTTACCCTGTTGCAGATGCTTCAGCGCCTGCTTGGCTACATCGCGGTGTACCGCCACATAAGACTGCATCTCGGAGATATTAATCTTGCCCACCTGAGCACCGGCAATGCCGGCCTCGCCGGTGAGGGCGCCGAGAATATCGCCGGCGCGGATCTTGCTTTTGCGACCACCGGCGATATTGAGGGTCACCATTTCCGGCTGCAGCGGCGCCATGTTGCCGTTCAGCTCGGCCAGGGATCCCTGCACGATGGGCGCCTGCTGGTATTCTTCAATCATGTTGACCCGGTAGGCTTCCTGCGGGCTGTACAGGCTCAGCGCCAGGCCCTGCTGGCCGGCACGACCGGTACGGCCGACCCGGTGTACATGTACTTCCGGATCCTGGGTGATGTCGTAATTGATTACCGCCGCCAGTTCCTTGATATCCAGGCCGCGGGCCGCCACATCGGTGGCCACCAGAATATTGGCGCTGCCGTTGGCGAAGCGTACCAGCACCTGATCCCGCTCCCGCTGTTCCAGATCACCGTTCAGTGCCAGGGCGGCAAAGCCGAGGGTGGTCAGGTGATCGGCCACTTCCTGACAGGCGCGTTTGGTATTGCAGAATACCACCGCCGAGCGCGGCGCATAGTGGGCCAGCAGGGTGGCCAGCGCCTGTTTGCGCTGAGCGGGTACGACTTCGAACAGCAATTGCACTATGGTGTCGGCACGAAACTCATCGGCGACCGATACCCGCTCCGGCTGTTGCTGCAGGCCGCGGCTCAGGTCGGCGATGCCTTCGGGATAGGTGGCCGAGAACAGCAGCGTCTGGCGCTGTTTGGGGGCAAAGGCGACCACACGCTGAATGTCGTCGGTAAAGCCCATGTCCAGCATGCGATCCGCTTCGTCCAGCACCAGGGTGTTCAGATCGTCCAGCACCAGGCTGCCCTGTTCCAGATGCTTGAGCATGCGGCCCGGGGTGCCGACCACGATGTGGGCACCGAATTCGAGCGAGGCGGTTTGTGCCGCCGTGGGGGAGCCACCACAGAGCACCACCAGCTTGACGTTGGCCATGGCCCGGGCCAGACGACGCAGCTCGCGGGCGACCTGATCGGCCAGTTCGCGGGTGGGGCACAGCACCATGGTCTGTACGCCCAACCGGTTGACGTCGAGCCGGGCCAGCAGAGCCAGGCCAAAGGCCACGGTTTTGCCACTGCCGGTGCTGGCCTGGGCGATGACGTCCTTGCCTGTCAGCATTAACGGCAGGCTCTGGGCCTGAATGGGGGTCATCCGGGTGTATTCCAGGCTGGTCAGGTTGGCGATCAGGGACGGGTCCAGGGACAGGGTGGAAAATTCGGTGTTGGTCACGGAGAAGCTCTTGATATCAGATAAATAGGGTCGCTCACAGGCGGGGCCGCATCATAGCAGAAAAGCGGCGTGGGTGGCGTTTTTTTGGCCCGATGCAGGAGCAACAAAAAACGGCGCTGTACCAGACAGCGCCGTTTTAACTGGTGAAGCCTGGCCTCGCGCTTGTTCGGCGGTGCGAGACTGGCTGATACGAATTTAGTTGTGTTTGTGCAGCTCGGCGTTCAGCTCGATGGCAGACTTGTTGGTTTTCACCTCGATGCGGCCATTCTGGGAGTTGCGACGGAACAGCAGGTCGGATTTACCGGCCAGCTCGGCGGCTTTAATCGTCTGCACTTCCTGGTTCTGATCATCCAGCACGGTCACTTTCGCGCCGGCGGTGATGTAAAGGCCCGACTCGATGGTGCAGCGATCGCCTAGCGGGATACCGAGGCCGGCGTTTGCGCCCAGCAGGCTGCCTTCGCCAACCGAGATGACGATGTTACCGCCGCCGGACAGGGTACCCATGGTGGAACAACCGCCACCCAGGTCGGAACCGTTACCGACCACCACACCGGCAGAGATGCGGCCTTCAACCATGCTGACGCCCAGGGTACCGGCGTTGAAGTTGATGAAACCTTCGTGCATGACGGTGGTGCCTTCGCCCACATGAGCGCCCAGACGGATGCGGGATGCATCACCGATACGCACGCCGGCCGGTACCACGTAGTCGGTCATTTTCGGGAATTTGTCGACAGAGTTGACGCTGATGGTACGACCCTGTGCTCGGGCGGCCAGCTGGCGTTTGGCCAGTTCGTCTACCGCGATGGCCCCTTCAGAGGTCCAGGCCACGTTGGGCAGCAGGCCGAACATACCGGACAGATCCAGGCCGTGCGGCTTGACCAGACGGTGAGACAGCAGCGCCAGTTTCAGGTAAACCTCGGCAGTGCTTGCCGGTGCCGCATCGGTTTCCAGAATGGTCACCACCAATGGCTGGCTGGTGCCGGCCAGAGTGTCGGCGATCTCGGCCTGATCTGCGGCGCCCACGGACAGAAAGGCCGCCTGCAGATCGTTCAGCTGTGCCGTGCCGATTTCGATTGCCGCGTTGCCGCCTTCGTAACCGATCTTGGCAGCAACTGCGTTAATCAGTGCGTCATCCGCGTTCAGCAGCGGCAGGTTGTAGTAAACCTCCAGCCATTCATTTTTGGCGGACTTGGTGCCCACACCCAGACCGAAAGCAAAGTTTGCCATCGTGGTAACTCCGTTAATTTGGTTTGAATTGGTAATCGGCTGGTGCGCAGGGCGGCCAGCCGGGTGTCAATCAGTTGCAGGACGAGCCTGACGGTTTGTTGAATCGTTCAGCGAGAATGGTATCGCGAGGCTCAAAGGCGGTCTGAATAATGGTTTGCCGTGCAGACATCCAACACGCCTTTCCTGTTTATTGATTCAAATCTGACGCATCTTTTATCATATTTTGCCGTCCTGGTTGAGCTCCTCGACCACTTTTTCTCGCAACAAGGCCTGTTCCTGCTCGTTAAGTGGCCGGTTTTCGCTGTTGGTCAGGCTGAAGAAATCTTCTACCCGCTCACCGATGGTGGTGATCTTGGCGGCATGCAGGTTCAGTCCCAGTCGGCTGAATATGGCCCCGATACGGGCCAGCAGACCGGGGGTGTCGAGTGCCACCAGCTCCATCAGGGAGCGTTTGGTCGGTCGCAGCGGCTGCAGAAAATTCACTTGGGTATTCACGGTAAACTCCCGATGCCGGCGCGAAGGAGGGCGGATGCGCACCATGGGCGGAGCCGGGATTAGCAGCACTTCGCTCAGGCTCTGGCACAGATCGCCGAGTCGATCGCCACTGACCGGCTGACCATCGGGTTCGAGTACGATGAAGGTGTCCAGGGCATAACCGTCTCTGGAGGTCATGATCTGGGCATCGTGAATGGTGAGATTCTTCTGATCCAGTGCCGCCGCTACCCGGCCGAACAGGTTGGGGGAGTCGGGGCTGTAGATGAACAGCTCACTGCCCCCCCGGCCTGGTTGCTGGCTGATTTGTACCAAGGGCCGTCGGTCGTCGTCGTGGACCAGAATATGACGGCTGTGCCAGGCGATTTGCTCCGGGGTATGACGCAGAAAATAATCGGCGGTAAAGCGTACCCACAGCGGTTTTATCCGTTCGAAGGGGGTATCCAGCTGTTCCAGGATCTGGCGGGCCTGGCGCTGGTTCTCGCGGATGCGCAGGCGCAGATCCGGCGGATTTTCCAGGCCCCGGCGCAGCGCTTTCTGGGTGGCGAAGTAGAGCTCGCGCAGCAGGCTGCCTTTCCAGTCGTTCCACAGGTGATCGTTGGTGGCACAGATATCGGCCACGGTCAGACAGTAGAGGAAGTCCAGACGCAGCTCGTCCCGGACCTGGGTGGCGAATTCGCTGATCACATCCGGGTCATAAATGTCACGGCGCTGGGCGGTGACCGACATCAGCAGGTGCTGGCGCACCAGCCAGGACACCAGACGGGCGTCTGACTTGTCGAGATCGTGCTGCAGGCAGAATGCCAGCGCGTCTTCCGCCCCGAGTTCGGAGTGATCGCCACCCCGGCCCTTGGCGATGTCGTGAAACAGCGCGGCGAGGTAGAGCAGCTCGGGCTTGCGCAACCGGCTGCAGATGTCAAAGCACAGCGGGTGGCTGCGTTTGGCGTCTGGCTTGCGGAACAGATAAATGTTTTTCAGCAGTCGGTGGGTATGCTCGTCGACCGGATAGGCATGAAACATGTCGAACTGCATCTGGCCGACGATCTTGCTCCACTGGGGAAAATAGGCGGCGAGAATACCGTAGCGATGCATCAGGGTCAGCGCCAGGTCACACCCTCCCGGATGGCGCATCAGCATCATGAACAACCGGCGGCAATCGGCTCGCTCGCACAGAAAGCCGGTCAGCCGGCGGCGGGCATCCCGCAGCTGGCGCAGGGTGGTAGAGTAGATGCCGGTGATCTGGGGATGAGCGGCAATCTGGTAAAACAGTCGGAGTATCGCGGCGGGCTCTTCCCGGAACAGCTCTGGCCTGATGACATCGATCAGTCGTCCGCGCAGGCGGAACTCGGGCGTGAGCATCTTCACGTCCATGGCGATATGGCCGAGTATGGCTTCATCGAACAGCTGCAGCAGCATTTCGTTGAGCTCGGCTACCCGGCGTATCGTCTGATAGAAGTGCTTCATCATCTGTTCTATCGGCCCGTTGCCCTCGCCGGCAAAGCCCAGCGCGGTGGCCACTGCCCGTTGGCGGTCGAACAACAGCCGGTTGTCGGGGCGGTGGATCGACATGTGCAGGGCGAAGCGCAGCTTCCACAGGAAGTTCTGACAGTCGAGCAGCTCGCGGTATTCGGCCTTGCTGAGAAAGCCGTGGCTGACCATTTCACTCAGGGTGGCGGCACCAAAATGGCGACGGGCGACCCAGCTGATGGTCTGGATATCGCGCAGGCCGCCGGGGCTGCTCTTGATGTCCGGCTCCAGTTTGTAGCTGGTGTCCTGAAACTGCCGGTGCCGGTTCTCCTGTTCTTCACGCTTGGCTTCGAAGAAGGCCTGACTGGGCCAGAATTTATCCGGCTGCGTCGCCTGGTTCAGCTCGGCAAAGGTATCGTAGCAACCGGTGATCAACCGGGCTTCGATCAGGTTGGTGGCAACGGTGATGTCTTTTTTGCCTTCCTCGATGCACTCTGCCACCGAACGCACGCTGTGGCCGACTTCCAGGCGCAGATCCCACAACAGGGTGACGAAGCTGCCGATGCGCTCATCCAGAGCCGGATCCGGGGCACCATTGCTCAGGATCAGCAAATCGATATCCGAATAGGGGTGCAGCTCGCCCCGGCCGTAGCCGCCCACGGCCACCAGCGCCAGTTGCGAGGCTTTATCCAGTTCGTGCCGTTGCCACAGTCCGGTCAGCAGCTGGTCCATGTGCTGAGAGCGGGTCACCACCAGCTCCATGATATCGTCGCCGGCGTTGAAGCGCTGCTCCAGCCAGTCTTGCAGGCGAGCCAGTATTTCCTTGCATTTGGGCAAGGTCAGATCGGCGGGATCGAGCAGGGCCGGGGCAAGCAGGCTGGCATCCATAGAGAAAAAAATCCTTGTGTACGGTAAAGGCCTACGTTAACAAAGTCGGCTCGAGTGGGGAAGCAGATCCATCGGTGGAGGAGGGGCGATCAATCCCGTTTCACTGCTATCATGGCGGTGGTCAATCTGTTTGGAGTTCACCATGACGCCAGCCCCTGCCGAGTTGCCAAGCTGGATTCGCCGTATGGTCGGGTCGGGGTATTTGCTGCCGGTGCTGTTCTGCGCCGCCTTGCTGGAGGCAATCATCATTCCCATTCCCCTTGAGCTGATGCTGATCCCGTTGTTGCTGCTGGAGCCTCGACGGCGCTGGCTGCTGGCCTCGGTCGCACTGGCCGGATGCTTGTGCGGCGCCCTGCTGGGTTACTGGTTTGGCAACTGGCTGTTCGACAGCCTGGGACAATGGCTGCTTGAGGTTCTGGATGCGACCGATGCCTATGATCGTTTTGTACAGACCCTGGCGAATGAGGGCTTTATGGCGATAGTGGTGGTCGGTGTGACGCCGGTGCCGTTTCAGGTTGCGATGCTGGCGGCTGGCGCCGCCGACTACCCGCTGACCAGCTTTATGCTGGCGGCGACACTGGCACGGGGAATTCGCTATTTCGGTCTGGCGGTGCTGGTGCAGTTGTTCGGCGAGCAGGCGATGACGCTGTTTCGCCGTCATGCCCGGCCATTGGGGTTGACCCTGCTGGCAATGGCATTGCTCGGTTATGGTCTGAACTGGTGGTTGACTGGGTAAGGTGGGTGGCGTGGCCGCAGATACAATAAAGGCGCCGAAGCGCCTTGTTTTCTAGATACTGTGTATCCGTGCTTGTTTATTATGAGTCGCAGGGAACTATGCTTACCGCATGGTTACCCTTGGGTCCTGCCTGAATCTTATACTGTACCAACTGGCCCGCTTTCAGGGTTCTGTATCCGTCCATTTGAATGGTGGAGAAATGTGCGAACACATCATCGCCGCCTTCTTGCGGGCAGATAAAGCCAAATCCCTTAGCATTATTAAACCACTTCACCGTACCGGTCGTCATGCATCTGCATCCTTTTGCTCAAACATCCAAAACAACATTGAGTAATTGGCAGCAGCCAATTTCAACGACAGGCGGTTACCTGCCGGATGCGGTGACCCTGAATGCAAGGCGCCATGCAGCACTTAATTCAATGGTCACCTATCGCTCACTCTAGTCAATCATCGGGGCGAGTCAAGCGTTTGTTTGTTATCGCATTACGCCATGGTAAAGACGGTTGACAGCGGCAGCGTAAGCGGTAGTGTGAAGGAAAGACTCGATAACGTGTTCCTGATATCCTGATGACACTGGCCGGCCTCAGGCCCTTGCCTGGAACGGCTGCAGGCAGCGGCACCAAATCCGGAGTCGACTTCTGTAGCGCGATTTGGAACAGTGATTTAGAGTAAATGTATGAGCAGGAGAACACAGCAGTCCGATGGTGATCAGTTAAAAGAGGTGGAAGAAACTGCGCTGCAGCCCCCTCCTATGTACAAGGTCATCCTGAACAATGACGATTACACCCCCATGGATTTTGTGGTGGAGGTGCTGCAAAAATTCTTTGTAATGGATATGGACAAGGCCACGCAGGTGATGATGGCGGTTCATTATCAGGGGAAAGGAGTCTGCGGTCTGTTTACCGCAGACATCGCAGAAACCAAGGTAGCGCAAGTGAACAAGTTTGCCCGTATGCATGAACATCCGTTGTTGTGCACCATGGAGCAGGAATAAGTAAACACCCGCCGCAACGGGACACCGCAGTTTTTTAGGGGAGGTGCCTATGTTGAACAAAGACCTTGAGAGCACACTGAACGACGCTTTCAACGAAGCGCGTCGTGCTCGCCACGAGTTTATGACGGTGGAGCACCTGCTACTCGCGCTGTTGGATAACCCATCTGCCCAGGAGGCCCTGGTGGCCTGTGGCGCAGAACTTGAGCAGCTGCGCCGCGAAATTCATACCTTTATCGAACAGACCACACCCTTGATACCGGTGGGGGACGACGAAGTCGAAACGCAACCCACTCTCGGTTTTCAGCGCGTGCTGCAACGAGCGGTGTTTCATGTGCAGTCTTCCGGCAATGCCGAGGTGACCGGCGCCAACGTGCTGGTGGCCATTTTCAGCGAGCAGGAATCCCAGGCGGCGTATCTGCTGAAGAAGATCCAGATCAGCCGGCTGGATGTGGTCAACTTCCTGTCCCATGGCGTACGCAAGGACGGCGTGCAGGAAGAGGCTCCGCCCGCGCAGCAGGAAGAAAATACCGATGAGGCGGCCAGCAACCAGACCGAAGGCTTTGTGATCAACCTGAACCAGTGGGTAAAGGAAGGCCGTATCGATCCGCTGATCGGTCGGGATCATGAAGTCAATCGTGCTATCCAGGTCTTGTGTCGCCGGCGGAAGAACAACCCGCTGCTGGTGGGGGAGGCTGGTGTGGGTAAAACGGCCATTGCCGAAGGACTGGCCTATCGCATCGTGCACAAGGATGTACCGGAAATCATTGCCGACAGCACCATCTACTCGCTGGATATGGGCTCTTTGCTGGCCGGCACCAAGTACCGGGGCGATTTCGAGAAGCGCTTCAAGGCGTTGCTCAAGCAGTTCGAGAAGCAGAAAGGCGCCATCCTGTTTATCGATGAAATTCATACCATCATCGGTGCCGGCGCGGCTTCGGGTGGTCAGCTCGATGCGGCCAACCTGCTGAAACCCATGTTGTCCAGCGGTCAGATCCGCTGTGTGGGCTCGACCACTTATCAGGAATACAGCCAGATTTTCGAAAAAGACCGGGCCCTGGCGCGGCGTTTCCAGAAAATCGATATCCTGGAGCCATCGGTGGATGACACCACCAAGATACTGCTGGGGCTGAAGAGCCGTTACGAGTCACATCATGATGTGCGCTATACCAGCAAGGCGATTCGGGCGGCGGCCGAGCTGTCTGCCAAATACATCAACGACCGTCATCTGCCCGACAAGGCGATAGACGTCATCGACGAGGCGGGCGCGCAAATCCGCATGATGCCGCCCTCCAAGCGCAAGAAGACCATCGGTGTCGGCGATATCGAGGCCATCGTGGCCAAGATTGCCCGTATTCCGGAAAAATCCGTATCCAGCTCCGACAAGGAGGCACTGAAGAATCTGGAGCCCAAACTCAAGATGGTGGTGTTCGGCCAGGATCAGGCAATAGAAGTGCTGACCGACTCCATTCGGCTCAGTCGCTCCGGCCTCGGCAACGAGAAGCGGCCCATCGGCTCCTTCCTGTTTGCCGGCCCGACCGGGGTGGGCAAGACCGAGGTGACCCAACAGCTGGCGCGGATCCTCGGCATCGAGCTGGTTCGCTTCGATATGTCCGAGTACATGGAGTCCCATACCGTGTCCCGGCTGATCGGGGCGCCTCCCGGCTATGTGGGCTTCGATCAGGGCGGGTTGCTCACCGATGCGGTGATCAAGCACCCTCATGCGGTGGTGTTGCTCGACGAGATTGAAAAAGCCCATCAGGACGTGTTCAACCTGCTGCTGCAGGTGATGGACAACGGTACCCTGACCGACAACAACGGCCGCAAGGCGGACTTCCGCAACGTGATACTGGTGATGACGACCAACGCCGGGGTACAGGAAACGATACGCAAGTCTATCGGCTTCCAGCAGCAGGATCACAGTCATGACGCCATGACCGAAATCAATCGTACCTTTGCCCCCGAGTTCCGTAACCGGCTCGACCATATCATCTGGTTCAATCACCTGGATATGGAAGTGATTCACCGGGTGGTAGACAAGTTTATCGTCGAGCTGCAGGCACAGCTGGATGCCAAGGGTGTGTCGATGGAGGTCAGTGAGCAGGCGCGGCACTGGTTGGCAGAGCAAGGCTACGACAAGTCGATGGGCGCGCGTCCCATGGGGCGGGTCATTCAGGAGCAACTGAAAAAGCCGCTGGCCAACGAATTGCTGTTCGGCGAACTGGTTGGTGGCGGCTCGGTTAAAGTCACTCTGGAGGACGACAAACTGCATTTTGACTATCAGTCGGAAGCCTCACTGGCCCACTGAGTCATGGCCTTCGGGCAAAGCACCAAAATGCCCGGCACCATCATGGTGCCGGGCATTTTTTATCCAAGAGGTGGATGCCTGACGGAATAGGGGCGAGAACATCGCCCGAAGGCGCAGCTATCGGTAGCAGGCGCCGCCTTGTGGGATCAGGGAGTGACTGGCGAACGGATCAGCGTGCGCGGAAGACGATGCGTCCCTTTGACAGATCGTAGGGAGTCAGCTGGACAGTGACCTTGTCACCGGTCAGGATACGGATGTAGTTTTTGCGCATCTTGCCGGAGATATGAGCGGTGACCACGTGGCCATTTTCCAGCTCAACGCGAAACATGGTGTTCGGCAAGGTGTCCAAAATGGTCCCCTGCATTTCAATACTGTCTTCTTTAGCCATTGAGTCCTCTTGTTAACGCAGGCAATAAAAACGGCAGGGATCATGCCGGATTTCGCCTTGGGTGTAAAGTTTCCGCTCAGTCTTTCATCGTTTGCCAGTGTCCGGCCACGAGTCGCTGATGAGGGTGGAAGTGTTGTTTATAATTCATTTTCTTGCAATCATCCACCTGATAGCCCAGATATAACCAGCTCTTGTTTAATTTTGCTGCCAGTTGCAGTTGGCTCAGGATGGCAAAAGTCCCCAGAGAGCGGTGCTCCAGAGCGGGCTCGTAAAAGGTATACATGGCGCTGAGTGCATGGTTGAGCAAGTCGGTGACGGCCACGGCCACCAGTTGTTGCTCCAGCCAGAACTCCATAAACACCGGCGGCAACCAGTCACAGAGCAGAAAACCGTCGTATTGCTGGCGGCTGGCGGGGTACATGGCGCCGTCCTGGTGCCGTTCGTTGATATAACGCTGATACAGCTGGAAGTACTCGGGCTTTTGCTGCTCGCTCAGGCTGACACGGAGATCCCGGTTCAGCCGTTTGATGCGTTTCTGGCTGCGGCTGGGTGTGAACTGGGCGGCGTCGATACGCAGCGACTCACAGGCGTGGCACAACTGGCAATGAGGGCGATAGATGTCGGCCCCGCTGCGGCGAAAGCCGGCGCTGAGCAATTGCTCGTACCTTCGAGGCACAACAATTCCTTGTCGAGCAACACCAGCAGCTGCTCCTGCCGCTCGGGCAGGTAACTGCACTGGTGTCTGGGCGTCAGCCCCACCTTGAGATTTACTTCCCTCATAATGTCAGCTCATCCGGTTGCCAGCACCTGGGTGCCAGAGGCTGCTGTTGCAGTTCCTTGAGTTTATGCAGAAAACGGGCCCGGGGCCAGGTCGTGACCCCCAGAGTCATCAGGTGCGGGTTGGGCAACTGGCAGTCAATCAGCTCTCCCCCCTGGCGCTGCAGGTGGCGACACAGACCGAGCATGGCAAGCTTGGAGCCGTTGTCGACCCGGTGAAACATCGACTCGCCACAAAACAGTCTGCCAAGACCGATGCCATAGAGCCCGGCCACCAGCTGTTCATCCTGCCAGACTTCGACCGAGTGGGCGTGTCCGAGCCGGTGCAGCCGAACATAGGCCTGCTCGATACCGGCCGTGATCCAGGTGCCCGCTTCCTGGGTCTCCCGCAGCTGGCGGCAGGCGCGGATAACCTGATCGAAGGCGGTGTTGATGGTCAGCCGGTACTGCCCGCGGCGAGCAAGCCTGGCCAGACTGCGGCTGACGTGCAGCTTATCGGGCTCCAGTACCGCCCGGGGATCCGGCGACCACCACAACAGGGGCTGGCTTTGATCAAACCAGGGGAAGATACCCATGCGATAGGCCAGCAACAGCCGTTCCGGGCTCAGATCGCCTCCCACGGCAAGCAACCCGTTGGGTTCGAGCAAGGCCTCTGAGGGGTCAGGAAACCAGAGCGGGTCATCGAGTAAGGTCAGCATACTGGCTCCTGCGGTCAGTCCGGATTAACGTCGAGTCGGTCCTGGCCGGTTTTTTGTTCGATATAGTCGCGGATGAACTGGCGCACTTTCTGGGAGGGGGTCACATCCTCCTGGGCGCAAAGCTGCTCGAACAGCTCCTTTTTCCGGGGCTCGATCAGCAGGGTCAGGCGAGCGGTTTTCTGTTCCATATTGGCTCCGGTATCCGGCAAAACATGTTAATCATATTAACATTGAATGATTAATTGATGAGCATATAATCGATTTAAATAATTCTAATAAAACCCGTCGGGAGAGAGCCATGTCGCACCGGGCCCATCTGTTTTCGTTACGCGTTGGCCATGCCCTGCGCGAAAGCTGTCTGCAGGAGTCGTATAACCGGCGCAGGCTACTCAAGGATGTGCTGGCCGGGATCACGGTGGGTATTATTGCGACCCCGCTGGCGATGGCGCTGGCCATCGCCAGCGGGGTCGCACCACAGTACGGGCTTTATACCGCCATTATCGCCGGCTTTGTTATTGCCTTGACCGGTGGCTCCCGGCTCAGTATCTCCGGCCCCACCGCCGCCTTTGTGGTGATCCTCTATCCCGTTGCCCAGCAATATGGTCTGGGCGGCCTGTTGCTCGCGACCAGCATGTCGGGACTGATCCTGATGGCCATGGCCCTGGCTAGACTGGGGAGGTTAATCGAGTATATACCCGAGCCGGTGACCCTTGGCTTTACTGGCGGTATTGCCGTGGTGATAGCCACCCTGCAGTTGAAAGACTTCCTGGGACTGGAGCTGGCGGCACTGCCCGAACACTATCTGGGCAAGGTGACGGCGCTGGCGGCGGCTGTTCCTCATCTGCACTGGCCCAGCCTGGCCGTTGCACTGTTAACCCTGGCGGTCATGCTGCTCTGGCCCCGACTTAAAACCGGGGTGCCGGCGCATCTGCCGGCGGTGATCCTGGCCAGTATCATCACCCTGTTGCTGAACCGGCAGGGGATGGATATTGCGACCATCAGCAGTCAGTTCAGTTATCTGTTACCGGACGGCAGCGTCGGTCAGGGTATCCCGCCGGTGTTGCCGGAGTGGGTCTTGCCCTGGCTTCAGCCCGGCCCCGGTGGAGTGGCCTTGACGTTGAACTGGGCGCTGTTGCGCGATCTGCTGCCGGCCGCCTTTGCCATCGCCATGCTGGGTGCGATTGAATCTTTACTGTGTGCCGTGGTGCTGGATGGCATGACCGGCAAGCGGCACAGTGCCAACAGCGAGCTGATGGGGCAGGGGATTGGTAATGTGATAACCCCGTTTTTCGGCGGCATTACCGCCACCGCCGCCATCGCCCGCTCGGCTGCCAACGTCAAGGCTGGGGCAGAGTCACCGGTGGCCGCCATGGTACACGCCTTGGTGGTGCTGACCGGGCTGGTGTTACTGGCGCCATGGCTGGCCTATCTGCCGATGCCGGCCATGGCCGCCTTGCTGATGGTGGTGGCCTGGAACATGAGCGAGGCCCACAAGGCGGTCAGGTTGCTGAAAACCGCGCCGGTGGGTGATGCTCTAGTGTTTCTGACCTGCTTTTCGTTGACCATACTGTTCGACATGGTGCTGGCGATCACCGCCGGTATTCTGGTGGCGGCGGTGCTGTTTGTGCGTGAGATTGCCGAAATGACCCGGGTGTCGGATATTTCCGGACATCGGCAGTTGCTGGGGGCGCCTTTGCCGGAAGGCTGGTCGGTATTCAAGATCAACGGCCCGCTGTTTTTTGCCGCCGCCGATCGGGTGTTCGGCGAATTGGCGGGATTATGCCGGCAGCAACGGGGCATCATCCTGTATATGGACGCGGTTTCTATTCTGGATGCCGGCGGACTGGTTGCCCTGAACCGTTTCGTGGAGCAATGCCGACAACGAGGGATGGAAGTGGTGGTGGCAGATCTGCAGTATCAGCCGCTCAAGACCCTGGCCAGAGCCGGGGTACAACCGGTGCCCGGCGAGCTGTCCTTTTACCCTACGCTGCAGGAAGCGGTGGATAAGGTGGTCAAGGCCCCACTGACCGTGGTGGGATAAGTGCGCCCTGCTGGTGAATGCCCAGGTCGGTGACGTCAATCCGCAGGGGTTGACGATAGTAATAAAAACGGCGCTGTATCAAACAGCGCCGTTTTTCACTTTCCGCTAAAAGGGGGCTTTACTTCAGGCCGTCGAGGTAGCGTTCGGCATCCAGCGCCGCCATGCAGCCGGTACCGGCGGAGGTAATGGCCTGGCGGTACACATGGTCCATGACGTCACCGGCGGCGAACACGCCTTCGATGCTGGTCTGGGTGGCGTTGCCATGCAGGCCGGACTGCACCTTGAGGTAGCCGTTTTCCATCTCCAGTTGACCCTCGAAAATCTGGGTGTTGGGCTGATGCCCGATGGCGATGAAGATGCCGGTCAGTTCCAGCTGTTCGGTGTCATCGGACTGGGTATCTTTCAGGCGAACACCGGTCACGCCCATTTCGTCGCCCAGCACTTCGTCCAGAGTACGGTTGGTATGCAATACGATATTGCCGTTTTCCACCTTGTCCATCAGCCGGTCGATCAGAATTTTCTCGGAGCGGAACTGCTCGCGACGGTGTACCAGATGTACCTCGGCGGCGATATTGGACAGATAGAGTGCTTCTTCCACCGCCGTGTTGCCACCGCCGACCACGGCGACTTTCTGGTTGCGATAGAAAAAACCGTCGCAGGTGGCGCAGGCTGACACGCCTCGGCCCTGATAGGCTTCTTCCGAAGGCAGGCCCAGGTATTTGGCAGAGGCGCCGGTGGCGATCACCAGCGCATCACAGCTGTATTCGCCGCTGTCGCCCTTGAGGCGAAACGGACGCTGTTGCAGATCCACCTTGTTGATATGGTCGAACAGGATCTCGGTTTCAAAGCGCTCGGCGTGTTCTTTCATGCGCTCCATCAGGGCCGGGCCGGTCAGTCCCTCGGCATCACCCGGCCAGTTTTCGACTTCCGTGGTGGTGGTCAGCTGACCACCTTGCTGAATGCCGGTGACCAGTACCGGATTAAGGTTGGCGCGGGCCGCGTAAACGGCGGCGGTATACCCTGCAGGGCCAGAACCCAGAATAAGCAGTTTGGCGTGTTTGGCTTGGCTCATTTGTTTCTCCAACCTTGGCAAATAGGCAGACAATAAAGTGGTCTCGATTGTAGGGGATAGACCAGAGGGAATAAAGTGTAACAAAACGATTGTTCCTATCGGCTTTGTGTCCAATCCTGTGCTGGTGGTGATGACAAAATAGCGATAGCTTGCCGTGGCGAATAGTTATGCAATATAACGGTCACATGGCCTGTCAGAGAGGCTGTCTGCCGGTGAGCCGGATAAACAACCGGTAATAACCTGGTTTATTGAGGCTTTCAGCGGCAGTATCGGTCGATTTATAGCATAAAAGCGATTTCGGCTGCTTCAGGCGATAAATTGCGCCATGAGCATTCAGACAGTTAAAATACCCATGACGAGGCATAAAGATTCGAGAATCATGGTTTTTTTATGTAATTATCAAACGTATCTGCTACCTGTTTAGCATTTGCCGTGTTAAGGTACTGCAAGTGCTTTATGTATAATAAATCGATTTTTGTGGTTTTTTATTTGCCTGTTGCAGCCTGCAGGCACCCATCAGCCTCCGCCGGTAACCGGCCGCCGGTTGAAAATTCATCATCAGGCTGATATGTGTATTGCACAGAAGACAAAAGTATGGTTTTGTGCCATGCAGGTTTAATATTAATAGTGGAATGTATCGAGAATGAGTCAAAGGATGGATGAAGTGTTGGATTTGAACAGCAGGCCGGCCAAAGAGCTCGACCGTATCGATCGCAACATACTCAATGAGCTGCAGCAAGACGGCCGTATTTCCAACGTGGAGTTGTCCAAACGGGTGGGCCTGAGCCCAACGCCCTGCCTCGAGCGGGTGCGCCGCCTGGAACGTCAGGGGTATATCGAAGGTTATACCGCTATTCTCAACCCCCAGTTTCTGGATGCCTCACTGCTGGTTTTTGTCGAAATTACCCTCAACCGCGGCACACCGGATGTGTTTGACGAGTTTAACGATGCGGTACAGAAGCTGGAAGAAATCCAGGAATGTCATCTGGTATCCGGTGATTTCGACTACTTGCTCAAGACCCGGGTAGCGGACATGTCTGCCTACCGCAAGCTGCTGGGGGAAACCCTGTTGCGCCTGCCGGGGGTAAACGACACCCGTACCTATGTGGTGATGGAAGAAGTGAAGCAGAGTAATCGTCTGGTGATAAATACCCGATAAACTGTGCTAATCTGCCCGGCTCTGGTATTTTTATGCCGGGCGGGGACGGATGTGGAACCTGACTCTGCGAGCGGCCCCGGCCGCTCGTTTGTCGTTTGATGGCTGACGACTTTTACTGTCGCAGTCTTTTCGGTGTGTGGCACAACAAAAAAATGAGCGAGGAGCGGGCGTTTGGCGGAGAAAAAGCTGTTTACTCCCATGTCTGGTTTACAGCGTCTGTTTGAGGCCGGATTGATCATCATTATCTTGCTGGCGATCTTCATGATGTTATCGCTGGTCTCTTACCATCCCTCTGATCCGGGTTGGTCTCAAACCGCATGGGGCGGGGACATTCGTAATGCTGCCGGACCGGCGGGGGCCTGGCTGGCGGATATTCTGCTGTTTGCGTTCGGCTTTTCGGCCTATCTGTTGCCATTTTTCATGGTGCTGATCGGCTGGGTGACCCTGTGGCGGCCGAGGGCCTTGAGCGATATCTGTTATCTGACCCTGAGCCTGCGCATTATCGGCTTTCTGATGTTACTGCTCAGCCTGCTGGCACTGGCCAGCATGAACGTGGACAACATCTATTATTTTTCTTCCGGCGGCCTTATCGGCGACATGCTGGCGTCGGCCCTGAACTCGATGTTTGGCTCTCTGGGGACCACCCTGGTGTTGTTGTGTGGCTTTGCCACCGGTGTCACCTTCTTTACCGGCTGGTCCTGGCTGTTGATTGTGGAGCGTCTGGGCGCCATGGTACTGAACGGTCCGCGCTGGCTCGGCCAGCTACCGCAACGGCTGCTCGACTGGCAAACCGACATGGCGCATCGCCGCCGGGGTACCGTCGACACAACGATGCCGGTAACGCCTCCTGCCGAAGCCGCATCGCCGGCGGCTTCCGAAGCGGGGTTTGTCGGCTGGCGTCGGTTCAAGGAACGGCTCGATGGTCCGGCCGTGCCGGAAACGGATATGGAGCCAGAGTGGGAGCCGGAGCAGGACGATCCTCTGCTGGCACCGGTTGCCGCGTCACCGGCGCCGCGCGCTCCGGTGCAGAAAAAGACGCCACCGGTACGCAAGGAGCAGGTACGCAAAGAGCCGGTGATGGGGTCGGTGGCCGAGCCTGAGCCCGATACCGCCATGGCCACCATCGCCGAAGCCAACGGCTGGGCTCTGGATGATGACGACGATGAACTGGATCTGCCCTGGCTGAATGAGGGGGAAGATCCGGCGGCATCCGAGCCGGTACCGCCGCCGCGATCGCCGGCCGCATCCCGGCGGACCGACCTGTCTCCGTTACCTTCGGTGGAGCTACTGGATCCGCCCAAGCCCCGTCAGCATATGGTCAGCGAGGCCGAGCTTGAACGTATCGCCCGACTGGTGGAAGCCAAGCTGGCGGATTACAACGTGCAGGCCAATGTGGTCGGGGTTTATCCGGGGCCGGTTATTACCCGGTTTGAACTGGATCTGGCTCCCGGGGTCAAGGTCAGCAAAATCACCAACCTGGCCCGGGACCTGGCCCGTTCCCTGTCTGCCATCAGCGTACGAGTGGTGGAAGTGATCCCCGGAAAACCCTATGTGGGACTGGAGTTGCCCAACACCCGGCGCGAAACCGTCTATCTGCGCGAGGTGATGGACAGCGAGGCCTTTGCGCGCAGCGAGCACCCGCTGACGCTGGTGCTGGGTCAGGATATTGCCGGTGAGCCGGTGATCGTCAACCTGGCCAAGATGCCCCATGTGCTGGTGGCCGGTACCACCGGCTCCGGTAAGTCGGTGGGGGTCAACGTCATGATACTGTCGATGCTGTACAAGGCCACGCCGGAAGAAGTGCGTTTCATCATGATCGATCCCAAGATGCTGGAACTGTCGGTCTATGAAGGCATTCCGCACCTGCTGACCGAAGTGGTTACCGACATGAAAGAGGCCGCCAATGCCCTGCGCTGGTGTGTGGGCGAAATGGAACGGCGTTACAAGCTGATGTCGGCCATGGGAGTTCGAAACCTCAAGGGCTTCAACAGCAAGATACAGGATGCAATTGACGCTGGTGAGCCGCTGCGGGATCCCTTGTGGCAACCGACCCAGTCGATGGATACCTATCCACCGGCGCTGGAGAAGCTGCCCCATATTGTGGTGGTGATCGACGAATTTGCCGACATGATGATGATCGTCGGCAAGAAAGTGGAAGAATTGATTGCGCGTATAGCCCAGAAGGCACGGGCGGCCGGCATTCACCTGATCCTGGCGACCCAGCGGCCTTCGGTGGACGTGATCACCGGCCTGATCAAGGCCAACATTCCGACCCGGATGTCGTTTCAGGTGTCGAGCAAAATCGACTCGCGCACCATTCTCGATCAGCAGGGGGCCGAGTCGCTGCTGGGCATGGGCGATATGCTCTACCTGCCGGCCGGTGACAGCAACCCGACCCGGGTACATGGCGCCTTTGTGGACGACCATGAAGTGCACCGGGTGGTGGCGGCCTGGAAGGAGCGGGGCGAGCCCGATTATATCGAGGATATTCTGAGCGGCGATGTGGGTGCCGAGGGGCTGCTGCCCGGTGAGGCGCCGGAAGGGGGCGTTGAAGAGCTGGACGAGCTGTTCGACCATGCGGTGGCTTTTGTCGTAGAGACGCGTCGTGGCTCTACCTCCAGCGTGCAACGCAAGTTCAAAATAGGTTACAACAGGGCCGCCCGCATCATCGAACAGATGGAGTTTCAGGGTATCGTCAGTCCGGCGGGCGGCAACGGTCAACGTGAAGTGCTGGCACCTCCGCCAGCCAGGGAGTAACCATGAAAAAACTGGCAACCTTAGGGGTATTGCTGTGGTCGGTCAGTGCCGTGGCGCTGGCCGATGTCCGGGCCGAATTGCAGCAGAAGCTGGCATCCTTCGACCGGTTTTCTGCCCGGTTCAGCCAACAGGTATTCGATGAGCAGGGGGCGCCGATGCAAAGTGCCGAGGGCACCATGCAGCTGGCCCGGCCCGACCGGTTTCGATGGCATACGGTATCGCCGGACGAAAGTCTGATCGTGTCCGATGGCAATGATGTCTGGGTGTACGATCCTTTCGTGGAGCAGGTCAGCATAGCCCCGCTGGAGCAGGCGATACAGAACACGCCCTTTTTGCTGATTGCGGGGGCGGACGGTCGGCGCTGGCAGCAATATGATGTGGCTCGCAAAGGCGCCGATTATGTGGTGACCAGCAAGGATCCGGGCGAGCTGATCAGTCAGTTCAGCCTGCGTTTCGACCGTAACAACCGTATTCAGCGTTTTACGGTGATCGAGTCCGGCGGTCAGCGCAGTGAATTTACTTTGAAGCAGGTGAATACCAAGCCCGCCTCCGGTGCCGACACCTTTACCTTCACCCCCCCGGCCGGGTGATGGTCGACGACCAACGCTGAGGGAGCAGCTGCTTTAAGCTGACAGCTTAAAGCTTACCGCTTGTTTTATGGGGATGAAATGACATGAGTACCCTGAGTCTGGACTTCGAACAGGACGACTTTCGCCCACTGGCGGCGCGGATGCGCCCCCAGCGGCTGGAGCAATACCTGGGCCAGACGCATATTCTGGGGCCGGGCAAGCCGCTGCGTCGGGCGCTGGAAGCCGGGCATTGTCATTCCATGATCCTGTGGGGGCCGCCGGGCACCGGCAAGACCACCCTGGCCGAGCTGATTGCCCATTACTGCGATGCTCAGGTCGAGCGGGTATCGGCGGTTACCTCCGGGGTCAAGGAGATCCGTGCCGCCATCGAGCGGGCGCGGGAACACAAACTGGCCGGGCGGCGCACCATACTGTTTGTGGACGAAGTGCACCGCTTCAACAAATCTCAGCAGGATGCCTTTCTGCCTCATATCGAGGACGGCACCGTCACCTTCATCGGTGCCACCACCGAAAATCCCTCCTTCGAGCTGAACAATGCCTTGTTGTCCCGGGCCCGGGTCTATCTGCTCAAGCGGCTGGAGTCGGCGGAAATCGAGCTGATGATAGCCCAGGCGCTGAGCGATGAACGCGGGCTGGCCGGGCAGGGCATCGAGTTGGCCGATGGTGTACAGCGGGCGCTGGCCGAACTGGTGGACGGCGATGGGCGCAAGGCGCTGAATTACCTGGAACTGCTGGCGGACATGGCCGAGCCGCATGAAGAGGTTCGCCGCATCGACAAGGCGCTGCTGGCGGAAGTGACCGGCGAGCGGCTGGCCCGGTTCGATAACCAGGGCGATCTCTATTACGATTTGATTTCGGCGGTACACAAGTCAATTCGGGGGTCCAGCCCGGACGCCGGTCTGTACTGGTATGCGCGCATGATCAGTGCTGGCTGCGATCCGCTTTATATCGCCCGCCGGCTGCTGGCCATCGCCTCGGAAGATGTGGGCCTGGCCGACCCCAAAGCGATGGAAGTCGCCCTGGCCGCCTGGGACTGCTTTACCCGGGTCGGACCGGCAGAAGGGGAACGGGCCATTGCCCAGGCCATCGTTTACCTCGCCTGTGCGCCCAAGAGCAACTCCCTCTATACCGCCTGGAAAGCGGCGCTCAAGGATGCCCGCGAGCTGCCCGATTATGAGGTGCCGGTGCATCTGCGCAACGCCCCCACCAGGCTGATGAAAGAACTGGGCCACGGCGCCGAGTATCGGTATGCCCACAACGAACCGGGAGCCTATGCCGCCGGTGAGACCTACCTGCCGACGGCGCTGGCAGAACGGCGTTATTATCAGCCCAACGAGCGGGGCTTCGAACAGAAGGTAAGGGCCAAACTCGATTACCTGAAAAGTCTCGATGAGCAGGCCAGCGGCTAGTTGCTCCCGCCCCGCTAAGCTGATAAACTTGACCTCGATTTAGTGACTTCCGACCCTGCGTGCGACACGCAGTACAAGCATCAAATAAGGTAACTCATGCTGGATTCCAAATACCTGCGCGGCGACATCGCCGACACGGCGGCGCGGCTGGCAAGCCGTGGTTTTACGCTCGACACAGCCTTGTTCAATAGCCTCGAAGAAAAGCGGAAGTCTCTGCAATCCCGTACTCAGGAACTGCAGGCCGAGCGTAATGCCCGTTCCAAGGCCATCGGCCAGGCGGCCCGCAATGGTGAAGATATCGCCCCGCTGAAGGCGGCGGTGTCGACCATCAACGACGAGCTGGACGGTTGCAAGGTCGAGCTGGATCAGCTGCTGAACGAGATTGAAGCCTTTTGTGCCGCCATTCCCAATCTGCCCCACGAATCGGTGCCGGTCGGTAAAAACGAAGATGATAACCAGCAGGTTCGCGTCTGGGGCGAGCCCACCACCTTTGACTTCGAACCCCGGGATCATGTAGCGCTGGGCGAAGCCCTGGCCGGTCTGGACTTCAAGGGCGCGGTCAAGATTTCCGGCTCCCGTTTCGTGATCATGCAGGGGCAGATTGCCCGCATGCACCGGGCCCTGGCGCAATACATGCTGGATCTGCACACCAATGAGCACGGCTATACCGAATGTTATGTGCCTTATCTGGTGAACAGCGACAGCCTGTACGGCACCGGTCAGTTGCCCAAGTTTTCCGCCGACCTGTTCCACACCGCCATCGAGGGTGAAGGGGACGAAGCCGGCAATATGCGTCGTTTCTCGCTGATCCCGACCTCCGAGGTGCCGCTGACCAACATCGGTCGGGACGAGATCTTCGATGCCAACCAGCTGCCGCTGAAATTCACCGCCCATACGCCCTGCTTCCGTTCCGAAGCGGGCTCTTATGGCCGGGATACCCGCGGTCTGGTGCGCATGCACCAGTTCGACAAGGTGGAAATGGTGCAGCTGGTTCATCCGGAGCAGTCCTGGGACACTCTGGAAGAAATGGTCGGCCACGCCGAGAAGGTGCTGCAGGGCCTGAAACTGCCCTACCGGGTGATGGCGCTCTGTACCGGCGACATGGGCTTTGGTGCCGCCAAGACCTATGATCTGGAAGTGTGGCTGCCGGCCCAGAACACCTACCGCGAGATTTCCTCTGTCTCCAACTGCGGCGATTTCCAGGCTCGCCGCATGCAGGCGCGGGTACGGGGTGCAGACGGCAAACCCCAGCTGCTGCACACCCTCAACGGCTCCGGTCTGGCGGTGGGCCGTACCCTGGTGGCGGTGCTGGAAAACTATCAGCAGGCGGACGGCCGTATTGCGGTGCCCGAGATTTTGCAGCCTTATATGGGCGGCCTGCAATATATCGGCTGAGTCTGATGTCATCAGCCAAATGAGCCGGGGCCCATGCCCCGGCTTGTTTTTTACGGCGTTTCACGACGGAAATTAGTTTGATATTGAATGAAATTTATCCGCTTTTCCTTCGCCTTTTACCTCTCTCCTTTGGTAGAATGCGCGGCATTCAAGAGGTCCCCGGCAGTACATGATGGTTTGGATAGACTATGTAATTCTCGGCATTATCGGCCTTTCTGCACTCATCAGCCTGGTCAGGGGATTTGTGAAAGAGGCAATGTCGTTGGCTACCTGGCTAGCCGCTTTCTTCGTTGCCAGTCGTTTTTACGCCGACCTGAGCGTTCATCTCGAGATCTCCGATCCGTTATTCCGCAATGGCGCAGCCATTGCCATCCTGTTTGTCCTGACCCTGATCCTGGGCGCCCTGATTAATTACATTATCGGTGAGCTGGTGACCAAAACCGGACTCTCTGGTACCGACAGGGTACTGGGCGTCTGTTTCGGGGCAGTGCGGGGCGTGCTTATCGTAGCGGCCCTGTTGTTATTTATCGATACCATGACGGCCTTCGCACAGAGTGTGTGGTGGCGTGAATCCCGGTTGATTCCGGAGTTTGGTATCGTGATCCAGTGGTTTTTCAGCCTGGTGCAGAATTCATCCAGCTTTTTACCCCCCAAGCCATAATGAATTGAGGAAATTAGGACATGTGTGGGATTGTCGGTATTCAAGGTACGACCCCGGTAAATCAGGCGCTGTATGACAGCCTGACGGTACTGCAACACAGAGGTCAGGATGCGGCCGGTATCGTTACCATTTCGGGGGATACCTTCCGCCAGCGCAAGGCCAATGGTCTGGTACGGGACGTGTTTGAAGAGCGTCATATGGAGCGTCTGATCGGGAACGTGGGGATTGGCCATGTGCGCTATCCCACCGCCGGCAGCAGCAGCGTGGCCCAGGCGCAGCCTTTTACGTGAATTCTCCGTTCGGTATTGCCCTGGCCCATAACGGCAACCTGACCAATGCCCGCGAGCTGAAAGAAGAACAGTTCCGGGTCGCCCGTCGCCATATCAATACCAGCTCCGACTCCGAAGTGTTGCTGAACGTGCTGGCACATGAGCTGGATCAGCAGACGCAAACCCTGCACCTCGAGCCGGGCCATGTATTTGCCGCCGTCAGCAAGGTGCACGAACAGGTACGGGGTGCCTATGCAGCCGTGGCGGTCATTATCGGCCATGGCATGCTGGCTTTCCGCGATCCCAACGGCATCCGCCCCTTGGTGCTGGGCAAGCGTGACTGCGAAGACGGCAGTACCGAATATATGGTGGCGTCCGAAAGCGTGGCGCTGGATGCGGTAGGTTTCACCCTGATCCGCGATGTAGCTCCGGGTGAAGCGGTTTATATCACCAGGCAGGGTGAGCTCTTTACCCAGCAATGCGCCGCTGAGCCGCAGCATCACTCCTGTATTTTCGAGTATGTCTATTTCGCACGGCCCGACTCCTTCATCGACAAGGTCTCGGTCTACGGTGCCCGGGTACGCATGGGTCAGAAGCTGGGGGCCAAAATTGCCCGGGAGTGGGAAGAGTTCGATATCGACGTGGTGATCCCGATCCCCGAAACGTCCTGTGACATCGCGCTGGAAATTGCCCACAACCTGCAGCTGCCTTATCGTCAGGGTTTTGTGAAGAACCGTTATATCGGCCGTACCTTCATCATGCCCGGTCAGCAGCAGCGCAAGCAGTCGGTGCGCCGCAAGCTTAACGCTATTCCGTCGGAATTTGCCGGCAAGAATGTACTGCTGGTGGATGATTCCATCGTACGCGGCACGACCTCCGAGCAGATCATCCAGATGGCCCGGGAAGCCGGCGCCAAGAAGGTGTATTTTGCCTCAGCCGCGCCCGAAATCCGGTTCCCCAACGTCTATGGTATCGATATGCCTTCCGTCAACGAGCTGATTGCCTACGGCCGGGAAGTGGAAGAAATCTGCCAGCTGATCGGTGCCGATGGCCTGATTTTCCAGGAGCTGGAAGATCTGGAAGATGCGGTTCGTCATTTCAACCCCGAGCTGCGTCGCTTTGAAACTTCGGTATTCACCGGCGAGTATGTTACTCAGGATGTGAACCAGGAATATCTGGATGCGCTGAATGCCTTGCGTAACGACAGTGCCAAGCAGAAAGACTCCATCGATAACAGTCATCTGGAAATCTACAACGAAGGTCAGCCATAACGGTGACCGGGCACAAAAAAGGGGTCTTCGGACCCCTTTTTCAATGCGGTCGTGGGCCGGTCAGTTGGTGTAAATCGGTCCAAAGCCCCAGCTCCAGACGATGACGGAGCCCGCCATGATACAGACCAGCAGCACCAGGCCGCAGGTCACCACCGAGCTCGCGTAAATAAAACCGCGCTCCTCGGGGATGTGCATGATGATGGGAACCCCGGAATAAAGCAGGTAGACCGAATAGGTCAGCCCGGCCAGACCGACCATCATCAGGAAAATCGGCTCGGGATAAAATAGCGCCAGCCCCGTCATGAACAGAGGGGTTGCGGTATAGGCGGCCAGTTCCATGCTCTGGGTAAAGTTGGGTTTGGCACCGAAGGTTTTGGCCATCCAGAAGGTCAGGTAGGCAAGGGCAAAGACGCCGGCAATAAGCGTGACGTACATGCCTAGCGACATAATCAGGGCGCTTTGAGTGGTGAGCATGATGGTTGTACTGGTGGTTGAGCCGAAATTCCAGCCGATCATGGTGGCGGAAACATAGGCGGATAATGCCGGTATCAGGGCGATGAACATCAGGTGGACCAGACTGTAGCTCAGGCTCTCGTGGTGGTGATCTATGGTATGCCATTCTTCTTTGGGGTGCGCATAAAGACCCCATATATGGTTCAAAATCATAGCGTTATCCCCTTAAACATCCCTATCGCAAAGCGATCGAACCAGAGTAAACCGGCACTTGCCGTATTTACCTCTATCTAGTTATTGGCCAGAGACCGAGGGCCGTCAAGTCAGACGCGGTATAAACCACCGTTTTGCGGTCGGGGTCATATCCGGGCATGGCGATGCCAGGGCCGTTTTCCGGGCCCTGCCGATGGCGCCGAAGGAGAACATGGCGGCCATGATGACTCCATTAGCTTTGTATGGGGATTGAACAACGCTTCTGTTACACTCTCACCGTTCATCACATCGTGACTCAGACAGGTAACGATGGTTTTCTTCCGCTTTTCCCCTCACGCCCATTAATCATGCGTTGCCACATTATTCATGCTGATATCCATTATTGAACAGGCCATTCTCATTCTTGCGTCGGGCTGGCTGCTGACCATCAACGTGCGCCGGGGGCAGCAGCATCCCCGGCTGCTGGTACTCACTTCCGGTATCTTGTTTGGTGTCATCGCCATCGCCTGTATGTCGTTGCCCTTAATTATTGGCCCAGGCGTGCTGCTGGATGTGCGCGATGCGGTGCTTTTTGTGGCCGGCTTGTTCAGTGGCCCGCTGTCAGGAGGGCTGGCGCTGCTGATGGCCGGTGGGTTCCGGCTCTGGCTCAGCGGGCCCGGTACCATGATCGGCATCTTGTGCATGGTGCTGGCACTGGTTCTGGGCCTTGGCGTGCGGTACGCCTGGCAGCGGGGCTGGATACGGCTGAACCTGTGGTCGCTGTTGCCGGTAACGCTGTTCTTGCACGCCACGAAGATGGGACTGGTATTTTTGGCCGTCGAGCCCCAGCAGCGGCAGCATATCCTGTCGCTGACGTGGCCGTTTCTGCTGGTGGTGGTGCCACTGACCCTGATGCTGGTTTTTATTCTCAAGGATGCCAGACAGCGCTTGCGGGAACAGCAGGCGCTGCACGACAGTCAGGCCCGGCTGATGGCCATTACCCGTGCCTTGCCGGATCTGATGTGTGTTATTGATGAAGACGGGCGTTATCTTGAAGTCATGGCTGACGATGCTCGCTTGCCACATGTTGCGATCGATCGGCTCCAGGGGCATACCGTGCGGGACATTTTTCCGCCGGAGCAGGCTGATGCCTTGCTGGCGTTTGTTCGCCAGACCCTGAGGCAGAAAACGGTCAATACTCTGACTTACGAGCTAAACACCGAGCATGGTTGCCACGTCTTTGAATGTGTGGCGCAAAGACTTGAAAGCCGGCATCTCGACAAACCGGCGGTGGTGACCCTGAGTCGCGATATCAGTGCCCGGGTCAAGAATGAAACCGATCTGCGTATTGCGGCCGTGGCGTTTGAAAGTACTCAGGCCATGCTGGTGACCGATGCACATAACAGGATACTGCGGGTAAACCGCGCCTTTAGCGAGATCACCGGTTATACCGAGGACGAGGTAAAGGCTATACGCCAGCCATACTCAGCTCTGGCAAGCACGATGCCACGTTTTATCGGCAGATGTGGCACTGTATTGCATCGGCGGGGCGCTGGCAGGGGGAAATCATCAACAAGCGCAAGTCCGGTGATTGCTATCCGCAATGGTTGTCGATCAGCGCGGTAAAGGATGGCCACGGCCGGATCAGTCATTATGTGGCGGCGATAACCGATATGACCGAACGGAAAAAAGCCGCCGAGAAAATCAATCATCTGGCGTTTTATGATGTGTTGACCGGCTTGCCCAATCGCCGCCTGTTGCTCGAGCGGATCCGGCAGACGCAGTCGGAGAGTGCAGAGAATGGGAAACTGGGAGCGCTGATCTTCCTTGATCTTGATAATTTCAGGAATATCAATGATTTGTGGGGTAATTTTGTCGGTGACAAATTATTGCTGCAAGTGGCAAAACGATTGCGCAAGATTGCGGGGGGGAAGAGCACCGTCGCTCGACTGGGAAGTGACAAGTTTGCGTTTTTGCTCGGCGCATCGTCCGAGCAGCAGGCCCAACTGATGACGCGTCTCGAGCGGCTCTGTCATACCTTGCAGAACCAGCTGGATAAACCTTATCAGTATGAAGAGCACAGCCTGAGAAGCAGTGCCAGCATGGGGTTGGTGCTCCTGGATGCACACAGCCAGCCGGCGGAGGAATTGTTGCGGCAGGCCGAGTTAGCCATGTATGAGGCCAAAGCGGCCGGCAAGGGGCAACTGCGCTTCTTCGACCCGGAAATGCAACAAGCCATCTCTCAGCGGCTGTTGCTGGAAGAAGACATTATTCGCGGGGTGGAAGCAGGGGAATTCTGTGTGTATTTTCAGCCGCAGTTCAACGACGGTAACCAGATGATGGGGTTGGAAGCACTGGTGCGCTGGCATCACCCGCACCGGGGGATACTGGCTCCCGCAGACTTTATTGCCGTGGCCGAAGCCGCCGGGCTGATGAGCCGGATAGATCGTGTCGTGTTGTTGCGCGCCTGCGAGCAGATGGCGCTCTGGTCCGGGCGACCGGAATTACAGGATGTGAATGTATCGGTGAATATCAGTCCCACCCAGTTATATGAACCGGGTTTTGTAGATGAGGTACTCAAGGTGCTGCAGCTAACCGGTGCCAACCCGAGGCGGTTGAAGCTGGAATTGACCGAATCGATGCTGATCACCGATATGCCCCAGGCCATCGCCCGCATGCGGCTCCTTAAAGAGTCCGGTATTCGTTTTTCCATCGATGACTTTGGCACCGGTTATTCATCGTTGCATTATCTGCAGCAACTCCCCCTGGACCAGCTGAAAATAGATCAGTCTTTTGTGCGGCGTTTACCCGATGATACCAACAGCCTGGCCATTATCCGGGCCATAACCGCCATGGCCGTCAGCCTGGATCTGGAAGTCATTGCCGAAGGGGTGGAAACCGAAGCTCAGCGCAAGCTGCTGCAGACCAACGGCTGCCGGCTCTATCAAGGTTATCTGTTTGCCCGCCCTGTGCCGGCCGAGCAGGTGGAAGCCATGGCGAAGTCGCTGTCAGGTACCGAGCGACTCAAGTCGGTTTCCGTGCACTGAATATCCGGCAAGAAAGGTGCTGTCTTCAAAGGCCTCGCAAGAGGCCTTTTTAACGGCTGAAATAAAAGACGGCGACGGCTTCTCCGAGGGCGCCCCGAGCCAGTGGCCGGGCTATGCTTATCGAGTGGAATACCCTGATGGCCGGGGATGCGGTTGTCCGTGGCAGGGTGGTTCGCCGATGGGAGAGCAATGATGTTCAGGTTTTCCTCTTTGATGCTGGGGGCGGCTCTGTTGACCTTGCCTCCGGTTGAGCATGTATTGGCCGAGGGGGCAGACAGTGGTGATGCAGCCTTGATTGAGCGAGGCCGGTATCTGGTAAGAATCGCCGGCTGCAACGACTGCCATACCCCCGGTTATGCCCAGAGCGGGGGCCAGGTTCCGGAGCCGTTGTGGCTGACGGGGGACCAGCTTGGCTGGCACGGTGCCTGGGGCACCACTTATCCGACCAATCTGCGCCTCTATATGCAGGGTATTTCCGTTGACGAGTGGCTGCAGCAGGCAAGAACCCGGCAATTGCGTCCGCCGATGCCCTGGTTTGCTCTGCGCGACATGACGGAGGAGGATCTGCGGGCCATCTACAGCCTGGTCAGGCACCTGGGCCCGGCCGGTGAGCCGGTGCCTGCCTATGTGCCGCCCGAGCAGGAACCTGTCGGGCCTCTGGTGCGTTTTCCGCTCGGAAGCCAATAGGCCGGTTGACTCCGCCGACGGGAATGTGTTGTTCAAGGGCCTCGAAAGAGGCCTGTTTGTCGCGCCAGGCTGTTCCGGCTGCCCCAACAAAGGGGGGAGCCGGAGCGCATCAGCCTTCACTGCCCAGCTGTTTCATGATGTCATTGGCCGTGTCCTGCAAGGCCCGGATGGAGCGCTCCTGGACGCCCTCTCGCTTCATCATGGGATCGGAGCCGGACACATTGATGGCCGCGATCACCTCGCCACTGTAATTGCGGATCGGTACGGCGATGGCCGTGGAATAGTCCGAAAAGTGTATGCTCCAGCCCTGGGCCCGTTCCTGGGCGCACAGCTCGATCAGATCGGGAAGCGTCTGAGGGGCCGGTTCGGGATAGCCATCCAGCCGCTGTCCCTTGTACAACTCTTCAAGTTCGGTGGGCGACATGCCGATCAACAGGGCCCGGCCAATCGCCGTGGTATGGCAGGGAAAACGGGTGCCGACCGGCACATTGACAGAAAGGCGCTGCAAGGCGAGGGCCCTGAACACATAAATGACATCGGTCCCTTCACGAATCGCCAGGTGACTGGAAAGCGAGGTCCTGTCCCTGAGACGGGTAATATAGGGCGCGCATATCTCGACAACCTCCCGGCTGGCCAGGTAGCTGAACCCCCGGGAAACCACCTGAGAGCCGAGCTCATAGGTATTCTTGCCCACCTTGTTCAGATATCCCATGCTGGACAGGGTCTGGATGATGCGATACAGCGACGTGGCCGAGACCCCGAAGGCGTCGGCCATTTCCGACTGGGTCAGCCGGTGACAATCACTGCCGAACATTTCCAGTATTTTCAGGCCCTTTTGCAGGGCCGGGACGGTATAGTCTTTCTCACTCATGGATCACGCTCTCTGGTTTGCCTGTCGGTTCTGCTGGTTGCAGCGGGCTGCCCCGCCACATGGATACAGATAACCAATGGATTACGGCCGGCGCCATGCTCCCGTGCCGATGCTGCTCATCATAAGAATCCCCTCCCACAATCACAATATAATCCATGAATGAATTTAAAGTTTATATATAAACAAAACAAACCTTCCGTCATTCGCTTGTCCATCGCGTGATAAAGCGGCTACCTTAGATTTAAAAAATTCATATATGAATATTGATATTCAAATAAAAATCAAAAATAAGAAAATTTATAAATGAATGCTTTAGTTATTGCCATAGTGAAAAAATAATCATACTTTAAATAAAACCACTGAAAACCGACCATCATGCGACAAGGAATATTCATATATTGATTTTTATTTTATATATGAATAGTTATGAGCTGATAATTTTTGAGACTCCCGAGAGGTATCACCATGAGCGCCGAGCATTCAACCGCAGATCAATTCGTACTCAAGACCACCTGCAAGGCCAGCAGCGGCATCGTCGCTGCCGTCACCACCTTCCTGTCCGAGCGGGGCTGCTATATCAGCGAGCTGTCCCAGTTTGACGATCAGGACACCGGTAGCTTCTTTATGCGCGCGGTCTGTCACATTGAATCCGGCAAAAGCCAGCTGAGTGATATCCAGGGCGAGTTCAACACCATTGCCGAGCGGTTCGATATGGAATGGCAGATACACACGGTCGCCGTCCCGACCAAGGTACTGATCATGGTGAGCAAGTTCGACCACTGCCTGGACGACCTGCTCTACCGCCTGCGCAAGGGCGAGCTGAATATGGACGTGACCGCGATCGTGTCCAACCATCTGGACCTGCGCCCGATGGCGGAGCGCGAGGGCATCCGCTTTATCTACCTGCCGGTCAACAAGGAAAACAAGCGGGAACAGGAGCTGGCATTACTGGATGTCATCGAAGAGACCGGCACCGAGCTGGTGGTACTGGCCCGCTACATGCAGATCCTGTCCGACAACCTCTGTGCCCAGCTCAGCGGACGCGCCATCAATATCCACCACTCCTTCCTGCCGGGCTTCAAGGGCGCCAAACCCTACCACCAGGCTCATGACCGCGGCGTCAAGCTGATCGGCGCCACCGCGCACTATGTGACTGCCGATCTGGATGAAGGCCCCATCATAGAGCAGTCCGTGCAGCCGGTGGATCACACCTATTCCGCCGACGCCCTGGTCGCGGTCGGCCGGGATACCGAAACGGTCGCCCTGGCGCGTGCCGTCAAGCTGCATATCGAGCATCGTGTCTTCCTCGACGGCAACAAGACCGTCATTTTCAAGTAAGGGGGCAGACATGGGTCACATCATCAACGGTAAGCAGTTGTCTGCGGAGGTGCTGCAGCAGGTCGCCGCCGACGTGGCGGCGCTGAAGGCAGAGCTGGGCGTAACGCTCGGCCTGGCCGTGGTCCTGGTGGGGGACGATCCGGCCAGCCAGGTATACGTACGCAACAAGGTGCGTCAGGCGGGCGAAGCCGGTATTCGCTCCATCGAGCACCGCCTGCCCGCCGACACCTCCCAGGCCACCCTGAACGCCCTGGTGGACAGTCTGAACCATGATCCCAAGGTGCACGGCATCCTGGTCCAGTTGCCGCTGCCGGATCATCTGGATGAAGACGATATTATCGCCGCCATTAATCCCGACAAGGATGTGGATGGTTTCCATCCGCTCAACGTCGGTGCCCTGGCCGCGGCGCAGCCGGGGCTGGTTCCCTGCACGCCGCTGGGTTGCATGATCATGCTGCAACAGGCGCACGGTAACCTGAGCGGCAAGCATGCGGTGGTGATCGGGCGCTCCAACATTGTCGGCAAGCCGATGGCCGCCCTGCTGCTGCAGGCCAGCTGTACGGTCACCATCGCCCACTCCCGCACCCGGGATATCGCCGCCGTTTGTCGCGACGCCGATATTCTGGTGGCCGCGGTCGGCCGGCCCGAGCTGGTCAAGGCCGACTGGATCAAGCCGGGCGCCACCGTGATTGACGTAGGCATCAACGCCATCGAGCGGGACGGCAAGCGCAAGCTGGTCGGGGATGTCGACTTTGTCGATGTTGCACCTGTCGCCGGTGCCATTACCCCGGTGCCGGGCGGGGTGGGTCCCATGACCATCGCCTGCCTGATGAAAAATACGGTGACAGCCGCGCGCAAGCAGCTGTCTGACATCCAACCGGCTGTTGCAGTCGGTCAGTCCTGATCCCCGGAGGGCCCATGCCTTTCTCACTATTAAAGTACGGTCTGAAGAACGACTATCCGTTCGAGCAGGACGCCGACCTGCCGGTGCCATCCGAGCTGAAGTCAAGCTACGACGTCGTTATTATCGGCGCCGGTGGCCATGGGGTTGCGACCGCATACTACCTGGCCAAATATCACGGTATCACCAATGTCGCCGTGCTGGAAAAAGGCTACCTTGGGGGGGGAAATACGGCGCGTAACACCGCGGTTATCCGCTCCAACTACCTGACCTCCGAAGGTGTCAGGTTTTACAGCGAATCGGTAAAGCTGTTCAAGGAGCTCTCCAACGAGTTCGACTTCAACATCATGTATACCGAGCGGGGCCAGCTGACCCTGGCGCATACCGATGCCACCGTGCGGGCCTTCCGCCAGCGCGCCGAGGTCAACAAGCATTTCGGTGGTCGCACCGAGCTTATCGGCCCCCAGGAAATCAGGGAGCTGGTCCCGACCCTGAACATGAATCCGGCTCACATGCCGGTGCTGGCCGGCCTCTGGCACATGGACGGCGCCACCGCCCGTCACGATGCGGTGGCCTGGGGCTACGCCAAGGGCGCGACCCAGCGCGGCGTTGAGCTGCACCAGCTGACCGAAGTGACCGATATCATCGTCGAAAAGGGCCGGGTCACCGGGGTGAAAACCAATCGCGGCACCATCCAGTGTGGCTGCGCCATTCAGGCGGTGGCCGGTCACAGCTCGCTGATGGCGGCCAAGGCCGGTTTCCGTATGCCGATCACCACCTATCCGTTGCAGGCCATGGTCACCCAGCCGGTCAAGCCGTTCCTGGATCCGCTGGTCAGCTCTTCGGCGCTGCACTGCTATGTGCAGCAGACCAGCCGGGGCGAAATCGTCTTCGGCGGCGGCTCGGATCCTTACCCGCTGTACAACACCCGTTCCACCCTGGAGCTGAAGGAAAGCCTGCTGGCCCACGCCATCGAGATGTTTCCGTTTATGGCCAACCTGCGCCTGATGCGCCAGTGGGCCGGTATCACGGACATGACCTCCGACTACAGCCCCATCATGGGCCTGAGCCCGGTCGAGAACTACTACCTGGATGCGGGCTGGGGCACCTGGGGCTTCAAGGCCACGCCGATCTGCGGCAAAACCATGGCCGAACTGGTGGCCAGTGGCGGCAAGGTGCCGGCGCTGATCGCGCCGTTCGCCATGGACAGGTTCGATGTCTTCCGTCAGGTCAACGAGATGGGCGCTACGGCGGCCAGCCACTAATTCAGCTATCAGGCGAGGAGCAGCACAATGAAAATAATGCACTGTCCGCTGAACGGACCCCGCAATATCAGTGAGTTCGTGCACGGTGGCGAAGTTCGCGAAATGCCGGACCCGCTCACCTGCAGCGATCGCGAGTGGGCCGACTACGTCTTCTATTCCGACAACAAGGCCGGGGTGGTCACCGAATGGTGGCTGCACGCACCGTCCGGTTACTGGTTTATCGCCGAGCGTCATACGGTGACCGACGACATCCTGAAAACCTACGATCCGTCCGAGATATTCAACCAGCGCGTGGACTTTTCCTTTGCCGAGGAACCCGCTGCGGCGCCGAAGGAGGCGACAGCATGAACCATCGTCTTGATGCCCCCATGGGCCTGCTGATTGACCGCAACAAGCGTGTCAGCTTCAGCTTTGAAGGTAAGGATTACAGCGGCTTTGCCGGTGATTCCATCGCCAGTGCGCTGGCAGGCAACGGTCGCTGGCTGCTGTCGCGCTCGTTCAAGTATCATCGTCCGCGGGGTCCGCTGACCATGGCCGGACAGGACGCCAATACCCTGATCCAGCTGGACAAGGAGCCGAACGTACTGGCCGACCGGGAGCCGGCGACAGAGGCGCCCGGGTGTTCGGCCAGAATTACAACGGCTCGCTGGATAACGATCGGGATGCGGTGCTGGGACATTTCTCCCGCTTTATGCCGGTGGGTTTCTACTACCGCTCCTTCTACAAGGCGCCGCTGCTGAAGAACAGGGACACCTGGAAGATCTGGGAACCGACCATCCGCAAGAAGGCCGGGCTCGGGGTGCTGGATCTCGATTTCAAGCCGGAATACTACGACAAGGCCTACCTGTTCCACGATGTGGTGGTGGTGGGCGCCGGACCCGCGGGCCTGAGCGCGGCCCTGAAGGCGGCCGATGGCGGTGCGTCGGTATTGCTGGTCGAAGAGCAGCCGCTGCTGGGCGGCGCCCTGACCTACCACCGCTTCGATGCCGCAGGCCGGCAGGCCGATGAGCTGCGTGCCGAGCTGCTGGCCAGGGTAGCCGCCCACAACAATATCAAAGTACTGGTCGGTGCCGCCTGTAACGGCTGGTTTGCCGACAACTACCTGCCGGTGATCCAGGGCAAGCGCATGTACAAGGTGCGCGCCAAGGAATGTATCGTGGCTTCCGGTTCCTTCGAACAGCATGTGGTGTTCCGCAACAACGATCTGCCGGGCGTGATGATGGGCAGTGCTGCCACCCGCCTGATGAAGCTCTACGCGGTGAAGCCGGGCAAACGGGCCGTGGTACTGACCGGTAATGACGACGGCTACCTGACCGCACTGGAGCTGAATCAGCAGGGCGTCGAGGTGGCCGCCGTGGTCGATATGCGCGCGGCGCCGGAGGATGCGTCACTGGCGACGGCGGTTCAGGCCTGTGGCATCGAGATCATGCATGGCCACACCGTGTATGAAGCCATCCCGACCAGGGGTAACAAGCATGTGCGGGCCGTGGATGTGCGCCGCATCGTCAGTCGTGGCATCGTTGCCAGCGACCGCAACACCATCGCCTGTGATCTGGTCTGCATGTCGGCCGGTTACATGCCGGTCTACCAGTTGCTCTGCCAGGCCGGTGGCCAGCTGCGTTACGACGATAGTGCCGCCGAGTTCACCCTGAGCAAGCTGCCCAAGATCCTGCGCATCGCCGGCTCCGTCAATGGCATCCATGATCTGCAGGCGGTACTGGCGGATGGCGAGCGTGCGGCCATTGAATCACTACAGGCGCTGGGGATGACGGAAAACGCCTCTGTGCCGACCGTGGACTGCAAACGCAAGGTAAACTTTGACTGGCCGATCTTCACCCACCCCAAGGGCAAGGATTTCGTGGATTTTGACGAAGACCTGCAAGTCAGGGATATCGTGAATGCCACCCGCCTGGGTTACCGTGACGTACAGCTGGTCAAGCGTTTCTCCACCGTGGGCATGGGCCCCTCTCAGGGCCGTCACTCGGCATTGCCGACGGCGCGCCTGGTGGCGGATGCCACCGGCCGTACCGTGACCGAAACCGGTGTGACCACGGCCCGGCCCCCCTTCTCGCCCGAAAAGCTGGCCCATGTGGCCGGCAGGATCTTCGACCCCTACCGCCGTACTGCCATGCATCATTGCCATATCGAGCTGGGCGCGAAAATGATACCGGCAGGCAACTGGCAACGACCGGCGTTTTATGGTCAGGCCGAGGCCCGTGATGCCTGCATTCAGGCAGAAGCGAGCCAGGTCCGCAACAAGGTGGGCCTGATTGACGTCAGCACCCTGGGCGGCATAGAGCTGCGCGGCCCGGATGCCGCCGAGTTCATGAACCGGATTTACACCTTTGCCTTCCTCAAGCAGCCGGTCGGCAAGACCCGCTATGCGGTGCTGACCAACGAACAGGGCGTGGTGATTGATGATGGCGTCGCCTGTCGCATCGCAGAAAATCACTTCTATGTGACCGCCACCACCGGTGGTGTGGAGCGGGTCTATCGCGAGATGATGAAGTGGAATGCCCAGTGGCGCCTGGATCTGGATATTGCCAACGTCACCTCGGCATTTGCCGCGGTCAACCTGGCCGGCCCCGACGCCCGCAAGGTACTGGAAAAGCTGACCACAGATATCGACTTGAGTCCGGAAGGCTTCCCGTACCTGGCCTACCGCGAAGGCCGTGTTGCCTCTATCCCGGCGCGTCTTCTGCGGGTGGGCTTTGTCGGCGAGCTGGGCTACGAGATCCATGTGCCCTCCAGTCAGGGCGAGGCGCTGTGGGATGCGCTGATGGAAGCCGGCAAGGAATTCGATATCCGCCCGTTCGGTGTTGAAACCCAGCGCCTGCTGCGCCTGGAAAAAGGCCATATCATCGTCAGTCAGGACACCGATGGCATGAGCCACCCGGGTGAACTGTCACTGGATTGGGCGGTAAACCGCAAGAAACCCTTCTTCGTTGGCCGCCGTTCGGTGGATATTCTGATGGCGCAGCCACAGACCCGCAAACTGGTCGGCTTCAGGCTGCCTCGGGGTACCCGCAAGCCGGAAGAAGGGCACCTGGTACTGAACGGAGCCGACATCAGCGGTAACGTGACCTCCTGCGAGTTCTCTGCCTCCGTGGATGCGATCGTCGGCCTGGCCTACGTCGGTGCGGATCAGGGCACTGTTGGCGGACGCTTCCCGATCCGCGTGGATGGTGGCGAGCTTGTCCACGCCGAAGTGGTGGCACTGCCCTTCTTCGACCCAGAAAACAAACGTCAGGAGCTGTGATGATGACCTCGACCACCCCGGAAGCATTGAACAAGCGCAGTTTTGTTTACCGTAAAATGACCGGCGCCACCTTCAGCCCTGTCGCGGGCGGCGCCATTGCCCTTGATGTGCTCAGCGACCGCAAGCAGGCCGAACGCGCCGGCTTGCTGGATTTGTCGGTACTGTCCCGCCGCGGTTTTCGTGGCACCAAGGCGGTGATGCACCTCGAAGCGCTTCAGCTGCCGGTGCCCATCAAGCCCAACCTGGCCAGCACCACCGAGAACGGTGAGCTGGTGCTGAGGCTGAGTCAAAAAGAGTTTTGGGTGCTGGGCTCCCTGCAGGACAAGGGCGCCAGTATCGATACCCTGGATCAATGCACCCTGCCTGCCGACAACTGTTATTCGCTGTTTTGTCAGGACAGCCATGCCTGGCTGATGCTGACCGGTGCACACCTGCCCGAGATCATGGCTAAAGTGTGTGGCGTCGATCTGCGCGAACATGGCTTCCCCCAGGGGGCCATCGCGCAGACCTCGGCTGCACGCATCAATGTTATCGTGATCCATCATCAGCTCAAGGGGATTCCCTGCTTTTCCATCCTCTGCGACAGCGCCGCCGCAGAGTACCTGTGGGACTGCCTGATGGATGCCATGGGCGAGTTTGGCGGCAAGGCCATAGGAATATCCGCCCTGGTTGAATAAGCACCAGACAAGATTGAAACGGCCCGTGTCTGTCTTCAGGCGCGGGCATTTCATCTACATCAATGTTCTGGGAAAGCGCTAAAAGCGTGGTTACTTTTTGTGGAACACTACAGATGAGGGGCTGACCACCGCTCGTTATGGAACACCTCAGCTAGATCTGAAGGACAAGCAACAGATTATAGAGGCATTGGATTACGGCATCGATCACTCAGGCATATCTTGGCCACGGTATCACCGGTGCTTTTTGCAATGAGGTGTGGCAGGGAGATGATGTCTCTAAATTGAGCGTATTCCTCGGCATTTGGGAAACTGAGAGCACCCCCAGAACTCCTGGCCTGCATTGGCACCGCGACGGGCCTTACGCTTCACCATGGAGGATGAACAGCTAGGACATCTTACTACTGGGGTTGTCGTGGATGGCGGGACTTTCGCGGTATGCTGGGAAGCCTTCAGTGCGCCTTCTGCCAGAGATATTTTCGCGTGAAGCAGCATATCATCCAGTGCTTTACCATCGAGTAGGCTGATGCGTTTATCTCTGGCAAACGCCTCGGCCTCTTCGGTAAAGTTCCCGGAAGTGACTACAAAGCCTCCTTCTACTCCAGCGCCAGCGATAACACCATACAGTTCACGCACCACGGAAACACCCACGCTCTTCGCCTTCCAGTGCTTGCACTGGACGAAGAAGGTCTGTCCATCTTTTTTCAGGTGAACATCTACACCACCGTCAGCGCCTTCCTCTCCACCATCTATGACTCGATAACCTTGCTGCCGGAACGCTTGTCCTACCAGCAGTTCAAACTGTTGCCAGCTCATATCATCGGTTGGTTTGGTTGTTGCTCTGGTTCTTGTCTGGTGAATGGAGGTGGAAACATACTTCTGAGCCAAGTTACGCCCTCTAAACGCCTTAAGAGCCGAGACTCCCGCACCAAAGACGAAGATCATGGGTATCAGATACTGCATTGCCGACAGCAGTGGGTGGAGCATTAATCCGGTCAGATTGGCAGGCACATTGGAGCCAGGCACATTTTCTAACTGAAAGGGGCGGTCGGCATAATGGTGAAGAACCAGATAGCTGATGAGTGCCAGGATAAGACTGACCCAGTAGGGCAGTTTTGCTGCGATATCGATCATATCCTCAGCGGCGGACTGACGGCGTTTCCTTGCCATATCCATACTCTGTAGTAATCAATTGAAACCCAGTGTAGCAGGTTGGTGGATAGCTGCTACCTGGCACTGGAACTTATATTGAGGTGGTTTCATTTAGGTATAAGCATCAGAGGATACTGAGGACTATCACTGAAGAGTTCCAGACGACAACATGCCAGTGATGGAAAACCGAAGGAGATACAGTAGAGTATAGTGTGAGGCTTAGCACTTCTGTCGTTGCACAGGGGTGACAGTTAAGGGATTTTTTGCAGTAATTCAGGTTTTGCTAACGTAACGTAATCTGTTGATTACCCAACAAAAAGGCCCCTTGCGGGGCCTTTCCAATCGATTGGTGGAGCTGGCGGGATTTGAACCCGCGTCCGAAATACCTACGTCGTCGGTACTACATGCTTAGTCAGTCATTGAATTCGCCACCTGCTGCGGACAGACACGCCACAGAATGACTAGCCTAAATTAGTTTTAACGCTTCCACCGTCAGGCTCGATTTCCACGCGATTCTGTGAAGTATGACCTTCCAATTCCCTAAGTCACAGACAAGCTAGGGCAGAAGGGCTCTACCAGGTTATTAAGCTGCTAGTGCGTAGTTTTCGTCGTTTGCGACTATTTTTTTGCGATTTTTTTACGAGGCCTATCGCACCTCGGCATGCACCTAGGAGTTCGAGAATCTCGTCGAATCCAGAATCAGCCCCAAGTAAGTTTATGATATGGCAATTCAGGCCCAACCACAAGGGTTAACGATTTTTATGCTTCATCATGCGATCTTTTTCGCGCTTCCAGTCCCGCTCTTTGAGGTCCTGACGCTTGTCATGACTCTTTTTGCCTTTTACCAGGCCGATTTCGATTTTTACCCAGGACTTGGACCAGTACAGTGCCAGGGGAACAATCGTATAGCCGTCGCGTTCTATCTTGCCGGTCAGGCGATCCAGTTCGCGCCGCTTCAGCAACAGTTTGCGTGAGCGCATGGGGTCACAGACTACGTGAGTAGAGGCAACGTTAAGCGGCGTAATGGTGGCGGCAAACAAGAAGGCTTCACCATTGCGGATGAAGACGTAAGAATCGGCAATGTTGGCCTTGCCGGCCCGCATGGCTTTTACTTCCCACCCTTGTAGTTCAAGCCCGGCTTCGAGTTTTTCTTCTACAAAATATTCGTGCCTTGCCTTTTTGTTAAGGGCAATGGTGCTGGAACCGGCTTTTTTCTTGGCGTTGTTTTTTGTCATAGTGCATCCATTATACGGGGCCGTTCAGGGCTTTGGAATTGTCGGTAGAGCAACCGCCGTTTTTTTGTACGGCCGTAACGGTGAGCCCGGCCGGGATTGATGTTAAAATCGGGCCGTTCTGCTGCCAGGAGAGGTTATGCCCAGTATTACCCGCAGTGCGCTGGTGATGTTCAGCGCGAAACAGATGTATGAGTTGGTAAACGATGTGGATTCATATCCTCAGTTTTTACCCGGATGTGTGGCCAGTCGTATTGTATCCGAGTCGGACACTTCTATCACCGCGGCCCTTGAAGTGGCCAAGGCGGGCATTCGCAAGACCTTTACCACTCGTAATGTGCTTGATCCTCATCAGCATATCAGTATGGAGCTGGTGGATGGCCCGTTCAAGTCCCTTAGTGGCGGCTGGACCTTCACTTCACTGGACGTTGATGCCTGTAAAGTCGAGCTGAAGCTGCATTTCGAGTTTACTTCCCGGCTGGTGGAACTGGCCTTCGGCGGTGTGTTCAAAGAACTGGCCAATGCATGGTACATGCATTCAGCGAGCGGGCAAGAGAGGTGTATGGTCGTGAATCTTATTCGGGTTGAAGTGGTGTACGCGCTGCCACAACAGCAGACGGTGCTGAGCATGAAAGTGGCGGCCAGTGATACAGTCAGGCAGGTGATAGAGCAGTGCGGTATTCTGCAGCAACACCCCGACATTGACCTGGAGACCAATATGGTAGGGGTCTTCGGGCGACAGGTAAAACTGGAGCAGTCACTGCACGAGGGTGATCGAATCGAGATCTACCGGCTTGCTGGCGGATCCCAAGGAAATCCGGCGGCGACGGGCCGAACAGGCCAAGGAAGAGGGGCGAGCCGACAAGGTTACCGGCGGTCGTCCCGACCCGAAACGAGCCAAAAAGTAATATTATCCAGAGATCTGATACTGACCGGCCCCGCGTTTTTTGGCTGCTTTTATTGCGGGGCGGGCAGCGATTAAAGGCCCTGCTCGAAGGCTTCAGGGGCTGAGTAGTCACCGGTGATGGAGACCAGCGCATTGTTGGTGAAGTTCAGGATCAGCTGTTTCTGTTCCACTTCGCCCCGTCCGGGCTTGAAGTAATAAAGATAAACCCAGCGGTCAGAGTTGAATCCGTCCAGACTCATGGGGTTACCCAGCAGAAAGCGCACTTGCTCCGGGCTCATGCCCCGACGCAACTGGGAAACCTGTTTTTCTTCGATATAGTTGCCCTGGGGAATGTCCACCTTGTAAACCAGGCCGCAACCGGCCAGAGGAAGAGTTAAAAATAAAGGTAAAATCAAGGTTTTGAGTTGCATGGCTGCATTATATCCTGTGTGACTTGAGGGGCATGATAGCCGCTGCGGCTGGGCTTGTAAAAGCCGGCACCGCCTCAATATTTTCGCGGCAAGCATCTAGACCCGTTAATGCTCGATAGGTTCAGCGGGGTGGGTGATGGTCATCCGTGGGTTGCTGGCCTATTATCTTCGTTTTCAATACTAGCTTTCGGGAGTCAGCCAATGGCAAAGCATGTTTTTCACCTGGGGATAACCGATGAGGATCTGCAAGGCGCGACGCTGGCCATTATTCCGGGAGATCCGGAACGGGTGCAGCGTATTGCTTCACAACTGGCAGATGCTCGCCACCTGGCCAGCAAGCGGGAATTTACCTCCTGGTTGGGTGAACTGGACGGTAAGCCGGTGGTGGTTTGCTCCACCGGTATTGGGGGACCTTCCACTTCCATTGCGGTGGAAGAGTTGGCTCAGCTGGGAGTGAAGACCTTCTTGCGCATCGGTACTACAGGCGCAATTCAAAGTCATATTCAGGTCGGCGACATGATAGTGACTCAAGGCTCGGTACGACTGGACGGCGCCAGCAGCCACTTCGCACCCATGGAGTTCCCGGCGGTGGCCGATTTTGATTGTACCTGTGCACTGGTCGATTCCGCCCGGGATCTTGGCCTTCAGCCCCATGTGGGGATTACCGCCTCGTCTGATACCTTCTACCCCGGTCAGGAGCGTTACGACACCCAGTCGGCCCGGGTGCTGCGGAAATTTCAGGGCAGTATGAAGGAGTGGCAGGGGATGGGGGTGCTGAACTACGAGATGGAGTCCGCTACTCTGTTTACCATGTGCGCCAGTCAGGGACTGAAGGCAGGGTGTGTCGCCGGGGTCATCGTCAACCGTACTCAGCAGGAGATACCCGACGAGGTCACCATGCAGCAGGCCGAGCAACAGGCGATTGATATCGTCATCGGCGCGGCGCGGCGCCTAGTTTAGTACAGCTTCACGTTCAAATCGCCCGGTGTAAACCGGGCTTGCAATCTATACGCCTCACGTTTGTTTAATCGACCAGCAGTTCCCGGGCATTGGCCAGGGTGTTGGCAGTGATTTTGTTGCCGCCCAGCAAGCGGGCCAGCTCCTGCAGGCGGCTGTGTTCGTCCAGCTCCTGCATCCGGGTCTGGGTATCGTTGTCGGCGCTGTCTTTGCTCACAAAATAATGCTGGTGGCCATTGCCGGCGACCTGAGGCAGGTGGGTGATCACCAGCACCTGGGTGGAATCGCCCAACTGTCGCAGCAATTTGCCGACCACGGCCGCGGTCGGGCCACTGACCCCTACATCCACCTCGTCGAAGATCAGGGTCGGGGTCTCGACCTTCTGGGCGGTAATCACCTGAATGGCCAGGCTGATACGCGACAGTTCACCGCCCGATGCCACCCGGGCCAGCGGACTCATGGGCTGGCCCGGGTTGGTGCTGACCAGAAACTCGACCCGGTCGATGCCCAACGGGGAATAGCCGCCGTCGTTATCGGCGGTCACGGTGATCTCGAAGCGACCGTGCTCCATGCTCAGCTGATGCAGGCTCTGGGTTATTTGCTGATTCAGTGACTGGGCATAGCGCTGCCGGCTCTGACTGAGGCGTTCGGCTGCCTGCAGAAACTGCTCTTTGGCCTGCTCGACTTCTTTATCGAGCTCCAGCAGGCGGCTGTCGTTATGATCCATCTCTGCCAGTTGGGTCGTGATCTCCTGGTGAAAGTCGTGTAGCGCTGCCGGCTGCACATGGTGCTTGCGTGCCAGCTCCATCACCGTGCCGAGTCGTGATTCCACTTCATGCAGCCGCTCCGGGTCCAGTTCCAGCCGGTCCAGGTAACGGCTTAGCTCGCCGTGACCTTCTTCCAGCTGGATCAGGCTGCTTTCTATCATCTCCTGCACCGGGCTGAGCCGGTTGTCCATCTGGGCGAGATCGATGAGTACCTTCAGCCCCTGGCGTAACAGTTGCAGCGCGTTGGTTTCTTCACCATCGGCCAGTACATTCAGTGCCAGCTGACAGTCGTTGAGCAGTTCGGCACCATTGGCCAGGCGTTTGTGTTCGGCTTCCAGGATGGGAAATTCATCTCCGGCCAGGGCCAGTTCGTCGAGTTCGGCCACCTGGTATTCCAGCAACTGGCGCTGGGCCTGCCACTGGGCCTGTTCGCCCTGCAGTTGCTTGCGCTCGTTACTGAGCTGGCGCCATTGCTGATAATGGGTGCTGACCTGTTGCATTAGCTGGTGGTGACCGGCATAGGCATCGAGCAGGCCGCGCTGGTAGTCGGATTTTTGCAGTTCCTGGTGGGCGTGCTGACCATGTATGTTGATCAACAGGGCTCCGAGGGCCTTGAGTTGCGACAAGGGGACAGGAGTGCCGTTGATATAACCGCGTGAGCGACCTTCCCGGCTCAGGGTACGGCGCAGAATGCACTCATCCTGTTCATCCAGCTCCTGTTCGCTGAGCCAGGCTTTGACTCTGGGCAGTTTTTCGATGCGAAAGCGGGCGCTGATGTCGGCCTTGTCGGCACCGGGGCGAACCGAGTCGGCGTCGGCCCTTTCGCCCAGCGCCAGGGCGAGGGCGTCGATGGCGATGGATTTACCGGCGCCGGTTTCGCCGGTAATGCTGGTCATGCCCGGACGTAAATCCAGCTCAAGAAAGGAAACAATGGCAAAATTGCTGATGGTGAGCTGAAGCAACATGGTGGAACCCCTGCACAAAATAATGCTGTATAGAGATACAGTATACTGTGATTTTGTACAGTTCAAGTTGTTCGTGAGGGGTGAGCAGAGATTTCACCCCTCGGGTGATCAGAACAGTTTGCTGCCCCAACCCAGTTTGCTGCGCAGTACCTCGAAGTAGTTATGGCCACGGGGGTGGAGCAGCTTCAGTTTATAGGGGCTCTTGCTGATATGAATTTCGTCGCCAGGCTGCACCGACAGGGAAACGTGACCGTCGCAGCTGATCAGCATCTGCTCGGTCTTGTTGTTGGGTGACAGTACCACTTTGACCTGGGAGTCGGCATCGATCACGATGGGACGACAACTCAGGGTATGGGGAAACATCGGTACCAGGGTGATGGCGTTGAGGTTGGGGGTCAGGATAGGCCCGCCGGCGGACAGGGAATAGGCGGTGGAGCCGGTGGGAGTGGCCACTATCATGCCATCGGCGCGCTGGCTGTACATGAAATGTCCGTTGATATATACCTCGAACTCGATCATGTGGGCGATTTTGCCCGGGTGCAGCACCGCTTCGTTCATGGCGGTATTGCTGGCCTTGAGCTGGCCGTGGCGATGCACCTGGGCTTCCAGCAAGAAGCGATGCTCGGCCTGGTAGTCACCGGCCAGCAGACGCCCCAGCGGTTGTTCGAAGCTGTCCGGTGACAAGTCGGTCAGAAAGCCGAGATTGCCCCGGTTGACACCCACTACGGCGACATCGAAACGGGCCAGCACCCGGGCGGCCCCCAGCATGTTACCGTCTCCGCCGACCACAATCGCCAGATCGGCCCGTTCGCCCAGCTCGACCATTTCCAGCAGTTCGGCCTGATCCAGGCGCAGCTGTTCGCCCACGCGGCGTTCGATCACCACCTTCAGGCCCATGCCGGCCAGGTAATGATAGAGGGCCACCAGAGTCTGGTTGGCACCTTCGTGATCGGGCTTGCCGATAAGAGCTATGGTATTGAAGTCGGTTTCCATCGATGTATTGACCTGGCTGAATAGGCAAGACGGCCATGTATTCCCTGACCGCGTAATTTCTCCATTCTAAATAACCCACCCACTTAGTGCTACACGCGGGTTGGTTATCGTAAAAATATCCTCTTGAAATCTGATCAGCAGCCCCCATATAAGCTCACAGCTGGTAAACATATACGGGAGACAACATGAGCAGCAAACACCATCAGGTTGACGCAGAGCAAGCCGCCGAGCAGGAGCCGCTGACGGCAGACACCGAAGCAAGTGCCGGCACCGAGCCGACCCAACCGGATGCGGCTTATGTAGCCGGGCTGGAGCAACAGCTGGCCGATGCCACCGCCAGCGCCCAGGCCGAAAAAGACAATGCCTTGCGCGCCCTGGCCGAAATGGAAAACCTTCGTCGCCGGGCGGCACAGGATGTAGAGAAGGCGCAGAAGTTCGCGCTGGAAAAATTTGCCGGCGAACTGCTGCCGGTGATCGACAGCCTGGAGCGGGCGCTGGAGCATACCGATAAGGAAACTGATGCTTTTCAGGCGGTCTATGAAGGCGTCGGGCTGACCCTGAAGTCGCTGCTGAGCACGGTGGAAAAGTTTGGCGTGCTGCCTATCGATCCCCAGGGAGAAGCCTTCGATCCGAACAAGCACCAGGCCATGAGCATGGTTGAAAGCGCCGAGGTGGCCCCCAACTCGGTACTGGCGGTGATGATGAAAGGCTATGAGCTGAATGGCCGGGTACTGCGCCCCGCCATGGTGATGGTGTCCAAGGGACCCGCCATCGATACGCAGGCCTGAACACCGGTTTTTGTCTAAAAAAATGTGATGCGTGTCTTGAAAGCCGTTAATGGCAACCACATATAGGCACTAAAGCAAAACACCAAACGCTTACGATTGAATTCAAGATATTGAGAGAGGATTTTATGGGTAGAATCATCGGCATTGATCTGGGTACCACCAACTCTTGTGTTGCTATCCTGGACGGGGATACCCCGCGGGTAATAGAAAACGCCGAGGGTACTCGTACTACTCCCTCCATCATCGCCTATACCGATGACGGTGAGACCCTGGTAGGTCAGCCCGCCAAACGTCAGGCGGTGACCAACCCGCACAACACCCTGTTTGCCATCAAGCGTCTGATCGGCCGTCGCTTCGAAGATGAAGAAGTACAGCGTGACATCAAGATCATGCCGTTCAAAATCATCAATTCCGACAACGGTGATGCCTGGGTTCAAGCTAAAGACAAGAAAATGGCGCCGCCGCAGATTTCTGCCGAAGTACTGAAAAAGATGAAGAAAACCGCCGAAGACTATCTGGGTGAAGCGGTGACCGAAGCGGTTATTACCGTTCCTGCCTACTTCAACGATGCCCAGCGCCAGGCCACCAAGGATGCCGGCCGTATCGCCGGTCTGGACGTCAAGCGGATCATCAACGAACCGACTGCAGCTGCCTTCGCCTATGGCGTGAACAAGGCGCAGGGTGACCGCAAGGTCGCGGTATACGATCTGGGCGGTGGTACCTTCGATATCTCCATCATCGAAATCGATGACATGGATGGCGAAAAAACCTTCGAAGTACTGGCGACCAACGGTGATACCCACCTGGGTGGCGAAGACTTCGACAACCGCCTGATCACCTATCTGGTGGAAGAGTTCAAGCGCGAGCAGAGCTTTGACCTGCGCAACGACATGCTGGCGCTGCAGCGTCTGAAAGAAGCGGCCGAAAAAGCCAAGTGCGAGCTGTCTTCTGCCCAGCAGACCGAAGTGAACCTGCCCTACATCACCGCCGATGCTTCTGGTCCCAAGCACCTGAACATCAAGCTGACCCGCGCCAAGCTGGAGTCACTGGTAGAAGACATGGTCAAGAAGTCACTGGATCCGGTACGCACCGCACTGAAAGATGCCGGTCTGTCCGTGTCCGATATCGACGATGTGATTCTGGTGGGTGGTCAGACCCGTATGCCGCTGGTGCAGAAGGCCGTTAGTGATTTCTTCGGTCAGGAACCGCGTAAAGACGTAAACCCGGATGAAGCCGTGGCCGTGGGTGCCGCCATTCAGGGTGCCGTGCTGTCCGGTGACAAGAAAGACGTACTGCTGCTGGACGTAACCCCGCTGTCGCTGGGTATCGAAACCATGGGCGGCGTGATGACCGCGCTGATCGAGAAGAACACCACCATTCCGACCAAGAAGTCCCAGGTGTTCTCTACCGCCGACGACAACCAGTCTGCCGTGACCATTCACGTGCTGCAGGGTGAGCGCAAGCGCTCCGGCGACAACAAGTCGCTGGGCCAGTTCAACCTGGAAGGTATTCGTCCGGCACCGCGCGGCCTGCCGCAGATCGAAGTGACCTTCGACATCGATGCCGACGGCATCCTGCACGTGTCTGCCAAAGACAAGGATACCGGCAAAGAGCAGAAGATCACCATTCAGGCCTCTTCCGGTCTGAGCGAGGAAGAGATCGAAGCCATGGTACGTGCCGCCGAAGCCAATGCTGCCGACGACAAGAAGTTCGAGGAGCTGGTACAGGCACGTAACCAGGCCGATGGCCTGGTACACGCCACCCGCAAGCAGCTGGAAGAAGCCGGTGATGCCCTGGCCGCCGACGACAAGAGCGCCATCGAGTCTGCCCTGAGCGCACTGGAAACGGCGGTTCGCGGTGAAGACAAGGCCGAGATCGAAGCCAAGCAGCAGGCGCTGATGGAAGTATCCCAGAAGTTGATGGAAGTGGCTCAGGCCAAGGCGCAGGCCGACGCGTCTGATGCCGGTGCCCAGCCGCAGGACGCTTCCGGCAAGGCCGACGACGATGTGGTCGACGCCGAGTTCGAAGAAGTCAAAGACGACAAGAAGTAAGCTAAACCCAGCGTATTGACGCTGCCAGTGGCGGGCGTTGGGATTCCAACGCCCGCCTTTGTGTGAACAGGACTCAGGTAAGCAATCAGCCTATGTCGAAACGAGATTATTATGAAGTGCTCGGGGTCTCCAAGGGAGCCGACGAGCGCGAGATAAAAAAAGCCTACAAGCGGATGGCGATGAAATATCATCCCGACCGCAACAAGGAAGATGCCGACGCCGGTGACAAGTTCAAGGAAGCCACCGAGGCTTACGAAGTGCTGACCGATGCCCAGAAGCGGGCTGCCTACGACCAGTTTGGTCACGAGGGCGTTAATGGCCAGCAAGGCGGTCACGGCTTTGGTGGTGGCGGTGCCGACTTCGGTGATATTTTTGGCGACGTGTTCGGTGATATCTTCGGTGGCGGTCAGCGTCGTCAGCAGCGTGCGGCTCGTGGGGCCGACTTGCGCTACAACATGGAGCTGACTCTGGAAGAGGCCGTGCGGGGCGTGTCCAAAGAGATCAAGGTACCGACCCTGGTAGGCTGTGATGTCTGTGACGGCAGTGGTGCCAAAGCCGGCACCCAGGCCAAGACCTGTCAGACCTGTCATGGTCATGGCCAGGTGCAGATGCGTCAGGGCTTCTTTACCGTGCAGCAGCCTTGTCCCCAGTGTCGGGGCAAGGGCAAGATCATCACGGATCCCTGCCACAAGTGTCATGGCGAAGGTCGTTACCAGAAAACCAAGACGCTGTCGGTCAAGATCCCGGCCGGCGTGGACACCGGTGACCGCATCCGTTTGTCCGGAGAAGGCGAGGCGGGTGAAGCCGGTGCCCCGGCGGGCGATCTCTATGTGCAGATGCACGTGCGCGAGCATGATATTTTCGTGCGCGACGGCAATAATCTCTATTGTGAGGTGCCGATCGGCTTTACTTCCGCCGCCCTGGGCGGAGAAGTGGAAGTGCCGACGCTGGATGGCCGGGTCAAACTCAAGATCCCGGCAGAAACCCAGACCGGCCGCATGTTCCGCCTCAAGGGCAAAGGGGTTCGCTCGGCCCGTAGCGGTCAGATGGGTGATCTGGTGTGCAAGATCTATATCGAGACGCCGGTCAGCCTGACCGAAGAACAAAAAGAGCTGTTACGTCAGCTGGAAGACTCCTGCGGTGGCCTGGCTGCCAAGAAGCACAGACCCAAGACGGAAGGTTTTTTCGAAGGGGTGAAACGCTTCTTCGATGATTTGACCCGTTAAGTCGGCTGTATTAGTCTGAACAGCTCGATAAAGCTGTCTCGGCGGCTGAACGGAATTTATGATGCGAGCCCCATGCCGGTGTCCGGCGGGGCTCTTGTTGTTTTATTGTCTAAAGGAACCGGGTTTCCACTATGAAACAAACACCGATGACCATCCGCGGTGCGCAGAAACTGCGTGAAGAACTGGACCACCTGAAGTCCGTACTGCGCCCGCAAATAATCGCAGCCATTGCCGATGCCCGTGAACACGGTGATCTGAAGGAAAATGCCGAGTATCATGCCGCGCGTGAACAGCAGGGTTTCTGCGAGGGACGTATCCAGGAGATTGAGGCCAAGCTGTCCAATGCCCAGATCATCGATATCACCAAGATGCCGAACAATGGCAAGGTGATCTTCGGGGCCACCGTTGATTTGTTCAAGGTGGATGACGAAAAAGAACTTACCTATCGTATCGTGGGCGATGACGAGTCGGACATCAAAGCCAACATGATCTCGGTGAACTCTCCCATTGCCCGTGCGCTGATCGGCAAGGAAGTGGATGATGTTGCGGTAGTCAAGACGCCGGCCGGCGAAGTCGAGTACGAAATCATCAAGGTCCATTACCTGTAATCGGGCTCGGCTCTCAGCACACCTGGCCATGGCGGCCGAATACCGGGGCAGGAACTATGGTTCCTGCCCTTTGTTGATCTGCTCCAGAAAGCCTCTGAATACAAAATCCGACAAGGTTCTCGAGTCGGCCATGGACAGCTCGAACCGTACCGCGGTCAGCCAGAATTGCAGGCCCTTGTGTTGTCGTACCAGCCTGAGTTGAAGGGTTAGTTCCTGATCCTGCCCCAGCCTTAACGTTACCCTCTTGTTTGAATGCAGCCCGAACAGCGAACGGCGTGACAACAAGCGCATGCCATTGGTGGACAGATCCCGGATTTCTGCGGCCAGCGGCCGCCCGTTGGGCTGAACGAGTTGCAGATGCTGCGGGTTGGGCAGACGCCAGGCACGAGGGTGGCCGGTGTTGGTGATTATGCTGGGAGAGCTGAGTTCTGCCTGCTCCTGGCTGGCAACGGGGTGTTTCAATGCCACAGGAAAGATGAGTTTGATATCTCCGAGCTCCAGTTTCAGCTCGAGCCTGGTGGCTTGATCCAGCAGCGGGCCGATGCTGGCATCGAGAACCAGCGGCAGATTGAGCTGCGCCTGGGGCTCGTCCTGTCGGCAGAGCTCGTTGAGTAGTGCCAGTTCTTCGTCAGTCAGGTAGGGGTGGCTGGGCATGGCAATCACATATTGGAAATATATGATTAATCATAGCGCCATCGCTGCAGATCAAGAGGACAGGGGGGAGGGAAATAACGCCGGGTTCATCCTTGCCGTGCTACCGTCATCAGGTTCGGTGCAACGACGGGGCTGAATGCCCGGCCTCTGATGCTAAATCAGGCTTTGGGCAGAGAGATTTTCTTCTGCTCGCTGGCGCGATACAGGGTCAGCATGTGGCCTATGGTCTGTACCTTGACCGCACCGGACTCACGCACGATGGCGTCCATGATCAGTGATTTGACTTCCCTGTCTTCGGCGGCAACCTTGACCTTGATCAGTTCATGAAAATTGAGGGCCAGATCGATTTCGGCCAGTACGCCTTCGGTCAGGCCATGCTGGCCAAGCAATACCACCGGTTTCAGGCTATGGGCCAGTCCTTTGAGGTATTGTCTTTGCTTATTAGTCAGGGTCATTGCAAAATGCTTCAGTTAAATAGGTTGAAAGGGGGCTATTGTACCCCCATCTAAGCTTCAATGGTAATAGCAGAGCGATAATTTAATGACGAAGAAAAAACGCTCGGCCAGCTCGACGCGCTGGCTCAAAGAGCATTTTGACGATAAGTATGTACAACAGGCGCAAAAAAAAAGGCCTGCGCTCGCGAGCTGTATTTAAACTGGAAGAATTACAAGGGCGTGATCGTCTGCTCAGACAGGGCATGACGGTGGTGGATCTTGGGGCGGCGCCAGGCGGCTGGAGTCAGTATTCGGTCGAACAGGTCGGCTTGAAGGGCAAGGTGATTGCCTGTGACCTGCTGGCGATGGATCCCATCGCCGGGGTCGATTTCCTGCAAGGTGATTTTCGTGACGAGGCGGTACTGAATGCGCTGCTGGAGCGGGTAGGGGACGACAAGGTCGATGTACTGCTGTCGGACATGGCGCCGAACATGAGCGGTACACCCGAAGTCGACCAGCCCCGGTCGATGTATCTGGTGGAGCTGGCACTGGATATGTGCCGCCAGGTGCTGGCACCCAAGGGTAGCTTTGTTGTAAAAGTGTTTCAGGGAGCCGGTTTCGATGAATTCTTGTTGGAAGTTCGCCGGTCTTTCAGTGCAGTAAAAGTGAGAAAGCCCGATTCATCGCGGCCTCGTTCTCGAGAAGTCTACATTGTGGCTACAGGTTTTAAACTGTAGTACTCTGTCAAAGTCATAAACTGTCAGCCGGTGAGGTTAGTAATTTGAGTGACATGGCGAAAAACTTGATCCTGTGGTTGGTCATAGCCGTGGTGTTGATGTCGGTATTCCAGAGCTTTAGCCCGAGCGAGCCGAGTGGACGCCAGACGGACTATACCACCTTTGTACAGGAAGTAGCCCAAGGGCAGATCCGTGAAGTACGGATGGATGGCAAGACCATCAATGGCGTTAAACGCAGTGGTGATCGTTTTACCACTATTCTGCCGGCGGAAGATCCTCAGCTGCTGAATGATCTGCTGAACAACAACGTGCGGGTCGTGGGTGAAAAACCGGAAGAACCGAGCCTGCTGACGTCTATTTTCATTTCCTGGTTCCCCATGCTGCTGCTGATCGGCGTTTGGGTATTCTTCATGCGTCAGATGCAGGGCGGTGGCGGTGGCAAGGGTGCCATGAGCTTCGGCAAGAGCAAGGCCCGCCTGATGGGTGAAGATCAGATCAAAACCACCTTCGCCGATGTGGCCGGGTGCGATGAAGCGAAGGAAGATGTCAAAGAGCTGGTCGACTACCTGCGTGATCCCAGTCGTTTCCAGAAACTGGGTGGTCGGATCCCGACCGGTATTCTGCTGGTAGGTCCCCCCGGTACCGGTAAGACCTTGCTGGCCAAGGCCATTGCCGGTGAAGCCAAGGTACCCTTCTTTACCATTTCCGGCTCCGATTTTGTCGAAATGTTTGTCGGTGTGGGTGCATCCCGGGTCCGGGACATGTTCGAACAGGCGAAGAAGTCTGCCCCCTGTATCATCTTTATCGATGAAATCGATGCGGTCGGTCGCCAGCGCGGTGCCGGTCTGGGTGGCGGTCACGACGAACGCGAACAGACCCTGAACCAGATGCTGGTCGAAATGGACGGCTTTGAAGGTAACGAGGGCGTGATTGTTATCGCCGCCACCAACAGACCAGACGTACTGGATCCGGCGTTGCTGCGTCCCGGTCGTTTCGACCGTCAGGTGGTCGTCGGCCTGCCCGATGTACGTGGCCGGGAGCAAATCCTCAAGGTCCACATGCGTCGTGTGCCGCTGGGCGATGATGTCAATGCCAGCGTGATTGCTCGTGGTACTCCGGGGTTCAGTGGTGCCGACCTGGCCAACCTGGTCAACGAAGCCGCCCTGTTTGCCGCGCGCTCTGCCCGTCGACTGGTGTCGATGGAAGAGTTTGAAAAGGCGAAGGACAAGATCATGATGGGTGCCGAGCGCCGTTCCATGGTGATGTCCGAGTCCGAGAAGGCGATGACCGCCTATCATGAAGCGGGTCACGCCATCGTCGGTCGCATGGTGCCCGAGCATGATCCGGTGTACAAGGTGTCGATTATTCCTCGCGGCCGCGCCCTGGGTGTGACCATGTATCTACCCGAGCAGGACCGCTTCAGTTACAGCAAGCAGCATCTGGAGTCGATGATTTCCAGCCTGTACGGTGGTCGACTGGCGGAAGAAATCATTTATGGTTTCGACAAGGTCACTACCGGTGCTTCCAACGACATCGAGCGCGCCACCGAGATTGCCCACAAGATGGTGACTCAGTGGGGTCTGTCGGAAAAACTGGGCCCCTTGCTGTATGCGGATGAAGAAGGCGAAGTCTTCCTCGGCCGTACCGCGGCCAAGGTCAAGCACATGTCCGATGAAACCGCCAATGCCATCGATGCCGAGGTGAAAGACGTCATTCATCGTAACTTCGAGCGCGCCAAGCAGATACTGATGGACAACATCGATATCCTGCACGCCATGAAAGATGCGCTGATGAAGTACGAAACCATCGATGCCAAGCAGATTGATGATTTGATGGCTCGTCGTGATGTGCGGCCACCGGCTGACTGGAAAGAAGAGTCTGACGACACGCCCCAGGGCCCGACCGCCAGCTCCGGTGACAAGGATGCAGAACAAGCCGATGAGCCCAAGTCTGCTGCCCCGGACATGAATAAGCCCGGTGATGCCACCAGTAACTGATGTTTTATGATAAATTGAGCCCCGAACATCCCCTGTTCGGGGCTTTTTATTTTGTGGGAACCCGTCACTATGCTGTTATCGAGCACCTCCAGAAGCCTGGACCTATCCTCACCCCGCATCATGGGGATCCTCAACCTGACGCCCGACTCTTTTTCGGACGGCGGCCATTTCGTGGATCGGGACGCGGCCTTGCGTCATGCGCTGCAGATGGTCAAAGACGGCGCTACCCTGATTGACGTGGGGGGCGAGTCGACTCGACCCGGAGCCGATGCGGTGGCTGAGCAGCAGGAACTGGATCGGGTCATACCGGTACTGGAACTGTTACGCCGGGAGCTGGATTGCTGGATCTCCATCGATACCAACAAGGCGGTAGTGATGCAGGAAGCGGTCAGGGCCGGTGCGGATCTGATCAACGACATCCGTGCCCTGCGTGAGCCGAATGCCCTGCGGGTGGCTGCGAACAGCGGCGCCGCCGTTTGTCTGATGCATATGCAGGGACAGCCCAGAACCATGCAGCAGGCGCCGGATTATCGGGATGTCACGCTCGAGGTGGTGGATTTTCTGCAGCAACGGCTGCGGGCCTGCGATGAGGCGGGTATTCCCCGCGAGCGGATTTGCCTGGATCCCGGCTACGGTTTTGGCAAACGACTCGAACACAATTATGAATTGCTGGGCAAGGTCGGTCAGTTGCACCAATTGGGTCTGCCCTTGCTGGTGGGCATGTCACGCAAGTCGATGCTGGGGCAACTGCTGCAGCGGGAACTGGATGAACGTCTGGCCGGTGGCCTGGCGGCCCATCTGTTTGCGCTGAGTCAGGGCGCACAGATACTGCGGGTACACGATGTAAAAGAAATGGCCGATGCCGTACGGGTATGGCAGCAGGCCGCACAATATCAGGGATAACAATGATGAGCAGAAAATATTTTGGTACCGATGGCGTTCGCGGACGAGTAGGGGATTATCCCATCACCCCGGAATTCGTGATGAAACTGGGCTGGGCCGCCGGCAAGGTGCTGTCGCGGATCGGTACCAAGAAGGTGCTGATCGGCAAAGACACACGTATCTCCGGTTATATGCTGGAGTCGGCGCTGGAAGCGGGTCTGTCTGCTGCCGGCATACAGGCCGCGTTGCTTGGCCCCATGCCGACCCCGGCCATTGCCTATCTGACCCGCACCTTCAGGGCCGAGGCTGGTATCGTGATCAGTGCTTCCCACAATCCCTATTACGATAACGGTATCAAATTCTTCGCGCACGACGGCACCAAGCTGCCGGACGAGGTGGAGCTGGCCATCGAGGCCATGCTTGATCAGCCGATGGACTGCGTACCGTCCGAGCAGTTGGGTAAAGCCAGTCGCATCAGCGATGCCGCCGGTCGCTACATCGAATTCTGCAAGAGTACTTTTCCCTCAGAGATGCACCTCGACGGCCTGACCATAGTGCTCGACTGCGCCCATGGCGCCACCTACCACATTGCCCCCTCGGTGTTTGAAGAGCTGGGTGCCAGGGTGATCCGCACCGGTGTGCAGCCGAATGGCCTCAACATCAATGATAAGGTTGGCTCGACCGCACCGGCGGCACTGGTGGCGGCGGTGCAGGAGCATGGTGCCGATCTGGGGATTGCCTTCGACGGCGATGGCGACCGCCTGGCGATGGTGGATCATACCGGCGCCTTGCTCGACGGCGACCAGTTGCTGTATATCATGGCCCGCGATGCTCGGCGCAGAGGTCAGCTTAATGGCGGAGTGGTCGGCACCCTGATGAGCAACATGGCGCTGGAACTGGCGATGGCGGAGCTGGACATCCCCTTCAAACGCGCGAAGGTGGGCGATCGCTATGTAATGGAGCTGCTGAAAGAGCACGGCTGGAAGCTGGGCGGCGAAAACTCCGGCCATGTCATCAGTCTGGACCACAACACCACCGGCGATGGGATCGTCGCCGCGCTGCAGGTGCTGCGCGCCATGGTCGATGAAGGCCGCAGCCTGCATGAACTGGGCCGGGAGCTGGTGCTTTACCCTCAGGTACTGGTTAACGTGCGCTTCAATGCCGGTACCGATCCGCTGACCGACAGCGAAGTACAGCAGCGTGTTGCCGCAGCGGAAGATGAATTGGCCGGTGCCGGCCGGGTCTTGCTGCGCAAATCCGGTACCGAACCGCTGATCCGGGTGATGGTCGAGGGTGCCGACGAGCCTCAGGTACGTCGTCTGGCCGAGCATATCGCCGATGCGATCGTTTGACTTCGTGTGAGGTGTGAGGCAAAAACGGTTGTGCAATCATCGCTTTGCCGGCTTTTTATGCAGTTGAGCGGTTTTTTTAAAATTGCGCTTGTATCCCGACAAGGGTGTAGCTAGTATTAGCCCCGCTCCGGACAGCAGTCTGATGCGGGGCTCAGACGTCAAGCAAAGGTATAGCTGATGTACGAAATTCTTTTAGTGGTGTATCTGCTTATTGCGCTGACTTTGATTGGTCTGGTGCTGATTCAGCAAGGTAAAGGCGCCGATATGGGTGCTTCCTTCGGAGCAGGTGCGTCGAACACGGTTTTTGGCTCCAGCGGGTCGGGTAATTTTCTGACCAAGGCGACTACGCTGCTGGCAGCAGGCTTCTTTGTGGTGAGTCTGGTACTGGGTAATCTTTCCAGTAACGCGACCAAGCAGGGAAGTGAATGGGAAGATCTTTCTGTACCTCAGGTAGAAGAAAGCGTCATCCCGGGTGATGTCCCTGCCGCGAACAGCAGCGACGTACCCGAATAAAGTTTTTGCCGAGGTGGTGGAATTGGTAGACACGCTATCTTGAGGGGGTAGTGCCTGTATAGGCGTGCGGGTTCAAGTCCCGCTCTCGGCACCAAGTCATAGTTAAGTTGAGATTCTTGCTCAGATTAACTATAATCTCGCACGATTTCGGACGCGGGGTGGAGCAGCCTGGTAGCTCGTCGGGCTCATAACCCGAAGGTCGTCGGTTCAAATCCGGCCCCCGCAACCAATCCTCACGTTTATCGCATATTATTTAATAGTAAGTGCGGTAAATGGTCGCTGCGAGGCGACAGTCAGGGTCCAGGTGAATAGCCCCGATTTGAAGATCGGGGCTTTTTGTTATCTGCACTTTAGCACCGGTATCATCGGTGCACATTCACTGGGCTGCGAGCCCTTTTTTTGTTTTCGGAGGGGTAGCTTTGGCTACATTGGAACAACGACTGACCGATATGCTGTCAGAGCCGGTAGAGGCTCTGGGCTTTGAATTGCTGGGGCTCGAGTTTGTGCGCGCCGGCCGGCATTCGACCTTACGTTTGTACATCGACCATGAAAACGGTATTGAGGTAACTGATTGTGCCGAAGTCAGCCGGCAAGTCAGTGCCGTGCTTGATGTGGAAGATCCCATTTCTACCGAATATGATTTGGAGGTGTCCTCTCCGGGAATGGCTCGCCCCCTGTTCAAGCCGGCTCATTATCAGGCCGTTATAGGCCAGCAGGTATCATTGTCCCTGCGCATGGCGGTGAACAATCATCGTAAACTGACCGGGCTTCTGGTGTCGGTAGACGACACCATGATCAGGCTGGAGGTGGCGGGAACCGAGTTCCCCATCGCCTTCGCCAACATCCAAAAAGCACATCTGGTTCCGAACTTTGACTAACGAGGCAGTCGGACATGAATAAAGAAATATTGCTGGTTGTTGATGCCGTTTCTAACGAAAAGGCCGTGCCTCGCGAAAAGATTTTCGAGGCACTGGAAACCGCCCTGGCTACGGCCACCAAGAAAAAATACGAAGGCGAAATCTCGGTACGGGTCGAAATCGATCGCAAGAGTGGTAATTTCGAGACCTTCCGTCGCTGGCAGGTAGTGGAAAATCAGGAAGCGCTGACCAATCCCTACGGCGAAATCACCCTGGAAGCGGCACAAATCGATGAGCCGGATATCCAGGTTGGCGATTATGTGGAAGACGAGATTGACTCTGTCACCTTCGACCGTATTACTACTCAAACCGCCAAGCAGGTTATCGTACAGAAAGTACGTGAAGCCGAGCGCATGCAGGTGGTGGAGCAGTTCCAGGATCAGGAAGGCGAAATCATCACCGGTGTGGTCAAAAAGGCGACCCGTGACAACGTGATTCTGGATCTGGGCAGCAACGCCGAGGCGGTGATCTTCCGTGAAGATCTGCTGCCGCGCGAATCGTTCCGCTCCGGTGACCGTATCCGCGGTCTGCTGTATGCGGTGCGCCCCGAAGCTCGTGGTGCCCAGCTGTTCGTCAGCCGCAGTCACCCCGACTTCCTGAAAGAACTGTTCCGTATCGAAGTGCCGGAAATCGGTGAAGAAATCATCGAAATCATGGGCGCTGCCCGGGATCCGGGCAGCCGTGCCAAGATCGCGGTCAAGACCAACGACCGCCGCATCGACCCCATCGGCGCCTGCGTCGGCATGCGTGGTGCGCGAGTGCAAGCCGTCTCCGGCGAGCTCGGTGGTGAACGGGTTGATATCGTACTGTGGGACGACAATCCCGCCCAGTTCGTGATCAACGCCATGGCGCCGGCGGATGTGGCCTCCATCATCGTTGATGAAGATGCCCATTCCATGGATATTGCAGTGGAATCCGGCAATCTGGCCCAGGCTATCGGCCGTAACGGCCAGAACGTTCGTCTTGCATCTCAGCTGACCGGCTGGGAGCTGAACGTGATGACGGTGGAAGATCTGCAGGGCAAGCATCAGGTTGAAAGCGACAAGATCATGAATCTGTTTGTCCAGCATCTGGACATCGATGAAGATTTCGCCGCCTTGCTGATGGAAGAGGGCTTTTCCTCCCTGGAAGAAATTGCCTATGTGCCGGTCAGCGAGCTGTTGAGCGTCGAAGGCCTGGATGAAGACATGGTGGAGGAGCTGCGTAATCGTGCCAAGGATGCCCTGACCACGCGGGCCCTGGCGCAGGAAGAATCATTCGAAGGGGTGGAGCCGGCAGAAGACCTGCTCGCACTGCCCTCCATGACCCGGGAACTCGCGTATTCGCTTGCCGCCCGTGGTGTTGCGGATCTGGAAGAATTGGCAGAACAGGGCATTGATGACCTTGAAGGAATTGAAGGTCTTGATGAAACCCTTGCAGGGGAGCTGATCATGGCCGCCCGCAATATCTGCTGGTTCGGAGACCAGAACGAAGAATAAGATCAGCGGAGGTAAATGAATGGCAGAAGTTACATTAACGCAGCTTGCCAGCGACATCGACACATCGGTTGACCGTCTTGTCCAGCAGTTTCGCGAGGCCGGCATGGAAAAATCCAGTGCCGACACCGTATCGGAAACCGAAAAGGCCGCCTTGCTGACGTTTTTAAAGAAACAGCATGGCGCCGACGATAAAGAACCCAAGCGGATGACTCTGCAGCGCAAGACCATCAGCACCCTGAGTGTGCCGGTCGTCGGCGGCAAGAGCAAAGCCGTACAGGTAGAAGTGCGCAAGAAGCGCACTTACGTAAGACGCGATTCGCTGGAAGAGCAGCAGCGTCAACAGGAAGCAGAAGAGCAGGCGCGTCTGGAAGCAGAAGCTCAGGCCCGACGTGAGGCCGAAGAGCAAGCCAAACGCGAAGCCGAAGACAAGGCCAAGCGTGAGGCGCAAGAACAAGCCAAGCGTGACGCGGAAGAAAAAGCCCGCCAGGCTCAGCTGCAAGCTCAGAAAACCACAGAGCAGGGGGCAACCAAGCCCCAAAGCAAAGAGCAGAAAAAGGCGGACGAAATGGCCAAGAGCGAAGCAGAAAAACTGAAGCAGCAGCGTGAGCAGGAAGCCTTGCGCAAGGCCGAGCTGGAAGCACAGAAAAAGGCCGAAGAAGTCCGCAAGCTGGCGGAAGAAAATGAAAAGCGCTGGGCTGAAGAAGCCGCGGCCAAGAAGCCGGAAGACGCGGATTACCATGTCATGACCAATGAGCATGCCAAGCGCCGAAGATGAAGCCGATAAAACCGAAGAGCAGAAAGCCCGCCGCAGTGTGGGTGGCAAGAAGCGCAAAGGTGGCAAGACCAAGGAAGATCGCGAGAACCGCGAGAGCCGCAACGAACGCCAGAGAAAAGGCAAGCGCGCCAAGGTGATGACGCCCAACTCGATGAAGCATGGTTTCCAGAAGCCGGCCCAGCCAGTCAGCCGTGACGTTGAAATCGGCGAAACCGTCAGCGTGGCCGAGCTGGCCAACAAGATGGCGGTCAAGGGTGCCGAAGTCATCAAGACCATGATGAAGATGGGCGCCATGGTGACCATCAACCAGGTGATCGATCAGGAAACCGCCCAGCTGGTGGCGGAAGAGATGGGCCACAAGGTGATTCTGCGTCGTGAAAACGAACTGGAGCAGAAGGTACTGTCGGATCGGGATACCGATGCCGAGCGTCAGACTCGCGCTCCGGTGGTGACCATCATGGGCCACGTCGACCACGGTAAAACCTCGACCCTGGATTATATCCGTCGGGCCAAGGTCGCCGCCGGTGAAGCTGGTGGTATTACCCAGCACATCGGTGCCTATCACGTCGAAACTGACAATGGCATGATCACCTTCCTGGATACTCCGGGTCACGCCGCCTTTACCTCCATGCGTGCTCGTGGTGCCAGCGCCACCGATATCGTTATTCTGGTGGTGGCAGCGGATGACGGCGTGATGCCGCAGACCGTTGAGGCCATCCAGCATGCCAAGGCCGCCGGTGTCCCCCTGATCGTTGCGGTCAACAAGATGGACAAGCCGGAAGCGGATATCGATCGGGTCAAGAGCGAACTGTCTCAGCACGGCGTGATGTCGGAAGACTGGGGCGGCGAAAACATGTTCGTGTTCATCTCGGCCAAAACCGGTCAGGGTATCGACGAACTGCTCGAAGCCATCCTGCTGCAGGCGGAAGTACTGGAACTGAATGCCGTGTATGACGGCATGGCGTCCGGTGTGGTCATCGAGTCGCGTCTCGACAAGGGTCGTGGTCCGGTTGCCACCGTACTGGTACAGGAAGGTACTCTGAACCAGGGTGACATCGTGCTCTGTGGTCTGGAATATGGCCGCGTTCGTGCGATGAAGGATGAACTGGGTCGTGAAATCAAGACCGCCGGTCCGTCCATTCCGGTCGAAATCCTGGGTCTGTCCGGCGTGCCGGCTGCCGGTGACGAAGCCACCGTGGTCCGTGACGAGAAGAAAGCCCGTGAAGTGGCGCTCTACCGTCAGGGCAAGTTCCGCGAAGTGAAACTGGCGCGTCAGCAGAAAGCCAAGCTGGAGAATATGTTCTCCAACATGACCGAAGGCGAAGTGGCCGAAGTCAACCTGGTACTGAAGGCGGATGTTCAGGGCTCCATCGAGGCGATTTCCGACTCGTTGCAGAAACTGTCCACCGACGAAGTGAAGGTCAAGATCATCGGCTCCGGTGTGGGTGGTATCACCGAAACCGACGCCAGCCTGGCCGCGGCCTCCAACGCCATCATCGTGGGCTTCAACGTCCGTGCCGATGCGTCTGCCCGCAAGATGATCGAATCGGAAGACATCGATCTGCGCTACTACAGCGTGATCTATGAACTGCTGGACGAAGTGAAGCAGGCCATGACCGGCATGCTGGCACCCGAGTTCAAGCAGGAAATCATCGGTCTGGCTCAGGTACGTGACGTGTTCCGTTCACCCAAGTTTGGTGCCGTGGCCGGTTGTATGGTCACCGAAGGTAACGTCAAGCGCAGCAACCCGATCCGGGTATTGCGTGACAACGTGGTTATCTACGAAGGCGAGCTGGAATCTCTGCGTCGCTTCAAAGACGATGTCCAGGAAGTGCGTAACGGCATGGAATGTGGTATCGCCGTGAAGAACTACAATGATGTACGAGTGGGCGACCAGATAGAAGTCTTCCAGATCGTGGAAGTACAGCGCACCCTGTAAGGGCGACATCGGCCCCGGTACAGCCGGGGCCGGAAGGCACAGCCCGCCGGCACGCCATAAACCCTTAATGGGGGCCTGACGGCGGTATCCCTGCCGCCGACAGTCGGCTCAGCTGTATCCTTTCGTCACCTGGATTGATATTAAGGGGCCTCTTGGCTCCTTTTTTTATTGGATTGAATCATTATGGCCAGAGAATTCAGCCGTACCCGCCGGGTTGGGCAGGAACTGCAAAAAGAAATTGCGATGATCCTGCAGCGGGAAATCAAAGATGATCGCCTCAAACTGGTGACCGTATCCGGTGTGGAATTGTCACGGGATCTTAACTACGCCAAGGTGTTCGTTACCTTCCTGGAAAATGATCCGGAAAAAATCGAACAGGGCATGAAAGTATTGAAAGATGCCAGCGGATTTATCCGCAGCCTGGTGGGCAAGGCGATGCGACTGCGGGTGACCCCGGAACTGCGTTTCTCCTACGATCAGAGCCTGGTCGAGGGTATGCGGATTTCCACCCTGGTGTCGAGCACCATTGCCGAAGACAAGCGCCGGATGCAGGAATCTGACCGGGATGAGAACGAACAAGACCAAGACCAAGAGAAGAAGGACTGAGCATGGGCCGTCAGCGTCGATTTCGTGGCCGTGAGGTAGACGGCATCCTGTTGTTGGATAAACCTGCCGGTATTACCTCCAACGATGCCCTGCAGCAGGTCAAGCGTATTTATGCCGCCGCCAAGGCCGGCCATACCGGTGCCCTGGATCCGCTGGCCACCGGCATGCTGCCGATCTGCCTGGGCGAGGCAACCAAGTTTTCCCAGTTCCTGCTGGATGCGGACAAGCGCTATCGGGTGGTTGCCAAGCTGGGCGAGCGCACCGATACCAGTGATGCGGATGGAGAAGTGGTCGAGATCCGGCCGGTCAATGTGGCTCCGGGCGATCTGATCGAGGCGCTGGATCGTTTTCGTGGCCAGAGTGAGCAGATCCCGTCCATGTACTCGGCGCTCAAGTATCAGGGCAAACCGCTGTACCAGTACGCCCGTGAGGGTATCGAAGTACCGCGGGAATCCCGTCCCATCACCGTCTATGAGCTGACCCTGATCCGCTTTGAAGGTGATGAAGTGGAGCTGGAAGTACATTGCAGCAAGGGTACCTATATCCGGACCATCGTCGATGATCTGGGTGAAGTGCTGGGCTGCGGCGCCCATGTTACCGTGCTGCGCCGGCTGGCAGTGGCGGGCTATCCGACCGATCGCATGCTGACCCTGGAGCAGTTGCAGTGCATCCTCGAAAACTGCCGGGCGCAGGACATTGCCCCCCGGCTGGAGCTGGATCCGCTGCTGTTGCCGATGGATACCGCCGTGGCCAGCCTGCCGGAAGTGAACATGTCCGAACTGGTGGCCGGTTATATCAATCAGGGCCAGGCGGTACAGGTTTCCGGTGCGCCACTCGACGGTTTTGTACGCATGACCATGGGTGAAGAACACCAGTTTATCGGTGTCGGTGAGATCGACGACGATGGCAAGGTCGCGCCCAAGCGTCTGGTACGCTGAACGGAGACGATCTCCGGCTGAAATCAGGCCCGGCAGGGCCTGATTTCAGCGACGACATTTTCTGGTTGCCAACACCGGCTTAACTGGTAGAATGCGCAGCTCGCTTTCCGGCTGAATTAGTGATCGGCTGGAATAAACATTCATCTCTTTGGAGTAACAAGATGTCACTAAATGCTGAAACCAAAGCCCAAATCGTTGCTGACTTTGCTCGTGGCGAAGGCGACACCGGTTCACCTGAAGTTCAGGTAGCCCTGCTGAGCGCCCAGATCAACCACCTGCAAGGTCACTTCAAGCAGCACATCCACGACCACCACAGCCGTCGTGGCCTGCTGCGCATGGTATCCCAGCGTCGTAGCCTGCTGGACTACCTGAAGCGTAAAGACGTTGAGCGTTACCGCTCACTGATCGAAAAACTGGGCCTGCGTCGTTAATCGACCATCCGGTTCAAGAAAAAGGGGCTTCGGCCCCTTTTTTGTTGCCACTGTTGTTCAAGGTTAGGGGTAAGGCCTGAGGTGTCAGGAGTAAAACCGCGCCGTGAATCAGGTGTTTCTCGCCTCATCCCGGCACTTCACTCCCCACCTGCCCGCCTGTTTTTCCCTTGCGATTCTGTCCTTTAAACGGGAATCAAGTATACTGTGCCGGTAAATTAAGAGACCAAACATATTAAGGAATCTACAACGTGAATCCTATCGTGAAAACCTTCCAGTACGGTCAGCATACCGTTACCCTCGAAACCGGTGTGATGGCGCGTCAGGCGAGCGGCGCCGTCATGGCCAGCATCGATGATACCGCCGTTCTGGTGACCGTCGTTGGCAAGCGTGAAGCCGATGAAAGCAAAGACTTTTTTCCGCTGACCGTTAACTACCAGGAGCGTACCTACGCTGCCGGCCGCATCCCGGGCAGTTTCTTCAAGCGCGAAGGCCGCCCGACGGAAGGCGAAACGCTGACCTCGCGACTGATTGACCGTCCGATCCGTCCGCTGTTTCCCGAAGGGTTCAAAAACGAAGTACAGGTGATCGCCACCGTGGTATCGGCCAATCCCGATATCGCGCCGGACATCATCGCCATGCTGGGCACCTCTGCTGCTCTGGCCATTTCCGGTATTCCGTTTGCCGGTCCCATCGGTGCCGCTCGCGTCGGTTACATGAATGGCGAATATGTGCTGAACCCGACCATCAGCGAGCTGGAGAACAGCGAGCTGGATCTGGTGGTTGCCGGTACTGCCAATGCCGTACTGATGGTGGAGTCCGAAGCCAACATTCTGCCCGAAGAGGTCATGCTGGGCGCCGTGGTTTACGGTCACGAGCAGTTGAACACCGCCGTTCAGGCCATCAACGAATTCGCCGCCGAAGTGGGCACCCAGCCCTGGGACTGGCAGCCTAAGGCCGAGAATGAAGGCCTGAAAGCCAGGGTTGCCGAGCTGGCCACCGCCGAGCTGGGCGAAGCCTATCGCATCACCGACAAGACCGCCCGTCGTGATGCCATCGGCGCCATCAAGACCAGGGTGCTGGAAACCATTCTGACCGAGAGCCCCGAGCAGAGCATCAAGGAAGTGCAAGAACAGCTGGGCAAGCTGGAGAAGCACATCGTGCGTGGCCGCGTCGTCCGCGGCGAACCCCGTATCGATGGTCGTGAACCGGACATGATCCGTGCCCTGAACGTGGCCACCGGTCTGCTGCCCCGTACCCATGGTTCCGCCCTGTTCACCCGTGGCGAAACCCAGGCTCTGGTTGCCGCCACCCTGGGCACCGAGCGTGATGCCCAGCTGATCGACGAGCTGACCGGCGCCCGGACCAACCGCTTCATGCTGCACTACAACTTTCCTCCTTACTGTGTGGGTGAAACCGGTATGGTCGGCAGCCCCAAGCGTCGTGAAATCGGTCACGGCCGTCTGGCCAAGCGCGGCGTTGCTGCCGTGATGCCGAGTGCCGATGTGTTCCCGTACACTGTACGTGTGGTATCCGAAATCACCGAGTCCAACGGTTCTTCCTCCATGGCCTCGGTGTGTGGTACTTCGCTGGCGCTGATGGATGCGGGCGTGCCGATCAAGCTTCCGTAGCCGGTATCGCCATGGGTCTGGTGAAAGAAGAAGAAGGCTTTGTCGTGCTGTCCGATATCCTGGGTGACGAAGATCACCTGGGCGACATGGACTTCAAGGTAGCCGGTACCACCCAGGGTGTGACCGCACTGCAGATGGACATCAAGATCGAAGGCATCACCCGTGAAATCATGGAAGTGGCGCTGAAGCAGGCGCGTAACGCCCGTCTGCACATCCTGAAAGTGATGGATGAAGCGATGCAGGCCCCGCGTGCCGAGATCTCCGATTTCGCTCCGCGCATTCATATCATCAAGATCAACCCGGAGAAGATCCGTGATGTGATCGGTAAAGGCGGCGCCACCATCCGTGCCCTGACCGAAGAAACCGGCACCACCATCGAACTGGATGATGACGGTACCGTTAAAATTGCCGCCGTGGACGGTGAAGCCGCCAAACTGGCCATTCGTCGTATCGAGCAGCTGACCGCAGAAGTGGAAAGCGGCACCATCTACGACGGTCAGGTCGTGCGTCTGGCCGATTTCGGTGCCTTCGTCAACATTCTGCCCGGTAAAGATGGTCTGGTGCACATCTCCCAGATCACCGAAGAGCGGGTCAAGAACGTGTCCGATCACCTGACCGTGGGTGACACCGTCAAGGTCAAGGTACTGGAAGTGGATCGTCAGGGTCGAATTCGTCTGTCCATCAAGGAAGCGAAAGAGCCGACAGAAACCACCGAAGCACCTGCTGTCGAGGAAACCAAGGTAGAAGAAGCCAAGAAGACCGAAGCAGCACCGGCCGAAGAAGCCAGGGCAGAAGCCGCACCGGCCGACAAGGCCGAGTAAAACTTCAGCCCCAGCCTGACAGGTTAATGGGTAAATAGAAAAAGCCGGGATGATTCCCTAATGCCGTTCACTTAAGGTGAACGGCATTTTTCTTTCTGACTGGGTACGTGTTC